>JAZQTG010000001.1:0-1158 GCA_045630515.1 Acutalibacteraceae bacterium
CTCTATATGATTTGTGTATACCGTTTTTGCTTTATTAAAAGTACGGTTAAATAAAAGCTTTTCTAAATCTTTTCCGAAAATCGTATCTGCTTCTGCATTACGCTCTACATTCTTTAAAAAACGCTCTGGAATTTTAACATCCAATGATTCGTCTTTAAATGGAGGGAGGTTGCTCTCATACGCCTCTATTACTCCGGTTGTTAATTCCCCACGCACCTCTTGAATTTGGCCTTCTGCACTCGCCGCTACACGTAAGTCCTGTAATGACGGATTTGTTGGGGCAAGCGCTGCTTGGTGAATTTTTTCAAGCAATTCAATTGTTTCTTGTAGTGAATCAGTAGGCGGCGCTTGTATCAATTCTTCGCGACCTATATCATATTTTTGCCCATCTGGAACATTCGTATACGTAATTGTCTCTTTGAAACTTGCACCTGCTACTTTATTATCTTGCAAATGAGCACTAGCTTCACGATCTGTCGAGACTAATCCTATAACCTCTTGCTTCACTTCTGGTAGCTGTAGCTTTTCTTCTCGTGGTAAATGCTCTTCAAAAATTTCTTGTTGCTTCGTAGCTAAGTCTCTTTCATGCAACTCTTTTTCCGTCTTACCAGATAATAAATTTTCAAGAGCAAGTAGCATTGGATTTTTAGTTGCATTCACATATTTTGCATTCTTTTTATATGCTTGATCCATGTCACGGCGGGCCAACTGCAACTTTCGTTGTTCAAAATCCGCTCCAGTACCTTTAACTAAAGTCGCAATTCTCATATAATTTCACCTCCTACCACTTTTTAATATATAACTATATTATCGTTTTTTTTATTATTATGTTTACAATTTTGACACAAATTTAACTTTTAGACTATACAAAAAACATCTTTATTTATATTAACACAAATTAATATAAATATTAACATATATTAACATTTATATATATACTTTAAACTTATTTTTTTCGAATAATATAGGCGTACAAACCTCGTTGCTATAATTAACCTTTAAAAATACAAAAAAAGCATGAAGCGTGTGCTTCATACTTAATATGACCCGTACGGGATTCGAACCCGTGTTACCGCCGTGAAAGGGCGGTGTCTTAACCACTTGACCAACGGGCCATGGCTCCGAAGGCAGGACTCGAACCTGCGACCTGCCGGTTAA
>JAZQTG010000002.1:0-2220 GCA_045630515.1 Acutalibacteraceae bacterium
TGAATTAATTCCTTAATCCACATTTAAGGAATAACGAACATTGTCAAATTTAAAAACTCTTTCAGATATACAGAGACGCGGTCAACAGTCTGGCGATTTTTAACTAGTATATTTTCCAAGAAAGGTTAACAAAATAGGTTAACAAGGTAGAGTAAATTGGAGGGAACTAAAAACGTGAGACCGTTTGGTATGCGTGATAAATTAGGATATTTGTTTGGTGATTTCGGTAATGACTTCTTCTTCTTATTAGTAAGTTCGTTTTTAATGGTTTACTACACGGACGTTTATGGGCTAAGTGCAGCTTGGGTTGGTGGACTGTTCTTAATTGCTCGTCTCTGGGACGCAATTGCCGATGTTACTTGGGGACGCTTTATTGACACAAGAAAGCCAGGGAAAAATGGTAAGTTTAGACCTTGGGTGTTTAGAATGTCATTCCCGCTTGTGTTTACAGGGGTGCTAATGTTTGTTTATATTCCTGGTATGTCTACGGGATTCTATGAAGCGTATGCTTTTGTAACTTATATTGTATGGGGGACTTTATATAGTACTGTTAACATTCCTTACGGTTCAATGGCTTCAGTAATGACGGATGATCCAGTAGAACGTGCAAGTCTTTCTACTTATCGTACAATCGGTGCAACATTAGCCGGTTTAATAATAAACGCAGTAGGACCGCTTATTGTCTTTGTTGATAATAAAGCAGATGCAGACGGCTTCTTTATGGCCGCAATTCTATTTGGTATTCTTTCGATTAGCTGCTATATGGCTTGCTACAAACTTACGACTGAGCGCATCGTTGCTCCAGCAGGTTCAGCTGAAAAGATGAATCTAAAGAAGACGTTGAGAGGTTTAGTGAAAAACAAACCACTAATTGCAATACTAGCTGCATCATTAATTTTTATGATGAACATGATGCTTGTTGGTTCTGTTAACGTGTATTTATTTAAAGATTACTTCTCAAGTGCTGCCACTTTAAGTTTAGTTAGTTTTGCTCAAACAGGAGCTGTATTACTTGTAGCCCCATTTGTAAAAACGCTCACAACTAAGTTTGGTAAGAAGGAAATGTCAATTGTTGGGATGGCAATTGCTAGTGCCGCTTATTTCGTATTATTCTTTCTAAAAGATATTAATGCAATAACTTTCGTAGTTATTTCATTCATTGGGTTTATTGGATTTGGATTGTTTAATACAGTAATTTGGGCGTTTGTAACAGATGTTATTGATTATCAAGAGTACTTAACTGACCAACGTGAGGATGGAACAGTCTACTCTGTTTATTCATTCGCTCGTAAAGTAGGTCAAGCAATTGCTGGTGGTATCGGTGGTTTTGCAATTAGTGCAATAGGTTATGATGCTGCACGCGAAGTTCAAACGGATGAAGCACTTAATGGAATTCATACGTTGGCGACATTAGTCCCAGCAATCGTGTACTTGGTTATTTTCTTAATCTTAATTTTCTTCTATCCATTAAATAAAACACGTTTAGCGAAAATGCAAGAAGATTTAGCAGCAAAACGTGAGGCTAAAGAATAATTGGTTGTAAAGTAAGACAATATACAGTATGCCTGTAATTTAAGGTAACGATATATAGTCGCACTAACAATTATGTTTTAAACTTTTGTTTTATATGGGAAAATTATGCAATCAAATGCATAAACCATTGAAATAAATGGCTAAAGGCGATAATAGTTAACTTGCCTGAGGCACTAATATGACTCTGGAGGACTTAGTAAAATGAATACTTTTTTACCTTTTGAAATTGATTTAAAAGACAAAGTTGCTGTTGTAACGGGTGGAGCAGGTATCCTTTGTGGTCAATTCGTTGATGCTTTAGCTGCATGTGGAGCAAAAGTAGCAGTGTTAGACCTTAAATTGGAAAACGCCGAAAAGAAAGCGAAAGAAGTACAAGAAAAAGGCGGTATTGCAATCGGTGTAGAAGCAAACGTTCTAGACAAAGAAAGCTTAAAAGCTGCTCATGAAGTAATTCTAGAGAAATTCAGACCTTGCGACATTTTAATCAATGGTGCAGGTGTCAAGCATCCACTAGGAACAACTACGAAAGAATACTTATATCCAGAAGATGTAACAGAAAAGTTAGAAGATACAATTACTTTCTTTGACTTAGATCCACAAGGAGTTCAGTTTGTATTTAACTTAAATTTCTTAGGTACATTACTAAGTCGGAGGCCAAGCGGTCTTAGGAAGACAAGTTGCCCCCCC
>JAZQTG010000003.1:0-8159 GCA_045630515.1 Acutalibacteraceae bacterium
TAAATCTATCTTAACTTATTCTTAATTTTCCACTCAGTCAAAACCCGATTTTCTTCTTCATCCAGTCCTTTAATTTTTTCGTAAAGTTCTAATTTTTCTTTTAAAATATTCGTAATTTTATTTGCGTTCTCTCTATATTTCCACTCTAAATATTCTAAATGCTCTAGTCTTTTTTTCGCTTCATTTTTGCGGCGTGTAATGCTTATTCTTTGTTTTCGTGTACCGTGATTGCAATTCTCTTTTGGTGTAGTTAATTCTAGATTTGAGGGTGAATTATTTTCTTTGTTTTCGTCAATATGGTTTACGTTTTTCCCTTGCTCTATTTCACCCTTAAACGCTCTATAAATCCAGCGGTGAATATAACTCTTTTCAGGTTTTCCGCTATCATTTGTAAGCGTGCATCCAATATACCCATTTGGTAACTTATAGCCGATAAATCTCTTTTGTTTATTTGAATATATTCTACCGTCCGAAAAGAAAAGATAATTTGAATAATCTTCTAATGTTTTGCAGAATTCCGATAAAAAATCATTAAAAATATTTTCGCGTGAAATTTTCATATCTGAATGTATTTAGCGAAAATATTTTTAATTTAATTTACTTTTTTCTTGTGTGTAGAATATGCTGCATGGCTCTTTTTATGGCTTCATTAAGGCTTAAACGCGCCTGAATATATCCCGCTAAATATGGCATATTATCCACTTCAACGCAAATATTGATTGATTTTAATCGCTCACTATCGCCATAAAAACCAGAATTAAAATAAGCGAATAATGCGCTATCTGCTTTTGGTTGCACGCATTGAAACAATTTAATATTAATTTCTTCTTCAACTAATACCGCCAGACCTAATAAGACTTCTAAAGCATTTCTACCGAATAAATCCCAATATTCTTTTTTACTCAAATAGTGCATTATTTTTTCTAAAGTTTTCTGGTTAATCACGAATAAAGATTTTAAAGGTAATAGTGAATTATTAGCCATGAATCCCAAAAAATTAACGCCGTGGTTAATATATGCTTCTTCAACGTCACCGATTATCACACTTGTAACTGAAGTGATGCAAATTTCGTTGTCATAATTTTGAAAAATTATTTTCAAGGCGGTTAAAAGATTTAATAATGAGTTATAGCCGTTTAACTGAATATCTACGCCATGAATATTCCTTGCTCCTGATGCAACTTTTACGGGGTCTTTTGATATATACAGAATATTTGCTTTGGGTCTAATTTTCTTAATTGCTTGCGCGTGTAGATGCGTCAATTCGCCTTGCTCTTTCGTAATAAATGAAACGTAAATCATTCTTTTATCTCCTTAATAAATCGGTCTAAATCTTCTTTAAAATCAATATCCATTACTGCGCCTTTATAGTTCAGAATCATTTTTTTCTCTTTCTGATGCGCCCATAATAGACCGCTATTTTTGAAGCCATATATTGCGCCGTCATACAGGTTAAAAGAAGAATCTTCTTTTCGTATTTCTTCATGCCAGTTTGATAATTCATCATTAAGAATTCGCCACTTCTCAAAAGGTAAATTCACAAATGAAGTTATTAATCTTTCTTCGCCTGATAATGCTTCTTTTATAACGTCAGCAATCAAAAGTGCTCTTTTCTTCGGTTGCGTTAGTTGTAAAAGGATTTTATAATCAGAATTAGAAATAGCGTCAAAATATTGAAGTAATGGCTTCATGTCGCCTGATACTTCATCGGGGCAGTATAGGGGCGTAATTTTGAAGTTTAATTTATGGTCTGCGCTTGTATCTACTGGCACTTTTCTGTTTCTCAATTCAATAATCCGAATTACCACTTCATCACCGAAAATTTCTTTCACGCGCTCTAATTCTTCGTTTAAATATTCTAGCGTGTAACGTCTTAATATTCTATTTTTATTGGGTAAACGCACACTTTCTTTTGAATTAGGTATTAATATATCTATCTTCATAAAAATTTAATCTTTGATTGATTTTCTAGCCATATTCTTTCTTTATTCCAGTCATAAGCGGGGTTATTATCTTTTTCGCCTTTTTTGAAATTAAAAGCATTTTCGCAATATCTTTTTTCTTTGAAGCCGTCCGAATATTTACCGAATCCCAAAAGCCAAATTTCTTTAGCACCTCTATTTAAAAAATAATGAATCGCCTGCAAACCTGCGCTTGCGTTTGGGTGATTAATTTCTGATAAAAGAATCTGCTTTTCTGTCTCTGAATAGCCTATATGTTGATTCAAAATTATAACTTCAAGCGCGTTCTCTATCTCATTTTCTGAAAAGAAATTCATGCCTTTTTTTACCCACTGATGCCAGCGCGTGAAGATAAAATCGGTGCGCGTTCCCGTATCTTTTTCTACCCCGTAATGCTTATTAATTCTTGCAACGTAGTCAAAAAAATCTGAATCAATCTTCTTTTGAAGTCTTCGCCCGTCTATATCGGCACCGCTTCCAATTATCAAAACGCGCTTGCCACTTAGTTTTTTTTCAAGTTCGCTTTGTTGTATCGGTGCAGTTTGGTCGTTTTCTATGCTCATTTTCGCTGTAAAAGGCTTTTAATATTTTTATTTTGAGATTCTAATTCTTCCGTTAAGCGATTTATTTCATCGTAATATTGGTGTGTACTGATACCGTAAAGTGACTTTAATTCTAAAACTTTAAAATCTCGGTGATTTAGCAATGAATCCAGAATTACGGCACGTGATGCAATGCGAACATAAAGCGCATCTTTGTTCTTTTTACTTCTTCCGTTCGCCGTAATATTGGTGATAAAATCCAGAATAATTTTAATGACTTCAGTGCGATAATCTGCTAGATATTCGGCTATAATCTCGCGTTGTTCGTCATCAAAAATATCATTCATGAATTCATCTGGTACGGGGCATTCTCTCTTAATTAAATTTTCTTCAAAATTATGCTTTTGCCAGTCTTCTTTATATTCTGTCTTACTCATATTTTTATTTATTCTTTTTGAAAATAGACTTTACTTTCTTAAAGATGAAAATCACGTTTCTGGTTATAAACTTTAAAAAATCGCGTGTAATTTCAAGCACGATTGAAAGACAAACTAAAATTAAAAATAAAATTAAAACACAGAAAAAAACACTAAAAAGAAAAGATATTAAATCAATCATGATATTATTTAATGCGAAAAATCTTCTTCTTTAATTTTTTTTAATATTCTCTCAAAATGCACTAGAAATTCTTCAACTTGAATATTCTGGAATAGGTCTTGCAACTCTAAAAATTGGCGCGCTTCGTTTATCAGGTTTTTATAAAATTCTTCTTCGTTCATGAAAAATATTTAAAATTATATTTTCCTCATTACCTGATTTTAAGATTGACAAATGATAAAAAATTTGATAATGCGTCAGGTGTATGAAAAAAAGTCTTCAAACAAAAATTAACAAATTATTTTGTAAAGTTTTTGCTCTCAATGCTGAAATAAAGTCTATTTTGGTAGATTTTCACGCAGAAAGTGAGGCTCTACAAGAAAAATTTGACGCTCTACAAGAAAAATATGACGAAACGGACGAGCCGTCAGATTCATTAATGGAAAAATTAGAAAAGGCTGAAAACGATAATGATGAATTTGATAATGCGATAAGCGCAATAGAAGACGTTGATTTAGATGCTATTTTAGACGCATTAGGGGAATATGTCACCGAGATCCCCGAAAATATGCAAACGGTCACATTGCCAGAAAAAATTAAAGACAAAGATTTACCCCAAAAATTATTTATTAAAACTGAAAAAAGAGAATTCATACCCGAAACGAACGCATATATTTTGACGTGCAAAATATGGACAGATATTGAATATTACGTTAAAGATTTTAAAGTTGTTTGGAGCCATGAAGAAGAAAAATGGCTAGATATTAAAAAAATATCTCTGCCGTGGATAGGTGGAGGTACGCTATATAATGACTTCATAAAACTTCATCAAAATATATTTTCAGAATTATATAATTCTAATAATACCGCACCTTATATTTTAGAAAGAAGAGTAGTTAAAAAAAGAGAAAAAAAAGACGAAAAAGCCGAATAATAATAATTTTACAAAATGAAAAAAGAGCGGGTGATTTACCCGCTCTTTTTTTGCGATTGCTTGCGTTTATTTGTGTCTTCCTGCGCGTTTTACTCACCCCGTGCGCATTTACTCATTTTGTAACTTCTAGCGCGTTCTAGCGTATTTTAAGAAGCGTCTTCTTCATCTTCAAAATAAGACATTTTTTCTATTTCTGCAAAAATAATTTTATATTCTTCTTCCGTCAACGTGCGTGCGGGCTTCGGGGTGAATTTGGGGCTGCAATATTCGGCAATGGCTGCGCGCGCGTCTTGCTCATTCCAGCAATTATTAATAATAATATCGGGGGAAATTTCGTCTAAATCATTTTTTACGGCTATTTCGTTCAGGTCTTTGCAATCTGAATATTCAGCCCATGAATAAACTAAATCGCCATTTTTCATAAAATCGCGATTGACTATACTTTGTAACCCGCGAATGCCGCCTTTATCACCTGCGCGAAAATTATCTAAAATATGAATAACGCGAAAACCCGCATTTCTGAAAATCTGAATCGTTTCGTTCATTTCGTGGGGTATAATCCAGTTGCTATATGCAAGGCAATTTTTCAAAAATACAGAATCAAAAATTCCCTCACACAAAAAGATATATTTAAAAGCAAAGTCTAAATTATCTACCCCAAACGGCAATGAATATTTCTGGCCTTTAACCGCCATTTCTTTCACTTCTTTACCCCCAAGATTAACGGGATTAAGTGGCCGATGCCGAATATTATAAACGGCTGATTTACGTTTATCCAAGCGAAAGAGCAACTCAATATTATTTTTCGCAAAATCAAATTTCCAGCCGTCAGCGGGTCTATATTTTGCGGTGTTTAATCTTCTTTTTTCTAAATATACAAAAGCATTTTGAAGTTGTTCTCGTTTCTTGCCCGTCAATTTTTCTACGTTTTCGCGGGTGATAGTTTTAAAATTTTTGTGAAGATTGAGCGGGGCATGGCATGCCTGAATCTGGTTTAAAATTTCTGATTTTGTAAATCTTTTATCTTTATGGTTATCTGTTTTTTGAATTTGTAATTCTTCCAAAATTTCACGCTTTATCTGGTCTTTGAGGGCTTCGCGGTCTATGTCTATTTTCTTTTTTGAAAAATCTGGCTTCCATGCGTCAACCGTATTACCGAATTGATAATTCCAGTACGCCGTAAAAATTTCTCCGACAATCTCGCCCCGTTTTTGTGCAGGGGTTAAAATATCGGTTTCCATTTCAAGAATAAAGAAAAACGGGCTATAATTTTTTGAGCCGTTAAAAATTAAATTAGTGTTTTCGTAGTACGTGCATTTACGCCCGTTTATACGGAAAATAATCTTCTTTGAATGGTCTTTTTCGTTGTCTTCTTCTTCAAATTTGATGCCGCTATTTTCTAAGTAAATCCGCAAAATATCGTCATTCATTTGCATTTGCAATTTTTTATAAAATGCGTTTGCCGATGCGATTTTACCGTTCGTTAAAAAAGAATCTTTTATATATTCATTTAAAATATTACTAACGTAATTTTTACCATTTTCCGATAAAACGAATGAATCAAGGCTTCTTCTTTTTCCGTTTTCGTAATACTTAGTTATAAATTCACCAAAAGGGGAATTTTTGAGCGGTTTGGCGCGGGTGATTTTATCTTTCTGGTTAATGATAGAGTCAAAAGAAACTACACCCCCCATTGCAAAAATTCTGTTTGCTTCTTTGCGGTAGAGATCTGAATCTTCTTTTTTTACCCCGATTCGCTTCATGTGTTCGCGAATCACGGCGTTATAAGTCAAAAATTCATTTTCGTTTATCGTTTTTCTCATCTTCATGAATCTATTTATGCAAGTTCTCAAAAAATATTTTTATCTCTACACCTGCACTAAATGCAGATAAAATAACATTATCTCTCCGAAATAATACTTCAGTTGCGGACACTTAAAAAATGCAGCGCGCTCAAAATGCATAAACTATTAATAATAAACATAAAAGAAAATTTTCAGTGCGTGCAGACACTTTGAGAAACTGCACCCAAAATACACAAAGCATTGATTTTACAATAAAATAGTGCGTGCAGACACTTTGCAACGCATGCAAACAAAACGGCTGCATGCGCCCCCGAACACATGCAGCCGTTACGAATATGAGAAAAACAATAATTTTTTACGGGGTTGAAGAATAATCTATTCTTTATTTATAGAGATAATTTCTCTTAGTTCTAAAAAAAAGCGACTCAGATTTTCAATTTCTGAGCCGCTCTTTATTTTGCGTTTATTTGCACCTTGCGCGCGTTTTTATCTTCTAAATGGTAAAATGTACGTCCAAATATTCAAAGCGCGTTTTAGGGCTATTTAAAAGCAAATATTCGTGTTATATTCCCGTCATGGTGCGCTTACCTGTGCGGGGGTCTATATCAATGACAAAACCGCCACTTGTTACGGGTTTATTTTTCCGAATTGCTTCTAAATTTTCTTTCTGTTTTTCTTCTTCCGAACGAATCCGCGCTTCATCATTCCAGAATTTCGCACCAATTATATTTTCAAGATATTCTATCATTGATTTTGTTGCTTTTTTTGCTTCCGCTTCTAGTCTTAAATAATTTGTGCCGTTCATTGAGGACATAGCATGTCCGACTAAATAATTAATTTTATCTGAATTAAAATCAGTCAACGATAATTCTTGAATTACGCTATCACGTAAAGAATGCAGGGTATACGGGTTTTGGTTTTCTACGCCGCTTTTTTTAGTTTCATTTAATCCGTGGTTTTTTCTAAAGTGATTTATATATTTTTTTACTATTCCGTACCCGTTTAAAGAAACTTTTTCTAAATCTACTATTGTATTTTTTCCCAAATGTTTACGCAAAGGGAAAACAAATTCAGGCGCAAAATTAAGTTTGTCATTTGCGAAATTTTCTTTTATAGTTTTCAGAATATCCAACATTATATCAGTCATATAAATTACTGTTGTTATGCCGTCTTTTTTTGTTTTTTTGTGTTCAATGGTTATTGTTCGCTCTTCAAAATTCACTTGCTCCCATTTCAACCCCGTTATATCTTGACTACGCCAGCCAGTTACACAATGAAAATATATCAGTGCTTTTAATTGTTTTTGATAGTTTCCTTTTGTGTATCCTTTTGCGGTTTCTGTCTCGCTGTAAAGTGCTTTTAATTGTTTCTGGTTAAAGGGCATTTTTCTGACTATATTATTACCCCTGATTTTTTCAAGGTTATAATCTTCAAGCGGGTTTCTAAATGGTAATTCGCTATCTTTATTTCTTTTTACAACATTTTTGAAAATAAATTGCAATCTTTTTCTTCTTCCGTCTAGTGCGCCGTAAGCCAATTTTTTTATTGAATGAAAATATTCATCAATGTGCTTTTCGCGCACTTCATGAAGATATATATTCGGAAAATTATTCTTCATGAACGTGCCGAATTCATCGCAAATCTGGCGCGCCTTGGGTCTTGTCACGGCTTCTATATTTTTACATAATTCGTCTTCAGGTAAATGAAGAAAATATTCCCCCGCATTAACGATACAGTCTTGATTATTCTCTATCGCTTTGCGTTTTGCATCCGCTATATTTTTACTTCTTTCTTCTTGCTCTTGACAAAATGCGAGATATTCTTTAATTTTTTCGTCTTTCTCTTTCTTTGTAGGTTGCTTTTTACCCGTCCATGCTCTTTCTGTGTGGCAATACGGGCGTTCGCCGTTTGCTGCTTTTTCGTAGTCTTTCCAATTTAATTGAAAAATTCGCTCTTTTTCGTTGTAGGTGACTTTCATTTTCTGTTGCCTGTTGTGGTTGACTTTGAATCTACCAGATCAGAAAATACTTGTCAAGCGTTCCCCGTAAATTACCCCGTAAAAAAGCATTGCGCAAACGCTCAGAAAATAGGACTCGTACTCACTTAGCAAAAACGTGAAACGCTTATAAATAAAGACTTAGCGACAAAAAGGCTATTTTCTACTAAGTGAGCCATAGTCCCGCCGGGGCTGTTTTCTTATTGTTATCCCGTGTGAAAAACTTTGTGTTTTGTATTAATCAACCTTTTCCTCGGTCTTCGGGGAAGTTGCGGTAGCCGATGGGGAGGGGGGCGTGGCGGTTGAGCATATCGCGGTCATAGC
>JAZQTG010000004.1:0-1069 GCA_045630515.1 Acutalibacteraceae bacterium
ACACCAAATCTATCCCCAACTATTTGAATGGATAATTCATCTATGAAAAGCAATTTCATTGCTTTTCCTCTCGCTTTTTCTAGGCTAGGGTTGGTAGAATAACTCATAGGACGGGTCTCCTTTATTTAAGTAGTGTTAAACAAAGTATATGACTCGTCCTTTTTTGTTGGCTATTGCCGGCTAACTATGTTGCAAAGGTGCTGAGCGGTCTACGTGGTATAGTTAATACAAAGGACTAATATGGCTTTCGATTTTAAAAAGGAATACAAAGAATACTATTTACCGAAGAATAAACCGAGTATTGTTGATGTTCCGAAGATGAACTACGTCGCCGTTAGAGGTAAAGGAAATCCTAATGAAGAAAATGGCGATTACCAAAATACGCTTGGGTTACTTTACGGAGTTGCTTATACGATAAAGATGAGTTATAAAGGCGATCATAAAATAGATGGGTTCTTTGAATACGTTGTCCCACCACTTGAGGGCTTTTGGTGGCAAGATGGCAAAGATGGTATAGATTACGATCATAAAGAAACCCTAAATTTCATCTCCATTATCCGTTTACCAGACTTTGTGACGAAAGCAGATTTTGACTGGGCAATAGAAGAAGCCATCAAAAAGAAGAAGCAAGACTTTTCTAGGGTGGAATTTTTAACCTATGACGAGGGTTTATGTGTTCAATGCATGCATATCGGAAGTTACGACGACGAGCCGGCTACTGTTGAGCTAATGCATAAATTTGCCGAAGATAACGGCTATGAGCTAGATATAACTGATGCGAGATACCATCATGAGATTTATCTAAGCGATCCCAGAAAATGCGACGTAAATAAGCTTAAAACCGTAATAAGACACCCTGTCAGAAAGGCGTAATATGGCAAGCACCAAAGAATATCGCGATTTTATCTTAGAACAACTGTCGGAAGCGCCGAATATTACCTGCCGGCCAATGATGGGCGAGTTCTTGCTATATTCCAATAACGTCTTATTTGGCGGCATTTATGACGACCGATTACTTGTAAAAATTGTTCCAGAAAACGAACAATATAAGATGACTGAAGAAATACCA
>JAZQTG010000005.1:0-15453 GCA_045630515.1 Acutalibacteraceae bacterium
TATATTAAATAAGGAGATTAATTATGAGTTTAGTACCTTATGTTTTAGAACAAACAAGCCGTGGAGAACGTTCTTACGATATTTTTTCACGCCTACTTAACGACCGAATTATAATGCTCAACGAAGAAGTAAACAACACTACCGCAAGTATTGTTATTGCTCAGATGCTTTATTTGGAAGGTCAAGACCCCGACAAAGACATTAACTTCTACATCAACAGCCCGGGTGGTTCGGTAACTGCTGGTATGGCTATTTACGATACCATGCAATACATCAAGTGCGACGTTAGCACAATTTGTATGGGTATGGCTGCAAGTATGGGCGCATTCCTTTTATCTGCAGGCGCAAAGGGTAAGAGATACGCTCTCCCCAATAGCGAAATTATGATTCACCAACCCTTAGGCGGTACACAAGGTCAAGCAACCGAAATTTTAATCCACGCAAAACATATTGAAAAAACACGCGAAAATTTAAATAAGATTTTAGCCGAAAACACAGGCAAATCTTTGGAAGAAATCGCGCGTGATACCGAGCGTGACAACTTTATGTCTGCTCACGAAGCGTGTGAATATGGTCTTATTGATAAAGTAATAACTAAGAGGTAAAATAATGCCCAACAGAAAAGATATGGAGATTTGCTGTTCTTTTTGCGGTAAAACTCAGGATGAAGTAACCCGACTTGTAGAAGGTCCGGGGGTATATATTTGCGATAGTTGTATACAGTTTTGCAATTCCTTGCTTTTTGAAGACGAACTTCCGCCGAAAAAACGCTCAAAAAATAAGGATAAAAAAGAATTTGTATTACCTAAACCGCAAGAAATTAAAGAAAAGTTAGACCAATACGTAATCGGTCAGGACGAAGCCAAAAAGACCTTGTCGGTAGCGGTTTATAACCATTATAAACGTATTTTTAAAAGCGAAGGTACCGACGTTGAGTTGGGCAAAAGCAACGTGCTTATGTTAGGCCCTACCGGTGTGGGTAAAACCCTTTTGGCGCAAACCTTGGCAAAAACTCTTGACGTGCCGATCGCTATTACCGATGCCACCACCTTGACCGAAGCGGGTTACGTTGGTGAAGACGTTGAAAATATTTTGTTGCGCTTAATTCAAGCGGCGGATTACGATATTGAAAAGGCTCAACGCGGTATTATTTACGTTGACGAAATCGACAAAATTGCCCGCAAGAGCGAAAATGCATCTATCACCCGCGACGTAAGCGGTGAAGGTGTGCAACAGGCGCTTCTTAAAATATTGGAAGGTACGGTTTCTAACGTTCCGCCGCAAGGTGGCAGAAAACATCCCCAGCAGGAGTTTATTCAAATTGACACCACCAATATTTTGTTTATCTGCGCAGGCGCATTTGACGGTATTGAAAAGGTAATCGAACGCCGTATGGGCGGCAGCAGTTTGGGATTTGGCGCGCAGGTACGCTCACCCAAAAGCCGTGAAACCGAGGCCGTTTCAACCAAGGCTACCCATCAGGATTTGGTTAAGTTTGGCATTATACCCGAACTTGTCGGCCGTATGCCTGTTATAACCGCCCTTTCGGGTATGGATAAGGAAACTTTGGTAAGAATTATGCTCGAACCTAAAAATTCGATTATCAAACAGTACGAAGCCTTGTTTAAAATGGACGGCGTTGAACTTAAGTTTGAAAAGGATGCGCTTGAAAAAATTGCCGAACTCACAATCGAGCGTAAAACAGGCGCGCGCGGTCTTCGTTCAATTATCGAAGGTGTGCTTCAACCCCTTATGTTTGAAACACCGTCGGACGACAGCATAAAGAAAATTACAATAACCGCCCAAACCGTTGAAAACGGCGAAGCGAAAATAGAAAGATAAAAAAGACCGCTTGGGGCGCACTCCGTAAGGAAGTGCGCCTCAGTTTTATTTGCCTAAGGCGAGTTGTATCGCTTCGCAGTGATATTCTGCCTCCGCCGAGTGTTATTCGCTTCGCGAGTTCAGGTGCGAATAAAATATCACTAAAACCGCAAGGTTTTAATATCATTTTTGATTTATAAAAAATATCACTGTGAGACCCGTCTCACAATAACGCTTGAAAAATAAACTAAAATTTTATATAGTAAACTTAGAGGTGATTTCATGGGTTTAGTTGATATCTTTAAGAAAAAGAAGGCTGAATTAACAGAAGAACAATTAAAATGGAACAAAATGTGGGAGCTGTGGACTGAGGAAAAGGTGGATTCTCCATACGCAGAGCTTATGACATACCAAAGCGAAATTAACAACGGCGGACACGACCAATATTTCACTAATGTTGAAAATACAAGTGATTTAAACAAAGAAATTTCCGCCTTGGAACAAATATTGTCAGCAGAACTGAAAAATAATCTGAATAAAGCATATAAAGCTTATTTGATATTAGAGAAAAAAGAGGAAGACGAAGAAGCGGAGGAAACTTTAGAACAGTGCGACGATGTATTCTATGAAAACGAGGAAGAAATTAATCGTTTGCTTGAAGAATATGCTTGTAAAATAGAACTGTGATTTAACCCGCTGTTTACTTAGCAAGGTTGAAAGGGTTTTAGGTTCTCCTAAAGAGTGACGTTTAGCACCCAAATGTCCTGCTTGTTACGGTATAAGACAAAATTAAAAGGAAGCACGAATTTCGTGCTTCCTTTTTTACTGTCCTTAAGAGTACAACCCTTAACCATCTGCTCTTTTGTTATTAGGTTGTAATTTTAATTATGTTGCTGTATACCGTTTTTTCTTGACCCCCAAGGGTGTATTTAACATAGGCGCGCGCGTATCTTGTGCGCTTTTTACCAACGCCTCTTAAAGCGCAGGCAAAGTGGTTGCCGGTAGGTGTTTTTGCAACAATCGTTTGGTCTTTGTTTCCAAGATTAAAGTTGTCGTCTGTAGGTGCCTTGCCACCGTTATAACCCTTGTATAACACACCACACTCAGTAATTACGGCACCGCTTTCAAGGTTTAGTTTTGCAAAAGTGGTAACGGTTCCGTTCTGCACAGTAGGTGACTTTTTACCGCTTGGATTGTAAAGTGCTATACCATACTGTTTTGTATCATTAGATGTTATTTCCATATCACCTGTAACATAGGTGTAGGAATTACCTGCATGCCAGTTAACACCGTTTACAAGCCAGTTTTTATCTTGTGAAAGATTAACCTTGGTATCAAATGAGAGTTGTTGAGCGGCGGCAGAATTAACTGTAACCTTATATGTGGTTGTTGAAACCTTGTATAGTGGGGTTACGGTTATATTTGAATCTGCAGGCATATTATAAATATCTACGTCCCACAACTGAACGTTTGCTGTTCTAGAGCCAACCTCTGTATCTTCGCAATATTTTTGGTAACCTGCGATATCTGGCACAAGACTGTTTGCCTTTTCGTAATCCTCTCGTGCAACGTACTCGCCAAAGCCAACCGTAGCGGTATGTAATACCGTTCCTTGCTTATCCGCAAAGGTTATTTTTACGGTGTCGTTAGGGTCTTTAGTGCCATAAATTGCCGTTACAACAGTAGGTAAGGTTTGGTTTTCTAGCCATTGATTTGTGCCAATTTGTTTGCCGTTTTTGTCTGTCCAATAAAGGAACCTGTATAATTTGCGGTCGTATCTAACACTTGCGGCAGCTTTAATATCTGCTTTTGAACCGTTAGGATATCTGTTTTTATCGTCAGGGTTTGCTTGATATTTAACCGTGATTGCAGTATTTACTGATTTATTTCCTAAGGGTTTTATTTTTGATGAGTGGGATACACCGGTGGTTTGAGAAGCATAGGTTCCGTATACACAGAGCTCTGCAAGTCGTGCATAAAGAGCGTACACCATATAAGTCGTCTCGGTAGTGCTATCTAAATTAACACCGCAAATAATTCTAAAGCCAACGTAAGAACCCTTTTTAGCCTCATTAAAGGTTAGTTCGTTAATATTACAGCCTGTATAAAGGTCGGGGGTGTTGTATACCGCGCTTCCTGTAAACAAATCGTCTTCATTATTCGCAATAGAAATTTTAAAGTGCGATGCTGTAAGCAGGGTGTTTGTATGGCTTATTACCGAAGCGCCTGTGATATTTACCGTACCGTCAAGTTTATAGTTGAATTGGTAATAAAGTTCTTTTTCGTTATCAATTACATCATTTGTATATAGTTTTTGACCGCTAGAATTTGTTCTTCCTGTATCGGTTGATGAGCGAGAGAAAAAACAATTTTCCGTAGTGTCGGCTCTCACTTCAAGAGAGGCAGCGTTATTGTCTGTAAGCGCTGTAGAAGGCAAATAGTTTGGTGCCATACGATAGGTAATGCCGTATTTTTTACCTTCCTGGTCGTCGTTAATATTGGAGTCTTTATACACAAATGCGCTAGAGGCGAGTCTGTCTTTTATAAGATTTTTCTTGCTTTCTAAAATAGGTGTATAGTTGGAGGAATAGGCTTCGTGTTTACGGGTGAATTTATAACCACCTGACTCACCAAAAACATTAAACTCAAACAATCTAACATAACAGTTAATGGCGTTTTTTGTAATGTCGTCGGCAAGAAGTTTGTTTAAATCAGTAGTTGAATAGGGGTTGTATATAGAAAGAGCTACGTATCTGCCTTGTTTTTTAGCGTTAAACGATAGCCTGTGTGAGAAAGCAACACTTGAAGTATTATCGTTTTTAAACTCATAAACCTTGTTTGAATCATCATATATTGTGTTTATATCGTTAGAAACATAAACCGCATAATGTCCGCTACGAAGGATTGTTCTATCACCTTTGCGGTTAGCGTGAATTATTAAAATATCCTTTATGGTTTGTGCTACTTTAAGGTCGTACATAATATCGCAACGGTAACGGGTAGAGTATGTATCACCACCATAAAATTTGGTGATTATGCCGTCTTTATCGGCATCCTCCCAACGTTTAAAACCGCCCATAAAATCACTATTAGTTATATTTAAATCATAAAGGCTTGGTATGTTTGATGGGAATTCTCGGTCACTTACGTCCAATTTGTCATCTTGTAAAAGTTCAATAACGTTCCAAGTGCTACCCTTGTTGGTGCTTTTTCTGTAGGTGATAGTTGGACTTCCTGCAACAAGAGAAGCACCAAACTTTGAAAAAGCAGCATCGTTGGTTGATGGGTTTGACGGTGTTAGGGTTACCTCATCTGCTGCTTTAACGTAATTATCAAAAGGCACAACACTAAAAATTGTTAGTGCCATAATGAGTGAAAGGGCAATAGAAAATGTCTTCTTAAATAACATAATTTTCCTCCAACATACATTATTACATATTAATAATAGCATATTTTAATATGTAAAACAACACATATTTTAGAGTTTGTAAAAGTCTACAAAACAATGCGCGAATATTTATATATAATGCCAAAAATCCCCAACCAAAAAAGCGGTTGGGGACATTTATTATGCCATATTTAATTCGTAAAAAATTTTAACCATATTTATAAATTTCATAACAAGTTTGCCATCGTGTAAATAGCATCTGTATATATCGCTACCGTGTTGAATTTCCAGGTGTTTTCCTGGGCTAAAGGGCAACGAAGCAAAACTTTTAATTGGTACCGTAAGTTCCGTGGTTTCACCGTTAATCTCGCCCTTAATTAAGAAATGTTGTTGGTTTAAAGTTATATTACCAAAACCCACTTTTAAAAATTTATGGTGCGCTTTATCTATCATAAAAATATCGGTATTTGCAGATAAACTGTTACTGTTATTTGCTACAATTTCTTCTTTTAATTTACCGTAAATAAACCTACTCCAGTCGGAAACATAGCGGATTTCTTTGCCTACCTCACCAACATTATGTAAAAAAGCGTGTGGGTCGCTTTTATGTGCAAAGCCGCAGTTTTCACAGTAAATTGTACTTTTATCCTTAACCTTAATTGAAAATTCACTGAGGCAGTTAGGACACATATAAAGGACGTTTTGAAGGCCCTCTATGTTATCGCTGTTTTTATATTTAACCATGTGTTCTTCTTGCTCGCGATAGGCATCAAAAAGCAGTGCTTCTTCGGCAACTTTTTTTATTTGCGGAACCTCTAAAGAGTTAATCTCGTCTTTAGAAAACAACTTGTAAATGTCCATATATGTTTTGCCACGGCGTATGCCTTTAGCCCATTTTGGCATTGAAAAGTAGGTGCCGCTTGTTTTTGCAACATAAACATCGGTGTTAAGCCATTTTAAAAACTTATATGTAGCGGCAGGAATTGGGGTAGAAAGTCCGTCTTCGCACATAAGTCCTGCAGGGTAGATAACCAATATATTACCACTGTCTATAACAGCTTTCATTTTCTTCATATCACTAGCGGTGGTTTGAAACTGTTGCTTTGGTATAACCCCAATCTTGTCAAAAAACTTAGTAAGAGGTAATGAGTTATAAAACGAATTGCTTATAACAAATCGCATTGGCTTTTTTGTAACGCCGATAAGGTTAACAAAGTCTAGTGCCGCCTCGTGATTAGCAATAATAACAAAAGGACCTTTTTTGCCCTTTATTTCGTTTCTTAATATTTTTCGTTTAAAGATAAATGTTGCCACAATCCACGAAACAATTCTGGCAATTCTATAAAAAAACATATTTTGCCTAGGCATACTCAACCCACCTTTAATTGTTTTTGCCGCAAAAAATAAGAGCGAACAAGTGTCTGCTCGCTCTTATTGTAACATATGTGTGTTATTTTGAAAAGATGTTATTTAATTTCAAGTTTGCCGTACATATCTCCGCCACTAGCAAAGCGGTTTAATGCTTCGTCGCGGTTTCCACGGAATAGTTCTGCAAAGCCGATAAGTGAATCGTAGCAAGATTTTCTCTGTTCTGCCGCATTTTCACTAAAGGAAATAAAGAATGGAGTGGTTGCAAAGAAACCTGCATCCTCTATGCCTATTGCTTTGTTCCATTCTCTTAAACTCAGGTCAATAACAGTTCTTGCTTCAAGATGCTTTCCAAAATGTTCCAAGCATAGTGCTTGATAGTAGGGAAGTGCTTTAAGGTGCATTTCGGTAAAGTAGTCTTTTTTAAGTTTTAGAATGTGTGAGAATAATTCTTCTGCACCCTCTAGGTCACCTTGCTTTTCAAGGCAAACAGCAAGATGGTATTGGTGGGGAACATACTTAACTTCATTCCAAATGCCTGAGCCTAGGCTTTGAGGTAGTGTGAGTGTGCTTCTGAACTCTTGCTCGGCACCCTTGTAATCACCCTTTGCCATTAGCTCTCTACCTTTGGCATGGTGTGCAAACATATATTGGTCGGCTATTGCATGCTCGCCGCCCTCGCAAGCAACGAATGTGTGTGAAAGTAGGGTGTCAATAGCTTTGTCGTACTCACCTAATTGGTTGTAAGCGCGTGCAAGTTCGGTAATAACATCGTCCCTAGTGTGCTTGTTGTTAAGTATTAGGTCAACGGTGTATTTAGGGTTGGGGCTGATAAGTGCCAATTCATAAACTAATTGCTCGTCATCGGGGTTAAGTGTTAATGCTTTTTCTAAAAGTTTAAATGCATCAAATTTTCTATCTAAATGGCTATAGTAAGCAACGCTTAAGCAACGGTATGCTTCATAAAAATCAGGCATTAGTTCGGTTGCGGTTAAGAAATAGTCTGCGGCAAGTTGATAGTTTCGCTTTGCATAAAGCAAGCAACCGAGATAGTAGTTAGCCATTTTGCAACCCTTTTCGGCGGCAGATTTTAATGCTTTAAATTCTAACATTCTGCTTGGGAATGTATCACCAAGTTTGCCATTTTCTGCATCTTTAACGTTGCCGAGAATATAGTTTGCTGAAACCGATTTATGCGGAAGAATGCTAAATACTTTGTTTATTTCGTCGTAAAGTTCTGCAACGTCCAGGTCGCAAACTATGTCAATAAGGGTTTCGTTAACGTCGCTAAGCATTGGCTTTAAGAACTCGTCTGCAGAAATCTTGCCGATGATAAGTCCTGCAAGTCTTATAAAATGCTCTAGTGGGTCAATAGCAAGGCGTGTATCAATAATTTCTTCTGCAGATTTTACATTTCCAAGTTTGTAAAGTGCTATTGCCTTAAATGCTGCTGCCTTGGTGTTTCTTCCGTTGTAGTCAATGGCGGTATCAAGGTGAGCAATAGCGGTTTCGTAATCACCCTTAGCAATGTCCATAGCACCAATGTAGGTCATTGATACAGAAAGGTAATCCATATTCCAAGAAGATTTATAGAATAGGTCATAGGCTTGCTCTTTATTGCCCAACTGAAGTTCTGCTAGTGCTTGTAGATAATAGAGTCTGCCACTCTTTGTGCGCTTGTTAAATTTGGTGAGAGCAACCTCTGCTTTCTTTAGGTAATCTTTTGCTTGTTCCGGTTTTAATTCTTCAATGCAAAGTTCACCAAGACCGAGCAGACTATCAATGTGATTTGGCTGACGTTCAAGTGATTTTTTCCAGAAATAGTCAGGCTTTCTTGAAGGGTCGCGATACTGTTTAACGTGTAAACCTTCTAAGTAAAGTTCTTCTGCACTTTCTGCTTCCTCTGCGGTTGGTAGGTCCTCGGTAAGAGGAGGGATATCGTACTCATTTTTGTTAAAGAAGGTAAAGTCAATTATGTCTTTTTTGCCCACTTTAACTTTAATATTGTCGTTAGCGTTAGGTAAAATGTTTGGTATTGTTAGCACTTCACCACATTTTACAGAAACGGTGTTTTCGTAAACCTTTTTGCCATCTTTTGTAAATACTATAGTAGCATTGGTAAGCGGTTTGGTGAATTGTAAACGAAGTCCATCATTATCACTATGTACAGCACCAGAAAGGTTAGCGTATACAGGCACGCCCAACTCGCTAATGGGGTACCAGAATTGTGAAAACTCCTTGGTTTCAGATGGCTCCAGCCAAGCAAAGTCTGGTTGGTTGTCGGAATAAACGCCTGCCATTAATTCGGCATAAGCACCGTCCTCGTCGGTAAGAGCATTTTCCCAAGTCTGTGATAACTGATTATATGCCCAAGTAAACATTTTTTTACCGGGTGAAATGTGATGGTCTGCAATATGTATAACGCCACACTTCTTGCCATGGTCGTAACCGCCAAAGAAATCATACTTTGAGGGTGCTGAGAAGTATGAAGTGGGTTGAATAGTGCTTTTGTGCATGGAAATATCTGTAGGTTCTTTGTAACGAATGCCATTGAATACACCAAGCGAATTATCTGCAATAGGGAATGTAGTTACCGAACGTTTATAATGGAAATTAACATAGTTAACATCGGGTGGAAAGAAGATTTGATAATCCTTGTTAACGGGAACAGCGGTATTTTCCCACCATAAGAAAGGTTTTGCGGTGTCGGTGCGGTTGTAAAGACGAGCCCTTGTTTCAAAATAAGCGGCATCAGGCTTTAAGATAACACAAACCATACCTTTCATACGGTCAATAGGGTCGTGTTCTGAAAGGTAAACATAAGCAGTGCCGTCGGCATCTTCTTTAACTGTGTAGTCGCAAGGCATAAAGGTAGAGGCTCTGTGGTGGAAAGGCCAGTTAAACTCGCAACCGCCAGAAATCCAAGAACCAAGACAACCGATAAGCGCAGGTTTAATTACATTGTTTTTGTAAAAGAAATCGTAACCTGTGCGCTTGTCGTATGCCGAGTATATTCTACCGCCAAGTTCTGGTAGAATGCATATGCGAAGGTAGTCGTTTTCCAAAACAACAGAGGTATATTCTTTATCAACCTTTTCCTTTCTGTTTACATTAAGCACAATCTTTTGAGGGTAGGGATTGCCGCTGGTTCTTTGGTGAACGCGATGTTCTGCAAACATGGGCAATTCTTCTTTTTGTGGCTCTAAATATGTAGGAATGATTAATTTTTCAATTTTTACTGACATAACAAATCCGCCCTTTATGTTTTTCTGTTTTTATTTTAAATTGAAAAGCAAGGTATAACAAGTTCAAAATCAAAGAAAAAAGTTTAAAAAATTAAAACTTTTGCATAAAAAAATAATCTTTAAAAATTCAAAAAAATAGTGTATAATACAAATATGCGAACAAGAGGTGATATTAAATGGCACTTTATTATTGCGTAGAAAAAGAGTATAGAGATACCTCATGGTGTGTTGAAACACTAAAGGGCCTTTACTCAGAATTAAAACGCAAAAAGCAAACAGCACAAGAAGTAGAAGATATAGAAGGTCTTTCTATGGAAATTGGCGAACGCTCGTCGGTTATAATTATCGGTTCGCTAAAAAGTTGGATATCCGAAAGAATTACCGAGGTAAGTAATAAGGGCATGTTGCCGATAGTTCTCAACAATACCGAGGTGAGTTATACCAACAAGGCTTACAGTAATGTGTCAAGCGATGTATACGGGGCTTTGAGAGCTGCAATATACACCTGCAAAGCGTACGGGAAAGGTAGAATAGCACTTTATGGCATCAACCCTAATTCCGCATCCGATACAATTCGCAAAAAAGCCTTTATAAAGGTAGGCGGCAAAGAAAAGGATATATTTAATAATCACGGCTCGCTAAGGGGTTGCTTTTACAGCTTCTTCCCATCTATAGAGTATTACGATACTATAATCTGTGCTAACGATTTTGTGGCAGTATCTTTAGTTACCCGCCTTAAAAAATCGGGATACGATTTGAAAAGGCTATATATAATTAGTTGTAGCGACGGTATAATGCTTGAAAAAATTTCGCCATCGGTAACGGCGTTCTCTCGCAATTTTAAGGCTTTCGGTAAAGCGGCGGTGCTGGTGCATGAGGCGTTTATAAAAAATCCCGACATTTCTTATACCGATACACACATTAAGTACGAGATGCGAATAAGGCGCACAACAAAAGGTTTGGTGTTGCAAGAAGAACCTACCAAAATTCTTGTAAGCGAGGTTGAAAATCCGGTAAATATTTATTGTGATGAAGAACTTCAGGAGATAATGAAGGTAGAAAATCTTATGCGAAATTGTGATGCTATTGATATGCAAATTATAGATGCTCTAAAGAAAAAGAAGACCTATGAAAATATTGCAGAGATGCTTTTTATATCTCTTTCTGCGGTAAAATACCGCATAAAAAACCTTTGCAAACTAGCGTCGGTTTCGGGTATAAAAACCTTAATGGAACTTCTTAATAAGTATTAAAAAAGACCGCAAGGATTATCTTGCGGTCTATATATTTTTATCAAAAATGATATTATTTTTGCAATCTTTTCATACGGCGCCAATTTAAAAAACCGTAAAGGTCGTTAAATAAAAACATACTAAAACAAGCAATCATTGGTGCAAAGGAAATATCCTTAAAAGTGGCTAAAACCCAAAGCGCGATTAATACAATATCGTTGGCGGCGTAACCTAGTGCAAAGAAGGGGCTTCTTAGCGCGCAAAGATATGCAGCAATAAAGCTTGTAGTTATTGAAATGGTGCTAAATAAAAGGTTTTCGGTGTTAAGATAACGCAACAAAAAATAAAAAGTGCAGGTAGTGATTGCCGCTAAAATCAGCATAACAATAACACTCTTTTTGCTAACACCGCTTACCTTAACTGTGTTGGAGTTTTTGTAGGGATTCCGTAGCCATTCTATAGTAGCGAAAATAGCCATTGGCATTGTCATAAACAGGTAGGTAATCATTTCACCGTAGTAACCGAATTTGTAAGAAATAATACCGTATAGCAACGAAAAGACTATAGAAAGTACCTGCCCTAAAATCATACCTTTAGCAAGGTATATTAAAGCTGTAACGCCGATAAGCGAAGCGGTAAGACTCAAGATGCCTTGCCGCGTTATTAAAAACGATGTGGTAACAACTGCAACCGAACTTAACCAAAGTATTAATTCAAAGCGGTTGAGGGTGCCTAAATAGTTTTTTGCTCTCATAATATCTCCTAAAAATCAAACTTTGAATATTTTATCAAAATAATAGAGTTAAGTCAACAAAAAAGCCAAGATTTCCGATTCTCAGAAGTCTTGGCTTATGTGTTTTAGAAATAAAAATTGTGGTAAATCTTGCGGTATTCTGCAGGGTTGTGACCAACCTTTTCTTTAAAAATTTTAGAAAAGTGGTAAACGCTTGAGTAACCGCATTTTTCTGCGATTTTTGTTATAGAATCATTACCGTTTTGCAACAAATCTTTAGCCATATCAATACGCAGCTGTTGTAGATATTGTTTAGGTGAAATGCCGTAACTCAGTTTAAAAAGTTTGCGGAAATAAACCTCGCTTAAATTAGCCTCTTTTGCTAAGGCTTGGTTAGAAAGGTTAGGGTCAGAGATGTTTTCGCGCATCATTCTAACGATAGGTCTTAACATTGGGTACAGACTTTGCGGGTCGTCTTTGGCGACTCTGGCAATCATACCATAAAGGGTAGCAAAATATTTAGGTCTGTTATAAGGCTTATTAAAGTAATCAAGTTTTTCTAAAAATTGGTGGTCGGTTATAAAACTTTTAGCATCCGAGATTTTTATGCGCATAAACTCGTTGCATTCAAACCCCACACAGTCAAAATTAACAAGGGTAAAGTGACCGCTTTTTGTGCATTTAAGGTCGTAGGTTTTCCCTTTAGGGAAAATTATAATATGCTCGCGGTCTGAAACGTATTTTTTACCATCGGCGTGATATTCCGACTCTCCATCAATAGCAAGGGAAATTCCGTACCAATCCCTATCTTCAATATGCAGCACTTCGTGACGCTCAAAGTGAGGTGAAAAGGTATGAAAAATTTCGGTTATGCGAATATCGTCAAGAGAAACCATAATAGCCTAAACTGCTCCCTTCGCTTATCCCAATACAACGAAAAATTGCGCACTGGAAAAAATAATAAACACTCAAGTAAATAACTCTCTTTGTGCATTTTACACTTATTTTGTCAACTTTGCAATAATTTATTATCAAAAAAGTATCGGAAATGATAAATTTGTATCGTTTCATGCATTGTATATTATAAAGGAATAAGGTATAATCGGTTAAAAAGGAGCGGTATCACCAAATGGCAACTTTCCTAAATTTTCAAAGACCTGTTATCACAACCATGCTAAAGGGAGATAACACGGCTACTTTGATAAACGAAATCGTAGCGGCAAAAGAAGAAGGGACAGATGCCTTCTGCTTTGAAATAGAGATTATGAAATCTCAGTACCGTACTGCCGGAGATTTTAAAGATATTTTTTCTGCTATGGGCGATAAGCCGGCATACATAACCAATTATCGTAGGGGTAATGTATGCGAGCGTGAGCAGAGTGATGAAGAGTTAACAGAAGAAATGCTCTTAGCACTTGACTGTGGCGCAACCCTTTTTGATGTTCGCGGCGACCTGTTTGACCCTTGCCCGCTTGAAATCACTTATAACGAAACTGCCGTAAGGCGCCAAATTGAGTTGGTTGATACGGTACATAAAATGGGCAAAGAAGTTTTAATGTCAACCCACACCCTGAAGTATATGTCTGAGGCAGAGGTGCTAAAGATTGCTAAAGCGCAAGAGGCACGCGGTGTTGATATTGCTAAAGTGGTAACCGCAGGGGATAGCGAGGCGGAGGAATACGCAAACCTCGCCACAAATATAAAACTTAAAGAAGAACTAAAAATACCGTACTTGTTTTTAAGCATTGGTGGGCATTGTAAAAAGCACAGGCTCTTAGGTCCAAGCCTAGGTTGTTCGTTGTTTTTGTCTGTAGCAAAGGGGACCGATGGCGGTGCGCAACCTCCAATGGAAAAAGCAAAACAGATACTTACCGCGTTGGGTTATAATGACCTACCGTAAAAAGAGGGATATATAATGGCAAAAGAGAAAAAGGCGCTGCTTTTAGGCGGCGCGGGTGCGTTGGGCACATACCTCGCACCCGCTTTGGTGAAGATGGGGTATAAAGTTGACGTAGTGTCGCTTGACGATGTTGCTTCAACCGACCCTAATCTTAACTACATAAAGGCAAACGCCAAAGAACTCCCGTTTGTAAACGAAATCGTTAAGAACGAGTATAGTGCAATCGTAGACTTTATGCTCTACTTTAGTGAGGAGGAGTTCTCGCAGTATTACAAACTGTATTTAGAAAACTGCGACCATTACGTGTTCCTTTCAAGTTACCGTATATATGCCGATAGTGCCACCCCTATCACCGAAAAGTCGGATAGATTGCTAGACGTTGCTACCGAGCCTGTGTTCTTGAGTTCCGGCGACTATGCGCTTTACAAAGCACAGCAAGAGGATATGTTGCACGCGTCGGGTTATAAAAACTATACAATACTCCGTCCAAGCATTACATACTCTAAAAACCGTTTCCAGTTAGTAACATTAGAGGCTAGCACTTTAGTATACAGAATGCTTCGTGGCAAGGTTGTTGTGCTGCCGGAATATGCTATGGGTATTATCGGAACTCTAAGTTGGGCGGGCGACTTTGGTACTATGGTATCGCGCCTTGTAAATAACCCAAGTGCTTTTGGCGAGGTTTATACAGTAGGCACGGCAGAGCATTATACGTGGCGTGAAATTGCCGAGATATATAAAGATTTAGGCGGTCTAAAGTATGTAACAACCGATACCGAAAGTTATCTTAAAATATTAAATCCCGACATTCCGTTATATAGTCGCCAACAGTTAACTTACGATAGGTATTTTAACAGGGCTATTGATAACAGTAAAATTCTTAATGCAACAGGTCTTAAACAAAGTGATTTAATGCCACTTCGCGAGGGACTGAAAATGGAACTTGCAGGCGTGCCAAAAGATGCCAAGTGGGAAGATTTTGGCGCAAACGCCCGTATGGACGAACTTTTAAAGACCATGTAGCGCATAAATTTATTTAATATCAAATATTACAAAAGCATCACGTTGTTAATTTACAACAAGAGTACAATCGTGTTACACTTATGGTAACACCCCAAATACCTTTTTTAATGTGTTAGGTAATCTACCTGCCTCGCACTTTAAAATATATTCAATGCTTTCGCTAAGGCATTTAAACTTGGATCAGATTTTTTAAGGGTAAAGCTGTTTCAAGTTTTGATGCTTTGGCAAAGTAAATAAATTTAAGGAGAGATATAATTTGGCGAAAACTTTTAAGAAAATCACAGCACTTTTGTTAACAGCGCTAATGGCTTTCAGTTGTTTTAGTGTTGTTCCTGCTTTCGCAGCGGACCCTGCTACAACAACCCAAAAGACCGCTAATTTGGCAGTTATCAAACCGCTAACCGATCCAACCGAATCTGGTAGAGATTGGGCAAGTAAGTATAACGGTTTGAATGTTGATTCTAAATTTGCCGGTACAACCTTACAGGTTGATAATATGAGCGGTAGCACATTAGCAGACATCAAAACTGCATACGGCGAAAACCTTATAACCAGTATGAGTTTAGCTGATTCCACTGGCACAGTAAGGGCAAACGGTACCACTGCAAGTGGTTATGATAGTTTGACTCAACTCCAGGCTGTTACCGATGGTAAAATTTTTGGCGATGCTACTTATACCGCTATAAATGGTAACGGTATACCCATTACTGCATCTGCCTCTGAAGAGACTACAAATCGTTTTA
>JAZQTG010000006.1:0-218919 GCA_045630515.1 Acutalibacteraceae bacterium
GGCAAATTTGACTTGGGTGGCAAAAAATGAACTTCGTCCTTACGATGGTTGGTGGGTAGGCATGAAAGTTGAAGCACCTTCGGAATGTACGGAAGATCAACTTAAACTTGCCAAATATAGTAAGCGTACCACAAGTAATGGCGGTACAGCTTGGTCGAGTTATACAACTGTTAATTTCTGGGATGTAAAGGACACCACAGACGATGCTCAGACACATTACGGAACTTTCTGGATGTATGTTTCGCCTTCGCTTCTTACTTCTTATGAAGCAAACGGCAATAATATTCAGACCGAAGTTTTGTTTGACTGGAACGGTGATGGAACTAACGATCAGACTGTTATCCTTTCTGTTGTCCCTAATAAAAAAATAGTTCTTAAAGACAAAGATGATGTTTTGGTTTATCCTGAACTTGGTGATGTAAGCACAATTACAGGCGGTGTTGTTGATGGAAACAAGACCGGTAATGTTACTGTAAACGTTGCCGATATATCACTTAACTGGAGTCCTAAGGATGAATCAGTTGGTCGTATGGAAGACGGTTGGTGGACAGGTATTTTAATTACTGCCCCCGATGGAACAGTTCTTACTGAAACGAATGATGTTAATTATCAGAGCAAAAGAGGAAATGGTAACTGGTCTTCCGATAAATCTTTTTATAAAAATCAAGACTCGGCTAAAGATGCAACTACCCATTATATGCAGTTATGGACTGTTCTAGATAGAGCTAAGATTGAAAAAGCTATAGAGAACGGCGAAAAAATCACTGCTCAGTGGAGATTTAATTGGGATAAGGATGCCGCTAATGGTTATGAGCAACTTGTGACAATAAGCATCGATCCTGCAAATGTTACACTTAATCGTGTAGATCGTACAGACTTTACTTTTACAGAAACAGCAGAAAATGTAAAAGTATGGGTTGGTGATGGTAAATATCAGGTAACTGCCAAGAGTGAACTTGCACCCGGAACTGTTACATATGAGATAGATTCACAATCCACTGCAAGTGCAAGTGTTGATTCTAACGGTTTGGTTAAATTTACATCTACTGGCAAAGTTGTTGTTAATGCTACAATTGCTCAGGATGATGTTTACAATTCCCAAACAAAGACTTTTGTTTTTGAAGTTGTTAAGAATCAAATAGAAGATCTCAAGTTTACCGTTAAAGAACCTGCGGCAATTACATATGGTGAAAATAATAATGAATATGTAAATACAGCTAATGATCCTGTAGCAACTGGCAAAATTACCTATTCTATCATTAAACACGAAGCTTTAGATGGAACTGAACTGAACGAAAGTGTTGCTACTATCGATCAAAATGGTAAATTAACCATTTTACGTTCTGGTAAAGTAACTGTAAAGGCTGTTCGCGCAGAAGATGAAAAATATCTTGAAGATGAAGAAACCTATACCTTAACGATTAACAAGGCCGACCAGACCGGCTTCAAATTCACAGATTCTACTCCTTCTGAAATCACCTACAGCACAACTCCCTATGATACCATTAAGGTACAAGGCGGTCAGGTAGATAACGCTGAAATCACCTATTCTATTACATCAGGAAATGATGTGGCAGAAATTGTAGACAGTAACAAAGTTAAAACCTTTAAAAAAGGCACATTTACTTTATCTGTTACTAAAGCCGGAAACAATTGCTATAATCCTGTAACTATCACAAGAGAAATAACAGTTGTAGTTGCTGAGCAGACAACTTTTGCTTTTACTTATCCTTCCCCAAATAACATTACCTATAACGAAAATGGCAATAAATATGAAAACATTGCTATTAATGGTGAAAGCTCAGGAGAAGTGACATATAGAGTTATTGCAGGTTCTGATGTCGCTGATTTTGAGAATCCTGAGAAACCTGCAGAACTTACAATTAAGAAAGCAGGAACTGTAAAAGTTGAAGCTACAAAGGCCGCTGATGATAGATATGCGACAAAGACCATCTCTTATACCATTACTGTTGAGCGTGCTGAACAATCGTTTGCATTTACAGATGGAGCAACAGTAGTTAAAAACTATGGTATCAAGGAATATACAAATGTCGTTGTTCCGACCGTTGTTTCTTCAAAGGCAGATGGTATCGGTCATGGCGATGGTGCTTTCTCTTATGCAATAGAACAAAACAATATTGGTGCAACCATTGATTCAACAACTGGTAAAATCACATTTGCTGATTCTGATGCTAAGGTTGGTACTGTAAAGATTACAGTAACAAGAGCAGAAGATGAAAAATATAAATCTTGTTCCAACCAATACACTTTAGAAGTTAAATATATTGATAAACCTACCCCAGCATACACGATTGACAAGAGTGTAAATGTAAATGGTTGGTATGATAATGATATCGTAATAACTGCTCCTGAAGGATTTACAATTGCATATGATAATGAGTTGTCAACTTCATCGTGGGATACCTCTGTGACTTACTCAACAGAAGGAACTACTTGTCCGGTTATCTATTTAAAGAAGGATAACGGAGATATAACCGATGCGATTACTGTTACAGGTTATAAAATGGACAAGAGTGCACCTATTGCTTTGTCAATGGATTATGATATAAGCATTTGGGAATCTATTCTTGAAAAAGTTTTTGGTTTTTCTGCTGATAAGGTTACCGTAACATTGAAAGCTGACGATATTGTATCTGGTATTGACTATATTTGGTACAGTCTTGATAATGGACAAACCTATCCCGACAGTCAAAAGGTCGAACTTGAAAACGGCAACTACACCTTTGAAATCCCTGCTGAATTTAGAAATACCATCGAATTCAAAGCCTTTGATATGGCTGGAAACACATCTAAATATACAGATGGAAAAGTTGTAGTGGTTGATTCGGTAATTCCCGATCTTGATGTGGATTATCAACACTTTGGATTAAATAGAATTCAAAACAACATTATTTATGCAAACGATAAGGTTAAGATTTTCTTTACACTTACCGCAGCAAACTTTGATTTGTCGGTTGCTCCCACAATCAAAGTTAACAATGTAGAAAAGACTGTAGAATGGGATAGCACAGGCAATCTCCATAAAGCTGAAATTACCCTTGATACTACTGGGGATTACATTGTTACAGCAAATTTCAAAGATAGATTAGGTCGTTCTGACTCCTATTATCAAGAAATTCATGTAGATAAAGTTGCTCCTGTTATTTCTGAGTTTAAGTTTATACCTGGAGAGGTTAAGAACACTGTTTCTAAGAGAAAATATTTTGATGAATCTCAAGCAGTAGAAGTTGTTATTACAGAGCATAATTTCGATGCGTCGTTTGTTAATCTTGAAGTAATTTCAGATAATACTACAGTAGATGCTGATAAATATTTAGCGGACTTCAAGAAAGCTGAAGCATGGACACCCGGTGAAAATGATACATGGACTGCTGTTATTCCATTTGATGCGGATGCAAATTATACTGTAACACTTTCCTATGCTGATTTAGCTGGTAACTCCAAGACAAGCAGTGCTTATGAATTCACAGTTGATACAACCGCGCCGGAAAAACCCTCTATCAAACTTGATAAAGCATTTTTTGCCAAGGTTGTTGAAACAGTAACATTTGGTTTCTTTAAAGCACCTGTTGAAGTAACCGTAACTTCTAGTGATATTACCGCAGGTGTCAAGGAAATTAAATATTCGTATGTAGGTAAAAAGGGTGAATATTGTGAGGATGTTGTTAACGTAGGTGCTACCATTGCTACTGACAACAATACAATCAAGTTCACCATTCCTGCCAACACCGAGTTCAAAGGAATTATTTCCGCAACCGCTTATGACTGGTCAATGAATGATAGTGATGAGCAAAATGTTTCTTATGATAAGAACAGTGTGGAGCTTGGTGGTATTGTAGTAGATAACATCAAACCCGAAAGAACCGTTCTTATTACAGAAGCAAACCGTGTTGTCGATGCTACTACATTGAAAGATGTAGAAAATTATGACTACACCAAAGAAAATACAAATTCTATTCTTTATTACAATGATAAAGCGACCTTAACATTTATCATCGATGAAGCTAATTTCTATTCAGAAGACGTGCATGTATATGTTAATGGTGTTGAAACCAATCCTACCGATTGGGCTATCGTAAATAATAAAGGACAAGGAACAATCACTCTTTCTGATGAAGGAGATTACATCGTAACAATGGAGTACACCGACAAGTCCACCAATGTTATGACTTCTTATAAATCAGAAAAGATTGTGATTGATAAAACTGCTCCTATCATTTCTACAGAGTATCACAACAAAAACATCATCAATACTGTTAATGGCAGAGAATATTATGATTCTACGCAAACTGCAACTATCACAGTAAAAGAGCACAACTTCCGTGCCGATGATTTCAAAGTTAAAGTATATGCTAAAGATATTAACGGCAATAATGTGTTAACTGTTGATGAAAACGGATATGTAAAAGCATATGCGGAAGAAGGTGCTAAGCGTATAGAGTGGACAGATTATTCCGCTGATTGGCGCCGTGTTGATGATACTTATCAACTGAGTATTACTTATTCTGCTGATGCAAATTATACTTTCGATGCCGAGTATACCGACTTGGCAACCAACAAAGATGATTCTGACGTAGAAAAAGAATTTACAGTAGACACTACTGTAGCTAAAGAGTTAAATGTAAAATACAGCACTAATTTTGTAGATAAGGTATTGTCAAGCATCTTCTTCTACAACCCGAAGGCAACGGTCGAAATCACTGCAAAAGACGATGTTGCAGGTATTGAATTCTTCAATATTGGTGTTAAGAAAGATGGTTTGACCGAAGCTACTAACATCGAATTGCCAGAAGGCTTGGTAGTGAACGCTGATGGTTCGGTTAAAGCCGGAACCAAGGGATTCATTGGTGAGATTACCTCTGTTAAGGAAAACGGCAAGGTTACTCTCTCGTTTGAGGTTCCTGCACAGTTCAGAGGTGAGTTTATCATTGAAAGCGTAACCGACCTTTCTCACAATGAATCGGGCAAATATGATGACAATAACATCGTTGTTGTCGATACCGTTTCTCCCGATGTGAAGGTTGAGTTCACCGGCTCTCTCAAAGACAAGATTGATGTAGATGTGGCAGGTCAGAAGCCCACCCGTCAGACAAAGAATACAACCGATGCAAATACCAGATTTGTATACGATGGCGATATTACCGCTACTATTACCGTTAAGGAAGCAAACTTCTACGATGATATGGTAATCACCGTATACAGAGATGGCGCAGTTGTAACCGATTCTGTAATTTCCGACTGGACTCAGGTAAACGGCACATTTGAATATGTAAAGACCGTAAAGTTGAGCAAAGACGGCGATTATCAGATTAAGTTGGGTTATGAAGATAAGTCTGACAATAAGATGGATGTAGATGCTACCGGCGAGTATGCTGAAAACACAGCAGACAAGGTAGGCACCTATACTTCCAACATTCACACAATCGATACTACTATTCCTACCTATAGCATCACCTATGATAACAATACCGTGATTCAAACTATTGACGGTAGAGATTATTTCGATGCTAACCGCACAGCGACCATTAAAGTTACTGATCGTAACTTCCGTCCCAACGAGGTTAAGTTTAACGTAGTGGCAAAAGACATCAATAATAAAGATGTTGCTGCGTATACCTATTCTAAACTCGTTTCCTTGAGCGATTGGACTCAGGATGGTAATACTTGGACTGCCGTTGTACCGTTCACTACAGATGCAAACTACACTGTGGACTTCACTTATACCGACATTGCCGGTCATAAGGTTCAGAACGATTACAACAAGCTGTTCACGGTTGATAAGGTCGCACCCAGCAACTTGACAATAAAATATATTGAACCTTCCTTTGTTGAAAAGGTAATTGAAACTGTAACATTCCACTTCTACAAAGCGCCTGTAAAGGTTGAAATATCTGCTACTGATGATATTTCCGGAGTATATCACTTTATGTACAGTTATGCTAAGAGTGCTGGCGTAAGCGCTGTGAATGCGGAACTAATTAATGAAGCGATCACTAATGCGAAAATCACATACAGTGGTAATAAAGCGACAGCAACCTTTACTATTCCAAAAGAAGCATTAGCAGACAACAATCAATTTAGAGGTAATGTTAAGTTTACAGCATACGACCGTTCCGAAAATGATGATGATACTAAGGATTCTACGGTTGTAGTTGTGGATAACATTGCTCCTCAGATCGATGTTACCTACACTGCTAACGATGTTGAAACGGAAATCCGTTATGTCGATAGTAAGGTTAAAGATGTAGAAGACTTCAAGTCTGCAACTCAAGCGCTCTATGACGGAAATGTAACAGCAACAATCACAATTGACGAAGCCAATTTCTTTGAAGGCAAAGAATATGCAGACGGCATTATTCACGAAGTGGGAATCTTGCTCACTAAAACCGATAATAATGGTGTTGTGACTAAAACCGAATATATGCCGGAAGGCTCTGCTCAAATGTTTGCAAAAGAAACTTCTAACAAGAAGAATATTGAGTGGACCAATAACGGAGATATTCACACCTTTGAAATCGATTATGATGAAAATGCTGATTACGTATTGACTGTTAAGTATGTTGATTTCTCTACCAACGAAGCTGAAATTGATGCTAATGATGGCAAGGCGGTTGTAAAACTTTATGAGTCTAAGATCGTAACGGTTGACAAAATCGATCCTGTTATTAAAGTTGAGTACAGCAACGCTGATGTTAAGAACACAATTGATGGTAGAAAGTATTTCGACAAGCAGCAGGTGGCAACAATCACAGTTACCGAACATAACTTCCGTGCCGACGATGTGGATGTAGATGTCATCGCCAAAAATGTTATTGATGAAGATGTGTCAGTAGCAGATTTCGATGCTCAGCTCAGAAACAGAGATAATTGGAAGCATTACGATAAAAACGGCAATGAAGTTGATAAGGTTACAGATGGCAATGTTCATGTGGCAACAATCACATATTCTGTAGATGCTAACTACACATTCGATATTGCCTACAGCGATCTTGTGAATCGTGCAGCAAAGGATTACACTGCAGATCTGTTCACTGTTGATAAGACTGCTCCTACAAACCTTACTGTAACTTATAGTGAACCGAAAATTTGGGATAAGATTCTCGAGAGCATTACATTTGGTTTCTATAACGCACAGATGGAAGTAACTATCACCGCAGATGATATTACTACAGGAATTCATCACTTCAAATACAGCTATATTAAGAGCGAAGGCGTAAGTGAAGTAAACGCAGAGTTAATCGATGAAGCTATTAAAGCTGCTGCGATCTCTTACTCGGGTGCTACTGCTACTGCAAAATTCAGCATTCCGAAGCTTGTACTTAAAAACGATAACCAGTTCAATGGTACAGTAGAGTTTACCGCATATGACAGAGCAGAAAATAGCACAGATATGGCTGATGAAGAAAGAATCGTTGTTGATAACATTAAGCCGACTTCTAAGATAACCTTTAATGAGCCGGTACAAAATGCAAACAACATTTCTTATTATGCTAGTGATATCAATGCCACAATTGTAATTAATGAAGCAAACTTCTACAGTAAAGATGTTAATGTTACTGTTACAAAGGATGGTGCTAATTATCCTGTTACTGTTCAGTGGAAGGATGATAGCGTAGATGTTCACACGGGAACATTTACATTGACCGAAGATGGCGATTATATTGTTACTGTTAAGTATGCTGACCGTTCTACAAACGAAATGGATACATTTGAATCCAATCGTTTGACAATTGATACAAAGACACCTACTGTTAGTGTATCGAATATTAAGAACAATTCGGCAAACAAGGACGAAAAATACGGATTCACTATTACAGCAAATGACATTAACATTGATATGAACTCTATTAAACCTGTTCTTTCTGCAGTTGTTCGTAATGATAACGGTACTTATACTACAAAGCCCATTTCTCTTGGCGACATTAAGACTGTTGAGGCCGGAAAGACGTATTCTTTCACAGTTGATAATCTTGAAGATGATGCAATTTATACTTTGGTATGCACATTGAAGGATATGTCAGGAAACGAATATTCTAAGATTAGTCTCTCGGATGGTAATGAGTATGAAACAGTTAGATTCTCGATTAACCGTGATGGTTCAACATTTGCGGTTAATGAATCAACTGACAAGCTTGTAAATCAGTATTACGTATACAGTGTAAATGATGATGTCGTTATTGAAGAGGTTAATGCTGATCCCATCGAAAACTATACTGTAAAGTTAAATGGTCAGGAATTGTCAGAAGGTAAGGATTATACATCATCTATCACTGACAAGGATGGCGAATGGAGCAAACGTACATATGTTATTAAAAAAGCACTCTTCGAAAAAGAAGGCGAATATAACATAATTGTTGAATCCAAAGACAAAGCGGAAACTACTGCTTTCAGTGATGTTAAGAATCTGAAGGTAGCATTCGTTGTTGACCAAACAGCTCCTGCTTTGACTATCAGCGGTCTTGAGGAAGGCGGCAGATACCAAATTGATGAGCAGACAGTAACCGTTATTCCTACTGATGATGGTGGTAAACTTAACAGCTTTAAGGCTATTTTGCTTGACTCTGATGGCAAGGAAATTGAAGTTCGCTTTGAAAAATCAGGTGACGAGCTCATTAAATATCTTGAAGAGAATGACGGCAAAATTACATTTACAGTTCCTGAAGGACTCGAAAATCAAGTAAGAATCATATGTGATGACTGTGCCGTAAATGCAGACGGAAAAACCAATGCATACGACCAGACATTCACAAAGGTGACTGTATCTCAAAGCGGATGGGTTATCTATTATGCGAACAAGCCGTTGTTCTATGGCTCAATCGCAGGTGTTCTTCTCCTTGTAGGAGGAATAATATTCCTTATCGTTTATAAAAAACGTAAAAACAAAGAAGAACAGAAGTAATCAATAAATCTCCCTCCGGATGAAATATGCCGGAGGGAGTATCACTAAAAGGAGAGTTATTATGAAAATTTGTCCCAATTGTAATGCACAGGTAGATGATAGTGTTGCTTTCTGTAATAATTGTGGTGCTCAATTTGCACAACAGCAACAATATAACGCTCAACAACAATATCAGATGCCCCCTCAACCAATGAACTACGCACCTGCATATGATCCGTATGATCACACCTCAGAATTTGATGCAAAAGATATTTCTGAAAATAAAGTTATTTCAATGTTAGTTTATCTTATGGGTGCTATCGGAATTGTAATTGCACTTTTAGCAAGTAATACATCTCCATATGCGGCGTTTCACGTAAGACAGGCATTAAAATTCACTGTTGTTGAGATACTTGCTCTAATCTGTACTGCACTTCTTTTCTGGACAGTAATTGTTCCTATTGCTTATGGGGCACTTGCTTTAACATTAACTGTTATCAAGTTTATCTGCTTCTTCCAAATTTGTTCTGGTAAAGCCAAAGAACCAGCAATCATTCGTAGTCTAAAGTTCTTAAGATAAGTATAAAGGAGAGAAAAATATGAATTGCAAAAAATGCGGTATAGAGTTAGAAGAAGGAACTCAGTATTGTACAGCTTGCGGTGCGGATCAAAACGTAGTGGAAAATACAGTTCAGACACCTCAATATTTTACACCTGCATTACAACTTTCTACCAACAGAAGTCTAGTAAAAATGATTTTTCTTAGTCTTATAACATTTGGTATATATGGCATTGTTATTTGGACAAAAATAGTTGGCGAGATTAATATTGTTGCGAGTAGATATGATGGAAAGCGCACTTGTCCTTATTTTGCTACAATGTATTTAACCGTTCTTACATATGGAATATTTGCATTTGTATGGCAACATAAGTTTTCTGAACGTGTAGGTGCGGAAGTGAAGCGTAGAGGTTATAATTACAATTTCGGCGCTAGTGATTTTTGGCTTTGGTGTGTTCTGGGTTCTTTGATTATTGTTGGCCCCTTTGTTTATTGCCATAAGCTTATGAAATCTATGAATATGATTAACGCAAGTTATAATATTTATGGTTAAAACAAAAAGCATCTTGGCAATATAGCTAAGATGCTTTTTTAGTGGTGATACTATGAAAAAAACTATTTCATCTTTAAAGATAGGGTTTATATATTCTTATATACATTTTGCAGTAGAGGTTGCCTGTTTTTATTTCTTGTTTTCAAGACTAAGTGAATCTCCACTGTGGTGGGGATTGGCTTTATTGTTTGATGCATTAGCATTTGTTCCACAAGGTTTCCTTGGTATCTTAGCAGATAAATATCCAAGATTTAATTACGGTCTTTTAGGATGTCTTATCATTTTAATATCGCTTGTTTTACCCTTTGATATCATAGCCTTAGTTATACTATGTATTGGAAACGCACTCGTCCACATCGGTGGTGCTCAACAAACTCTCAGAACATCTGGCGGCAAGATAGCACCTACAAGTGTTTTTGTCGGTGGAGGTTCATTTGGCGTAATTACCGGACAATTATTAGGTGTTTTAAGAAAAGGAATTTTACTTATTATACCGATATTTTTGATTATTTTTTCTATTATTATTCTTGTATTTATTTCACAACGATATAAAATTAAAATAAGAAAATGGAAATTAGATATTACAACAAAACTTCCTTCACTCACAATATTGGTTGTTGCATTTATCGTTATTGCAATCAGAGCATACATAGGATATGCTATACCAACAGAATGGAGAAAGACTGAATTTCAGGCTATCTTATTGTTCTTTATAATGGGAATAGGAAAAATTGCTGGTGGTTTCTTTGCCGATATGTTAGGATATTTCAAAACTACTTTAATAAGTTCTGTTGCGGCTCTTCCTTTCTTATTGTTTGGAAATTCCTACATGATATTATCTCTTATTGGTGTAGGCTTATTTAGTATGACAATGCCTATTACAATATCAATTTTAGTTTCAAAATTCCCTGGACAACCTTGTTTTGCGTTTGGAGTAACGACTATAGCTTTATTCGTAGGAACATTTCCGGCATTTTTCATAAGACCAACAACACTAATGGCACATCAGTTAACTGTTCTGTTTTTAATCATTATAGCTACAATAGCTTTACTAGTATGTATAGAAAAGAGGAATAAAAATGAGAATAACACCTAAAATCATACCCTGTGATATTGTGATGCCTTCTTTAAGTGATACTTTAAGAGATCTGGTAGAAAACAATATATTGATGGTTATTTTCTTGCTAGTTATTTTACTAGTGGTCGCTGCCATAGTAACTATGGTAGTAGTTTCAAGGAAGAAAAGTAGAGATAATATAAACAATATAGTTTATTATAATGCAGAGGAGAATAACAAATGGGAGGAATAATATTAATTCTTTTAATATTGTGCATTTCAACCTGCATTATAGAAATGATACCTTTTTTATTTTTAAAAAACTGTTCCAAATGGATAAAAGCAAGTTTTATATGTAATTTCATAACTAATCCAATTATAAATCTAATCCTTGCTTTATTAACCCTATTGGTGACAAACAATGTGATATTTATTCTTATTGCCATAGCATTGGAAATTGCTGTGATTATTTTCGAGGCTTATATCTATCATAATATCATGGATGAAAGCATGGTAAAATGTATTATCCTATCAGCTTTGTGTAACATTCTTTCATTTGGTATAGGATTACTCCTATCTAATTCGTTAGGTATGTTTGATCCACCTCATAACAATTTTGATAGAATTAACGCAATATAATGAAAGCGTACAGTTTGACAAAACTGTACGCTTTTTTTATATAGTGGAATATAAAGCAGAAACAAATAAGCAAGGTATTAGGAACGGAATCATAGAGAATACAGCAATTAGATATTGCTTTTTAAAGTCAATTTCACGTTTGCCTCTGATTATAACAACAATAATACGAATTAATTCGTAATATAAGAAACTGAGAACGATACTTAATAAAGAAAAAGAAAAAACAAGAGATATGACAGACATACCTATAAAGATTGTTATTTCAAGGAGTAACGGGTAAAGCGGGATACTGGATCCACAATTTCTACATTTTCCTTTACATACAAGAAATGAAATTATAGGTAATTGAAGCAATGGTGGAATCATTGAACCACAATTATCACAAATGCATTTTGATGAATGAATCGTCAGATGATTGCCTTTTGTTAGCCGAAGTATATTGGTTGTTGCTAATCCACCAATATTGTAGTAAATTAAGAAAAATGCAAAAATAAATATTAAATGGTGTGTCATAAATAATATTCCTTTAATTAAGCATATCACAAACATTTATGTTTAGTGGTGTGCTTTTAGTTTTTTATTGATTAAGAAATTTGCTAAACTCTGAAAAATCATCTATTTCAGGGTAATAAATACGCTTGGCGTCTGTTGCGTGTGCCTTCATGATTTGCAATGCTTTTACTACATCTTCTTTAGGTATATTATTTCTTACCGACGCAAGAATCTGAGCTTCGTTTACTTTGAAGTATTGTTCTGTATTAGCTTGAAATATGTAGAAGAAATCTTCAAATAAATATGCTATTTCAGGATGTTTCTGTCCCAACTCTTTCATTTTACTTGTAGGAATATGAAATACTGTATCATAAAGTAATAGAAATCCTGGAACATAGTCCATATCTTCTTTGGAAAGTTTCTTATCAAACAATACAAAAGATTGCATTAATGGTTGTCGTGCCGCATCTCTACCGTGCGTGATCATAGCTCCACGTCTAAAATAAAGATTATACAAATTATAGTGAACATAACTGAAAGATAATATATTAAACTGGCCAGAACCTTCAGTTAATACAATGTAAATGCTTGATGGCTTTACCAATATGGGTGTACCTTCTAAGACTTTATTTGTAATCTTCATTTGTCCATTATTTTTTATTGAATGGTAATCAACACTCAATCGAGCAATGGTTCTGCCGTTTTCTTTTTTTAATTCCAATGAAAAACTATCAATCATTTGATTTGTTTTCTTGGGTGAGTAAAAATAACCATAATACTTTCCAAGATACTTTGGATCATCTAAAATCGAAAATCTCTCAGATACAAATTGACTTTCTTCATTATACATAGCGCTTGCGGGATTATCGGGTTCTGAGAGAACATATGCAATATCAAGATTGAAATATCGGCACATTGCGATTACACAAAACATATCTAAGGATTTGTTTTCGAAATCTAATGTATTTCGCAGGGTTTCGTAATTAATTTCATATCCATATCTATCATTCAATTCGTTTTTTAATTTATTGATAGATATATTTAGTTGATCTTTTTTGTTATTGAGTCGTCTTTTTATTGCTTCAGACTGCACTTGTCGTAATGATAACATATGATGTGCTCCTTTGCTCTATTTCTTTCATTATACCACATATTTTTCAGGAATCTATAAAAATATTTCAGGAAAGCTGAAAAAAATTTTTACTTTTTTAAAAACGCGATTTCTGCTTGCTCTAACGACTTTCTATGTAAGAAAGTTTATAATGTGGGTAGTCAATTGATAAAGAGCGTAGAAGCAGCCGCTTGATTATAACAGATAATGTCAAGAATATTTTGTCAAAACAAGTACAGGATTTTACAAATTTTTCGTTTTTATATTTGTATAATGAAGGTGAGGATTTCTTCGATTTTTGTTAAATCTAAAAACTATTTATCAAAATTAGAGGTAATTATTAATTTTGTAATGCATATAATAAAAATATACAAGGGAAATATACCCAATAGTGTCGAAGAAAAACTCAAGTAAATAATAAAGGATGTGATCGGAATGTTGCTTATTGAGCAAGTTAGCGAAAAAAATGAGATTAAGAGTGATTATGTAAAATGTCCTACTTGTAAACGTGGTCGTCTGTGTGACAAGGCTATAGGTGATAAGGTGTCTGTAACCGCTATTGATACCGATCATAGCAATTGGACAAGCACGAAAATAATCCTCAAATGCCCCAAGTGTAGTAATCGATTTTATCTACACATAACAAAAGAATAAGGAATTATGTTTAGTACATAGTTCAACCGCCGGACAAACTGAGTGTTCAGTTAAGCAAGCCGGAAAAGAGCCTATATCCACCATACCAGGTGAGAACAAGGACCATCGAGTTAGAGCATGACAAACAGCTTTTAGGCTGAATTGTTATGCTCTTTTTTATCCTTTCTGCCTAAAAGCGGAAAGGATTTTATTTATGTTTAAAGTTTGGAATTGCTATATAGCAAAATATCCGTAATCTCCAATTTTTGAAAATCAAAACAATTTCAAAAATCAATTTTAAGGAGATTACACTTATGGCTAAGAATTATACAAACGAAAGTTATGCTGTCAACAAATATAGTGAAGGCATTGTTTATATAGGAGCAGAGAATGACTATGAACTCACACTCGAACAGTTTCTAAAAGAAAATCCGAACCTAACAGAAAAGGATTTTGAATATTGGAAGAATATTTCGGATGAGATTTATAAGGAGGAAGATTTATTAACAACAAAAATAACACGAAAAAATGTTTCAATTCATGGACTTGAAGAAACACAATTGGCTTCTGCACCTTCAGCAGAGCACGAATTTTTAAGCTTTGAGGATACAGATAAACTTACGAGAGCGGATATTGTTAATCCAAGATTTATTTATTGGTTAGCAAAAAGAGAACTAACGGAAAATCAATTTAATAGGTTTTATGAATATTATTCTCAAGGAAAAACTTTAATAGAAATTGCAGAAAACGAAGGAGTAAGTCATACATCAATTTCGCGTTCAATTTCTTCTTCTGAGAAAAAAATTAAAAAAATTTTGAAAAACATATGCACAAAACACTCAATTTTTGACGTTATGTGAGGGGATATTTTTTAGAAAGGAAATCAACTATGAAAAACGAACTAACTTTATGTCCGAAATGCTTGAGTGATTTTGCTGCCAAACCAAACACAATGGTTTATAGAGTTGACTATTTACAAATCGAAAAAGAACCTTGTTGTTTTTGTCAGGTGCGTTTTGGATATGATTATGTGATCGAAGAAAAACGAAATGTCAAATGTGCGAATCATTAAATCGTACATTTGTTAGAAAAAACAGAGTGTGATAGGATAATGACACTCGGAAAGGAAATGCCGTGAACAATAAAACCGAAAAGCAGGTTTACCACGTTGAGGAAATACAATCTATGTTATCGCTTGGCCGAAATAGCACATATGCTTTTTTAGAGAAGGTATATAAAGACAAAAAACCATTTGTGGTTTTAAAGTTTGGCAAATCGATACGAGTTCCTAAAGTTCCATTTGACGATTGGTTGGCCGGAAAGGATAATAGTGAACTATGAAATCATATGACAATCACCAATTAAGACAAAGTGTTTCAAATCATAAAACCAAAAAGCATAGTGTTGCTTTTTTTGAGCGAGGTTCTTGGTATCACAGGACCAAAACTTTGGATGAAAAAGGTAATATTAAATATGGGAAAAAAGGTGGTTTTTCTACACAAAAAGAAGCTGAAGAAAACTATTGGTTATGTTTAGAAAAATTCGAAAATTCTCGTCTGTTAAATAGCAAAAATCAAAATGATACTATTTTATTTTCAGATTATCTTAAATTATGGTTTGAAAATGACTTTTCAACTAGAATACAAAACACTACCCGTATGGTTACTGCACACATTCTGTATGACATTATCTTACCGAACATTAAAAATGATATAAAAATTTCGTTAATTAATGTGGATTATCTTGATGCTTTACTACTTGAGTGCTCTAAAAGCAGTTCTTCAGCTGGCAACAAATGCCGTGAAGTCCTCAATATTGCCTTAAAAAACGCCCTTGTTGAAGGGTATATTAGGAATAACCCTATGCCGGCTACAAAGCCGTATAAACGCAAAAAAACGAGCATTATGGTTTATAATAAAGCACAAATCAAACAGTTTCTTGAAGAAGCACAGAAAAGTTCTTGGTATTTAGAAATATTACTTGCATTGTTCTTAGGCTTGCGAAAAGGAGAAATATACGGATTGAAGTTTAGCGACTTCGTTGCTGAAGACGAAACGGTTACAATATCACGTCAAATTGTTGCTAATCCGATAATTGAGCCAAACAGTGGAAGTAAAATAAGCAAATACGAACTTATAGAACGACCACCTAAAACGGTTAATAGTGTTCGCAGATTAAAAGTTGCCACTATAATTCTTAAAGAATTAGAAAAAAGGAAAATAATTGTAACGAGCAACAAGGAAAAATTAGGCGAAAAATATAATGACAACGACTATATATGTTGTCAAGAAAATGGATTGCCACATAGTTTAAGTGCATTTAATATTGCTCTAACAAAAATATGTAAGAAAGCATCATTACCAACTGTGACCGTTCACGGACTAAGACATATATATGCTACGGTGCTTATTGAAAACGGAGCAAGTCTTTCTAAAATTTCAGCAGTGTTAGGTCATAGTTCTATAAATACTACATTTGAGTATTATTGCGATGTTTCTGACGAAAGTGATAATATCAAAGCATTTATAGATAATACCTTTATTCCGAAAGGAGATGAATAAAATATTATGAAAAATATAATAAGTCACAAGGTGTATAATGTAACTCAAATTAAGAAAAAATTCGGCTTTAGAGTGCAAATTCACTATGATGATCATACTGAAGAAGTTCGCCAATTTGCGGGATATACCACAAAGAAAGAAGCAAATTCTGAACGCGAAAAAATAATTGCTCAACTTGTCACCAAGACTTTTATCGTTTCAAGAAAACAACTTTTATCAAATTTCTTGATCGAATGGCTTGAAAACGACATTAAAGTGAGAACAACCGCCAACACATATGATTCATATAAAAACGCGATTAATAACCACATTATACCTATACTTGGAAAAATCTATTTAACAGATATAACTCGTGCTCAAATCAAAAATATGTATGCAAAGATAGCAGAGAAATCCCATAGAGTAGCCAGTGTTTCAAAGACTGTGATGAATACTTCAATGCGATATGCATTGAACAAAGGAAAAATCACTGATAATCCTGCAGAAGATGTCTCGCTGCCAAAGAACGTTAAAACAAATGCATATCACACAAGAAGCATTAAAGAAAGCCGAACATTAAACTTGGAACAAATTGCCATTCTGATCGATGCCAGTAAAGATACGGAAATTTATATGCAAATACTGTTTGCTGTGCTTATGGGACTTCGCAGAGGAGAAATTAACGGTTTAAAATATAGTGATATTGATTTTGTTCATCAAAAACTTCATGTATCAAGGCAACTTGGTCGCGCAGCAAATAATGACAGTGTTGAATTTAAGCCTAAAACAAAAACTAAACAAGAAATAAAATTAAAAACCGAGTCTAGTGATAGAATTCTTGATATACCCGATTTTCTTTTTGAAGAGATATTAAAATGTAGAAAACAGTATGAGAAAAATCGAAATCGAAGAAAAAAAGAATTCCAAGATTTGGATTACATTTGCTGTTCCACATACGGCAGACCACGAAGTATGCAATTCCATTTTGAGAAATTCAAGCAATTACTCAAGGATAATAATCTACCGGATATTCGTTGGCACGATTTACGACATAGCTATGCAACGTTACTATTGAAAAACAATTTCAACCTAAAAGCAATTTCTAAAGTGCTTGGGCACGCAAAAGAAATTGTAACTGCAGATAATTATATTGATAATCAAGAGATTATTGCAGATGGTGTAAGTGAGTTGAAAGAATATATGGAAGATGTTATACCCCAAAAACCTCAAAACTATAATGAGAAGGAAAAAGTATTTGATTGTGCTAACTTTGAGGTGCCGTCTGTTTTTGAGATTGTAAGTGCATAAACTATAAAGGAACAGATTGGAGAAAATCCATCCGTTCCTTTATTTACTTCTTGAATCTTTTGTGGTATAATATAACATAAAACTTTTAATTGTGTTATTTCGTGTTATCTAGTTTTATTTGATTTTATCGCGTTTAAATTATATGAATTTGTGACCCAAATTCGTGTAATGGCGTTTTGGGCACTTTTTTAACCAATTTTTTATTAAAAAATTACACGAATTTGATGGCTGATAATGAACATATTGAAAGGAGTGAGAATGTGCCGGATAAGTTTATTTTACATTCAAATTACAAACCCACAGGTGACCAGCCTGAAGCTATCGAAAAATTGACAGAAGGTATCAAAAATGGCTTAAAAGAGCAGGTTTTGCTTGGTGTTACGGGTTCGGGTAAAACCTTCACAATGGCAAATATTATTGCAAATGTGAATCGTCCGACGCTTGTTCTCGCTCACAATAAAACGCTTGCCGCACAACTTTGTAGTGAGTTCCGCGAATTCTTCCCTGAGAATGCGGTGGAGTATTTTGTTTCCTATTATGATTATTATCAGCCAGAGGCGTATATTCCTGGCACCGACACCTATATTGAAAAGGACTCGGCTATTAACGACGAGATTGATAAACTGCGCCACTCGGCAACTTGCGCGCTCTCTGAACGTCGCGATGTTATAATTGTTGCATCGGTTTCTTGTATATATTCACTTGGTAACCCTATTGATTATCGTAATATGATTATCTCTTTGCGCCGCGGTGAAGAAAAGGGCAGAGATTGGCTTTTGATGAAGTTGGTAAAACTTCAATACGAGCGCAATGATATTAATTTTATTCGTAACAAGTTTAGGGTTCGCGGTGATGTTGTAGAGATTTTTCCTGCTTATTCTGGTGATACTGCAATAAGGGTTGAGTTTTTTGGCGACGAGATTGAGCGCATAACCGAAATTAATGCACTTACAGGCGAACTAAAATCTGAACTTAGCCATATTGCAATTTATCCTGCATCGCATTATATAGTGCCTGATGACAAAAAAGAGCAAGCTTTACAAAATATCCTCGCAGAAATGGAAGAGCGTGTTAAATATTTTAAAGAAAACGATAAACTAATAGAGGCACAGCGTATCCGCCAACGTACCGAATATGATGTTGAAATGTTAAGAGAAATTGGTGTGTGTAAAGGCATAGAAAACTACTCGCGCGTGCTATCAGGCAGACCGGAGGGTAGCGTACCTTTCACCCTTTTAGACTATTTTCCAGATGATTTTCTCTTGTTTATTGACGAGTCACACGTTACTGTACCTCAAGTGCGCGGTATGTATGGCGGCGACAGGGCAAGAAAAGAAAATCTTGTAGAGTATGGTTTCCGTTTGCCCTCTGCATTTGATAACCGCCCACTTAATTTCCAAGAGTTTTATAAGCATCTTAATCAAGTGGTGTTCGTGTCGGCAACGCCGCAACAGTTTGAGAGAGAAAAGTCGGCGCAAATTGTTGAACAGGTTATTCGTCCAACAGGCCTTATAGACCCTGAAATTATTGTAAAACCAATTGAGGGGCAAATTGACGATATAGTTTCAAATATAAATGAAATAACTGCTCGCGGCGAGCGTGTTTTAATAACAACGTTGACTAAGAAAATGGCAGAGAGCCTTACTGAATATCTGGAAAATCTGGATATAAAGGTAAGGTATATGCATTACGATGTTGATACAATTGAGCGTATGGAGTTAATCCGCGACCTAAGGCTTGGTGAGTTTAATGTTTTGGTTGGTATAAACCTTTTGCGCGAAGGCTTGGATATCCCTGAGGTGTCGCTTGTTATGATACTAGACGCCGATAAAGAGGGCTTCTTACGTAGCGAAACTTCACTTATACAAACGATAGGTAGGGCGGCACGAAATGCTAAAGGTCAGGTAATAATGTATGCTGATAGCGTAACTCCGTCAATGGAGCGTGCTATTACCGAAACTTTGCGCCGCCGCGAAATACAGCAAGCCTATAACGAGGCGCACGGAATAGTACCAAAAACCATAAAGAAAGACGTTCACGAAATAATTGAAATTTCAAGTCCTGCCGATAAGGTTAAAGAGAAACCTGCAAGGCAGTTAACCAAACTAGAACGTGAAATGTTAATAAAACGATTAACTGCTGAAATGAAACAGGCGGCGAAACTTTTAGAGTTTGAACATGCTGCAATGATACGCGACCGTATAGAAAAGTTAAGAAAGCAAAAGTAAAATTAAATTCCTTGTTACAAACAATTATGTAGCAGGGAATTTTATTTTTGCAGTTTTGTCGCATTTTTTTAGCATAGGAATAAAATAAATAGGCAAAGCAATTTAGCCTTTTAGTGCCATTTTAGTCGCATTTGGTACTAGGCTTTGTTATTGCGACAGAACGGAGAATATAAATGGAAGATAATATTATTTATTTTGGGCGTAGGGATATAATGCCTTTAGAGCGTATGCCTATGCCTGCAAGACCAAACCCTCAACCAAATAATAGGTTTGGCGCAACACCGCTTGATAAATTACCATTAACAATGGCTTACGTGCCAATGCAACCATACGGTACCGCATATGAGCCAGACGTGGCGCTTATGAATGGTACCTTGTTCCCATCAATAGATAAGCCGTTTTTGGCAGCAAAGAGAAGGTGATAGGTATGAACGATAGAGAGAAATTATTAAAACGTTTGTCTGCTGCGCAGTTTGCAGCTTGGGAGGTACACCTTTATCTTGATACCCACCCCGAAGATACAGCTGCAATAGCGGCTTTTAACCAGTATAAAAAACGCGCTATGGAACTTAGTGAAGAGTTTACAAGAAAATATGGCGAGTTAACAGCAGGGGAAAATACCAATCCGAATTCTTGGGAATGGCTAAATTCGCCGTGGCCATGGGAAACTACAAAGGAGGGTGAAAGATAATGTGGCAATACCAAAAAAAGTTGCAGTATCCAATAAACATTAAAAACACCAACCCAAAACTTGCCCAGATTATTATCTCGCAGTACGGTGGCCCTGATGGTGAACTTGGTGCAAGTTTAAGATATCTAAGTCAACGCTTTTCAATGCCCTACAACGAGGTAAAAGGCCTACTAACCGATGTAGGTACCGAAGAACTTGCGCACTTAGAGATGATAGGCACAATAGTTCATCAGTTGACTCGTAACCTTACACCTGAGGAAATTAAGAAAAATGGCTTTGATGCATATTTCGTAGACCATACGGCAGGCGTGTATCCAAGCAGTGCGGCAGGTGTGCCATTTACCGCGGCATATCTGCAAAGTAAAGGCGATATCATAACCGACCTGCACGAAGACTTGGCGGCTGAGCAAAAGGCTCGCACCACATACGATAACATTTTGCGTCTGTGCGATGACCCCGACGTTGCTGATGTAATCAAATTCTTGCGCCAACGCGAAGTAGTGCACTACCAACGTTTCGGCGAGGCACAACCAACAAAGTGGAATGACAACGGCGGAGCAGCTGACAAAACCGCTTGAAATAAGGCTTTTTAAGTACATAAAAGGAGGATTTAAAATGAAGCTGTTTAAGTTTGTTGTCATGCTGATTTTAATTTTAATTACTATTCGGACAGGCTATCTTGCACTTTTGTATAAGGTCTCAACATCAACAGGTGCTTTTCTTATCTGTTTAGGTATCACCTTGTTTGTTGCAAGTGACGGCGGACTTAAAAGAAAATCAAATTGAATAATTGCCATCTTGATTACGGCATAGTTGAAATTAACCTACAAATTTTCAAATTATTGTTGATTTGTAGGTTAATTTGTGATATACTATTAGTAGTCAGGAGGTAGTATTATGACTGATATTATTTTTGAATACAAAGAATTACTTGCAGCAAAACTTGAAATCGAGCAAAAGCTTAGTGTTTTGCCAAAAGGATATATTTCTAAAAAGAAGATTGGCGGGAAGCAGTATTTATATTTGCAAACCCGTAACGGCGATACTGTTGAGAGCAAATACATTAAGGCAGAAGAAGTCGAAGAAATAACAAAACAGCTTTCTTTAAGAAAAGAATACGAGGCAGAGTTGCCTGACATTTTAATTCGACTTGCTGATATTGAAACCGCCGCAGAGTTGTTGGATAAAGCATTGCTTCGCAAATTAAAAATGTTAAAGCTCACAAGCGGTATGGATAGTATTTCTGCTGACGAAAAAGAAAAGCGAATTTCCTTTTCCGATGCTATGACCTCAATCGAGGGTGTTCCCGTAAGTGATAAGGTAAAAAAAGACCTTGCTAATTGGAAAAACGGCAATATTACGTTCTTGTCGGTGTTCGAGCAGACACTAAGGAGATATGGTTTTGTAACGGAGGTATAACAAATGCGCGACCCTTATTTATATGATGATGTAAACGTGCTTAAAAATTTGGCAGATATAAAAGATTCAGAATTGCTGCGCAAGGCAGAAGCTGACATTACCGGTCTTGCTATGGCGGCAATTTATGATTATAAGTACGATAAATTTAACACCGAAACCTTGCAAGATATTCACCGCAATATCTTTGGTCAAATATTCGATTGGGCGGGAGAATTCCGTACCATTCAAATGGTGAAATACGAAGATGTACTTGGCGGTGATACCGTTCGTTATGCTTATCCTAAAGAAATTAAAAAGCAATTAAACGAAACAATGAAAGAAATCGCCAAGCTCAAAAGAACCGGCGACAATGATAAAGATATAGTTTTCAAGCTTGTTCGTATTATTGCAAGCATTTGGCAAACTCACCCCTTCCGTGAGGGTAATACACGAACGGTTATAGTGTTTGCTGTACTACTTGCAAAATCATTGGGATTTGAGGTTGAACACGAACTCTTTAAAACTAACTCTGCCTACGTGCGTAACGCTCTCGTTTGGGCATCGCAAGGTATATATTCAAAATATGAATACCTTGAACGCATCTTCTTTGATGCAATCCTCGGCGAAGATAACGAAACCGATACCCCCACCGAAACTAAATCAAGCAAATACGACACCATCGGTGAATACAAAGTTAAAGACTATAAAGAACGCCCGCATGAGTATAAAGAAGATTAAAAACGAGGAGAAAAAGATATATGGTTGAAAAATTAGGTTCTGTAGTCGGTGCGGTAGCCGAACCATTAGTCGGTGATAAAATCAAGAATAAAACTGCAGAAATCATCGATACGAAATTCACTGATCCAAGATTAATTACTAATATAGAGGAAATGTTATTAAATAGTTTTGGTAATGAGCCTTATTATAACAATTTAACAAAATTTCTTGAGCGATTTCATACCATTAAAAATGTTTTAGATATGTTTAATGGTGAAAACGCTATTGAATCGAAAGAAAATTTTGTTAGCAATAATGTTAATCTATTTGTGGAAAATTATGTCTATCAAGCTAATGAAGTTTCTGAGTTAAAAAAGGTTTTTTCGTGTATTTATGATCGGGCATATAACGGAAAATTGATATTAAATCCACATTCCGATTTGGGGAAACTACAACAAGATTTGCATCGAATCGAAAATCAGCAGGTCACAGATTCAAATAATCAGACAGAACTGTTAAAATTAATTCTATCAAATCAAGAACGACTTTTTGCTCAAATGGGTAATGTTAGCGTAGTTGCACCTGATGATATAGAGGACACTTCCGAAAAAGTAGAGAAGTTTTTAGAAAAAATCAAAGATGTTGGTAAAGAAAATAATCCGACAGAAAACGATGAGGATGCCATTGCAAAATATACTAAGTTATTGGCAGATGTGCCAATTGAATTGCGCGGTGAAAGTCAGATACATATAGATAAGGTTATCTGTAATATAAACTGCCATATGGCTTTGTGCTATAGTAATTTAGGAAATACCGAGGAGGCCTTCAATCAATTTAAAAATATACAGCCAGGAATAGCCAAAGAAAGTAAATTATATCACTTTGCTAAGGCTGTAATTGTAGTAAATCATTGTATTGAAGATAAATATGCTGATGCTATGTTGAGTATAGAAGAGGCATTGAAATTAGATCCCAATTATCACAGAGTTGTATTTATAAAACACTATTTAGCCGCATTACAGAAAGAAAACGGCGTTGAGGAAATAATCAATTCACTAGATACATATTTTAAACCTATTATTGATATAGAAGAAGATAATAGCATAATAGCTGATTATTATGTTTATCGCGCATTTATATACAAAGAGTACGATAAACATTTTGAAGCAATTGAAAATCATACATTAGCTATACAATATGGTTACGATGAACTAGTTGCTAATTATAATATAGCACTTTCATATTACTTAATAGCTGTAGAAAACGTTCCCAAAGAGACGCGAACATTCGGTAACGAGGTTAAACATTCTGAAATAATTAAAGTTATCAAAACATTAAAGCCATGTTTAATCAATAATAAACAGACGGTTTGTCACGCTTTCTTGAAATCAAGAATGATTGAACTTTATGTCTCATCTTGCTGTTTAATAGGAATTAAACACAAACTTAACCCTACGGGCTTTGATTATATGCGTGAGTTTGGTTTCGAAAACATTGTTGTCCCAAGACAAACCTATGCTATTTTCACTACAGAAGAACAAGCTTATCCAGTGAACGACTATATGGATATTAGAAAGCGTATTGTTTCAGAGTGGCTACCTGCAAATTCTTATGAAATAAAAGATGCACCCGAAATATCTGTTTATCATTGGTTTCCTAAGTATGCTAAGGAAAAAAGATATATCGAAATATGGTTGCCAATAGAAAAAGCTGAAAGATAATACAAAATGCCGTTTGCTATGATGAACGGCATTTTCAAAACACACCAACTCAACCTGTGGTTGCATACAGGTAAACGGTTATGTTATACACATTTGAACAGCTATGATTTATACTATAATCAGAAAGCGCTTTTAATAAATATTTGGAGTGAATGCTATGTTAAAGATTGGTGAAAAAATAAAAGAATTGCGTAAAGCACAGGATGTAACCCAAGAAAAGTTGGCAGATTACCTTAACATCTCTTACCAAGCAGTTAGCAAATGGGAGAACGGTTTAGCTCTGCCGGATATTACGCTGTTGCCTAAATTAGCAAACTTCTTTGGTGTAAGTACGGATGAGTTGCTAGATTTAAAAGCAAGTGAAAATGAAATTGAATTAAGAAGATACGAAAAAGAATATCACGAACTTGGACGCAAGGGAAAAATTTTAGAAAAAATTAAATTGTCACGTAAAGTGCTTGATTTGTATCCAAGAAACTATCAATGGATGTTAAATCTTGCCTATGGGTTAGTATCTTATGGTGCTACAAGTGAACAACAAAAATATAGAGAAGAGCACAAGTTTGTTGAGGAAGCTATAGTATGGGAAGTAAGGGTATCTTCGACAAAGGTTTGTCGAGAGATGATGAAGTGTACCTGAAAAGGTCCGACTTGCACAGCTGCCGAAATGTTGCAGGTTGAGTAGCAGATTTAAGTTTTAAGTTGTTAACGAAAATCTGCGGCAGCACACCTGAGCGATGACAGGCAGGTTCATCGTTGCTATCGTGAAAGACACGGCTGAAAAAATATTTGCTTGGATATATTTTTCAGTACTTAAATCAAGCACGAAAGTTTCTGGGATTTAATCGGTAATGAAAATCCTTGCCGTACCACTATTCAGCGGTGGACCGATCCATTGTATCGGTATATGGTATTGCGTTCTCTTAAGTTAGAGGCTTAGGCACACCTAAGTATACGCTGGGCTTGTCCCATCATGCTGACCTTCAGCCAAAATTTAATATGATTAACGTTTTGAGATAATGATGATTATAATTTCGAGAGTCATTTCGAAATCTATTCTCTTTTCGAGAGGTATGACTATCTTTTCGAAATGATAGATGACAAAGATGATGCTCATTTTGAAATGATGATGACTTTCATTTTGAGAGGCGCCGGTTTCTATCTTTCGAACAAGGAAGATAGAAACGCGACCGAGGGCCTGCCCGAGGGAGCGGCGCCAAGGCATAGTACGCAAAGTTAGTAAAAGAAAATAGGAGAAACGTACAGAGTTTTTAGTAAAAAAGTCCCTGGGCGTACTATGCCTTGCTATCATTTTTAGATGATAGATGACAAGATTTCGAGATGATATTTTGATATGATTTATGATACACATTTTGAAATGATAGATTAACTATCTTTTCGAAATTCGTTTTGAAATAAATTGTCGGTGCTTAGTATGAAAAGATTATTGTCTTTTTGAAATGCTCCTAACAGATTCTTATTAGAGTAAGCAAAGATATAAAATATTAATAAGACCAATCTTTAACAAATCTGCAAAAGAATCTATCCTGTCTTTTTGAAATGATATATGACTGTCATTTCGAAATGAGTGCGAAAAATATGATATACATTTACAAAGCGGCTCCCATAGACTGCGAATCAGTCTGTGGGAGCCAAAATTTTTTATGATTAAAATTTTCGTCAATAAATCTGTTTCGATACCAACTGCCTTAATTAAAAATTTTCGTACACAAACCTATGATTTTATAAATCATACAAAAAGTTAATGTTTTCTTGAAACTCGAAAATTTTATTCCTTATATATTTAACATCCAAATATTTTGGTACACAGTTTCAACCTGGACCGCTGAAACCTGTGAACGAAAATTTGGAAAATTTCGTGTGCGTTAATGTTTTCTTGAAACTATGCAAAAACATTATCCACATTTAAGTATCGGAAATTTGTGATGAAGCATCAAGGAACCATAGATGCTTCTTATAAAAACCGAAATCTATGAAAGGAGTAATACTTATGAGTTTAACCCCTGAAGAACAAGAGCGAAAAGCTGAGAACCAAAAACGGAATTTGCTTAATCAGGCACTGCCTGTGATTGATAGGTCAAATCAAGGAAGTTTTAAAACCCGAAGACGCTATAAAGCAGTAATGAACAGATTCTGTGGGTATTTAGGAGAGAATACCACATTGCAGAATTTTAGAAATGTTGAAGTTAGACATGTGCGAAGTTATGTTGAGCATCTTCAAATCAGCGGCTGTAATCCCGGATATATACTCACCGAATTATCCGGCATAAAGTGGGTGCATCAACGAATGAACCCTAAAAGAAATTTGCCAAAGAGCAATAAATGCTTCTTTGTTGCCAAGCGCCAATTATATATAAAGGATAAATCTATTCTTCCGCATGAGTTCGATGACCTTATCAAAGTAGCACTTGATATGGGTCGTATGGATGCGGTTATAGAGGCGTATATGGACAGATATTTTGGACTTCGTCACGAGGAGTTTGTAACCCTTCGTGTGCATCAAATTGAGTATGCACTGAAATATAAGCAATTAAATCTTACAAACACCAAGGGTGGTAGGCCGAGAGATATACCCGTTGAAACTAAATTGCAGGAGAACATTTTAAGACGAGTATTGGCATATGCTCAGAAAAACGGTAAATGCTCTATGGACTATGTTATATGCGATAACCATGCAAACAGTGTTAAAAAGAAAAGTAAATCCTTGGATAACTGGATGAACAATAATAAAAAGAAATTTATGGACCCTGGGCGCACCAAATACAAAAGCCCAGGTAAGCGACCAAGAGAACAATCGATACATTGGCATAGTCTCAGGCATTTGTTTTATCAAGAAACTAAAGAACGATACAAAGCCGAAGGCAGAATGACCAATGCACAAATTGAACGAGAGCTTTCCGAATCTATGGGCCATTCTCGCAACGATGTTAATAACACTTATTCGAATGAAATTAAAAGAATTCGCTAAAGTTAATGTTTTCTTGAAACTCAAAATTTATATTCTTATGTTTTATTTGCAGATTTTCGACAGAGAGTTAGTCCCTACCTGATTCTATGAACGGAAAACTGAAATCATAAATCTGATGACGGCAGATTTAAGGTTTAAGCAATAAGCATTAACAAAAACTTATTGCTTATGCGTTTTGGTATAGAGGACAAGACGCAAATCATATTTTAATAAAAGAAAAATATTCGCAAAAGGAAGGAGACGGACTGCATGGTAAAATATGTCGCACAGTCTTGGGAGCATAAAATCGGCAACAAAATCGTGTCGATTACCAATTTACACCCTCAATTTTCTGTGGACGAAAAAAGAGAAGTAAAACTACAAATAGAAGCAAAATTATATGATGTTTTTTGCAAATATATGTCCTGTAAACCTTGAAGAAAAAGGGCTGTTATGGTATAATATATATGTCAGCAGCTCCGCTTCTTTTTGCGAAGAAGGGAGTAAAAATTGAATCTTTTTGACGCAATTTATGCAAGACAATCGGTTGACAGGATAGACAGCATATCCGTGGAAAGTCAAATCGAGTTTTGTAAAAAGGAAGTGACAGGAGAAAGTTATAAAGTTTATACCGACAAGGGTTATAGTGGTAAAAACATAGACCGCCCTGCGTTTCAAGAGTTGTTGCGTGATATTGAGGCGGGCAAAGTAAACCGTGTGATTGTTTACCGCCTTGACCGTATCAGCCGTTCAGTGCTTGATTTTGCCAATTTAATCGAAGTATTTCAAAAGAACCGTGTTGACTTTGTCAGTACAATGGAGAAATTTGACACTTCAACGCCAATTGGCAAGGCTATGCTGATGATTGTAATGATTTTCGCACAGCTTGAGCGTGAGACCATTCAGCAGCGTGTTATTGATGCCTATTCTTCCCGTAGCAAACGTGGCTTTTACATGGGTGGCAGAGTGCCGTTTGGGTTTGAACTGGTTGAAACAACCATAGACGGAATACGAACCAAAATGTATAAACCAATCGAGGAAGAAGCAGAAGTTATCAGATTGATATTTTCAATGTATTCAAAGCCTCAAACCTCGTTCGGTGATGTTATGCGCTATTTGGAAGAGCACGGCATACGAAAGCGTGACGGTAAACTCTTTAATAGAAGCCGATTGCGTGATGTGGTAATCAATCCTGCGTATGTAAAAGCCGACTATCAGCTTTACGAATTCTTTAAAGCGCAAGGCACAAACATTGTTAATCCGCCGCAAGACTTTATTGGTATAAACGGAGTGTATCTTTATTCGGGCGACAATCTTAAGCGAAAAACAATATCCTTAGTAGGTCACACATTGGTTTTGGCTCCGCACGAAGGACTTGTTGATTCGGCAACATGGATTAAATGCCGTTCTAAGTGCTTAAACAACCAAAGCGTTGCACGGCCCATCAAGGCAAAAGCTACCTGGCTTGCGGGTAAAATCAAATGTGCCAGCTGTGGATATGCTTTAACTGCTAAGATTTATAAGTGCAAAACTAAGTCCGATAACCGCTATTATCTCTGCACGAACAAATATCACGCCGGTGGTTGTCATTTTGGCTCACTGGATGCAGATGTTGTGGATGACATTGTATTTAAAGAGATGCAGAAAAAATTAGCGGAGTTTCAGACACTGTCAAAGAAAAAGCAGGACGGCTGTAACCTGCAAGTTGTAAAACTTAAAACACGCATAGAAGAGATTGACAAAGAAATATCCTCTTTGCTCGAAAAAATCTCTGCGGCAAATGATACGGTGATGCAGTACATAAACAACCGTGTTGCCGAGCTCGATGCCGAGAAGAAAGAACTCGGAGCTGAGATTGTATCGCTTGACAATAACCATACAAACGATGTGGGAGAAATCAGCGGATATTTTGAGCATTGGGATGAACTGTCGGTGAGCGACAAAATCACGGTGGTTGACTGCCTGATAGAGCGCATAACCGCCTCAAAAGAAAGCATTGAAATCAAGTGGAAGATATAAAAAATCAAGTCGCAAAAGCATTTCACCATTGTTGTTCAGGTGAAGCACTACGCTTAACAACCGAGCGACTAGACAGCAAAAACTTCTACGCCTTTAATCCAAGTTTTGATAAGTAATTTTCTTGCCAAAGGTTTGATTTTCAAGCCTTTGGCTTTATTGTATAGCGATGGTGGAAATAGTACGTTTTTTTCTTGGCTAATTATTGCATTTAGGGTGAAAATATGATACAATTTTTTTGTAATGTATTATTTTGCTTTATAGGAGTTGCGCAGAATATGAAAAAATGCATATTATCTTTAGCCTTAACACTTTTAATGATACTTTCTGTAATACCAACCGGCGCGTTTATCATTACGACAAGCGCCTTAACCATGGATGATTTTACATATACAGTAGATGGCAACGAAGCCACCATAACCGATTATGTAGGTTCTGCAAACAACCTTACAATACCAAGTACTATAGCAGAGTATACTGTTGTCAAGATAGGAGATAGTGCATTTGAGGATTGCACATCATTAAAAAGTATAACTATACCTGAAAGTGTTACAGAAATAGCGCCAAGTGCTTTCAGAAAATGTACCGCACTTACAAACATAACTATACCTAAAAATGTTACTAAAATAGGCGCTTGGGCGTTCTTTAATTGCGAGGCACTTAAAAACGTGATTCTACCTGAAAGCATTACTAGTATAGGCGATGGTGCATTTTTTAACACTTCATATTATAATAATTCTGCTAATTGGAAAGATGGAGTTTTATATATCGGCAATTATTTGATTGAAGCAAACGATAATATTACAAACTGCACAATAAAGACAGGTACTAAAATAATAGCATATTATGCGTTTAAAGAATGTAGTGCATTAAAAAGTATAACCATACCCAATAGTGTTACAGTTATAGATTATGGTGCTTTTTCTGATTGCACTTCGCTAAAAAGTATAACTATACCTAATAGTGTTACTACAATAGGTGGTTCTGCTTTTTTACGTTGTAGAGAACTTCAAAAAGTAAATATACCCAATAGCGTTACCACGATAGGTGAGTATGCATTTGCTCATTGTACTGCACTTGAGAGTGTAACTATATCTAATAGCGTTACAAATATACAACATCGTACATTCTATGATTGCACGGCACTAAAAAGTATAACTATACCTAATAGCGTTACTACGATAGGCGGTTCTGCTTTCTTACGTTGCACTGAACTTGAAAGTGTTACTATACCAGATAGTGTTATCAAGATAAGCAAATCTGCATTTTCAAAATGCAGCGCCTTAAAAGAAGTACACTATATGGGTTTGTTGGCACAGTGGGAAAATATTGATATATCTGAAACCGGTAATGCTTTATTGCTTAGTGCTAAAATTACTTATTTGTGTTCTCATTCTTATAAATGTGTAAAAACCGTAGATGCTACGTATACTGCTGAGGGATACAAACAATATAAATGTAACAACTGTGGTGAAAGTTATAAAACCACTATCCCGCAATTAAAGAGAACAAGTATTGCAAAAGCCAAGGTTAGTGGCGTTAAAGACAAAGCATATACAGGCAAAAGTATAAAACAGAGCATAAGTGTAAAGCTTGGTAGCAAAACTTTAAGTTCTAAAAACGATTACACCGTTTCTTACAAAAACAATAAGAACATCGGAAAGGCTACTGTTACTATTACTGGTAAGGGTAAGTATAGTGGTAGCATTAAAAAGACCTTTACCATAAAGCCTAAAACCACAAAGATAAGCACCTTTAAATCTACAAAAAAAGCTACTGCAAAGGTTACTTGGAAAAAGGACGGTAAGGTTTCCGGATATCAGATAGTTTATGCTACCAACAGTAAGTTTACCAAAGGTAAAAAGACTATTACCGTAAAGAGCAACAAAACCACCTCGCAAACCATAAAGAAACTAAAATCTAAAAAGACCTACTATGTAAAGGTACGTAGCTACAAAACCGTTAAGGGTAAGAAAATATATGGTGCATACAGCAATAAGGTTTTAAAGATTAAAGTTAAATAATTAACACAAGGCGTGCCATTAGGAGCGCCTTGTTTATTTTTTGGATAATACTTGTATTTTTATATAACTTGAGTTATAATTATTATAATTATATATAATGGAGTGAAATGTACTTGTTAATATTACTAATGTCGGATGGCGATTTTGGTTGGTTAGAGGTTGTTTATTTTGCTTTGGCCGCCTTAATAAATATCTTTTTCTCACTACCTGTTCATGAGTATGCACACGGATTTATTGCCCATAAACTTGGTGATAATACCGCTAAAAACTTTGGCAGATTAACACTTAACCCATTTGCTCACATTGATTGGATGGGCGCGCTTTTAATGATTTTGGTCGGCTTTGGTTGGGCAAAACCTGTGCCTGTATCTATGAATAACTTTAAAAAGCCAAAAGCACATATGGCGTTAACTGCTTTAGCAGGGCCACTTTCTAATATTTTAATGGCGCTTGTATTCCTGTTTTTAGCAAATGCATTTTTGGTAATAATTAGTGTTATTAATGTTGAGATAATTATTTATATTCTGGCGTTTTTAATTTCGGTATTTTATATTGCGGCAGACCTTAATGTTTACCTCGCGGTGTTTAATCTAATACCCATCCCTCCACTTGATGGCTCGCGTCTGTTAAATGCATTCCTTTCCGACCGCGCGTATTATACCCTTATGAGATTTGAACGCTATACCTTTTTCGTTGTTGTTGCGGTTGTATATATCTTCGGCGATGCGTTGGATTGGTTAACTTCAACAATTTTAAGTGGACTTAGCATGGTTGCTCAGTTCCCATTATTAGGTTTAATGTAGGTGTAAAATGGTAGAGATTACTTATAAACTTGATGTGTTTGAAGGTCCGTTGGACCTGCTACTACATCTGATATCCAAAAACAAACTTAATATTGACGATATATCGCTTTTTGACCTAATTGAGCAGTATCTTGCATACATTGATGCGGCTAAAGAGCAGAACGCCGATATACAAAGTGAGTTTTTGGAAATGGCGGCAAGGTTGGTTTATTTAAAAACCGTAGCACTTTTGCCGAAATACGAAGAAGCAGAGCAATTAAAACAAGAACTTACGGGTGAACTTTTAGAGTATAAACTCTGTCGTGAGATGGCGGCAAAGTTAGCAACTATGACCGAAGGGTTTGATTGCTTTATCAGAAAACCTATGGAGGTTGACCCTGATAAACGCTACATACTAAGCCATAGTTCAACCCTTTTGTATGATGCTTATTTTGCAGCAGTTGGTAGGGGACAACGTAAACTTCCGCCATCCTCCGCACCGTTTGAGAAGATTGTTGCTCGCAAAATAGTTTCTGTTCCTTCAAAAATAGTTTACATTTTAAGAACGGTTACTCGTAAGGGTGTATCTCGTTTTAAAGAACTTTTTAAGGAAACTAAAAATCGTTCCGAAATCGTTGCTACGTTTTTAGCTGTATTAGAACTAGTTAAGGCTAACAGACTTTCGGTTGGCGGTCAGGGTGAAGATTCCGAAATTTCAATTAATAAGGAGAAAAAAGTTAAGTGAATATAAAAGAATTATCCGCCGCTCTGGAGGCAGTACTCTTTGCTTGCGGCGAACCACTTTCGTTAGACAGAATTTGCAGTATATTAGTAATTGATGAGGATACTGCAGAAAAAGCAATAAAAGAGTTAACAGATGGTTTGGAGGCTCGCAATAGCGGTTTAAAGGTAGTACGACTTGGTGCTAATTATCAAATTTGCACTAAAAGTGAACACGGCGAGTATATAAAGGCGGCGCTTGATTTGCGCAGAAAAACCCCACTTTCTGCCGCTGCTTTTGAAGTGCTAGCAGTTATTGCATATAACCAGCCCGTAACCAAAGCGTTTGTTGAGCAGGTGCGCGGAGTTGACTGTTCGGGTGTTATTACAACATTACAAGAAAAACTGTTAATTGAAGAAAAGGGTAGATTAGAACTTCCCGGTAGACCTTTGCTTTACGGCACTACCGATAACTTTTTACGTTGCTTTGGCGTTTCAAGTATTTCTGAGCTACCTCCACTACCTAAAGACACGTTGGCAGAAACCTCGGCAGAGCAAATTCAGTTAGATGTTTCGTTGGTTGGCAATAGCGATAAAGAAGATTTGCAAGAAACAAACGATAATGAGGATAATTAAGTAAATTGTTGGAAACATTACTAATAAAAGGAAGTGTGAACTAAATGAGTGAAAACGGTGTAAAAGGTCTACTAGATACTACTATGGAAAAATTGCGCACAATGGTTGATGCCGATACTGTTATCGGAGAACCGTTGGAAGTTTCAGGCGCAACAATTATTCCTGTTTCTAAAGTTGCTTTTGGTTTGGCTACAGGCGGTAGTGACTTTTCGGGTAAAGGCACATCCAATAAATTCGGCGGTGGTGGCGGTGCTGGCGTATCGGTAACACCGATTGGATTTATTGTTATAAAAGGCGGCGAAGTTAAAATGCTACAAATTTATAAAGATGAGTCTGCAGTTAACAAGGCTATAGGCACCTTGCCTGAACTTTTTGATAAAATTTCAGGCTTGTTCAAGTCAAAAGAAGAAATTGAGATAGACGTTAAATAATCATTAAAAAAAACAAAACATCATATCCTTTAGTATGTATTTTAAAGGGTGTGGTGTTTTGAAACGTATATTGTGTTTCGGTATGGCAGTATTACTGTTATTAATAAACGGTAAAATCATCGCAAAGGCAGAACCGAATATATCGGCATCTGGTGCTATTGTTGTCAATGCCGATACCGGAGAAATATTGTTTTCGCAAAATGCTAATATGCGATTACCTATGGCAAGTACCACTAAAATTATGACGGCTATTTTGCTTTTGGAAAATTCCGATTTAAATGAGGAAATTACCACAACAAAGCAAATGGTAACGGTTGAAGGCTCATCAATGGGGCTACTGGAAGGCGATAGGATAACATACGAAACATTGCTTTACGGTATGATGTTACCGTCTGGCAACGATGCGGCAACCACAGTGGCTATTGCGTTAGGTGGTTCGCTAGAAGGTTTTGCGCGTATGATGAATAAAAAAGCAGCAGAACTTAAAATGGATAACACTCACTTTGTAACACCCTCAGGTCTTGATAGCGAACTGCACTACTCAACAGCATCGGATATGGCTAAACTCGCTGTATATGCTATGAAAAATGAAAAGTTTAAAGAAGTTGTTTCAACCAAAAGTGTTAGGGTAGAGTATGGTAATCCGCCATATAGCAGAGTTCTTTACGGACATAACAAACTTTTAGATAACTATGAGTGGGCTAATGGCATAAAAACCGGATATACAAGCAAATCAGGTAGATGCTTGGTTTCATCTGCTACGCGTGATGGCTTAAATGTAATTGCGGTTACCCTTAACGATAGTAATACGGTTAATAGCCACAAAGAATTATTAGAATATGGCTTTTCGGTTCTTAGTGAATATACCTTAGAATTGCCTTATGAATATTCAAAAATACCTGTAATTTCAGGTGCTAATAAATATGCAAAATTAAAAGCAGATGCAAAAAGTATTGGCTTAAGTGCTAGTGAGCGCGAGAGTTTAGAGTATAAAGTAATTTTAAAACCATTTGTATATGCACCCCAATCTAAAGGTAGCGTTGTTGGAAGTATAAGTTTCTATACTAAAAGCGGTCAACTTGCAAGTTTGCCGATATATTTAGAGGATAATGTAGAACGGTATAAAGAAGAAAATAACAAAAGTTTTTTTGTTAGGTATATAGAAAATCTAATTTGTTTAATAAACTAAAAAGGAATGTGAAAATGAAGGATAATAGAGTTAGATTGCAAAAATTTTTATCAGCGGCAGGATATGCTTCTCGTCGTGCTGCCGAGGAATTGATAGCCGCAGGCAGAGTTAAAGTTAACGGCAGACCGGCTAGTTTAGGTGATAAAGTTGACCCGATTCGTGATAAGGTTGTAGTGTCGGGTAAACGCGTAATTAACACTTCTAAAAAGATGTATATAATGCTACATAAACCACGCGGTTATGTTACTACTATGAGTGATGAACATGGCAGAAAATGTGTGGCAGAACTTGTTGCAGACGCACCCGAAAGGTTGTTCCCTGTAGGCAGACTTGATAAAGAATCAGAAGGACTTTTGATAATGACTAACGATGGTGAGTTTGCGAATATGTTAACCCATCCATCTCGCCATGTTACAAAGAGTTACCGTGTTACTGTTCGTGAGCAGGTTACTGCCGATATGGTTGATACACTATGTACAGGTGTAACTATTGACGGAAGAAAAACCTTGCCTGCAGACGTGCATATTATTGAAAAGGGCGAAAACAGAACTGTACTTCAGTTTGTGATAACCGAAGGTAGAAATAGGCAAATTCGTAAAATGTGTGAGTTTGTAGGTCTTACGGTAATCCGTTTAAAGCGCACAGAGATTGCGGGCGTACGACTTGGTATGTTGCCGATTGGTAAATGGCGCGACCTTAACGAAAAGGAAATGAAACATTTAACAAACATTTCTGTTTCAAATAAGCAGGGGGGCAAGTAGTGTTATGGTTGAAGTAAAGGCTACTTCGTGCGAGAAAGGACAAGCCGTTTGCAATACGCTGGGTTTAGAGTATAGATTAGGCGAGACTACAGTACTGCTAGCCACCGAAAACGGTAAGCAAATAGGCAGCTGTGTTTACGATGTTAAGGGAGATACCATGATTATTCGTGATATTACTCCAAGCGATAATTTTGTAATGGCAGATAGTTTGCTCCGTTCTGCACTTTTTGTTGCTGCTAACAAGGGTATATTTAATGTGTTTTGGGCAGAAAACATTAGTGCAGAGCTTATTTTAAAACTCGGCTTTGTTAAAAATATAACAAATTGCTCAATAGACGTCACAAATCTTTTTAGTTCTTGTGAGAATTGTAAAAAAGATAAATAACACCTTGCTATTTGTAAATTTTTAGTATATAATACTAAATGTTGAATTTTAGATAATGGGGGATAATTGGTTTATCCTCGTTGTTAATATGAATGGAGGAAATATTATGAAGTTTGAAGCCGCACTTGAAAAACTTAATAATTTAAGCGGCAACAAGGTTTCTACGCTAGCTACTCTTTTTGATGATGGTAGTTATACCGAATTGGAAAGATTTACAAAAAATGGCGAAGAGAAATGCGATGTTGTTACTGCATACGGTTTAATTAACGGCGTTATGACCTTTGCTTTTTATGGCAATAAAGGCGTTGATGGTGCTATGGGTCGTGTGCTTTCTGCAAAAATAGAAAAGGTTTACAACCTTGCTGCAAAAGTAGGCGCACCTGTTGTTGCTATTTATAATAGCGACGGTGCACATATTGATGAGGGTATTGAGGCTATGGAGGCCTATGGTGCTCTTATGGCTAAAATTGCATCTCTTTCAGGTGTTGTTCCTCAAATTTCTGTTGTTTCGGGTGATTGCATCGGTTCTGCCGCAGTAATGGCAACCATGGCTGATGTAGTTATCATGGTAAAAGATGCCGAGATGTATGTAACACCTGGTAGCGTTCTTAAAAACGATAAGGTTGGCACATCAAAACTTTCTGCAGAAAACGGTACTGCGGCTATCATTGCCGATACCGAGGCAGAGGCTTTTGCAAAAGTTGCAGAACTTATCACATACCTGCCACAAAACAACCTAAGCGTTCCTTATGCTGCAGAATATGTTCCTTCAAGTTCAACTGTTGACTCTTGTGATGCTGTAAAAGCAGTAGAAGCTTCGGTTGATGCAAACAGTTTTTGTGAACTTTATAGCGAACACGCTAAACTTGTTAAGGTTGGCTTTGCGAGGGTGAACGGCGTTAGTGTTGGTGTAGCCGCAACAAATGGCGAAAAAATAGATGCTGCTGCCGCAAAGAAACTTGCACGTTTCGTTCGTTTCTGTGATGCTTTCTCACTACCTGTAATAACTTTCGTTGATTCGTTGGGCGTTCTTGGCAACGAGACAGACGAACTTTCAGGCGGTGTAAAGTGTACCGCACAACTAGTAGAGGCTTATGCTGAGGCAACAACTGCAAAAATTTCTGTTATAACCGGTGCCGCATGTGGTGCTTCTTATATTGCACTTGCAAGCAGAGCCGCAGGAATTGATAGTGTATTTGCTTGGCCAAATGCTTATATATCTGCATTAGAACCTGATACCGCGGTTGAACTTTTAATGAAAGATGGACTTGCTGAGGGTAAAAGCAGAGAAGAATTAAAAGCAGAGTATATTGATAACCAGGTTTCTGCATTCGTAGCCGCAGAAAAAGGCTTTGTAGAGGATGTTATCAATCCTTTAGAAACTGCTCCAAAACTTGCAACTGCATTAGATATGTTAAGTTCTAAACGCGTTTCTACTTTAGATAAGAAACATACAAACATTCAACTTTAATCACTTTTAGGGGGATATAAAAATGAAACAGTTAAAAATTACTGTAAATGGAAAAGCATATGACGTAACGGTTGAAGAGATGGGCGGTACTGCTCCTGTTGTTGCATCTGCACCAGCACCTGCCGCTGCTCCAACTCCTGCACCAGCACCTGCTGCAGCTCCTGCAGCCCCTGTTGCTTCTGGTGACGGTGAACCTGTAAACGCACCTATGAACGGAAACATTGTTGACGTTAAGGTTAGTGCAGGTCAATCTGTAAAAACAGGTGATGTTCTTGTAATATTAGAAGCTATGAAAATGGAAAACGAAATTGTTGCTTCTAAAGATGGCGTTATCGGCGCAGTTTTCGTAAACAAAGGCGAAACGGTTGATACCGGTGCTGCCCTTGTAACAATCCAATAATATAAAGCAAAACGAAAGAGGTCTAAAAAATGGCTAAAATCGGAATTACCGAAACAGTATTGCGCGATGCTCATCAGTCGTTGCTTGCAACCCGTATGACTACAGAGGATATGCTTCCCATGCTTGCCGATTTAGATAAAATTGGTTTTCACTCTTTAGAGTGTTGGGGTGGCGCAACTTATGACTCATGCCTTCGCTTTTTAAATGAGGACCCATGGGAGAGACTTCGTACAATCCGCAAAATGTGTCCTAACACAAAATTGCAGATGCTTTTCCGTGGACAAAATATGTTAGGCTATCGCCACTATGCAGACGATGTTGTTGAATATTTAGTTCAAAAATCGGTTGCTAACGGTATAGACGTTATTCGTATCTTTGATGCGCTTAACGACTTTAAAAACCTAACAACTGCTATCAATGCCGCAAAAAAAGAAAAAGCACACGTTCAGGCTGCTATTTCATATACTACAGGTGATGTGTTTACACTTGATTACTATATGAACTATGCAAAGCAGTTAGAAAATGCAGGTGCCGATTCTATTTGTGTTAAAGACATGGCAGCGTTGCTTACACCTTACTATACCTATGAACTTGTTAAAAAACTTAAGGAAACTGTTAAAATTCCTGTACAGGTTCATTCACACAGCACATCAGGTCTTGGCTCAATGGTTCTAATGAAGGCTATTGAGGCAGGCGCAGATTATGTTGATACTGCTATGTCACCATTAGGTCTTGGTACTTCACATCCTGCAACCGAGTCAATGGTAGCGGCTTTGCAAGGCACCGAGTTTGATACCGGACTTGATCTAGAAGCACTTGACAGAATTGCTAAATATGTAGATACCCTTCGCGAAAAATATATCTCTGAGGGTCTACTTAATCCTAAAATGCTTCGTGCAGATGCTAAGGCACTTATTTATCAAGTACCGGGCGGTATGCTTTCTAACCTACTTTCACAACTTAAACAAGCAGGTAAAGAAGATAAACTTCAAGAGGTGCTTTTAGAGGTGCCAAAAGTTCGCGCAGATTGCGGTAATCCACCGCTTGTTACACCTACTTCGCAAATTGTTGGTACACAAGCTGTGTTTAACGTAATTACAGGCGAACGCTATAAAATGGTAACTAACGAATTCAAAGGCATCGTTAAGGGCGAGTATGGTACCACACCTACACCTATTGATCCTGAGTTTGTTAAACAGATAATCGGTGACGAGCAACCCATAACCTGCCGTCCTGCCGACCTTATAGAGCCTGAACTTGACAAACTTCGTGAGGATTGCCGTCAGTGGAGCGAGCAAGAAGAAGATGTTCTATCCTATGCTCAGTTTGGTCAAGTTGCGGTTAAGTTCTTTGAACAACGTAATGCCGCTAAGTATGGCGTTGATGCTGCACATGCCGATGCCGAGAATAAGGTTCATCCCGTTTAGGTTAAAAAACAGTTGCTTTTTTTGAAAAGATATGTTAAAATCTCTTATACATTATAATGACTACTTTGAACGGAGGTAAAAAAGTATGGAACTTTTTTGGCAATATTTCATTGGTGCAATAATGCTAATAATTTCTTTGGTTATTATCGTTGTTGTATTGCTTCAGCAGGGTAGACGTCAGGGTATTAACGGTGCTATTTCAGGCGGTGCAGATACATTTCTTTCTAAGAATAAATCTCGTACAGTTGATGCTATTTTAGAGCGTACTACTAAATACTTTGCACTAGGCTTCTTTGTTTTAGCTCTTGTTGCAGACGTAATTGCTATTATTTTTAAATAAGCATAACTTTAAAGCGGTAGATTTTAAGTAGTCTACCGCTTTTTCTTTTTGCCCGCAGAAAATTGCGGGCTTATTTTTTTGTAATAATGCACACCAGTTACTCATATAGATTATTAAAGAACAGGACAAGGAGAAAATAATATGGAAAACAAAATTAGCAACATAATTAATTCATTACCTTATGAGGTTGGTTTGTGCATAAACGGGTTAGATGCAAAAACTATAAATGGCATAACCGAATTTCGTTTAAGAGTGGGCAAACCTGTTGCTTTAAAAATACATAACCGAACAGTTTATGCTGAAACATCAGGCTATAGCATATTGCCTAATTGCAGAAGCATTATATTAAATAAATCTCAAGTAGAAGATTGCTTTTATAAACTATGTAATAATTCCGTTCATAGCCACGAAAGAGAACTTGCTGAAGGTTATTTGTCTTTGCCACAAGGGAACAGAGTAGGGGTCTGCGGCACTGTTATAAACAGAGTGGACGGAAGTGTTGGTGTAAGAGATATTAGCTCGCTTAATATAAGAATTAGTCACGAAGTAAAGGGATGTGCCTCATCGCTATTTTGTTTAAAGGGCGGTGTGCTTATTTGTGGTACTACCCATAGTGGAAAAACCACCATACTCCGTGACTATATCAGAGAGTGCTCTAATAAAGGTGAAACCGTTGCTTTGATTGATTGCAGGGGCGAGTTAAGCGGAAGTTATTTAAGTGTGCCAACCTTAGATGTGGGTATAAACACCGACGTAATAATTGGTGGTAGTAAGCAAAATGGTATTGAAAATGCATTAAGGTCAATGTCGCCTGATATATTAGCGTTTGATGAGATTGGTAATTTAGCCGAACTTGATGCTATTAAAGAGTGTTTTAATGCAGGCGTTAGGGTAGTAACAACCTTTCATACCGAAAATATTAAAGAGTTGCTTTTGCGAAATCGCAGTCTGCCGATTTTAGATACAGATGCCTTTAAATATATTGTTATGTTGGATAGAAATTACATACCAACCATCTATAAAAAGGAGGATTTGTATGGTAAGAATCTTGGGGGCTCTGTTAATAGCAATTCCGTTTGTACTTTTAGGGATGACCAAATCGTTTAGGTTGTTTTTAAGGGTTAGACAAGCCAATTTGGTATATAATTTTTTTACCGAGTTTAAAGAATATATAAGATATACTGGTGCAGAAACAGACGTAATTATGAAAGAATTACTTTCAAAAGAAGAGTACTTAGATCTTGGGAAAAATTTTAGTTCGCTTTTAAAAGAAGAGTCAAACTTTTGCAAAAAAGCACTTAAGGGTATCGGCAAAACTGATACTGTGGGTCAGTTAAAGTATCTGGATGGAGTAATTCAAAAAGCAAAAGTAACTATTGAAAAGTACGAGAAAGAACAAGCAGAAAAATCAAAATTATATTTAACGCTTGGTGTTTGCACAGGCGTTATGGCAACAATAATTATTATATAGGATGTGGCTACTGTGGATGTAGATTTTATATTTAAGGTTGCGGCAATAGGAATCATTGTTGCGGTATTGCACCAACTTTTGCAACGCTCAGGTAGAGAAGAGCAGGCTATGCTTACCACCCTTGCAGGTTTAATTGTGGTAATGCTTATGATAGTAAGCAAAATAGGGACCTTGTTCCAAACAATAAAATCTACGTTTGGGCTATGAACATTTACGAATTATTGGCACTGGCATTACTGTCGGCCATAACTGTAGGGTTAATAAGGCAATTTAAACCCGAACTTGCATTACCGGTAGCTGTAGCGTCAGGGGTGTTGGTTTTGTTGGCATCGCTAAAAGCCTTCTCGCCGGTCTTTACGTCGCTAAAAGAAATTGCAGATGGTAGCGGTATAAAGGGTGAATATTTCAAAATAATGTTAAAAGCATTAGGCATCTGCTATGTTACACAGTTTGCAAGTGAAGTATGTGTAGATTTTGGACAAACCTCACTTGCTTCAAAAATAGAGCTATGTGGGAAATTAGCATTAGCAGCAATTAGTTTGCCACTGGTAGTATCGCTTATAAAAACAGTAACCGAAATTGTGGGATAAAATGAAAAGGATAATTATATTATTTGTTGTTATATTGTTTTTTACCTTTGATGTATCGGCTGAAGAAACAGACGAAATATATAGCGAACTTTATAATAACAGTGAAATATCGGAGTTGGAACAAACTCTTGGTGATGAAATTAAGGATATACTTTCACGTCTGGGAGTAGACATTTCAGATTATACAAGTTTTTATAATGCCGACGCTAACAGCTATATAAATGTGGTAATAACCTTTTTTAAGAGCGGATTAAAAAAACCATTTTCTGCTATGGTATTAGGGTTTGGTGTAATTCTTATTTGCTCTTCATTTGGGGGATTGTTAGGGTCTCGTATGCAAATTGCAGATACATATAATTATATTTGCACATTAAGTTTGCTTGCGGTAGTGTTATCTCCGTTAATGAATACCTTTTCCGCAGCAATATCTGCTATAAAATCTGTGGGTGCTTTTATGCTTTCTTTTGTGCCGATATATAGTGGATTGATCGTCGCAAGCGGCGGTGTTGCTACCGGCACAATATACCAGTCGGTAATGTTAATCTTTTGTGAATTGATAACTCAAGGCTTAGCGTTTGTGGTTTCGCCGCTTATTAGTGCATATGTTTGCATAGGGGTAACATCTGCGATATCCGGCGTGGAGGGTGCATACCTTATTGCAATGAGATTAAGGTCGGTAGCAAATTGGTTAATAGGTTTTATAATGACCTTGTTTACAGGTTTTTTAAGCATACAAAGTGTTGTTAGTCGCGCGGCAGATAGCGTTACCATTAAAACTGCACGCTTTTTTGTGGGTAGTTTCGTGCCTGTCGTGGGAGGCGCACTTGGAGAAGCACTTACTACCGTAACTGCAGGTGTAGGTCTTTTAAAAGCAACTGCAATGTCGTGGTGCATAGTGGTACTAGTATTAATGCTGTTGCCTATAATAATTGAATTATTGTTATGGCGTGTGGTTATGTTTATCCTTTCATCTCTTGCAATAACATTAAATATACCTGATAGTGCAAGATTATTTGATACTGTATCGGCGGCTATAGGATTATTAGTTGCAATAACACTTTCGGTAGGAGTTATGTTTATATTATCGCTTGTTATTATAAAGGTTGGTGCATCTTAGTTGTCTGATATAAAATATAGCGTACTGTCTGTGTCAGTAGCATTGATTTTAATAGGCTTTATATTAAAACTCGCTCCATTTGGAAAGGGGCAAAAATCAGTTAAAAGCGTGCTTAGTTTGGTTATGGTAATGATAATAGTTAGCCCTTTAACTACGGTGGCAAACATAGACCCACATATATCTATAAACGAAACTTCATCTGAAATAAATGATTATAGCGGACTTATTGAACAAACAACCGTAAGTTTGTTAAAAAGCAGAATTGAAGATGTGCTAGATGAATATGCTCTTGCTTATAATTATGTGGATATAACGGTACTCAATAATGCTGATAAAGTACAAATTACGGCAATAACTGTGTATGTGAACGATAGTAAATATATTACTAAAATAAAAACTGCAATCCGTAAAGAATTACAACTTGATGTTGTAGTGGCGGTACAAGGTAGGTGAAAAGATATTAATTTATCAAAACTGTTGGAAAATAAAAACACCATAAAGATATCGGTGATTATAGGTATAGTGGGGGTGATTTTAATTTTTTTATCTGATTTTGTAAAGGTGGAGAATAAAGAAAAACCGCAGACAAATATTACTTCTTCTAGTGATTATGCAAAAGAGATAAGCAAAGATATAGAGGTGCTGGTTAAAAGTATTACAGGTGACGATAATGTTTCGGCGTTGGTTACTTTAGAGAATGGAACCGAGTACATATATGCTACCGAGAAAAACGTTAATACCGATGTGGTTGAAAATCGCAACAGTAGCCAAAACTACAACAATCAGACGAGTGATAAAACCGAAGAGTCGTACATAATAATTAACACAGACCAGGGAGAGCAACCTTTGCTCTTGGCAACAATTGCACCGACCGTACGAGGTGTTGCGATTGTGTGCACCAGCGGTGGTAATTCGGCAGTTGCAGAAAAAATAATCTCAACTGTATGCGTGCTTTTGGATATCCCCGAAAGCAAGGTAAGTATTACAGGCATATATTAATTTAAGAAAGGTTTTTGTTTATGAAAAAGAATACTATTATTGGTAAGAAGCAGATTTTAACGGTTGCTATGGTGTTAGCCTTGGGTGCGGCGGTATGGTTAAATATAAACTACTCTACAAATGGTACCGATTTTAGCGGAGTAAGAAGTATTTCTGATGCAGAACTTGGAAATGCACAGTATGTAGCTAATACAAGCGTGGAATCAAGCGAGGAGGATTATTTTAAAAAAGCACAGAAAGATAGAGAAAATACTAGGGACGAAGAAATTAGCGTTATAAAAAAAACCTTGTCTTCTGCAAAATCTACGGCAGAACAAAAAGCGGCTGCAACAGACAAAATAAGTGCAATAACTAATCGTATGGAAATGGAGAACTCAGCAGAAACGCTAATAAAAGCGAAAGGCTTTAGCGATGTTATTGTTGTTTTGGGTGAAGATAATTGCAATGTTGTTGTAAGGAAAAAAGGTGAACTTGAAAAAAGTGAAACCATACAAATTTTAGATATAATAAGTGCTACTGCGAAAATAAATACAGAAAATATAAAAATTGTTGCAGTAAAATAGTTGTTAATTTCAAAGTTTGTGTTATAATATAACTGTGAATAGCATAAAGCGTACATATTATGTTTGTTTTTATTGCTATAAAATTAACCTTGCCGTTATTTTGGTTATTACAAATATTTGCGGCAGAATGGAGTTAAAAATGGATAAAGAAAACACTTACGGTTTAGAAATTAATGATGATGTTGTTATTAAAATGGCAAGCGTGGCCGCTCTTGAGGTGGAGTGTGTTGCAGGCCTCGTTTCTAAAACGACAGATATTAAAGAGGTATTCTCTAAAAATGATTATTCTAGAGCAATAAAGGTTAACAGAACAAACGATACTACTTCATTGGATATATATATTTCAATAGTAAATGGTTGTGACGTTCGTAAAGTTGCTGAAGAAGTTCAAACCAACGTTAAAACAAAACTGCAAAGTATGACAGGTAATGCAGTTTCTAAGGTAAATGTTTTTGTTGCCGACGTTGTTTTTAACGAAAACGAATAATATATAAGTTATGCTATACACCGCAGGGTAATCTCTGCGGTGCGTGGCTTTTTATTTTTATAAAACAAAGGACGAATAAAATGAAAAAGTTACTTAGTATTATCATTGCTATAGTGCTTTCGGTTACTGCTTTTTCCGGTTGCATGCAAAAAAACGATGCCGCTAAAATTGAAAAACTGATAACTGGCGCAATGGAGCTTAATGGTAAACTTAATGATCTTAATCTAACTTCCGTAACATCAATGTATTATGATTACGGCAGTACTAACTATTCTATAAAAACCACTTCAGAACTATTGGTACATAACCTAAACAATCCTGATAAATATGAGATGTCTGAAATAGTTTCACAACAAAGCTCATCCTCTGCAACAGCAACAAAGTATGAAGTGTACTATAAAGATGGTTACTATTTTACAAATCGTTATGGTGGTGCTTTTAAATCTAAACTTAATGCAAAAGAAACCGGAATTGAAAATATTGGCTCACTTGTTAATATTAAATATTCCGATATGCGTTCGGTTGGTTTTAAAACAGATGATGATAAATGGGGCAAGGGATATACTGCAGTTTCCTTCACTTGTAAAAATAGCGTGCTTGAGAAATTTATTGACCGAACTTCTGATAATAACGCTGATGATTATGAAGATGTTAAGATAAATAAAGGCGAGGGCGAATACGTTGTAGATAAAGATGGTTATCTTGTATATGAAAAATTAGAGGTTGTTTCTACTATAACAACCGAAGGTGAAGAGGTTGTTAGCAAAATTTCAAGCGAGGTAACTTATAACGAAGTAGGCAAAGATGTTGATCCCTACAATCCAGAAGAAAAGAATTATGTTGAGATTGATAATATGCAAGATGCAGTTGGCATAAATTCTGCTATGGGCAAAACACTTTCTTCTAACAATTATGTTATGGATATGACCGCAGAGGCTGATATTGTGCAGGATGAAACCAATGCTGGTTATAAACGTACATTTAAGCGTCAACAGGATATGACCGACGGTGAGTATGCTCAGTCCACCTACACTACTTATCTTGCCGACGGCGAAGAGGGTGACACTTTGGAAAGTTCACAATATTATACTGATGGTAGATACTATCAAAAAAGTGATATGTATAGCCAAAAGATATATTGTGTTATGGATTTCTCTAAATTCGTAAGCAGAGTTTATATGCAAGCAGGAGTTTCGCCTGCAAGCGTATATTCAACTGGTATGATGAAGGATATCAAATCGGAAAAACTAAAAGATGATACTGTATACAGTTTTAATGTTAATACCGAAAGCGAAGATGGTTTAACATTTGTGAGTTCTATTGTTGGTCCGTACGAGAATTTTGGCGGAAATTTTGCAGACGCTGAGATCAAGGTTAACTCCTTTGAAGGTAAGACCTATGTTAATAAACAGGGTTATTATTATAAAACCGAAATTAGTTGTGATATTTTGGTTAAATTCTCTGAGGGTGATGTCGGCATGAAATTTAATCAAGTTTTAACTGCATCTAATATTGGTGACGATGTAAAATGCGAATTTCCTGAGCTTAATATAGACGATTACGAGCGTATGGAACAAGCTGACTTGTTAGGCGCTTTTAGCGGATCAGGAACTTCAAGCACAACTGAATAAATTATTTTAAAAAACACTTTTGTCTATTGATTTTTAGATAAAAGTGTTTTATTATTATAACAATGTTAGTTTGTTTATAAGGTTGTAATTGTAATAGGATATTAAAGGAATCTAATAGGTATGACAAAAAATGAAATTCTTGAGTTAGTTAAAAAAGTTCATAGCCTGAAAAAAGGCAAGGAAAATACATTGCCTGATAATTCGTATTTTCTTGATGAAGATACCATTCTTTGCTACCCAAGAAAATACGGTATTTCACGCTATCCGTACCATAAAGACGGAGTCGTAATGTTTCCCAATACAAACGGAGACATTCAGTGTGTGGATGGAATGTTTACTATATTTAAATGCAATGAATATAGCGAAGAGGCAAACACAGGCTTTTTTGCAGGAGAAAACCATAAAGACGGCTTTATGCCAATTTCTGTAACCGGAGCTAACTGCCAACTTTATGAAAACGGTATTGAACGATATACAGTTTTTACTCCTGTTTGCGCGTATTATATAACCGAAACAAAAAATGCAATTTATGCCGTAAGGGCTTATGTTGACAATAACAAGCATCTAAAATTTTCTCTTGCTGTCGTTAACACAGGTGAAAAGCGCGAAATTTATCTTTGTGGTTTCTTTGCACCCTTGCTAGCTTGTGGTAATGTTTTTGACCTAATGGATGTCTTTTGTGAGCATTTTGATTGTGGCGGATATCTTATTAAGCGTGGTAATAAAGATGACATTAGATGTGTAGCTGCAAATCTTGCCATAACAGGCACTGTCACTAACAGACAATTTACCACAGCCAAAAGAACAATATTGGGCAGAAGGGGTGCAAACCTTACAAATGCTCTTGCTTTCAAAAACGGATGCTTTGATATGCAGATTCCGAAAACCAACACTACCGATGTGCCTGTGTTTGCGGATATGGTGCATTTTTTACTTGAAGAGGATGGCTTTGCTCAACTTGATTATGAAATGCTTGCTACTCGTGATTGCGATGCCGCCTATAATTTTATAGGCACACCGATTGATAGTGAAAAAGATAATATTGCTTTAGCTAAACGTAAAGATGCCGAAAGAAAACCATATAATTTTAGTAAAATAAAATTTGGTGATTGGCATAACGATAATCTTAATTGTGAAGTTATAAATAATTTCCTAAAATGTGTTCAACGTCAAGTTAGCCTTTGCGCCTTGGGTGAGAATTATGTGGGCGCGTATCTTGGTATACGTGATGTTTTTCAACAACTTGAAAGCGCATTGATTTGGCAGCCGAAAGAAGCGCGAGCACAGATTGTTAGGGTGCTTGATTGTATGTTGGATGATGGTAGAGCACCGCGACAAGTGTCTTTTCCAACGGCGGACAATCCTGTTCCTGCATTTGACCTACGTCCCTTTATTGACCAAGGCTTTTGGATAATCGCCACCTTGCATACATACTTGGCATTTACAAAAGATTTTTCAATTTTAGATGAGGTTTGCGGTTATTACAAAGCAGAAAACGGATATCAATGGGGTGGAAGAACACCACGTAGCGAACTGAGTGATTCGGTGCTAGACCATTTAATCAGAATAACCGATTATCTCTTGTCAAACGTAGATGATAAAACCAAATGTGTTCGCGCCCTGTACGGCGACTGGAATGATGCACTTAACGGTTTGGGTAAAACGAAGCATACCGATAGAGAATTCGGCAATGGTGTAAGTGTTATGGCTACGCTTCAACTTTATTTATCGCTTGAACAGATGTGCGAAATACTTTCTAAAACAGATAAAAATCTTGACATAGTTGAAAAATATCGTAGTGCTCGCACTTCAATATCCGAAGGTGTATTTAAAAACGCACTAGTTCATGGAGAAGACGGCACAACCCGTATGGTTCACGGTTGGGGTGAAGATATGGCTTACTTCGTTGGTAGTTATAATGATTACGACTCGCAGTCACGCCTTAGTCTTACTGCTAATGCTTACTGTGCGATTTCCGGAATTATTAAAGAGTTTGCAGAATATAAAGATGAGATTGCAAAGAACATTTTATCTCTTGATTCAAAGTGCGGATTGCTTACGTTTGATAAACCTTTCTTAAATGGTGCAGACAAGGTTGGTAGAATTTGTTACATAGCACCTGGAACCTTTGAAAACTCCTGTGCATATGTTCATGCAGGTACGTTTGGTGTGATGGCACTTTTCCTTATGGGATACTCACGCGAAGCATGGAGGTTGCTTGAAAAGGCAATGGTTATAAGCCACGATAACGCTAGCCGCTCTACCTTTGTTATGCCAAACTCTTTCTGTGATTCAGAAGAATATAGTATTGATGGCGATTCAACAGGTGACTGGTACACAGGTAGCGGAACAGTGCTTATTAAAGAAATCGTAAAATGCGGTTTTGGTATAGAACCTACGCTTTCATCTCTTAAAATCTCACCGGCAAATTATTTCCCTTGCAATAGTGCTGAGATAACCCTTAAACTTAAGAATTGCGATCTTCATGTTAGGTATGAAAATCGTAACGAGGGTCTTCGCAAAATTTATTTAGGAAATAAAGAACTGCCTTTGGCGTTTGATAGTGTGCGAAATGCTTATTACGCTGAAATATCAGATAATGAATTACTTTCAAAAACTGAAATTTTAATTACTGATTAAAATAGTAGCCACCTAATTTTTAGGGTGGCTACTATTTTTCGCGATAATATTGACTTTTATAGTTATGAATGGTATGATTAGTATGAAAAGTATAACTAATCAGAATTATGAGGTGTTGGTATGAATAAGGATAAATTTGTTGGAATAAGCAAAGTAGGGGAAAAGGGTCAAATAGTAATACCTAAAGAAGCAAGGGATATGTTCGGCATTAAGGCGGGCGATTCTGTTATTGTTCTTTGCGATAAAAGCAGAGGTATTGCTCTTTTGAAAGCCGACAAAATTGAAGACTTGGCAGACAAAGTGTTTACTAAAGGAGAATAACCGCATGTTTTCAATTGAAACTTTTAATTTAACAAAAAAGTATAAAGATAAAACAGTTGTTGATGAAATCAATTTAAAAATCAAACAAGGTGAGTTATTTGCTTTGCTGGGCACAAACGGCGCCGGTAAGACTACTACAATAAAATTGTTATCTACCCTTATTTTAGCAACAGAGGGCGAAATTAGGATTAATGGGTTAGATATAATTAAAGATAAGCAAAAAATCAAAGAAATAATAAACGTATCTCCGCAGGAAACAGCAATCGCACCCAACCTTACCGTAAAAGAAAACTTAGAGTTTATGGCAGGCGTATATCAAATAAGCAATAAAAAAGAAAAAATTAATGAACTTGTATCAATATTCAAGTTAAAAGAGGTGTTAAAACAAAAAGCTAAAACTCTGTCGGGGGGATGGCAAAGAAGGTTGTCAATAGCGTGTTCTTTGGTAAATGAACCTCAAATATTATTTTTAGATGAGCCAACCTTGGGGCTTGATGTAATTGCGAGAAAAGAGTTGTGGTCGGTTATAGAAAAACTAAAAGGCAAAATCACAATTATCTTAACTACACATTACATGGAAGAAGCTGAGAAATTATCAGACAGAATCGGTATTATGTCAAAAGGAAGATTAATAGACGTTGGAACTGCTAAGGAGTTCATCAATAAAGCGGGTGTAGATAAATTTGAAGATGCATTTGTAAAAATAGCAATGGGGGATGAAGCAATATGAGAATTGTTAATTTTGCAAAACGAAACTTTAAAGAAATAGCAAGAGATCCTTTGAGTATAATTTTTTCTGTATTGCTACCGTTGTTTTTGTTATTTGTGTTTCAACAAATAAATATACCTAGTGAAAACTATAGGTTGGAAAACTTCACCCCCGGAATAGTTGTCTTTGGCTTTTCTTTTATAACTTTGTTTACGGCAATGCTTGTTAGTAAAGATAGGACGTCTTCGTTATTAATAAGGTTAGGAATAAGTCCGATGAAACCAATGGAATATATTTTGGGATATATAATATCAATCATCCCGCTAATATTAGTTCAAAATGTGTTATTCTTTATACTCGCGATTGTTTTAGGGTTGAAATTCAGCATAGAAATAATTTTGGCAATTTTCATATCAATTGTAGTGGCGGTTCTATTTATAGCAGTTGGAATAATAATAGGAAGTTCGTGTACCGAGAAAGCGTCTTCAGGCGTTTCAAGTATCATAGTTCAATTAGTTTGTTTTACAAGCGGAATGTATTTCCCTAAAGAATTATTAGGCAAAGGTTTTATTAAGTTTTGTGAGCATCTACCTTTTGAATCTTGCCTGAATATAATTAAGGGCATAGTAAATAGGGATACATCAATCATAACTAGCAGAAACATAGTTGTATTTAGTGTTTATATTGTTATCACTTTCGTGGCTGCAGTAATCATATTCAAAAAGAAAATGACTAGCGACAATAGATAAATAAAAAAGCAACAACTTCTAACGTGTAAAAGTTGTTGCTTTTAAAATAGTAAATATTTATTTGGCTTTGTAGTCTTTATCGTACCATTTTGGGTAATAAAGATTTGTAACCTTTTCGTCTACGCTGGGGCTATAATAAACCTTGCCGCCTACGGTATCAAGCAAAGCAGCGCTCTTATCTAAGTACTTGTTAAGAGTGGTAACAAACTTGCTAGCTTCGTCGTATTTATCACCATCTTTTGTAACCTGTTCTTTTGTAAAAGTAATACTTTGATGTATCTCGTTAATGCTTTCTGTTTTTTCGGTGCTTTCATTGTATTTAAGGTAGAATACTGCATACTCAAGAGTTGTTGTATCCCCGTCTATTGTAGGCTTCCAAACAAACAAATCAAAGTTGCCGCCTTTTTTACAAATGTAAATGCCTTTATAATCTTTTTCTTTTGTGCCTGCAACATCTTTCCAAAGAAGTACATCTCTGTTTTGTCCATCGGTGGTATATACTTTAACATAAGCCTCGCCTTTATCAGCGTTGTCAATGCTTGTAATAATTCTATCCTTGTTTCCGTCGTGGGTAACATCGGCCCTAAAAGCAATTTTTTCTAATACCGGTTTGCTGGCAGTACAACCAACAAAAATAAGGAATGCTAACAATAAAGGTAGGATTTTAAACTTTTTCATTACGGAACTCCTTTTAACTAATCAAGTATAGTTTTTAATAGTATAACATATAATTTTGTAGCAGTAAATAGTTTTTATAAAATAATTGAAAATCTCTAATTTTCAAAAAAGTATTGACAAAATTCGCAATAAGAAATATCATATTGTATGTAAGTGCTATTTTGTGCTTAACCAAATTATTAATTCAAAGGAAGGTATTTATGGTTTTTGAAAAAGTTAAAAACATATTATCCGAGCAATTAGACGTAGAGGAAGATAAGATAACTATGGACTCTATGATTGCGGACGACCTCGGTGCTGATAGTTTAGATGTTGTTGATTTACTTATGTCTTTAGAGGACGAGTTTGAAATTGAAATTCCTGATGAGGAGATTGAAAATATCAAAACCGTTGGTAATCTCGTAAACTACATAGAGAGTAATAAATAGTAATTTAGAGAGTTTAATAAAACATAATCAAATCGCTGCTTTAATTTTAAAGCGGCGATTTTTCTCTTGAAATTAGTTGAATTATGTAATATAATAAAGTGTATTATTATTAATTTGTGAAAGAGGCACATTTATGGCTAACGAAAAGCTTGTAAAAGAAATAACCGCAATGGATGAAGATTTTGCCAAATGGTACACAGATGTAGTAATTAAAGCCGAGCTTATTGACTATTCAAGTGTACGTGGTTGTATGATTATCCGCCCTTATGGATACGCTATATGGGAAAACATTCAAAGCATAATGAATGGTATGTTTAAAGATACTGGACATGAAAACGTTTATATGCCAATGTTTATTCCTGAAAGTCTTTTACAAAAAGAAAAAGATCACGTTGAAGGTTTCGCACCAGAAGTTGCTTGGGTAACACATGGTGGTAGTGAAAAATTAGAAGAGCGTATGTGTGTACGCCCAACTTCAGAAACACTTTTCTGTGACCATTATAAAAATATAATTCAATCGTATAGAGATTTACCAAAACTTTATAATCAATGGTGTTCAGTAGTACGTTGGGAAAAAACAACAAGACCTTTTCTTCGCTCGCGTGAGTTTTTATGGCAAGAGGGACACACTATTCATGCCACGGCAGAAGAGGCTCAAGCCGAAACAATAAAAATGCTTAATGTGTATGCAGACTTTGCAGAAAACGTTTTGGCAATGCCGGTAGTAAAAGGCGTTAAAACCGAAAAGGAAAGATTTGCAGGTGCTGTTGATACCTATACAATAGAGGCGCTTATGCACGATGGCAAAGCTTTGCAGAGTGGTACTTCACACTTCTTTGGTGATGGTTTTGCTAAGGCTTTTGAAATTCAGTTCACGGATAAGAATAATGAACTTAAATATCCTTACCAAACTTCTTGGGGCACTACAACAAGACTTATCGGTGCGGTTATTATGACCCACGGTGATGATAGCGGTTTGGTGCTTCCGCCTAAAATTGCACCTACTCAATTAGTTGTAATTCCTATTGCATCGCATAAACCCGGTGTAACCGAAAAAGCAGAGGAGATAACTGCACGTTTAAACAATATATGTAGGGCTAAGGTTGACCTAAGCGATCGTTCACCAGGTTGGAAGTTCTCTGAATATGAAATGAAGGGTGTTCCGCTTAGACTTGAGATTGGTCCTCGTGATATTGAGAATAACCAGTGTGTTGTGGTCCGCCGCGATACTAGAGAAAAGTATTTCGTATCTCTTGATGAACTTGAAACCGAAATTCCAAGACTTTTGCAAGAGGTACATAACGGTCTTTATCAAAAGGCACTTAAGCGCAGGGAAGAGATGACCTATACCGCTAATAGTTTAGATGAGATAAAAGAGATAGCGGATACAAAACCAGGCTTTATTAAGTCAATGTGGTGTGGTAACCGTGAATGCGAAGATAGACTTAAAGAAATAGCGGGTATTACTTCAAGATGTATTCCGTTTGAGCAAGAGAGCCTTGGTGATAAATGTGTATGCTGTGGTAAGCCTGCACATAAAACGATTTACTGGGGTAAAGCATACTAATTTTTTGGAGTGAGAATAGTGTTTAATAAATCGTTAGTAAAAATTATTGCAATATTGGCGTCTTTGAGTATAGCACTAACCGCTACATTGGTTGTATATGGTGAAAGCAATAAGAAGAAAGATGAGAGCGTAAATAATAGTAGTATTATTTCTACCTCTTCGGTTGCTGAATCTTCTAAAACAGAGGAATCTAAAGAATCTTCTAGCGAAAAATCATCCAGTGAAGATAATAGTGGTGAGAGCTCAAAAGCATCAACATCTAAAAGTGGTTCGGAAGGATCCTCTGCTAGCAATGCTTCTAATGACAAAACAACTCAAGGTGGTTCGCCTGATGGAAACGAAGAAACAAAAACAGATGGCGCAAATAATACAGATCAAAATGATGAAAAGACCGAATTAGATTCTGAAAAAGATAGTGATAAGGAAGATTCATCAGAAAGTGAAGTAAACTCATCAGAGGGCGATGAAACATCGTCTAAAGATGAAGAAACAGAATCTGAGGAAAAAGATGTTGAATCTGAAGATAAAGAAACTGCTTCTGAGGATAAGGAAGCTTCTTCCAAAGATAAAGAAACTTCAACCGAAAGTAAGGTAACTTCATCTAAGGCAAAGGATACTTCATCTAAAAAAAATAAAAAGCCTGCTAGTAAAGACGATTCTAGTAAAGGAAAAGAAGATAAAGAATCCTCAAAAGAGGTTTCTACCACCGGTACGACGTCTGTTGCTCAAAGTCAGGTCACAAGTTATTATACTCCGTCCTATGATGCAGGTAGTGCAACAAATGAATGGGAAGGGGAAAAGACAGAGTTTGAAGAAACAAGTTCTGTTCGTGAGTTATCAACCCATTTGATAAACCCTAAAAAAGAATTGCTTAAATGGTTATGGCTTCCCATACTGATTGCGGTTTTATGTATCGGCGCGCTTATATATATAAATGTGTATGTATATGGTAGCAAGCGTAATGGCGGAATTGATGACGAGAGTATTTTCCTTTATGCACACGATGATGATTTTGTGTATTTAGAAGAAAATGAAAAGCGCAGTGCTTTTGAAGATGACGAAGCAGAGCAATACCATAATCAAAATAACGACAGTGACGAAGTTGTAAGATCAACCGATCGTGTATATGATCTTGAAGAAGAAAAGATTAATACAAGAAACTTTGATGAACACGATGAAGAGTTAGAGCAGATGTCACGCTTAGTTGACAACGAAGAAGAGGATGACCCATATTCTGCTGAAAACTTTTTCCGTTTTGATGATGAATAAAAGTTGTTATCAGTATAATTAAATTAGAAAAATCAAGTGCTTAAAAATTTTTAAAAAAATTTAAAAAAGTACTTGATTTTTTCTTTTGGTTATGTTATTATAGTCAAGCACTGTGTGTGCAGATATGCGTTGATGCGGGAGGTGGCCAACCTCTGAGTTGGGAAATTTCCGCGGAGTATGTCCGATTTATAAACCGGGCGACAAAAGCTTGTTTATGGCAAACGGCAGGGACGTGTCCCTGTACGTGCACGGCCATGTTGGGCCGTACCCGGATTTATGGAGATTGTCCATAAGATCCGGTTTTATACTGTTCGGAGTTGAAACACACGGAACGGTGTTACAAGCAATTTGCAAAAGCCCGCCTAAATTAAAATGGAGGCGAAAGAAATGGCAAAGGAGAAAATCAGAATCAGACTTAAGGGTTATGATCATGCTCTCGTTGACCAGGCAGCAGAAAAGATCGTTGAAACAGCAAAGCGTACAGGCGCTCGTCTTTCAGGTCCTATTCCGCTACCTACCGAGAAAGAGGTTGTAACAATTCTTCGTGCAGTTCATAAGTACAAGGATTCTAGAGAACAGTTTGAAATGAGAACTCACAAAAGGCTTATCGACGTGCTCAGACCTTCTAATAAAACAGTTGAAGCTCTGACAGGTCTTGAGCTCCCCGCCGGTGTTGAGATTGAAATTAAACTTTAATCTCACGCGGACGAGGTCATGTTGGCGAAATGCCAACCAATAACCTATAAGGAGGAAATATCATGCAAAAAGCAATCGTTGGCAAGAAATTGGGCATGACCCAACTTTTTGATGCAAACGGCAACGTTGTTCCCGTAACAGTTATTGAAGCTGGTCCTTGTGTTATCAGCCAAAAGAAAACTGTTGAGAACGACGGCTACGAAGCAATTCAGGTAGGCTTTGGCGACCTAAAGGCTTCAAAAGTAAACGGTCCTATGAAGGGCCACTTCGCAAAAGGGGACGTAGCTCCCAAAAAGGTACTCCGCGAATTCCGTCTTGAAGATATCTCTACTTATAATGTAGGCGACATCATCAAAGCAGACATCTTCGCAGAGGGTGACCGTGTTGATGTTAAAGGCACCAGCAAAGGTAAAGGTTACGCAGGCGTTATTAAGCGTTGGAATTTCGGACGCTTAAAGATGAGCCACGGTACCGGCCCTGTTGCTAGACACGGCGGTTCACTTGGTGCATGTAGCACACCATCAAAAGTTGTTAAAGGTAAGAAAATGGCTGGTCATCTTGGTGCAGAGCGCGTAACCGTTCAAAACCTTGATGTAGTTAAGGTAGATGCAGAAAACAACATCATCGCTCTTAAAGGCGCCGTTCCAGGTCCTAAGGGTGGCATAGTTGTTATCGCTAATACCGTGAAAGCTTAAGGGAAGGAGATTGAATTATGCCTAATGTTGCAGTATTAGATATGGATGGAAAAAGAGTTTCCAGCATAAAACTTAACGATGCTATATTTGGTATCGAACCTAACGCTGTTGTTATGCACATGGCTGTTGTTAACTATTTAGCTAATCAACGTCAGGGCACACAGTCAACTCTAACTCGTACTGAGGTTTCCGGTGGCGGTAAAAAACCTTGGCGCCAAAAGGGTACAGGACACGCTAGACAAGGTTCTACTCGCGCTCCTCAATGGACACACGGCGGTGTAGCAATCGGTCCTAAGCCACGCGATTATTACTATACCTTAAATAAAAAGGTTCGCAGACTTGCATTAAAGTCAGCCCTTTCTGATAAGGTTCTTAATAAGTCGTTTATCGTTCTTAAAAACCTTGATGTAGCTGAGTACAAAACTAAGGTTGTTGCTGATTGCTTGAAAGCAGTTGGCGCAGGCAAGAAAACTCTTCTTGTTCTTGGCGATATGAACGCATACGCTATTAAGAGTGCAGCTAATATCAAAGGCGTTAAAACCGCACAGGTTAACACCATCAATACCTACGACATCATCAATGCCGATACAGTTGTTATCGTTAAAGATGCTGTTAAAAAGATTGAGGAGGTTTACGCATAATGAAAACTGCTCAAAATGTTATTCTTGCTCCAGTTATTACTGAAAAGAGCATGACCGGCATCGCCGATAAGAAATATGTATTTAAAGTAGCTATGGATGCTACAAAGGTAGACATTGCTGCTGCTGTAAGCGAATTATTCGGTATAGATAAGAAAGATATCGTTAAGGTTAATACCCTTAAAGTTCGTGGTCAGCAACGCAGAGTAGGCCGTTACAGCGGTTACACAACCGCTTGGAAAAAGGCAATTGTTACCTTAAGCGAAAAAGCTAAGCCCATCCAGTTCTTTGAAGGTTTAATGTAAACCAAAAAGAACTACGGCAATGTATGGGGGTTAATAACCCCGCTAAGCCTAATTAGGAGTGTGAAATAAATGGCTATTAAACATTATAAACCCACTACGCCGGGCAGACGCGGAATGACCGTTATAGATTATTCAGAGCTTTCTAAGGTAGCACCTGAAAGAAGTCTGCTTGAGCCTATTAAAAAGAATGCTGGCCGCAACAGCTATGGCCGCATCACCGTTCGCCATCGTGGCGGCGGCAACCGCAGGAAGTACAGAGTGATTGACTTTAAGCGCGAGCGCTTTGGCGTACCTGCAACCGTACTAACTTTAGAGTACGATCCTAACCGTACCGCTCATATCGCTCTCGTTCAATACGAGGATGGCGAAAAGCGTTACATCATCGCACCTATCGGTCTTAAAGTTGGCGATACCATCGTAAGTGGTCCTGATGCTGATATTAAGCCCGGTAATGCACTTCCACTTGTTAATATTCCTACTGGTACATTTATCCACAACATTGAACTTTACCCCGGTAAAGGTGCTCAACTTGCTCGTTCTGCAGGTAACATGGCACAGCTTATGGCTAAAGAGGGCGGTATGGCTCTTCTAAGATTGCCTTCAGGCGAACTTCGCAATGTTCCACAGAACTGTATGGCTACTGTTGGTCAGGTAAGCAATGCAGAGCACGAGAATGTTAATATCGGTAAAGCCGGTAGAAAACGTCATATGGGTTGGAGACCTACCGTTCGCGGTTCTGTTATGAACCCCTGTGATCACCCACACGGTGGTGGTGAGGGTAAATCTCCCATCGGTCGTCCAAGTCCTGTTACTCCTTGGGGTAAACCTACACTTGGCTACAAGACCCGTAAGAAACATGCACGCACCGATAAATATATCGTAAAGCGTTGCAATGACAAATAAGTTTGACGAAAGGAGAAACTAACTATGGGAAGAAGTCTTAAAAAGGGTTATTTTGTGCAACCTAAGTTGCTTGAAAGAATTCAGAAGATGAACGAAGCTGGCGAAAAGCGTGTTTTAAAGACATGGAGCCGTGCATCTACAATTTTCCCCGATTTCGTCGGACACACTATTGCAGTGCATGATGGTCGTAAACACGTTCCGGTATATGTAACGGAGGATATGGTTGGTCATAAACTCGGTGAGTTTGCACCAACTAGAACATTCCGTGGCCATGCCGGTGCTAAGACTACAAAGTAAGCGGTCGAAAGGAGAGTATAGACTATGGAAGCAAGAGCAACACTTAAGTATGCTCGTATTTCACCACGTAAGGTGAAGATTGTTTTGGATCTTATCCGAAATCAGGATGCTGACAAAGCTATGGCAATCCTCAGGTTCACACCTAAGGCCGCCTGTGAGTATTTAGAAAAATTACTCAAATCAGCTATGTCAAATGCCGAAAACAATCACAGCATGGATGTTTCAAAATTATATGTTGCAGAGTGCTTTGTTGGTCCTGGACCTACACTTAAACGTATTCGTCCAAAGGATCATGGCCGTGCACACAGAATATTAAAGAGAACATCACACATCACTCTCGTATTAAAAGAGAGAGAAGACTAAAAGGAGGTAAAGTTATGGGCCAGAAAGTACATCCTAATGGATTCCGAGTTGGCGTTATAAAGAACTGGGATTCCCGCTGGTTCGCTAAAGACGGTGTCTTCGGCGATACTTTGGTTGAGGACTATAACCTCCGTAAGTATCTTAAGAAAACACTTTATTCTGCAGGCGTTCCCAAGGTTGAAATTGAGCGCGATGCAAAACGCGTAAGAATTCACATTCACTGCGCAAAGCCTGGTATGGTTATCGGTCGCAACGGCTCCGAAATTGAAAAGCTTCGCGTAAAGTGTGAGGAAATGCTTGGCAAATCTGTTAATATCAACATTGTTGAGATTAAAAACCCAGATGTTAATGCAACCTTAGTTGCAGAAAGCATCGCAGCACAGTTAGAGAAGCGTGTATCTTTCCGTCGTGCTATGAAAATGGCTATGGGTAGAGCAATGCGTCTCGGTGCTAAGGGTATCAAAACCCAATGTTCAGGTCGTCTTGGCGGTGCAGAAATTGCACGTACCGAGCACTATCATGAGGGTACTATTCCTCTACAAACAATCCGTGCAGATATTGACTACGGTTTTGCAGAGGCACACACAACTTACGGTCGTATAGGCGTTAAGGTTTGGATCTACGCCGGTGAAGTTCTTCACGACAATCGTAAACCCCGCAAGGAAGGAGGAGCTCGCTAATGTTACTTCCAAAGCGTGTTAAATATCGCCGCCAACAAAGAGGTCGTCTTACTGGTAAGGCTACTCGTGGTAATACCGTTGCTTACGGCGATTTTGGTCTACAGGCTTTAGAGCCAGCATGGATCACCTCAAATCAAATTGAGGCAGCCCGTATCGCTATGACTCGTTATATCAAGCGTGGCGGTAAAGTTTGGATTAAAATTTTCCCTGACAAGCCAATTACTGAGAAACCTGCTGAGACCCGCATGGGTTCAGGTAAAGGTTCACCTGAGTACTGGGTTGCAGTTGTAAAACCCGGCCGTGTAATGTTTGAAATTGCCGGCGTTCCCGAAGAAACAGCACGTGAAGCTCTTCGTCTTGCTACACATAAGCTTCCTATTAAATGTGCTTTTGTTAAAAAAGAAGAAAAGGGTGGTGAGCAATAATGAACGCAAGTGAAATCAGAGAAATGACTGCTTCGCAGCTTAATGAAAAACTTAAAGAGCTTAACGAAGAATTATTTCATCTTCGTTTCCAACACGCCATTAATCAGCTCGACAACCCAATGCGCATTGTAGCTGTCAAGAAGGATATTGCTCGCGTTAAGACAATTATTCGCGAGAATGAAATTCAAGGCGAGAAGGCTTAAGAAAGGGAGGTAACTAACTATGGAAAGAAATCTTCGTAAGACCAGGGTTGGTAAAGTTATCAGCGACAAAATGCAGAAAACTGTTGTAGTTGCTATTGAAGATAATGTTAAACACCCCCTTTATAAGAAAATTGTTAAGAACACCATTAAACTTAAGGCTCATGACGAAGAAGGCATAGCCAATAAAGGTGACCGTGTTCTTATTATGGAAACAAGACCTATTTCTAAAGATAAGAGATGGCGTGTTGTAGAAATCATTGAGAAGGCTAAGTAAGCTTTGGTTAGGAGGAATTAACTGTGATACAGCAGCAAACATACCTCAAGGTTGCCGATAACACCGGTGCTAAAGAATTAATGTGCATCCGCGTTCTTGGTGGCTCAGGTAGAAGATATGCCAATATCGGTGATGTTGTTGTTGCTTCTGTAAAGAAAGCAGCACCAGGTGGCACCGTAAAAAAAGGCGATGTTGTTAAAGCCGTTATAGTCAGGTCTGCCAAAGGTCTACGCCGTAATGATGGTACCTACATCAGATTTGACGAAAACGCAGCGGTTCTTATTAAGGATGATAAAAATCCTCGCGGAACCCGTATTTTTGGTCCGGTAGCTCGTGAGCTAAGAGATAAGGATTACACAAAGATTCTTTCTCTCGCACCGGAAACACTTTAAGGGAGGTATTTCAAGATGTTTGTTAAAAAAGATGATACTGTAATACTTCTCACAGGCGATAAGAATGATCGCAAGAAGTCAGGTAAAGTTCTTGAAGTTAGCCCAAAAGAAGGTAAGGTTATTGTTGAGGGTATCAACATGGTTTCTAAGCATGTTAAACCTCGCAAGGCTGGCGACCCTTCAGGCATCATCAAGGCTGAGAGCGCTATCTATGCTTGCAAAGTACAGGTAGTATGCCCTAAATGTAAAAAGCCCACTAGAGTAGGTTATAAAGTACTTGAAAGTGGCAAAAAAGAACGCGTTTGCAAAAAATGCGGAGAAACATTTTAAGTAGAGGAGGATACATGACATGGTAAGACTTAAAGAAGAATACCGCAATTCAGTTGCACCTGCACTTATGAGCAAGTTCGGCTACAAAAGCGTCATGCAGATTCCTAAGCTTGATAAGGTTGTAATTAACGTTGGCTGCGGCGAAGCTAAAGACAACGCTAAAGCAATTGACGCAATTGTTTCTGACCTTGCACAGATTACAGGTCAAAAGCCTGTTCTTTGCAGAGCAAAAAAATCCGTAGCGAACTTTAAACTTCGTGAAGGTATGCCAATCGGCGTTAAAGTAACTCTTCGTGGCGACAGAATGTATGAGTTCATTGATAGATTGTTCTCTGCAGCTCTCCCAAGAGTTCGTGACTTCAGAGGTATCAATCCTAACTCATTTGATGGCCGTGGTAACTATGCTATGGGTATCAAAGAGCAATTGATATTCCCTGAAATTGACTATGATAAAATCGACAAGGTTCGCGGCATGGATATTATTTTCGTATCCACCGCTAAAACCGACGAGGAAGCTCGCGAGTTATTATCACTCATGGGCGCCCCGTTTGCGAAGTAAGGAGATAGAGTTATGGCAAAAACAGCAATGAAAGTAAAGCAGGCTAGACCCGCTAAATTTTCAACAAGAAGTTATAACAGATGTAAAATCTGCGGCCGTCCTCACGCTTATCTTCGCAAATATGGTATCTGCCGTATATGCTTCAGAGAACTCGCCTGCAAAGGTGAGATTCCCGGCGTGAAGAAGGCAAGTTGGTAAAAGGAGGTTCACGGTATGCAAATCACCGATACAATAGCTGATATGCTTACACGTATTCGTAATGCTAACTCAGCAAAACATGATTCGGTTGATATCCCTGCATCTAACGTAAAAAAGGCTATTGCTCAAATTTTACTAGACGAGGGATATATCAATGGTTTTCAGGTAATTGAAAACGGAAATCAGGGCGTACTTCAAATTTCTTTGAAATACGGTCCTAACAAAACTCAGATAATTACCGGTCTCCGCAGAATTTCTAAGCCGGGTCTGAGGATTTATAGCGACGTTGAAAATATGCCAAAGGTTATGAAAGGCCTTGGTATAGCAATTCTTTCCACCTCTAAAGGTATTATGACCGATAAGCAAGCTCGCAAAGCCAATGTTGGCGGCGAAGTTTTGGCTTACATCTGGTAAGGGGGTGCAAGAGAATGTCACGTATAGGAAAAATGCCTATTGAAATCCCCGCAGGTGTTACCGTTACTATTAACGGTACAGAAGTAGCAGTTAAAGGTCCTAAAGGCGAACTTAAAGATAACTTCCACAAGGACATTACTGTTGCAGTTGAGGGAAATGTAATTAATGTTACACGTCCTAGCGATCAGAAAGAGCATCGTGCTCTTCATGGTCTTACCCGTACGCTCGTTGCTAATATGGTTGAAGGTGTTACAAACGGCTTCACTAAAGAGCTTGAGGTATTGGGTGTTGGTTACAGGGTAGCTAAACAGGGTAAAGACCTTGTGATGAACCTTGGTTTCTCACATCAGGTTATTATGTCTGAAATCCCCGGTATCACAATTGACGTTCCGTCACCCAACAAGATTATCATCTCGGGTCCGGATAAGCAGCAGGTAGGTCAGTTTGCAGCTGAAGTTCGTGAGAAGCGTCCACCAGAGCCATACAAAGGCAAGGGTATCCGTTATGTTGGCGAGTATGTTCGTCACAAAGAGGGTAAAGCCGGTAAGGGCGCTAAGAAATAATAAAGGAGTGTATTGTAAATGGTTAATAAGCCTGATAGCAATAAGGCAAGACTTCATCGTCATGTTCGTGTGCGCAGCAAAATCAGCGGTACAGCAGAACGTCCACGCCTTAATGTTTTCCGCTCCAATAGCAATATCTACGCTCAGTTGATTGATGATGTTAAAGGAGTAACACTTGTTGCTGCATCAAGCGTTGAAAAAGATTTCGGCGCTACCACAGGTAATAAGGAAGAAGCCCGCAAGGTTGGTCAGCTAATTGCTGAGCGCGCCGTTGCTAAAGGTATCTCCGAGGTTGTATTTGATCGCGGTGGTTACGTTTATCACGGTCGTGTTAAAGAACTTGCAGAAGGTGCCCGTGAGGGCGGCTTGAAATTCTAATAAGGAGGAGAAAAAATATGTCTACAAACATTGACGCATCAACTCTTGATTTAAGAGAAAAGGTTGTTGCAATTAACCGTGTTTCTAAAACAGTTAAGGGCGGACGTATAATGAAATTCTCCGCCTTAGTAGTTGTTGGCGACGGCAATGGTATTATCGGTTTCGGTATCGGTAAAGCCGGCGAAGTTCCCGACGCTATTAGAAAAGGTATTGAGGATGCTAAGAAGAATCTTATTAAGGTTTCTCTCCGTGGCACCACAATTCCTCACGAAGTAATTGGTGCTTTTGGCGCAGGTCGCGTGCTCTTAAAGCCCGCTGCACCTGGTACCGGTGTTATTGCCGGTGGCGCAGTTCGTGATGTTGTTGAGACCGTTGGTATCACCGATATCCGTACTAAAGCACTTCGTTCAAACAATCCTTACAATGTAGTTCGCGCAACCGTTGCAGGTCTTGCTTCGCTTCGCACTGCTGAGGAAGTTGCTGCTATCCGCGGCAAATCCGTTAAGGAAATTTTAGGTTAAGGAAGGAGCCAACGTTATGTCTTATAAAGCAAACGAGGCTGCTACCAGCCTTAAAGTAAAACTTGTAAAAAGTCTTATCTGTTCTAAGAAGGATCAGATTGCTACTGCTGAAGCTCTTGGCCTTCATAAGATTGGCGACGAGAGAATTCAGCCAAACAATCCTTCAACAATTGGTAAGATTAACAAGATTATCCACCTCATCGAGGTAACTGAAGCGTAAGCAAGGAGGTGCGAACTTATGAAAATACATGAATTAGCTCCTGCAGCAGGCTCAACATTTACTGCTAAGCGTGTTGGTAGAGGACATGGTTCAGGTAACGGCAAAACTGCCGGTAAGGGTCATAAAGGTCAAAAGGCTCGTTCCGGTTACAGCCACAAAATCGGTTTTGAAGGTGGTCAGATGCCCCTTCAAAGACGCGTTCCTAAAAGAGGATTTAATAACATTTTCGCTACAGAATATGCAACCGTAAATGTTTCAGCGCTTGAGGTATTTGAAAATGATGCCGTTGTTGATGCTGCTGCATTACAGGAAAAAGGCTTAGTTAAAAAGCTTTATGACGGTGTTAAAATTCTTGGTAACGGAAATCTTACAAAAAATCTCACTGTCAAAGCTGCTGCATTCACCGAGTCTGCAAAGCAGAAGATTGAGGCAGCAGGTGGAAAGGCTGAAGAGGTGAAGTAAGATGCAGATGCTAGAAACCGTAAAAAACGCATGGAAAGTAGCAGAACTTCGTAATAAGATTCTGTTCACTTTGTTTATCATATTTATTTTCCGCGTAGGCTCGGTAATTCCTGCACCATTTATTGACTTCTCAGCTCTTCAATCTGCAGCTGGTACCACAGCTAATGACTTCTTTAGTTATTATTCTGTACTTTCCGGCGGTGGATTAGAGTACGGCGCAATATTCGCAATGGGTGTTACTCCGTACATCAACTCTTCAATTATTATGCAATTACTCTGTGTTGCAATTCCCGCTTTAGAGAGAATTTCACAAGAGGGTGAAGAGGGTAGAAAGAAAATAGCACAGTATACACGTTATACAACTGTTATTTTAGGTCTTCTTCAAGGTGTTGCATACTTCTTCTATTTGAAAGGTTCAGGCTTCTTAACATCGTTTGTTAGCGGTGGTTTCTCAACTTGGTTTGCAGGAATTGTTATTGTTGCTACCTTGACTGCTGGCTCTGCACTTGTTATGTGGCTTGGTGAACAAATAGATAAAAATGGTATCGGCAACGGTATCTCAATGCTACTTTTTGCAGGTATCATTTCACGCTTCCCATCAGCAGTAGCAACACTTGTTCTCTGGTGGAACGAGCAAGAGTTTGGTAAGATGATTGGAATGATAGCACTCTTCGTTATCATCATCGGCTTTATCGTTTGGATGAACGATGCAGAGCGCAGAATTCCTATTCAGTATGCTAAAAAAGTTGTTGGCAGAAAAATGTATGGCGGCCAGAACAATCATATTCCCATTAAGGTTAATATGTCTGGAGTTATGCCTATCATCTTCTCGTCATCAATCCTTATGCTTCCTACCATGATCCTTTCATTTATGAGCAATAAAGAAGGTTTCTGGTATAAAATGCTAGAACCATTTAGCAGTCAGGGAGCTTTTTACGCAGTACTGTACTTTGTATTGATAATCTGCTTTGCTTACTTCTATGTTAATATCCAGTACAACCCAGTTGAAATGGCTAATAACTTAAGAAAGAGTAGCGGTGCAATTCCTGGTATTCGTCCAGGCAAACCTACAGCAGATTTCATTAAAAAGATTTTATCCAGAGTAACCCTATTGGGTGCATTACTCTTAAGTGTTATTGCTTTACTACCTATCTTTATGTCGCTTGCTAACAGCACCGGCATTTCTATCGGTGGTACATCAATCCTCATCGTTGTGGGCGTTGCCCTTGACACTGTTAAAAACCTTGAGTCTCAAATGATGATGCGTCATTATAAGGGATTCCTTGATTAATAGGAGAATTGCGATGAATTTGATACTTTTAGGTGCACCGGGTGCAGGTAAGGGAACACAAGCAGAAATCATCTGTGATAAACTTTCAATCCCTGCAATTTCTACCGGCAACATCATTAGAGAAGCAATAAAAAATGGTACAGAGGTTGGCCTTAAGGCAAAAAGCTATATAGATAGTGGTAATCTCGTACCGGATGAAGTAGTAATCGGAATAATTAAAGAACGTTTGGATCAAGACGACTGTGCAAATGGTTTCATTCTTGACGGTTTTCCTCGCACCATTCCTCAAGCCGAAGCGCTTGACGCTATGGGTGTAAGAATTGATACGGTATTGGAAATTAATGTGCCAGACGAAAAGGTTGTTGCTCGTCTCTCTGGTAGACGTGTTTGTCCTGATTGTGGTGCTAGTTACCATACCGAGTATAAGAAACCTTCAAAAGAAGGCGTTTGTGATAGTTGCGGTGCAGAACTTGTTATCCGTAAAGATGATAAACCTGAAACCGTATTGGATAGACTTAATGTTTACCACAGTCAAACCGAACCGCTTAAGGATTACTACAAAAACTGTGGCAAACTTAAAATCGTTGAAGGACAGGAAGAAGTTGCTGATACAACTGCACTTGTTCTTAAAGCATTGGAGTTATAATTATGGTAGTGCTAAAAACAGCTAGAGAGTTATCGGTTATGCAAGAAGCGTGCCGTATCTCTGCTATGGCATTACAGTTGGCAGGTAACGCGGTTGAACCGGGTGTAACCACCGCAGAGATTGACCGCATTGCCGAGACCTATATTCGCAGTCAGGGTGCCGTTCCTAATTTTAAAAATTATAACGGCTATCCTGCAACCGCGTGTATCTCAATCAACAACGAGGTTATACATGGTATTCCGTCTAAAAAGCGTGTTATTAAACAAGGTGATATTGTTAGTATAGACCTTGGTGCCGCTTTTGAGGGTTATCATGGTGATAACGCCGCTACCTTTGCGGCAGGAGATATTTCTGAAGAAGCTAAACGCTTGCTAGATGTTACTAAGCAAAGCCTTGAAAAAGGCATCGCGGCTGCAGTTGCAGGTAACAGGATAGGGGATATTTCCTTTGCTGTGCAAAGTTTTGTTGAGAAAAACGGTTATTCGGTTGTACGCGATTATGTAGGTCATGGAATAGGTACTTGCTTGCATGAAGCACCTGAGGTTCCAAACTTTGGAACTGCGGGTAGAGGTATAAGATTAGTTCCGGGTATGACCCTTGCAATTGAGCCAATGGTCAATGCAGGTAAATTTCCGGTAGATGTTATGCCGGATGGTTGGACTGTTCTAACTCGTGACGGTTCGCTATCTGCCCATTTTGAGCATACCGTTGCAATTACTGCTGACGGACCAAAAATATTAACCAAGGCTAGATAACTGTAAAATACAGTGGTTGTGATTTTAAGGAGGCAATATAATGTCCAAAGAGGATATGATTGAATTAGAAGGCACTGTCCTAGAGGCTATGCCTAATGCAATGTTTAAGGTGCAAATTCAAGGTGATCATGTTATTTTGGCGCATATTTCTGGTAAACTTCGTATGAACTATATCAGAATTTTGCCTGGTGATAATGTTACTGTTGAAATGTCACCTTATGATTTGACCAAAGGACGCATCGTTTGGCGTTCTAAATAAGTCGGACTTAATTTATAGGAGGTAATTTAAAATGAAAGTCAGACCTTCTGTTAAAAAGATTTGCGAAAAATGTAAAATTATTAAGCGCAAGGGAAAAGTAATGGTTATCTGTGAAAATCCTAAGCACAAGCAGCGCCAGGGTTAATCCTGCGCAAACAATTTTCTGGAGGTGCATTGAAAATGGCGCGTATTGCTGGTGTAGATCTTCCAAGAGAGAAGAGAGTTGAAATTGGACTCACTTACATCTTTGGTATAGGTCTTACAACATCTAAAAAGATTCTTGCTGATACAGGTGTTAATCCTGATACTCGTGTTAAGGATCTTACTGAGGAAGATATATCAAAACTTCGTGAATATATCGACCACAACCTTCAGGTCGAGGGTGACCGCCGTCGAACCATAGCATTTGACATTAAAAGACTTATTGAAATCGGTAGCTATCGTGGAACACGTCATCGTAAGGGCTTACCTGTAAGAGGTCAGCGTTCAAAAACAAACGCTCGTACTCGCAAAGGTCCTAAGAAGACAATAGCTAACAAGAAGAAATAAGCGGGAGGAAGAAATATGGCAATTAAGGGTAAGAAAACTACCGCAACCCGCAGACGCCGCGAAAAGAAAAATATTGAGCGCGGTGCTGCCCATATCCAGTCAACCTTCAACAATACCATCGTTACCATCACCGACGTGCAGGGTAATGCTCTTTCTTGGGCATCTGCAGGCGAACTTGGTTTCCGTGGTTCTAGAAAGTCTACTCCTTTCGCAGCTCAGAGTGCTGCTGAAACCGCAGCAAAAGCTGCTATGGAACATGGCTTAAAAACTGTTGAAGTGTACGTTAAAGGCCCGGGAGCTGGTCGTGAAGCTGCTATCAGAGCACTTCAGTCTGCAGGTCTTGAGGTTAGCATGATTAAAGATGTAACCCCAATTCCTCACAATGGCTGCCGTCCGCCTAAAAGAAGAAGAGTATAATTTGGAGGTGTAACAGATGGCAAGATATACCGGAGCAGTTTGTAAACTGTGCCGCCGTGAAGGACAAAAATTGTTCTTAAAAGGCGAGCGTTGTTATTCGGAAAAATGTTCTGTAGGTATCAGAGCTTATGCTCCTGGCCAACATGGTCAGGGTCGTAAAAAGACCTCTGAGTACGGTCTTCAGTTGCGTGCAAAGCAGCGTGCAAGACGTTTCTACGGCGTTAATGAATCTCAGTTCCATCATTATTTTGAAATTGCTGAGCGTAAAACCGGCGTTACTGGTGATAACCTATTAAGAATTCTTGAGAGCCGTCTTGATAACATTGTTTATAGAGTAGGCTATGCTTCTTCTAGAGCAGAAGCTAGACAACTTGTTGGACATGGTCATTTTGAAGTTAACGGTCATAGAGTTGATATCGCTTCTTATCTTGTTAAGGCTGGCGATGTTATCACAGTATGTGAAAAAAGCCGCAGCTTAGATAAAATTAAAGCTGTAGTTGAGGCAAATTCTGGACGTCCTGTTCCTTCATGGATTGATGTAAATCGCGATAATATGGAAGCAAAAGTTATTGCATTACCTAACCGCGATCAAATTGATGCACCTGTTGAAGAACAGCTCATCGTCGAGTTCTATTCTAAGTAATAATTTACTTTTGCATTTGTATTTTCCGTGCGAAATACAGATGCACGGCGTAAAAATTACCCGCACGGAGAAATGGAGCTTAAGATGCAAGTGTCTATTGACAAGCCCAAAATTGAATTACTTGACATGTTGCCCGATGGCACCTATGGCAAGTTTGTTATTGAACCGCTGGAAAACGGCTATGGTATAACCTTGGGTAACAGCCTTCGTCGTGTTCTGCTCTCATCTCTACCGGGTGTAGCAGTAACATCTGTTAAAATTGATGGTGTGTTACATGAGTTTTCAACTATACCAGGCGTTAAGGAAGATGGTACTGAAATCATTCTTAATGTTAAAGGTTTAACTGCTAATCTCACCAGCGACGGTCCTAAAACCGTTTATATTGAAGCAGAAGGTCCTTGTGAGGTAACCGGTGCTTCTATTAAAGCTGATTCTGAGGTTGAAATTCTCAACCCTGAACTTCACATTGCTACCCTTGATAAAGGTGCAAAACTCGTAATGGAGTTAGAACTTGATAAGGGTAGGGGTTATGTTTCCGCAGAGAAAAACAAGAGCAATCAAAATGTTATTGGTGTAATTCCTGTAGACTCAATTTATACCCCTGTTTTGAAAGCAAACTTCACCGTAGAAGATACTCGTGTTGGTAATGTTACTGACCTTGATCGTTTAATCTTAGAAGTTTGGACAAACGGCACAATTTCGGCTAAGGATGCAGTTTCGCTGGCTGCCAAGATACTCACTGAACATCTCAAACTTCTCGTTGATTTATCTGAGGGTCAATACTCTGGAGAAATTATGGTAGAGAAGGGCGATATCGGCAAAGAAAAAGTTCTTGAGATGACCATTGAGGAGCTTGACCTCTCTGTTCGCAGTTTCAACTGCTTAAAGAGAGCTGGAATTAATACAGTTGAGGACCTCATCAACAAGTCTGAAGAAGATATGATGAAGGTTCGTAACCTCGGCAGAAAGTCGCTTGAAGAGGTTATCGCTAAGCTTGATTCGTTGGGCGTAGCATTAAGCAATAACGAAGACTAAACATTTAACTACTAACGAAAAGGAGTGGGTATAAATGCCAGGTACTAGAAAGTTGGGCAGAACCAGTGACCACAGAAAAGCAATGCTTCGTGGCATGGTAACCTATTTGCTTGAAAATGGCAAAATTGAAACCACCGTTACTCGCGCTCAAGAAGTGCGTGCAATGGCGGAAAAATATATTACACTCGCAAAAGATGGTAGCCTTCACAATAGGCGTCAGGCAATGGCCTTCATTACTAAGGACGATGTTGTTAACAAATTATTTAGCGAAATCGCTCCTAAGTATTCTGATGTTAACGGTGGTTACTGCCGTATAACAAAAACTGGCCCTCGCCGTGGCGATGCAGCAGAAATGGCTATTATTGAACTCATCTAATGTGAGCAAAATATAAAAAGAAGCACCTAAAAGTAATTTTAGGTGCTTTTATTTTTTTGGCTAAATACAACTCTCTTCTACTTGATATATAGATAATCATAATAAACTCTACCATAAGTATACAAATTGGTATGTGTTTACACTTGATAAATTTGTAAATATAGTATAAAATTATTATGTAATATTATTATAATTAGGCATTAGTATATATTTATGTTTGCTTATATTAGAGTAAAGGGGAAAATATGATGAAAAAACTTATGCAAGTACTAGCGTTAATACTTAGTATATCAATGCTTTTTACACTAGCTTCTTGTAAAAAAACAAAGCCAAAGAAGGAGAATACGAGTAGCACTCAATCTGCCCCTGCGGATGTTAATGATGGGAATGATTTTGTTGATGACTTGATTGATGATCCTCTGGATATTCCGGTTGACGATCTTCCTTATGATGACACTCTGATTGAAGACTATCCTTATGATGACAATTTAGATGATTCTCAAAACGATTATGAGGATAATGGCGAACAGAACACCGATGACCAACAAACAGAGATTATATTTGCTAGACCAAATACCGAAGGTTTTATAAGTAGCGGCATAAAAATTGATTATGTTAGCAATGAAGATGAATCGGATTTGGATGTTGAAATTGAAGACGACGATTTTGATTTAGGTGATATTGATTTTGATGATGTGGAGTATACACCAGTCATTCAAAAATTTGGTTCACAGGCAGATGGAAAAAATCGCGTTGTAAATGTTAATAATACTGAAAATGGAATTGAGTATGAAGGTTTCACAGGAGTGTCTTGTAACGTGTTCCCCACACAAACAAGTCTTTTTGCTCAACAAAACGGTAAAAACGCCGAGGCGTTCCTTGAACTAAATGGCAAGCGATTTAATGATTCATCTCCAAATTATGCTCGTACTTGGTTCCAAATAGACTGGATGATTACTCAAGAATCAGGTAATCATACCGATGATCTTTCTTGGAAAGAATACAAAGAGAATAATAATTGGGAAGAAAATCCTGACTACATAAATTATTATAACGGTGTTTATTGCTTCTCTAAGGGTCAAAAAATGAATGACGAGTTTCAGGCATTTATTGATTATAGTAAAATGCTAGACGAAGCAAATGTTGAAATCTATCTTGCTTTTGGTTGGAAAATTGCTTCAAGAATAGAAGCGTGGTTTGGCTGCGACCCAATCCAGTCAAGAACAAGCGCACCTCTTGATCTAGATGCTTATGCAGATGCAGCCGTTGCAATATTTAAATATATGCGCAATGATGTAGGTCTTGAAAACTTTAATGTGCTTTCTTTCTATAACGAGCCTAATCGTACTAACGACCATAATTTCTACTTAGAGTCCGATTTTTCTACAATAGGTGATAAAGGTGTATATTGGGCTGTAATGGCTAGAAAGTGTAAAGATGCTTTTGCTGCCGACCCGGAATTAAAAGATGTTAAACTAATGGGCGCTGATCTTTCAAGCGATATAGACGTTAGCTCGGATAATTACGTTAACCCATATTTACGTAATCATGCAAGTGATCTTGTTGATGTATACACCATGCACTATTATGGCTACTATACCGAATCATATAGTGAGTTGTTTGATAGATGTGTATTTATCTCAAACTTCTATAATAAACCTGCAATGATTACCGAAACATTTGCTGCTGAGTATGATGTTTCAAGTGACCAACCATCTTTCGTTTGGAATGATTGGGGCCGTTCAATTAGCTCGGCGTATATTGCTTGTGCTAATACAGGTCTTGTAGGTGTGTTCAGATGGTTCTATGTTGGTGATGTGCTTTATGACCCAATCGGTTATGACTTGCAGGATAAAGATTTATCATCTTGGCTTAGACCGGTTGATGTAGCGTCATCTAATGAGGTTAAGCATGCCTATTATGAAGACTCAATGTTAAACCAATATGTACCGCAATATGCTAATGTTTATAACATTGATTGGCAGGGTGATGATTTAAGAGTTTCTGCATTCACTAGTGAAGACGGTGATGATTTTGCATTAGTGGTTGAGGCTAATGAAAACAAAACCGCAAGAAATCTTAGGGTAAACCTTAAAAAATCACTTGGTGGAAAAACATTATATGTTTATAAATATGACCATTCACAAGAGGTTAATGGCAATGCTATCATTCCACAAAGTGAAAATGTTATTTCTTCGGTAAACAAAAACTTTGAGTATAAGTTGGGTAAAGAGTATGCACTTTATGTGTTCTCAACAATAGCACCGGTTAAACAGGTTGCTTTATTTGATTCAGAAACTGGTGACCCTGTTGCTGCAGTAAATTGTAAAATCAATGGAAGCGTAACCGTTGACGCAAGACTTTTAGATTGTGAAGATGGCGATACACTTGATTGGGAAATTAAGCGTTATAGCGGTGCAGTTAAGACCAAAAAGAAGGTTGAGTTACGCCGCGAGAACTGTGTTGAAACCGGTACATACCTAGAAAAAGGTTCTATTTCAAAGATAAGTTCAAACACATTGAGCATAACCTATACAGCAACTGATAAAGCTGAAAAAGGCGAGGTTGTTGCTATAAGATGCACCATTAAAGATGGAGACAATAATGTTAAGAACGATCGTTACGCCGTATTAATGGTAGTTATAAACTAACGAAAGGAGATAACAGAATATGATAAACAAATTAAATTTAGTTGCAAAAAGAACAATATCAGTTTTCTTATCATTAATGATAGTTATCTCTACCGTTAGTGTTTGCATTACAAACTTTATTGCTTTTGCTACTACCCAAACACATTCAGTTGTTAGAAAGGTAAATAGTGATAGTTTGACTGTATCTCCTGTAACCAATGCACAGTCTGCTGTAAACAGAGTTTTGTATAGAGGTAAAAAACCTGATGCACCAAAAGAAGAATTTTTTGAGGATTTTTCCGGCGCATTAGAAAAGCTTACAAACGGCAGCAATACCGAGCAAGTAGATTTCTTTGGTTGTCCTTTTGCTTCTAATAATAATGGGGTTATAACCGAATATAAAGACGGATCCACAGTATATTTTGATATCATTTACATATTAAATTCCAAAACTGATATTAGTGATATAGTCGTTATTGGTAATAGTGGAAATTGGAAATTATCTTATGAACTGTATGCTTCTAATACGATGGCTAGTTTGTTTGATGGCGATCCTATTTATACACACAAAGATAAAGCAAGCGGTCAACATTATGAAGTTGCGGGAATTACTGCTAAATATGTAGCAATGAGAGTAATATCTGTATCAACTAAGGAGAATGGAAGTGCAAACAATTCTGCTTCAAACTATATTACAAGACTAAGACAGTTTAACGTATATGGTACTCCTTCTGACGAAGCGGATGAGGCTGAGATAGTTCGCGTTGTTAATAGCAATAAAATAAATGCATCTCCAGTGACCGATGCAACATCTGCAGTTCGTAGAGTATTGTATAAAGGTAAAAAACTTGATGCATCAAAAGAGGAAGGCTTTGAGGATTTTTCTGGAGCATTACAAAAACTTACAAACGGCAGCAATACCGAGCAAGTAGATTTCTTCGGTTGTCCTTTTGCTTCTAATAATAATGGGGTTATAACCGAATATAAAGATGGAACTAAAGTATATTTTGATATAGTTTATATGTTGAATTCCAAAACCGATATTAGCGATATCGTAGTAGTTGGTAATCTTAGAGATCATACCAATGGATATGTCAGTGACTGGAAACTCTCATATGAATTATATGCCTCTGATACTATGGCGACTTTGTTTGACGAGGACCCAATTTATACACATACCGAAAAAGCTATTGCTCAGCATTACAAACTTACGGGTATCTCTGCTAAATATGTAGCAATGAGAGTAATATCTGTATCAACTAATGAGAATGGAAGTGCAAACAATTCTGCTTCAAACTATATTACAAGACTAAGACAGTTTAACGTATATGGTACTCCTTCTGATAAGGCGGATGAGTCTGAGATAGTTCGTGTAACCAACAGTAATAAGCTTACGGTTTCTCCTATAGATGATGCTAAATCTGTTGTAAATAGTGTAAGATATAATTGCAAGAAAATACACGCCGACGGTCCTGAATCATTAATTATGTCATCAGGCATATTAGAAAAACTTACAAAAGGAAGCAACACAGAGCAAGTAGATTTATTTGGATGCTCATTCGCTTCTAGTGATGATGAGGTTATAACTGAGTATAAAGATGGGAAAAAAGTTTATTTTGATATCATTTATACATTGAATTCTAAAACAGATATTAGTGATATTGTTGTTATAGGTAACCTTAGAGAACATGAAGGCAAATATATTAGTGACTGGAAACTGTCTTATAAATTATATGCCTCTGATACTATGGCTGATTTGTTTGATGGCGAGCCTATTTATACACATACTGATAAAGCTATTGCTCAGCATTATGAACTTACTGGAATTACTGCGAAATATGTAGCAATGAGAGTAATATCTGTATCAACTAATGAGAATGGAAGTGCAAACAATTCTGCTTCAAACTATATTACAAGACTAAGGCAGTTTAACGTTTACGGTACACCTTCTCAACAGGCGGATGAAAAAGAATTTGCTTGTGTTATAAATGATGATAATAAAAATACATCACCGGTTACGGATGCTGAAAGTGTAGTAAAAAGCATGGAGCAGTATAACAAAGCATATTCAGAAACATATACTACTGCTTCTTCTAAACCATATTTCAGACAAAACAACGGCAAAGAAATCTCAGATCCTGCCAAGGTTTTGAAAAAATTAACAGACGGTAATGGTGAAGTAACAGTAGAATTCCCAGGTGAAATTTTCGCTGGTAAAGATGCTGATGGAAAAGTAATTCTAAATTCTTTAGGAACGGTATATTATGATATTGTTTACGAGCTAGATGGGAAATGTGATATTTCTGATATTGTTGTTATTGGTAATAAAGATAAATGGAAGTTGTCTTATGAACTTTATCTTGCCGATAATAAATATGATTTATTCAATTCCTCTAATCGTGTGTATGAGCATAAAACCAAGAAGCAATTACAACATTACTCCGCTTTTGGCATGACTGCTAAATATGTTGGTATGCGTGTTACACATGTTACTACTGAAAATAATGCAACTGCACATGATAGTAGTTGGGCGTATTATCCGCGTATATTAGAATTTAATGTCTATGGTACAAAGATAGCTGAAGGCGAATCTGGTCCATATCTTGCCGAAACTAAAGAACCATTGACCTATCTAAGTGTTGTTAACAAAGCCAATGCATATTATTATAACGGTAAAAAAGCCGTGAAATATGAAGAAGGCGATATCGCTACCCTTACTGACGGAAGTGTTGACGAAAGCGACGGTATGTTCTTAGGCGATGCTGATATAACACCTTTCGCAAAGGCTAATGGTAGCAAGATTAAATTTTACGGAAATAGAGAATTAAGGATTGAGTACACCTTAAAAGGTGCTGCGAGTGTTAGTGACATCTTTATTCATAGTAATCTTGAAAAAGATTATATTACTCAGGAGTATAAGTTATATGCTTCTATGAAGTATGAAGATCTTTATAACTCTCCGATTTATGAGTTCTCTAATCCTGGCAAAAACGCTGTTCAACTTTATGATGTAAACTTTAAGGCTAATTATGTTGCGTTGGTAATAACCAAGCCATGCACCGAAAAAGCATCAATTGATAGTGCATACCCAAGCTTACTTGAGTTTGATGTGTACGGTGTTGTCGGTGATGATTACGAACCTAACGCTCCTAGATATCCCGATACGTCAAAAATGGATTTAAGCAAGGTTAAGTCTAAATACGGAAAGAACCTACTTAAATTTGAGAATTTATCTTATGTTGAAAGAAATGTTAAGTCAACAAGCACAGGTAAAAAAGAACAGGATAAAATCATTGAAAACTTCTTTAAATCAACCAACAACGGTAAAGAACATATTGACGTTCCCGAGTTATCTGTTGCTGATGATAAAGTAACGGCTTTTGTGTTTAACCTATCTGATTATGATTTTACTAAAGTTAAAGGTTTTGCTTTCCAAGGCCTTGCATCCAATAATACAGCCCATTACACAAGTCATTTTAAAGTGTTTGTGGCGGAAGAAAAAGAAGATTTATTCTTAGAAAGCAATCTGGTCTTTGAATATAAAGTAGATGATGAAACTCCTATACAACGCGGTGTGTTTTATGAAATTCCTAAGGATGAATGTCCTGTAGGCAGATATATCGCTTTCCAAATAGTTAAGCCATATTACACCGCAACAAGAGATATTTATCCAAGAATCTCTTATTTGTGGGCTTGGGGTGAAGAGGCTATAATTCCTGTTAACCCAACTAACCTAGCAGAGAATATGCCACTAGATGCATATTTTGCTGTAGGTGAAGATAAGGATATGGTTAAAGAATCTAATCTCACTGCTAAAGAGGTTGCAAACCTAACCGATGGCGATACAAAAACATTGGCAAAAATAAACACCAAAGGTAATGATTGCAATACTTTAGAATTACTTTATAATCTTTGTAACTATGCTAAAATTGATGAGATAGCGGTAGATGCACTTATTAACAAAACCACAGGCTTTAAAACTTTAAAAATTTATGCAGCCGATGCTATAGCTGCGGTTTATGAAGATGATGCTCATGTTTGGACCTATAATGTTAGCGGAAACGGTAATGTGGTTGCTACCAAGAAATTTAAAGAATCAATTACAGCACGTTACTTCCGCCTTGTATTTGAAGGCACTAAGGATGAGGTGGTATTAAATGAGATTAGCATTATCGGTGGCGATAATCAGAAGTTTAAAACCAGAAATCTTAACTCAACCCTTACTGCAGATAATGTGAGCGTAACAAGAACTGACCTTGAAACAGGTAAAACTCAGGCCGTAGCAATGAATGCTACTGTTGCAGGTGGTTTGATTGACTCCTCTACGGCTAGTTGTATTAGACTTTTAAAAGGTGTAGTTGGCAAAGATAAATATGATATCACGGTTCATCTTGGTGACTTAAGAGCTGTGTCGCGTATTCAACTTAATTTCTTTGACAAGATTCACAGTATTTATAATCCTAAATCGGTAAATGTTTATATCGGCGAAACCTATGAAGAAATTTTTGACGAAGAAGCAGAGCCGTTATTTACTATTTCTGAGGATGAAATTAACAAGGGTGAATATGTAAAATATATTCGTCCTATGCTTGCAAGATATATTCGTCTTGAACTTAAAGAATTTAACGAAGTTGAATATCTTGTAAATGAAGATGGTACGTATCCAATTACCGCTGTTATTTCTGATTTGATTCCGTTTGGAACTAAAGTAAACGGTTTGCAAGAGGATGAATTCAATGAGGTTATGCTTGAATTTGCAGATGAAGATACTAACTCTAAACTTGCTATCTGCAAGTTAGACAATAGTGATATCTACACAGATGTTGTTAATATTAATGTAACCGAAAATAAAGCAACAAACTGGCAGATGAAATCTTTAGAGAATGCTAATTTAGCTATTGTTGACAAAACAGTATACACGTTTGAACTGGTTGACCTTTACGGTAACAAAGTAACCGATATTAATAATCGTAAGATTATAATAAGTTTTGAGGCTCCTAAGTCAACTGATATATCAAAGTTGGTTATTGGTGATGCTTATAAGCGAACAACTGTTGCGCCTATTAATACCACCATTTCAGATGATGGTAAAATGGTATGTGCAGAGTTTGAATGGAAGACTGATTCGGATAACAAGTTTGTGTTGCTTGAAATGATAACCGCGGATGATGCGTATTGGGAGAACATTGGTGAACTTGAAGACTTTAGCGAGGGAACCGATGAAGACCTAATGAACGAACATGATATTTTCTGGTATGACTCAATACATACTACCGACGAGATCTTTACAGTAACACCAGTAAGTCTTGTGTTCCCCGAAGGCTTAGAGTTTGTTGCAACCGATATCTCAGGTGAGGTATCTGAAGAAAAATGCAAATCGGTAATTTCAGTTGCCGGTGGCAAGCAAATTGCAATATATTATGATATGAAGTTGTATCTAAACAATGAAGAATATGACCTTTACGGTGAAATTGTTGATATAACGCTCAACCCACCTGCAAGTGTAACCAATAACTTTACAGACCTTGAGGTTTACCATGTTGATGATTATGGTGTTATAACTCCGTTGTGGAGTGAAACAACGGCAGACGGCTCATTGCTATTCCAAACCAATTCATTTAGCGACTTCGTTATAGTTGGTAATTCTATAAATGGTGGTGAGCAACAAGGCGATTCTTCAAATGGTATGCCTTACGATGATGAAGAAATCTCTGATGTTGTTCTTGATGATTTTGGAACTGATTCGGAATTTGATGATTCGCAGAACAATAGCGAATCTCAAGATCAGTATGAAAATCAAGAAGGTGCTTCGCCTCAAACTGGCGAAAGCTCAGAAAAACTCTTTGCTATCTTTGCATTTATGATTGCTGCAGCATATGTTACTTTTATAAGTGCTAAGAAAAAGGAAGATGAATAACCACTAAATTAAATGCTCGCATACTTTAAAAAAGTGTGCGGGCATTTTTTAGTGGGGAATAATGTTTTTATTTAACTAAATATAACAATATTGTAATATCTATTTAGCGTGTGTCATATAAAACGACAAAATGTACTTATTGTGCAGTTTGTCGTTCTTTTTTTGTTAAAAATAACAAAAGATTTTAAAAAAAATATTATAAGTGACTATTGATTTTTTATTCTTATTAGTATATAATAAGTTCAAATAGTGGTGAAAAGTGGTTAACTTTTCACTAATAGTGTTTAAAAGTGGTTGAAATGGAGGTGTAAAGCAGTGGTTCTTGGAGAGTATTTATATTCTATAGATAAGAAAGGCAGAATGTTTATTCCTGCCAAACATCGTGACCCATTGGGTGAAAAAATAATAGTATGCCGCGGTCTAGATAAAAACCCTTGCTTACACATCTATTCAATGGAAGAATGGCAAAAGCTAGATGAGAAGATTAGAAGTTTGCCAAGTGCAAAATCTCGCATGCTTCAAATGTATTTATACTCAGGTGCTGCTGAACTTGAATATGATAGTCAGGGTAGGGTACTAATTCCTGCCAACTTAAGAGAACATGCAAATCTAGAAGGCAATGTAAAAATAGTAGGTATTTCAACACACGCAGAAGTTTGGAATCCTGAAACTTGGGATAAAGCCAATGCTGAATGCACTCCTGAGGCTGTCTTTGATATTATGCAGGAGTTGAATTTCTAAATGGAATTTAAACATAAGTCAGTTCTTTTGGAAGAATGTATAGATTTGCTCCAAATAAAGCCAAACGGAATATACGTTGATGGAACAGTAGGCGGTGCAGGTCATTCCTCTGAAATTGTAAAAAGATTAAAGGGCGGTAAATTATTCGGCTTTGATCAAGATCCTGATGCTGTTGCAGTTGCAACCAAAAGACTGCAAGAGTATAATGCTGAGGTTATACATTCAAACTTTAAAAATATGAAAGAAAAACTCAACGAGCGTGGTGTTAGTGGAGTAGATGGCATACTCTTAGACTTAGGCGTTTCTTCGTATCAGCTAGATAATGGCGAGCGTGGTTTTTCATACCACGTAGATGCACCACTTGATATGAGAATGAGTAAGGAAGGTTTGTCTGCTAAGGATATAGTAAATACTTATAGTATAGACGAATTGTGTAAGATTTTTAGAGATTATGGTGAGGAAAAGTTTGCATACAAAATTGCTTGTAATATTGTAAAAGAACGCGAACTAGAGCCGATAAACTCAACACTAAGACTTGCCAATATAATATCTTACAGTATGCCTGCGAAAGCAAGAAGAGGCGGGCATCCTGCAAGAAGGTGCTTTCAGGCATTAAGAATTGCAGTTAATGGCGAACTTGAGATATTAGAAAGTGCCCTCGTAAATGCATTCAATATGCTAAATGTAGGCGGAGTATTAAGTGTTATAACATTTCATTCGCTTGAGGATAGAATCGTAAAGCAATGTTTTCAAGAACTTTGCAAAGGCTGTACTTGTCCACCTGATTTTCCGGTGTGTGTGTGCGGTAAAACACCAAAGGCACGTCTTGCAAATAGAAAGCCAATAATTCCAAGCGAAGAGGAAATTAGCGAAAATGCAAGAAGTCGTAGTGCAAAACTGCGTGGGATAATAAAGATAAAGGAGAATTAACGGGATGAATAATATGAAATACTGTAATGATAGTTTGGCGCATGATTTTGATATGTTTATGCCTCGCGAAAAAAAGCAAAATATTGTAGTAGAAATTCCTAAGAAAAACAGAACTAAAACAAAATCAAAAGCCAGAGCAAAAGCGAAAATGTCTAGCAACTTGTTTTCTGTAATAGTTACGGTATTTCTTATCGGTGCAGCTTTTGGTTGCTTGTTTTTGCATGCAGAAATTTCTAAGGTTAGCAATCAGTTAAATGCTGTTGAGACAGAAACCGTTAAACTAAAAAGCGAGCAAACACGTCTTAATGTAATTCTTGAGAAAAAAACCTCTGTTGGCAATCTAGAGAATCAAGCAAAGAAACTAGGTATGCAAAAGCAAGAAAAAACACAGGTTAATTATATTTTTAATTACGAGGATGGAAACACCGAATATTCAGCAGATGCGGAATAGATTAAGGTATATAAATTTTTAAGTTGAATATAAATCTATTAGATTTACGAGAGTCATTATATGGCTCTCGTTCCGTGCATTTTTGAAAGGAGTAATTTTATGTCTAAAAAGCCAACAAGATTAATGTGGATAAGAATGGTTAGTATAGTTCTGTTTATTACCCTTTCAATGATTTGTATATGTGGTTATAGGCTAACTAAAATTATGATTATTGATGGCGATTTCTACAAAGAAAAGGCCGCAGAACAGCAACTTTATGACACTCAAACAACTGCTTTGCGCGGAAATATTTACGATTGCAACATGAATTTGCTTGCAACAAGTGCTACTGTTTGGAAGTTGTTTGTTACACCAAATGATTTTGCTGCAAACTATAAAGATAGTGATGAAATAGCACAGGTTAAGAATGACATTTCGCAAGGGCTTTCGGCGATTATTGATATGGAAGCCAAAGAAATTTTAGAATTGTTAAACAAGAAAACAAGTTATGTTACCATAAAACAGGATATAGAGCAAAAAGAGGCAGAGAATATTAGAAAATTCATTGCCGAAAATTCTTATGGCACTGTTTTGGGTCTGGACGAATCAAGCAAACGTTATTATCCAAACGATAGTTTGGCATCTACCGTGCTTGGCTTTGTAGGTAGTGATAACCAAGGTTTGTATGGGATTGAAATGTCTTATAACGCGGAACTAACCGGAACCCCTGGTAGAGTAGTTGCTTCAAAAAATGCAAATGGTGCCGATATGAAATTCAGTTATGAATACGTTGAAGAGGCTAAAAAAGGTGATACTTTAGTGTTAACCTTGGATACATACATTCAAGAAGTTGTTGAAAAGTATCTGGATGAAGCAGTTGTTGAAAATAAAGTTATAAACCGCGGTGTGTGTATCGTTATGAACGTTAAGACGGGCGGCATACTTGCAATGGCTGTTTCGGGAGATTTTAATCCTAACGAACCATTTAAACTCGCTAGTGAGTATAAGAAGCAATTAAAAGGCTTGAAGGGTCAAGAATTGCAAGAAAAGAAAAAAGAACTTCTTAATGAGATGTGGCGTAATAAAGCCATTTCTTCGGCATATGAACCAGGTTCCGTATTTAAAATTGTAACCTGTTCTGCGGCACTAGAAGAAGGTGTAACAAGCCTTCAGACTTCTTTTAACTGCAATGGTGCAATAACGATAGCAGGTCAGACATATCACTGCCACAAAAAAGAAGGACACGGAACACAAACATTAAGTGAAACAATGCAAAATTCTTGTAACCCAGTATATATCAGTTTAGGTCAATTATTAGGTGTTAAAACCTTTTCTAAATATTTCAGAGCATTTGGTTTGGCAGAAAAAACAGGTATAGACTTGCCTAGTGAACAAGGCCCTGTTTATCATAGTGAAGAAAACATGGGACCGGTTGAACTAGCGTCGTCTGCTTTTGGTCAAACGATGCAGGTTACGCCGATTCAAATGATAACCGCTGCTGCGGCAACTGTTAACGGCGGATACTTGGTACAACCACATGTTGTTTCTGAAATCCGTTCTTCAGCTGATAAAAGTGTAAAGACCGTTAAAAGCCAAAAGAAAAGACAGGTAATATCTGCCGAAACTTCAAAAGTAATGGCAAATATGCTTTACGAAGTTGTGGAAATTGGCGGCGGCAAAAATGCTTATGTAGCAGGTTATAAGGTTGGCGGTAAAACGGGTACGTCACAGAAGGTTGCTGAGAACTTAGAAGAAGAGCGTGACGACTTGTATGTTGGTTCGTTTTTAGGTATTGCTCCTGCCGATGATCCAGAAATAGCGTTGCTGTTTTTGTTAGATACCCCTACTGGCGGGGCATACTATGGAAGTACAGTTTCTGCGCCATCGGGTGGTAGAATATTGTCAGAAGTATTACCATATATGGGATATGAGCCGCACTACAAAGAAGATGAACTTAAATCAATGGCTAAAGATGTAACCAGTGTTATTGGAGAAAATGTTTATACAGCACAAAATAAACTTATATCCGACGGTTTTAATGTTAGAATTGTAGGTAGCGGTAGCGAGGTAACGTCGCAAATGCCCGAGGGCGGAACTAAAATATACGATGGCGGAATCGTTGTTTTATATACCGACGGAGAGGAAAAATTTACCGCCAAGGTGCCTAATTTTATAGGCAAAACCGTATCCGAAGTAAATGCTATTGCAGTTAATAGCGGCTTTAATGTTTCTTTAGAAGGCTCATCACTTTCAAGCGCTGGCGTAACAGCCTATAGCCAAAGTGTAGAGGCGGAAAAAGAAATGGGTCTGGGTTCAACAATAACCGTTTACTTTAGAGACGACACAACACGAGATTTTTAAGAAAGAGGCACAGTATGAAACTTTCAGAGCTTATACCAAAATTAAATACTAATTTAGCAAACGTTGAAATTAGCGGTGTAACCTCCGATTCGCGTAAGGTTAAAGAGGGATTCGCATTCTTCTGTATTAACGGACCTTTGCAGGACGGACACGGCTATGCCAATGATGCTCTGAAAAAAGGTGCATCTGCAATTATTTGCGAGAAAGATTTAAAAATAAAAAATCAAGTTCTAGTTAAAGATTCACGCGAGGTGTTTTTTAAGGCTTGTTCAATTTGGTTTGGTAATCCTTTAAAAGATATGAAACTAATAGGCGTTACCGGCACTAACGGAAAAACCTCAGTTTCATATATGACTAAGGCTATTTTAGAGGCAGCAGGGCATAAGTGTGGATTAATTGGCACTATTCAGCATATGATTGGTAGCGAAACGTTGCCTTCAAATAATACAACACCTGGCGCATACGAGCTTAATGAAATGTTTTATAATATGAAAAATGCTGGTTGTGATTATGTTGTGATGGAGGTTTCATCGCATGCGCTGGATCAAAAACGTATATGTGGTGTTACATTTGATGTTGCAATGTTTACCAATCTTACACAAGACCATTTGGATTATCATAAAACAATGGATAAATATTTAGGTGCGAAGCAAAAATTATTTAAGATGTGCAAGACTGCCATTGTAAATTTTGATGATATGTATACTCCAAAATTGTTAGAGGGCATTAAGGCGGATGTGGTAACATATTCAGCCCAAAGCAATAATGCTACCTATTCTGCAAAAGGAATCGGATATAAAGCAGATGGCGTAGATTTTGATATAGTTGGATATAATTTAATTGCTAGAATTAATATGAAAACAGGTGGCAGATTTTCTGTGTACAATGCACTTTGCGCCGCGTGTTGTGGTGTAGTGCTTGGCATTCCGGTAAGAGATGTAGCATCAGCATTGTCTGCGCTTTCAGGTGTTAAAGGTAGGGCAGAGGCTGTTCCAACCGGTAGAGATTTCCACGTAATAATTGATTATGCACACACTCCCGACGGATTAGAAAATATCTTAGAAACCTTTAGTGATGTTCCAAAAAACAGATTGATTACTTTATTTGGTTGTGGCGGAGACCGAGATAAAACCAAACGTAGTATAATGGGTAGTGTAGCAGCAAGACTATCTGATCTTTGTATAGTTACGTCAGATAATCCAAGAACCGAGAATCCTGCTGCAATAATAAAGGATATTGTTGTAGGTTTTAAAGATTCACGTACACCTTACGTTGTAATTGAAAACAGAATAGAAGCTATTAAATATGCAATATCTCATGCAACAGAAGGCGACATTATTGTACTTGCAGGTAAAGGTCACGAAACCTATCAAATTCTTAACACAGGCAAGATACATTTAGATGAACGAGAGATTGTTAAAGAGGCATTGGAGGAACTAAAATGAATAATGCATTGATATCAGCATTAGCAGCAATTATTGCGTTTAGTGTTACTGCTCTTTTAGGAATATTACTTGTTCCATATCTTCATAAATTAAAGTTTGGCCAAACTATCAGAGAGATTGGTCCTGCTTGGCACAAGAACAAAAACGGTACACCTACAATGGGCGGAATAATGATTATAATTGGTCTTATTTGCGCTTGTGTGCTTGGCTTTACTTTATCTGCAGTAATCGGTAAAACTTCAATGTTGGAAAATCGTAAAGAAACCTGTTTTGTACTTGCAGGCATCGGTTTAGCAATAGGTATGGGTTTGATTGGATTTTTAGACGATTATATTAAAGTTGTTAAAAAAAGAAATTTAGGACTTACTGCAAAGCAAAAAACAGTATTACAACTTCTATGCACAGTTGCATATCTTTCCAGTTTGGCTCTATCAGGTATGAGCACAACTTGGCTTCCTTTTATAGGCGATGTTAATGTTACATCTGGTGTGGGACTTGTGTTTTGGCCAATAGCATTATTGTTTGTTTATGGCTTTACAAATGCAGTAAATTTAACCGATGGTATTGATGGTTTGGCATCAACCGTTACATTGGTTGTTTGTTGCGGTTTTATGTTGGCATCTGCGTATCTTTCGTTAATCGGTACAAATATTTATGCTTGTGCAGGTGCAGGTGCATGTTTGGGTTTCTTGGTTTGGAATTCACACCCTGCAAAAGTATTTATGGGAGATACCGGTTCGTTGTTTTTGGGCGGATTGGTAGTATCGCTTTCGTTTACAATAGGAAAACCAATTATACTAATTGCGGCAGGCGTTGTGTATTTAATAGAAGCGTTCTCAGTAATGCTGCAGGTTGTTTATTATAAAAAGACAAAGAAAAGGCTATTTAAGATGGCACCAATTCACCACCATTTTGAAATGTGTGGTTTTAGTGAGGAGAATATTGTTCTACTATTTTCCGCTGTTACCGCAGTAGGATGTTTCATAGCATTAATACCAATAATATTTTAGTTGAGGTGAAAAGCATGGCGAGTGGGAAAACCAATTCAAAAAAAGGTATAAAAAGCCTATTAATTGAGAATGGCAGTATGGATATTACCTTTTTGTTTTTTGTCGCTTTGTTATTAATAATTGGGCTAACAATGTTATTTTCTGCCTCCTATGCTTTTGCGGAAACAAACTACGGAAATAGCTATAAATTTATTATTCAGCAAACAGTTTATGCAAGCATAGGCTTTGTGTTAATGTTGATAATTTCAAAGATAGATTATCACCATTATATGCGCATTTCGTGGCTGGTTTACGGAATTGCGGTGGGACTATTGATTTTAGTTTATTTGATGCCGGCAACAGAAGGTTACCATCGGTGGATATACATAGGTTCTTTTGGCTTTCAACCTTCTGAAATAGCAAAATTTGCAATAATACTTTTGTTTTCGCACTTAATTTCAATCAATTATAACGCGGTAAAAACATTTAAATTCAGTATATTGTTTTTAGGCGGTTTGCTTGCCATCGTTTGTGCATTAGTTGTGTTTGAAACACACCTTTCTGCTACCATATTAATCTTTTTAATAGGTGTTATTTTAATGATTTGTGGTGGTTTGCAGCGACGTTGGATAATCGGTGGCATAGGTGTTGGAGCAGGTGCCGTAGGTTTAATGGTTGTATCGGGCGTCGCAGAATATTGGAGTGATAGATTCCAATATTGGCGTGACCCTTGGGCAGATGCTACAGGTAAAGGCTATCAAACAATTCAGTCTTTGCTTTCAATAGGTTCAGGTGGATTGTTTGGTAGAGGTATAGGTCAATCTATGCAGAAATATTTATGGGTTCCTGAACCTCATAACGATTTTATTTTTGCAATAATTTGTGAAGAACTTGGACTTATTGGTGCACTTGTGATAATTGCTTTGTTCTGTGCACTTATTTGGCGGGGCTTTAGAATAGCAATGCGCGCGGCTGATAAATTTGGTGCACTACTAACTATAGGACTTGTTTGTCAGGTTGGTTTACAAGCACTTTTAAATATTCTAGTTGTAACAAATACTATACCGAATACTGGTATAAGTTTGCCGTTTTTTAGTTACGGCGGTACTGCAATAGTTATACTGCTTTGCGAAATGGGCGTTGTGCTTTCGGTTTCGCGTTATAGCAATAAAGGATAATATACTTAAACGGAGGAATGGGTTATGCATATTCTATTTGCGGGCGGTGGTACTGCAGGCCATATCAATCCTGCACTTGCAACTGCAGATTATATAAAATCAAAGCATCCTGATGCAAAAATCAGTTATATTGGCACTGCACATAAGCTAGAGGCAACTTTGGTGCCACAAGCAAACTATGATTTTTATACTATTGATGTTGCAGGATTCCAACGTAAAATTACCGTTAAGAATATTGGCAGAAACATCAGTGCTGCATACAAAGCAGTAACAGCATCTTTAAGGGCTAAAAAACTACTAAAAGAATTAAAGCCTGATATCGTTGTTGGTACAGGCGGATATGTAAGCGGACCTGTTCTTAGAGAGGCGGCTAAATTAAAGATTAGGACTGCTATTCATGAGCAGAATGCATACCCTGGAATCACAAGCAAAATGTTAGCAGGTATTGTTGATAGAGTAATGTTGGCAATGCCCGAAGCAGAAAAACTTTTAAAATGTAAAAATGCGCCTGTTGTTACAGGAAATCCAGTTCGGAGCCAATTTTTGAATATTAATAAAAATGAGGCTAGAGAAAAACTTTCATTAGACCCAAGACCTATGATTTTATCATTCGGCGGAAGTTTGGGTGCTTCTCCTATAAACAACGCTGTAGCAGGACTTATTGCAGATAAAGTAAGAAGCGGTAAGTATCAGTTTATGCATGCGGCAGGCAAGGTTGGTTACAAGGGCTTTTTAGACCAACTTATTGGCAGAGGGGTAGACCTTGACAATAAGGACGTTAGGGTTAGTGAATATATTAACAATATGGCTGAATGTATGATTGCGGCCGACCTTATCATAAGCCGTGCAGGTGCAATTACTTTAACTGAGATTGAGGCGGCAGGAAAGGCATCGGTCTTAATCCCATCACCTTATGTTGCAGAGAATCATCAGTATCATAATGCTATGACTCTTAAAAATCGTAATGCAGCAGAGGTTATAGAGGAGAAAGATTTAAGCGAAGAATTGCTTATAGCAACTGTTGATAGACTTTTATCTGATGGATATACTGCAGATGATATGGGCAAAAATGCGAAAGAATCAGCAATTTTAGATGCATCTGAACGTATTTATAATACTTTAATGGAATTATTATAATTAACAAAAATAACCCTTTTGGCATAGTATACACTGAAAAAATGTTTTTTAGTATACTAACCGAAAGGGTGCAAACAATGGAAAAACTCTTAATTAGCGGCGGCAAAAAACTTACAGGCGAGGTTAATGTTCACGGTTCAAAAAACGGCGCTTTGCCAATACTTGCCGCTACACTAATCATAAAAGGCACAAGTATTATACATAATTGCCCGAATTTATCTGATGTTAGGGCATCACTAAAAATTCTTGAAAATTTAGGGTGCAAATGCACAAGAGAAAAAGATACTGTTATAGTGGATGCATCTGAGGTTAATTGCGCAGAGATACCCGAAAGATTAATGCGTGAGATGCGATCTTCTATAGTGTTCTTGGGCGCAGTTATTGCAAGATGCGGAACTGCCAAATTGAGTAGTCCGGGTGGTTGTGAAATAGGTGCTAGACCGATAGATTTACACCTCTCGTCTTTAAAAGATATGGGCGCGCAAATTACAGAATCACATGGGTGTATTAATTGTAAATGCTCTGCGTTGGCTGGCACTAACATTTATATACCGATACCAAGCGTTGGGGCTACGGAAAATATAATAATAGCGGCAGCAACAGCAAAAGGAACAACTAGAATATTTAACGCCGCAAGAGAACCTGAGATTTCTGATTTAGCATCTTTTTTAAATAGTGCTGGTGCCAGAATATATGGTGCGGGAAGTAGCGATGTTATTATTGAAGGAGTAAATAGTTTACATAGTACAGAGCATACTGTTATTCCGGATAGAATATTGACAGCTACCTATATGTCTGCAATAGCGGCATCTGGCGGTAGTGGGATAATTCGTGGTGTTTACCCAGAACATATAAAAGCAATTATTTCCGAATATCAGCGTATGGGATGTAGTGTAGAAATTAGTCATAATAATATGAAAATAACATCCCCTGAAACACTTAAAAGACTAAAAATGCTTAAAACTCAATACTATCCTGGCTTTCCAACCGATGCAGGACCAACACTTATTGCTACTGCAACTGTAGCAAAAGGTACTAGTATTTTTGTAGAAACTATCTTTGAAAACCGATTTAAATTTGCTGGCGAGTTAAATCGTTTAGGCGCAGATGTTAAGGTTGAGGGCAGAACTGCAGTTGTAGAAGGTGCACGATGCTTAACGGGTGCTAATGTGAAATGTACAGATCTTCGCGGCGGAGCGGCATTAATGGTAGCTGCTTTTAGCGCGCTTGGTAAAACAGAGATAAATGAGATACAACATATAGATAGGGGGTATGAAAACCCCGAAATAAATTTTGCGCTTTTGGGTGCGGATATTAAAAGGGTGAGAGAATGAAAAGCAACTCTAGAACAGTAAAATCAAGAAGAACAAATAAAAAATCCGGCAGCGGTTTTTTGGTAGTGATTTTTATTTTCATAATTTCATTACTTGTAATTCTAAGCACTACTGTTTTCTTCCCAATTAATTCTGTTTCACTTAATTATGATGGAAACCTTTATACCAAGGAACAAGTTTTAAAGGAAGCAGATATAAAAATAGGGCAAAATATTATAGTGTTGCCTTCTAAAAAAATCACAAACAAGGTTACAAAAAATCTTACATATATCGGCGAACTGAAAATAAAAAAACAATTTCCCGATAAAGTAGTATTAACAGCCACCGAAACCAGTGCAAAATACTGTGTTAAAAGCAATAAGGAATATTTAATTTTAAATGAAAATTTTAAGGTTTTAGAGGCTTCTAAAAAACCAAATAAAAAACTGGCGTGCATAAACGGTGCTAAACTTGAAAACGGCGGACTGGGATCAATTGCCGTTTACAAAAATTCAGAGCAAGAAGAGATAATAAATGCGATAATTAAGGCATTGTCAGAAAGTAAGTACAAACTAAATTACGTGGATTTCAAATCAAGTGGCGACGTAGTGTTTTATGTAAATAAAAAGTTTATGATTCAACTGGGATCAACTGCGGAACTAGATGATAAACTATCATTCATGTCAAAAATGTTGGATGAAATTACTAAAAAGAATTTAAACGATTCGGGTAAAATAAACTTAACATATTTTCCAAGTAAAAAAGAGGGCTACTTTACAAGAGAAAAAATAGAAATTAAATATTTTTAGCAATATTTGGAGAAATTAATAAAAAAGATTACTTTTAAATAATAAAAAAGATAAAATATACTTGAAATTCAATATCTTTTATGTTATTATTTATTTGTATATAAGGAATTAGCGAATTTTTTAATTTGAAAGGATGATTAAAATGCCGTTTGAGATTGCTCAAGAGACGGAGGATATAGTTCAAATAAAGGTTATCGGTGTCGGTGGCGGCGGCGGTAACGCTGTTAATAGAATGGTAAATGCAGGTGTTAAGGGCGTTGAATACATAGCCATTAATACTGATAAAGCTGCATTGCTTGCTTCTAAAGCAACAAATAAACTTCAAATTGGTGAGAAGAAGACTAAGGGTTTTGGTGCAGGTGCAAACCCCGCTAAAGGTGAAGAGTCTGCTGAAGAATCACGTGAAGAAATTTCAACTGCACTTCGTGGTACCGATATGGTATTTATTACCGCAGGTATGGGCGGCGGTACAGGTACAGGTGCTGCACCTGTAGTTGCTCAAATTGCTAAAGAGTTGGGCATTTTAACTGTTGGTATTGTTACCAAGCCTTTTGCTTTTGAAGGTGCTAAGAGAATGAAACAGGCTGAGCAGGGTATTGAGGCTCTTCGTCAACATGTTGATAGCCTTATCGTTATCCCTAACGAAAGATTAAAGTTTGTTTCAGAACAAAAAATCACACTTGCTAACGCTTTTGAGGTTGCAGATGATGTACTTCGTCAAGGTGTACAAAGCGTTTCCGAGTTAATTAATGCTACTGCTATGATCAATCTTGACTTTGCTGACGTTACTACCGTTATGGCAGATGCAGGCTTTGCTCATATGGGCGTTGGCCATGCAACTGGTCGCGAGAAGGCAGAGCAAGCAGCTCTTGCTGCTATCAACAGTCCTCTAATTGAGACTAAGATTGATAATGCTAGCGGTGTTATCATTAGCATCACTGCATCTAATGATATCGGTCTTGATGAGGTTGATCAAGCATCTTCACTTATCGCAAAAACAGTACATCCAGATGCTACAATTATTTGGGGTGTTCAGTTAGACGATACTATGGAAGACGAAATGCGCATCACTGTTATTGCTACCGGTCTTGGCGAAGATAACGGTAATGCAAGTGGTATTTCTGATGATTTAAAAGATATTCTTTCAAGAAACGCTGAAACAGAAGACGACGGCGATTATCTTGATGTAATGGACATCTTTAAGAAATAAGTATAAATATAACGGCTACGGTTTTTCCGTAGCCGTTTTTATTATAGTGAAATTAAAACACCCTACAATGTTGTAGGGTGTTTTATATTATTTGTTTTGGCTTTTAATTTGTCTTATATCTGCACCGTCAAATAAAAGTGTAGTATACTCACCTATAAAGCGAGATGCAATCCTAGAAGTGTACATCTCTTTAATCTCATGCATAGACAGGTTGGTGTTAATTATGGTGGGTTTCTTTGTAAGAATCCTTGTGTTAACAATATCGTAAATAATAGATTTTGAGAATTGGGTATTAAACTCTGTACCAAGGTCGTCTAAAATAAGCAAATCACATTCAATCGCGGCATCATTATAACTAGTATCATCGTTTGTTTTTCCAAATTTCTCTTTTTGTAGTTTGGTTATAAGATATTCTGCGCTACTGTAAAAAACTCCATAACCTTTATCAATAACCTCATTAGCTATTGCAATAGAGATATGTGTTTTTCCAAGACCCGTAGCACCAACTAGCAGTAAATTTTCACCTGTAGGAAAATTATTTATATACTTTTTTATGTAGGCTAGGTTCTTTTCCATTCTAAGTCTAGGTGAGATGGTACCATCACCCTTGTCTGAATAGTAGTCCAAATTAAAATTGTCAATACTGCATTCGTTAAAAGGCGCAACCGACGATAATTTGTTAAATTGTAATTTTTTTGCAGCCGACTCAATACATTTGCAAGGTTTACCATCAAGTATACCACTGTCATTACAAAGAGTGCAATCGTAATCTACGGTATACCCTGCAGGTGTAAGTTGTTCTTTTTCGGCTTTCAAAGAACTGCATTTATCTTTTAATTCCTCTAAACGAGCCTTATTGCCCGAAAAGGTAGCCAAAGTAATGTCCATACCGATTTTTGATAATTCACTATCAATTTCTTTAATGCGCGGAATTTCGTTATATAGTTTAATTTTTAGGTTTTCGCGAAGTTGGTCATTCTTTTGCCTCAAAATGCGTTTTTGCTCAATAGCTTCTGCATATATTACATTTGAAAATCCCATTTGTATTTCATCCTATTCCGGTAAAGTTTCAAGCATTTTTTGATAACTATCTAAATTAAAACTATCTTTCTTATTAGAGTCTGCTTTTTTGTTGGAAGAATTAATTTCTTCAACATCTTTGGCAGTTTTAACACCGTTTTTATGCCAGTTTTCAATAATTTTATTAATGTATTGCATAGAAAATTTATTTGTAGAATCAACACAGGCTTCGTATGCTAAGCGAAGCATATCGGTATCGTACCCATAATCTTCAACCCACTTGTATGCAAGTTCTGCTTCTTTGGTGCTCGGCATTCTTTTATCCAGACCCATTGCAGAAGTAATCTTGTTCCAGGCTGATTTTTTTGCATTGTGCTTGGTGATTTCCTTTTCTGCTGCATCAACTGTGTGGATACCCTTGTTAATCCAATTAAGCGCGGTTCTCTCAATAAATCCAATAGTTGGCTTACCTTCGTTAACTGCAAAACTAATAAGTAAAAGTATAATAGAAACTGTAAAGCCCTCGTCGTCATAAAGCCAAAGCAGAGTTGATGATTCGTTAGGGCGTAATGGTCTGCCTAACTTTAACTGGGCTTCGCGTAGTAAGAAAGCAATTTCAGGTGCTTCATTTCCTCTTTTTATAACCTGTTCACGACTAGGCTTATCGGCAGGAGCCTTTGCAACAACCTTTTTTGGAGTAGCTTTTTTTGCCTCAACAATTTTTTGAGTGCTTTCGCCATTTGTTAAAATGCCGTTTTCTACCCAATAGTTTAGCGCATCGGTAACATCGGGGACAGAAATTGAAAGCTTTTCTGCAATATTTTCTGGTACTATGTTAGCAGGATTAGTATTTAATGCAACAAGTAACACTTTAAGTTGCACCGCACCCGATAACTTAATGAGTTTATCTGCCACGCGAGAGGGAACAGTAAATGTGTTAGAAAGTTCGCCGATGTTTATACAGTACGGCATATCGTTTTCTCCTATCCTTTAATTATATCCTGCATATCATAAAGGCCGGCAGGTTTGCCTTTTAAAAAGATGGCTGCGTTAACTGCGCCGGTAGCAAAAACTTCTTTAGATCTTGCGGAGTGCGAAATTTTAATTATTTCGTCGTTTCCTGCAAAAATAACCTCATGCTCACCAACTATATTTCCGCCACGAATTGAGTGAATACCTATCTCTTTTTTAGCACGTTTTGCCCTGGTAGAATGGCGGTCGTAATTAAACTGCATCTCACCATTTAAGGTTTCGTTAATTGCGTTTGCAAGCATGTATGCAGTACCACTTGGAGCATCAATCTTTTGGTTATGGTGTTGTTCAATAATTTCTATATCAAAACCACCTAAAATTGAGGCGGCGGTTTTTGCTAGTTCAGTAATTAGGTTAACGCCAAGTGACATATTAAATGAACTGAAAATTGCAACCTTTTTAGATGCATTCTTTAAAATTTCAGTCTGTTCATCACTAAGACCGGTTGTGCACTCAACTAATGGAATGTTGTTATTAACAGAAAAATCAACAACCTCGTTTAAAACGTCGGGGTGTGAAAAGTCAATAATAACATCGGCGGGCACAGCAACTTCGTTAATTGCAGAATATACAGGAAAAGGTTTTTGAATGGTACAATATTTATCTACCCCTGCAACTATTTCTGCGCCGTTTTGTTCGCTTACGCGCCCGGTAACAACATTACCCATTTTGCCGCCACAACCAACTAGAATAATCTTTAACATTATTACAACTCCTAATATAAAAAACTGTTGAACAGATGTATAATTTGTGTTATATTAAATAATATCATTTGGCGAAATAAATGTCAATATTTTAGGTATGTAAGCAGAAAATATATTTGTATTTTGGAGTATTATTGATGAATAAAAGCGATTTTTATTATGATTTGCCTGAAAACCTTATAGCCCAAACACCTATAGAACCACGTAACGCCTCAAGGTTATTGGTACTAAATAAGCAAAATGGCAATATTGAACATAAAGGGTTTACCAATCTGTTTGAGTATTTAAAAGAAGGCGACACTTTAATTTTAAACAATACCAGAGTATTGCCTGCAAGAATATTTGGCACACGTAAAGACACTGGTTCTGTGGTTGAGTTTGTTTTACTTAAACAGAAAAGCAACACGGTTTGGGAGTGCATTGCAGGACCTGGAAAAAAAGCACGCGAAGGTAAAGAGTTTGTTTTTTCAAACGAACTTTCGTGCAAAGTGTTAGAGGTTTTGCCTGACGGAAATAGAGTGATTGAATTTTCATTTAAGGGTAATTTTTATGAAATATTAGACAGGGTAGGCGAAATGCCTTTGCCCCATTATATCAAAGAAAAATTAACAGATAAAGAGCGTTATCAAACCGTTTATTCTAAAGAAAACGGTTCGGCAGCGGCACCTACCGCAGGGCTTCATTTTACACCGGAAATGTTAGAAGAAATTAAAGACCGAGGAATAAATATTGGATACGTTACTTTGCATGTTGGCTTAGGCACCTTTAGACCTGTTAAGGTAGAGGATATAACCGAACATAAAATGCATAGTGAACATTATTATTTGCCTAAAGAAACGGCTGATTTGATTAATAAAACAAAACAAAACGGCGGTAGAGTAATTTGTGTTGGAACGACAAGTTGCCGTACCGTTGAGAGTGTTGCGTCGCTTGGAGAAATAACCGAGAGTAGCGGAGACACTGATATATTTATTTATCCTGGTTATAAGTTTAAATGTATGGAAGGTTTAATAACAAATTTCCACTTGCCTGAAAGTACATTAATTATGCTTGTATCGGCATTTGCAGGCTATGATAATACGATGAATGCATACAAAACCGCCGTAAAAGAAGAGTATCGTTTCTTTAGCTTTGGTGATGCAATGCTTATTGTGTAAAACTTACTAAGTTTTGTTTATGTTTACATAAGCGCATTTTTGTGGTAATATAAATATAGAGGCTTCCGAGTGCTAACCGCCTCGGAAGCAATTTTTATTTAAGGGGAATTATTATGTCAAAGTTATATCCAACTCCGCACATTAATGCAAAACCCGGCGATTTTGCAAAAACTGTATTAATGCCTGGCGACCCTCTTAGAGCAGAGTTTATTGCTAAAAACTTTTTAGAAAACCCAAAACTTGTTAATAATGTTCGTGGTGTTAATGGCTATACCGGTAGATATAATGGTACAGAGGTTAGCGTAATGGCAAGCGGTATGGGTATGCCGTCAATTGCAATATATTCGCATGAACTATATAATGTTTTTGGAGTAGAAAATATAATTCGCGTTGGTTCTGCAGGCGCATTGCACGCTAATATTCCTCTTAAAGAAATCATCATTGCTCAAGGTGCTTCAACAAATTCTAATTATGCAAGTGCATTTAATATACCTGGAAGCTATGCTCCGATATGCAGTTATGATTTGTTAAAAACGGCAACCACTGAGGCGGATAAAATTAATGCTAGTTATATGGTTGGCAATGTGCTGTCGTCAGATGCATTTTATAGTGACGAGGGTTGTTTGCCCGTAGAACAAAGAAGTACGGCAATATGGGCAAAATTGGGCGTATTAGCGGTAGAAATGGAAGCAGCGGCTTTATATATTAACGCGGCTAGATATAATAAAAACGCCTTGGCAATCTTGACGGTGTCTGATAATGTTGTTACAGGTGAGTCTACCTCGTCTGAGGAGAGGCAGGTTAGTTTTACAACAATGATGGAACTAGCATTAAATACGGCTATTGCTATTAAGTAGGTGTATATTTATGACTAACAAAGAATTACTTCGGTTAGCAATTAAACAATTAGATAATTCCTATTCTCCGTATTCAAACTTTAAAGTAGGTGCTGCACTTTTGGCTAAATCAGGTAAGGTGTTTTGCGGTTGCAATATAGAAAATGCTTCTTTTTCACCAACAATTTGTGCTGAAAGAACTGCATTTTTTAAGGCAATTAGTGAAGGAGAACGCGAGTTTCAAAAGATTGCAATTGTATGTGGCGATGGTAAGGAGTGTATGCCTTGTGGTGTGTGTAGACAGGTTATGCTGGAATTCTGCGAGCCGCAATTTGAAATAGTTACACAAAACGGGGTTTATACTTTGGGCGAATTAATGCCTAAGGCTTTTGATATGGATAGGTAGTGCTATTATGAGAATGTATGATATTATTGAAAAAAAGCGCAATGGCGAGGAATTATCGCAAAATGAAATAGCATTTTTTGTAAAAGGCGCAACCAACGGTGATATACCTGATTATCAAATCTCTGCATTATTAATGGCAATTTATTTTAATGGTATGACCGATCGTGAAACGGTTGACCTTACACTTTGTATGCGTGATTCGGGAGATACTCTTGATTTAAGTCTTTTTGGAAATCTTTCGGTTGATAAGCATAGCACAGGCGGTGTTGGTGACAAAACTTCTTTAATCATTGCACCCATTGTTGCATCATTAGGTGCAAAGGTTGCCAAAATGTCTGGTAGAGGGTTAGGCTTTACAGGAGGTACTGTTGATAAATTAGAGTCTGCTATGGGATATAACACTGCGCCTAAATTAGACGATTTTATTAATATTGCCAAAACCTGTGGCATCTCGGTTATCTCTCAAACAGGGAATATGGCGCCTGCTGATAAAAAGTTATATTCTTTGCGTGATGTTACTGCAACAATAGAAAGTATCCCTTTGATTACTTCAAGCATAATGTCAAAGAAACTTGCGGCAGGTGCAAAAAATATTGTACTTGACGTTAAATGCGGTAGTGGCGCTTTTATGAAAACCGAAAAAGAGGCAAAGCAACTTGCAACAAAAATGGTTGAAATAGGTAGGGAATGCGGTGTTAACACAGTGGCAGTTCTTACTAATATGGATACACCTCTTGGAAATGCAGTAGGAAACTCTTTAGAGGTTATTGAGGCGGCAGAACTTTTAAAAGGAAATGTAAGCGGTCCGTTATATGATATTTGTGTTAAACTTGCTTCTTTGATGGTGGGCTTGGTGCTCAATATTAGCGAGCAAGAGGCTAAAGAGAAAGTAATAGAAGTAATAGAAAATGGTGCTGCATTTAGGAAAATGCAAGAATGGTTTTCATTTCAGGGCGCAAATCCTCAGTGCTTGGTAAATTACGATTTGTTTAAGAAATCAAAGTATATTGTAGAAGTTAAGGCAAAAGAATCAGGCTATGTTGCTAATATTGATGCATTAAATATTGGTAAGGCGGCACTTTTACTTGGCGCAGGTAGAGAAAAAGCAGGAGACTCTATAGATTTTGGCGCAGGGGTTTATTTAAATAAACAACGGGGCACTTATGTAAATATAGATGAAACACTTTGCACGCTATATACCGATAATAAAGATAGTGTCCAAAACGCTCAAATTCTTTGTTTGTCAGCATTTAAACTCTCACAAACTGAACCAATTAAAAGCAAATTAATTTACGAAACTATTAACTAAAAAGATGGATGCGATCTGCATCCATCTTTTAAAGTTTTATACTTATTTCACCAAAGGTTATATTCTTTTCTTTACCGTCTAGCAAAACGGTCAAACTGCAATCATCTTCAATTCTAAGTGCTACTGCTTGATACTCTTTATCATTTTGAATAACTGTTATGTTTTTGTTAATAACTATTGATCTTTTGCGGTAGTTTTCTATAAAGGATAAATTGTCTATATTTTGTAGGTTCTGTTCTAGATGGTTAACAATTGTGGCGGCAAGCAGATTTATATCAACCTTTTTATTGCATTCTTTTTGTAAACAGGTTGCAATGTTTTTTATCTCTTTGTTAGCAAAGTTTCGTGCTATATTTACCCCAATGCCGATTATAATTTTATTTGGCGTGGTTTGGTTGTTAGAAAAGCAACCTTCTACCAATATGCCGCACACCTTTTTACCTTTAATATGTATGTCATTAACCCATTTTATATCACAGTCAATATCACATACTTCGTTAATAGCTGTTGCTACTGCATCGGCAGTGCAAGCAGTAATTAAACCTGCATTAAAATTGCTTCCAAAATTATTGGTTACGTAGGTTAAATATAGTCCACCTTTTTTTGAAACAAAGGTGCGATTAATTCTACCTCTACCACTTGTTTGCTTTTTAGCAATAATTGTTAACGGAATAGGTGAGTCGGTTAATCTTTTGGCAAAGCTGTTGGTGGAATCAGTTTTGTTTAATAGTATTAAATTTTTAGAATTGTTAAGGTTTTTTATAAGTTTATTTTTTGTTAACATATTAACTCCCAAGACGTTTATAATGTCATTATAGCATACTTTTTGCTAAAATTAAAGCGTATATAAACTATAAGTAGAGATTAAATGCTTGAAATATAAAAAATTTTATTTTATAATTAATTCATAGTTACTAGTTGGGGGCGTTTATTATGAATAATAAGTATGACGTAGTTGTTGCCGGCGGCGGTATAGCTGGGTCCATTGCGGCTGTTGCTGCTTCGCGTGAGGGAGCAAAAGTGTTACTTATTGAACGTGATGGTTGTTTAGGTGGCGCCGCAACAAATGGACTGGTTTACCCCTTTGCCAGATATTTGGCAAAAGATAATAACGATAACTTAATTACCGTAAATAATGGATTATTTTTAGAAATTCTAAATAGATTACACGAAATAGATGAATATAATTCTAACGACTATGTTGCTTATCATGATGCGGCATTTAATCAAGAGGCGCTTAAATATGTATTGGATCAAATAGTTATTGAAAACGGTGTAGAGGTACTTTTTCATACCTTTATTTCAAATGTTTGTGCCGACAATAATTCCCTTAAAAATGTTACTGTTGTAAATAAAACGGGTACATATGATATTTTTGCCGATTATTTTATTGACTGTACTGGTGACGCTGATGTTGCAGCAAAAGCAGGTTGCAGTTTTCGTGTTGGTGACGAGAATGGTGTTTGCCAACCAATGACTATGTGCTTTAGAATTGGTAATGTTAATATAGACGAATTTAATAACCATCGCCATGAAATTGTAAAACTATTTACCGAGATGCAAGATAACGGAACCATTAATTGTCCCGGTTTATTTATTACCTTTAATCATTTAGGTGAAGGCATATTGCATTTTAATTCCACAAGGGTTATTAATCATTCTGGACTTAATGCTATTGAATTAAGTCGTGCTGAACAAGAGGGTAGAGCACAGGTTATTGAAACCTATAAATTTCTTAAAAAGTATGCTAAAGGGTTTGAGGATTGCGTTTTATTATCTTCAGCATCTAGTATCGGCGTTCGCGAAACCAGGTTGATTGACGGAGATTATATACTAAGTGCCGATGATATACTAAAATGTAGGCATTTTGAAGATTCGGTAGCATGCGGTGCATATTTGTTAGATATACACAATGCTAATGGCAAAGGTGTAGTTCTTAAGGAACTAGAGGGTGTTTATTACCATATACCTTACCGCTCAATAATTCCAAAAGGATTTGATAATATTTTTGTTGCGGGGCGTTGTATCTCTGCTTCTCACGAAGCTCAAGGTGCTTGTAGAGCGATGCCAATTTGTGCATCTGTCGGCGAGGCGGCAGGTGTTGCGGCATCACTTTGCGCAAAATATAAAATCAAATCGCGCGACTTGGATATTAAAATATTACAACAAAAAATTGAAAGTTTTGGCGGAAAATACAGATGATTTTTCGTTGTTTTGCAATAAAAATAATATAGCAAACGTTATTGATTTGTAGGATAATAAAAAAGCATTGTTAAATGCTTGACAATGTTTTTTTGTTGATATATTATTAAAAATACAAAAAGAAGAAGGGAAGATATTTTTGGAAAAATTTATTGAAACATTTGTACCGTTTCTTGCTCTTGCGGGCTCAGTTATTGCATTGATTTTTGCTATCTTTACTGCAAAAAAAATAATGAAGTTTTCCGAAGGCAACGAGCGCATGCAAAAAATATCTGCATCTATCAGAAAAGGAGCTAATGCATATTTGAAACGCCAGTATAAAATTGTTGGCATTTTCTTTATATGTATGTTTGTAGTGCTTACCTTAATGGCAGCCTTTGGGCTTTTAACCTGGTTTGTTCCGTTTGCTTTTGTAACGGGCGGTTTCTTCTCAGGACTTTCAGGTTTTATTGGTATGAAAATTGCAACTGCTTCTAATGCTAGAACTGCAAACGCTTGTATAGATGGATTAAACAAGGGTCTGCGAGTTGCTTTCTCTGCGGGTTCGGTAATGGGTTTTACTGTTGTTGGATTAGGTCTTTTAGACATTTCTGTGTGGTTCATTCTTTTAAAATTTGTTTTTAACCTATCTCCAACCGATATTACAGGAGCTATGCTAACCTTTGGTATGGGTGCTTCATCAATGGCTTTGTTTGCTCGTGTAGGCGGCGGTATCTTTACCAAAGCGGCTGACGTTGGTGCTGACCTTGTTGGTAAGGTTGAAGCAGGCATTCCTGAAGATGACCCACGTAACCCTGCTGTTATTGCCGACAACGTTGGTGATAATGTTGGTGACGTTGCAGGTATGGGTGCAGATCTTTATGAGTCTTATGTTGGCTCAATCATTTCTGCCTCAGCATTGGGTGTTACTGCGTTTGCAGGCAATATTAAGGCGATGGCTTTGCCTTTGATTCTTGCCGCACTCGGTATAGTTGCTTCTATTATTGGTACATTCCTAGTTCACACAGGCGAAAACACTGAGCAAAAGCAGTTACTTAAAGCATTAAGCAGAGGTACTAATACAAGCGCAATATTGATTGCAGTATTAGCCTTGCCTTTAACCTACTATGTTTTAGGTAATATTAATTATTATTTTGCAATACTTGCCGGTCTTGTTGCAGGCGTGCTTATTGGTAATGCTACAGAGTACTTTACATCTGATACGTACAAGCCTACCAAAAAACTTGCCGATACAAGTGTTACAGGCTCTGCAACCATCATTATTGGTGGCGTAAGTCTTGGTATGCTTTCAACAGTATTACCTATAGTTATAATTGGCGTTTGCATTTTAGTTGCATACTTTGTGTGCGGAGGCGGTGCTTCTGCTGCTAACGGCCTATATGGTATTGCCTTAGCTGCTGTTGGTATGCTTTCAACGCTTGGTATTACCCTTGCTACCGATGCTTATGGACCTGTTGCTGATAATGCTGGTGGTATTGCACAAATGGCAGAACTTGATCCAAAAGTCCGCGAGCGTACAGATGCTCTTGATTCTTTAGGTAATACTACTGCCGCTACTGGTAAAGGCTTTGCTATTGGCTCTGCTGCTCTTACAGCACTTGCTTTGGTTGCTTCTTATATTGATAAAATCAAGTCTGTTGCTGAAAAAGCTGGTGAAACAATCGTTAATGCTTTTGATATAATGGATCCGCTAGTTTTGGTTGGTCTATTTGTAGGTGCTTGCTTACCATTTGTATTTGCTGCACTTACAATGGAGTCTGTTGGTAAAGCTGCACAGTCGGTTGTTGTTGAGGTTCGTCGTCAATTTAAGGAAATCAAAGGCCTTATGGAAGGTAAGTCAGATCCCGATTATGCATCTTGTGTTGACCTTTGCACACGTTCAAGCCTTCACGAAATGATTCTTCCTACAGTAGTTGCAATTGTAGTTCCTGTTGTAGTTGGTCTTTTAATTGGTTATAAAGGTGTAGTTGGTCTTTTGGCAGGCGCAACCGTTACAGGCTTCTTGATGGCTATATTTATGTCAAACTCAGGCGGTGCTTGGGATAACGCTAAGAAATATATAGAAAGTGGCGTTCATGGCGGTAAAGGTAGTGACTCACATAAAGCTGCAGTTGTTGGCGATACCGTTGGCGACCCCTTCAAAGACACATCCGGTCCTGCAATTAATATTTTAATTAAACTATTATCAATGGTTTCAATCGTTTTTGCGGCACTAGTTTATAGCGTTCACTTATTTTAATTAAAAATTAAAGCCACGGATTATTCCGTGGCTTTTTTTATATCTTACCTTGGCGCATTAACTCGTTTACCTTTAGTATGGCGGCTTGGGTTTTAGCATCTTTAATCTCACCGTTAAGTATTTTTTCTACTAATACATTTATAGGCGCTTTTTGAATTTCAAGAAATTCATCGTCGTCAAAATTTGTTTCTCCGTAGTGTAGACCTTTTGCGGCATACATATATATAATTTCACCGCAGTAACCGGGGCTTGGATAAAGTTCGCCTAAAAATATAAACTCATCAGCAGTGCAACCGGTCTCCTCTTTAAGTTCTCTAATGCCAGTTTGCAAAGGCTCTTCATTAAGTTTATCGCGTTTGCCTGCGGGTATTTCGGTTATAACTTCCATATATGGATATCTGAACTGATTAACGGTTAAAATTTCACCTTTGTCTGTAATTGGTACAACACATACGCCGCCACTATGTTCAACAACCTCGCGTATGCGAACTGCACCATTTGGCAACTTGGCTTCATCTACCCTTAAATTAATTATTCTGCCTTTATGGATATAGGTTTGTTTGAGAGTTTTTTCTTCTAAATTCATTTGTTATTAACCTCTTTCATAATATTTTGTAAGGGGGAGTTTTCTTGTGTAATTTAGTTGAGTCTATAGGGTATAACAGTGCAGAGTTGAATATTATGCTAGATGCACTTATTGGTAAATATCCTTTTTTAAAAAAATTTTGTTTTGGCGCAAGCGTATCGGGTAGAAAACTGTGGTCTGTAATGCTTGGCAACAGTAAAGATTTAACCTTATTTGTATCTGCTGTTCACGGAAATGAATATATAACCGCGACAATTTTATTAATGTTCATTGAAGAACTTTGTGAGCATATAAAAAACAAGCAATCGTTTTGCGGAATAGACTTTAATAGGGCAATAAATCAAAACGGAATTGTTTTTGTGCCCGTTCTTAATCCTGATGGTTGTGATATAGCATTAAATAATATGTGTAATTTCAGAAAACAACAAGTTAATAAGGTAACAAAACTTTCAAATAACAACTTTAATAAATGGAAATCAAACCTCAATGGTGTAGATATAAACCACAATTTTCCTGCAGATTGGGAGCGTTTGCGACAAATAGAAATTAGTAAAGGAATATTATCATATTCAAGTGGAAAGTTTGGTGGCTTTTCTTCTGCATCTGAACCTGAAACAGTAGCTATTATGACACTTTGTAAACTACTTCGCCCAAGAAGTGCAGTTGCTTTACATACTCAAGGCGAGGTAATATATTATGGATATGATAAATATAATGAAGCCGAAACGCAAATGGCAGAAATATTCTCAATGCTTTCAGGATATGCATTATCGTCTCCGGATCATTTATCATCGTGTGGTGGATTTAAGGATTGGTTTGCAAAGTATTTTAACAGACCTGCATTTACCATTGAGTGTGGGCTAGGTGAAAATCCGTTACCAATAGAAACTGCACCACGTATTTATAAAAGAATAAAAGAGATGCTAGCCGTTGCATCAATTATGTAATATAATAAATCTTTTTAGGTATGTTGTCAACTAAAAAGCGCACAGATAGGTTTTAATCTGTGCGCTTTTTTAGTTAATCTTTTCTTGTGATTACTTCACCATCGCCTCTGAAAAGAAACGATATGCACCAAATTCCTGCTAAGGCAATTACTGTATAGATTATTCTCGCGAACAGTGCATCAGAGCCACCGCATATCCAAGCAACCAGATCAAACTTAAATAGACCAACGAGTCCCCAGTTAAGCGAACCGATTATGGAAAGAATTAAGCATAATTTATCAAACATTGTAACACTCCTTTTTTTGTGGTGTAGTTGTAGTTTTTCCAAAAGAGATATTATTATTCTGTATATAATAAAAAATTAAGATAAAAATATTTTTATCAATAATAATGCGAGGTAGTTATTTGAAAACTATAATTTTATTTGGTATAACAGGCGGATACGTTGCCGATGAAATCAAAAGAATTTTAAGTTATTATGGTATAGCAACTGTTTGTGGTACAAGTATTAATTTAGCAAATACCAATCCTAATTTTTTGGTTATGGAATATTCAACCAGAGTGAACGTAAAAGGTGGCAACGGAATAGTTGTCTTAATAGGCCAAATAACTAAAAACAGTGTTTTAGACGTACCTTATAATTATAAAGGTATAGTATATTCAAGTGATAAGGGCGCATTAGAATTGCTAAGGGATAATAATATAACCGCCATTACTTGTGGTATGTCAAGCCATGACACTTTAATTCTTTCAAGCATAGGAGAGCGTACCGCTTCAGTATGTGTTCAAAGAAAAATTATAACGCTAAGTGGCAAAACAATTGAAGCGGGCGAGTATCCGATACGTTTAAAAAATAAGATTACCGATTACGCTCTTCTTGCTGCATTTGGAATATTGTTAATGTGTGATATTGAACCCCTTGATATTGAATATTAAAAAATGGAAAAAGAGTTGGCTTAGATTTCCGCTAATATAAATCAAAATTCAACACACAATACTATTGCAAACGCAAAACAACTTGAAAGTTAAAGGAGTGAATAAGAAATGGCTAAAAACGTAGTACCCGCAGCTCGCGAGGCTCTTAACCGTTTTAAGATGGAAGCTGCTAATGAGGTTGGCGTAAATCTTAAGCAGGGTTACAACGGTGACTTAACCTCTAAACAGGCTGGCTCTATCGGCGGTCAAATGGTTAATAACATTTGTCCTGTGCGACGTTTTCAATATGAACGCAAGTGTAGATGGGAAGTAGGGCATAAGCAAATATTTACTTATAATATAGCATTCTGCATATTGTAAGTAAATTGTAAAATGTAAAAAATAGGGAACAGTTATGAAAATAATAATCATATCTGTTCCCTATAAAACTATCGTTTTATTTTATTTTAAATATATTTCAATAGCATCAATTTCTTGACCTAATATACCAGCGTATTTATTAGAATCAGTTGTGCTATATCCACTCACTCTGTCTAACCATATATTCTTTTTACGTAAATGCACTCTGTAATAAATCTTTTTACCAGTATCAGTTTTAATTGCTATCGCATCAATGGGCTTATTCGATTTACCCGCAGCCTTTCCGTTCTTTACTGCCGAAGTCCATTTACCACCTTTAGTATGCACTCTATATGTTATATTGCCAGAAGAAAGTTCCGCTTTAAAGCAACATACGTCGTGTCCAAAAATACCGGCATAGTCTTCTTTGTTCTCAACTTTTGGCAACCATTTGTTTTGAACATCTTCCCATACTTGATATATTACTGATATTGCTTTTGTTTTTTTAGTTTCTTTTTTTGTTTCCTTATGTCCCAAATAATCAAACAATTCTTGTTTTGTTATTCTGTTATATGCAAAGAAATCTTTAATGTCATTTTGCGAAGCATAATCAACCGCATGTTCATTGCCCCACCAATGTCCATTAGAATAGTTGCTTGTAGTTCTCACGTCTACATGAGTTGAACCATAATTGGGCATCATGCCAATGCCGCTAAAACCAATGAGCTGCGCTATACAAGCTACATACTTTGAAGGTATTAGTTTTGAATCTTTATAACACTTAATGTCAGCAGCAATACCTACAGTATGGCCATCGTTACCATAACCACCTACATCTCTACTATGTTGAGGTGTTCTATAACCAGAAGTTATTTCTACTTTTACACCATAATCATAGAACTTTTCTAATTTAGATATTAGATTAGAATCTATCTTTGCAATAGAACTATAATCTGATGCAAATTGATTGCTTTTAAAGTGTGTAGACAAAGTTGTGTTTTTTGAAGTTTTATAAGTCTTTACTGCCACTTAAAATCATCCTTTCGTACAAATTAAATCATCATAATAAAAAGCCACACTATGTAAAGTGTGGCTTTATGTATATTACTTACTATTCTTTAATTCTTTGAAAAACGCTTGCGCTTTACGAGCGTTTGGACTAAAGCTATTATTGTACCAGAAACCTGTCACTATAACTGCAACTTCAATTGCGTTTTCAACAAACATTCCTACAAAATTTTCGTCTACCGGAATTACATCTATACCACAACGTTCAAGAACGTTGTTTACTATTACTAACAATATTAAAATAGTCCTAATTATTGTTGATTTTTCAATTTTCATAATTCTTCCTCCACCTCATTTACAACAAGTTCTTCCCATTCCCTTAAAATAGCATTTTCGCCCAGCGTATAAATAGGTCGGTATGCTTTATCATCTTTTGGGTATTCGGTTTCTACAACCTTAAAATAGTCAAGGCTGTTGTGAGTTTCTTCACTATTAGTAAAAACATCTTTACCATCTATCTTTAAGGGATTTGGTGCTTTTTCTACTGTGTATTTATCAATAATTTTAAAAAACATTATATTTCACCGCCTATTAAAAATTCGCCAGTGCCTTGATTTTCGTAGAATACGCCATTAACTAAATCGTATAAACCGCCTGTCTTATCTCGCTTTCTGTAGCAAGGAACAAAATCTCTAACGAGCACACCCTTGTCATAAATTTTAAGTGAGTAGAGTTTCATATTTGAGCACCAAGCACCTTTTGTGCCATTATTATTACAAGCAAAAACCTCTAAAGTATAAGGGCTTGTAAAGGTTTCTGTGGCAGCAAAACCAATAGCAAATTTCCCATCTAAATAAATAGTGCCTTTATTTCGCTCTAGTAAATGGCGTTTTGTATCAGTAGTTGCAATTTTATTATTAAGTAAAGCACCGTGTGAAATTTCAAGGTTGTTATCTCTAACCCAAAGAACATACATATTATTATATGTACTTGACCCGTTACCACGTACACCAACTAAAGAACTTGTACTAGAATATGAGTTAAATTGATAATCAACGGTTAAAGTAGTGTTTCCGTTAGGGTAATACCCTGTGTCAATCCACTCAGTGCCTGTGCTTTCTAAATACTCTACAAACACATACTTTTCTTTATTAAGGCTCAAAAGCGCTCGTCTACGTTCTAGTAGTGTCATTCTACCAAGCCCCCCGCTACAACGCCGTTTTTGATATTAAGTTCCCAAGTTTCACCGTCTGCTAATGTTGGCGCACCGCCGATATACTTACTCTGTGGTAATGAAATACTAATAATGCCATCATTATCCTTTGCAACTGTAAATTCTAGTGATGCTATAAAATCTCCATATGGATAACTAACATTCAAACGGTTTATAGGTTCTTTCGCATAATAGGTTTTGTTGTTTTCCAGATATACCGTATCACCGTTTGCAATTAAAACTCTAGCAGGGTTAGTTAGTTCGTCAACTTCCTCTTTTGTGTAAGCATCGGTAATACCATAGCCTGCAAGAGATGTTGATTTATCTGCCTTTTCATCTAGAAATCCATCGGTTTCAACTTTATTATAATAACTTGATAAATCAGCATCGTCTAATAGTTCGCTCGCTTCATCAATTAATTCTCGCAATCCCTCTTCTGCTTTTGTTAATTCTTCTGCATCATTAATAACCAAACCTAATTCCTTACCTTGATTGTTAACAGATGGATTAAACACCAAATAACCTAGTGCGCTACGAGCAATAATATTTCCCTCATTGTCTTTGCCTTCAATTTGAATCTCTGTTTTGCCCCTACAAGTTATTGCTTGATGTGCTTTAAATATAATCTTTTGGTTGCCAGTATTTATAATAGTTTCTCCTACATAATCTTCTCTGTACGAAGTGCAAAACCTAGGATAAAAAGTGGTTATTTCTTTAGAATTTGCCATTTCTATGGGTAATACGACTGTGACCTGAGTGGCGTTATGTTCCCCTTCGTATCCAGCGAAAACTGTTGGATTTGATTGTCTATGAGACAAGTCTATTGATATTTCTCTCATGTAATAGCACCTCCTACTGAATGTTTAAATACTAAAGTTCCGATATTCGTTTTTATAAGAATATTTTCCTTAACATCTATACCTTCCACTTGACATTTAACCTCGCCCTGTTTTGTTACAGATTGAGGCAATAAAATATCAAAACTTGAATTTTTAACATCCTGAATATTAACAGATGTCAAATTTAAAGAGCTCCCGCAAGACGTTTGAAAATAAGGTGTTAACATAATCACCTCTGCTATGTTTAACATCTCGTCAGGTAGTATTATTGTTAAATTAGTTGCATTATGTTCACCCTCATATCCCGCAAATATTTTTGGAAGACAACTTTTAAAACTTGAAAGGTCTAAAGTTATATTTCTCACCTTTATCACCTCTTTATAATTAAAAGCCATCAATTAAGATGGCTTTCGATAAAATTTTATTTAGTTTTTGTTATAAAATCAATATTTGTCAATTGTTTTACGACAGTCCTAATGTAGCTTCTATCTTTGACAAACGCTCATTTATTTGCGCTTTTTCTGTTTTTAATTTTTGAACCTCATTAATTAATAGTGCTATAAATTCTGAATAACGAAGTGACAAAGAGTATCCATCAAGATTTTTATTAACTCCACTATCACCGTTAATATTTTTTTTAACATATGCTGCAAAATCCATAGTGGACAAGCCAGCATATTCAATGGCAGACAACACCTCTTGTGCTATTAAGCCAGTATGTAATCTTCCACTCTCTCCATTTGTATATTTAAAACTTACAGGTCTTAATTTGTCAAATAATAAACTATAATTATCTGACAAGTCAGTTATAGCATATTTCAAACGCTCATCAGAAGTAGATTGAAATTGTCCAGTCATATCTCCATTATATTCGACCTCAAATGTCACATCTCTACCATTTGATGTTTCTTGCCAAGCACTTAAAAAAGTATAATTACCAGTTGGCGTAGTGTAATAATTGGGTGACCTAACATAACAATTCCAATGATTATTTTCATTTCCGTTTAAACAAGTAAAAGTAGTTTCTGTTCCAGTTATTTTGCAATTGCGTACATCTGTTTGAAAAACTTGATTGTCTGAAAAACTAATAAGTAGACTGTCATCTTTACCTCGTATACCAGTATAATCAATTGAACCATATGACTCACCATTGCGTTGAAATGATACACTACAATATGTTGTTTCATTATTTTTAACTCTAGAATTTAAACTAATGCCGTTTGAGTGCAAAGTTATATTAGTATCATCTGAAGTAGTATAATCAATATAACCATCAGTGATTGTCACTGCGCCATATTTGCCAACATGTCTTATTCCATCAACACCTACGTATATACCATTTGTATTTGATAGTAAACTCCCAGTCCCCGTATATAATGAGTTTTTACTAAGTGTAAAACCTGCAATTTCACCTTCGGTAGACGTTATTGTTCCAGTAATATTTGCATGTGACGCATGCAAATATCCATCGTTTCTTACAAAAAACGCACTAGCACTAGCGCTTGCTATACTACCTCCCTCAGGAGTTGTTGTGCCCGCATAAAATGCGGCGCCAGTTGGTGCATTAATACACTGCATTCCAGTTCTATACCCGCCAGATGATGTTAAATCACATTCTAACCTATGTGGAAGAATATTCCAACCACCGATATCACCATACATAGCATGTATTGTACCAGTCAATTCTAGATTGCCATCGCCATCGGCAGTAAATACATTTTGTTTCTGATTGTTTAATATAGTAATGCCCTTATTGTTAATCTGAACTGTAGGGTCAGTTTCACTATTAACTATTGTCATACTATTGCCAAGGATTAATTTGCCAATAAGAACTTGTGCGTTTATACCATAAGAATATTTTACGCTATTATCAGGATTATATCCAACTGCAATTTTTCCTACTGCTGTGGTAGGGGTTTTCCAGTTATCATCTGTAAAAACAATATTATTATTTATTATCTTTATTTGTTCTGGCTCAAACAATGGATTATCGTTTTTGTCCGTTTTCCAACTACCGTCTTCATTTAGCTGTCTTTTACGACCCGTTAAACCACGATTGTTAATCTCGATAGCTTGGTCTTCGGAAGTCAAAACATTGTCAAGAGTAAGAGTTCGTAAACCTGCAACCCAATTTCTTTGATAATCTAATTGTTTTTGTTGGTCTTCAATAATACTTGCAATATATTTTAGTTCACTAAAACTCTTTGAATTTTGACCAAGTGTATCTTCATATAAGGCTTTTAAATCTGACCTATCATACTTATTGCCTAAAGTGAAATTTGTAGATTTTTCATCAAAGTTTATGTCAATACCAGTTAAATGTAATTGCTCCATTTTGTCGCTTTTAGTTTCGACATAAATTATTGCACCGGCACAAAGCTGTTCTGAGAAATGTTTAAATTGTTTGTTAAACAAGAAACTTCTCGTATCAATCGAATAGGTCTTTTGACCAGATGAAATCTTAACTAACTGTGATTGTGCTCTATCCATCAACTCTTTAGCTTTTTCAAACCTTTGAGGATAAGTCATAGATTCTGTGACAAGCATATATTCATCAACATAGTCTGTTGGTTTAATGTGTGTCATTAATTCATTGCGTAATTCCATAGTGAATATATCCGTTGTTTCCAAAGCGCATTGTGAGTTGATATCTGAGATTGGTTGCGAATAATTTGTTTCTATATCATTCTTCTCGTCTTCTAGCGTTGACTGTTTTGTTGACAATTCTGTATTAGTATTATTTATAGCCGCATTAACTACATCTAAAGCACTTTGCTGGGTTGTATCCGATATATCATCAACCTGAATTAAATCAATATATTTCCAACTATCATTTTCCCAAACATATTCCTCATAGTTGTTTTCTGTTGTTGGAACAAAATAAAAAATGTCGCTTTTACCTGTTTGTGGTAAAGAATCTACTATATCAATTGCCTTATCTTGTTCTCCAATAACAATTAAATCACGAGTTTGTTGTTGTTGTTTAAGTTGTAATTCTAAAACTTTAATATCTTCTTCAAGTGGGAGTACGATATTTTGCATATCATTATAAAAACCTTGCTGAAGAGTTAGATATTCATCCTCAACAGATTCGCATTTTTCTTGCCATTTTGCAACGGCAGTTTGAAGGGCAGGAGACATCCAAGAATACCTTGACTCAAAGTTATAAATAACATTTTTACCAGTAGGATTAACTGTTCTAATCTCAAGGCTCTCATCTTTGCCTTGAACATTTAAAGCTGTGTATTTATCTTCGTCGTTTTCTTCTACTGTTTTATGTTTTAACAAATTGTATTTTGCTATATGAATATCTGTCAAATGATGTTCAACATAATATACTCTTGAATATACGCTAACAGTTCTTCGAATAATATCAGGTTCTACGATGCACTCAAACATATCTTGAATGGTGGTATAGAGAAAGTTATATCCATTGTCTACTTCTGTCTTTTCAACATAACGGGGATTGTCAAGCAAAGACGGGTCGATATAGCCCCTCGTCCATCCTGCCGTTTTAGAAAGGAACAAATCTAACAAACCGTCATTATTTTCAGTATGTAAATAATAAGTTTTTTCGTCGAGAGATAAACCTTCAGCGGTTGCGAGTTCATTTTCTTCGCACGATTTGCAAGTAATTGATTTTTTATCAATATTATCTTCGTCACTATCGGTCACACTTGAAATTATAAAATAACCAATATCAGTCAAATAAATATATCTATCAGTTTGAATAGCTTCATAAATACTATCATAAAATGACTGTTTTATTGGGTCGGTACTTTTGTGGAGATAGTAGTCGAAGGATAATTCGTGTGGTGCATTGAAGTTGAGTTTCAAATTCGTTCCTTTTGGATTTGATAACACACCAACGGCATCTGTTATCGTTATTTTTCCGTCTACTTCTATAGCCCTACTATTTGGGTTACAAAGTATTACTTGAGGCACTTCATATCTTTCGAATTTATCAAAACTTAGTATCATAGTATGTACCTCACGTTCTGGTAGCGAATAGTTAACTCACTAATTCCTGAAACACTTAACACGTTGTCTCCATTAACTAATCTTAAAAACTTTTGACCTACAAGATTAGGATAAAGACTTATGTTTGTGCCATTAGTTATGGTTCCAATTGCAGAATCAACATAAGCCTTTGTTTGAGCAGGAATGTCCTTAATCTCCATTGTTCTATTGTTATCAGACATATTAACGATGGTGGGGGAGATAGGGTTGGTTGTTGCAGCTGCTGACAATGCAAATGTAGGATAAATATATTCACCGTTATCTGAATCTACAGGAACGGTAATGTTCTCTGTAAAATCAGTATAGGTAATTTCAATCTCGTCTTGAAAAGCCCATCCGGAAGAAAGGGTACAAGTGCATTTCCAACCGTGCAAGCCGTCTGCATAAAACATAGCTTCAGGATTAGTAAATATACATTCCACATATTTTCGCTTTTCTTCTCCGTTAATCCTTTCAATTGTATTATCTTTAAATTTGTTTGCATATAACTTTTTATATGTAAGCGAATTAAAAAGCCATTTTTTAATTTCTTTTGCAGACCAATGTGAAATGGGCTCTGCGCTAATAATTTCTAATTCAAATGATAAGGGAAATTCGTCTTTGTTTGTGCCATGTATTTCTTGGCGATTTAAAGACGGGTAAAAAACTTGATTGTACTCAAGATTTCCACATATCTGTTTCAAACGCTCGGTATCCACATGTCCAAAAAATAAACCGTATCTTGTAGACGCAATACCGTCGTACTCGAAGTCGTTGACAAAAAGCATAATATCACTTCCTTTATTTCGAGCATAATAGAAGACCGCCTTCCTTAAATTTGGAAAGCGGTCTTGATATATTTACTGAATTATAGTATAATAGTTAAAACTATTTTTGCAATTCTTTAATTTTCTGTAACACCAGTGAACCATCTACAACTTAAAGTTTTGCAGACTTCTTGTTTCAACGACCTCGTAACCTACTATCTCCACAAGCGTAAATTCCCGTCGTTCCAACGGTATTGATATTTAATTAAGCACTTTTGCTTAACAATTTAATTCCTTCGTTTAGAATGTTTATAGCAGCATTTATATCTCTATCGTGAACAGTCTTACAATTAGGACAAGTCCACTCTCGAACAGACAAATCCTTAATTTTTTGGTTAATATAACCACATACATTACATGGCTGACTTGATTTTGTAAATCTACCTATTTTTATGTATTGTCGATTGTTCCACTCCGACTTATATGTTATTTGTCGAGTTAATTCGCCCCAACCACAGTCTTGAATTGATTTTGCAAGATAATGATTCTTAACCATATTACTTACAGCCAAATCTTCAGATATAATTACTTGGTTTTCGTAAACTAATCTGTGAGATATTTTATGTAAGTTATCAATTCTGGTATTATGAATCTTTTCATAAATTCTTGCTACTTTAATTCGTTGCTTATTACGATTCTTACTACCTTTCACTTTGCGAGATAACTTTCTTTGCTCTTTTGCAAGTTTATCTTCATATTTTTCAGAAACACGAATATTATCAAATTTTTCTCCGTCAGAAGTGATAAGCAAATTTTTAATACCTAAATCTAAACCTACAACATTTCCTGTTGTTTTCATAGCAATATGTTCTGTTTCTACTAATACAGATACAAAATATTTGCCACTTGGATTTTGAGATATTGTCGCAGATTTGATTTTCCCATCAAATTTTCTATGGACTTTGGCTTTGACCCACTTGAGTTTAGGAAGTTTAATTTTGTTATTTTCAAAAGAAACTTCTATATTACAAATTGAAAAATTTGTTTTATAAGATTTTTTACTAACTTTTTTACTTTTAAATTTTGGATATCCTGTATGTTCTTTAAAGAATTTTTGATACGCATAGTCCATATTAAAAATCGAATTAACCAAAGCCCATTTATCAACTTCTTTGAGCCATTCATATTTCTTTTTAAGAACTTGATTGCAATAATTAGTACAATCAAACTTCCTCATTGTAATTTGTTCATTTTTATATTTATCAATTTTTAATGCAAGTATTTGATTATACACGAATCTGCAACATCCAAAAGTTTTCTGTATTAATTCTTCCTGTTGTTTATTTGGATAAATCCTATATTTATACGCTTTTAGCATTTGCTTATCACCTCCTTCCTAAAACACGTTTATTTCTTCTTTAGTTTCTTCTTTGTAATTTTTTAATCTCAGTTAATACCATCCTAACGGTATTTTCTTGTTGCTTCTTAATATCAGCAACAGTTTGCTTATCGGCATTGCCCTTAATAATTACATCACCCATAGTAATAGTAATTGGCTGAGCAATATTAACTGAAGGTGTGCTACTTTGAGTTTTAATGCTCTTAGCAATACTGTTATACATTGCTTGGGGCAATGAGTGTTCAGTTGCAAGCTTCCAAAGGAACTCAGTTGCTTTAGCAGAGAATACATATGAACTGGGCAACATAGGAATGTAATTTCCGTTACCATCAGGTGCGGAAATCATTTCTATACCTTTTTCGTTTATGCGACCTATACCACCAACAGAAGAACGAGTGCCTGAAGCGTGGGCGAATTTGATATCGACACCTTTATCTTTAGCATATTGAACAACTGTATCACGAATATCTTTAGTGTTAGTATTTAACTTATCTAAAGTTTCATCAATCGAATCAATTTGGTCTTGAATGTTCTTCTCTTCTGCTTCTTTTTCTTTTTCAAGTCGTTCAATTTCATCTTCGCGAGCCTTATCGGTTTCAAAGTCAAGCAAATCTTCTTCGGCTTGTAAACGCTCTTCTTCAAGTTCAGCAATACGTGCTTTGGCTTTTTCGCTACCGTCTCGCATAAGCTCTGCAATTTGCATATCGAGGTCAAAGATTTCTTTACGCTTTTCAGATTGCTCTTTTTCATAATCTTCGGCATCATGCTCTTCACGTTTTTTCTCAATCAAATCATCGTAAAATTCGGCAATTTCTTCCTTTTGCTTTTCAAGAGATTCTTTTTGTGCCTCATAGTCTTTTTTGTACATTTCCTTAAAGCCGTCATAGACTTCTTGGGAATATTGAGAATATTCGTCAAGATAAACACTTTTTTTACTGTAGTGTTTTTTATATAGAGCATCTAATTTTTTATAGTATTGCTCTTCAGTAATAAAACCATTTTCGAGTTGATATTTAAGTTTATCATATTCAGTATCAAAGTTTTCTCGATTTTTATCTCGTTTTTCTTCTTTAGAATCATCAAGATAATCGGGCAATATTTCATTAATATATTTATTTTGAGCCTCTTTATCATCGGCAAAGGTGGTATTTATGAGTTTTGTGAGTTCTGACTTCAGCTTTTTATATGAAATTTCGCCATCAACATATTGCTGTCTAAGAGCTTCTGCTTTCTTATCGAAGGTCTTTTCGGCTACAGAAACATCATAATTATGAAGTTCTTTATCAATATCTTTGATTCCGTCTTTAATATCTTGAATAGTTGAATTTTTATACTTATTGCGAATCTTTTTAAGTTCTTTATAATAAGTATCTTCAGTGATTTCACCCATTGCAAGACGGTCTTTAAGGTCTGAAACTTCTGTGTTAAAAGCATTAGTTTTTTTATCAGACTTCTGTTCTTTAGCTTCATCAAGATAATCGGGGATTTTGTCAGTATATTCTTTTTTGGTATCTTTGTCATTTGCAAAAGTCTTATTTATGAGTTTTTTGATTTCAGATTTTAGCTTAGCATATGTAATTTTACCATCTGCATATTGTTTTTGTAGACCTTTAACTTTGTCCTCAAAACCGTCTTTAGCTTGACTTATTTCCCAATCGTGATACTCTTCTTGCAGTTGACGGTCGCGGTCTAGATAATCTGCCTTGCCAGCGTAGTATTTTTTGCGGATTCCTTCAAGTTTCTTGTAGTATGTGGCTTCTGAGATAAGCCCCATTTCATGCTGGTGTTTGATGGCATCAATTTCATCTTCGGCTGCTTCAATGGTTTTTGAACCGGAGTCTAAATCATCAGGAGAAAGAATTTTTGGGTCAAATTTTTTCAAATTATCGTCAGTTATTTTACTAAAATCAATATCCAAACTATCTAATATTGATATATACGCTTTTAAATCTGCAATCTTTTGGTCATTGACACCATTTTTGTTTCTAACTGTCAAATCACGAAGTAAAGTTCGAGCCTCATTTCTCGTTAATTCAACATAGTTATTGTACTGCTTCATCCATGCAGTCATATAAGTTGCTCGAATTTTCTGTTTTGCTTCTTCAATTGTTTGACAATTAGTTAAATCTGTTTTATAAGCCTTACCAATCTCATCAATTGCTTCTGAGTTAGTTGACAAAAGAGAATTAAAATATTCCGTTGAAGTGTTTAATTTTGATTGCAAAACTGTTTTATAATTAGAATAATCAATATCATATTGACCTTGCAATCTGTTCATCAGTTCTTCTTGTGAAATTAAACCAAAAAGATATTCTCCAATGTCATCGTTAAGCTCAGGATATTTTTCAGCGAGTTTCTTTAACGTATCAACAGACAGATTTCCCGACTCGGCAAGTTCTTTTTGCGCTTCTGATAATGCGTCATACTTGTCAACCATTGATGAGATATCTTTGGATAAATTGGTAAAAGCAGTTGTTGATGTAGTTGCGCCCTCAGCTGCTTCTTCAACTTTGTTGAGTTCGTTGGCGAATAAGCCCATTATCTTAGAAGCTAACTCAGTGTCTCCACTCATAGCCTTGAGCGCTTCGTCCAATGAAACTATACTGTCTTCGCCAGCAACATCTGCAAAACCATCGCCAAGCATAGTCTTCCAATCAACAGTATCGAGAGTTAGCATATAGTTTACAAACTCTTTTACATTGCCACCTTGCTTGTAGAGATTTTGTAAAGAGTCTGCTGAAAGTTTTCCAGACACCGCTAACTCTTCTATAGCCTCGCGAGCTTCAGTAAATCTATCGCGGTTATACACCTGAGACCATAGAGTATCAGTTTTACCAATTACTACCATATAGGTGTCAATCATTTCATTGACAAAATCTACATTCTTTTTAGTCTCTTCGTCGGCAGTAGAATAGTCGAAACCATTCTCATATAAGTCGCTTAGATATTTTTGATAATCCGTTATATCATCTGACATATTATCAATTCTTTTCTGAATATCTTCAGTAGAATATTTATATCCATTACGAACATCAACAAAATATCCATCGGCGGCCATTTCTGCATCGTGATATGCTCTACCAAGTTCTTTTAAATATTCAATATCGGAAATGGTAACACCCTGTTGTGAGGTAACTCCTTGAACGGTTGTTTCTTCGCCAGCTTCATATAGTGAAAAATAATTTCCTTCTTCAGAAGTTTTTCTATCTCCACCGATAAGCTTATTAAACTTCTTACGATACTTTTCTTCTTCTTTTTTCTCTTCGTCATCAAGAAGAATAAGCTTACGCTCTAATTCTGCATTTTCTTGCCTGAGTCTATTTAATTCTGCTTCATCCGTGAAAGATAAAGTACCTTTAGCTTCTAATTCAGCAATTCGTTCTTCTGTAGTTTTTAATTCATTATTGAGATTTTCTCTTTCGGAACGAATGTCTGCAAGAGTTTGAGCAGTTTCTTCGAGTTGTTCTTTTGTAGACTTAATTTTCCCGATTAGTTCCATTATAATCGGAATTACGAAAGAAGCCGCAATACTTATCCAGCCCCAAACGCCCATAGAGGCTTTTAGAGCTTTCATACTTGCAGACAAACTATAATTGGCATTTGTCTGTTGTTTTGTGGCGGCTATATTAGCAAGGATGCCAATTAACTCTTTTGAATTTTTTTGTCCAAGTTTGCCCTTGAGTGCAAGTTGCTCTATTAGGCTTATCAGATTAGCAGTATTTACAATTGTATTTTCGGCAGTGGCTTTGTTCAAACCTAGTTGAGACAATACTAGCTTTTGTTGTTTTTCCGTTAAACTAGATTCTGTAACGATTTGCATCGCTTCTATGCCACTTAACAAAGTGCCGGATTGTAATTGTTGTAATGTTGTTGCAATGTTTTGACGTTGAACTTTATCTTTAGTAGCCATAGATATGGCAACTTTTTGGGTTTTTGCATCTAAATCAATCAAAGATAAAGCCAATGAATCACTTGAAATTTTTCCAGCAGCAAAACTAGAAGATAATTCTGTTATCAAGCCTAAATTCGGTTTTAATACCTAACCGTATTTTTGGTGAGAAAATATTTAAACTTAATAAGGAGATACTTAGTATGAATTATGTGAAATTTTGCCCTTACTGTACTTTAATTGATTTTCCAAGATATACAAATGAAGAATTCGAATATTTTAAAGAAAAGAAGGATAATTTGGATAAATGTGACAAAATATCTTTACAAAGAGAGATAGATTATTATAATGACATTTGCCCAGATTGTCATAATCATTTAGAAAATACAACAATATTAACAGATGAATATTGTAAAAAGATAAATTATAATTTTAATACCAATTATGAAAATAGAGAAATAGAAAACGAAGAAGTGTACGAAATAATAAATAAACAAATCTTAAATGATTATATTAAACCATTAGGGAAGATAGATAATACGACAGAAGAATATAAAGAAAATATGCTGTGGCAATTTAACATTGACCTGTATTCAATTGATACTGCTACCTACACTCCAACTCCACCAAGTATCTTGATGGCTCAACAGATGGCTCAAAATAAACCAAAATGCCCAATTTGCGGTTCTACAGACCTTAAAAAACTTACTGCTCTCGATAGAGGTGTATCTACTTTTATGTGGGGCTTAGGGTCTAATAAAATAGGGAAGACTTACGAGTGTAGGAAGTGTAAGGCAACATTTTAATCTTCCCAAATATCACAAAATTTTTCTAATGTATAACTATACAAATCCAAGTTAATAATGCTATCATCTTTCGGGTCGTATGGTATTATAGGCAAGTCAATAGCGAAACGCTTAACTCGTTCTTGCTTAACTCCGTCTATGTATAAGTCGTAACAACCATTTTTCCGAGACGATACTGTATTTATATCTTTAAATACTATTTTTATTTCTTTCAAATATAACAACCTTTCTTTAGGAGGATTTTTATGAAATTAACTAATGATTTAATAAGGGATGTTTTGCTTTGCATCGAGCGTGAATGTGAAAGTTTCACTGACGAAGATAACGAAAGATTTCACACAGAGGATGTTCATTGGATACATATTTATGAAGATGAATTTTTAGATAGTAAATATGATATTGACGATATAAAATATTGTATTGCAAAACTACATGAACACGGTTTAATTCAGGCAAGAATCTATAATGCTGGCGGAGATATTTCACATATTTTAATTGACAATTTAACTTGGGAAGGTCACGAACTACTTAATACCATTCGTGATGATGAAATCTGGAATGGTATTAAAGAGAAAATTGGGAATATGTCAAAAGTATCACTCAAAATTCTTTGCGAAGTTAGTTTGAAATATGGAACTGAGTGGCTATTAAAACGCTTGGCTGGTTGTTAACACAGTGATATTTGGTTTGTTTAGTAAAACTGCAAGAAGTCAGTTTAAATGTAGGAATTGCGGGTATAAGTGGTAACAAGAAAACCCGTCTTAAAAGGCGGGTTTAAACTTATACATCAAATATTTCTATATACTCTACTTCTTTTAAATTAAATAACATATAAGCCTTATCATTATGTTCTTGAGAATATATTTCTTTATCCTCAAAATCGTATTTGATATGTTGTTTTACACAAATCATAGTTTCTCCTTTTTCTATGGAGTAACTATCTAAGTGTCCTATAAAATAATAATCTTTATTTTTAAAATAAATCTTTAAATTAGCACTTTTATGAATTAATGAATTTAATATTTCTTCGTGTAAAGATACAGAAAACTTATCATTAACAAAATTTTCTACTGATTTGCTTGAAAATAATTTTGCAAGTGGGATAGAAGTTGCCGTACACACAAGAACGGAAAGCAAAACATTTACCCAAATATTATTTTCTAATAAATCCCATTTAAAAATCAAACTATTGAATGCTTGAATTATAGAAGCTGATATAAAACTAATAACACAACTGAAAATTGTCTTCTGACTTTCTGTTTGTGTTTTAGCTGTAATCCAATTAAAAAGTGTTAGAAAGATATATCCCGGAATAAAATATTGTAGTATAGAAGGGATAATATCAATTATTTGTTGTAAATTAATAAATATCAATCCTTTTTGTTATTATTTGCGTTAGAAGAAGTGTTTTCAGTTGGTTTAACTTTTCCTTGCATAGCAAGTTTATCGTATTCTGTTGTTTTAAATTTCTTTTGAGCAAATTCTAAAAGACTTTTCTTGTCATTATTATTGTTTGTTGGCATAATAATTCCTCCAATAATGTTTTCTTTTATAATACGACATTATTAGAGAAAAATCAAGTTTAAACGTCCGTTAGGGCGGTTTATTTTTGTATAAAACAGTTTATCGGACTGCTACAAACAAACGGATTTATACGTATCCGTTCACCATTATCTCGGCGTGTTTGCTCGCCATAGGTCGTTAAAGTGGACTGTCCTTTCGTACAATTGCGATACGGTTCTCTTCCGGTCTCTGAAGTTTCTCCATACTATAAAAGGTTAGGAGCTTACCTGCTGATATTGTATTGTTGACCGACTACTTAGTACATTGTTCTGATAAAACAATGATTTTATCTCAACTTATAGTCATCCCTAAAGTTTTTTCTGCCTTTCGGCACCATTGCCGTTTGCCGTTTCCGGCTCCGTTTTGGTTTTAGGGCATTAACAAATCCCAGCAGTTTGGGAACATTTCACGATTATTCGTGGTGGGTGCCACCCACTTTTAAAACGCTTTACATCCTACGCTGCTAATTGCAATTGAGCGTAAGCGGGCATATTCGGGCTATTGAGTTTACCTACGTTTTTCCAAGACATAAATCCTGCTACGATAGCAGGGAGGAGAGCTTTTATTTTCGACATTCCAGTTAACAGTTGCATTAAACCATCGCCTAAGCGAATAATACCTGCAACAGTATCACTGTTTAATAATGTCGATGAAAATTGTTCAAAACTTGCAGTAAAGCTATCTTGGGCAGCTTGTACTGAAGGTAAATATGAATTAGTGTATTTGTCTAATGCTGTGCCAGCAGATTCCGTTGAAACGCCAGCATATTCCATAGCATCGCCATAGTTTTCCATAAGAACAAGAAATTTTTCCTGTTGACGAGTACCTGCAAACGCAACAGCTATAGCGTGTTGCTGTACATTAGAATAATTATTCCAATCGGCAGCAACTTCAGATAAGACATCATCAAAATCTCTAAATTGATTGTTTGCAGACCGAAGTTTAATATCTACAGCAGATAATGCAGACTCTACATCACTTAAGTCTTCTCCGGTTTCTGGGTCTGACAAGTTACCTGCTTTAATATTACCCATACGAGCAAACATTGTTTTTGCGAATGTACCAACAGATTCGCTTCCATCCTGTGTAACTTCTTTTACAGTTGTTAAATAACCAATCAGGGTGTTCATATCTACACCGGCGATACGAGCACTGTTTGCGCATTCTGACATTGCTGTAGCGATGTCGCCAGCGGAAGCAGCGGCTTCCATGTCAACGGCGGTTAATTTATCAACAACGCTTGCTGCATCTGAAGCTGCTAACTGATAACCTTTTAGAGAGCTAGTCAATGCGGTTGAAGCTTCAGCAGATTCCATTTGACCAAGCTTAGACAACATGGTACTTTGCTTTATAAGTTCATTAGTGTCTTCAATGTTATAACCTTGTCTGAGCCAAGTATCCGCCGCATTAGCAACTTCTTTTGTGGTAGCTCCAAGTTCTCTGCCTAAGTCGCTGTATGTATCAACAAGCTCTTTTGTTTCTTCACGATTTTTTCCAGTTGCAATCTGTAAATCAACAACCGCTTTATCAAGTTCTACTACATTAGTATAAACTTCCCTAACAGCTCGTCTCGCCATCATAGCGGCACTTGCTATAATACCGTAACCGAGTTTTTCACCGAAAACTCGCTTGATTTTTTGACCAAGAGTTTCTGCTTCGCCACCAGCTGCACGAATCTGATTGGTTAATGAAACAAACATTTGATTGGCTTTATTTTCGGTGCCTACAAATGCATTAGAATCTAATTGTTGTCTTAACTCTTCAAGTTGTGCAGCCAACTGAGGTGTATTTTTAAGAGTTTCTTTGAACTTAGCTTGATACTCTGTAATTCTTGCAATAATCTTTTGATAAACAGTTTCTTGCTTTTCAAAAGCAGTAGAGTTGCTAAAGACCGCATTTAACTGTTGTTGAGCATTTCTTGCTTTATTTACTGCATCAACAAAAGCTTGTTGGGTTTGCGGATTCATATTGTCTTTCATTGCGTCTTGTGCAATACGAGCATCTTCTACGGCTTTCATATAAGTTTGGTATGACTTTGTTACGGCCTCTATTTGTTTGCCGTCTTTACCTAAAATATTACCGCCAGCATACTTTCTTATATCGTAGTCGCCGCCCATACTGGCAAGTTTATTTTGAGCGTTAGTAACTTGCTTATCAAGTGAACCAACTTGTTTTTTAACGCCTTCTGTAGCTTTTTGAATTTCTTTTTGTACTTTGCTTACATTAAATTCATATTGAAATTTAATTTTTGTAGCAGAACTTTTATTTAAAGCATTAACAATATCTGTCAACTGGTCTTTAATTCGTTGTCCAGACCCAGTATCAATACTGCTTTCGCCAGCCATTCCAAATAAAAGTCCTATTTGTTTATTTGTTGCCAATTTTTAATCACCGTCCTTTATAATAAAAATGTCAAGTAAATTTAAATTTTACTTGACAGCAGATTGACGGAGACCGTCTTTTTACCTCCAACTTGGAGGGTATGTAATTTTTAAGCCGGGGTTAGCGGCTTCGTAATGTTTTATAATTGCTTCTATAAATGGTTTTGCCTGTCTTGGTAGCCAAGCTCTTGTCCAAGTTTCTTCAGCGCCATAACCCATTCCTTCAGAATAATAAGTCCAGTAACCATATACTCTGGCTGACTTACTTGTACCATTCGTAATTAAGGCAAATATGTCATTAACGCCACTGCCAGTTGGTTTGCCGTTACGACCAGCCAGTGAGGGACGATATAAAGAATGGTCTGAAAAGTTTATATTAACTTTATCGCCATTTTTCGTATGACTAACCTTTCCGACCTTTACGTAAGCACCGCCAAAGTAATCTTGAGCATCAACCAATGAAGCGTGATTTGTTATTCTTAAAAATTCATTAATAATATCATTCTTTAAATGTTCGGCAATTTGTCTTAATTGCGCTTCATCATAAAAACTTATAGAAACTCCTTGCTTTCTTAGAAAATCTTGTCCGTCTTTTGACTTAAGGTAATCTTCTAACAAAGCATTTATTTCGTTTGCGGAAATCATACTGTGACCTCCTTAAATCATTACCTATAATTACCATTAGGAATAACTTTCCACTCTTCCGACATTATCTTCCATATATCATCTACAAAAGTATTGCCTTTAAGTTTTTTATAAGAATGATAATCTTTAGAAAGTGTTTCAAATTCATAAGCAGGAATTTCGCCATCAGGTAAATATTTATAATAAATTCTTAATATATTAGTTCTTTGAACACATTGTTCAGATTCTTCAACTGTCGCCAATTGTTTCTTCATGCCGTCAACAGCAGTATTAAGTTTGTCTACCGTCTTGTCAAGACCATCAACTGTAGTTTTTAATTCTCCTACAGTTGTTTGTAAATTTTGTATTTCGGTAGCTTTGGATTTATCTTTTTGTATATGTTCACTCAACATCGTTTTAATAGACGAAAGTTCAGTTTTTAAATCTGTCAATTCTGTTTTTGAGGCCATATTGTCGGTGCCAGTTTTATTAATAATCCATTGAACAAACTTGTTTCTTAATGGTTTTATTGCGCCGACAAGAATGGTGGTAAAAGTAATACAACTTCCTAAGAATGTTATTATAACTTTTGCATTTTCAAAAAATTCAAGCATAATTACCCCAACTTTCTTACCCCTGAAAATTGGGGTATTATTTTTTAATTTTCTTTATTATGGAACTTTAAAATTCCGTCAATGATTTTATCCTCAGTAATATTACCAAGCTTACCAGTTAAACCAGCCAATTTATTTATTTCTTCTTGGCTCATTTCAGGCAATTTATCAAGTTTGTCTGCGAGCTTATCTAACAAGCTTGATATCATATAAGCAACATCATCCCAAGCGTTAGACTTGAGAGACTGTTCGTTACGCCAGCTAATAATTTCCTGAGCGTCAGACCAAATCTGTCCACAGTCATTTACATGACTTTCAATCTCTTCAATGAGATTTGTATTTTCGCATAAAATGTGCATTTGATTAACAGAATCTTCTATATTTGTATTGATGTTTGTGTAATACTCAATTAACATCATCTTATATGCATTATCAAAAAACTCTGGGTGATAGTTGCCAATTTCGTCATAACAATAGTCTGCTATATCATGAACCATTTGAGTGCGTTCCTGATATGATATGTAAGGTTTAATGACAATCTTAATTTCCGCATCTGCTGTTGTTAAGACGAGAGTTTTGTCTTCTTTTTTGTTTGCCTTAATTATATTTTCAATAGTTTCAGAGCTTATTTTTTTACCCAATTCAACTACTCCTTATTTACTTCGATTTTTATGTTATTAACAGCATAATGACCTATGCCGATTGCGTCGGCTATACCGTCGTTAGGTGTGTCAACCTTGTATACATCGTGTACAAACTGGATTGATAACACTTTGGTTTCTTTTTTACCAACGATATTTGCTTCAACAATTTTGTTTTTAATTTCCTTTTGTGTGCGTTTTCGTGCATTTGCATACTTCTGCCACATAGTTGGCTGAATAATGTCGTACAACATTTCATTTTCAATGAAGAAGTTTTCAAGGACACCTTGCATTTGTGCCAAACGCTTAAATCCATTAAGGTTTCTTTGATATGAAACCTCTTCTATAAAACAAGCACTGATATCATTTTCCTTGACTAATGACTTAACTAATTTTTTAAGTTTATAAATAGCCATAGGATAGGTATATTTCCTATCAGGGAAGTTAAACGCTCCATAAGAAATTAATTTTTTTGTTTTATAATCAAATATGGCATATCCGCCACATCTTGATTGGTCAATAGCGAGTATTTTCATTCTTAAAAAATAGAGCAGGGAAGTTATTACAACCCTGCTCTTTCCTCTTATATTTTAAATTTTATATTCTTGCCGATTTCGCCCATATACTGAATTTTAATTGTTCTGCCGATGTCAAGTCTTTTTTCAACACGGATTTGACAACCAGTACCGTCAAAATCAAAACCAAGTATGCCGTGCGACGGAATGTAATTTACAACACGACACACTTTTGATTTCCATTTTGGAGCCCTTTCAACCTTTACGGTTTCAGTTTCTATGGGTTCAACGTTCTCAATTACCTTTTTATTTGCCATTATTAAATACGGCTAGAAGTGTAAACATTTCCGTCTTCGTCTTCCATAAGGTCAAATGTCATCTCAAAGGTTAAGGGGTCGCCAGAACCCTGATATGTAATCGAGAAAGCTTTCTGAGGCATAGCTTTGTAAGCCTTAAAATGCTCAGCAGAAATAGTATCGTTAGTATCTTTCCATACGGTGTCACCGTAGATGATATAACAACCGGGAGTCTTATCGTTATTAAATGTAGCAGATTTAGCTTCTTTGCTTGCTACGATATAATAAGCAATGTAAACATCGCCATCGTTGCCACCTTCGATTGTCACTTCTGTGCCAGTAGCCTCTGTTGCAGCAGGAGTAGCAGTAATGTCTTCTCCATCTTTGTAAACATAAATTGTTCCAGCAACAGGAGTTTTGGTAAGAGTAAGTTTGCCACTTGCAAGTGTGAGTTTTTCTCTAATACCAATCTCGCCACCTTCTTCAACGCCGTCAGGTGAGCAAGAAAGTGCTACGAACTCGATAGGAACGATTTGTGTAGAAAGTTTAATGCTGCCTTCAATTGGGTCGTCAAAACCAACCTGACGAGCACCGCTGTCGCCACCAGTAGCATAAACACGACCTGCAGTAAGTTCAACAGCTACAGAGTTAACATAATCAATGTAAGCAAAAAGTGATTTATCAGAATATTTTCTTAACTGAATGTTTGCACCTTTTCTATTAGCAGTTTTTTTCATTAAGGTATCCTCCTAAATTATTTTCTAAGCCAACCATTCATATCAAAGTCTTCGCCACCGTTATGGGCGTAAGCGTTTTCAGAAAGTTGGCTAATTCTGTTTTGCATATAAGCAGAGAACTGGTCATACAGTTGATAAACAGTTAAGTCATAAATGTTTTTAACTGTATATCCAATTCCGCAAACGCATAATTTGGAAACAATGTTTCCTATTTCATAATCCCTTGCATTTACATCTGCCTTTTCTTTTTCTTCGGCCTGAGAGACCTTCTCCCATAATTCTTTTGCTTTATCTGATGAATACTTCAATTCCTTGTCGGAATACTCAGATTCGCAATGCAAAAGTTGTTTCAGCAAATCTTCTATAAATAGGTAATTTTCATCGGTAATGCTACCGACAATGCTCACCTTGTCATCTATAACCGAAAGCACCAAAAACGCTTTGTTTTCGGGAGAAAAGACAATTTTGTTGCAAAAAAAGAGAGCAAGTGCTTCGCAGAGCGCTTCTCTCAAATCAACGGAATTAATTATTAAATTGAATTTTGAGGTAATTTCAATATCAGGTTCAATCAACTTATGATAAGAGTTGTTGTCACCCATATTTTTACCAAGCTCTACAATGTCTTGTTTTGAGCCAAACAATACTTGGGTAGCCAAGGCATACCAAGAATAATTCATCATATTGCTTGGGGATATTTCTTTAAGAGTAGGAGACTTTAAGGTTCCCACTCCTTGTAATACAAAAGGGTCTGGACTTAACAAGGCAAATTGTGGAATTTTCATTCACTTACCACCTCGTATCATCAGCAAAGTCATCAACCTCATAAGCGAGCTCAACTGCCGTATAACCCTTTGGTACATTCACCGGACGACATTGAGTTAATGTTAACTCTCCTATACCAAATTCTTGGTCGTCGTCGTCAAGTGCAACTACAATTTGACGAGCAATATTATCTATTCTGTTACCTTTGATACCTTTAAACTTCTTCTTATCAAGTTTGACATGTTCTTCATTGCAAACAATCGAAATGGTCATAGCCATACCTTTAAAGTTTGCGTTGATTCGATTTGCCATACTTGATTGAACAAAAATAAAAACGGTATCAGTTTGAATAGTATCGGGGTTTATGCCATAGTCAAAGAAATTTCTTTCTCTGGCGTTATAAACCTCATCGCCCTCCATATCAATATCAGGTTTATCAAACATAAGACTCATAATATCTTGAGAGGCAAGCATTTTTCGTATTGCCTTATCTTTGTAGTCAATAATCTCATCAAGTGGAGTATTAACAGCCATTATACAGCCACCTCCACTTCGAGTGTAAACGGTTTGTATAAACCGTTAGTATCGGTTAGTATCACTTGTATCGTTTCACCGATATAATCTTCATTATCAGGTACAGTGATTTTGATTGTATTATCAACTTGCTGTGTAGAAACCTCTATATTGCCAACTACATCCCACTTCTGTGCAACGCCACTAATTTCTTGACCATTTACATCATAAAATATTGCAGTATATGTTCGTGTTTGTCCGAGCATAATCGTTGGTCTACCAGAAATAGAGCAAGGGAGTAATTCTGTTACATAACTACCACTGTCGTTATCGGGAATGTAGTCGCATATCATTAGTTTCAAGTTATCAACAGAAGATGAGTATGTACCACTTCTCAGTTCGCATACAAGCAAATGGCCACCTTTACCATAACTTCTAGCAACTCTATTGATACCCGTAATGTTATACACCTCAAGAATTTCTTGCCCGTGTTTATCAAATCGAGTATCAACTGCAATACGCTTGTCTACAAATATCTTTTTAGTATCATCGTCATAGGGCAGATATAACTTGAACTGCTTATCAACATATTGCAACTCTTCGTTACCGTTTTTGGTAGTTGAAAATACTCCACTATCTAAAACGGCTGGACGAGTAATTATATCGTGAGTGCCATTTTGGAATGAGAGATTGATGTTGCAGAGCCAAGCTGTTCCCACTTTTTGCAATGGATTTAAACTCCTAACCTCTACGACAATCAAGTTTTCATCGCCTATGGTTATTAAATCTCCAACATATAATTCTTCGTCTGGGAGAGCTATAATTTTGTATTTATAAGCTGTTTCCGTCCTATCAATAACTAAACCACATTTTTTATGATTTTTGTAAGCATTATCTCTGTATGACGGATTTTCAACAATTGATGTAATAAAATTTTCTTTTGTTTCATTTAACAAAATTTCTCTGTCAGATGAACTATTAGCCGAAATCATAGTTTCATATAAACCCCAGTCCATAACAGTTCACCTATACTTCCATATTTGTTAAATCACCGTGACGATACGAGTAATTTGTAACTGCATTGAAAAATTCTTTTTGAACAGAATTTTTTGTTGCATTAATTTCTTTTAAAATGTTTGCATTTGAAAATGTACTAAAATCTTTCGTTGAAAGATTATTTCTTAACAATCTGACATTTAATGCTTTTGCGGAAAGCCAATAATAAGCAATCCCTAATGCTAAGATTTCTATACATTCGTCATCAAGAGTTTCATTAAAAGCTCCGTTTTCTCTATTAGATAAGTCGATTTTGCAAACAGAAGAAAATTTCACAATAGCAGAAGTAAGATATTTTTCTAATATCTGTTCCTTTTCATCATCAGTAAAATGAAATAGAGTATTATCTTGGAACTTAAAAATTGCTCTTTCATATATATCTGTATATGGAGTTGCCATACGCACCTCCTATATTATTCTGGCTTACAAAGAGAACAATCTAACGCTTTCTCAAAAGCCTTTATTTTCTTAAGTGAATCTAAGTCACCATTTTCAATATAAGTATTCAAAGCAATAGCAAGATTGGTTTTTGCGTTTTTAGTAAGCGATGGGATTTTCTTCTCAATATCACTTAAAGACCAATTGCATACAACCGAATAATCATCTGGGTCAATTATATTCTTATAATACTGCTGAACAAATAACGCTTTATAAATATCTTCAGCAGTAATATCTTCTTGCCCTTCAACCGAATCAATTAAAATCCAATTGTCTTTCATAAAAGCAACTTGCGATGCTTTCATAGAGCGAAGCAAAGCAAAACTAACCTGCTGTATATCGCCCTCGTTTTCCCATGTCACTTCTTCGCCAGTTTTTCTATCAACATACACCAGAGTGCCAAAAACACCACTTTTAACATTAATAATCATATCATCAGTGATTTTTACTGCCTTCTTAGTGATGGGTTCCGAAGTCGGTGTGGCAGTCGGTGTAGTAACCTTTTTAGTATTTGCCATATATAATAATTCAACCTTTCAAAAGCAACCGCCCCAATTAAATGAGGCGGTTTATATATTTTTAAATTAAGAGAGTGTTGCCATACCAAGCTTGTCGCCACAGATAACGCCTGTGCCATAAGCCTGAATGTAAACATATTCCTGAGTTAAGTCAGCATTGTCTGCTGCGGGCTTCTCAGACATAAAGCCATTGCCCTCATTGACTACCTTAACGGGCTTCTCGTCAGAAGCAATAATCCAAACCTTATTGTCGTCAAGAGCAAAAGTATCAGTGCCAGCAGTATGTGCCTGCTTGATACGAATCATATCAGTACCGTTTACACGACCATAATAGCCAAGCTCTTTCATATCTTCTTTTGCACTGTCAGCAACAACTGCGCTGGTAATCTTGCGAAGAGCAGCACGAGTACCGATTACATGAGCAATCTTACCAGTAGCAGCCTCTACGTGCTCAATAAGCTCAAGGAACTTAGCTTCATCGTAGCTACCAGTGATAACATAAGTCGAGCTAAGACCAGCAGTAGCAGCAGTAATACCCTTCAAGCAGGTATAAGCATCTTCTGCAATCTTCTTAGTAAATGCCTTTGCAACGCCATCAACTAAATCGTTGAAATCGCAACGACCACTAAGGAATCTGTTGAGACCGTCATATACACGAACAGTCTTAGGAGTTGTTTTAACAGTAACAGACTCACCATCTTCAAGTCTCTGACGACGAACGCCCTGAACACCAGCGGCAGCGTCACGAACTATAAAGTTGGTCTTACCAGAAGTCATAAACTCAGCTTCGTCACCATCGTTAAGGTTACGATATTCAACAAGAGCCATAAGAGCGTTATCGTTCTTAATACCCTCGTCAATGATTACAGGAATCAACTCCTGAACAAGCTCATAAAGAGCGTTGCCACGATAAAAATTCTTAGGATTGATTTTAGTAGAACCGCCGTTCATCTCAATGAAAGCATTGCGAAGAGCGTCAGAAGTTTCTACGGTAGAATATTTGCCATTAATTCTGCCACGAACAGCAGATAAAGCGATGTTAGCTACATTTTCCATAATATGTATCTTCCTTTCAACTAAATTAAACGATTTTAAAATTAAGCGATTTCTACTACGAAATACTTGCCTTCAACGTCAACAATGTGGCCAACTACAGTAGCACCAGTTGCGCTTTTAACTGCATTAAGCTTTGTACCAGCCATAAGTTCAACAACATTGCCCTTTTCAGGTGTGCCTTCAAAACACTCAGCAGTCAAGCCATAAATGTCGCCAGAAACAAGGCGATAGCCACGAGCAATAGAACCTGCTTCGTTTCTAAACTCAGCAAGGGTGTTGTTGCCCTTTGTCTTAACAATTTCCTCAGAAGCTATAATAGCTACCTTACCCATTGCTGTATCAGCAGCAGGAGTAGAAAAAGCTCTAACCTCGCCACTTACATAGTCACCAACAACTACAACGTGACCATTTTCAATGGCAGATTCACACTTTAAAGAAAATAAATCTTTGCCAAGGGTAATACCCGAAGCATTTTCAACACGAATTACGCCATAAGCCATAATAAAATTCCTCCATTAAATTAATTTTTATTAGAATATTTTTCCATAAACTCATCAAGTTCGTCTTTGTCTGAGTTGTGATTTGCACCAAAACTAACACCAGCAAGAGTCTTTTTGGGTTTATCAGATTTAACAATATTGTGTTTGCCTTTAATAGCAAAACATTTTTCTTCCAATGCTTCTACTGTTGCAAAAGCACTGTAATCCTTTTTGAGATTAATAAATTCTTCTACAGAAGAAAGATTTTCAAACTTTTCGAATACAGCTTCCATTTCTGCTCTATGCTGAGCTTCAATAGTGTCTTTTTCAAAATTCTGTAATCTTTCGAACTCTGCACGATTTGCTTCGATTTGCTGATTTTCCTCAAGTGTTAACCACTTAACAATCATCAGTTCAAAATCATCAGAGCATTCTGCCGTTGAGGTGTTTTCATCAAAGGTGTATTTTATACGACCTTTTTCTTGAGAATAATCACCGGGAACCCAAGTGTTCTTTTCAACATAAGCAAAATTGTCATCAAAATCTACTAAGTAGAAATAAACTTCCTTAATGCATTTTCCGTTTTCGTCTCTTTCGCAAATACTAGGTAATGCAGAATTAATAGCATCTTGCTTAATTCTATATGTAGCAGAGAAAGATTCTACTTTAAGTTCATTACCATCGGAGCTGTTATCAGCACCGTTGTCATTAGAATTTTGATTTGCAACAAACTCTTGAACCTTTGTACGAAGTTCGTCTTCTGTTATTTCTTCAGAAATTTCAAAATCAAGAACTTCACGAGTAAGATTGAACTCGGTCAAAATAGATTCAATTTTTTCTATATCCATGATAATTTTTCCTCCTTTCTCAGAAGATTGCTGACTGAAACATAATGCCAACTCGGATTTGAGTTGTTCAGCCAACTCATAAAACTTCTCGTCAAACTCAAATTTGTAGGGTTGTACATCAGAAGAGGGGAAACAAGGTGTTACATTATTTGGGTCTGATTCACTATCGCCCTTATTTAACAAACAAAGGGCAGAGAAGGCAAATTTTAAAACATCTTGGTAATTTTTATCATCCTTTAAAGGTTTTACATCGTCAGGATTTATTTCCATTGAATGATTCCAATAAACGTCCTCGGAATAAATTGTTTTCATTAAATCTTCAAATCTATTCCAGAGAATAATGTTACATACCAAGTATGTTGCTTTTGTACCATCAGCTTCTTCAACCTCTTCGTAATGAGCATTGTTTGCTTCTGGCACTGTTCCATAAGGAATACAAGTAGATTTAAATTTAAATGTTCCGTCTTCGCTAACAATTTCCATATCGTGTCCACCAATGCGAAGTTTTCCTTCATCATCGGCAAAAACATGAGCAATAACAGGAATGTTTGCTAAAGTGGGCAATGCCTCATCTACAGCCTCTTTAGAAAAGTGCGAAAAATTTCTATTTTTTCCTAATGCCATTACTCTGCATTGTGCTAAAGTAAACTCTTCGTTTAATGGTTTGATAGGAGTTATTTTTGTCTGAAAGACAGAATTGTTAACCGTTGGTTTCATACTAATCCTCCTTTCTCAAAATCTAAGTTTGTTATCAACAATGAAGTCGCACTGTGAATATTTGCTGCTTATTGTTTTCAACAAATCAGCAGAAGAAGGGAAGACATAGTATTTAGTGCCATTCGTTTCTTCTTGCATATAAGAAAACCCTGCTAATGCCAATTCTTCGGCAATAACAGGGTTAACTACCTTAATTAAATTTTTCATATACTACCCTCACTTCTTGTCTCTACTACGAGCACCCTCGTCGCTTAAGTCGTCATTATCTGATTGGGGACGACCTGCTTGATTTTCGTCTGAGGTCATAGTATGAGAAGATTTAAGCGGTGTTAAATTGTTAATTGGTGTCAATGAAGTTTCAATATAATCAAGTCCGGCAATATCATATTGAGGAATACCCAAAGCGGCACAATAAAACAACTTGCCTATACCATAGGTGCTTGCTTCCTTATAATAGCCAATCATTTCTTTTCGGTTATATCTCGTGATAGGAAGTATTTGAATTTTAAATAAAACAGAACCGCCTAATGTTTTTAGATAACGGTTGACTATTCTTTGGGCTTGTAAAACAATGCCATTCATTAAAATTTCATCTGTGCCGATAGAAAGTTCAATTCCGCCAGAAGTATCAATATTTGAACCGTGTAATGTAGGCGGCGTACCAGCACTTGCCCAGAAGTTACCTGTAGCACGACTAACGATATCTACCTCTTTTACACCAGAGCCATCATTTAATGACACGTCTTTAACGTCCCAAGGAAGAACTAGAGTTCCAATTTGGGGCGGCAGAGCATTTGCCATTTGTTCTGCATACTGTGTAGCAAGACCCCAATCAATCAAAGGAGTGCCATCCGGATTTAAAGGTATCTTTCCTGATATAAGTTTGTAATTTTGCAACTCTGTAGCGGTTTCTTGCAATTCCATATAGTTCTGTATGTCAAGTAATAAAGGCATTACAGAAGCAAATCTTGGTATGTAATAATCATCAATAGAGTCATCTGCCTTCAGACAAAAAGAAACATCGTCTGGTACTTTTTGATAATCCACACCCGAAGATTGATAATCTTTATACATCTGTGTAAATGCGGGCGGATACATAACTTCAAGTTCTTCTTCCTTAATTGAAGACATTTTGTACTCAAAACTATATGTACCATCTGCTATTCCACATATTTGGCAATTAGCAGAATTAAGTTTTTGAATAAAACGAGAATTACTTCCTGACACAAATACTCCAAAAAATGCACCGTCTCTTAATGCGACAGTGCTTGCTTTTCTCATTTCATGAGCAAGATTTAATTCGTCTAAAAATTGTGCCATTTTTACATATTGCTTTTTAAAAGTATCTGCATTCACTTTCTGAGCGTCGAAATTTAATGGCATCATTACATACTGCCAAGTCGGTAAACCTGCATAATAATCTATTAAGCGAGCATACTGATTGCAGTTATTGTATAGATTTACAGAAGCATCTCGTAAGGCCTTTGCGTTTGAAGCAGTTGAGGGACTTTTTAGATACTTAAACAAATTTTCTTTGGTTATAGTAGAAAACGTAGATGTTTTTCTACTGGTCGAATTTTTGGGGTTATAAAGATTTTGTCTTGCAACTTCTTTAGCAAATTTTAACGCTTTCTCAAATTCAGCTTTTGCTTTTGCGTCAATATTTGGAGATGTACTTGACTTTTTATTTTGAGCCAAATTCTTCACCTACCTTTCTATCTTTTTCCGTATTTATAAAGTTGTGGAGTACGAATTTGTACAAGTTGAGAGGGGTCTAAGTTTTTATTTGTACTTTTCTTTAAATATTGAGATTCAATTTGTTGTTGAACCCAATAATTGTAACCAACCGAAGATACTCTATCCTTTCGCATTCCCGATTTTTCGTGAACTTTAATATTTACACCTTTAACTTCATACTCAAGATTTATCAATTCATTTATCAATAAAGTGGTATGAATATACGGCAATTGTAATTTTGTTTGCTCTACCGGAGATAAAGAAGAGTAACCCTTGATTTCTTTTAATACTTCGTCAACTTCTAGCTCTGAAATCAATAAATTTATTTTTTCTTGCTTAAATCCTTCACGAAGAGCTAAATACATATCGTTATTAAATTGTGAAGAACCCTGTATTGCCCAAATGACTTTTGGTGCATTTTTGTCAGGGCATCGTTCCATATATGCAGTATCATTACAACAATTTAATGGTGGATATGTAATATTGTTTTCAGGGTCGTGAATAGGTTGACACAAAGCGTCAAAAACACCAAGTCCGATTCCCTTAACGTCAAGTGCTATATCTGTACAATGATATATATCAAACAGTCTACGAATTACCAGCGCTAATTCACTAGTTAATAATCCTTCATGGTTTTCTGTGTATATTAAATTACCCACATATTTTCCACCAGCCGTTGGTAAAGCACTATTAATGTAAATGGAAGCAGCGTCATTATCGTGTTTCTTAGAAGCCATAAGTGCAACGTCGCAAGACAATATTCTGCGTTCATTCAACGACAACTCTGGTATTTTTAATTTTCCAGATAAGGAAGGGCAAATATAAGGCGGATAAACTGAATTCTTTAATTTTCTGTTTTGTGAAATTGATTCGTATGTAAACAAGGAGCCTTCAGTATCTCCCCACCATAAACAAGACATTTCCATTTCCCATGTCATTTCATTAAAGTCGCTTTCTGACATTTCATCGGCCACTTGTTCTTTACTTAGCAAGTTTTCCTTAATTGAAAGCTGATAAGGCAAACCACAAATAAAGTATTTCTTTGCATCATCAACTAAATTAGCACAATATGATTTTGCCTTTTCAAAACTCCAGTGACTCTTAAACCATGCAGATGACAAATAGATTTCTTTATTTCTTTCTGCAAGATGTTTATACTGCGGTTTATCTAAATACTTTGGAGAGCGTGGGGCTGTTAGAAATTTTCTCAATACAGTATTGATAATAACAATTGGCACCATTCTAAATTCGTCACAAATTAGAATATTTGCTCTATTTCCTCGTCCTGTATCTGTTGCAGTTACAACCTTTATACGAGAAGTATTATGAAATTCAATATAAGCATCTGCTTGACTGATTTGAACCTTTTTAATCTCTGCCCTTAAATTTGCAGAGTTAGGCATTAGAATTGTTGTGATTTTTTCTAAAACTTCTATTGCTTGCTTTCGCTTACCTGAAGCGATGCATATTTTCGTGCCGGGATATAAAATACATCGAACAACACAAAATATTGCAGTAAGAAATGACTTTCCCTGTCCACGTGCAGCAATGTACATGAAGTAATGACAAAGGTTCATCATGCATATTAAAATTTTTTGAAATGTTTTTAATCTAATATTAAGATAATCGGCGCAAAACCTATGAGGATTAGCACGATAGAATGAACACCATTTACCTATTTGTTGCATAAGGTGTTGATGTTTTTGTTCGGCTATCTGCTTATCTGATAATTTTTGCTTACTCATGACGAACCACTGCCCTTATTGAATACGGCATCAAATAAAGCTTCATCGTCATTTTCATACTCAGGTCTTTCAACCTTATATTGCGCCATTTCGTCTTCGTACATTTTAGAATAAGAATTTTTTAATCCCATCATTTTACATAAATGGCCGAGAAAATATACTGTTATGTAACGAACTATACCATCCACATCTTTCCATTCTTCTTCAGGTTCGGGTATAGGGTCTTCATTTTCAAATTTATTTATTAAAACACCAAAAGAAGTCTCATCAAGTTGTCCAACAGCACTATTTTGAACCGGTTTGAGATTGGCTGTACCCAACAAATCCTGAAAGGTTCTCATAGCGTCTGAAACCTTACCACCATTTTGTTGCGCTTTTCTAATGTTCAAAGAAGCAATGCAAAGATTTTTAAAAACTTCCTCTTGCACTTTAGTGTTGCATTCATGTCTGCTTGTCCAATCATCATATTCAGTTTGTAGTTCTTGATATTCCTCTGGAGTATATCCAAGACCAAAGAACTTAATTGTTTTATTCGCAATTTTAATGCCACCATTTTTTTCAACATCTTTGGCATCGTCTATAGATTCAATAGCATCGGATTTCATTTCATCCAATGTATTATCGAAAGTTTTAGAAGAGTTCTGCCTTAAATTAGCTTTGCCGACCATAGCAGCCATACGTGACATTGTTTCATTTGTTTTGTGTGTCATTTCATATATGTCATGTGAATAATACATATCGAGTTTACAGCAAGTTCGCTTTACAGCTTCTTCTTCGTCACCGAGCACCTCTTTATAATGTTCAAACAGGTTGTCAACGCATCTTTTGCAAATTGACATATAATGTTCGTTTCCTGCATATAAAGGCGACTGACTATAATAAAAATTCCCCTTTTGTGCAGTATATTTTTTACCACACATAGTACAATAAAATTCATGTCTTAATTCTTTGTCTTTTCTTAACTGTGGGCGACTGCCCAATTTCTTTTCAGCGATATACAGTCGCCTCCTTAAGTATGTATTTCCATTTGTAATTTTTGTATGTTTTTCTACCACCATTGATAGCTCTTCGAATTCCATTTGCATTGCCATCTACGCTTTTACTGGCTTCTAATGTGCTATCAAAAATTTTTAACAATTGATTGTTTAAATCATATTGCCCAATTTTCTTAAAAGTAAAAACATTATCACATTTGATGTTACTTAAATCACCAGTTTTCCATTGATATCCTGAAGCTTGAACTTCTTTGCCAGATATAACAGACGATATATGACCGGAACTTACTCCAGAAAGCTTGCTTGCCTCTTTAATAGACGAATATGTTTTAAGATATTTGCCTGTTAAGTCAAACTGATGAACACTCCCATTCAAACGAGGCTTTTTGATATTACAATCAATTTTATCAGAATAACTCCAGAAAAACCCACCTGCGCTATTTCTTTTACCATTGGCAACAGATGATATGTGAGCATATGAAACTCCAGTAATTTCTGAAGCCTCCTTTAATGATTTGTAAGAATTGATTAACTTGAAATCTGGAGAAAATTGATAAATCTTTTTCTGATTGGCGGCTGCTATTTTTTCAATGGTAGATTTCGAATGTGTTTTATTGAAATTGCCACCGCTATCTAAATTAAATCCATAATTGAAGTTATTTGAATTTAAAACAGCAATATAATATTGTTCCCATTTGTCCATTTCATCTATATTGCACTTTTTAATAATTTCAAATTCAAATTGCACCTCTCCGTATTTATTCCATGCACGTTGCAAATAATTATTTACGTGTTGATTTTTTCTAAGTTCTAAACGATGGTCTGTCCATCGCTTATAAATATTATTGCTCTGCCCAATATAAACTTTACCAGTGGGAACGCAAGTGATTTTATAAATTCCTGAAATTCTTTCCATAAACTCCTCCAATCTTTAAAAGAGGAATTAGAAGAACAGTCTAATCCTATCCGCAAATCGAAATACAGTCGAAAGCGGTATATAATAAAAAGCAACTAAAAACAGTTGCTTTCTGAAATAGCAACCGAAAATAGTTGCTTTTGTTGAAAATAATATATAGTTTTGTTATCAGAAACCGCCAATGATTAGTAGCGATGCAGTATTTTTACTATGCTCTGCAAGCCCGAAACATTTGAACCTAAAGTTCAACACGTTTTTGTGTCAAACCGACCTTTTATATCCCGCATATCGGGCAGCGGCAATCTCTATTTCTGATTTAAAAACGCCACGGCGGTTGGCAGCCCTACATCTCTTTAAGACCTACTATGGTAAGTAGGCGTGATAGCTGCCCGTTCTATCCTCGTGGTATTAGTTAGTATAAAATGAGGGTTTTATACTGTATATAAGTCATCTAACTCATCAGTATCGTCTCTAATAACATAGATTTCAGTCGTCTCGCTCGACTCGTGACCCAATAATTTTTGAGCAAGTTTTATATCCATACCTTCCTCGACTACCATTTGAGTTGCTCTACTCTCACGTAATAAATGCGGATGAAAACGTCTGCCAATAATCGGTTCAAATACACTGTTTGACCAAGAATTAAAAGTATTTTCTCCTACTTGTTTGATTTCACCTTTATATTTAGTGACAAACATATAAGGACAATCATCTTCGCCACGAACTTCTAACCATTTAACAATAGCGTCCATAGTATCTTGTCCAAATCTAAACTTGCGAACCTTACCAACGGTTCCACGACCTTTACATCTAATGGCGTGTGTTGTGTAAAATTTAATTTCTTTCTGTGCTATAGTGCCGTCTTCGTGCTTTATTTCACGAGTTTTAACTATCGGTTCTGCGTTAACAATTTCCTTAAGCAACTGAGCACTTTCGGCACGACGACATCCTGTTTCTAATGTGAATTTCAAATAGGCAATCTTTTGCCATTCTTGTTTTTCGGTTAAAACGGCGATTAAATGATTAAACTCTTCAATGGTCAAAGGTTGTTTTTCGTGAACAAATGCCTTTGGCGGTCTTTGAATGCTTTTATTAATAAAGTTTCTAAATGTTTTATATTCATCGCCATAGTAAACTTCTATGTAATTATTTAAACTGCTGATAGCAGCTCTTTTATTGTTACAGTCGGCAGATGAACATTCTCTATTTATCATCCAATTAATAAATCTTTTGAATTCTAAGGGTTTAATATCAATCTGAGACTTATTATTCAAATTATCTTTAACCCAAACAAACCATATTTTCAAATTAGACTCATAAGCTTTTAAAGTTTGTTTTGACTTCTCAGTTGAATTCAAAATAAAATCTTCTACAATAAATCTATTAAACTCATTCACTTCCGCCCATTGCGCGTCAGTAATTTTATCAAGTTTTTTCATTTAATCACCACGATTCTTATTAGTATTATTTTGGCAAAGGCTAATAGACTTGAACTATTACTAACAGTTTTGGAGACTGTCGTGCTACCGTTACACTAAGCCAATGTATAAAAGCGGAGAACAAATTCTCCGCCGAAAGAAATTTAACTCCTACGGTCAATATTTGTTAAATCTCTTTCTACCTCATACTCCATCAAATTAGAGTCAGATAGGGCACGACCAACTTGCCGGCTCCAACTCGCTAAACCAAGAGATAAAAAGTTTATTTAAAGCCTATCTTTTATGGTCACTGAGGTTTGCGTAGCCCGATAGGTATGTTGGTGAACAAATTAAGTCATTACCTCAATTTATCCATGTGTGGGCGGTCTATAGCACGACCGCCGTGTGCAATATTAAAAAATCAGCCAAACACTCATAATAAATCTCATTGTCATTCGCTGATTTAATATTTTTATTCAGTTCTACCGTTTACTTTGTCTTTTAACTTGTCGGTAGCGGCAAATTTCACTGCTTTAAACGCTTCTTTCTTGAATTCTACTCCTGTCGGAAGCCTAAAATTTTTGGAAGGCACCGGGGTGGTGTAAAAATTGCCAAAACCCGTAATATGCACTTCTTCGCCGTTGGCAAGCGTGTCGCCAATTGTATCAGTGATAAAATCGAGGATTTGTTTAGCGTCAGCTACGTTAAATTTGTATGCTTTCGCAATGACCTCTGCAAGCTCTGTTCTATTCAATACTTATTTCTCCTTATACTTGACTTAAATTTATAACCTTAGAAGCTGCTTGAACTAAATTTCCGTCAATGTCTTGACAAATCAATGCAAATCCTTTTTGCTGTGGGGAAACTAACTTTCCGTCCATATAATTCATCTTTTCAACATAAGCAAACGCACCCTGTTCAAACAATCGTATATTTCCCTTATATGTATCGCCAGTTTTATGAGTATGTGCCATGCAAACTGTATCAAAACCTTCGGTATCAATATCTTGAAGATAACTCTTGCATTTGTCAGCAGTTCCCATAATAGTTGAACGATAAGCTAACGGGTGACAGAACCATGTGCGGCCTATCTTTACCTTCCAGTCATCTATAAAATCTATTTGGATACCTTCAGGTTCAAAAATTTTCTTCAAAGGTTCGTAAAATACTTTTGCCTTGCTGCGCTTATCATAATGCCTAATTCCATCTACGAAAATCAACTCCAATGAAGAGTTAGGCAACAATTCAAGCAAGTCGGTATCTATGTTGCGAGAAATGTAATTCGCGAACCTTTGGTCGTGGTTTCCGATATTACAAACTACCTTTTTGGGTCGAACATAATCAATCAACTCAATTAAATATTCTCTGGCACCAATAATTTCTTCCATTGGAGAAATTCTATATTGCTTAGAAAACTTGCTAATTGCCTGATTGTCTACGATATCTCCGTTTAATTGCAAAATGTCAATTTTGCCAATATAATTAGCCAATATTTCTTTTGGCAAATGGAAAGGGAAGTGGATATCCGATATAGATAATATTCTTGTCTTAACACCACGTTCTATAAGTTCGCGCTCATAAATGCGGCCCCTGTTAAAACTCTGCCACTCCTTGCGATAGCAGGATTCTCCGTAACTCTGTCCATTCTCTGCGTTAAGCAGTTCGGCAATCTTATTACAATCTAGTTTGTATAATGCTTTGTTTTCAAATAACCTTACGAAATAATCTTGATATGTTTCGTCAGGTAAACGATTAAACTCTGCCAATAGATTTATTCATACCTTTCTTTGTCCTATTTTTTGTAAGGTATTGCATTACCTTACGAGATTCTTCTGCATAATACTTGTGTCTTGAAGCCTTTTTAGCTTTAGATGTCATAGTAATATGAGAAGTAGGGAAGTGAGAGCGAATATACTCTGCTTCCTGTTTGCTAATCAGTATCAATCAGTTTTTCATTCCTTTTATAATTTATTTTTATAAACACAAATTTTGTTATGTGTTTGCAAATTGCCATTTAAACTTGCCCGTTCTACCTCTATAATGTTTGCATACATTCACTATTCCTTTACGATTAACACCTGTAACCTGTTCTGCGATGTAAATGCTTGCAAATTGATTTATTTTATTATCCAATAAATCGTACTGTATAACTGGCATATCATAAGAATTTTGTACTCTTTGATATAAAGGCGGCTCTTTCCCATAAAATGTCCACAAATACCCACCGACATGGCTGATTTGGCTTGGGTGATTTAACATTTGGCCTATACTGCTTCGACTTATTCCGGTATCTTTACTGGCTATGGTAGCGTTGTCAAAGATGTTAATTAACTTTCCATTTAAATCATATTGGGCAACTCTACCTGTTGTGGGCATTTTTCTTTTCTTTATGACAATTTCACCACAATTTTCTATATGTTCATCGGCATATCTCCATTGAAATCCGCCAGCACTTTTGTTTATTCCTTTACATACACTATATATTCCGGTCTTACTTGCTCCAGTTACTTCCGAAGCTTCTTTGCCAGAATTAAACACTTTAATTAGATTTCCTAAAGTATCATATTGAACAACAGGTCTTTTTCTTGCCTCATTTGCTTTTTCTAAACCCTTTTTTAATTTATTTTTTGTGCTTTCGCTCAATTTTTTATAATTGTGGCCACCAGACTCAAGATTGTATCCGTATTTTTGGTCTAAACATTTATAACAGTTTATATAAAACCTTTCACGTTCATCAATGGTGTTCTGCTCACATAACTCTAATATTTTAAATATAAAATTATTTTCTCCGTATTTATCCCAAGCGTGTTGTAAATGTGCATTTATGTGTTGAGATTTATTTAATTCCCATTTGTGTTTTTTCCAACGCCTATAAATATGCTTGCTTTGACCAACATATCGTTTGCCGTCTATTTTGTTTTGAATACAATAAATTCCAGATATAACTTCATCCATTTCTTCCTCCAAATTCTAATGGCGCACTTTTTGATGCCATTCTCTTAAAGCTTCATCTAATTTTTCTCCTCTTTCATAAGCAAAGAAAAGATTCCCTGAATTCGGGTTGCATGCTGCAATCAAATATCTAATTCCTTTATTTGATAGAAAATCACGCAAAGGGACAGAATAACAGCAATACAATTTATTCTCCAAAATATAACCTCCTTATTTTCTTGACTTTGAATATCATTTATGGTATGATATTTTGGGTGATTGTTTCTCTCTCCCATATCGACAAATTTCAGAAATGCTGAAAACCCGCATAAACACTGGGTTTGTGACACTTCCGATAAAATATTTCCGTTAGATTTTGACCACTTTTCTGCATGTTTTTGCATAAAATTAAGCCCTCAGCCGAAGCTGAAGGCTTTTATTTATACTACTTTTTGTTTGTAAAACAGAAAATCATAAAGCTGAATATTGCCGTTTTTCCATTCTACAAGCTCACTTAAATCTTCTTTACTGTTGATAATCATTTTAAAAAACTGTTTATTAGGTGTGCCAAAGAGTATTTCAAAGATAAATCTTGATAATTCTTTGCTTTTTTCTATTTCTTTTAATAATAAATGCATTACACCTTCACTACAGCTTATCTTGTCTATATATTCTACACATTCTTGTTTAACATCCGCCACTTTGTTTCTAATAATTTCTCTCTCATCTTTGGAGGCGGAATCATAATTGGCATACATCGAAGTTATATTTCTCTTTGTTTCTTGAATGATATCTACAATTCTATGAACTTGACTATAGTAATACCCTTGGTCAGAACATGACTGAGAAACATTAGGCTCTTTGACAATACTCATTAGCGGCTCATATTTTTCTGGCACTTTTCTAATATGTTTTCTTGAATAACTATTCACGATTTTCTGAATGTATTCCATAGTTGTGTCGAAGTGTTTATACTTAATGTTCCCACTCAATGCGTACCCGTTATTTAAAGTAATCCTTTTAAAGAATGTAGGTTTGACTTGTTTACCTTGTTCAATTATCTCATATTTCTTTTTAAGTTTTCGGATTTCCTTGCCTATGTTGATTACAAATTCTTTTTTTGCCGAATCTATTGCTATACCAGATAAAACAGATAACTTACATATATCATCATAAAGCTCTTTAACATCTTCCAACGTTTTACCTTTTTTTAATTCGTCCCACAAGATACTGTTTAACTGCTGCGACAAATTAATATCTTCGCCAATTTTATTAACGCTGGTTTTAATATCAAGGTCAGCTTGCTGCTCCGGTGTATAATATCGTTTAGTCTTTTTAGCAGAAACTAAATTAGTAGGAACCTTAAAATTATCATAATTGCGTTCAGCGACACTAATTAATAACTTATTGTCAGTTAATAGTATACTGTCCGAATCAAAATCGGCGCCTTGTAATCGCTGTAAAATGTTTTCTCCAATAGAATTAATACAAACTATTTCCTTTGATAAGTTGAAATATTTATCATAATTTTCGTTTCTGACATTGTGAAATAGGGTTACATCGCCCATTGTGATATGTGGCGACCTACATCCAAGTATTGTTTGCCAATAACCAAAACGAGAACTGCAAATATCATTACCTTTTAATTCGCTTTCGCCGTCAAATTGACCGATTGTTTGTTTAAGCATTTCCATTCCATTGCCAAACAGAGTAGAATAATTACCGTTTACTAAAACCCTTCCGTCTTTCAAATCATCAAACAAGGAACGAATTAAATCATTACGAAAATCGTAATAAAGCTTTGTCTTTGCAAACTTATTGTTTATACCAAGAAGTTTAAAGATAATTTCATTCTTAGAATTTAACGGCGTAATTTCCATTTCTTCATAAGGATAGGAAATGTGATATCTTAAAATATCTGGGTCGGCGCAGATTTTATAAATATATTCAAGCGAGGGTTTTAAAAATACTTCTACTTCTTCATAAGTCATTTGCAAAGTGTTTAAAAGCTGATAATTGGTTCGCACCATTCTACCATCGAAAAAATGTGGCTCTTTTTCGTACTTTACAATACTGAAGGTTATGTCGATATTTTGAAGCCATTCTGAAATCTTGCCAAATTTAACATACTTAATACTGCTTGGTGTAGTTATTAATTTTATATCCTTAATATCTTTTGCTAATGTTGAACCGTTTAATTGTTCCACCGAAGTAATATTATTATCTTTAAACCACTGCTGAATGTTGCAATTAAAACAACAGGATTTAAAAAATCTATTACGGAGCAACAACATTCCTTTGTCAGAATATTTTTCGAACAACGACACATCCATTAAGGATTGACCGTCCCAAATACTGTTTTTTATCTCTACGGTTTTTTCGGATGCGACTAACACGCCATTTTCTTCCTCAACTGCAACCACATCATCATTAAATATGCTTTCATAATCCTCTATAACAAGAATGTTTTCAGGAAGAATCTCCAAGGTGTCTATGCTGCTGCTCATTGGAAGAGAAATATAAGCTTCATATGCCGCCAAGTCAATCTCTTGTCCTTCTTTAACGGTAAGCCCGCACCTGTCCCATTTAGTCATACGGTCATAAAGTTGTTCGTTTACAAATAAACATTTGCCAACACGACTTGAACCACTACTACGTTTATAACGAACATATTTAATTCCGTCACAAATAAATCCATATTTGTATAAATGTTCGCGAAGTTCAGCTCTGTTTTTGACAACCGGTATTGTTCCTACCTGTTCATAAACTTTATTTATCTCGTTATATTCAAAATTATCACCAAGCATCTCCTGAGAAATAGGATTTGCAATCTCCGTATTTGTTTGAATGGCGACAAGTTTACCGTCTATTACACAAACTGCATCTTGGAAAACACAATCTCTGAAATTGTATCCCGCCCGAACATAAACATTTTTTCCGGCCTTGTTAAACTCTTTAAAAGCGTATTTGAATGTTACATTAATTACTTGTTGAGTGTAACTTTTATGATTTATTTCAAACGAGAAGTTTTTACGGCGGGTGACTTTTTCATAAACCTCTCTTAATTTCATTGCGTCTAAGCTAAAATCTAAGGTGTTAATGAATTTTCGGATACTTACATCGCCATTTTTATTACGGATTGAAAATCCTGTGTTCGTATTTTGAAGCGAAGCGCCATATAAATCTTTTGCTTCAATTGAAAGTATGTATGTTGCTTTGTTTTCTCCTATGTTTAGTCAACCTCGCTTTCATAGAGGTCTGAATAAACATTGTTAAGAAACTTATTATAAATATTGCTTATGCTAGTGCGACCAATACCATAAGGTTTGCCAATTTCTTCAAAATTACCGTCTTTATGTATGCAATCATCAATTATTTGTTTATTTCTATCGTTGAGTTTATTATAATGCTTATTAAATATTTCATAGAACTCAACTTCGCCCAACTCATCTCTTGTAGAACGAATACAATCCATTAATTTAATATTTTCACTAATATTATAATCTAAGCTTAAACATAATTCTTCTTTAGATGTTTTTCTTAAAACTTTCTTTATTTCGTTATTCATGCAAACATAGGCAAGTGTATTAAACTTTACATTCCTATCAGGATTATAAATCATTGCAGCTTTACACAGACCCTCTGCACAGGCGCCGTACCAATCCTCTACAGCATTCAAACTAAGTTTGTGTTTATTCATAAATGAGTAAATGAGATTATGATTGTCCTCAACGAGTTTTTGTTGTGTTTGATTTAATTGTTTCAATATGTATTTTTGTCTCCTTTTTTATTTTAAAGTTTTAATTAATCGCTATCTTGCGATTTGAGTCGTTTTTCGTGATTGTTTTATCACAAATTTTGAGTTAATAGGTTTTAGGAATATAAATTCCTTGCTAAGAATTTGAATTTAAAAATTCAATGTTATCTTATTTGTTTTTATGTAAGTTCTTCATTCGCTCTCTTGCTACTTCAATTTGCTCTTCTGTCATAACACGCTTTTTAGCGTTTGCATTACGAATGCTTATTGCTTTTGCTGGCGCTTCAAGTATCATTCCACATACAGTTCCGTCAGTGTAGACGGTCTTTGCAATAGGTGTCCAACCTTGACGAAGGCATTTGTTAAAATATTTCGGCTCCGTTGAATCGCAGATTACCTTTTGCCCTTCGATGTAAAAGTGCGTTTCGCGTTCGTCTTGAGTTAGGCGAGAGGTTAAAATCTTTTCTTGCATATATTCACTCCTTTCTTCGTTTAGTTCACTTTGGGAATTTATTGAATTAAAAAAATATAGTTACCAGAGGTCATAGTCGTCTATGCCACTTGTAAGTTGTGTTTCAAGATTTTTTAAATTAGTTTGCCAAGCAGGATTACTCTTGTCTGCAAATATCTCAAATTTTGCATTTGACTTATATGTATGGTCTGGCTGCCTACCATTATCTATCTTCTTGATAGAAATAATATTTAAGTCTTGTAGGGTGCGACAAAGATGAGAAACATTATCGTCGCTAATATTTAACGATTTGGCAATCTTGGTATATGTTCTATAATATAATCCTTTGTTGTTCATATTTAATCTTAAATAAGCCAATATATATAATAGTTTGCAAGTTCGCTTCTTGTAAGGTTCCTGATGAAGCGTGTAAATTTCATCCATATAGATTTTAGCAAACGTTTTACATTCATTAAAATCATCTAAAACATTTACGGTAAACAAATTGTTATCCACGCTGAAATTTATACGATTTTGATTTTGTAGTTCCGTCAAAGAATCTATAAGTAGCTTTTTTGTAAAAGCAGTAGAACTCTTGTTGGCAAATTCCGCAAAGTTGTCAAGAGTAAAAACAGCTCTATTGTTTAAACCGTAAGATACAGCTATTGCGAGATACACAATAATGCCCAGTGAAGAATCTCTAAAGGATTCAATCACGCCTCTTGGAACCTTGATAAACAATCTGGTATTTTTATTACTTTTATTCGTTCTTTTCATCTCCTTATTTAGTATTGGCTTTCCACGATTTTATTTCAAAACAGATAAAAAACTGGAAGTTAATATAGAATAGACTCATATAATTCAAAACTTATTAACATCTAATATACTTCGTATATTAAATATTAATAAGTTTTTCATTCGAAAAACAATTTTTGTGTGTTTTGGTTGTAGGGCTTATTGGTTGTGTATATGTATGGTTGTTGTAAAGGGTTGTTATACGGTTGTGTAGTGCTATTCGATTTGTGATTATTGCCTTATCCTCCTTTTGTATTTTGGTTGCTAATTATTGTGCCGGTAGGGTTAGGGAATCACTGCTACAATTCACTTTGGGAACTTTCTGTTTAGTATTATACTTCACTTTAGGAACTTTGTCAAGTGTTTTTTGAAAAATTTTTTATTGATTGTTTTATGAGCCGCTATTTAATTATTTGATGGATTTTATAGGGGTGGGTGTGGCCAATGTCTAAGCGCCGTCAGGTGACGTGTATGCGCGCGGGTAAGTAATATGTTGCATTGGTTATTTCAACAAATCGGTGAAAGAGTGTAACTAAAATATTTAGGATTATTTTTTAGTTAGAATGTTAAACGGTATGTTTAACTAAAATTGGTTTTGGTTATTTAACTTGCTGGTAATTTGCTGAGCTGGATTATTCGTTACATATAATGGGGTTTAGTGGGTGTTTTTACTTGACTGTAACTTGCTACCTACATTGATGTCGGAACCAAACAGTTTTGTTTTTAGAGAACTATTTAGTTGACTGGTAGTTGACTAGTTCAGTATTTTTATACTATTGTTTTACTATTTGTATATCGGTTGACCGTTATACCTGAACGGGTGTAATAGTTGGGTTGATGGTGAGAATTATACCCCATAGGGTGTAGAGCTGTAGATTACGGAACTTAGTAATTTATATTCGTGTTCGATTACAAGTTTGAAAGATTGATGTTTTGGAGAAATGTCACCTTGCATTTTGCGGGGTGATATTTTTTGTTGGGAATGCGGGGATTGAGAGGTAAGTAGGGGAATTGTGTGGAGTTAGGGTTGGGAGAGGGGATGCTGGTTGGTGGTTTTGTTGCGATGGAATGGGGAATTTTCGACTTTGGAGTTCGGGCATTTTTAGGATGAGTGTGATGGAATGACTATACACTTTTGTTCCGGTGTCCGTTCAATTTTTGGTGAAAATATACCCCTTTACCGAAAAATATAACACTATGGTTAAAAGGTTATATTTTTTGTATTGATAATTCAAATAATACAATATGTAATATATAAGTCGATAAAATATACAATATGTATAATATAAATATTATATCTATATATCAATCTATAATAGTATATATAATATACATAATACACGCGCAAAAAAACACGCTGAAAAAACTTTTTTCAAAAACTTTAAAAATACCCCTTGACATTATGTTCACAATGTGATATAATGTGTACACAGTCCAAGAGGACGCGCCCAACATAGCGCACAAGTTAATAATATCAAGTATAATTGAGGTTACAAGATAACAACCGCTATGAGGTTGCAAACAATGAGCCAAAAAAATAATACTTGACATTGTGAACATAATGTGCTATAATAAAGGCACAGTCAAAGGAACGGCAACGGCTAACCCAGCAGGGCAAGGGCATAGCGACCGCTTGAAAAATAGTCAAAGCCACTCCAAAGGACTAACCGCAACCCCTATTATTATTTAAAGGAGGCTTTGCCTATGGTGTCAAAGTTACGGTAAATGCGGGAACGCTTTCCGTAATGGTATAAACTGAATAGTCTTTTGACCGCTTTTAAACGGCTTTATGCGATATTAAAGGTATAGCCACACACGGCGAGGATGAGCATAGGATAAGTGCGTCCGAAAATAACAAGGGTGTAGTGCATCCTGTTGTGAATAAGTTGCAAACTGTTCTATGTGTAACCCGTGCAAGGGCGTCTGGTATAGGTGAAATTCCTATATCACGGCAAGACTGCCACAGGGTAAAGTGTAACTTTACAGGGCGTAGTGTATCTACTGCCTACGGTGTTATTCTATAAACTGTAAAGCGTGATTTATTTATGTGGGCGTACTGTATAGGTATGCGTGACCTTTTGAGCCGTAAAGGATAGCAGATAAGTGCGACATAAATTATGCCGTCCGTGAGCATAGCGGTTATTAGATGGATATCTAAAATGCAATAAATTAAAAGACTATAAACTTATAAACCAAGCACCCAAGCAAAAGTTTGGGTGTTTTATTATGGGCTTATAGCACCATAAAAATATTAAAGTCTAATGGACTATAAACGGAGGAATTATTATGATTAAAACTGTAAAAACTAGCGAACTTACTAACCTTGTATTATCTAATGCAAACGAACCAACCGCACTCAAAGTATCTGCCATCAAAGAAAAGTATCCAAAATACTGTGCGTCCGTAGAGGCTTTACGCCTTGCTGCTTCTCGTTATGCTTGTGGCGTTATTGATAACACTATAACCGCCGAACAAAGAGAAGGACAGACCAATGCGTTTTTTGCCCTCTATAAAGCCGTATTGGGTCAACTTGCAGTTGGCAGTAAAGTGTTAAAAGCACAAGCAAATGATTTTGAGTCCGTTCTTGCCATCGTGGGAACATATCGCAAAAATCGTGAAACAGGAAGGCGTGAATTTTTCCCAACAAGTGCAAACACATTCCGTAACAATTTTGAAAAATTTGTGGCTCATCGTATCAATGGCGAACTTTCAAAAGATGCCGAAACAATAGAGGCAGAGCGTAAAACTAAAAATGCCTTAAAGCGTGAGAAAAGAAAAGCCGAAAAAGCAAAGGCAAAAGCAGAGCAGAAACCTGCAAAGAAAACCACTAAAAAGGCAGCCTAAATCTGCCTAATTATTAAAAGCAAAAGAGGTATAACTATGACTAAATTGCGTAAATTTCAAGTATCAATGTATACGCCTGATATGATAGACTGTGATTCTGAAATTATACACAGTCCTTTTGAAACCGAGCAACAAGCAGAGGAATTTATCCAACAAGAAATGCGAATCTGCAACACTAAACGCTCGGATTATTTCATAACACCTTGCGTCGTTATTCAAACTTCGTATCCGGGCGAAACTCTATCATTCTAAAATTCAACGCAATTTTTATACCCTCTTGCATTGTGAACTTAATGCTTGACTTTTAAAGCATAGTGTATTATACTATAAAGGAGGAATAACTTATAGGAGATAGTATGCTTATGCCTAAATATCCCGATGGCGAATTTAATCAAAACCAATATATCAACGATTTTCAAAAAGAAAAATATGAAAGAGTTGCACTGCAAGTCTATAAAGGTAATAGAGAAAAATTGCGTGAACTTGCAGTGCGACTTAATATCCGTGACGAAAAAGGTAAAGTGTCTGTAAACAAATTGATTATCAACGCTCTTGAAAAAACCTACGATATTGACCTATCAAACCCAAAGCAAAAATAATATTACCAAAGAAAAGCATCGCCAAAAGCGGTGCTATTTTTATACCCAAAAGGAGTAAATGAAAATGAAAAAGAAAATTGCATATACATTGATTATAATTTTAATAATCATATTATCAACTTTTATAGCATATAAATCAGGCTACAATAAAGCAATAATATCAGCACAACCAATAGACGACTATTCTATTGCTTTTGGCGATGAAGTGCATATTTATAAATAAGTAAAAATCCAACACAATTTTACAAAACTAAATTCCCAAAATGAAATTAACTCTTGACACGGAACAAAATCCGTGTTATATTTTTTACAAAGCTACATTCCTAAAGTGAATAGAAAGGACGAAACGAACTATGTCAACACCGCATTTAATTCAAAGCATTATTGAAATTGCACTAACTGTGTTTTTTATTTGGGGCGTTTGGAACGAGCCTAAACTTGCAAAAGCAGAGCGTAAACTTTTTAAGAAAATCAAACTCTTTTTTGGTGCCGAACGGAAATCCGTTTTGCATAAAAAATGCACCCACGAAAAGTGAGTGCAGAAAGGAGAAAGTGCTATGGATTTTGTTGACGAATGTAACGAGTATTACTATGCAGTAGTTAATGGAACGCTTATGCAGTTTGAGAGCGAAAAAGCGTACCGCGATTACATCAAGTAATACATAGCACAATCCAAATGCGACATTTTCAACGAGGGAGTTTCACGCTTAAAAAGAAAATCCCTACACACTGAGTATACTAAAACTTTATTTAAAAGTCAATAGGAGGCAAATAAAAATGAACGAAATCTTTGCAAAATTTACAATTCGCGTATCTAACGAGGATATTGACGATATAGTATGTACCGCTTTAGAGGGTGGCATTAACTATTGGTGTAACTCTGCCGAAGTTGAGGGAGAATATCTTGGCGAATTTGCAAGCGACCAAATTAGCAGAGGTGGAACGCTCAAACTATACGACGCTGAAAGCGACGATGTTTGGCTATTGGATAAACCTAAACTGCTAAACGGAATTTCAAAAGCAATTACCAACGGATTTTTGCTTGAATATGAGTGGGCAAAATTTGACAACGAAATCATTACTTTGGATACTTGCCAAATTGATGCCGAAGTTGCCGATGCAATTATTCAATATGCCTTATTTGGAAAAATAATTTTTGGATAACAGAGGTTAAATAAACGATATGAAATTCTATAAATATTCATTATTTGTTAATAATCGTCATATTGCAGATTGCAATGATTATCCAACGGCAAAAACTGCTTGTACGGTGGCGACATATATGTTTGGAAATTGCGAAATCCGAATTAACGACGAGAACAACGAGAATGTATAAAAGGAGTGTTTTATATGAACGCAAAAGAATTATTTGAATGGTGCAAAGAACACAATTGCGAAGATTTTGAACTTCAAACAACAGATGGTATTAGAGAATTTGACATCGACCCGGATGAGAACGATATTGACCGTGATTATGGTGTATTAACTTTATAGGAGAGTGTTTTATTATGAGAAAATACCTTGAGCCTGATATGTTAAAGTTTATGGCAAAACATATGGCAAAAAGCATTACTATTCGCACCTATGACGGAGGAAATAGTAATGACGAAAAACGACCTGCGACCAAAGAGGAGCAGAAAATTATATACAACATCGCTTATGGCGCTTTACACACCTTAAATTACGGTGAACAAATGCGTTCTTCAAAAGAAATGGCACAAGCCGTTATTGATAATGCAGAAATCACTCTTGACTTATTCATTCCAAATTGCAACGGATATGACACAATGTATTGTCCTTTGCAGAAAATTGTTAGAGATTGGGAAGGAGATATTTATGACTAAAAACGAAAAGATTGCCTTGCTTGTCAACGGAATTGTTATGCTCAATCAGACAAGCGAACATAAAAATACCGATATTTACAAACTTGCAGAGCAGATTGGATTTTTAGTAAATGGAAATCCACGTTTTGCCGTTATGTCTTGCATTGGTGCAACTTATGAAAATACCAAAGCGGCAGTAAAGCAAGTTTTAAAAGAAGAAAAGATTATGGAGTTGGAATAATCGTATGAAATGCAATAGCAAACAAGTGCGTAAATATAAAGCCAACAAAGCGAGAGAACAAAGAAAACAAGAACGAGAAGAATATCTTGCAACATTAACGGATGAAGAACGAGAGCAATTTTTTAAGGATGAAAAGAAAAGGCAAGAAAATTCTCTTCGCATATTTAATAGTCTTGTTAATGCCTGTTCTATGATGGGTGTTCAAAAATATTACAAATAATTTTTTGCGGAGGAAATTGTATGAAAAATTATACAAGAATTAAAGTGCATTACGCAGAACCGACAGAGTTTGCAAAATCAAAAGGAATAAAGTCCGGGAATGTAATAGCAGAGTTTATTTATAAAACAGATTCTCACGCTTTAGCATTACATCAATGCAGTAAAGACAATCCATCTTATGACGATAAAATTGTACTTGAAGCAATGACAATTGATATTGACGCTGAAAAGAATAAAGCATTATATAAAACACTACAAGAAAACGAACAAGTAATGGAAGTATACGGATGGTAAGGAAATGATGGGAAGCACAATTTATTATTTAAAAGAATTAATTGGAACAAAAAAGGATGGAAGTCCGAAAACAAAAATACATTACAAAAATGCAAACTATGAAAAAGTTAAGCGGGAATTTGATAAACTCTGTGCGGCTTGTAATCATACAAGACCGTACTATGTATCAATGGATAAAAATATATAGTCTGCGGAGGAAATCGTATGAAACAACAATTTTATGAGGTTAAATACCCTTGTCGTAACTGCATCTATTTTAAGGCTTGTGGCGATAATATGCGAACCGAACCCTGCAAGGGCAGAAAGACTAAAAGCGATTTAAAAAAGGAGAGTATAAATAAATGCTGAATTATAAAGAATGTACTATTGATGATTTTAATAATGCGATGAAAGAAAAGAACGGAGATATTAAAACTATTTCAAACGAACATTTATATATACTCTATACAAAATTTAAAGCTGATGCTTCACAATGTTTTTATGCAGGTACAAGTTATTCAGTTGGTTTAGGTAAAGATTCGGAAAGTCAAGCAGAAATTTATAAGAAGGAATTATTGAACAGAGGAATTGATGTTAGATAAGGAGAAGAAAAATGATTATAACAAGTGAAATTAATTTACAAGATTTTGAAGGTTGGAGTGGCGCAGAGTCAACTCTTGCTATGCTTTCTTATAACCAAATTAACACTTTGCAATCCATCCTTGAGGACGCATATCCGGACGGAATGGACGAAACACATCTTAACGATATTTTACGGTTTGAAACCGATTGGATTGCTGAATTGCTTGGCTTTACCGATTGGGAATCGTTAGAACGATACGAAGAATATGGCGATACAGTTAAAGTTAAAATCTTTGATATTGAATGGGATATTGACGAAGATGACGATACTGTTTTGCCTACTGGATTAGTGTCAGAATTTGACTATCATGGCGACAACGATGAACTATGTTATACCATTACTGATTGGCTTACCGATGAATACGAATACTGTCACGAAGGATTTAATTATGAAATTATTGAGAAGGAAGAATGATGGATATTAAATTTGTATATTGGGATGACATTTACACAAATGGTAAGGGCAGATATTGTACTGAGCAATACCTTATCAACAACTTTTATGAACAAAATGATAAGGGTGCCTATGTTAGCGAACACGGTGGTACTTATACTAAAGTTGAAAACGCTTATGAAGAATTAAAAGGTAAAACAATTCGTTGCAACTATGCACAGTTATTTCACGATAATGACAGTCTATTGCTTTGTAATGAAATCGTAAATGTTGATGAGTATTTGTTTGATAACATTGAGGGTGGCGAATTGTACGATTATTACGATAAAGATGGAAACGAAATCACTCGTGAAGAATATGAAGAACTTGGATGGGAAAACGATGCAGAAGAACAAATGCGTGACGTTTATCAGTATTATCTAATCAACGAATCACTTGCACATATGCTAATAAACCACACCGACAATCTCGTTTTCTATTCTGATAAGCTCGACCTCTATGTGCTTGGCGTAACGCACTTTGGTACCGGTTGGAGTTGTGTCGCAGAGGATTTTAATTGGTAGGAGGATAGTTGTGAAATTAACTAAAAAGAAAATTGAAGAACTTGCCTATAAAATATTAGATTTTCTCACTGACAGAGGCATTGATGAGGATGTATGTATTTATTTTAATGACAAACGAATTCGCCTTGAGTATTCATACAAGGATTTAAGCGCACCGCCGAAATTGATAGTAGAAGAAAATATGTGTCCGTTAAAATACTTTGAATATGCAGCACGCAATCATATTTTATCTATGTCTTTTGAGGGCGGTTTGTACGATTGTATAAACTATGGCAATGGCGGTGTCTACGATAAGTTACAAAACATTTTTGATAACTATGGATTATATTTCGAGCTTGGCAACGCTTGGAATTTGACGGCATATCCAACAAACGATAATCTTGAGGTCGAATACACAATATACGAATAGGAGGCAACTATGCTACACATCAAATTTGAATACAAAGACGAACTTTCTCACGGCAAATGGAACAAGCAAGAATGTACTGTTTCGAGTTTAGAAGAGTGCATTAAAATTTATGGCTTAGGTATTGATTGCGAATACCGAATTTTATCTATTGAAGAAATTAAATAAAAAATTATAAAGGAGTAAATTAATTATGAAAAAGAATGAAATTAAAAGAACAGTTGAAGAATTGGTAAGAGTAGAGTATATCGCAGAGGACGGACACGTTTTCTATGGTACAGATGGTGAAGAAGAGTGTAGAAAGTATGAGGAGTCTGCTTTATTTGCCGTAAACAAAGAATTAAGACGATTAAATGTTAAACGTACAAACGAATATAGTTTGATAGAAGCAGGTTCTGAAGAAAATGAACTTGAAATTTTTGATATTCAAACACCTGAAGATTTAGAAAATCTTAGAAGATATTTGTATTTAAAATTATCTAAAAACGGAGCAAGCGAAGGCACAATTAAAGATTTGTTTTCATCAGAAAGCAGAAAGCAATTTATATTTGATAATGTTACTACCGGTCACGAAGTGTTGGTATTTTGGTCATACGACCAAGATTGGGCTTGGACATACGGGAATGGTAGTCTTGAAGACTATTTAAATTGGATAAGAACTAAATACAACAAGATTATAACACCCGAAGAAAGCGAAACAAAATCTGAATAAAATGGAGGTTTTATAATGAGTGCCTATGCTAAAGCAAAACAGTTCATTAGAAATGCAACTGACCACAAAACTCTATACGAAAAGATTAGAGAAATTTTGAATGTAGACGAATGGCATTATCCTGAAGATTGGGAAATTAAAGAACTACAAAGAATGGCAGATACTAAGTACATAGAATTAGGTGGCAGACCATGATTTTAGAAATTAGTCGCAAATATCTAAAAGATTTTTATAACAATAATCTTGAAGAAATCATCAAAGAAAAAGATGGTATCTTGTGGAATGCGGAGCGAATTCAACAAGCCTTTAATTTTGGCAAAGGCACTCAAAAAGATTTTAAGCGATACCAACAGAATAATAAAAAATACTGCATTTTTGTAGAAATTTAAAGAGGTGCAATTATGGAACGAATTAAACAAGTATCCCAAGAGGCTTACGAAATCGGCAAAGAGTGGGGTTGGGACGAATTTGAATGTTGTCATGGATATGGCATATTTGACGGAGAATACCCTACGCGTTTTGGTATGATTGACGCTCAGCATATTGAGTGTATTGGCGAAATGCAGTGTGGAAAAGTTAGGTGTTGGGATTCTGATATAACCGCTGCACAACACGCTGAAAAACACGAAGGAATTAAAATCATTCGTGATATTCCCGGTTTGTATAAAGTATTTCTTGACACACCTGAAAACCGAGCAAAAATTATGAAACAATTGGAGGAGTTAAAATGACTCAAAAGAATGTTGATAAACTTAAAACAATGGCGCAGGATTTCCTTCAGTATAGGTACAAGATATGGCTACTTGGAGGGAAACGAGATGCAGATTGGAATTTTTACGACGGCGCTTGTGCTATGATTGCAGCGTTTGGTGGACAATGGCGACGGAATTTTAAAGGCGGAGATGAAGACGATATTAAAAATTATTCACATACCGTTTGGTTCCCAAGCAACGATACTTGTCAAAGATTAAATGAAGATGCGTGGAAGGATTAAGGATTGAGGAAGAACAATGAAAGAATTAAACAAAGAAACTTTTACAAAAAAGATAGAAACACAAGAAGACGTAACATTTTACTTTTTCTTTAAGAAAAATCACGCATTATTAAGTGAAATTTGGAGAAAAGAAGAAAATAATTATTTTTGCAATTTTGAAAAGCACAATTATACAAGAGAACATTTTTTAAGTTGCATAAACTTTTTATTAAAAAATTATAAAGATATAAGAATTTTTGAGGATTAAAATAATTAAACACAATTCAGATAGTGAGCTTGAGTAAATTTTGCGCGATACAAGAGATTTGCTTTTGCTTAACGAAGATTGTGAATAAAACACGGATTTTATAGGAGGAAATTGTTATGAGCGAAAAGAGATATACAATTAAACGTACAAGCTATGATGGAGTGTACTATCTTGTTAATGGTTGGAAAAAACATAATATGTATGAAATTGATGAAAAAAGTGTTTTAGAAAATATAGAAAAGGCAAAAAGTCTTTTCTTTAAAACAAGAGGTAGTGCAAAAGCAAGTTCAACAAGGTTGTCAAGGATAATAAAACCTCGTTTTCTTGACGAATATGAAATTGTAGAATTTTAACACATAAAAGCTTATAGAACAAAAGGGGTTTTCATTATGGAATGTAAAGTAACTTGTTTTGACAGAGTGATGAATCTGGTAATGCCTTTGTCACCAAACAAATATAAAGAAGCGGTTGAAATTATTCGAGAGTATAATTTTCAAGACTTTTTAGATTTTTGTGTTGAGAACGGATGTTTTACAGAAATGCAGTCTTTCACATTATATGACGGAATTGTCATGTGGGAGGATTTGGACGGAAATTATTGGGAAGAAGATTATGATAAATTACACGAACTGTATGACAAGATAGGCATTACAGAAGATGTATTTACAGAGTTTACGGAATAATAAAATGGGAGGGTTTAGTTATGAGTATCTACCATAAATATGATGATAAAGAACTTGAAGCTATGTGGGATGAATTGGAAGATATTCCTGTTGATGAAGAAGAATGTTTAGATGTTGATTGGAATGGATTTTCTAAAGGAACACACAGAGACGACATTTGGTATTGGTTTGACGAGCGTCATAGCAAGGGTGTGGGTTGGCTTATGAATGAGTATGAGAGATAAGCACATAAAAGACTAATTTTATGAGGAGGTTATTATGAAAGATATAAATATTAAACAAGAGATTATAGATTTGTGCGATATTTCTATTGAGTTTTGGCAACAGTTTAAAAAAGAAATAAGTGATATTGCAGACAATGATAAAGCAGACCTTATACTGAAATGGAAAAATTATTTTGTACAACATACTGAATTTGCTATTGAATTAAGCAGAACAAAAATACACGCTGAAATGATTGAGGAAGATTTAATTGAACAAGGTGTGCTTGAATTAGAAGAATGATTTTATGAGGTGAAATTATGGCAGGAGATAAATGTAAAGGTTGCAAGTATGATTTAACAGATAAAAATATAACCGATAAAGAAATGTTTGATAATATCTTGGATAATTGTTCTGCTTGTAAAAGGGCAATGTTGGAAGAATATCAAGATAGATTTCAAGATTTATACACAGCAGAAGGATAATTTTATGAGGTGTGATTATGAAGGTTAAAGATTTTTTGGAAGATTTCAATGGAATGAATCACATTAAAATCTATGATAGATTTAGTTTTCAAACACGAAGATATAATGATGTAAGAAATGCCATTAGTGATTATGGATATTTTACAGTTAGAAGTTGGACGATAGAAGAAAATGTATTGGTAATCACTATTCAAACACAGTTTTAACAATATAAAATGACGAATTTATGAGGTAATAAATATGGCTGACGATAGATTTGAAGAATTGAAACAGATTGCAAAAGATGAGTTTGGTGTTTCAATAGTCAAAACGGATAATTCAAAAACATCACAAATGCTTTTAGATGAACTGAAAGCAGAGTTAAAAGCAATGGAAGATAACAACATAAAAGAGTGATTTTATACGGAGGGTTTTAAAATGACATATTATCTATTAACAGTATGGAAAAGAAACGGAGAAAAAAGTTGTTCGTTATGTTGTCATACAAGTACAAAGTTTGATGATTTATTGTACAACATGACATTATATAAAATTAAAGAAGATGAAATGTATGTGATTGATATGTACAACAATGGAAACGAAAAGAATCAAGGTGGAAATGTGGTGGCGAGTTGGTATTATGACCACAATAGAAATCAAATTATAGAGGAGGATTAACCATATAAAAGTGTGGTTTTAAGAGGAGGATTTAATATGATTAAGAACGGAACATTTACAAGTGTTTGGGATGGTGGTTATGAAGTAACTACTAATTGCAAAGCCAATATGGAAACAAAAGAAGTTTTTGATATTGAGAAAGTTGATATTGATGCAGATGTTTTGGAATATGAATATGTAACCCTTGACGGAAACGAATATTCTGTTTCTAACAATAACGAAGATACGGACTTTTGGTACGAATAAAATAATGATTTGATTGGAGAAAGGAATATTTATATGGACAAAGAGTTAAAAGCAATGATTCAAGAAACTCTTGATGGATTAGATAAAAAAATCACAGGGATAGAGATAACAAGCGATGAAGCAGATGAGTATGTTTGCGAGTGTGGAAATAATGTTACGGCTGATGGGTTTGAACCTTGTGATGAAAAAGGAAATATAATGGAGCCAACAATTATGTCTGAATGGGACGGATTGTATGTTTGCTTGGTTTGTGGGCGGATACATAGAATTAAATAGATAAAATAATGTTTGATGAGGTGAAAGGTATAGCAAAAAAGAAAGGTAATAATTACGTCATAGACAAAGAAAATGCAACAGCAAAAATCGAATTACATAGAAGAAATCAAGAGAGTTTATATACAATTATAGACTTGGAAGATTTAGAAAAAGTTGTAGGTTTCCCGTATTCTTGGTTTGCACAATATGATAAAGATATTAATAATTATTATGCAAAATCAAGTGTGTACAACATTGATACAAAAAGAAGCAAACCATTGTTTTTACATCAATTTATTATGGATGCAAATGGGGAAATTGTAGACCATAAAAATAGCAATACATTAGATAACAGAAAATCTAATTTAAGAGTTGTTGCGGATAGTAATAATTCAAAAAATAGAAAGGGCAAAAATAAGAATAATACTTCTGGATATAGAAATGTGTGTTGGAATAAAAATATTAACAAATGGATTGTACAAATGCAAATAAATAAAAAGCATACGGTGCTTGGACAATTTGACGATGTACATGAAGCTGGAGCATTTGCAGAAAAAATGAGGTTGCAATTATATGGAGAGTTTGCAGGTAAAAATTAATTATTATATTAAGAGTTTAAAAGGAGGATTCAATTATGAATAGAACTAATATTGTAATGAAAGCGTTAGAAGTTGACAAAGAAGATGCTTTAAAAATTATAGAACATTTAACTAAACAGGATTGTTTAGATTGGATTGACAGTTATCAAGAAGAAAATCGTAGTAATGAGCCACTTGCAGATGTGCACTACGAAATTGATTTTGAAGATATGATTAATTGGCAATATGATGATGCAAAACCATATGATATGTTAGGTAAATCGACAAATATCAAAGATTATCCAGAAATGTTACAACTAAAAGACAATGTTATCTTTTGGTATGGATTAGTGTAGGAGGGAAATTATGGAAATTAAATTAAATTTGTTGGAAGAGTACGATGTATATGAATTGTACAGAATACTTGGTAATGAGCATCGAAGGCTTGAACAAGAAAATTATAAGCATATAGAAATGATTGAATTATTAGAGGGCAATGAAGATAATGAGTTGGCAATAAGCCGATTAGACCATGAAAATCATTGTATGGAAATTAATAATGGATATATGCAAATCATTGACAATATAAGAAATCAGTTAAGACCATTGGTGGATAAAGTTATTAATAAATAAAATCAGGTTTGACACGGAGGATACTTAATGAATATTACAGGTATTTATTATACATTTCATAACAACAATGTTATTACAAAAGTTCCTTTCAAGATTGTTAAGGAAACGGAAAATTGTTTCTTTACAGATAGTGGATGCAGATATTTGAAATCAGAAATTGGAAAGCCGGTTCTAAAATCAAGAACGCAGTATCCATACATAGAGCTTGTGATGATAGACGCAGACGAAAAGACTTTAAGAAAAGGGTTAAGTAAGTGGTTTACAAACAAGGTGCAACAAATATACGGAGGTTTAGCGGATGACTGTTAAAGAATTAAAAAGCAATAAAGAATATTTTTGGCAATGCAATATTATGAAGAAAGAAATATTAAGAAAGATTGCCAACACAAATTATTTTGACGAATGGGATTGTGCTTATGTATCTCTTGGAGAAGAAATGGGTGTTGAATATAATCTGTGCATCGACAACACTACTGACGAAAACATAAATTGCAGCGCCATCTATAAGACAAATTACAATACAAAAAATGGCTATATAGAAACAGATACGAACACATTTGTTCATTATGAAATCAACTTTAGTAATCCTGAGTGGAAAAAAGAACTCGAAAATGCAATGTGCGAAGCGTTGATTGAATTTTTTGAACTGTAAGCGGAGGCAAGTATGAGAAAGAAATATGTAAAGTATATAAAAGGATATTTGATAACCAACAAAGAGTTTTTACCAAAAGAAGAAATAGAAGAGCTTCATAAGCTAATTAGATTTATGTATGACATTCGATGGTATAAACCTTGGATGATTGTCAAGTTACTTAAATGGAATTAGAAACGAATTTAATGAGGTGAACAATAATGGCATACAAAAGAAAGCCATCAACTTCAAAATTTAGAAATGAAATTGTTTATCCTAACTTAAAAAATTGGTTGGATTATAATAACATTAACGCATTTGAATTTGCGGAAATATTAAATGTCCGTCCAAGCACATTATACGACTATTTAATTGGAAGAACAGAGTCATTGAAGCTGATAAGAAAAGTAAAAGAAACTACTGGTCTTAGATGGGAAGATTTAATTAGAGATTAAATAAAAGTCAGATTTTATGAGGAGCTTGATATGAAAAATAAAGATTACTTATATGTTTGTGAACGCTGCTTAATGGCTATTGAAAGCAGGGAAGGAAATTTAGCACGGAAAATCTATCGCACTGACGAAGAGGACGAGCTTGATTGTACTTGTGATTGGTGTGAACAAGGAGAATTTGATGAGCTATATCAGTTGATTAAAGGTTAGGAGAATAATTATGGGAAATTTAAAAGATTTAAAAGATGTTATTGCTGAAGATTGTAAGCAATGGGAACGGTTAAACAATGAAGGAAAATTGTTTGAAAGTTATATGTATTTGAATGAATGTGCAAATAGCAAAGAGTCGGGGTATTATCAATTGATTTTAAATGGCTGTGAACTATGGTACGGAACGTTAATTGAGATAAACGCCATTGTAAAATCCATGATTACTCGTATAAGAAAAAATGATTTTATTGAGGAAGAGCAATATGAATAAAGCTTTTAAAGAATGGCATAACAACGCAGTTTTAATTACAAGCATACCGGTTGGCGTATTAAATAAAATTTGTTCTGAGTTTTACGACGGTGAGTTTTATATTTACACAAGAGAAGAAGACCAGCGAAACTCTTATGAGATTTTTAAAACTCAAAAAACTGATTGTGCTGATTTTAAAGATTATTGTGACCATTGGTACGGTTGTAAAATAAGCATTAAAAATCCGACAGAAAAACCGTATGCAGCTATATTGAGTGAAATATTGGGTATTGAAATCCACGATATTTATTGGGACGATATGTTTGGATACAATGCAATTATCGAATATCGTATGGCAAAATAATTGGATAGGAGAGTTAATATGGGATATGAAAGTAGATTATATATCGTTAATAAAACCAAACAAAGAAATTTAGATGACAGTAGACAGTGGGCGCAAGTGATAGCAACTATTGAGTTGGGGAAAGTATATCCCTTTAGTGATTGGTTTAGAAAGCAAAAGGAAACACAGTGCTACTTTTACGACACAGACGGTAATACTGAAATTTTTGAAGACCGTTGCGGAGATATTTTAAAAGAAGCAGACCTTGCTAATACGTTATTACAATTAGAAAAAGTTTCTCAACCAGATGGTTATTGGAGATATAAAGTTGCAATTGATTTGATTACTTCAATAATTAATGCGACTACCGGGTATTCGGAAAATATTGCCGTCTTACATTTTGGACATTAAATTTGAATAAAAGGTTAGTTTTATAGGAGTTAATGAAATGAAATTTAATTTAAAATTTACTTCTCCACGCGGAAAAGAAATTGTTTTTGATGATTATTATGATGAGATTAGCGAGTACGGAACTTGCTGGGTGCACATGTGCAAACATTGTCACAATAAATATCGTGGCATTTTGAAAAACAAAAGTAATTCAGGTGGTTCCGGTTTAGCAACGTGTTCTGTAAAAGGTTGTGAGAATAAAGCAGATTATTATGTTGATTTTGATGGAGCAGAAGTTAAAGTAATATAAAATTGGTATTTGATTGGAGAAAGGAAAATGTTAAGTGGAAAGAAATATTGAACAAAGATTAGCAAATGAAATAAGCCCCTTAACTGAATTTTTGGGTGCGAATAGAGTTGAAGATTTAAAAGATAAGGTTTGTACATTGATATTAAATCAAGTCGAACAAGACTTAAACGAACGAGATACTTATGTATTAATTTATGCAGACGACATTCGAGAAATTGCCGAAGAAGCATTGTCGGAAGTTAGAAATAAAATTAAGAAAAAATTTAAGGATGAATACTTAGCTCGTGCAGAACAGGCATTGGTCAATTTTTCAAACGAAAATACTAAAGATGTTGAGAGGAAAGGTGAAAAATAAAATCGTATAAAACGAGCATTTGATTTGCAATCAGCAGTATGCTGTAATCAGAAAGAGGTGAGAAAACTGAACGCAAAACAGCGAACAAAGTTAGAAAATATTAAGTTAGAAATTGAAGATATTGTTTCTGACGAGCAAGAAAAGCTTGATAATCTTGAAGAAAACTTCAGTGGTACCGAACGGTATGAAAAAATCGAAGAAGGTATTAGCGCTTTAGAAGAAGCGATAGAAAATATTCAGGCGGCAATAGATGGTTAGAGAATGTTTGAGATTGTAAAAATGTATTGACAATTTAATATGAAAGTTGTAAAATTAGATTCACCGAACAAATGTTCTTTAAATTCGTCAAAGTACGTTATTTTGGTCAGAGAAATTGATATAATTATAAAAACAAAATTATTTAAAAGGAGTTTTTGATTATGAGTTTATTAGGTTTATTATTATGTGGTCTTGGCATGGGTTATGCGGTGCATAAGGACAATCAGAAGTTTGCCAATATGCGAGCAGATGCAGTAAGACAATCTGGCAGAGGTGTTGTTGAAAGTATAGATGATGTAAGTATTACTAATAAATATTATCGAGAAGTCAAAAAATATTTTGACGACAGATATAATTATTATATTAATGATAAAGATTATTTAACAAATCACACTAATCTTGAAAGTCAATTTGAACAATTGCCCCTTAAAAAAATTAATTGGAGTTTTGAAGAATTGCAACAAGTATTTGCAGGTTGGTTAGCATACGAAGACCTTTGTGCAAAATATGCACCTGATTATAAAGAGGAAGCTAAAAAAATATACTCGTGGATGAATCCTTATAATCCGGGTTGCATTGCTACAATTGCAAGAGCTTTGGCAAGAAAAGAAGTGTATAGGCTTGGATTTAAGCCATCTCACATAGCAACTATGAGCTCTCCGCTTAACGGACATGGTTTATATTTTTACAGCGGAACCTTTGGTTCGGCGATGGATTATCCCACCGAATATGACTATAATAAATTAGACAACGAAAATCCCTTTAAATATCTTACGGTTTTTGAAGTTAATGATATTGGTTTTAGAAGAATATAAAGGTAAAATTAAATAATAAAAAGGAATGATAAATTTAAAAAAATGATTCAGCGTGGTGAAATATACTTAGTGAATTTAACAAAGAATGTCGGCTCAGAACAGGGCGGTATTAGACCTGCGGTTATAATACAAAATAACAAGGGTAATCAACATTCACCAACTACAGTAGTATGTCCGATAACAAGCAAACAAAAGAAAAATATTCCTACTCACGTCGAATTATTGCCAGAAGATGGAGTTTCAAAACCGTCAACGGTACTCTGTGAACAACCTATGACAATTGATAAGTCACTATTAATGAAATGTCTTGGTAAGGTTGAGAATCAGAAAAAGATTATGGATATAAATCAAAAAATAATGATAAGTTTAGGAGTTATATAATGGAATACATTCGATTAACAAAAGAACAACGAGACAATTCAGGTCGCAGTATTATAACTTGCAAATTTAAGGATACGAATATGTGTCCCATACATAATTGCGGCAACTGTGGAAATTGTGAAATATTTAATAGAATACTTGAACAACTTCACGGATTTGAAAATACATGGGAAGAATTTGTTAAATGTGGGGTGATACAATATACGACAAATTAATAAAAGAGAAATGGAAAAGATATTAAAGTTAAACGGATTTTCTTTTGATAGACAAAACGGGAGTCATAAAATTTGGGCAAAAGGAAATAAGATAATTTCTGTACCTTCAGTTACATTAAAATGTGTGGTTGCTAATCGAATTATCAAAGAAAATCATTTGGCGTTAAATTAATTGGAAATATTTATGGGTTAATTTTAATTTATATAAATAATAAAATTATATGGTTGTCTAAAGGAAGTGATTAAGTGGATAAGCAGATTTTATCAGTTGATGTGTCAGTATTGATTCAAGAATATAATAAGTTACAAAAAGCTTATGATATCTTAAAGAATAATTTAAAATATGAGCAACAACTTCGCATGAATGTTGAAAAGGAATTATTGTTGCTTCAAGAAGAATTGAATACCAAATATAAAAAGAAAAAGAGCTTAAAAGAAAAAGAAATTGATGCGAAAGAACGCGCAGAGCGTAAACTTCGTGGTACTACAAAAGACGGTAGACCTTTAGCTAAGGCTGCTGAATGGATAGAGTCTTATGAACAATTTGAAGCTATTAGGAAGTGGCTTTTTGAAGAAAGTGCAAAAAATCCAATTAAACGAGCAAGAAACAGATATGCTTGGAGTTTGGGCTGTGCCATCGGAATTAGATGTGGTGATTTAGTTAAATTAAAATGGGGACATTTGATTGATAAAGATGGAAATTTTAAAGAGCAAATTGACATCGTAGAACAAAAAACATCTAAAACGCCGTCGATATTAATTACTGAGGCCGTTAAAGTTTTCACCAAAGAATATATTGAAGCAACCGGAATGACGCCCATTTTGTCTGAAGAAATTTTTAAAACACAAAAGGCAGGAGGTAAGGTTTCTTCGGTTAGAACTACTTACTCCAACTTGTTTAAATCGGCAGCACAAGCTTGTGGTATCACAAAACAAATAAGTTCTCACGCAATGAGACACAGTTTTGTTACAATAATATGCTGTTTGGCTGGCGAGCAGGAAAACTTAAAGAGTTTTCAAAAGGGAATGTATATAGCAAGTAGGGCAGTAGGTCATAGTAGTGAAAAGATTACACAGAGATATTCCGGCATGGACGAATATATTAAAAATCTTGGCAGACAAATCGTATCCGACTTTCTTCTTGGTAAATCTGAAAAAGTTTTAAAAATACCTTTTGATATTAACACTGGAGATTGTACGCTACAATTTAAAGAGGATTTTTCTGCAATCAATAAGTGCTTAAATAATATGAATATTAATTAGGAGGAAATTGAAAATGAGAATTTATGAATTAACAAACAAAGGCTGCGACTTAGTAGATTGTTTGCCACAGATTGTTTTTCGAGAGGAAAACGTTTTTCGGAATACTGTTGGTAATTATGAGTTAAAATTGGAGTACGAATTGGAAAATATGCCATTTGACATTAATCTTTCTTATTTTTCAATTTTACTTCAAGATATACATAAAAATATTCCCTGCGGCACATTGTTTGTAGAGGTGCCCGTAGGCGAAGATTTTGATATAATAACATACATAGTTCGCTTTGATGAAAAAGAATTTGAAAAAATCCAAAAAAATTACTTGACAAATTTCCCGAAGTGAATTATAATATAAAAACGAAAGGGGATTTCGTCTATGAGCAAATATCAGGAGTTTGTTGACCAATACTCTGAGAAGTATGGCGGTTTAGTCAAAAAGATAGCGGAATTTATGGAAGGTCGAGAGATTTCTTCTTTAATGGGTGACGACCTTTATGAATATTTTGGAACGAAAACTGCGGTTGGGAAAACTCAATTTTATTTGCGCCGAAGTGCTTTGATTGACTTTGTGGAGTTTACCAAAGCGCCTAATAAAGATAAGATAATTAATAGAATTTCCAATATATCTCAAGTTAAATTGGCAAAACGAATTGATGCAACCTCGTCTGCTTATAAAAGTTTGGATGAAGTTTTAAATTTACTTAATCAGATAGTGTTAGAAAAAGAATTACATTCTACTGATGCTACACCATTGCAGTCTATGGCGATATTAATTTGGTTAAACTATAGCAATGATAATATTGTAGAATTTAAAGTTTCTGATATCGAAGGTCTTAAAAGTCTTGATAATAAATATAAAGAAATTTTAAGAACTTATGCCGGTTTAAAATATTACAGAGCATTACCTTCTGGTAGAGTACAAAATCTTGTTCAGAGCGATTATTTATTTAGAACAGCAAATACAGACAAATTAACTGTATTCGATGTTAAGAAAATCATTTCTAAAATTAATTCGCTTATTGCTAATAAAGATAAGTCATTTACACGAGCAGTCTTAGAAAGAAGTGCTGCGTTTGTGGAAATGTTCAAAAAGTATAAACTAGATATAACGCCCGAAATAATTCGTGACTATTTCGGACAGTCAAAGAAAAACGCAGAAATTGACAAACTCATTGTTGAATATAAAAAATGGGCAGAGCAATTTTAAAACTAAATAGTAGGCGTACTTTTTGTGCGCCTTTATTTTCCCACAAAGAAATTCCCAAAGTGAAATAAAAAGAAGGAGGTGGCGAGTTTTAATTATGGCCGAAGAAAAGATAGTCAAAAAAATACCAGAAAATCCTCATAACTTGGTGACTTGGACAACAAGGAGAGGACGGAAATATTATGTGATTTCAGATAAGACAAAACACAATGTTTATCGGATTTTAGAGAAAGGATTTCAAAAAGTTTATAGTACAAGAGACTATTACACAATAGAAAAAGAATTAGAAAGGTTAGACAATGATGAGAACTAGATTAAATGAAATTAAAATAACACCATCATTTCAAAAGACACATCCAATCTAATAAGCCGCCAATAGATATTGATATTTTAGATTTTATTTTGGTTTAAGATATTGATATGGAAGATGGTTGTGTGGTTTGCGGAATCGACGTTTCAGACCAATGTAAACAATATTGTTTAAATTGTGAGGTAAGAATAATATGAATGCAAAAAAGTCGAAAAAACTTAGATATCAAATTAGGCGAAAAAATTATATAAGATGGATTAATAGAAAGCCGCCTAAATGGAAATTTATTTCTTATATTAAATGGTTAAACGAAAGGCCACCGAGACCATAGGTTTAATTATATATTTTTTAATTTTAAAAATTCCCGAAATGAAACGAAGTTGTATAAAAGTACGCTTTTATGAAGATTTAAGCGAAATCAAATAGACATTTTATCAAAAGTAATCAAATGATTAAATTGAAAACGAAATGAGGTAATTGAAAGTATGGCAGAGTACGAAGATGCCGTTAAAATTCTACATTACAAGAATAAAGCCTGTAGCTTGGCAAATCATCGTTGCGAACAGTGTGAGGCCATGTATGAGTATGGTGATGGCAAATACTGTTGTTTTGATACTGTGATTAGATTTATCGAATACACAAACAAATATAACATATAAAAGAAAGGGTTTAGGTGTACGAATTATGAAATTGTATAGCGGTAGAGATGTATGCTGTATCGTAGAATTATTTTTTGCAAAGCATTTTAATTTTTCAGATGTTAGCTTGCGTCAAGATTCTATAAGAGAACTCGAAGAAATATGCGAACCTTATGGAATAGAAGTAGAAAATATTGTTGAAAACAATTAAAAAAGAATGTTAGGTGACGAAAATAAATGAACAAAATACCTCGTTGGTGGTACGTAGGATTTAAGAAAAACTTCTTTTATGGTTGTTGGTATTTTTTAAAGATATGGTGGGTTTCTTATTCTAATCCACTATGGATAATACGAGATAAAATAAGAAAATGGAGATGAAAGTAATGACGACTTGCAAAGATTGCATTCATTATGAAGCATGTTTTGAATACGGCAACATACTTGACCCTATTCACGGCGGCGTAATTTGTGATAGTTTTAAAAATAAAGCTGATATTGCTGAGGTGCAACACGGAAAATGGACAATCAAACGAGATGAATACGATTGCGAATATATGGTGTGTTCTTGCTGTGCTGAATGTTTTTACGATGGCGACAATGATACGGTTGACAGATTGCCAAAATATTGTTCTGAATGTGGTGCCAAAATGGACGGAGGCAAGAAGTAATGTTAAAGAAAATTAAAGCATTGATAAAAAATATCAAACAGAAAATGTTTTATAGTCGTTGTTATAACAATATGGAAGCTATCGGCATAGCAGTTTTTAGTATGTGTTCTGGAGCACTAAAACCTAATGTAAGAGAAGAAATTTGCTCTAAATGTTCTTATTTTAGAGATATAGGGTTAACCGATTTGGAAAAAAATAGAATAAAATCGAGATTTTATGAGATAAGAAAGGAAAAATATTATGTGGTTTTGGTTAATGTTAATTTTAGTAGGTGTGGGTATTGGAGTTATAATTCTTGGCAATTGGATGTACGACAACACAAAATATGATACTAGTTGGCTTTACGGAACAGGTTGGGGCATTGCGATTATTGCTGGAATCGTTGCGGCAATTATGGCTTTTGTTATTATTGATAGTCATACGAATATCGAAGCAAAAACGGCAAAAAATCAACAACGCTATAATAGTTTAGTTTATCAATTAGAAAACAACTTGTACGATAATGATAATGATTTAGGTAAGAAAGAGTTGTATGAAGATATAGAAGGATGGAATAAAGATTTAGCTTATTATCAAAAGGCTCAAGATGATTTATGGATGGGTATTTTTTACCCCAATATCTATGACCAGTTTGAATTTATCAAATACAAATAATAATCGAGATTTTATGAGGTAAGAGAGGTGTAATATGACCGAACTTTTAGGGACAATAGTAGGTGTTTGGGTTGGTGTAAACATATTATCATTATTCATATTGTTATTACTTTCTGTAGATGGTGCGAACGCTAGTTTTGTTAATCCAAAAGTTATTTACAAAGATATAAAAGTAAATTGGTTTGGAGCTTGGGTTTTAACCATTCTATTCAATGTTTTATTACCAGCAATAGCAATACCTTATTGGATTTATAAATTATTTACAGTTGGAAGGCAATAAAAAGAATATTTTATGAAAAGGTGTTATAAGAAAAATATGAAAAAGAAATTAATAACAATTATAGTTTGCTGTTTGTTGCTATTTGGCTTAACCGCCTGTGGTGAGCAATCACAAAATATAAATGTATCTAACAATGAAAATTTATCTTCGAATCACTTTGGTGAATTTGTGGATATCACTCATAATTTAGCTTATGATTCTGCAACAAGAATTGTATATATCGCAAATGATACATCTTATAACTATTATGTTTACACTCCGTATTATGCACCAAACGGATTTCCGTATAAATATAATCCGGAAACAAATACGTTTGAAGAAATCGAAAACTAATATGAAAGCGAGGTCAAAACACTGAACAGAGCACAAAAGCGAAAATATGCAACAGCACTTCGTAAGAAGGGGTTCTCTTTAGAATCTGCAAAACGAATTGCTGAAATGAAAGCATTGGACGATGTTAAGCCGGTTATCGCAGTAGGCGATAAAGTTCGGCTAAAGTACGACGAAATCACACAATCGCCGGATTACGATAGGAGAGTTGAAAACTACAAGAAGTTCGTTGAGGACAGTAAGGACAAGGTTTTCACTACTGAATCGTATAAAGGTTATAACAAACTGTTTTGCTTTGTAGAAGACGAGACAGAGGTTAAGTGGGTATTCCACGAATATGATTTGGAGAAGGTTGAGGAAAGCGAATGAGCGCAGCAGAGAAAAAGAAATACATAAAAGAATTGCAGAAGCAGGGTGTGTCGCCGTCAATGGCAAAGAAATTAGCGAACCTTAAGGCCGAAACCGATAAAGAGGGTGGGCGGTAATGAGTACAGAAGTGGTAGAAAGAGGTTCTACTTGGTTTATTGTTTCCAATGAAAATGATGGTCATTATATCAATCATTTTTGCAGTTGGAAGGAAGCGTTGTTAGAGCATATCGCATGGTGTAAAGGCAATGCTAACAAGGAAATGTATAGAACTGCATTATCTGGGTTTAGTAATAGAAATGAGGCAATTGAGTTTTGTAATTTAATTCTTGATAGAGAAGAAATAATTTTTATGGCAGAACTCGATGGCGAAGAATTTATAAATGAAAAAATGTTTGAATATGTTTAAATAAAACTACGGTTTTATACGAATTTAGGAGTTGATAAATTTAGCGGATTTTCTAGAGTTAATGGACTATTCAGCAAACGCTGAAACACAAGAGATGTTTTCTAAAGGTATACGGCATTTTAGGAAAGCTAAAGATAAAAAAATTGCAGTTGCAATAAGTGGTGGTAGTGATAGTGATATTGTTTTAGATGTAGTTGAACATTTAAGAGATGGTCACGATATTACATATGTCTTTTATAATACTGGATTAGAATACGACGCAACAAAACGGCACTTAAAATATCTTGAAGATAAATATAATATCGAAATATTAGAAGAAAAGGCTGCAAAGCCAATACCAACATGCTGCAAACAGTATGGTGTTCCATTCTTATCAAAGTATGTTAGTGAAATGATAAGTCGTTTACAGGCACATAATTTTCAGTGGGAAGACAAACCGTATGAGGAATTAATTAAAAAATATCCTAAATGTCAAGTTGCTCTTAAATGGTGGTGTAATGCAAATCCACCCACAAAAACAGGTAAGCCGAGTTCTTTTAACATTGGCAGAGATAGATTATTAAAAGAATTTATGGTAGCGAACCCACCTACTATTAAAATCTCAAATAAATGTTGCCACTATGCCAAAAAATTACCAGCGGAAAGATTTTTAACCAAAGGTGGTTATGGATTAAACATAACTGGTGTAAGACAAGCTGAAGGTGGTATCCGTTCACGAGAATACTCAACTTGTTTTTATAGCTCTACAGATAGTAGTAAAGATTATGATATATGGATGCCACTGTTTTGGTTTTCAGACAAAGACAAATTAGAGTATGACGACTTTTGTAACATCGTACATAGTGATTGTTATGTAATTTATTGTTTGACGAGAACGGGTTGTGCTGGTTGTCCGTTTAATAGTGATTTTGAAGAGGAATTAGAAATTATTAAAAAGTACGAACCAAGGCTTTATAAGGCTGTTATGAATATTTTCGGACAGTCCTATGAATATGCAAGAGCTTTTAAAAAGTTCAAAGAAGAATATAGAAAATAGAGGTGATTTAAACGGAAGATAGACAAGCTGAAAAAGTAGTAAGACCTCTATACGAGAGACAGTTTAGGGTTATAGAAACAGTTTATAATAAAGATGGAATTTGTCAATGTCCAGTAAGTAATTGGCAACCAGAATGTTACATTCACGATGCGATGACATATTTCAGAAGCAAGTTTACTACAAATGAATTTATCTCTTATTCATATGAAGAAAGATATGTTCCAGTAGATAAATATTTATAACAAAAGAAAGGATTGATGTTTATCAAAGTAAAGTTTGTAAAAGTAAGAGAGGGTGCAAAAGTTCCTGAGCGTGGCTCAAAGTTTGCGGCAGGGTATGATTTAAGTGCTTGTATACCTGATTTAGAAAGGGTAATTATTCATCCCGGCGAGACGATTAAGATTCCTTCAGGTTTGGCAGTAAAAATTCCTGACGGTTATTTTGGTGGAGTATTCGCAAGGTCAGGATTAAGCACTAAACAAGGATTAAGACCCGCCACTGCTGTTTCTGTAATTGATAGTGATTACGTTGGGGAAATTTTTATTCCAATACATAATGACAGTAACGAAATTAGAGTTATTGAGCATAGCCAGAGAATTTGTCAGTTGGTAATTCTTCCGTATTTAAACGCTGAGTTTGAAGAAGTTGACAAACTCGAAGAAACTGAGAGAGGAGACGGCGGCTTCGGCTCCAGTGGTGTATGATAAAAATTCTTAGAAAAAATGGTGCCGTAGTTAAATTTGACGGAGAAAAAATTAAAAGAGCAATTCGCAAAAGTGCAGAGAGAGTTTGCATTACTCTAACTGAAAAAGAAGAGAATAAGGTAGTAAATTCTGTTAAAAAGCAGTTACAGTATAATGAAACACCTATTCCAGTAAGCACAATACATAATATGGTTGAATGTGCTCTTGATAATATAAATTCAGTAGTTGCTAAAAGTTATAGAGAATATCGTGATAACAAAAGTGCATTTGCTTCAATGTTAGATAAGGTTTACAACAAAAAACTTTCTCTTAATTTTATTGGAGATAGAAGTAATGCAAACGCAGATTCGGCTTTAGTCACTACACAAAAAGCAATTGTTTACAATGAGTTAAACAGCGAACTTTACAAGAAATTCTTTCTTACTACCGAAGAAGAGAGAGCAATGTCAGAAGGGTATATTTATATACACGATAGAGGTTCAAGGCTTGATAGCATGAATTGCTGTCTTTTTGATATGAAAAATGTCCTTTCTGGCGGTTTTCAGATGGGCAACCTTGATTATCAAGAACCAAAATCGTTAGATGTTGCGTTTGATTTAATCGCAGACGTTGCAATGAATGCAGCGGCCTGTCAGTATGGTGGATTTAGCATTAGTGAGATTGATAAATTGCTTGCTCCATATGCTGAGATGTCTTACAACAACTATTACAATGAATATATTGAAGATGCAACAGAGTTGCTTAATATGTTAAAAATAAACTTTTTACATAAAGTATTTGACCCTATCATTGATAAACTTGCGATTCGCAGGGCTATTAAAAAAGTAAAGCGAGATATGGAACAAGGTTTCCAAGGTTGGGAAATGAAGTTTAATTCTGTTGCCTCTAGTAGAGGTGACTATCCGTTCACTTCAATTTCGTTTGGTTTAGGAACTAATAAATTTGAAACAATGGCTTCATCTTCTTGTTTAAAAGTAAGAAAAGAAGGACAAGGTAATAAAGGTTTTAAACATCCCGTATTATTCCCCAAGCTCAGTTTCTTCTATGATGAAGAATTGCACGGAGAAGGCAAAGAACTTGAATGGCTGTTTGAAGAAGCTCTTGATTGTTCGAGTAAGGCTATGTATCCTGATTACATTAGTTGCACAGGCGACGGTTACGCTCCTGAAATTTATAAGAAATATGGTAAAACAATTTCGAGAATGGGATGCCGAGCAAATCTTTCGCCTTGGTATATTCGTGGCGGTATGTTCCCCGCAGATGAGAACGACGAACCAGTATATGAGGGCAGATTTAATTTAGGTGCTATTTCATTACACTTCCCAATGATTGTTGCAAAAGCACAACAAGAAGGTAAAGATTTTTACGAAGTATTAACTTATTATCTTGATATGTGTAGAGCAATACATAAAAGAACATTTAATTATCTCTCACATAAAAAAGCAGGAACCAATCCTTTAGGATTCTGTCAGGGCGGTTTCTTAAATGGAAACTTTGACCCCGAAGACGAAATTGGTGAAGATTTCTTAAGACCCATGACAATGAGCTTTGGTATAACTGCTTTAAATGAAGCAAGTGTTTTGCAAACTGGTAAGACAATTGTAGAAGATAATTCTTTTGCTATCGAAGTTCTAAAGTTTATCAATGAATACGCTAATAAGTATAAGGTAGAAGATAATATCCTCTATGCAATTTATGGCACACCTGCTGAATCTCTTTGTGGTTTGCAGATTGAACAGTTCCGTAAAAAGTATGGAATTGTGACCGGAGTTTCTGATAGGCCGTATACAACAAATTCGTTCCATTGCGGAGTGTGGGAAGATATTTCCCCAATTCAGAAGCAAGATATAGAATACCCTATGTTCCATCTTTGTAATGGTGGAAACATTCAGTATTGCAGATATACAACTGATTATAACAAAGATGCGTTCAAGACATTGGTGAGACGTGGTATGAAACTCGGATTCTATGAAGGTGTAAATCTTCAGCTAAATTATTGCGAAGAATGTGGTAAGGAATTTATTGACGGAGATAGTTGCCCTAAATGTGGCAGTGAACATATTACAAGAATAGAACGAATGAATGGTTATCTTGGATATTCTCAAGTAAAAGGAAGAACAATGTACGCTGACCACAAGCTTGAAGAATTTAAGGATAGGAAGTCGATGTAATGAATTACCAAAAGATTGATAAATGTAATATGAATAATGGTACAGGATTGAGAGTCGTTCTTTGGCTCTCAGGCTGTAATCACTATTGTAAAGGTTGTTTCAATCCTGAGACTTGGGATTCAAATCATGGTGCCTTGTTCTCCGAAGAGCAGTTAAATGTTATATGCGACACATTAAAAGAAGATTGGTGTCAAGGAATAACACTTACTGGCGGAGACCCAATGTATGAATATAACTGTAAAGATGTTTTAACCCTATGCAAACATATTAAAAAGCATTTTCCCAATAAAAACATTTGGTTATATACGGGTAGCACATGGGATGAGATTAAAGATTCTGAGCTAATGGGTTATATTGATGTTTTAGTTGACGGTGAATACCAAATTGAAAATAATTCGCCAGATAAGCATTGGGTTGGCTCTACTAATCAAAGGGTTATTGATGTTAAAAGTTCATTGAACGACAATGAGGTTGTCTTGTGTCAAGTTTAATTAAAGGAGTATAAAATGGCAAAATGTATATATTGCAAAAAGTCTTGTAAATCTGGTTTAAACAACCGATATAAATGTGAGGTTACAGGCAAACATTTGGCGTTCAAATGTGATAAGTGGTCTAACAAAATGAAAAACTGCAAGCACAGCCAGATAAGTTTGCTTGGACGACTTACTGATTGGTTTGAAGACAAGTTTTTATAAAAGGAGTTAGTTGTATAAAGATAGAGTATGTAGTAGATGATTTTTCTCCTTGTGTTAACTGTAAGACAAAAGAATGCGGTCTAATTGATGGACAAGAGTGTGATAAACAAAGAGCATTTGAAGCGTTTAAACAAGATTATTTTACTTACAAAAGTGAAATAGAGGTTACAAGAGAATACATAAGTAGAAACAATTTAGAATGGGATTTGCTATCTTTTGTTTCAAGAAAAGTTAAATAAAAGGATTATTTTATGAAGAAATGAGGGTGGATTGATGTCGATATGTCATAAATATTGTGACCATTATTATTTGGGATTTTGTACTAAGTATAACGAGCGAATACTTGTTTCTCGCAATCCTGCACATCTTGGGCTTTTAATTCACCCTCTTGATTATCTTTCTATTTATTATAATTATGATAAGAAAGATATATCTCATCTTATAGACATAGCCAATAAATACTTAACGGATAATGTGTCAAAAAGCATTTGCAAACAATATGAGAGAAAAGGATATATCACATACAAGCAAAGAAAATGTCTTGTCTACAATATTCTTCATTGTTGTGAAGAAAAGCCAAGAGAGTATGGTAATATTACATTTGTTCAAGTCGAATAGAGGTTTTTATGAGTAGAACTACAAATAATATTAAAAAATATTTTAAAGAATTATTGTGTCGTCATAAATATTGCAATACAGACTATATTGAAAAGCTTGATGAATATACAAATACGAGATATTCAATGCGAAAGTATGTCTGTAACAAATGCGGTAAGGTTGTTTGGGTTGACGGTAGATATGATTACATATTGTGGAAAGAAATTAAAAAGCATTATAAATCGTGAATTTTATGAGGTGATACATGGATACTTATTTTAAATTTAAAATGTTTTCAGAATATATTGTTCCAATTGCATTAATCATTATAACAATTGTAGCTCTAATGATTGTATGTGCAATATCCAGTATAAAAGAAAAGAGAATTAAAAAATTCTTTGTATCAAATGGATATGAAAGAGAATTGTTTGATGTGGCTTCTTTTGGTGGTGGAGCGTTTTATGGTTGGGTAAGAAAATCTGATAATACAAGAGTTGATGATAGAGATATTAAGGGCTGGTCTTTAAGACAAATTAAAAAGAAGTATAAATGACGTATTGTGAGGTACTGATATGAGTTGTGAATTTTGTGACTTTACCCAAGAAGAAAAAGAGTGGGAAGTTAATTTATATGAATCAACTTCTTATGAATATGAAGGAAAGAAATATTTTTTAAATGTTGCGTACCCAGCAGACGGAGAATGGCGACATAGAATTAAAGATGTCGAAGCTTATTTCTGTCCTAAGTGCGGTAGAAAGTTATAAAAATGTTTTATGAGGTAGTGTTTATGAATAGGAAACGAGAAGTCGAGGAAATGGCGAGTATTCTTGGGAACGGATGCGATACGCCTTGTTATAAATGTCGATATAACGAAAATTGCAGTGAACTTAAATACGCTCAAAAACTGTACGAAAATGGATATCGCAAACAAGAATACAGTAGATGGTTATTTGTTTGTGAGCACGCAAATCGGCTTGATTATGAATGTGAGAACTGTCGAAATCATATTCAAACAATTAATGAACCGGATTATATACTTGCCTACAAAAGATGTCCCAATTGTGGAGCAATAATGAGGTGACAAATGAACGCCGTAAAAGTTTTTAAAAATAAAATTGAAAGAATTGATTCTATGCGCGATGACGGAACTATTATCTTTCATATGTTCAAGTTATCAGAGCAAGATATGGAAGACTTGTCACATTTAAGAATTGATAATATTACTGGGAAACTGTTTGACGATAGAGAGGTGGATTGTTTTTGCAAAATAGATGGACTGTTGTAAAAGAAAAAACAACAAAATTGAGAAATTATATTTTTGGCGATGGTGATTTATCAGAGTTTTATACTGAAGAAGATATGAAAAATATTGAAGTAGTACCTTATGAAGAATGGACGTCTGACGATTTCGCTGAAATACTCAGTAATGAATATGAAGATGCAAATTATCACAGATTTACTAATTTGCCAAATATAATCTTGGAAGCAATAAGAGAACAGGATTTGGATACTGAGATAGACAACCGTTTGATGAAAAGAATTTGTGAAGCATTATATGACGAGATTTAGTATAAAAAGCGTATTTTATGAGGTGATGAGTTATGGTGATTTGTACTGATGGTACTTTTTATAGTTATAAAGGCTATGAAGGTATTTACGAATACAGCAAAGAAGATAATCTTTATTGGGGTAAGATTTCCAATACTAACGACCTTATTCTTTTTGAAGGGCGTGATTTAAGTGAATTATATCAGTCTTTTAAAGATGCTGTAGATGATTATATTGAATTTAAAAAAGAAATTGAAAAGAATAACATATAAAATACGAATTTTATGAGGAAGAGTTATGGTATATACGAGTTACTTTGCAAAGTTAAAATCTTTGCCAGACAACATTGTTCCAATTTCAATATGTGCAAAAGCACCAGACTGGTACAAAGGACTACAGTATAAAAAGCTTGCTCCTAAATATGACTTCTTTATGAAGTGGAAAGAAAATCATGATAATGATTATTATATTAAGTGTTTTAATAAGCAAGTACTAGAGCCGTTGTTTGTAATGAAGGTACTTGGTGATATTCATTTAATGATGCCAGTAGAGATGAGAGAAAAAATGCAAGCACCAGTTTGGCAAAGTCCAGACTATCATGTTGCATTGATTTGCTACGAAAAGCCCAGCGATTTTTGCCATCGTCATTTAGTTTCTGATTGGATAAATCTGTGTGGTATTAAATGTGAAGAATGGACTGACAAATAAAAATAAAATTTTAAGTGGTGATATATGAAAAAACTATTATGTAAATTTGCCAATTGGATATTAAGAAAGTGTTTAAACCAAACTATGACGTTTGATGAAAATGTGTATATTAATGGCAAAACCTATAAGTTGGCTAAGGCAACCGCAGAAATGTCTCCGCATAAATATACGATTATAAATTTCGAAGTTATTGACGGCAATATAGGAGGATGAAGTAATTATGGCTGATGCAGATAAAACTTGTGGGCAATGTTCTCATTTTCTCGGTATGGGCGACTGGAATTTATGTTGTGACTTGCCTCATCCAGAATGTCCTATGGGTCACTTGTGTTATAAAGATACGCCCGCGTGCGATAAATTTGAAGAGGTGAATGAACAATAGGTGGTTATAAAGATGACTATGGAGCAGAACTCTTAATATGTGTTACTTGTCAGCGTTGTGGTAAAGTAATCTTCAGAAGAAAGAAGAGTATTGACGAATTCGAACCAATACCAAAAGGTTGGAAAATTAATCGGGATTATCCATATTACGGATGGTGGTGTTCTGATTGTGTAAAAGAATATACTATTTAATCACTTTAAAATTAAGAGGTGAGATGAATGAAATTATTTAAAGATTTAAAAAGACTCAAACCCCAGAGAAAACAATACCGAACCAAACCCTTTATCAAATTTGAAGTAGATAAAAGAGATTATTTCTTTTCATTCCTGCCGACAATATTGTACATGCCTTGGATTTATAGGCGCCCCAATACGATTGGCGTAATTGATATTTGGTGGCTGCACTTCCATATTCTAATTGGCAAGTGGGAAAATCTTTCTTGTCGCAACTGTAAACATCAAAAAGAATGTGTTGAATCTAAAAGACTTGAATGGTATTTTGATGATGTTTTCGAAAAGGGCGAAAAGTGCTCTGATTTTGAGGCAAAGTATTATGTATAATAAAATTCTCATTTTATTAAAAGTTTAGAGGTGATATGTAAAGTGATTATATGTGCAGCAGTAAAAATACAAGTTGAGGGACTTGACCACGAAACCATTATTCCTTGTCGTAGGCATGGTGATGCTTATAAGATATTAAAAGACTTGGGTTATGCGCCCAGAACTCAATATAAAGAAGTCGAACAAGGTTTTATAACAAACACAGGCACTTTCTTTAATAGAGAAAAAGCGCTTGGTCACGCTTTACAATGCGGACAATTGTCAGACTCTACTCGTAAATATAAAGACAGTGGCAATGATATGGAATTGTATTCGGAAGATTTGTATTAACAAGAGGTGATATAAATAATCAAACAAATAGTAGTTAGAACTAAGCGCTTAAATGATACTTGGGCTAATTCTCCAAATGAAATTTTGACCAGAGCGTTAGATGCGGGTTATTATGTTGTCATGGCAAATCCAATAGGTAACGAACTAGAATACATAGTTGAAAAAGTAATTCCGGACAAAGATGATGATGGAGCAAAGCGTGCTCCTGAGAACATAAATTATCCTGACGATATGGATAAAGAATGTATACCGTTGTGCGATTTATTTAACTCGATTGGCCTTACAACTCAATTTTCTTGCTGTGGTCACGGAGAAAGCAGATTCCAAATTATCTTTTCGGATAATGTAACAGATGAAGAGATGTATCCATTTATTGAAAAATTAAGTCAAACCAATAGTTATACACCAATTATAGGTTCTTTCTTAAAATGGACACGTAAAGTTGATGATAAGATTGTTTCAAATTGGACTTATCAGATTGATAAAATAGAATGGGCTGATTGCGACTTAAAATCAATTAAAGAACATATGAGGTGATATTTTGAAAGTATATGCATTATATCATGAATATATTAGCGGACGATATTGCTTAACAATTAATAGTTGCAAGATTTGGCAAACAGAAGGAACCATTAATCTTGTCAACAAGTCTGATACAGAAATTGTAGAATATAATGATGTTTATTATCTCTCTTTCAACAGGAAAGCTCTGGTCGCTAAAGCAAGGGAAATTAAACAGCAATGGATTGATAAGCATAAAGCGACTTTGGCTGAAATTGAGGCAATTAAAATCTAAATAAAATCACAATTTTATACGGAGGTAAAGATGAACAATTGTCCTTGCGTTCCTTATGGTAAAAAGTGCATGTATGAGGAACACGCAAAAGATTTATTGGGTTGCACTTGTAGAATTTTAAACTACAGATTGTTAGAATTAACAATGGAATTACCTTTAATTGGCGATTTATTTGAACCGTATAATTGTAGCTTTTTTATGGAAGAAGTCAACGCAGAGGAGAACGGAGAATGAATAATTGGATTAGTGTTAAGGATAGGTTGCCAAGATATAATGAAACCGTACTTGTATATAGACCTTCTATGGCAGAAAAGATTTTAGCTGACCATTACTATGGCTTCTGCGGCGAAGATGACGACGAATGGCACGAAGGTTGGACATGGTACGGGAAAGATACAAATGGCAGAGATGTTATTACTCACTGGATGCCACTACCCGAACCGCCGGAGGTGAAGAATAGTGTGTAATAAATTTACGATGGAACTCGTTTGGCATAATTGCGAAACATATCAACCTAAAGAACAATTTAATCCTCATTTACTCGTTACAGACGGAGTAATAATTCATGATATGATATGGGATAAAACTTTTGGCGGCTTCTTAAAAGTTGGTTTATACATCAAAGGTGATGAATTAAATAAATATTGGTGGGCAGATATTGACCAGACAGTTCGAGGAGGCTTTAGATTAATAAAGTAAAAAAGATGAAAATAATACTTGACAAAATTCCCAAAGTGAAGTATAATGAGAATACGGATTGAATAAAAGCACTCTTTTATACGAATTGTGAGGTGATAAAGAATGATAATTTATGAATTTTCAACTTGGGGTAGCAGTAATGAAAAGCCGTACACTATAAAAGAAGTTGAAGTTGACGAAAAGCCAAAAACTTACGTCGCAAGAGGTACAAGAATTAATAAGGACGATATAGGAAAGCTTCAATATAGTTACGGCAACAGAATGTTTAGATTAGATAATAACCCCAAGCATTATATTGAAGCAATGGTAGAGTTAAAAAGGCGAAATATGGAAAGTGCAACCGAAAGATTAAAACAAGCAACCGCAGATTTTAATAAGTGGTTTGATTTGAAAACAAAGGAGTGATGTGTATTAGTCTACAAGGTGCAAAATTAGCAGGTGGAAATCCGAAAGACGAAAGAGTAGAATATGATTTTTATGCAACTGACCCAAAGGCAGTTGAAAAGCTTCTTCTCAAATATTCAATTAACGGCAATAAAATTTTGGAGCCGTGTGTTGGTAATGGAAATATTGCCGATACAATCAAAAAGTTCTACACAAACGTGACAGATATTACTGGTGTCGATATTGTTGATAGGGGATATCCAAACACAATCGTTCAAGATTTTTTGAGTTGGCAAACGGACGAGAAGTTTGAGGCTATTATAACAAATCCACCTTACTCTTTAGCAAAAGAATTCGTTGAAAAGGGTATGGAATTATTAACAGACGAAACCGAAGATACTTGTAACGGACAAATGGCTATGTTTCTAAAAATACAATTCCTTGAGGGCGCGAAACGTAAAGAGTTATTTGAAAAATATCCGCCCAAATACATATATGTGTTTAGAAACAGAATGGCGACTTGGAACAATGGCGAACCCTTAGACACGAACGGTAAGAGGTGGGCAACTACTATGTGCCATGCTTGGTTTGTATGGGAGAAGGGCAGTGCAACAGAACCTATAATTAGGTGGTTGGATTAAGGCATGGATTTAATAAAACCATACTTTTATTAAAATATTAAAAAAATAAATGAACAATTTCAAAATTCGGAGTATACTAAGTAGTGCCAAATTTTTTTAGGGCAAATAGTTCCCGAAGTGAAATAAAATAAATTAAAGGAGAAATGCAATGCAAACAAAATTTAATTTCGTGGGAGAAATAGTTCTTCCCAAAAAGGATTCAAAGCGTCCATTCTTTAAGGAGATGACCAAGGAAGTTGACAAGAAGACCAAGAACATGGCTAGTCTCAATTTCGGTGTAAAGGAAAGCGATACAAATATGGCTTTTGTTGAAGCTTTTGACGGCGAACAAAACATTGTAAAGACAATGAATACTGACAACGAAAAAATTAGTATTGCTTGGGCTGACCGTTTTGACGACGAGGTTATAAAACAAGTTGCAGGGTATAAGAAATATACTCTTGACCTTGGTGAAGATTTTGGTGGTAGACAAGAATTTGTTACACTGTACGACTTCATTAAAAAGGCAGCAGAACTACTTCCGCAGTATAAGGGTAAGGTTGCCGTTGTAGGTCAAATGGTTAAAGAGTTTTACAAGGGTACTTGGTATGACAAGTTTAAGGTTCAAAACATTTATGCGGTAGATAATGAGCGTAAGAGTAGATTGTCAATTACCGCCGATGTTTATTACAACAAGGATTGTATTGACAAGGTCGATTTTAAGGAAGATAAGAAAATTTATCTTGACGGTTACATAGAGCAGTATTTTGATAAGGAAACCGGCACAAAGTATATTCCTCAGCGATTTGTTTTCAGTGCCGAAAAGTATGACCTTGAGGGTAATGAGAGACACAAGAAACTCTTTAATTACAAGATGAAATACATAGATGTTAAGTCTAAGAATATGGTTCATATTCTTTGGGATTGCGTTCTTGTTCGTGGTGCCGAAACAGTTGAGTTTACTGAAGACATGTTGACTGCAAATCAGAAAGAGCAGATTGAGTTGGGCATTAAGACATTGGATGACTTCAAGCCCAGAAGAGGAGTAGTTGGAGACAAGATTAACGAAATCCGCCTCTTCGACCCTCAGTTGACAGGTGACTTTGCAGACGGTCTCATTGATACCGAGACAAAGTTCAGTGAATTTGAAGAAGATGTTTTCACGCCTACTAAGGACGAAAAGATTGAAGATATTGAAAAATCTGAAAAGATGGAAAAGGAAGACGATAAGCCACCTTTTGATACTGATAATAGCGTATCAGATGACGACTTATTTTAATGGAGGAAAATGATTAATGGGATTCAAGATTAATAAAGTAAAAGCTGATTTATGTAGTTATCCGCCTTATATTCTTCTTGCACCAAAAAAATTCGGTAAAACAACTTTTTGGTACAAGTTAGTCCCGGCACTTTGGGGTTCTCAAGAAAATGGACTACTCATTTCTTTTGGTAAAGAAGAGGGCTATCATAGCTTAGATGGATTGCAGGTTGAAAGAGTAAAAAAATGGGACGAAGAATATGATGAAGAAACTGATTTAAGAGGTTTCGTACAAGTTGTCGATGATATTGTAGAAAACAACGATAAATATCAAATTAAAGGTGTGTGCATAGATACATTAGATACTTTTATTGATGTTGCTACAGCAGAAGTATTAAGGCAGCATAAAAAAGAAAAGGGCAATGCATGCAAAACATTGAATGAAGCTTTTGGAGGCTATAATCGCGGCAAAACAAGATTGTTCCTAATTTGCAATGAACAAATCGAAAGATTAAGAGATGCTGGACTTGCTGTTTGGATTAACTGTCATATAAAAAATAAAGAAAAAACTGACCTAGTATCTGGCGAAAAATATGAGCAGATAACCAACAACTTAAATGATGACATATATTCGAATTTTGCTGATGGTGCTCAAATGGTTATGGTTGGAACATATGATAGAGAAATTAAAGATGGCAAAATCCTTAACGAAGAAAGAAAGTTATATTTAAGAGGAACATCAACCGTTGATGCAGGTGGCAGATTTACAGAAGTGGCGAAAAAAATTGATTTTACTGTTGAGGATTTCATTCAAGCGTTTAATGACGCAGTTAAAGCCGCTATTCCTAATGCTGACGATAAAGAGATAGCTAAGCGCAAGAAAGAGGAAGAAAAAGAGCGTAAAAAAACCGCTGAAATCGCTAAAAGACCAAAGATAGACGAAGATGAAGTGAGATGCGAATACCTTAGTATTATTACATCTAAGTTTGCTGACGCAAAAGATGAAGTTAAAGAAAAAGCTAAGGCACTACTAAAGGAAAGCGGATGTGCTAAATTTACTGACGAAAACTTATCCACAGAAGTACTTAAAGAAATCTCTGAATTATTCTAAAAATATTAAATGCTCCGGCGGGATAACCCGCTGGAGCTTACGGAAACGGTAGGTGGTTAATTGGGTCGAAGAGTTAAATGTAGAATAACGGGCGAGATAGGAAATAGCGACACTTTCTATAAAGCAGATAATGGATTGTATTATAAATCCAAAGAACTTTATGACGAATATAAACAAGAGACAGAGTATCGCCGTAAAATTATCGACTTCTTTTGTCTTGAATTACTTGGATACGAAAAGGGTTGTACGTTCCCGACTATTTTAACAAAGAAGTTGGAATCTTTATCTGCTTATTCCAACAAGACAATATGGGCAACCATTTTACATAAAGAAGATGACCTTAGATATTGGACTTCGGTAGAAGATAAATTTAAAAATGATTATGGAAAGATTTGTTATCTCTTCGTAATTATTGTAAATCATATCAATGAAGTTCAAAAGAAAATTAAAGCTCAAAAACGAGTACATGTGCCAACCGTAGAGATACCTCCAGAAATAGAGGACATATCAAATAAAGTAAATCAAAACAAAGACATTTCACAATGGCTGGAGGAGGATGAAACATAGAATTAAATGATTTTCCAAAAGAGTTAACTCAAAAAAGAGATACTACTGAGTGTAATTTTATCTTTTGTTTATATAAAGATACTGAATTGTATGACGATTATAGAAATCTCGAAAACGGAACTGACATCTTAACTGAAGATGGAATGTTTTATTACGGACTTGCTGAAGGAATGATTAAGGCAGGATATAGCACGCTTGACAATATCTCAATTCATACATATTTATCAGACAAAGAAGTTCTTCGTAAGGGATATGAGCGAAGAGGTGGTTATAAGACAATTCAAGATATAACCTCGCTACTGAATGTTGAAAATGCTTCGGTTTACTATGACGAACTAATTAAAAATAATATGTTACTCCGTTTGAATAAAGCAGGATTCAATGTTGTTAAAGATATTGAAAAGTTTAATCAAATGTCATCTGAAGAAGTATATGACTTTTATGATTTCAAACTTAACAATGTTTGTGTTAGTAAAAATGAAAAGATTAAAGCGGAAAACATTTCAGAGGGATATGAGCCATACATTGACGATTGGGATAAAGGTAAAGAGGTTGGATTCAAGATTGGATATCCGCTTTTGAATTATAAACTCGCAGGAGTTCATCGTCAGAATATGTTGCTCCACATCGGCGGTATAGGTCAAGGTAAAACAACTACGGCGATATTACTGTATGTGCTGCCAGTTATTAAAAGCGGTGAAAATGTATGTATCGTAGCAAACGAGCAGGGTTGCAGTGAATTCCGTCAAATGATTTTAGCAAGTGTTCTTTTTAATGAGATTAAATACTTTGGAATGAATAGACAACGATTAATTGTCGGCAATTTTACAGAAGAGCAAAAAGAAAAACTTAAAGAAGCATCTGAGTGGTTAGCGAACTGTAAAGGCAAAATTTTCTTTGTTGAGTTAAACAATTATGCAATATCTAATGTAAAAAAAATAATTAGAAAATATGCGAAATTGAATGTAGGAATGTTTTTATGGGACACATTGAAACCCGAAAACGACAGTGATGAACGAAGTTGGGGACTATTCTCGCAAACTGCTAAAGAATTGTTTTTAATAGCCAAAAAAGAAAATGTTGCAATAGTGGCAACCGCACAGGCTTCCGCGGAATCTAACGGCAGAAGATATTTAGACCTTTCTTGTATAGGAAAGAGTAGAGCAATTGCTGAATGTGCTTCAACTGTTACAATTTTTCGCCCAGTATACGCCGACGAAAAAGAAAAACTTAAAGGTTACACTTGGCAAAAAGATGATAATGGTAAATATAGCAAGATAAAAAAGATGATAGATTTATCAGAAGATAAAGATTATATTGTAATGTTTATACCTAAGAATAGATTCGGTGACACTGCACCGGCCATTCTTTATGAAAGAAATATGAGTTTTAACACACTAACGGAGTTGGGATATGTAGATATTTCACCCGATAAATATAAAGGAAGATAATTAAGGAGAGTGATAATGAGTGAATGTAATGCGAGTCAACGAAGCCCTTTCGGCTGACGAAAATATAGTTCGTGAAATATTAGAAGAACTTGAATTCACTCAATTAACATTCGATGCTTGCAAAAGAACATTTAGATTTGCGAGAGAAGAAGGTAGAAATCCTACTTCGATGGTTTTAAATCTTGACACGCTCTCCTTTATTTGCTTTTCGACAAGCAGTAAAGGCAACCTTTATACACTTATAATGCAACGTAAAGATATGAATTTTCCAACTGCATTAAAGTGGGCGGCAGACTTTGCGGGGCTTGATAAGGAAGAATATGACATTGATATAAAACTTCCTTTTGGTGGGTTTTTCCAAGGCCTTGTGCGAGAAATATCTGAGCCGGAATTTTCTATGAAAACCTATGACAAGTCTGAACTTGATGAGTACAAAGGGTTTTACAACACAATGTTTCTTAAGGACGGTATATCGTTTGAAAGCCAAGAAAAATTTGATATTGGATATGACGCTTTGAGCAATAGAGTTACAATTCCAATTTGGTCGCTTGACAACAAGTTAATAGGCATAATGGGGCGCTACAACGGAAAATGCGAAAAAGAAGAACGCTGGCTCCCCATTATCCCTTGCTCAAGAAGTTTGACAATATATGGCTTCAATGAGAACTATCAATCTATACAAGAAAAAGGTATGGCGATTATAGGAGAAAGTGAGAAATTCGTTATGCAAGCAGACAGTTTTGGTTGTCATATTGCTCTCGCTACATCGGGTTGCCATATTTCTGATACTCAAGCCAAACACATCAAGTCGATGTTTCTTCCAAAAATAATTCTTGCTTATGACGAGGGTTTGAGCGAAGAAGATATTATTGCTGAAGCCGAGAAATTAAAAATGGATAATCAAATATATAAAAATCAAGTTGGATACATATATGACCGAGAACATAAATACCTACCTGAAGGTAGCAAGGCCAGTCCTTCAGATTTGGGTAAAGAGGTATTCGCAAAATTAGTAAAAGAATGTGTGATTTGGCTTTAAATAAAATAACCATTTGATAGGAGGAAATAAATATCGGACAAAGAGAATTAGACTCAAGATTAAAAGAATTATTTGATAAAGGTGTAAATGTTTACAGTATTTCAAAATTAAATACAATAGACAACTGTTCTTATGAAGCATTTCTAACATACAAAGAACACCTCAAAGGCGATAATAATATTTATGGCGTATTAGGAACTAAAATACACGATACGCTTGAGGAAATTATAAACGGCAAAAATACAACAGATGCTTTGCCGGGCGTTCTTAAATCAGAACTTGAAGATTTGGAAATGCTTGATTTAAACTTCCCTAAAGATAGACAAGGCGGAGATTCTATAAGAGATAGTTGGGTTGCTGATATGAGTCATTTTTGTAGTAACTTTACTCCGCCGAAAGGTAAGTTTGAAACTGAACAATTTGTTTTATATAAGGTCAATGACGATAGGTATGTTCAAGGATTCATTGACTTAATTCGTAAGAATGCAGACGGAACAATCTCCATCTATGACTGGAAAACAAGCTCACAGTTTTCAAATGCTGATTTGCAACACCATGGACGACAATTGGTTTTTTATGCACTCGCAAAACAGCAAGAAGGATTTCAAGTAAAAGAAGTTGCTTGGATAATGTTAAAGTATTGCGAAATCACTTTTTTAGGTAAAGCACGTAAAACCTCAAAAGAAAAGACAACCTTAACTAAAGTAGTTAATAGAGGCAAAATAGTTAAAGAATTAAAATCATATATCGAACAAGATTTAACTGACTTAGGTTACGATGAAGTTGACATTGAAATCATGTTAGACACTGCCTTAAAGAATAACGAAATACCACAAGAGGTTAAAGATAAATACACAATTAAACCGTATGTAAGAAAATATGATTTAACACAAGAGAACATTGACGAAACACTTGAATACATAAATAAGATAGCAGATAAATTCGAAAGCGAAGAAGAATGGAAACCTAGAGAGTTCACAAGATTAACTAAAACAGGGAAAGAGTCAGAAGACACCTTTTATTGCAATACGCTCTGTAATTACAGAAAAAAGTGTAAACATATAAAAGATTTTAACGAAAAGAAAGACAAGACAAAAACCGATGATTCGGATTTATTTTAGGAGATATTGAATGCAAAACAACTACACAGTTTACCACCTGCACTCAGATTTGAGCAATGGTGTTACTAATATAGATTCGGTTACTAAATATGACCAGTATATCGAATATGCTGCTTCTTTAGGAATGAAAGCAATTGGCTTTGCGGAACACGGTTCAATATTTCAGTTTATAAAGAAAAAAGAGTGTATTGAAAAACACAATATGAAATATATACACGCTTCAGAATTTTATGTAACTTCTACTCTTGATGAAAAAGTCAGAGATAATAAGCACTGTGTTTTAATTGCAAAAAATTACGATGGCTTTCAAGAATTGAACACTTTATCCTCAAAATCATTCAATCGTACCGACGGACATTACTACTATGTTCCCCGAATCACTTTAAAAGAACTGATGAATACCAGTGATAATATCTTAATAACAACCGCTTGTATTGGTGGCTTATTATACGAGGGCGATATTGAGGTAAGAAAACAGTTTCTTGGATTTTTGATTAAAAACAAGCACAGATGTTTCCTTGAAGTTCAGCACCACGCAGACGAACATCAGGTGAAATACAATCAATATTTATTAAAGTTAAACCAAAAATACGGTATTCCTCTAATAGCCGGTACTGACACTCACGCATTAAATGAAGAACACTTAGAGGGTAGAAAAATACTTCAGCTTTCAAAAAATGTTAGATTTACCTCAGAAGACAACTGGGATTTAACCTTTAAAACTTATGATGAGCTTGTAGAGGCTTACGCACAACAAAATTCCTTACCCACAGAGGTTTATCTGAGGGCAATTGAAAATACAAATCGTATGGCTGCTTTAGTAGAAGAGTATACGATTAATAGAGATTACAAATATCCTCACTTGTGGGATAATCCAGACGAATTATTTAGAGAAAAAATCAAACAGGGTATTAAGTGGCGAGGTGTTGATAAATATCCAAACTACCAAGAATACTTAGACAGAATTGAATATGAAATCAAGGCATACAAGCATAATCAAGCAATAGATTTTATGCTTCTAATGGAAGACATTATTGATTGGTGTAAAACACAGGACATTCAAGTTGGCTATGGTCGAGGAAGTGTAAACGGTAGCGTTATTGCTTGGCTATTAGGAATAACTGAAATGGATAGTATAAAACACAACTTAAACTTTGAACGCTTTATGAATATCGAGCGTGTTAGTTTAAGTGATATTGATACTGACTTTCCACCATCACGTCGCAAAGAAGTTAAAGATTATATATTTGGTAAAAAAGGTTTATATTGTTGCGATATTATTACTTTCAACACAATTGCCTTAAAGGGCGCCATAAGAGATGTGGGCAGAGCATTGCAAATTCCGTTAAGTGAAGTTGGAGAGATATGCGAGGCCGTTGAAACAAACGAAGATGTATTAAGGGAGAAATATCCAGAACTATTCAGATTGGTTGATATAGTAAATGGCACTATAGTTTCTGTCGGCTCTCATCCCTGCGGTCAAGTTGTTTCACCACACGATGTTTGCTCTGCATTTGGCACGTTTACAACTTCTACATCTGACTATCCAATAAGCCAGATTAATATGAAAGAGATAGACGGCTTAAACTATGTAAAATTAGATTTACTTGCCCTTGATACTATTGAACTTATCAATGAAACCTGTAAGTTGGCAAACATTGAAAGATTAACTCCCGACAACGTTGATACGAATGATATTGATGTATGGAATTCAATGAGAGACGATACTACACAGATATTCCAATGGGAAGGTAATACTGGTGATAATTATATTAAAAAATTATTATCAGATGAGAATATTAAGAAGTTTCAAAAGGTGAACGAAAACATTGATAGAATGACCTTGTTGAGCATTGGAAATAGTGCTATAAGACCTGCCGGCGCTTCATATCGTGAAGACTTGGCAAATGGTGTAATTAGAAAAACTGGGTGTAAAGAAATAGATGACTTTCTATCTAATACATTTGGATTCTTAGTTTTCCAATGCCAAATCATTGAGTTCTTAAATAAACTGTGCGGATTTACGATGGGCGAAGCAGATATCGTTCGTCGTGGATTTGCAAAAAAGACAGGTACTGATAAGTTTATTCCGGTTATTAAGTACGGCGGATATTTAAACGAAAATAAAAATGAACATTATATTCGTGGCTTTATTGATATTATGACCAAAGATTATGGGCAAACAAAAGATAAGGCAGAAAAGGATATCGTAGCATTTGTTCAGGTTATTGAAGATGCATCTTCATATCTTTTCTCTTTAAATCATTCGCAGCCGTACAGTTACGAGGGGTATGTATCTGCATATTTAAGATATCATTACCCAGTAGAATTCTTAACAGAAGCTTTGAGAATTAACAAAGACAAAGAAGATAAAACATTAAAAATTACCGAATATGCGAAGAAAAATAATGTAGAAATTAGTCCTATTAAATTTAGAAAGTCTCAGGCCGACTATTCTTGCGACGCAGCCGAAAGAGTTATATATAAGGGAATTAGTTCTATTAAGTATTTAAACGAAGATGTAGCTAACGCATTATACGAAGTTAGAGATAAGCAATATGATTCGTTTGTTGATTTACTCATTGACATTAAGGATATGCCAATAAATTCAAAGCAACTTGAGATACTTATTAAACTTGACTTCTTTGCTGAATTTGGTGAGATTAATACGCTACTCAAACAAAATGAATTCTTTGGAAGAATTTACGGTAAAAAACAATTTGCCGTTGAAAAAATCAACTCTTTAGAGATACCTACAAATATACTTGATAGGTTAAGCACCACTAAAACGGCTAAAACATATAAAGGTTTTGATAGTGTAGAAGTTTTAAAAGCCGTATTAGAACAGTGCGAATATCCTAAAACTTCTATAAAAAACAGGCTTGATTATGAAGTTGAACATTTGGGCTACACAACAATAACTATGCCAAATGCTGACATATCTTATGCTTATATCTTAAAGGTTGATGGCAAATACAGTAATAAAAATATAACACTTTATCGTTTGAAAAATGGCGAACAAGAAATTGTTAAAGTTAAGGGTAAAACCCTTGCAGACAATCCGCTAAGTGTTGGGGATATTATCAAAACAATTGAATGCTCAAATGAAAGAAAGTGGGGCAGAGATGCCGACGGAAACTTCTATCAAAAAGATGAGTATGAAACCATACTTAAAAAATATAGTTATGTGAGGTGATTGATTGCTAAATAAATTCAAATTTACAGACAAGGAAATTGATGAATTAGTTAAATCGCTTGTTGTACTCGTAGACACTAGAGAAAAAGAAAATCAACACATATTAGACTACTTCGATAAAAAGGGAATTAAATATAAGAAACGAGCCTTAGAATATGCAGACTATTCGTTTATGATTCCTAAAAACGAAGCGTTGAACATACCAAGAGATTTGTATTTTGATAAAGAATGTGTTGTTGAACGAAAAGGAAGTCTTGAAGAACTTTCAACTAATTTAACTAAAGAGCGAGATAGACTTGAAAAGGAGTTTTCTCTTGCTCCAAAAACTAAGGTTCTATTAATTGAAAATGGTAGTTACGTTGATGTGATAAATGGTAATTATAACTCACAATACAATAAAAAATCTTATTGGGCTTCACTTCACTCATTTCACTTCAAATACAATTTGCCAATAATGTTTATGCCGGATAATAAATACTCAGGTGTTTTTATAAGAGGATACTTCACTTACTATTTAAAAGATTATTTAAGATAAGGAGAATTTAATGACAAAGACTGAAATCTTTGCAAAAGAAATTGAATACATACAAAACGACGATATTAAAAGTTTTCTTGCACTTGCAATAAATAATTTACCAGACTACTTCTTTGAGGTGGCGGCCTCAAGTACGGGTAAATATCATCCCCAGTATGCTTTGGGTGACGGTGGGTTAGTGCGACACACTAAAGCAGCCGCAAGATTCGCAAACCATCTACTGGGCATTGAGCAGTTTAAAAATCAGTTTACTGACAGAGAAAGAGATTTAATTATTGTTGCAACCATTCTTCATGATGGTTGGAAACATGGAGAAAATGGTGGAGCTTTTACGACATTTGAGCATCCTGTAGTTTGTGCGGAGTGGGTTAAGAACGCAGAAACATTAAAGGGCTTCATAAACGAAGATGAATTAAATATGATTTCTAATGCAATCGCTTCACATATGGGCGAATGGAATACAAATAAAAGAAGTTCTATAACTTTACCTAAACCAAGTGATAAAATAGGAAAATTTGTACATATGTGCGACTATCTTGCAAGTCGAAAAGACATCGAAGTTTTATTTGACGAAGAAGAACAGGCTCCGCCTATTGATATAAACACATATATGCTTCCTTTTGGAAAGCACAAAGGCGAAACATTGGTGCAGATTGCAGAATCAGACCCGTCTTATATTGCTTGGGCTAAAGAAAATATGAACAAAGAGCCAATCAAATCATTGCTTAAACAGTTAGGAGACTAAAATACGGAAAAGATAAATAGAATAAAAGAATTAACCGAGCTTTTAAACAATGCTCGTAATGAATATTACAACAATAACAATTCGCCAATGAGCGATTTTGAATACGACGAGCTTTTTGATGAGCTAAAAAAATTGGAGAGTGAAACCAACTTTAAGTTGGCTAACTCTCCGACAATGACCGTTGGGTATGAAGTTGTAGACAAATTAAATAAGGTAAAGCATAATCACCCAATGCTTTCACTTGATAAGACAAAGAGTGTTGATGAGGTACAAAAATTCATTGGAAACAAACCTATCCTCACAATGCTCAAAATGGACGGATTAACAATCAGTGTTAAATATTCTGAGGGTAAGTTAGTATCAGCAGAAACTCGTGGCAATGGAACTGAAGGCGAAGATGTAACTCATAATGCTTTGGTTTTCACAAACTTGCCACAAACCATTTCATATAGAGGTGATTTGGTAGTTGACGGTGAAGCAATTATTACATACGAAGATTTTGAAAAGATAAACGCAAATCTTCCTGAAGGAGAAAAGTATAAAAATCCTCGCAATCTTGTAAGCGGTTCTGTACGTCAGCTTGATAGTGGAATTGCTGCACAGCGACACATACAGTTTATTGCTTGGAAAGTTGTTAGCAGATATGATAACAATTCCTTCAGCGAAAGACTTAGTTGGTTAGAAACTCTTGGTTTCACAGTTGTTCCTCGTCTTGATAGATTTGACGAAAGAAGTATTAACTTCCTTAAGATTATTGCAGATAAATATAGCTATCCCATTGACGGACTTGTAGTATCTTTTGACAATGTAAATTATCTTGAATCTCTTGGCGCAACAAGTCATCACTTAAGAGGTCAGTTAGCTTTCAAATTTTATGACGAGACTGCGACAACCATTCTCAGAGATATTGAATGGAACACAAGCCGTTCCGGTCTTGTAAATCCTATCGCAATCTTTGATGAAGTTGATATTAGTGGTAGTACAATCTCAAAGGCTACTTTGCATAATCTTTCCTATATTAAATCATTAGAATTAGGCATTGGAGACGAGATAGAGATATATAAGGCCAATGACATTATACCTAAAGTTGCTAATAATTTAACTCGTACAAATTCGTATAAAAGACCACTTTTATGCAAATCTTGTGGAGCAGAATTAGAAACGCATAATGACAATGGTTCTGAAACTTTACACTGTCCCAATGAAGAGTGCCCTGCAAGAATGCTTGATAAATTTGTTCATTTCGTTTCTAAAGACGGAATGGATATACAAGGCTTATCAGAAGCAACACTTGAAAAGTTTATTTTAAAAGGTTGGATAAATAAGTTTTCTGACATATATCGTTTAAACAAGTATAAGAATGAAATCATTACTTTAGATGGTTTTGGTCAAAAGTCTTGGGACAAATTATGGCAGAGTATTCAAGATAGTCGTAATACAACAATGGCTAAATTTATCTGTGCACTTGGCATTCCATTAGTAGGCAAAAATACTGCTAAGGAAGTTGCTAAGTATTGTCGGATTAATGAGTTTGGTGAATTAGATATAGATATGAGTGATGCATCTGTTTTTACCCCAAGTATTATTGCAAGTTTTCAAACTTTTGGTTGGAAACGAGAAAATCAAATGGAAATATCAGCACTTATATATGAATTGAATATTGCCAACGAGCAGAAAGAAATTGAAAGCTCTCCGTTCACAGGTAAAACGATTGTTGTTACCGGAGCATTAAATTATCATACTCGCGTAACTATTCAAGAAGAACTTGAACGACTTGGGGCAAAAATGGGAAGTTCTGTTTCGAAAAAGACTGATTACTTGCTTACAAATGAGGAATCTGGTTCAAGTAAATATAAGAAAGCCGTAGAACTCGGAATTAAGATAATTAACGAAGAAGAGTTTGAAAATATGAAAGGATGATTATATCAATCTTTTTAAAATAAAAAATTTAATTATATTTCTTTTAGTTATAGCAGTAATATTTTTAACTAGTATTTATAAGGATGTATCTGAAGATATTAAAATCAAACAACAAGATATTGCTAACAAACAGCAAGAGATTGCTGATAAAGTAGTAGAGATTGAAAAATTAAAACAATCTACTCAAGGTTTATCTTCCCAACTAGCATTGATTCAATCAGATGTAGATGAATTGAAAAACAAAAAAGTAGCCTACGTTGGAAAGTTTCTTATTACATATTATTGCGCTTGCGAACAATGTTGTGGCAATAATAATGGTATTACAGCAAGCGGAGCAAAGGTTCAAGAAGGTGTGACGGTTGCAGCAGATATATCACAACTTCCATTTGGAACAAAAATTTATATAAAAGGAATAGGTTGGAGAATTGTTCAAGATAAAGGACAAGCGATACGAGGAAATAAACTCGATGTTTATATACCGTCTCATAACGACCCTATGCCATACAATGTTCAAAGTGTAGACGTATGGGTAGATATAAATTAACGACTAGGAGGTTATAAATATGTGCCAAGAGTGTTGGCAAAGCCCTTGTCATCCATTATGTCCAAATAGCGAACCGCATAAAATGGGAGTTTGCAATAAATGCGGAGAGGAATTGTACGAAGGATACGAAATTTGGGTAGATTTCGAAGAAAATTTATATTGCTCAGAGAAATGTGTTAAAGATTTTTATAGAATAAGGGAGATAGATTATTGAAGGTTAAATTAACAAGAATAACTGAAAATCCAATTCTTGCTATCGAGGAAGCAGCAAGTAATTGTTATAACAGTGAAGTAACAGGCGATGGCAAGATTATGAAACATTGCATTAAGTCAGGACATACAAGTGTTACTGAATTTTGTGATTTTACTTTCCATATTGAAGGAGTTAGCAGAGCATTATCACATCAGTTAGTAAGACACAGACTCGCAAGTTACGCACAGAGAAGTCAAAGATATTGTTCTGAGGGTGGTTTCAAGTATGTAACCCCAAAGAGTATTAAAGATAACCCCGCTGCAGATACTATATATGAGCAGTTAATGAACAATTTAAGATTCAATTATGATTTGTTGCAACAGTTAGGTATTCCTAATGAAGATGCTCGTATGATTCTTCCTAACGCTTGCGAAACTCAAATTGAAGTTAAAATGAATTTAAGAGCGTTGATGAATTTTATGAATGAAAGGCTTTGTGCTTGTGCTCAATGGGAAATTCGTGAGTTAGCAAGACTTATGAAAAAAGCAATTATCGAACAAGTGCCTGAACTTGAACATTATCTTGTTCCTAAATGTGAAAAGAATGGCAAAGAATTTGGCGCTTGTAATGAATCTAAATCTCGTAGTTGTGGCAGACATCCTCGATTAGCAGAAATATTTGAAGATTATCATAATTATAAGGATATGTGTGAAAACTAGGAGGAATATATGGGAAAAGTTATTACATTAATTGTAGGTCGTTCCGGTAGTGGCAAAACATCTGTTGTAAACAAGCTTGAAGAAAAATATAGTTTGAGCAGCGTGTGCAGTTACACTACACGACCCAAAAGACATGAAGATGAGGAAGGTCATATTTTTGTTAGCGCCGACCAAATGCCCTCAAGAGACGAAATGGTAGCATACACTTATTTTAATCACAATCACTATTGGACAACTTCTGAACAAGTTGACAACGCAGACTTATATGTAATTGACCCAAAGGGTATAGAATACTTTAAAAGAAAATATAAGGGAAATAAAAAAGTAATTGTTGTTGAAATATATCAAACACCCTATATTTGCCAAAAACGTATGGAACAAAGAGGGGACAATACATACAATATCACCTCTCGTCTAATTAATGACAATGTTGAATTCGCAAATTTTGAAAAGGATATTACTGTTATTAATGACGATTTAGAAACAACGGTAGATATGATTTACAACTATATCAAATTTCAAGAATGTGTAATTTATGACAAGGCTATTTATATATCACACCCTTATGGTGGTAAGCCAAGAAACGAGAAGAAGGTTGGAAAATTAATCAATTCTTTACAAGAACAATACCCTAACTATTTATTTTTGTCACCAATACGCGCCTTCAGTTACGCATATCATAAAGTTGATTATCAAAAAGGACTTAATATGTGTTTGTGGCTATTAAATAGAGCTGATGAAATGTGGGTCTATGGCGATTGGGAAAACAGTGTTGGATGTTGCGCTGAAATTGATTTCTGTAAAACAAATAATATTAATTATAAAATAAAGGAAAATGTATATGAACAATAAAGAAAATAAGCAAGAAAATATGCAAGTGCAAAATGCAATAATTGCACAAACTGTATTAACACCAAATGCAAACGGAGATGTTTTTCATCTTACAATTCAAGGTGACAATTGGAATTCTGACTTCTCTGGACAAATTAACGATTTACACGAATTAAATGCAATCATTGATACATTAGGTGTAAATTCGTGGGAAAATCTTACGGGCTGTCCTATTAGAATTATGATAGAAGATAATAAAATTATTAATATCGGTAACTTTATTAGACTACAGTGGGTATTTAATATGGCAGCAGAGGAAGAGGCCGAAACCGACACAGAAGCTGAAAATGCTTCCGACAGCTAACATAGAACATAACAGAAATAACGTATAATTTTAATTGACAAACATACAATATAATATAATTAATTATTGGTGGTGTAATAAAAATAAAAGATTTGAACACTATTAAACAACAGATGTGGTTAGAATTTATCAATAAATATTTGTATAATCACGGAATAATATCATTAGATGAATATACAAATACAAATAGAGAAATTGTTACATTAACAAAATAAAAAATTGGGCGCAAGAGGTTTTAATTAACTTCTTGCGCTCTTTTATATTTCATATTATTACTATTGCATTATAAGAAAAGCTATGGTATAATTCAGTAATAATGATACAAACAACATTTTGGAGGAATTATTTAATGGATGTTTATACTATAAGGAAAGAATTAGAAACAAAAAGTATTTATGACATTGATTTAAGAGTTACTTTTTACGCACGTGTTTCTAGTGAAAAAGACGAACAACTTAATTCCCTAAGCAATCAAATATCTTATTATCAAACTCTTATAGAAAAAAATCCTCATTGGACTTATGTAAATGGGTATATTGATGAAGGTATATCAGGTATGTCAACATTAAAAAGAGATAACTTTCACCTAATGATAAAAGACGCTGAAGAAGACAAATTTGATTTAATAATCACTAAAGAAATATCAAGATTTGCTCGTAACACTTTAGATAGTATTACATACACACGAAAACTATTGTCTGCTGGGGTAGGAGTATTTTTTCAGAATGATAATATAAATACCTTATTTAGTGATAGCGAATTAAGATTAGCAATTATGTCTAGTATTGCTCAAGATGAATTGCGGAAAATGTCAGAACGCATTAAATTTGGACATAAAGAATCTATAAAGAAAAATACGGTTTTGGGGAATAGTAGGATTTTTGGATATGCCAAGGAGAATAAAAGACTAGTAATAGACGAGACTGAAGCAGAAATGGTTCGAGATATTTTTGAATTATATGCAACCGGAACATATAGTTTGAAACAACTTGAAGATATATTATGGGATAAGGGTTATAAAAATAGAAACGGTAATAAAATTGCACACAACACGTTATCTAATATAATCTCCAATCCTAAATATAAAGGATATTATGTTGGCCATAAAGTTGAAATTGTTGACATGTTTACTAAAAAGCAAAAATTTCTACCACCTGAAGAGTGGGTTATGTTTAAAGATGAAAGTGGAGAAATTGTACCTGCTATTGTCAGTGAAGAACTTTGGGAACAGGCCAACAATGTATTGCAAAAAAGAAGTAACGATGTCAAGCTTAGGCAAAACAAATACAATCACAACAATATACTTACTGGAAAAATGTATTGTGCTTGCTGTGGCGTTCCATATTACAGAAGAGATACTAGAAACCCAAATGTTCCTCAAGACAATAATTCAAAATGGGTGTGTAGCGGAAAAGTAAAAAACGGTGCTGATAGTTGTCCGTCATTTACAATATATGAAAAAGAGTTAGTTCCCATTTTATACGAACTATTCAAACAATCCAAGAAAGATATTGCAAAAACTTGCGAACAGTATATTGCTCTATTTAATAAGGGTAATTCTGCAAGTAATATAACTTCCAAAATAGAAAAACTTAAAAATCAAATAGAAAAGGAAAGGGATAAAAAATCCAAGCTGTTAACATATAATGTTGATGGTAAAATAACCGACGACCAATTCATTGAAATGTTAAACGGCTGCGAAAATAAAATTAAAGAAAACGAAAAAGCCATAGAAGAGTTAAAATCACAAATCAAAGGTAATGATAATTTAACAAAATACATTAAACGCTTAAAAGATATTATTAACTCTGCAGCAGAAAATATTTCTGTAGAAATGATTGATAAGGCGTTTATTGATAAGTTCATTGACAAGATAATCGTAACACCAATTGATAAAAACTCTGTTAAATTAGATGTTAAAATACTTACGGGACAAGTAGTTGAAAGCTCTTTGAAACGTCATACGGGTCAAACATCTAAAAAGATGATTGAATCTTACGAAAACAGCATGAAATAAATTAAGCCTTAAAAGGTTTTTATATTTAGCACAAAAGGAACGGCTTCCTCGTATTAAATTGCGAGGAAGCCTTTTTTATTTACAACAAATGTCCGCACAAATTTGGGCAGCACAAACAAATTTCTTGAAAGCCACATTCGTTCATGCTATAATCTAATTGAAATTTTGCTTAAAATTTAAGATGAATTTAAAAATGGAGAAGTTATGGATAACTATATTAAAACGCTATCAATTGTTTTGGCTTTTCTTGTTTTAACGTTTTCTGCTTGCAAAAGCGAAAGCAAGGCTGGGATAAACCTTCAATCAAAGGATGAAACGACAGAGGTTAGTTCAAATAGCGAAGTATCTTCATTTGTCGTAGATGTAGGAAATGAAACTTCGTCGGTTAAAAGCACCGTTGAGTCTGAACCGACCGAGCCAAAAAACGAATATAACGATTTGCTTTTTGAGATGGAAGACTGCGGCAAGGAATTGCTTGCTTTCGGCGACCTCAGGGCTCAAGAGTTTTCAAGCGCTTTAGATGAACTTGAAACAATATTAAAAAACTATAATAACGAGGTCTCGGTTGTTGCTTATTCTTTAGATAATAGAAAAGTGGTCAGCTTTAATACAGAATCGGGGATTTTCGCCGCTTGCACAGTTAAAGCCGCCTATGCGCTCTATTGTTTAAAGCAAATGGAAAAGGGCGTTGGGTCTTTAAATACCAAGATGACCTATCAGAAAAAGCATTATGAATCGGGAACAGGGGATATACAATATTCACCCTATGGATCTGAGTTTTCAATGAAAACTATAATATCAAAATCTCTCGGCATAAGCGATAACGTTGGCTATATGATGATGGTTGACTATTTTGGCAGAGAAGGCTACAACGAATGGATTGAAGAACTAGGTTGCTCCTCGCTAAAAATTGAGCCAACAGTTTGGAGTTTAAGAACAAAAGCTCGGGATTTAGTTGTTATCTGGCGCGAAATATACAATTATTTTAAAGAAGATAGTGTTTATTCAAAGTTTTTATATGATTCTTGCACTAACACGGGCAATAACTTTCTAACAGCTTCCTTAAACGACACTGACTATTCTCATAAAGAGGGACACGAAAGCAGGGGAGACTGGCTTTCTTTGAGCGATGCGGGTATTATTTGGAAAGAAAACTCGCCATATATAGTCGCAATTATCACAAATGCGCCCGGTATTACCTCGGCAGACTGCGGAATGTTTTCGGATGTAATGGAAATTATTGACAAAAAGCTTTTTTAATGTTTGTTTCAAAGATTTTTGTATATCTGAATTTAAGCACTAGCTTGTGCTTTATAGTGTGTTTTTACTGGCGTAATGCCGGTTTATAAAAAAGAAGGGCTAACCGCAAAGGTTAGCCCTTCTTTTTTATTTTAAACTAAAAGTTCTGCAATTTGAATAGCATTTGTTGCCGCACCTTTTCTTACTTGGTCACCGCAACACCAAATATTAATACCCTTGTCGCAGGTTAAATCTTCGCGAATTCTACCAACATAAACAATATCTTGGTCACTGGTGTCAATAGGCATTGGTAATACGTTGTTGTCAAGGTCGTCAACAAGTTTACAACCGGGAGCAGAAGCAATTATATTTCTTGCATCTTCAACAGAAATCTTATCGCGTGTTTTAACAACTACCGAAATTGAGTGTGAACGAACAACAGGGACTCTAACACAGGTGCAACTAACCAATAATTCAGGTAGGTGCATAATTTTTCTGCCTTCGTTTTGCATTTTCATTTCTTCTGTGGTGTAGCCGTTATCAACACCGCTGCCAATTTTTGGTATTAGATTATATGCAATCTGGTTTGTGAAAACGTTTGAAACTATTTCACCACCGTCAAGTACCGCACGACTTTGGTCCATAAGTTCAATAGGACCGCCAGCACCTGCACCAGAAACCGCTTGATAAGTAGAAGCAACCATTGTTTCAATTGGACTTAACTTGTTAAGTGCATTTACCGCAACAAGAGTAATTATGGTTGAACAGTTTGGGTTAGAAATAATGCCCTTGTGAGCTTTTGCATCTTCGGGGTTAATCTCAGGTATAACAAGAGGAACATCCTTATCCATACGGAAAGCACTAGAGTTATCAACTAAAACTGCACCTGCTTTTAAAATGTGGGGTGCCATTTCTTTAGCAATAGCATTGCTAGCAGCACCAAGAACAATGTCCATGCCGTTGAATGAGTCTTTTGTAACCTCTTCTACAGTATATTCTTTGCCCATATATTCAATCTTTTTGCCTGCACTTCTTGAAGAAGCAAGTAATTTTAGTTCACCGATAGGGAAGTTCCTTTCGGCTAAGATTTTAAGCATTTCTCTACCAACTGCACCGGTTGCACCAATAATGGCAAGATTTACTTTTTTCATAATTAACATTTCCTTTCGCTAGGGGTTTATTTAATAAAACTATCGTATAATGCACGAATGGTTTTTTCGTAATCTTTATTATCTACGCCAACTATAATATTACGCTCTTCAGGACCTTGAGAAATCATTCTGATATTAATTCCGCTTTCGCCCATAGCAGCAAATAATTTACCAGATGTACCTGGTTTGAATGCCATATTTCTGCCAATAACTGCAATTATAGCAATGTCTTCTATAACATCAATCTTATTAGGCTCAATCTCGGTTTCAAGCTCACCAATAATTGTGTAAATATTATCTTTAACGCTCTTGGTTGCCATTACAAATGAGAATGAATCAATACCAGATGGAGCATATTCAATAGCAACGCCGTTGCGTTCAAACACCCCGAATATGCGGCGTAGGATACCGACACCTGCCGAAAGCCCGTGCTTATTAATAGTGATGATGCTAAATCCGTGTCTACCTGTAATACCGGTAATAAAGCTTTTATCGTTAAGTGTATCGTCGCACTCTTTCATAATAACGGTTCCACTGTTTTCTGGATCGTTAGTATTGCGAATGTTTAGTGGTATGTTGGCTTTCTTAACAGGGAAGATGGTGCCTTCATGAAGAACCTGCGCACCCATGTAAGAAAGTTCGCGAAGCTCGTCGTATGTGATATGCTTTATTGGTTTTGGATTTTCAACAATTCGTGGATCTGCCATAAGAACGCCGCTAACGTCTGTCCAGTTCTCATAAACGTCTGCATGTAGTGCTGCCGCGGCAAGTGCACCTGTTATATCAGAACCGCCCCTTGTCATTACTTTAATGGTTGCATTAGGCATAATTCCGTAAAAACCAGGAATAACGATACCTTTTTCATAAGGAATGTTTTGTAACTTAGCATAAGATTTGTCAGTATCAATGCTACCATCAAACTTAAATGTCAACCAATCCGTAGCATCTACAAACTTAAAACCAAGATAGTCTGCCAAAAGCATAGCAGAAAGGTACTCACCTCTGGAAACCAACTCATCTTGAGTAATACCTTTTTTCATTTTATTTTCAATGGCTTTAAGTTCGGATTCAATATCAACCGAAAGACCTAAGTCGTTTTTAATTTCAATGTATCTTTCGCTAATTAATTTAAATACGCTATCACTGTTTACACCGTATTGTAGGTGGGCATAGCAGAGATATAGCAAATCGGTAATTTTATGGTCATCTGAGAATCTTTTACCTGCAGCAGAAACAATAACAACCTTTCTGCTTTCTTCTGCCGTAACGATTTCTTTAACTTTTTTATATTGATTGGCGTCAGCCATAGATGAACCGCCAAATTTTAGTACCTTAAACATTTAGTTTTTCCTCCTTATAGTATGCCCGCAATAAATGCATCGTTTTCTTTTGCAAAGTTATGCATAAAAGAAACTGTAAGCGGAATTGTTACAACGCCGTTTTCCCAATGCTCTTTAATTAAATCTGCATCAAGCTTATTACAGGCTGGTGCCGCAACATAATAACTGTGTGAAACCGCAGAATTATTAAGAGTAATATCGTTTATATTAGAATTATATGTTCTTTTAACACCGTTTGCCACATCTAAGCAATCGTTAATAACGGTGTAAGCAGTAGGGTATCTGCCTGCGCCGAAACCTAAATAACTGCCTATGCCAACATTCTCGGCTTTATATTCAATTCTGTTAAGATTGCGTGAAACGGTAGACCAAGCAGAATCACATTTAACAAGTGTAGGTTCGGTGTATGCCGCGATTCCTTCTTCAACCTTGATTGCAGTAGCAATAAGTCTGCAAAGGTAACCATGTTTTTCGCAGTCGTTAAGTATTTTTGAGGTAACACCGCCGATACCACGAATGTTGATTTCACTTGGGTTAACACAAACACCGAAAGCAATATTTGCAGAAATACCAATTTTACGGCCTGTGTCAAGTCCGTCAATATCAGAACTAGGATCGGCTTCTGCAAAACCTAGTTGTTGAGCAGTTTTTAAAGCATCAGAAAAATTAGTACCATCTTTATGCATAGCATCAAGGATGTAGTTGGTAGTACCGTTTAAAATGCCTTCAATGCTTTGCACCTTGCTTGTCCTAACGGTTCTCTCAAGATTTGTTAGCCAAGGTATGCCACCACCAACTGCCGCAGTATAGCGCAAAGCAACCCCTTTTTCAACAGCAAGCGCAGTCAATGATTTATAGTTTTCGCAAATAACAAGTTTATTTGCAGTAATAACGTTTTTGCTTGCATTTAGCGAAGCAGTAATGAACTTTAATGCAACATCTCTACCACCAATAAGTTCAACAACAGTGTCAACTTCTGGGTCGTTGAGAATAACATTTATATCGGTTACACTTTTAGCTTCAATATCTTTATGTTCTACCAAGTCAAGAACATATTTAACATTTAAATCATCTGATTTTAATGCCATTTCATAAACGCCGTAGCCAACTGTACCGAAGCCAAGTATTGCGATATTCATTTTTTGACCTCATCTCTTTTTGTGTAGTTAAAGATAAAATAAATAATACTTTAAAAACACTTGAATTTTTTTACAAAGTATTATATCATAATAATATTAAAAATGCAATACAAAACTCAAGGCTTTTTGCAAAGAATGGAGAAAAAATTATGTTGTATCAAAGCACAAGAAGTAATGGGGAAAAAATATCATCTGCAAATGCAATACTTCGCGGTATTGCAGGTGACGGTGGACTTTATATGCCTGTATGTTTAAGTGATGTTAATTTTGATTATAAACTTACTTTGGATATGGACACTTATCAGATAGCTGAGTATGTACTTTCATCCTTGTTTACAGACTTTAGCAAGGAAGAAATGCAAATGCTTGTTAATAATGCGTATAAAAACAAGTTTGAATCTGATGTGCTGACACCAACAGTTAAGGTTGGTGATAGTTTTGTGCTAGAACTATTTAGAGGACCTACAAGTGCATTTAAAGACGTTGCACTTTCTATGTTGCCGCAACTAATGACAGCTTCTCGTCAAAAACTTAATATTGACGAAGAAACGGTAATTCTAACTGCTACAAGTGGTGATACAGGTAAAGCGGCTCTTGAAGGTTTCCACGACGTAAAAGGAACTAAAATAATTGTTTTCTATCCTCACGGTGGTGTAAGTCCAATACAAAAGGCGCAAATGGTAACACAAACAGGTAACAATGTTTGTGTTTGTGCGGTTCGTGGTAATTTTGACGATGCTCAAACAGGTGTTAAAAAGATATTCAATACCTGCTCAAAAGAAGGCTTATTAAAGGGTACGGGTTGTGAACTTTCAAGTGCTAATTCAATTAATATCGGCAGGCTTGCTCCACAAATCGTATACTATTTCCGTTCATATGCAGACCTTGTAAGAAATGGTGAAATTAAAGTAGGAGATAAGGTTAATTTTGTTGTGCCAACAGGTAACTTTGGTGATATTTTGGCAGGCTATTTTGCAAAAATTTTAGGCCTACCGGTTGACAAACTTGTATGTGCTTCAAACGCTAATGATGTACTAACCGAGTTCTTAAATACAGGCAGATATAATCGTATGAGAACCTTCTATAAAACTGTTTCACCGTCAATGGATATATTAGTTTCAAGTAACCTAGAACGTCTTTTATATCTTGCTCTTGATTGCGATGCTACAAAAACTGCAGAGTATATGAAGCGCCTTGACGAAAACGGTGAATATACAGTTGAGCCTGAGGTCTTAAACAAACTAAAAGATATCTTCTATGCGGGTTGTTGTAACGATGAGGAAACTGAAAAAACAATTGGTGAAGTATATGAAAAGTATGGATATCTTTGCGATACCCATACCGCAGTAGCTTGGAATGTAGCTGAACAGTTTAAAAAGGAAACTGGTAATAACAATGCGGTTGTTGTACTCTCTACTGCATCACCATATAAATTTGCAGATGCTGTTAGTCATGCTATTGGTTTGGATGCTCAAGAAGATGAATTTGAGTTAATGGAAAATTTATCTAAAAAAACAGGTGTTGCAATACCTTCCGGTCTTGCAGGGTTAAAAGGTAAAGAAGAACTTCATAAGGACGTTATAGATAAAGATAAAATGTTAGAATATGTTCTAGCAAAACTAGGTGAAGCCGAATGGACCAAGTAGTTGTAAAAATACCTGCAACTACCGCTAATATGGGTCCTGGTTTTGATTGTGTTGGTTGTGCATTAACCGTGTATAATACAATAACTTTCAAAAAACTTGCATCTGGTGTGGTTGTTGACGGTAAGGATAGAAACTTTCCTAATGACAAAAGTTTGGTCGTTTCTGCATATAAAACTGCATTAGCAGAAATAAACAAGCCCTTTACAGGCATTTGTATAGATATTAATTCTGAAATTCCTGTAACTCGTGGCCTAGGTTCAAGTGCCGCTATCATTGTTGGTAGTGTAACGGCGGCATATCTTTTAAACGATATTGAACCAGATAAGCAGCGAATTTTTGAAATCGCTTCTAAAATTGAGGGTCATCCCGATAATGTTGCGCCCGCGATTTTTGGTGGACTTACCGCATCTTTTATGGATGGTGGGGTTCCGCACACAATTAAATATGACGTTAATGAAAAATGGCATTTTACAGCACTTGTTCCTAGTTTTAGACTAAATACTACAAAAGCACGTGCTGCGCTACCGCGCGCAATTACTGTACGTGATGCGGTTTATAATCTTTCAAGAACTGCGGTTATGCTCAAAGCTTTTGAAAATGGCGACGAAAAGATGCTAAAAATTTCGGTTAACGATAGGTTACATCAGCCTTATCGCAAAATGTTCATAAGAGACTATTCTAAAATTGAAAGCATAGCCAAAAATTTAAATTGTGCGGCTGTGTATCTTAGTGGCGCTGGACCTACAATTATGTGTATTTCGTCAAGTGCTGATTTTTCAAATAGAATGGCAATACGTTTAAAAGCTGAACATAAAAACAATTGGCAAGTTTTGCCGCTTAAAGTTGATGTTAATGGTGTTCAATATTCTAACCAATAACGAGGTAGCGTTATGAAGAAAAAGAAGCATATTTATTTAGTGGGTAATGCACATTTAGATCCGATTTGGCAATGGCGTTGGCAAGAGGGAAGTGCCGAAGCCAAGGCCACTATTCGTTCTGCTCTTGATAGAATGAAAGAGTTTCCTGAGTTTAAGTTTGTGTGTTCTTCTGCTTCTATTTTTATGTGGATAGAAGAGTTTTGCCCGGAAATGTTTGAAGAAATTAAAAACCGTGTAAACGAAGGTAGGTTTATAATTGTTGGCGGTTGGCACGTTCAACCCGATTGTAACTTGCCTGCGGGTGAGGGTTTTGCCAGACAATCGCTTTATTCACAAAGATATTTTAAAGAAAAATTTGGTGTTACTGCAACAGTTGGTTATAATGTTGATAGTTTCGGTCATAACCTTATGATGCCTCAAATTCTAAGAAAAAGCGGCATGACCGACTATGTTTTTATGCGTCCCGGTTATACTGAAATCTCACTGGATTCAGACATATTTAAGTGGGTTTCTCCCGATGGTTCGGATGTTAATGTTTTCCGTATTTTTAGGGAGTATTGCTTTATGTTTGATACTACCGAAAAATTTGACGAACGTATGAAAACTTTGGCAACTGAGCAAAAACTAGACCTAGATTACACACCGCTTTTTTATGGTGTTGGTAATCATGGCGGCGGACCTACAATTAAAAATTTACAGATAATTGAACAGTATAAAAAAGATCACCCTGAAATGACCTTTACATATTCAACCATTTCGGATTTCTTTAGTAGACTTCGTGAAGAAAATGTTCAATTGACTGAAGTTCACGATGATTTGCAACACCATGCAAGCGGTTGTTATTCAACACTTTTACCAGTAAAAAACAGCATTCGCCGTAGCGAAACTGCATTAATTGCTGCAGAAAGTTTTTCGTATCTTGCGAACGTTTTGTGTGGCAAACCTATTAAAACTGAGCGTATTAAAGAAGCGTGGCAAAATGTTTGCTTTATGCATTTTCACGATTCATTTGGCGGTTGCTGTATAAAAGAGGCTCAAGATGATGGGTTTTATATAACAGGTGCAGCACTTAATACTGCGGCAGTTGAAGAGAACAATGCTCTTCAAACTATCTCTTGGAATATTAATACCGAGTCAAATAAAAATCTTGGTATGCCTATAATTTTCTTTAACCCTCATTGTTTTGATGTATCCACAACGGTGCGACTTAATCAACAAAACACAGGTGTAGTTGACGCTAAAGGCAATAAAATTCAAATGCAGTATACTTGTTCAAAAACCGCCGCTTGCTACGAAAGAAACGATGTGTTAGTCAATGTAGATGTACCTGCATTGGGGTATACGGTTTACTACACAAAACCAACAGGCCAGTGGGATCCTGCAATAAATGATAATGAAAATAACGACAAACTTAATGCAGAAATAGAAGCACCGTCTGCTTGGCTTACTACAAAAGCAGTGCTTGAAAATGACCTGTTAAAAATCACGTTTGATCAACATAACGGACATATTATTTCTATGATTAATAAGCGTAGCGGTAATGAAATAATAACCGATTCCGCTGCCGTGCCTGTTGTAATTGATGAGTATCACCACGATACTTGGAGCCACGAAAAGAATTATTTTACAAACCTTTGTGGTTCTTTTGGTGATGCTAAGGTTACAGTGCTTGAAACGGGACCGATTCGTGCAACTATTAAGGTTGTAAGTCGTTATAATCAATCAACTCTTACACAGTATTTTTCACTCACTGAAGGAAGTGAGAAATTAAGAGTAAAAGCGGTTGTTGATTGGCGCGAAAAACACAAAATGCTTAAAATCAAGTGGCCGATGGCGGTAGAAAATCCTGAAGCTTATTACGAAATCCCGTTTGGTGTAATCAAGCGTCCTGCTAATGGTGAAGAAGAACCAGGTCTTATGTGGACTGCGGTTAAAGGTGTTAATGGCGGATATGCTATTCTTAACGATAAAACCTATAGTTCAAGCGTTAAAGATGGCACAATCTATCATACGATAGTTCGTAGCCCAATTTACGGTGACCACGGCAGACCTAGAAACGACGAATCTATTTTTACCGACCAAGGTGAGCACGAGTTTTCATATGTCCTTATGCCTTGTGGCAATGATTTTGCAGAGGTTATTAAAGAAGCAAAACTACTTAATAAACCCATTACTACCATAATGGATACTTGGCATAGTGGTAAATTTAGTGACGATAGTTTTAAAGGTATTGATATCAGTGCCGAAAATATTATGCTTTCTGCAATAAAGCGTAGCGAAGATTCTAAGGGCACTGTAATTCGTTTATATGAAACTGACGGTAAAAATACCGATGTTGTTATTAGTGGTGCTGTAATGCCAAAGGTACTAAAAACTAGCTTTACACCATACTCTGTTAAAACTTTTTATATTGCAGACAATGAAAGCGAGTGGAAAGAGGTTTTATTTACCGAATTTACAGAGTAATAATGTACAAACATCCCCTCATAATTTCTATTAAGAGATTATGGGGGGATATTTTATGCGATATTTAGTGTTTAATAAGAAGCAAATAACTGTTGTGTTTTCGTGTGCACTTGCGGTAATAATAACAATCGTGGGAACGGTAGGTGCCTTTGCTATGTCTGAACGAAAATTACCTATATATTGTGTAGAAAACAATAAAAAACAAATTGCAATCAGTTTTGATGCGGCTTGGGGTGCAGACGATACCGACCAACTAATTAGTATCCTTGAAAAATATAATGTTAAGGCAACATTTTTTGTTGTCGGCGGTTGGGTTGATAAGTATCCAAAGGAGGTGCAAAAGTTATATAAAGCGGGGCATAGGGTAGAAAACCACTCAAATTCACATCCGTATATGACAAAAATTTCAGGAGAAAAAATGATATCAGAACTAAAACTATGCAACCAAAAGATCAAAGAAATAACAGGCCGCGAACCTAAACTATTCAGACCACCGTATGGAGATTACAACAACTCCGTAATAGAAGCAGTCCAAAGCGTAAATATGTATACAATACAGTGGTCGGTGGATTCGCTTGATTGGTTTCAGAATGCGACACCGGATAGTATTATTAAAAACGTTACAACCAAAGTGACGGATGGGTCTATTATTTTAATGCACAACGATGCCGAGCATACGCCTGCGGCCTTGCCGACAATACTTAAAACCTTGCAGGATGATGGCTATGAATTTATTTTAATTGAAGACCTTATTCTAAAGGAAAATTATGATATAGACCACACTGGAAAACAGTGCAAAAAAGACGGCAATTAATGCCGTCTTTTACTTTTATGATAAAAAATAGAGCAACCTTATATGTATATAATTTTAGAATTAGTAATTTTATTGAATTAAATGGATTTTGCACCTAAAATATTTCACTTTTTTGCATTCATATTGCTAAATGATTAGAAGTAACTTGTCAAAAAAATTCATATATTGTTTTTTCTTTGTCAAATATGAATCTGTTTCGTGAAAATACGTTAATATAACGTATTTTTTTTTGAGTTTTGAAGTATCATAAATACGTTAATATAACGTATAGTGGGATGATGTTTCTATGAAGAAAATTTGTTTTTACGGTAATAAAAATATTATTTCCAATAACCTTAAAGAGTTAAGGGATAGAAAAGGTGTATCTCAAAATGATCTAGCAGCAAAATTGCAAACAATGAATGTTAACATAGATCAACAAATGATTAGCCGAATTGAAAATAATAATCGTCAGGTGACAGACTATGAATTGGCGTGTATTTGCAAGTGTTTGTCAACAACACCCAATGAGTTGATGAGTTTTTCTGAAATGAAATTTGATTAAATTTTTTTATAATTATTTTTTATTTGTTTAATTTTTTTATCGCAAGATAAAAGTTTATATTTAAGACAAGGAACAGGAGATGTATTTTATGACAAAGAAATTCAGTAGTGCTTTGCTAACAATAGTGCTTGTAATAACACTTTTGTTAAATAGCATAGCACCAACGATTTATGCTGCTTCTGCTAAGGCTAGCAAAACCGTTTCAACATCAACAGTTGTAAGTAGCGGTGACATTAAGGTTGACCGTTATTTAGCAACTCGTAAAGCACTGAAAATTAAGAAACAGCCAAAGTCGGTTACAGTACCTAGCGGTTCAACTGCCAAGGTTAGTGTAAGCGCTAGTGGCGACAAGCTTAAGTACAGATGGTATTACAAAGACTCTGGTAAATCCAAGTTTACCAAAACAAGTTCTACCAAAAACTACTATTCTGTAAAGATGAGTAACAAGGTTAAAAACCGTCAAGTATACTGTAAAATTACCGATAAATATGGTAAAACAGTTAAATCAAAAACGGTTACTTTGAAAATGGGTAAGACCTTAAAAATCTCAACTCAACCTAAATCTGTTACGGTTGCAAGTGGCTCTACTGCAAAGGTAAGTGTTAAGGTTAGTGGTGATGGTGTTAAATATAAATGGTATTATAAAAATGCCAAATCTTCAAAATATACTAAGGCAAGTAGTACTAAAAACTATTACTCCACAAAAATGAGCAGTAGTGTAAACGGCCGTAAGGTTTACTGTGAAATTACAGATAAATATGGCAAAACTGTTAAAACAAATACAGTTACATTAAGCATGGGCAAAACGCTAAAAATAACTCAACAGCCTACATCGGTTACTGCGCTTAGGAATTCAAATGCTAAAGTAAGTGTATCTGCTAGTGGTGATGGTGTCAAATATACTTGGTATTATAAGGATACTAACGCTTCAAAGTTCACTAAAGATAGCAATACTAAAAACTACTATTCTGTAAAGATGACCGATAGTGTAAACGGCCGTAAGGTTTACTGTAAAATTACAGATACTTATGGTAAGTCTATTGAGTCTAATACAGTTACATTAACAATAGCAACGGATATTGGTGTGACTACTCAACCAAAAAACCAAACCGTTTATTGTGGTTCAAAAACCAATGTTACCATAAAAGCAGTCGGCGATGGCTTAAAGTATAAATGGTATATTAAAAAGACAACCGATAAAGGTTTTGTTGTTACTAATAATACCGGTACTACCTATAAAACTTTAGCTGATGAAAAATTAGATGATGCTAAGGTTTACTGTGTGGTTACCGATGAGTACGGCAGATCGGTTCAGTCTAATACAGTAACTCTAACTGTAAAACATAATTTTGACAAGGGCAACGAAACTAAGGCTCCCACATGTAAAGAAGAAGGTATAATGCTGTTCTCCTGTAGCGATTGTGCCAAAACATATACCGAGTCTATAGACATAGTTCCTTGTAACATACCGGATCAATGGACAATCTCTAAAGAGCCTACTCCTTATGAAAAAGGTGAAGAGTATAGAGAGTGCGTTTATGGATGTGGAAATATAGAGACAAGATCTGTTGATAAAACAGATGGAGAAGTAATTGGAATTACCAAACAACCTGAATCACAAACGATTTATTATGATTCTAAAACCAGTATTTCTGTTGAAGCAACAGGAGAGGGTTTAACTTATGTTTGGTATTGCAAAAAAGCACAAGACACTGAGTTTACAGTTGATGCTAATAATACAACAAATTGTTACATAAATACGGTTAACGAGTCTCTTAATAATGCTCAAGTATATTGTGAAATTACTGATAAATACAGTGTTTCAGTTACAACCAATATCGTTACTATAACTGGTGCTCAAAAATTAGGAATTACAGATCGTCTTGAGGACGCTTCAGTTCACTGCAATAAGGAAATTAACCTTATGGTTGGCGTAAGCGGTGATGACTTAAAGTTTAAATGGTACATTAAAAAGGCAAATGATATTGAATTTGCGCTTGTTGATGATTTTGATGGTTGCACATTTACACTTAATGCTGAAGATGATTTAAATGGTGCAAAAGTTTATTGTATAATTACGGATATACTGGAAAATTTTGTAACTACTAACACAGTAACTCTTACTATAGAGCATAACTATGATAATGGTAATCAGACTAAGGATCCAACATGTAAAGAAAAAGGTATAATGCTGTTCTCCTGTGGTGATTGTACCAAGACTTATGAGGAGCCTATTGATTTTATTCCTTGTAATATGTCGGACGAATGGACAATCTCTAAAGAGCCTACTCCTTATGAAAAGGGCGAAGAGTATAGAGAGTGTATTTATGGTTGCGGCGAGTCGGAAACAAGAGAATTAGGCTTGTTAGATCCAAAATACAATATTTTTGTTTACAAAACATATGAGGATTATATTGCAGATGAGGGCAAAGACACTATTTTTGTAGGTGAAAATGGTGTATACGCTTTAAAAGAATATACTAGAGAAGGTTACGTATTTAAAGGTTGGAAAAGTGCAAATACCGAAGATTTTGCAGCTAGCGGAAAAGTAGATGGAAACGTTACAGTGTATGCAGTTTGGGAAGCGGAAGACACCGATACTGCAGAAAAATTGATAGCTCGTGTAAATGCTGGTATTGAAGATATTAAAATAACAGACGATATTGTTATTGACCAACCTATATATATCACTAGCAAAACTACAGTTTATTCCGACGGTGAGTATAGTGTTACACGTGCACCTGATTATAGCGGAGATATATTTGTTGTAGGTCAGGATGCAGATGGTAACTTTACTGTTGTTGAAGATCCTGAAGCAACCCCAATCCTCAATCTAGGTGGTGGTGAAGGCACCTTAACTATTGACGGTAACTGTGATAATACTACCGTTGATGTTGTTGGTACCTTGGTTTTTGCTGCCGACAGTTCGGTTGTTAATATTAAAGATGGTGTTTCTCTTGCAAACAATAAAAAAGTGGGCAATAAGAGAACTACTGATTTGGATTATACAGATTATACACCTGTGGACGTTTTAGAGCGCATAGGTGGTGCTGCTATAATTAATCTTAATTCAACTATAGTTATGGACGGTGGCGAGATCAAAAATAACACCGTAAAAACAACACATACTGAAGTTGAAGGCGAGAGTAAAGAACTAGATGGTTGCGGTGGTGCTATCTTTAACCGCGGTAACTTTAATATGAATGGCGGTACGATTATAAACAACTCGGCGCTTCGCGGCGGCGCTATCTATAACGATAGAGTAGTTTATATAAATAGTGGTGTCATTTCAAATAATAAAGCATATAGTTATGGCGGTGCAATTTCTTCGTCATCTACGTTAAATGCAGATACATATATTGGTACAGATGACGAGGAAGGTACTGTATTATTTAGTGAAAATAGCTCTTTTTCATATGGCGGAGCATTGTATTCTAACACTAGAAGTCCCATAATAGTTTGTGGTAATACAGAATTCGTTAACAATATGAGCGTAAGAAACGGCGGCGCTATTTATACTTCTGGTACACTAACCCTTGATAATGCTAAATTTAAAGGAAACGCCAGTCTATCATACGGTGGTGCTATTTATCATCTATATTCTTCAACAACCATTTCGCGTCGTATTTTTGATGTTGATAATTGTGAGTTTGAAAACAACGTTGCAAGTAGTGGTGGCGCAGTTGCTTTAAGTGCGGGATCATCTATTGAAGGCGAAGGAACAGAAGCATATTTTGATGATTGTACTTTTACCAATAACTCGGTTGTTCAGTATGGTGAAACTACGGGTAACGGTGGCGCACTTTATATTACAAGAAGTAGTGAAGTTGTTGTAAATAACTGCTCGTTTGAAAGTAACTCGGCTTCAAATTCTGCAGGTGCCATAGCAGTATATAGCGATGCAACTTTAGATGTAACTAAATCTGAATTTGTGGGTAATACTGCATTAAATGGCGGTGCAATTTATTCTTCTTCAAATTCAAGTGTTGATATTTCAGAAACCAACTTTACTTCAAACGCTACAATTGAAACAGAGCCTGATAAAAATGGTAATACTAAGGTTGGTAACGGCGGTGCGGTTTACCTATATAACGCAGCTGTTACTATTAAAAACGTTGGTATGTATAATAATACTTCCTCTAATAATGCAGGTGCTTTTTACATTGGCGGGCACGATGTTACTATTGACTCTACTTGTGAATTTATTGGAAATACTGCTGCAAATCACGGTGGTGCGATTTATGTAACATATCAAACAAAGGAAAATGAAGAAACAGAAACTCTAGAAAAAATTGGTTCAAACGTTAATATTGATGGTGCTAAAATACAAAACAATACCGCTTTATGTGGTGGTGGTATCAGTGCTAGGGCATATAGCGTACTTACAATTAATAATGCCGAAATTGTAGGAAATAGCACACCTAACGCCAAAGCTGGTGAAGACCAAGGCGGTGGTGCAATCTTCATAAACAAATCCGACCTTAACATAAAAGATGTTGCTTTCACCGACAATACATCTAATTACTATGCCGGTGCTATTAAGGCAGATGAATGTAATATTGATGTTGTTAACACTAGTTTTACCGGAAGTAGTGGTGCTACCGGCGGCATTATATACATAACAGATTCGGTTGTTACCTCAAATACAGTTTCTGTTACAAAAAATACTTCAACAGGTTACGGCTTGTTGTATTTCAATAATACCGAGGCTACTTTTGAAAACCTAGTAGCAACTGAAAATAACGGTAAAAACGGTATAGTTTATGGTAGTGTAGGCTCCTTCATTACCTTGAATAATAGTGAAATTAGTGAAAACATTACAACGGCAGGCGGTGCATTGTATGCTACCGGAAAAACTGTTGTTGATTTAAACAACACAATATTCAGTGGTAATACGGCTACTTCACAAGGCGGTGCTGTATATCTAATCAGCGCGACCTTAAACATTAATGAAGGTACTGAAATTAGCGATAACAATGCTAATACAGCTGGTGCAATTTTTGCTACAACAGAAGATGTAGCAAAAGATGGTTCGTATAAAGCAAGTGTAATAAATGTAAACGGTGCAAAAATTCAAGGTAACGAGTCTACCTCTAATGGTGGAGGTATTTATGTTATTAGAACTAACCTAAACATTAATGATAACTCTCTCATTCAAAACAATACCTCTAATAATAACGGTGGCGCGATTTACCTTGGGCATTCCATTGTAAATGTGGTTGGCGAAAACACTAAAATTACCGGTAATAATGCTAAGCAACATGGTGGTGCATTCTACGTTGTTTATCAGGAATATGGACAAGAGGACGATAAGGTAAAATTAGGCAGTACACTTAATGTTACCGATGCACTTATTTCTCAAAACACCGCATTATATGGCGGTGCTATAAGTGCGCGCACAAACAGTAACGTAACGCTAAAAGACCTTACTCTTTCTAATAATAGTACGCCTAATGCAGACGATGAAAATAAAGCCGGTGGTGGTGCTATCTATGCTAACGCATGCGAGGTAACACTATCTAATGTTGAGGTAAGAGGTAACTCATCTGGTTATTATGGTGGTGCTATAAAAGCACAGGACAAAGCACACTTTGTATTGAATCAAGGTACAATAATTAATGGAAACCATGGCAATACTGGTGCTGCATTACATTTCTATACAGACAGTTCAATTGATGCGGATAATATTACTGTTGCTAATAACGAATCCAATGGATATGGTGTATTTTATCTATATGGAACAGAGTTCAACTTTAGCAATATGAATGCAAACAATAACGAATCGGTTGGCAATGGCGGACTTATGTTTATTAACGGTGATAATACTGATGTTAATATTATCAAATCGCAAATCACTGCTAACCAGTCTAGTTCTGGTGGTGTGGTTTATGCAGAAAAGGGTACCGTCACTTTTGATAAGGATACAATTGTTGAAAACAATAAAGCAACCGGTAATGGTGGTGCTGTATGTGCTAAGAATAATGCAACTATAAACATCAATGGCGCAAAAATCAAAAACAATACTGCATCTTCCGGTGGTGCAATATTTATACAAGGCGTTGCTTTGAATATTAATTCAGATGCATTGTTCCAAGGTAATATTGCAACTAATTATGGTGGAGCATTGTATGTTGGCAAGTATGAAGAAACAACTACAGTAGAATCAAACGTAGAGATTGCTGATTCTACCTTTAATGAGAATACTGCAAACCAAGGCGGTGCAATTTATTCAACGGGTAGCAGTTATGGTATTGAAAATTCGCAATTCATTAAAAATACTGCAACTTTGAATAACCTAGGCGGCGGTGCTATCTACTCAACTGGAAGTACAGGTACTGTAAACGGAGTAACCTTTACCGAAAATAGTTCTGTTAGAGGCGGCGCAGTTGCACTACATAGCGATAGCCAA
>JAZQTG010000007.1:0-1667 GCA_045630515.1 Acutalibacteraceae bacterium
AAGCTGCGGTATTTCACATCTGACTTGCAAACCCGTCTACACGCCCTTTACACCCAGTAAATCCGGACAACGCTTGCCACCTACGTATTACCGCGGCTGCTGGCACGTAGTTAGCCGTGGCTTCCTCCTTGGCTACCGTCATTATCTTCACCAAAGACAAAAGTTTACAATCCGAAGACCTTCATCCTTCACGCGGCGTTGCTGCGTCAGGGTTCCCCCCATTGCGCAATATTCCCCACTGCTGCCTCCCGTAGGAGTCTGGGCCGTGTCTCAGTCCCAATGTGGCCGTTCAACCTCTCAGTCCGGCTACTGATCGTCGCCTTGGTGAGCCGTTACCTCACCAACTAGCTAATCAGACGCGAGTCCATCATGGAGCGATAAATCTTTCACATTTAAACCATGCGATTCAAATGCAATATGCGGTATTAGCACATCTTTCGATGTGTTATTCCACTCTCCACGGCAGGTTACTCACGCGTTACTCACCCGTCCGCCACTAAGTATTCCTATCAATTGGCCGAAGCCTCAATCAAGGGTACTCCGTTCGACTTGCATGTGTTAGGCACGCCGCCAGCGTTCGTCCTGAGCCAGGATCAAACTCTCGAAAAAATTTTTATTTCGATCATTTAATTAGCTCGTTTCAAATCTGACTTACTTTGTCAGGCGTTAGTTTTTTAACTAACTTACTCAAATTTATTGACAAGTACTTTTCGTGTTTTATTTCGTTTATACTGTTTAATTTTCAATGTCCAATGCACTGCTTTCAGAGCCGAGTTTTCGTATCTCTTTCGCAAGCGACTTGATTAGTATACCACCTTTTTTTACCTTTGTCAACACTTTTTTTAATTTTTTTTATGTTTTAACATTTTTAACAATGCATTTTGTTTTATATTCATTCTTTTATGCATAATTAACAGCTATTTTCGTGTTAAAACCTTTATCCACTTATAGCGATTCACTTTGATTGATGCCGCAAGGCATTTAAAAATCTGGTCAGAATGCAGACAACCCACCACAAAAACCGGATTCCAGTTCCATACAAATGCCGCCATAAACGAAAACGGCAACACAATTCCCCAAAGGCTTATAAGGTCATTTATCAAAACAAAGTTTGCATCGCCACCGCCACGAACAATGCCGCAACTTACCGGCATCTGATATCCTGTACCTATACAAGTTATACATAAAACCAATATAAAACTGTTTGCCATAGCTTTTGTTTCAGGTGTAAGATTATAAAGGCTTAAAACCGGATTTTTCAAAGCAAACAATGTTATACTTGTAAGAATTCCTATACATATAAATATAAGCTGCAAAGTTTTTGCCATTGATTTAACTTCGTTCATATCACCTTTACCTATAGCTTTTCCAATATGAACTGCAGCTGCACTGGCAGACCCTACCGTAGCAACTTTTAAAACTTGATAAAGCGATGTCGCAACAGAATTTGCCGCAATGGCGCTATCTGTCATATGCCCAAGAATTACAGTCTGAAGAGCGGTTGATGTTCCAAATATTACACCGGTAACAAGAAAAGATACACTTGCTTTAAAATAATCTTTATAAAGCTCTTTCGCACCTTTAAATAATTGTATGAATTTCACTTTCAACTTTTTATCAACAAATATAATGTATATTAAAACAATTATAAATTCTACTATTCTTGC
>JAZQTG010000008.1:0-1202 GCA_045630515.1 Acutalibacteraceae bacterium
GGTAGAGCAACCGGCTGTTAACCGGTTGGTCGTAGGTTCGAGTCCTACCTTCGGAGCCATGGCCCGTTGGTCAAGTGGTTAAGACACCGCCCTTTCACGGCGGTAACACGGGTTCGAATCCCGTACGGGTCATCTCAAAGCTTGTAGCAATCGCTACATGCTTTTTTTTTTTGTTTTAATGAGTTTTTTGGATACAAGATGTCAGTAATGCCTGCTAATTGAGATGAGGCAGCGGTAGATTCTTTTTAACTAAGGGGCGTTTCTTTTGTATTGCTAGCATATAGATGTAGATAATGGTGTACGTTATCACCTAACTGTATTAGGTATTAAGAATTACTATTTGTTAGTACGTATATTTATATTGCTATGTTAGAATGGGAATAATTATTTATACCAAAAAAATCCTTTTATAATCATGTTTTTTATAAATAAGGGGGGATTAGATGGTTTGTCAAAAGTGTGGGCATAAGAATGAAGTCGATGATAAATTTTGTTCTGCATGTGGGGAGAAGTTAAATGAACAAGTTGTCCAAACAGGAGTCCCTATTTGGATGTGGATTGTGTTAGCCGTAAGCTGCATCACGATTGGCGGTGTTGGTTATGGCTTTTGGGATAATTATAATGACGAAAAAAGTGAGCAGGATTACAAGGAAGTGAGCACGGATTCACAGCTAATCCAGCAGGCAGCTGTCGCCCCACAGGAAGAGCGGCAAGAGCAGTACACGGAGGAAGTAGATCGTGTAACTTTAATAAAGGAAGTACAGCAAAAAGTATTTACCGTGATAACATCGTATGGGCAAGGTTCTGGTTTTTTGTATAAAAAGGGCGGTTACGTCATTACCAATGCACATGTAGTCGATGGTGAAGCGGATGTGGCAGTTCGTAATACACAAGGTCAAGAATTTGCAGCAACGGTTATTGGCATTTCAGAGCATTATGATATCGCCTTATTGCATGTACCTGATTACCAAAATGAGGAGCCGTTAAGGATGGAGATGGCAGTGTCGCCAGTAGGTCTTGAAGTCATTGCATTTGGTAGTCCACAAGGGTTTGAAAATTCAGCTTCTATTGGTTATATTACGGGACATAATCGGGATATAGAGGTAGATCGATTTATTTATAAGCAAATTTATCAAATCGATGCACAAATTGATCAAGGGAGTAGTGGTGGTCCGTTAGTTGATGCAAAAACGGGAAAAGTA
>JAZQTG010000009.1:0-1120 GCA_045630515.1 Acutalibacteraceae bacterium
AGCTAACTTTACGTCTAAAGGCAGTCAAGTGGCTGTTACTGGGTCGATAAGTACGGGCTCATACGACGACAAAGACGGAAAAAAAGTTTACACATTCGAAGTTTTAGCGCAAAACGTACAGTTCTTAACTCGTAAAGAAGAAGGACAAGCACAACCACAACAACCTGTACAACAACAACCGCAATTCGCGCCACAACAACAACAGCAACAACAGGCACCACAAGGGTACACGCAACAACAGAATTTCGGGTCAATGGCTCCGCAGTATGGACAAGCTCCACAACAGCAACAACAAGTGATCACAGAGGATAGCTTGCCATTCTAAATAGACATACCTCCTAGAAAGGAGGTGATACAATGTTAGTAGTCGATTTCATTGAGCTGAAACTGAAAGATTATCAAAAATCAAGAAGTTTCGATTTAAAGAAAGCGACTTGGGAGGTATTAAGTAAATTGAAAGAAGAGCATGACATACTTTACAAGGATCGTACATTAGACATGCAACCAGAAGAACTTGATAAGGTTATGGACTGTATCTTAAAAACAGTAATAAAAATTGGTCGCTAGCAATAGCGGCCTTTTTTCATTCATAGGAGGATATATGAGCAAATACAATAACAAAATATTAGAAGCTGATGGATACAAGTTCGCAAGCAAACTGGAGTATGAATATTATCTCTATTTACTAGAGAAACAGAAACAGGGTATAGTCGAGAGTTTTGAGATGCAAGTGCCATTTATCCTTTTGGATGCTTACGAGGTACAGGGACGCAAAGAAAGGCCTATTAAACTAGTAGCTGACTTCGTTATAAAGTATTCGGATGGCAGGGAGGAAGTGCAGGACACAAAAGGATTTTGCAAACCCGTTGATATTATAAAGAAGAAGTTGTTTGAATCGCGTTATAAACGTCCGTTGATATTTATAGGTAAATCTATTATAGATGGCGGCTTCGTCGACCATAGCATTATAAAAGAGGGTAGAAAACAACGCAAGAAACTTAAAAATAAAAAAGATTGATAAAATATTAAAATATTTGAAAAAACATATTTACTTTCTATCTTTCTAATGGTAATATTAACTTATCAAGTAAATGGGAGGTAAAACACATGGTATTGCATC
>JAZQTG010000010.1:0-1660 GCA_045630515.1 Acutalibacteraceae bacterium
TGCACGGCATTGATGCAACGTCAGATGAGTTAAAGGAAATTGAAGCATTGTTAAAAGAGGGGGTTATATTATGAGCGTTACTTTAAAATTATATAAAAACTACTCTGATAAGAACGTAGTTGACAAAGAGATAACACAACAGGGCAGCGACATAACCGGCACTTTAAGAGAAGATTGTTCTATCATTAACCCTGTTTTGATCGTTGAATCACTTTCAGATTTTGGTGTTAACTATGCTTATATCGCTGAGTTTGGCAGATATTACTACATTAACAACATTGTGTGTAAGAATCATTTATATGAACTGCAAATGCATGTTGATGTATTAAAGACTTATGCCGGTGGAATCAGGTCAAATAGTGCGGTAATATCAAGACAGGAAAATAATTACAATCTCTATTTGCAAGACGGTGTATTTAAGACATATGCAAACCCGCATTACGAGATCAGAAAATTTCCTAGTGGTTTTAGCGGTTATCATTTTATATTCAGTGTAGCAGGTTAAAAGAAAGTGAGGTAACAAAAATGCAGGACATTTTAACAGCTATCGGAACAGTTGGTTTTCCTATTGTGGCATGTTGTGCTATTGCATGGTTCTTTAATAAGGTAAATGAAAATTACCGAAATGATATTAAGGAACTTTCGCAATCTCACAAGGAAGAGGCAAAGGCAATGACAGAAGCAATTAACCAGAACACATTAGTTATTCAGAAGTTATGCGATTATCTCACGAAAGAGAGGGAGTAACATGTCTACATGTCTGGCATCTGATGTTATTGCTTATTGTAAATCACAAAAGGGCACTAAAGAGGGTTCAAACAATTGGAATAAATACGCACAAGAATTGGATAGTGTTAATTACTTCTATCCTATGAAAAAACAAAATTTACCTTGGTGCGGTGTTTATGTTGATGATTGTATTTATAACGGTGCCGGAAAAGATAAGTCAAAAGCATATCAGGTATTATATCAACCTAGTTATGATAACTTATCGGCAGTTGTTAAATACCTTGCAGACTATTTTAAACAAAAAGGTAAACAATTTACAGATAAGGACAAAGTACGAAAAGGTGATGTTATATTCTTTAATGCAGTAGACAGTAAAGGAAATGTCACAAGTACATATAGCCATTGCGGTATAGTTATTGATCGTGATGAATATGGTGTAACATGTTCTGAAGGTAATCGAAATGATAAGGTGTCAGAATGTCAATACCTGTTTACTTCAATTGGCACTAAAATAAACAGTTTTGGCAGGCCTGATTATGATGAAGAACCGGCACCAACAAAAAGTATTGATGTAACAATAAAAGCACCAAAAGATATTAAAGTTAATGTAAAAATTGAAGAGGTATAAACATATGGCACGCAAGAAGAAAGAACAGTATCTGATTGACATTGCACACAGATGCATTAGCGGTTTTTATGGAAGAGGTAAAGTTATGCAAAAACGTGTAAACAGTTTGGGTTATGGTGACATCTATACAAAGGTTCAGAATTATGTTAATCTGATTTTGGCCGGTAAAGTAAAGTGACTTGCTCTTTCTGGTTTGTATCCAAACACATTAGCCCCCATTAACACATGTTAGTGGGGGTTAACTATTGTTACATGTTGACTAACCTAATTCAAATCAATTATAGTTGACTTACGGATACAAAA
>JAZQTG010000011.1:0-111918 GCA_045630515.1 Acutalibacteraceae bacterium
TAATATATATAGTAATATAAACAATAGCGAGCGAAGCGAGCTATTGTTTATATTACGTGAGGTCGCGTAGCGACCGCCTAGGAATTTGTAAACAAAATATACATGAAGAAAGCAACCAAAATATAAAAGCTGACATTTCAATTTCATTTTGAAAAGGGAAAAAGATTTGTAATTTCAATTTCATTCTACCCAAAATTAACCCTCTATAAAATTTATACAAAAAATCCCAAAATTTAGATAAAAAATTGTAATTTTTATACAAAAAATTTAAAAAAATTAAAAAATTGACAAAAGTTGAAATTCAGCGCACACCTCTATTTCCCTCTTCTCCTTTGTTTCCAAGGCTCCACTCCACTTTGTAGTAAAAATTTGCCACAAAAAATTTTTGGCGTAATTTCAATTTCATTTATACCTTAGCTTTTCCTCGTTCATTTCGTGTAGAGATGTCCCATATCTACCCCTTCAACATTTTAACTTTTTCCCAACATTTGACTTTTTTTCATTTTTCTAGTATAATAGGGGTAGAGGTGGGTTTCAGTGGAAGAAAACTAGCACGTATTTATTATTGATGTCTATTCGCCGCACTTGCCGCAATCGGTATAGGAAATGGTGCGGTTTAAGTTTAAGATAAATGACAATTGGTATTGCATTTTAGAAGTGCCGCTTGAGTGGGGTTAGGTTAAGATGGAAAGACCAATTGATGAGGAATATACCCCCGAGTTTTATTACTTTAAGAGCTTTGAAGCCGCAATGATGTATGTGAGAGAAATGAGGAGGATTAATAATGGGTGGTAATAGTTGTTGGGTTTGGCCGCATAGGAAAAGTTACTATTTGAAAAAGCCTTGGGAATTTGGAATTCAATTGTGGGACAATATTAAAAATACCTATATGCGGGCCCGCTATGGTTGGTGTCCTATGGATGTTTGGAATTGGGATTGTTGGTTTATAAGTGTTTCGCCCGCAATGTTTAGGTATTTGGCGAATAATAGTTGCGGCTATCCTGGTGATATGACGCCTGATACGTGGAAACAGTGGTTATTAGATATGGCCTTTATGTTAGAGGAGTGTAGTGAAGAGAAGTACTCGGTTAAGAATGAGTACTATGGAGCATATGTGCGGTCCTTTGATATGGAGGAGAATGAGAGAAAGGAAATTGCGGCGAAATATTTGGGGAGAGATAAGGAATTGGCTCTTGAAGCAGATAAAAGGTTGAAAGAGTTTTTTGTTAAGTTAGGTGAACGATTTTGGGATATGTGGGATTAAGGCTTCGTGTCGCACGGAGCCTACCGAAAAAGCGAGGCTTGTCCGCTGCGCGGCCAATCCTCTATTTTTCGGTTCCGTGCGGAATTTCCCCTTCGGGGAAATTGGGAATTTTAGAAGTTTAATATTTGACTTTTTTTAAATTTTAGTGTATAATAGATATATAAAGAAAAGGAGCATTTTTAGTATGGAAAAAGACTTTGTTTCCGTCACTAAGGAGTTTCGCCGCTTGTGCGGCACATTCTACAATCACTTTGAAGATTGCAAAAGATGTCCGTACTACTTGAAGAATGTAGACTGTAGTATTTGGGATTGTAATGCCAATTTCAATTCTAAAGACTACGAAAAGTGGATGGAAGTTTTGGAGAATTGGGTAAATGAAAACCCACCCGTTCATTATCCTACTTACAGAGAAATGATTGAAAGCTTTTTTGGAACAGAGGCTATTCGGAATATGGATAGTGAAATTCCAGAAGTGCTTGCGCGCGAGTATAATATCGCGGCGAAACCTACTTCTCATGGCATTGACGAAATGTATAGTGAATGGAGATAAGTATGAGTATTTACGAAATTGCTAAAATACTACAAGAGCGCGATGGTGTTTCGTATAACGAAGCTATGGACGCAATTGAACGTTGTCAGGAAGAATTAAATTTGATTGTGGAGGGCGGCGGCTCTTATGATGAGGCCGAAGACTGTGTGGCCTATTGGCTTGGTCTTGAACCTGATTATTTGATGACTTTGCTGGATTACTAATATGAATTTGTATTGGAATGAAAAACACACAGAGTTTGCCGTGCTAATTAGTCCCGGATATGGCGCCGGATGGAGTACTTGGAACCACGATGGAATGGCTTATGATAAGAGAGTTGTGGAGTGGTTTCTAAGTGCGGCCGCCAAAAATACTCCTGCTGATGAGCGTGAAAAACTCTTCAACGAGTGGGGCTATGAGGATGTGTATTTTGGTGGCTTAGACCATTTAACACTAAAGTGGGTTCCCGCAAATGCAATTTGGCGCGTAAGTGAGTATGACGGCAGTGAAGAACTTGAATACTTTGACGAACGAGAATGGAATTGTTTTCCTAATAGTGAGGTAAAATAATGGAAAAATGCTCTAATTTTCTAGAAACTTGTTTTAAGAACGATTTTGATGAGGATATTTATCAGTTCTTGGATAAGTTTAATCTTTCTACTGTAAGCAAGATTATGGCTATTAGTCGTTTCTCTTATAGTGAAGGATTTAGTAAGGGATATGAAAGTAATGTAAAGCGCGATAGCACTTTCCGCTATACTAAAGGTTATTGTAATGCCTTGGATGAAGTTGCGAACTTTATTAAAGAAAAGTTGGCGGAGGTTGATTAAAAGTGAAGTTGCGCGAAAAGCTAATTAGAATGCTTGGCGGTTGGACTGAAGATGAGGTGCTAGTGCGGCTCAAGGAAGTTGAAACCGCGACTAAGAAATTGTATTCTAATTTGAAAATTACTGACCCCGCCCCAAAAATGAAAGTCTGTAATGGAACCTCCAATCTCTTTTCTGCTTCCGTTACGATGGCAAAGGCAGACCAGGATATTGACGATGATGGGTTTATTAAGGACTGTATACGTGAGGATATAGCGCGTAGTATTGGCGAAGAAATGCTTCGCGGCGGCTATATTGAGTATACGGAAGACGCAGAAACTTATGCGGAAACAACCAAATCGTTAATTATCACTGGTACTGCGCGGGCCATTAAGTTTTAATCGGTTACAGTTTGGAAACCACCAAACAAAGGAACGCATGTCAAATTTGGTATTTTTCTTTATCGGTTTTATCTTAGGTTTTTTACTTTGTATGTTTACTGAGGACAATAAATGAACGCGATTTAGTATGACGGTACTAATATACAAGAAATATTAGAATTTTGTCCGCGAACTTTTTACTATGACGAAGGTTTTGGCGAAGGAAACGAGTTATATTTTTGCTCCCTGGGTAGGGATATTCGTATTAAACACGGTTAGTATATCGTAAAAGACAAATTCGGTGGTTTTCAAATTTGTGATATAATAGGGGAGCCGTAAGGCTCTCCTATATATTTGACTTTTTTTAAATTGTGTGGTATAATTTTTATGTAAAAAAGATAAAAATTGTCTGAAAAGGTGAGTTTATGATTATTCAATACTGTAGGATTGACAAAGATTAGCCACAAGTTTCTCTTGAAGATATGTGCGCCGCGGAAACAGTTTTAACTGGTAGCGCATTTAAACTTTATATGTATTTTGCTTACTAGAAAGAATTATCGTTTTTATATGAACGCGTAGCTTATGTTAAAAAGTGCGGTAGTAATATAAGTACAGCAAATCGTGCTTTTGATGAATTAGTTAAACTTGGGTTCTTAAAAGAAAATAATTTTCCTAACTATATTTTCTACAATCGGAGCAAAATGGTTGAATAAATTGGTGGGATTATAACTTCTTTAACGAAGTTAAATGAGGTAAGGCGCAAATCCGAAGCCTCACGAAAGACTGGTTGAGAGATACTAAACGCTGTATCCAACCCAAATGCTATGTAGGACTAAACGCCGCGAAAAGGATTATTTTAGGACAAACAGAAAGGATTGCGGCTACCGCCGCAAAGTGTAAAAGAATGGAACTGCTTAATTTTTTAAACAATAACTTATACAACTGGGAAGAAATACTGTCGCGTGCGCCCTATTTTTTGAAAATATCCTATGATGGCCCATACGTTATGCTGAAATATCAGCAGTTCGCATCGGATATGAGCCTTTCAATTTGCCAGCAGGCCCGCGGTGCTATTTTCCGTTTAAACGAAAATAAAACCGCATATATCCCCGTATCTGTTGCTATGTATAAGTTCTTCAATAGTGAAGAACCCTATGCGGCGCCTATTGATTGGAATACTGCGGTTGTAACCGAAAAGGTTGACGGCTCTCTAATGAAGTTGGGTTATGATAAGATAGATAATCATTGGCTTTTATCTACCAATGGCACTATTTTTGCCGCGAATGCGGACATCAATGGTGAAACCAACTTCGGCGCACAGTTTATGAAAATTATTGGAGGGTATCGCGATTTCAATTTCTGCGCGAAGAAAACCGAAGATTTTATTAATAGTTTGGATAAAAACTATTGTTATTACTTTGAATTGGTTTCTCCCGAAACTCGCATTGTTTGCCGCTATGATAGCGCTCTCTACTATCTCGGGCGGCGCAATATGGAAACTATGGAAGAAGATTTTTCGCCGCAAGAATTTAACCCTACTTACAAAATTAAAGTGCCGCGGCGCTATGCTCTTGACAGCAAAGAGGCCTGTATCACGGCAGCCGTTAATTTGGGCGAGAACAACGAAGGTTTCGTTGTGCGCGATGGCTTTGGCCGTCGTGTAAAAATTAAATCTCCTTGGTATCTTGCTATGCACCACTTGCGCGGCAATGGGCGTTTAACCACTAAAAATATACTTGAATACTGGAAGGCCGGTATTCTTGATGACTATCTCGGCCAGTATCCTGAATACGGCGAACAAATCTTCAAGGTGCTTCATTGCTTAGAAGATACTGCGGTCGCAATGGATACTGCTTGGGGTCAAACCAATATGATTAGTGACCGCAAAGACTTCGCGCATATGGCATTTCTCCAACCTTCTCTAATTCGTACCTATCTCTTTGCGCGCAAAGATAATAGATATCACAACGCTTTTGAATACTTAAAGGACTTACACCTTAAAGTATTAAGTGAATATATAAAAGAAAAAATTGGTAATCTTGACATAGGAGTAGAAGAAGATGTTTAATATTTTATGCCCGCATTGCGGCAAATCACACTATATGGTTCGTTATACAACCACAACCGCAATGTATTTTCCTGTTATAATAAAAGATGGTATAAATACTAATCCAGATAGAAACATAACTACTACTCACTGCGAATGTATGTCGTGTAGCACTCTTTTCTCATATGAAGAGTGCGGCGGCGACCTACTTTCTATTACTCTAGACTTCTTTCCAGGAAGTGAAATAAGAAATGAAGGAATTAGATACGACCCTGACTCGGCTATCGCGACAAATTTAGGAGAGTTGCGGCTTTAAAAATAGTGAGTTTATTCTCTCTCTAATACTATTAAACTTAGATACCGAAACTTGGACCGTTGATAAATCAATGTTGGCGCGCGTATACCACGCAATAGATATAGTAGAAAAAGATGAAGAATTGAAAAAATTGTGGTCTAAACAGAAAGTTAATAATTGACTTTCTGTTAATTTTATAGTATAATAAAGTATAAAGAAAGAAAAGGAGAAACTATATGAAATTCCGTGATGTGTTTGGGCACGAACTCCAGTATGGCGACATTGTGGAAAATTTGGATACTCGTGACATTGGTATCATCAAACGTGGCTCAATCAACTACGCTCCCGTAATGTATATCCTAAAACGATTTAGTTGGAAGGACTTACAGTACAAGGATGTAGACCACGTTGGCGCGATGCCCTGTTACGAGCGTACCTTTATGCCTGAAAAAAGTAAAGTATATTGGTTCCTACATAGGAATTGTATCCCTAATATTGAACTCTTGAAACACGGGGATAGAAATAGGAGAATTAAGGAAATATGAGTGAAGTAAAAGAAACTGACTGGATTTTGTTGGAAGACCAAGATACTGGTTTCCACGTATGGGGTTGCCGCGAATGTCAACATCGTCTTTCTACTAAATGGCTTCCTCCTAATTATCTCTACTGTCCGTATTGCGGCCTTAAAAGGGTGAAGAAAAATGATAGCTAAGTATATAGAGCGCAATGGAAATTATGTATGTTCCAATTGCTTAATGCGGGCTGTCAAAGGTTTGCTTCCCTATTGTTACAATTGTAATAGTGAAATGACTAATTGGGAAGAATTGATGGAACAATTCTATCTATTTAGAGAAAATGAAGAAAGAAGAAAATATAATAATGAATGACGCTCACTTGTTTAAAATTGCGCGCGAATGTAGTTTGAAAGCAGATTATAGCGGTTGCGGCCGCGCCCGTGTAGGGTGTGTTGTTGCCTATAACGGATGCGTACTCGTCAAAGGTTACAACTCTGACAAAACGCATACAGAGCAGGCTAAGTATAACCGTTGGCGCTATAAGGATGTAGGTAACAGATATTTACCCTGTAAACAACACGCAGAAATTGCCGCACTTGCGAAAATTAAATATTTGGATATTGATATGTCTAAAATAAAGGTTTATGTATACAGAGAAACGCGAGACGGCCACGTCGCCATCGCGCGCCCGTGTAATGCTTGTATCGCCGCAATTCGTCAAATGGGAATAAAACATATATTATATACAACCAATGATGGTTTCGCGCATGAAACGTTAACTTAAAAAAGAAGGATAAAGGAATGGCTAAACTTTTTAACATCTATATTGACACTGATTATAATGAGGCAGATTATCTTGGCTCTTATAAAGCCAAGACAATAAATGAAGCGGTGCGGGCCGCGCTAGAAGATAATGGGTATGACCCAGAGCAATATGATAAAAAAACACAAACTTATAATGGCTATAAAGTTTGGAATGAATGAAAGGAGTTTGTATGGATATTAATATCAAAATGTAGGACTGTAAATTTTATGTAGACAAAGAAAAAAGGACAGTCGTTTGCGTAATTGAGAATACGAATGATTTACTTTTTAGGTTTGCGGGATTGAATACTTATAAGCAAGAAACTATATTCCACCCAGACCATAAGTTCAACCGCAAACTTGTACTACCAAATAGGTTTAGCGGCAAAGCAGTTTGTTCTGAAAGTGACGAATGGAATGAGGAAGTAGGTAGAATTGTTGCTTTTGATAGAGCAAAGACAAAGTTAAACACTGCTTTCTTTAAGCGCGCGCAACTTTTATGCGATAAAATTGAAATGGAATTGACTAAATTAGCGGATTCCTTTAATAATTATGGCGCTAAACTTGAATACGGTGTGGAGCGGCGCAAGCAACATATTAAGAAAATTGCGCCAGATTTTACAGAAGAATAAAAAAAAGAGGAGCTTTACAGCTCCTCTATTGCGGTTTTCACCGCGGTTTTTATATCTTCTAATAAACTCTTCTTCACTTTATAATAATAGGTTGTAATCTTTGTTTTAGGATAGTAAAAAGCAAGTATATTCTTATACGATGCGCCGTGTTTTGCGGCCCATTTACATCCAGCCTAACTCATACCTACTCCGTGACTATGTTTTGCTTTACCTGCGGCAGCATCCCAAGGGTCGGTTTGCGCGACTAAGTAATCTTTGAAACCACCCCATACTTCTTTTGAAGAGTAAGTGCGGCCACCATTACTATCACAATATACCGCATTAATTGGTTTATCATTATAAATTAAAATTTGACCGAAAGTCTCCTATGTACCCTAAATACAAACAGGATACAATCCCGAAACATACCTTTGTGCTTTATACGCCTAAAAAGTAGCAGATGAGTCAGAAATCACCTTCCCATCTAATGCGCCGTGAAAAATTGCGTAAGTGCGGGCCGCAATTGCTTGAGCTTTTGCCGCCTCAAGTGTTTGAGTACCAATCTCAGACATTACTACTGTCGCAACATACTATTCAAAATCAACTTCTATAATTGCGTTTTTCGTGCACTTATAGAAATCCATATTGTCCTAAGTTGTGATTTGTAATTTTATATTCATTTTCCTCACCTCTATTATAAGTAATATTGCCAGGAAGAAATCATTATAAAGAGTAGAGAAAAGTGGATTTTTATATGAGTTAAAATACTTTTCCTTTGAGAAAGACTTATGGTTTATCCATAATTTAAAATAAATTAAAGGAGGTAATTCAATGTGGCGAATGAACGGTTAAAGCCTACTCCTCCAATGAATTCTTCTGAGGGTTATTATCAAAAAACATAGTGGCATACAGGCGACGTAATTGTTCAGCATAAAATGATGAATATTGAAGACTGGATTGCCTCTGCAACAGATGAATTATTGTTAGCAAGAACTGGTTATAATATAAATAGGGTAAAAAATAGTTGGAATAGTCTTGGAGAAAGATTAGACTATATAACAACTTCAATTAATACTATTGTAGAACATGGTATTGATTAGACAGTTAGTGACCTTATTAATGTAATAACTGAAGCGCAAGATGCCGCGCAACGAGCAGATACTGCGGCAACATTATTAGATAATATGACTGTCGCGGCACAATCATTACCTGCAGGGCAGTAGGCGCAAGTTCTTGATTGGAAAAAAGAAAGCGGCCATTATTCTTTAACATTAGGTCTTCCAGTACCTAGTTTTTCTGTTTAGAGCACTATTACAACAATTGATGGCACTACTCCAGCGAGTGTTAGTGTTGATAACACTGAATTACTACAAAGAAAATTAACATTTTCAATTCCAGTACCAAAATTTTCAGTAAGTGCATCAGCAGTTACATCTGGGTCAATTACTCCTACTGCCACTGGGACAGATTTAAATACATTAAATCCAAAAATTAATTTTGGCATTCCAGTATCTACACCACAAATTGGAACCGTAACCACAACATCTACTGGTACAATTGATACTACAAATATGGTTAGTTTAAGTGATACAAATACTTTAAATCCTAAAATTAACTTTAACATTCCAGTACAAAAAATAGCAGATGTTGATTATGATTAGGCAACACCAGGTAGTGCGGGTAGTTTTGAACTTGTAAATGGTACTCAATTAAATCCAACTTTACATTTAACTGTGCCAGTTTAGAATATTAGTCAAGTTACTGCTACTTCTTTGGCCGCAGGTTCACAGCCTACAGCATCATTAGAATATCTTGATACTGCACATTTAAACTTAAGATTAAATTTAGGTTTACCATTAGCCGAGCCTATTAATATACTTCATACATATAGTACTGTCGCGGATTTACAAGCAAATATTGTAAATGATGTACCGATTGGTCATTATGCAATTATTTCTAATGCAGCAACCAATGAAGATAATGGTAAATTATATATGAGAACAGATACTTCTCCATACTATAGATTTATCACAGACCTTGCCGCCGCGACACCAAGATTTGCTATGGGTACAATTAATGTTGTTAATGCAGATTAGCAATCTGTAGCAACAATTGATGTTACTGACCCTGCAAATCCGGTTTTAAATTTAACAATTCCTGCTAAACCAATATTAAATGCTGTAAATACGACTGTTACTGCAGTAGGAACACAAGCATATGGTAACTTTGCAGGGACTTTAGATAATTTGTCATTAAATTTATCTGTTCCTGCAATACCTCAATTTAATCAAAATGTTAATATAACAACTAGTGGTTCACAAGCCACTGGTTCTATTACTGGTACAGCAGATGATTTACAATTAAATTTAAATTTACCTATTAGTGATTAGAATAGTATAGCATATTTAAATACTCATCCTGAAAATAATCCATCTTTAATTCCATTTATCTTTAATGATATTACAGAATTAATAAAGAGAGGAGGAAGTGCAGTAGTTAAATATGATGGAGTTTCACAAAGTACAAATATAAGTTCTGTATTTGATGGCTCTGGTACATATTGGACTGTTAATCCTACTGGTAAAACTATTATTCAATTTGAGTTAACATTACATAAAACTTTTTCCAATAATAATATTGTTTATATAGATTTTGGTGCAGCAGAGAATCGCGCAAAAAATATTACAATTGAAGTAATAAATACAGACTATAATTAGGATGATTGGACTTAGAAATTTAATACTACTGATAGTCCTAATGCCCATATTTATACAACAATTGCACACACTCCTGTTGGAGAAAGCGATAGTAGTGGTGGTTTTAATAAAATTCGTTTTACTTTTTCTAATTGGACAACTTCAAATTTATTTAAAATTGCTCAAATTGGTATATATAGCGAAGATTCTCTTGGTGCCCGCGAAACTTTAATGAGTCGCGGCGAAGATGACCCTGTTTTTAGAAATATTAGACCTAATACTACTGAAACTTATAATTTAGGTAGTAGTGAATTAAAATGGAATAATGTTTATACAAAACAAATTAATGGAATAAGTATACCAAATTCTCCTAGTTTTACAGATACTAAAAATACTGCAGGCGCAACTAATTCTACTGATAAATTATATTTAATTGGCGCCACCGAGCAAAGTGAGAATCCGGAAACTTATTCACAAGAATTAGTTTATATTGGAACAGATGGATGCTTATATTCTAATGGCGAAAAAGTATTAACTACAAGTTCTCCTATTAGTTCTACAACTGGAGCAATTGGAATTAGAGATGAAATAGATACCAATGGTGGTATTATTCGTCATGTGCGTGCAGTAAATCTTGAAAATGATACTGTTTCTCCTAATAGTTTATTAGAAGGTTATACTGCGCACAATTCTGAAGGTTAGTTAATTACTGGCCGCGCGTCAGGAGAAGGCGGTAGCGGCGGGTATGCTTATATTACTGTAAATAATATTGCCCCTGATGCTAATGATAATATTACAATAACAGCTGCTGATATAACAGGGACTTTTTAGGCATCACAAATTCCAGCATTAAATGCGAATAAAATTACTGATGGAATTTTTAATGAAACAAGAATTCCTGGATTAAATGCCAATAAAATTGTTGATGGTGTTATTTCAACTAGTAGACTACCATTAATGACTGGTGCTTCAAGTTCTACACATGGAGCAGTAGGTTTAGTACCTTAGCCAATTGCAGGTTATGAAAATCGTCTTTTATCTGGTGCAGGAGTCTGGGTAGCTCCTATCGCGCCAACTCTTAATAGTAATGCTCCTGCTTCAGCGGGTGGAGTATATAATGCTTTACAAAATAAACAAGATAATTTATAGTTTGACCCAACTCCAAGAGCAAATAGTCATAATCCAGTGTGGTCTGAAGGTATTTATGATGCATTAGCTTTAAAGTAGGATAATTTAGGTTTTGATAATGCTCCTACAGAAAATAGTTAGAATATACTTACTTCTGGTACAATTTATGCAGCATTAGATAATAAATAGGATAGTTTTGATTTTGATAATACTCCTATTTAGTATAGTACAAATGCAATTACTTCTGGAGCAGTTTATGAAGCATTACAATCTGTGTCTTCTGGGTCTATTACTTTAGATAATACCGTTACTTAGAATAGTCAAAATGGCGTTAAATCTAGTGGTATCTATGCGGCTTTAGCTTTAAAATTAAATACTTCTGCAGTAGAGAACTCTCCCACTCAAAATAGTAATAATCCAATTAGTAGTGGAGCAGTATATACCGCTATGTCAACAGTAATGACTGGTGCCACATCTAATTTAGCCGGTGCAATAGGTGTTGTTCCTGCGCCCGCACAAGGTTATCAAAATAGATTATTATCCGGCGCAGGCACTTGGATTGCAACTATCGCGCCAACAGAAAATAGTAATGCTCCTGCCTCTGCAGGTGAAGTATATGCTGCATTAGCTAATAAAATGCCCTTAATGTCAGTAGATCAAACTGTAACACAAAATAGTTCTGCACTTATTACTTCTGGTGCAGTATATGGAGCATTAGCGAATGCTTCGGGAGTAGGTATTAAAGTTAATAATATTTCTCCTGATGCTAATGGAAACATAACAATTACTGCAAGTAATATTACTGGGACATTTGCGGCTTCTCAAATTCCAAATTTAAATGCAAATAAAATTACTAATGGCACAATTGCAATTAGTAGACTACCGGCTTTTGGAGGAACTAATGGTATTACAGACGGTAGTGCAGGTATTGTTCCCGAGCCATTATCTTCAGATTATGGAAAGGTTTTTTCAAGTGATGGAAGTTGGTAGTTTATTGAAGATATGATTACTTTAGATTCTACCCCTACTTTTGGAAGTACTAATCTTGTAAATTCTACTGGAATTTATAATAGTTTAACAACTAAAGTAAGCAAATCTGGCGACACAATGACCGGAGATTTAATATTAACAAATACTAGTAAAATATATTTTTCTTCAATTACTAATAATGTATAGGATAATTATTTTCGTATTTAGTGTCTTAATAGAAGATTTCTTATTCAAGAATATATTGCAGGCGGAAATAACTCAGATGGATATAATAATTATTAGCTTCCTATCCCTGATGGAGATAAAAAAACTTATGATATTTTAACAACTAAAGACATTGTTCCTATTGAGAACGGCGGTACTGGTTCATCTACTAAAAACTTTGTAGATTTAACTACTGAACAGACAGTCGCGGGAATTAAAACTTTTACGAGCAGACCTCTTGTTGATATTTCTGCAACAAAAATGGAAGCTGACACTATTGCGAGTATATTATCTTTTAAATATTAGAATCCTAATGAACAAGTAAAAACTGTAAATGTAATTAGAACTTATGGTGACTCCGAAAGTAGTACTGCAAATGGTATTGCTTTAATTGGTTCAAATAGTGGTACAACTGTTGTTACTGCAGGTGACGCCACGCCAACAATAATTAAAAATGAAGGAATTAGTAATACTGAAAATATTTATTTAATTGCTGATGGTTCAATTCGTTTTTATGTTAATGGTAATACTGCTGCAAATGTTATTAATCCAATAATTGTTGGATCAGATGGTATAACTGTTTTCCATAATCAAATAACTCTTAATAATTTAACAGCTGAAGCATCTTGGACACCATTCATAGTTGGTAAAATAGGTGGAGTTAAAAAATATGCTATAGCTTATAATAATTCAAGTGATGTTGCAAGTTGCGGCATTCGGGTATATAGTACAGATGATACTCACTATGATGTATTTTATTTCCCCAAACAAAGCAGTGTAACATCTAATAAATCTTACGATATTATTACTGGTAAAGGTGGCACAGTAAAAGGTACTATATACGGATAGATATCTGCAAATTTAGATATAACATAGGCATATAGTGGTTTAACAAGTTCTGAAAATATTTTCCAAGTAAGAACTAAAGATAAAAATGGTACTGAAATTGGTATATTTAGATAGATTGCTTACGCTGGTGAAAATAATAACGGTCTTATTGGTTGGGAATTTATTAATAGAAGAAATATCGTGGATGAAAGCGCGGGTACTAGTACTTTATCTAGTTGGAAATATTTTAGATTTGGACTTGATAAAGATGGAAATATACAATATAGAGTTGATGGAGACGCTGCATTTAGAAATGCAATTAATGCTGTGAATAAGGCCGGAGACACAATAACCGGGAGTCTACTTATCGACTCTTCAGATCGTTATCCATCCTTTTCAATCGTAAGACGAGGAACGGATACTGCTTTATTCGCTATGATGCTTGATTATAATAACTCGTCTAGATGGTTCCGTATACGAAACAGTACGACTACTTACAGAGACGATTATCATTTTCCGCAAAAGGGAGCAGACGAAACTGGGGACGAAAGCTATACAATTTTAACAACTAAAACTGTTAATTTAGCAAATTATGTAAATATAACTTCCGCTCAAACAGTCGCTGGAGTTAAAACTTTCACAAGCGCTCCAGTAATAGATTTATCTGCAACTGCTACCGCTGCAGAAACTTCTAAAACTATATTATCATTTAAATATCAAAATCCTAATGAAAAAGTAAAAACTGTTAATGTTATTAGAACTTATGGTGATAGTGAAGATGGTACCGCAAATGGTGTTGCAATTATTGGTTCACATAATGGGCCTACTGTTATTGGAGCTGGTGAAGGTGTAATAAATGCAATTAAACTTTAGTTATCTAATATTGGTAGTACTGAATAGATTGCTTTAATTGCTGATGGCGCGATACAATTTTTTACTAATGCCGGAGCAAGCAGTAATGATGGAACATAGACTAGAAAATCAATGGTTATTACTGCTGCAGGTAATGTTGAAATACCATATGGCAATATAAGTTTTAACAGTGGTACAAACTGGAAAGGTATTGGTTTGCACGGAGCATCTGGAAGTCCTAATTTAGCTTTACTTAATACCGGTACTCGGCTGACGATAGACTAGTATAAATCTGGAAGCACGGGCGGCGAGAGATTCCTGCTTCCGATTCCCGACACGCATGATTCAGATGTTTGGTATAGTATTTTAACTACGAAAGAAACAGGAGCTATTACAACTACAAGTGCAAATGATGTAAGTATTACTAGTGGAACAAGTTGGCAAACACTTTTAACTTTTACCCTCGCTGCAGGAACTTATATTATAAAATGTTATGCTGGTTTTGCAAATAATAGCTCTGGATATAGACATTTAGTAGTTACAACTAATGGTACTACAACATTAAGTCGTTTTACTGCAGATTATAGAACTCCAAATAACGGCACTGTAACAACTTGTTAGTTTACTTTTTTCCATAAAGTTACTTCATCTACAACATTATATTTATCATGTAGACAAAATAGTGGTAGTACTTTAACAGTAAATCCTGGTGTTTAGTGTATAAGAATTTTATAAGGAGGAATCTTTATATATGTTTTTTTGGACAGTTATTGAAAGCCAATATGATGGAACATCACATGGTATGCTTCATTGGTTTTTTGATGATGAAAATTAGGCGTATTCTCAATATTTTACAATTTGCGCCGCGGCGGCAATTAGTACCATATCTTATCATGCCGCCATTCTAATCCGTTCTGACGGAAATGTAGTTGAGTAGCGTGTTTGGGATAGACGTACTTCTACCCCAGAAACAATTGAAGAATAAAGGCAGTTTTACTGCCTTTATTTTTTTCTACTCGCGCGAAAACTACTGTATTTTACCCCAACCAACACTACCTATTCTATGAGAGAATAAATGAGGTGTTAAAATGCGAAAATTAACAATTTATCGTCAATATTTTACTAAATCAGATTGTTATAATGCTGGAGTAATCCAAACCCCTAAAGGTGTCCAAGTGCATAGCACTGGAGCCGTTAACTCTTATCTCAAGAGATATGTGGGTCCTGATGATGGAAGACTTGGTAAAAACCAATATAACAATACTCACAATCGTCCGGGCGGCAATGTTTGCGCGAATGCGTACATTGGCAAACTAGATAATGGTACTGTTGCGGTTTATCAAACTCTTCCCTGGGATATGAGATGCTGGCTTAGCGGCAGTGGAGATAAGGGTAACGCGAATAAATTAGGATATATTGGATTTGAAATTTGTGAAGATAATTTACAAAATAAGGCTTATTTTGAAGAAGCCGTTATGACACAATCTGTTAATTTAGTAGCATATTTATGTAATAAATATAATATCCCTCTTTCTAATGTGCTTGACCACGTTGAATTACATAAAGCCGGAATTGGTAGCAATCACGGCGATATTAAAGAGTGGTTAAGTAAGTTTGGTTTAAATATGAACCATTACCGTGCGGCTGTAAAGCAAGCGATGGCAGAGGGAGTATCAGTTACTTATGTGACTGGAAATGCATCTTTGACAGATGCGGTTCCTAGTCAGGAGGTTAATAAAGTAATGTATAAAGCGAAAGTAGTTGCTAAAGATGGCAGCACCGTTAACATGCGGACAGCTCCATCTCTTACTGCTTCTATTTATCTCAAACTTAAAGTTGGTAGAGAAGTAGAAGTATTAGAAAATGACGGCGAATGGAGTAAAATTAAATATAATGATTTAATAGGTTATATGAAGTCTGAGTTCCTTGAAAAAATTAGCGATACTTCTCCTACTATCGCCGCAGATGAAACTATTGTAAAAAAGAAAGAACTTGAAGAAATTCGTGATAAACTCACGGAAGTTCTTAATAAAATAAATACTATTTTAAAGACTTGAGGTATTATGAGAGAATATTACGAAGATATAGAAGAAGTTCAAAAACCAATTGAATTTGGTTGCAGCTTCTGTTGGGACACTAAAAAGTAGACTGAAAAAGAATTATATTTCTTAGATAGGGCAAATAATATGAGAATTTGCCTTTTCTGTCCTTATTGCGGAAGAAAATATAATAAAGGAGATAGTTATTAATGAATAATAATTTTAATTGGTCTGGCTATATGCCTCGTCAAAATACTCCTTATGGACTAGCCCCACATTTTGAACTATGTAAGGTTCGCGGAGAAGAAAGCGCAAAAAACTTCCGTATGGCGCCGAATAGTGAAACTATTCTAGTTGATGAAACCGCGCCAATTATTTGGCACGCGCAAACGGATAGTAGCGGCTATTTAACCGTAACACCTTATGTAATTACCCCTTATCAACCGGAGCAAAAACCACAAATTGATGTCAATGACTTAGCGGAACGAGTAAAACAATTGGAGGAAAAATATGAATTACAATCCAATGCTTCAGCAAAATCAGGCAAACATCAACAACGCAATCAGCAACAACCCAATGATACAACAAATGGGAAGGATTAATAACGCATTAAACACAATTAATAATCCCATGCTCGCATTACAAAATACGATAACCCAAAATCCATACTATAAAGAAGCGATGAATTTTATAAATTCTAATGGCGGAAATCCCGAAAAAGCGTTTTATGAACTCGCGCGACAAAAAGGAATAGACCCAAAAACTTTTTTAGAACAGCTAAATAAGAGTATGAATGCTTAGAAATAAGCGTTTATATAAATATTTAACAATGGAGGGTGACTAACATGGATGGTTTAAATGCTTCTGATGTGGCTCTACTTAACGGTGACGGAATGAACGGTTGGACTGGTATGTTTTTCATTTTCGCTATTCTCGCGCTAATGGGCGGCGGCTTTGGTAGCTTTGGCGGCAATAACGGCAATGCTATTCAGGCAGATGTAAATCGCGGTTTTGATAACCAGAATTTACAGGCCCAGACTCGTGATATTCTATCAGCGGTAACAGCGGGCACAGCTCAGTCTGTTGCTACTACCAATCAGGTCTATCATGATATAACCGGTTATGTTGGCGACAAGTACAGTGAATTACAGCGTGACGTCGCGGCGCTAGCTGTTGGACAGGCTAATCTCTTAGCCAATCAGAGCGAATGCTGCTGTGGCATTCAGCGCGCAATTGACGGCGTAAATTATAACGCTGCAATGAATACTGCTTCAATTAACGCCAACACAACTGCTGTTGGACAGAAAATTATTGATGCTATTACTGCTAATAAGATTGATGAGATGCAAAATCGCATTAATCAATTAGAACTACAGAGTCAGCTTGCTGGCGTTGTTCGCTATCCTAATGGCTTTGTATATAATGCTGGTAGCAATCCTTTCTGCACTTGCAATTGTAACTAAAATTAGAGCGTATTAAGTACGCCATTTTATAGGGACGTGCTTTGCGCGTCCCTCTTTTTTTATTACATTTGGAGGTGCCGCTATGAAAATAATTCAAGAACTCTCTAATAAAATTGAAAAAGAAATTTTATGTGCGGAAGAATATGCAAAAGCCGCGCTTGAAATGAAGGAAACTTATCCTAAACTAAGTGAAAGTTATTATAAAATCGCAGGCGAAAAGATGGGTCATATGATTGAACTTCACAATCAGGTTGTAGCTCTTATTGATGAATATAGAAAAACTAAGGGTGAACCACCTGAAAGTATGAATATGTTATACAACATTCTTCATAAGAAACACATAGAACAAGCCGCGGTAGTAAAAGGACTACTCGCTTTATACAAAGATTTTTAAGAGGAGGAATTGATTATGCTACAAGCTTATTCATCTAATTTAGCAGTTGCAGAAAATGCTGCTTTTTCTTTTAATAATGTCGTTTTAGATAAAGGGTGCGCGGAAACTCTTTCTGCGCCAGCTTCTATTCAGTTAAATCAGCGTGGAGTATATTTAGTTGAAGTTGATGGTTTCGCTACAGGCTCTGAGGCCGCAACCGATACAGTACAGCTTTATATAAATGGACTAGCAAAACCGCAAGCAATTAGTTCTTTTGCAGTTGCCGCCGCGGATGTAACCAATTTTGGTTTTAAAACATTCGTACAGGTAACTGAAAATAATTGTAATTGTAATTGCGCGTCTAGCCCCACCGTTCTACAAATTGTGAATGGCGCTTCTGCTTTAACTGACGCACATATAAATATTGTAGTAACTAAGATTCGCTAATTTTATATAATAAAGGGAGAATGCCTATGGTATTCTCCCTCTATATTTTTTGGAGGATTAGCTATGGCAGTTGAAGAAATTTTTTTTAAACTTTTAACTCATATGGCAACAGGACTTATATTTCATAATCAATCTGCAAATGCTTACGCATTTTTAAAATTAGATGGGTATTGGAAAAATTAGGAAGGTCATTACTTTGAGGAAAGTAAAAATTATAGAGAATTTCAAAATTTTATTTTAAGTCATTATAATAAAATAATTCAAGAAGAGAAAGTAGAAAACCTTGAAGTTATTCCATCTAATTGGTACAAACATTTGAGCGAAGATGTGGATACTAATACTAAACGCGAAGCAGTTCGTGATTTATTTAAAAAATGGATTAATTGGGAAACTGAAACAATTGAGTTATTAAAAGAAAGCTATAATGAATTAAGAAAATTAAATGAACTATATGCCGCGGAAAAAGTATTAGAATTATTAAAAGAAACCACAGATGAATTGATGGCGGCAAAAAACGAAATGATAATTTTAGAAACAGTAAATTATGATATAGTTTTTATTGCAGAGCGTCAAGAATTATTAAAAAATGAGGTGGTATTATGATTAGATTAGTACAAAGGCGTCTAATCATTCCGCGTGGCGATACCGGAAGTTTTACTCTGCCTGTATTACCTAACCTAGATTTAAATAATTCTGCGATATTTACTATTTTTAATATGACCCATCATACAAAATTATTTCAAAAAATCATCAATAATATAAATGGTGAAACATTTGTAGTGCGTTTTGAGCACGAAGATACAGTAAATTTACCTGCGGGTAAATATTTTTGGGATATTAAATTTTATACAAATCCTGTTATTGTAGACAATATTGTAGTAAGTGGTACAGAAGTTGATTCCTATTACGCGGCCTTTACACTACCAGTTTGTGAAATAAGAGAAACTGGTGATTTATTTTTAACCGCGGATGAATCACCGACTACTGCAATTGCGCCTGAATCACTTAATGTTTTAATGGCGGCGGTCAATCAAGTATAGAATAGTGTTGAGCATTATCCCAAAATTATTGATGGTGAATGGTATGTTTGGGATACAACTACTAGTGATTATATTAGCACTAATGTACTCGCAGACTATTTAACACAATCAGATATTGAGGGTATCTCAATTGAAGAGTTAGATGAAATTATAGGAGATGATTGAGATGCCACAAATTAAAAAGTTTTTAGATGCTACAGGAGTTTCACATTTATGGAATAGTATTGTATCAAAATTAAATACTAAAGCAGATAAGACTGATACCGTTTTAGACACAACTTTAAGTTGCGGCCGCAAAGACAATACTAGTGTTGGTTCTGCCAGTCTTGCTTTTGGTGTTAATACTGAAGCAAGTGGTTACTATTCTGTTGCTCTTGGACTTAATACAACTGCTGAAAGTCAGGGCGCATACGCGGAAGGAAAAGGCACCGTTGCCCACTATATCGCGCACGCAGAAGGTGAAAATTCATAGGCATTAAGTTCATGGTCTCACGCGCAAAATTTATCAACACAAGCAAAAGGTGCGGCATCTAGTGCTAATGGCCGCGAGACTATTGCTACTGGTGCCGATTCATTTGTATTTGGTAAATATAATGCGGAAGATAGTTATGCTAATTGGCCTACTTGGGTTGCGGGAACATCATATGCGGTTGGAGATAGAGTAAAGAGAAATCTGAACGTTCAAAATACTCCAACTGATGTTGGATATCATTGTAAAGTTGCCAATAGTGATGAAACATTTACTAATTCTCATTGGGAATTAGATGGATATCATATGAATTTCGTTGAAATTGTTGGTAATGGTACTGAAGATGAAGACCCAAGTACTCATGAAATGGTTAGAAACGGGTCAAATGCGCGCGCATTAGATTGGAATGGTAATGAGTTCTTACAAGGGGATGTTTATGTTGGATGCAATGCCGACTCCACTGGTGGCACAAAGGTTGCAACAGTAAATGATATTCTTAATAAACTTATTACTAATCCATAGGACGGCGATACGCTTGTCTACAATGCCACACAGCAGAAGTGGGTCAACGGTGCGGCAAGTGGGGGCGTTTTTAGAGTCAATATAGATACAAATGGCGTACTTGATAAAACCTGGGAAGAAATCCGCGATGCTTATGAATCCGGGAAAATTGTTGTAACTGAAAGAACTGAACAATATGAAGGTAGCTCATTTGTTATTTATAGAAATTACATAATTGGAATTGGTTATCAGAACGACAAATATGGCGTTGAAACAACAAATACCCAATTTGTTACTAATTCTGCAGATGGGTATCCATATGAAGAAATACTATAAACAGACCCGAAATGCATAACACCATCACGCCCAACGGGGCATTAAACATAAGTTTAAAATAAATAACAGAAGTGATTCAAATGATAACTTGGAATAGAGAACGTAAACGCACAAGAGACCGTTTACTTGAATACGATTTCTCTATAGTTCCTCCACACCCACATACCGCAGGACTTTCTATGATTTATCCTTGGGAAAATACTTCTCTTTCCTAGTTAAAAGCGCAAATTCTCCAAATTGCTAAAGATTGCGGTTATACCGGAACAGACGCAGAATTTTGGGAAAGATTTGCCGGTTCTGGCGGTGGAGTTATTACTGGAATTATAGGAACTTTTCCTCGTCCTGGAAAAGAAAATCAACTTTATCTGGATGTGGAAACAGATATATTATATTATTTCAAAGAGGCCGATGAGAACGCTGATATTGCGGCTTTAATAGATGCGGGTGCAGAAATTTCCTATGGTGATAATAATGAAGTTTATATTTATTTACCTGTGCGCGCACTGCCAATAGAACCGCTACTTCTCAATTGCGGCTCTTCTACTTTAATGATTGACTGAAAAGATGTCAAGGATGTGATTTTATGGCGAATATTCCCACTATAAAATCCAGAATTCAGTTGAAAAATGATACTGAGGCTAATTGGAATAAGGCAGGTCCAAAGGACAATAGCCCCGGTTTCATACCTTTAAAGGGTGAGCTCATCATATATTCAGCTGATGATGCTCACCCCTTTTTTCGTTTAAAAGTGGGGGATGGAGTTACTAATGTAGTAGAACTCCCCTTTATTGATGCTGGCACAATTTAGGGTGTTAATATCAATAATATTGAAGCGAAAAAATTACAGCATAAACTGACTTTTGGAGCAGGACAGGCTTATGTTTTTGATGGGTCAGAAGACGTAACAGTTCCAGTTTATGCTGGAGCGACTTATTAAAGAGGTGATATGAATGCCTACTGCAAGTAAAGATACCGCAGGGTGGATAGTTAATTATACTGTTAATGGCGTAAAAGACGGTACTTCACCAAATATTATTTTTGCAACAGAGAATCAATTTGTAGATGCTGATTGTGCTGTATATCTTACAGTTCCAGGAGCAACTTCTCCGACACTATCTTTAACAGATATTTCTACCGGTTTATCAATGGGTAATGCTTCTAATGGAGTATATTCTCCAGTAGTTAGTGCTTCTGGTAATGTTGGTATATCAACTGCTGGTTGGATTACCTCTGGTAATCATAGTGTAACAGACAGTTCTTTTTCTGTTGGTACAGTTAACCAATCCATTATTCAAAATGGTAATACAACAGTTGCTAGCGGTTCAACTATTAACCCTAGTGATTCTTCTCAAACAATTACAATTACAGAAGGTTATAATGCGGCCCGCACAATTATAATTGGTGCCGCAGATAGCAGCGCAGCCGGTGAAATTACATCTGGTAGCGCAACAATTGATACATTAAGTTATTTATACAATAGCACATCAGGTAAGTTCGCAATTAGTGGCTCTGGGGATGTTTCTGCACCTACTGTTAACAATGCAGGTTATATCTCTGCAACAAAAGGTACTAAAAATGCGAACTCTGGCGGCGCAACTGTTGCAGCAACAGTAGATAAAGTTGAAGTAAGTTCTTCTCTTAGTGGTGCAACTACTTCTCGCAAACCTACACTAGCTAAACAAACAATCTCTACTACTGGTGTAACTGATGCCGCAAGTGGTAGTGCAACAACTTCTGCGCCCTCTAGTGGTGTATATGTTGCTGTCCGCAGTAATGCAAATACAGAAACAATTACTGCTACTCCTAGTGTAACTGGCGCCGGTTATGGTGATACTACCAACTATGCTGTTGGTACTGCCGCGACCGCAACCGTTGGTGCCGCGCAATCTGATATTCACTACATTCCAATTACTACAACTACAGCAACAGTTGATGGTCGTACAGTATCTTATGGTAGTGGTTGGATTACCGCAGGTAGTTCTTCTGTTGCTACTGGTTCTGTAACCTCTGGTGCAGGAACTGCAACAATTTCTACTCCTACTTGGGATTCAACAAACTCCAAGTTTACTCAGACTGCTTCTGGTAATATCGCGGCTCCTACTGTTAATACTGCAGGCTATATTAGCGCCACTGAGGGTACAAAGACTGGCAATACTTTATCTGGTTCTAAAGACCTAAGCACTGTTACAGTTGGTGTTACAGTATCTGGAACCGCAAAGGTAACCCCTGTTATTAAGCGTACAGCAAAACCTGGCGCCGATACTTGGGTTGACGCCGCGAGTGGCGCTGTTACTACTACAAAGCCTTCTACCGGTGCTTATGTATAGATTGATGCTGACGCAGCTTCTAATAACCTAACTATTATTGGTAAAGTAACTGGTGAAGGTTATGGTACAACCGATCATTATAATGCTGATACTGCAACAACTACTGCAGTTGGTAGTAATGCGGCAATCACCGCATACGTACCTATTAAAGCAGGTACAATTACTTCTGGTAGCGCAAGTATTACCAGTACTTCAATTGCTTATAATTCTACAAGTGGTAAATTTGATATTACTGGTAGCGCAAATGTTAGCGCACCTACTATTGGAACAGAAGGTTATGTATCTAGTTCTGTTGGCACAAAGAATGCTAATAATGGCGGTGCTACATTAAGCAGTACAATAAATAAGATTGGTATTCAAGCCAATCTAAGTGGTACTGGTACAAAGAAACCTTCTATTGCAAAGGATGCCGCGACGAATATTGACGCAGCGGGTAGTGCAACTACTTCTCAACCAGCTTCTGGTTATTATATTGCTGTATCTTCTGCAGCAAACACTGGCACAGTACAAGCAACCGCAAGTGTTACCAGCGCAGGTTATGGTACTACTACTTCTGGTCAATATACAACTACACCAAGTAGCAGTTTAACAGTTGGTGCTTCTGCTTCTGATGTAACATATATCCCATTAACAGGAGCCACATTTGCTAACTCTGGTACTTCTGGTACAACTTATACTGATATTTCTAGTTCTGCACCAATTCTAGTATCTGGTGATTATTTATACATTAACGAAGGTTATACTCCTGACGTTAAGATTAGTCTAGCTAAATTAGTTCCTGATGCAACTGGTGCTAATGCGTCCGCAAGTTATATCCTAAGTGGTTATACTGCGTTTGATAATGATGGTGCATTAATTGTTGGTTCTATGCAGACTTATGATGGCACTTACACTATTTCTTAACCATCTTCCGTGAGATAAAGGAGATGATTAAATGGCAACACTAGTAAATGGAACTACTTTAAACGCGGATTTAACTATTACTAAACAAACTGGTACAAAAATTACTTTTGATACAGACCAAAAGTATGTACCAAAAGATATTGAAATAAATCTTTCTGCCTAGACCGCGTCTCCTAGTTTCACAGGAGGCGCGCTAGGCGACAAAAGTGCTTCTGCGACCTTTACAAATATGACAACTAGTACAACAAATTCTTCTGGAGTAGTTATTGCTACTAGTGGTGGCGCAAGTCGTGGAGCCGTAACATATAATGGTGCAGTAGATGGTTGGGTAACTAAAACAAATGGTGCTAATGCTCTTTCTGCAGGTTCTTCAGAAAGTTGGAATGGTACAACATATTATGCTACCGGTATTACATTAACAAATGGAACTCAATTTAATATTACAGTTCCAGATGGTAATAGTACAGCAACACATACAATTAGTGTTGATTCAGAAGGTAATGTAACCGGTATTACAAGTGCGAGTGGTGCCGCAATTACTATTTGGGATGAAGCAGATATAAATGGTGGTATTATTAGGCATATTGAAGCAGTTGACCTTTCTAGCGATACTGTAACTGCGGGTCATTTAGAGTATGGATATACCGCACACGACGCGCAAGGTAACGCAATTGTTGGTACTTTAACAACTGGCGGCGGTACTCCTACTTTACAGGCTAAAACAAACATTACTCCCACTGAATCTTCACAAACTATTACCGCAGATACGGGCTATGATGGATTATCTAGCGTTCAAATTAATGCTATTTCTTCTACTTATGTTGGTAGTGGAATAACAAGTCGTTCTAGTACAGATTTAGCCGCGTCTGGGGCAACTGTTACAGTACCAGCAGGCTATTATAGTGCACAAGCGACTAAAGCAGTTAGTAGTGGTTCAATTGGTTCTTGTATTTGGTCTGATTCTAGCACTACTACAACTAAAACTCTTTCGGGTAGTTTCCCAAATTTTTCTGCTGGATATATTAGCTCTATTTCAAATGTTGTTCGTACTTTTACTTTACAAACTGCAACAATTACTCCGAGTACAACTTAGCAAACAGTTACTCCGACTAGTGCCAATCATTTTATAAGTAGTGTTATAGTAAATGGTGATGCAAATTTAGTCGCGGGTAATATTAAGAGTGGTGTAACAATATTTGGTGTTACAGGTTCATATACTGGTGGAGGAGTTTCCTTACAAGCAAAAACTGGTATAACTCCTACTGAATCTTCTTAGACAATAACTGCAGATGATGGTTATGACGGATTAAGTTCAGTTCAAATTAATGCCATTAGTAGCACTTATGTAGGTAGCGGAATTACTTCTCGCTCTAGTTCTGATTTAACAGCTTCTGGTGCGACAGTAACAGTTCCCGCTGGTTATTACTCTGCACAAGCAACTAAATCAGTATCTTCATTAACACTTCCAACAAGTGCTAGCGCAAGTGCAACAAGTGGTTATACATCAAAGGCAACCATTAGTCCTAGCACTTCCGACCAATATATTAACATTGGTACTGGTTATAACAGTACAACATCTTATTATAAAATTAGCGCAATGACTACTATGACATTACCTACTTCTGCGGCGGCAAGTGCAACATCAGGTTACACTTCTAAAGCAACAATTAGTCGTAGTACTTCTGACCAGTATATCAATATACCCCCGGGATATAATTCTGCGGGCGCATATTATAAAATAAATGCCGTATAGAATGGTAGCGCTACTGGTCCTTCCAGTTTAAGTGGAACAAGCGCAACAGTTTCAACTGGTACAAATACAATTACACTTACTAAAACTGGTGTTACAACAACACCTACTGTAAGTGCAGGTTATGTTTCTAGCGCGACCGCGAGTACAGCAACAGTTACTTTAACTGCTTCTGTCACAACTAAAGCTGCGACAACATATCATCCATCTACTTCTGATTAGACTATTGCTAGCGGCACTTATACTACTGGCACTCAAACAATTAAGGCAGTAACTGTTTCTGGTTTGAGTGCAAGTTCTATTTTAAGCGGTACAACAGTTAAAATTGGTGATAGTACAGATGATGATTGTGTGACTTCTGTTAGTGGTTCAGTAACTTTCCAAACTTATTATACTGGTTCGTCTACTCCATCTTCAAATCTTGGAGTAAACGGAGACGTTTATTTAAAAACATCATAAGGAGGTAAGTTATGGCTACAGAAACTCGTTCTATAACTATACATCCTTCTGGATATACTGGAGCAAGTAATTTTACTATTCCCACTTCTGGTAGTTATACTATTACAAATGCTTATAAAGGATCAGGTGATACAACAAACTATTGTCGTATTACAGTTAATACAAGTTCAACTGGTTATTTTTATTTAACCTTTGATACATCAGACATCCCTCCTGGAGCAACAATTACCAGTATCACTGGTACTGTTACTGTTCGTGTTAGTAACACAACTCGTGTTACAAATACTGTTTGTTAGTTATACACAGGAACTACCGCAAAAGGTAGTAACGTTACTTTTGCTTCAACTATTGCATCAAACACCGTGACACTTTCTCCTGGGACTGGTTGGACTCGTGCAAATTTAAACGATTTTAGATTAAGAATTGGTGCAACTGGTTCTAGTAGCACATAGACTAAATATATTTATTTATATGGTGCTACAATTACTATTAATTATTCTATTCCAACCTATGATGTTACACTTACTAATAATACTAGTGCAACTGTAAGTTTAAGTGAAACAAGTGTTGCAGAAGGGGAAAGTGCTGATGTTATAATTGATACTTTAACTAATATAACAGTTACAGACAATGGTGTAAATGTTAATAATTTATTTGGACAAATGACTGGCGGCACTATATCATAGGTGCCTAGTGAAACTTTTACAACCGGTTTTAGTTCAAGTAGTACAAATTTTTATCAAAATTCTAGTACAATCAGTACCTCATGGTTGGAATATGCAATCGGGCATTCAGCAGAAAGTCCTTATTCTACTTCTGACACAAATAATACATATGCTAAACCAGATGGACAAACTGCATGGATAAATTATCATTTTGATTTTTCAAGTATTCCATCTGTTGCGACTATAAATAGTGTAAGTGTAAAAGTGTACGGCGCGCGAGAAAATGCTTCAAATGACTCAAGTCACGTTGCACGCTTTTAGTGTTATAGTGGTAGTACAGCAAAAGGTACTAGATAGGATTTTACCAGTACGAGTAATAGCGCGGTAACTTTAACTGATCCAGGAACTTGGACTGCAACTGAATTGCATGATGCGCAATTACGTTTTGAAGTTGGGTATTACGGCGGCCGCATGTTAGGCATTACTTGGACTGTAACGTACTCTGTTAGTGGTTATAAATATACAATTACTAATGTTTCTACGAATCATGAAATTGTAGTATCTAATGCAGGTGGTAGTTAGCCAACAATATATTATAAATTAAACGGTAATTGGGTTGCAGCAGTTGCAGTATACAAAAAAGTAAATGGTTCGTGGGTTTTACAAAGTAATTTAGCGAATGTCTTTGATGCAAATACCAATTATATTAAAGGATGATGGAGGTAATTATTATGGCAAGGAACATTTTTAGAGTAGAAGCTTGGATAGTAGATGCTAATGGCGCATTTAACACACTTAATGGCTATCCAAAAAATTTTGATAGTAACTCCTATGAAGGGGATATTGATAAAGCATTAAGACGTGCGATGGGTGATTTTTCTGAAGTTTTTGGTGCTTTCTGTAAGCGTGATGACCGTCAGATACAAACTGTAGTTCTAACTCAAGCTAATGGTCAACTTATTGATCGCAAGAGTATTGGTACTTTTGTAGAACCTGAACCTGAACCAGAAGAAGAACCTGAAAATTAATGAGGCGATAATATGGCGATAGCAAAGGTTTAGTTTAAATCATCAGCTTCGGCAACTCCTGAAGTATGGATAGATGTAACTTAGAAAACGGTTAATGAAAATAACTTATTAAGCGGGGAAACCGCATTAAAAAATGATGGAACCAATGTAATAGGAACTTACTCAGGAAGTAGTAGCAGTGGAAGAATTGTTTAGGATGAAAATGGCGATTTAACTTTCTACCCCGAAGGAGATATTGTTGCAGAAGTGCCACTAACAATTTCTTCTAATGGGGTATATACCCCAAATGAAGGATATGCTTATTCTAAAGTAACAGCAGCAGTAGGAGAAGAAAAATAGGTTAATTTTATTGATTATGACGGCACGATTTTGTACAGCTATACCGCACAGGAAGCAAATGCACTGACTGCGTTGCCGGACAATCCGAGCCATACCGGATTAACGGCGCAAGGATGGAACTGGACGCTGCAGGAGATCAAGGATCAGCTGACAGCCATTCCGGAAGGGCCTGTATGGGTCGGGCAGATGTATGTGACCGCATCCGGCAATACCGAGATCGACATTACGATAGAAGGGCCGAGGCGTTCCCCGTACCTTGGTATCGCATCGAACGGCACGGTGGATGTGGATTGGGGTGACGGAACGAGCCATAGCACGGTGACCGGAACAAGCCTGACAACGCAGGTAAGGACGCAGCACACTTATGCAGCCGAAGGCTCCTATACCATCATTCTGTCCGTGACGAGCGGCAGCTTTGCGTTTTATGGATCTGATGAACCATACTCTTTGCTGAACAACAACTCCAGCACTAACTATGAAAACCGCGTCTATTCCAACATGGTCACGGCGGTCAGGATTGGGAACAACGCCGTGATTAGACAGTACGGCCTGTCGAACCTGTATTCGGTCGAGTATATTACGATCCCGTCAACAGCAGATCCGAGCGGAACTTATATTCTTGGCAACAGATCCCAAATCAGAGCGATCATCCTGCCGTCAGGCATGACAAGCCTTGGAGTAAGGGCTTGCAGCGGCAATTACGGAATGCGGTATCTGTCCATTCCGAAAAGCATCACGACTATTTCGGAAAGAGCGTTCGATATGCTTTATGCCTTGCGATCCGTAACGATCCCGGCAGGAGTGACGAGCGTTGGCACTTATGCGTTCAGCAACTGTCGCGCCTTGGAAGCTGTCTATTTTTCTTCCACGGCCTGCACGTTCGGCACTTATGCGTTCAATATGTGCAACCTAATGCGGACAGCAAATATGCCGTCAGGCACTACGAGTTTTCCGAATTACTGCTTCACATCCAACACGCGTATAGTTGATTTTAAGATGCCGTCTTCGCTGACAACAATCGACCAGTATGTGTTCAATGAAAACTTTTCACAGACGCACCTAACGATCCCTTCGACAGTAACGAGCATCGGAGCTTATGCGTTTGCAGCGTGCTACGGCATGAAAGAATACCATTTCCAGCGCACATCACCGCCAACGATTCAATCTACTACATTTACAAACATTCCATCCGACTGCATCATCTATGTTCCGTATTCCGCAGACCACAGTGTTCTGAATGCCTATAAGGGGGCCAGCAACTGGAGCAGTCAGTCAAGTAAGATATAGGAGGAGCCGCAATGATTAAACAAGAATAGATAAGTGAAACACTTATAAAAATCTATAGTGATAAAGGCGTAATGATTCACGGCGGTTTTCCCGAGGCCGATTATGTCGAAGTAATAGACCCTATTAATGCAAATAGAATATATACAGAAACAAATATTCCAATTCCTGCTCTAGAAATTCCAGAAGAATTGCTTGAAACAGCAGAATATCTCTTTAAAACAAAATCAATTGAACTTTCAAACACAGATGAAGAGCCGGATTATTTTAACGAACACGAGCCTGAGCCGGCATATTTTAATTGAGAGGTGATAATATGAATTATGTTATCATTGAAATGCAAACTAACGCGCAGGGAACAACCGCGGTTGTAACTCCTGTAACTTATGATGATGCTATTGAAGCAGAGGCCGCATTTCTATTAAAGGCTTCTTATGCTCGTCAAAGTGGCTTACCTTGTCATAGTGTTATACTAATGGACCAAACTGGTAAGCAAATTGCCCGTAAATGCTTTGAAGTAGAAGATTAAATATAAATAAAGAGGTGATTATCTAATGCCAGATGAACAGCGTAAAATAAGTAAAGTTATATTTTATGAAAATGAAGAAGATACGACTGGAACAGTTTGGATGGATGTCACATAGAAAACAGTAACAGAAAGTAATATGTTATCAGGTGTCACCGCGTTAAAAAACGATGGTACTGATATTGTGGGTACATTAGTACCTACAACATAGACTACTTTATAGAATAAAACACATATTACTCCTACAACATCCAGTTAGACAATAGTCGCAGATACTGGATATGATGGCCTTTCTAGCGTACAAATTGATGCTATGCCTAGTGGTAGTGTTACTGCTCCAAGTACTATTGGCGGCACTTCCGCGACAATAACTACTGAAACTAATACTTTAACATTATCTAAAACAATAAGTGTTACACCAAATGTAACAACTGCAGGTTATATTTCAAGTGGAACTGTAGGAAATACTTCTGTATCATTAACAGCCTCTGTAAATACTCGTTCTAGCGATGATTTAACTACGAATGGTGCAACCATTACAGCACCAGCGGGATATTATGAAAATGCCGCAACAAAAACTATCGCAAGTGGAACAGAAGGTGTTCCTACTGCAACTAAAGGAACTGTAACTAATCATAGTATTAGTGTTACTCCAAATGTAACAAATACTGCTGGATATATTGAAGGCAGTACTAAAACAGGTACGGCAGTAACAGTTAATGTTGTAGAACTAGAATCTGGTAATAAAGAAATAACCGCGAATGGAACAAACATATCTGTATCAGGTTATTCAACAGTAAGTGTCGCGGTTCCAACTGGCAGTAGTAGTAATAACTATTAGATAAAATCAAATATCAATCCTACTGAAAATAGTTAGACAATTGAGCCAGATAATGGATATGATGCATTAAGTTCCGTACAAATTAATGCTATTAGTAGTGATTACATTGGTTCCGCGATTGATAGGAGAGACAGTACAGACTTAGCCTCAAGTGGTACAACTGTGACTGCTCCCGCAGGATATTATAGCACTGCCGCGAGTAAATCTGTTGCGACTGGTTCGGTTACTGCTCCTGATACAATTAGTGGTACTTCCGCAACAGTATCAATAGGCACTAATACTTTAACTCTTTCAAAAACAGTGAGTGTAACACCAAGTGTTACTTCTGCAGGTTACATTAGTGGTGGTACAGCAGGAAATGCGGCAGTATCTTTAACTGCTTCAGTTACTACTAAAGAGGCAACAACTTATAATGTCTCTTCTTCTAATTAGACTATTAACGCAAATTAGTATTTAACTGGTACACAAACAATTCGTGCAGTTACAACTGCAGGTATTTCTGCCGAAAATATAAAAGACGGAACAACTGTTACTGTTGGTGATGCAGGAAGCGCTACTCGTATCGCAAATGTCACAGGCACTTTCACAGATGCGGCAACCGTATCAAGCGGACAAACTGCTGCGACCGCGAGCCAAATTTTAAACGGCTATTCTGCTTGGGTAGATGGAACAGAAGTTAAAGGCAATATTGCCGCGAAATCAAGCTCAGATTTAACGGCTTCCGATGCGACAGTAAATGTTCCTGCCGGTTACTATGCTTCTTCTGCTTCTAAGAGCGTAAGTAGTATGACTTTACCAACATCCGCGGCTTCAAGTGCTACAAGTGGATATACAAGTAAGGCAACAATTGATCGTAGTACAAGCGATCAATATATTAATATTCCAACAGGTTATAATTCAGCAGGAGCTTATTATAAAATTAATGCTGTAGCAAATGGTTCTGTAACTGCTCCTCCAACAATTAGCGATTCAAGTGCTTCTGTAAGCACTGGAACCAATACATTAACTTTAACAAAAACAGTCTCTGTTACACCTAGTATTACTACTGCAGGTTATATAAGTAGTGGTACCGCGGGAAATACAGAAGTATCATTAACGGCTTCAGTAATTACTAAAGGCGCGCAAACATATACTCCAGGAACTTCAAATTAGACAATAGCTTCGGGAACATATCTTACTGGAACTTAGACAATTAGTGGTGATAGTAATTTAATTGCACAGAATATTGTAAATGGAGTAAGTATTTTTGGGGTTACAGGTACATATAGTGTATCAGACACTTTTAAACCAATGGTAGAGCGTACTATTAATGGAGTTATAAATAACGATACTATAAGTTATGTTGGCAATCATGCTTTTGGCGCGTGTAAACAAATTACTTCTTGTAGTTTTTCAAATGCTTCTTATATAGGAGCCTATGCATTTTATGAATGTACGTCTTTAACAAGTGTGTATGCCCCATCTTGTACATACATTGGCGCGAATGCTTTTACTAGAGCAACTAAAATTAGAACAGTAAATTATGATTTTTGTTCTTCTGTTGGCGCGAACGCTTATTATTCTTGTTCTTTATATACTATAAATCTTCCAGTATGTGAAACAATTGATGCAGATGCTTTTCATAGTGCCAACTATACTGGTTCTTCAATAACCCTTTCTTTACCAAAATGTAAAACTATTGGCTCTAATGCTTTTTTTGGAACAAAACTTTAGGATAATGTGTCGTTTCCAAGTTGCACTACTATATATTATAGAGCTTTTTGTTATGCAGGAATGTCACATTTAAGTATTCCAATGTGCACAACTATAGGAGAAGAAGCTTTTTATAGCTCCCCAGTAATTGATGTAGATATGGCTTCTTGTACATTAGTTGGTGTAAGTGCATTTAATAGATGTTCTAATTTAACAAGTATAAATACTCCAAATGTTATAACAATATCTTCCACCGCTTTCGGTCAAACACCTCTTCAAGAAATATCACTTCCAAATTGTACTACAATATAGGCGTATGCCTTTCATTTTTGTTCAAATTTTAGCTATTTAAATTTACCTAAAGTTACTTCAATTGGGGCACAAGCTTTTAGAGAATGTACCTTATTAAATAAAGCAACTTTTTCTGTATTAACTACAATGCCATCTGGCGGAGTATTTTTAAGTTGCACAGCATTATCAGAAATATATTTTTATAATCTTACTGCAGTTAATTCATCTGCTTTTAGTACTTGTACTGCATTAACTGGGTTATATTTACTTGGTTCTACAATGGCAACATTAGCTAATAAAAATGCTTTTAATAGCACACCAATATCTATTTCAACATACACAGGAGATTTTGGATCTATATATGTAAAAGCATCTTTATTTAATACATATAAAGCAGCAACAAATTGGGTAACTTATTCAGATAGATTCGTTAGTTTAACAGATGCTCAAATTGCAGCATTAAATTCATAATTTAGGAGAAAAAGGAGTTTTATGAAATTACAATTCTTAATTCCGCAATATCACGAAACAGATGAGGTTATTAAACCTCTCTTAGATTCAATTGCAATTCAGCAAAATGTTCCTATGGATGAACTAGGAGCCATTATTTGTAATGATGGCTCAGATATTTTCTTAACAGAAGATTTTCTAAATAGCTATCCATTTAAAATTGAATATCATAAAGAGCCGCATCGCGGAGTAAGTGCAACGCGCAATGCTTGTTTAAAATATGCAACAGCAGATTATGTAATGTTTTGTGATGCAGACGACATGTTCTATAATGCTTGTGGTTTATGGATTATATTCCGTGAAATGGAAACTGGTTTTGATAGTTTAACTAGTGTTTTTATAGAAGAAACCAGAGTTGAAGGTGAGGTAAATTACATAAATAGAGAGATGGATAGCACTTTTGTGCACGGTAAAGTTCATCGCCGTAAGTATTTAATTAAGAAAAAAATTTATTTCAATAATAAATTAACCATTCATGAGGATAGTTATTTTAACATTCTTGCTCAAAATTTAAGTGAAAATGTTAAATACTGCCAAACTCCATTCTATTTATGGAAATGGCGCGACGAAAGCGTTTGTCGCCATGATCCAAAATATATTCTTAAAACATATAAAAATATGCTTGATAGTAATGACGCTCTTATTGAAGAATTTATAAAGCGTGATAAAAAAGATAAAGCATCTTTTTACGCGGCCTTTATGATTTTTGATGCTTATTATACAATGAATAAGCCAGAGTGGATTGAGCAAGAAAATAAAGAATATAGAGATAGTACAGAATTACGCTTTGCGGATTATTATAAAAAGTATAAACATTTATGGGATAATCTTGGAAATGGAGATAAAATGATGATTAGTAATGGTGTTCGTAGCCGCAGTGTAATGGAAGGAATGGGAATGGAAATTGTTACTATTAATGAATGGTTAAAACATATTGAAAATTTAAATACTTAATCCTATATAAAAGGAGGATTGAGAATATTGAACCTTAGAATTTTTGGAAAAACTTATAGTAGTGTTCGTAATATTAAAGTACAAGATACTAGTAGCTAGACTTATACTTTTATGAATAATAGTAGTTATTATGATCTAATAGCAAGAACATTATCTGGAGTAATTGAAGACGCGAATATCTCTTATGTTCGTTCAATGGCTTTTGGTTTTTGTTCTGGAATTACTAGTGTTTCTTTTCCAAATTGTCTTGGACTAAACTATTTTGCTTTTTATTCTTGTACAAATCTTTCCAGTTATTATTTGCCTTTATGCACGTTTGTCGGAACAGATGCTTTTACTAATACAAAAATTTCTAAAGCAGAATTTTCTTTAGCTACCACAATAAATACATCTGCTTTTTATAATTGTGCTACTTTAAAAATAGCTAGTTTCCCAATTTGTTCTAGTCTTGCAAGTAATGCTTTTTATAGTTGCTATAATTTAGCTGAAGTATATTTCCCAGAATGTACTATAATAGGTAGTTATGCTTTCTATGCTTGTAAAAGCTCTTTAACAACAGTAAGTTTCTCTAAATGTAATTCTATTTATAACAATGCTTTTGCATACGCTAGTGCTTTAGTTAGTGCTTATTTTCCTAGTTGTACCTATATAAGTGGAACGGCTTTTGGTTATTGTTATAAACTAGAAAATATTAGTCTTCCACTTGCAGTAACTATTGGCACTTCAGCTTTTAGAAATTGTTCAAGTTTAGCATCAATACATTTACCAAAATGTACAACATTAAGCTCTTATGCTTTTTCTTCTTGTCATAGACTAATTAGTCTTTACTTAACCAATTCAACAGTAGCAAATCTTGTAAATGTTAATGCATTTACTTCTACTCCAATAAGCACTTATACAACAGTTGCAGGATAGCAAGGTTCTATTTATGTTCCAGCATCTTTATATGATGCATATATTTCAGCAACTAACTGGGTAACATATGCCGCTCGTATTGTAAGTATGACAAATTCAGAAATTGCTGAACTAACATAATATAAGGAGAATAAAATATTATGATTATAGAAGAAATTTTTCGTGAAGATATAAATGGCAGATTAATTAGGCGCTATAGTAATAGAGGATTAAAACTTTGTCAAATAGATACCGATATTTTATATGACGAAGCAATTGATATTGAAAATACTTCTCATACTTATGAAGAAACTGATATTCCCATTAATACAGAAACAGATGATGAAGGATATCTTGATGCTCAAAATGCCCTAAACATTGTATTTGGAGAAGGAGGAGAAGATAACAATGGTGAAATTAACTCTTGAAGAAGCAGCAAAATATCGCCGAATTATTGAAGCCGCAGCAGATTCACTTACAGATGCTTAGGCACTTGAAGCACCGATGCTTTTTGAACACTGGGAACCAAATCAGCATTATACAATTGGTAAGCGCCTTTATTACGAAGGAGTGCTTTATAATACATTAATTGAACATGATTCTCAGTCTACTTGGACTCCAGATGCAGCCCCTAGTTTATATGCAAGGGTTTTAATTCCAGATCCAACTATTATTCCTGATTGGATACAACCTGATAGCACCAATCCCTATATGATTGGTGATAAAGTGCGGCACAATAATAAGATTTGGGTTTGTACAATTGATTATAACGTATTTGAACCAGGTGTAGCAGGATGGGAAGAAGTAATAGAATAATAAAGAGGTGATTATCTAATGCCAGAGAAAAGAGTTAGTAAGGTTGTATATCATACAGATTCATCCGATACAACCGGAACTGTCTGGATGGATGTAACCCAAAAAACTGTTACAACAAACAACATGTTGTCGGGCATTACATCACTTAAAAATGATGGAACCGATATTACAGGTAATATCGCATCTAAAACAAGTAGTGATTTAACCGTTAGCGACGCAACAGTCACCGCGCCCGCGGGATACTATAGTAGTAATGCGAGTAAAAGCGTGGCAAGCGGAACTGCAGGTACTCCTACTGCGACTAAAGGCACAGTAAGTAACCATTAGGTAAGTATAACACCTTCTGTAACAAATACTACAGGCTATATAACTGGTAGCACTAAAACGGGCACTGCGGTGACAGTAACCGTTAGTGAACTTGAAAGTGGAACGAAATCAATTACTGAAAATGGTACTGGAATAAGTGTTTCGGGATATTCTGCGGTTGATGTAACGGTACCTACTGGGCCTGATTGTCCGGTATTTACAGCAGTATAGGATGCTCAAACAGGAGTCGTAACTATAACTTGTAATAAAACTTTTTTAGAGTGTTATACAAATGCAACTGAGGAGCCTTATAATACTGTTGCAATAGTAGATTATAAGGTTGGAGATACTCTTGTAATCTCTGAGGGGTTGTTGTTAGCTAGTATAACATCTAATAGTTAGTTGCAATATATAACTAATAATGGTTGGGAAGTTCCTAATTATGAAATTAATTATTTTAGTGACGGAACAATTTCTTATTCTGATGCATCAGGTATATTTTAGGATTTAACAGTAACTGCTGGTGGAACATATCCACCTTCAGGGAGTATAGGACATATTGCTTATAAAACAGTTACAGTAGCGAGTGGGACCGCCGGCACACCTAGTGCTTCAAAAGGCTCTGTATCTAACCACTCAATAAGCGTTACTCCAAGTGTAACAAATGTTACCGGTTATATTACCGGAGGAACTAAAACAGGCACTGCAGTAAGTGTTTCAGCGAGTGAACTTGTTAGCGGAACAAAGAGTATTACAGAAAATGGAACTGGAATTGATGTAACAAATTATGCAAGTGTTAATGTGGAAGTACCACCCTATGTAGCAACGTTAACTTCAAGTGGTCACAGGCTTTATGCATATGTTACTTACGATAGTACAAACTACTATACTTCTGGTAATACTTTTAATTTTACTCCTGGTGATACGCTTGTTTTAAACGCATATGGAACAACTAAATTTTTTAAAGTGAATAATGTTGTTGTTAGTGAAAGTCATAGTCAAGATACAACTTCAGCAACTTATAACTATACATTACCATATGACAATATTTCAATTGCTCTTTCTTATTCCTCTAATTCTGGTTCTGTGCAAATTAATGTAATAACTTCACATCCTACTGTTTCATCATTAACAGTGACCGCTGCAGGTACATACGGAGATAGTTATAATGCTTATTCTCCTGTAACAGTAGCCGCAGGTACAGCAACTGCGCCCTCCACAATTAGTGGTAGTTCTGCGACAGTAACAGCAGGAACAAATACTATAACATTAAGTAAAACAGTATTAGTTACTCCAACTATATCAACTGCAGGATATATTTCAAGTGGTACAGCAGGAAATTCTGATGTATCATTAACTGCGTCTATAAACACTCGTACTAGTTCCGACCTGACGGCAAGTGGTGCGACCGTAACGACTCCTGCCGGGTATTACGCAAGTGACGCAACTAAGAGCGTAGCTAGTGGCACAGAAGGTACTCCGACCGCGACAAAAGGCACGGTGAGCAATCATTCCGTGGCCGTTACTCCGAGTGTGACCAACTCTGCCGGATACATCTCCGGCGGCACTAAAACTGGTACTGCTGTAACGGTATCTGCTTCTGAACTAGTCAGTGGTAATAAGGAAATTACCGCAAACGGCACCGAGATAGACGTCGCCAACTACAGTACAGTCAGCGTAGCCGTTTCTGGAAATGGTGGTTCGGCAATATCCGTTGTAGATACACTAGATACCAACGGTGGCACCATCAGAACAATTACAGCGGTAGATATCAGCAGTGATACGGTGACTGCCGCTCACTTGGAGAGCGGTTATACCGCACATGATGCGGCAGGAAACGCCATTACAGGCACATATAGCGCTCCATCTGCAACATAGCATGTTATACATTTTGATTTTTCAGATAATTCTGATACAGATATTAATGTATACTATAATGACAGTCTCATTGGTGCAATGATAACTGCTTATACGCCAACAACTTATAATAATAAAACAGTTACATATGCCTCACTAGATAATACTGCTTGGTATGAGCCAACAGTTATTCCTCTTAATACATAGCTCATTGACTATACTAAGTGTACATATAATAAAGCTCTTAACTCAAACGGTGAAGAAATTGCACAAGATTGGTATTACGTATCAGACTTTACTCCAATTGAAACCACTATGAACTTTAGTTATCGTGCCGGTTACTGGACTTATATTGGTTTTTATAATGAAAGTCAAACTGCTCTCGCAACTATGGCAGTTTATAACTATGCTACACAAGACCCAAACGACAACAACACAGGATACGGCAATATAACTGGCTCAAATCTTCCCGTTGGAACAAAATATATAAGAATATCTGGTACAAGTGACGACAGCAACCATATGTCCCTAATCCGTACAGCATAAGGTGGTGAAAATAGTGGTTAATTTAGGAAAAATTGTTTATTTAAGTGATGCAGAATTCAAGTATCATTTAATATTAACTTCTGCGGGAAAAACCCACTTTATTCAAGTACGGCGCAACAATGTTAACAGAAGATGGTGCCTATATTAAAAGTGAAGCATATGATGCAAATTCCACTATAGAAGAATAATTACTCTCATTTAATTTAAAGGGGTGATTTTATGAATATAATGACTAAACGCGGAAATCAAGATAATGTTGTAACTTACGAGCATATGTGTGATACTACTGCAGATTTAGCAAATATTGACCCACATTATATTACTTTGGGTTCTATTGCTATTGTTCTGTAGGGTGAAAATGATGGAATGGAAATTTATATTGCTGATTCAAATAAACAATGGAATAGTTTAAGTACAATTAACGCAGGTGGCGGCGGTGGTGGCGATTTTATTCCTGATATTACCAACCCACAGGACGGGGACACGCTTGTGTATGACGCTACGGCAGGAGAATGGGTTAATGGTGCGGCAAGTGATAGTGTGGAAATGGTCATCCCATCATTCACGGCAGCAATGTCGCCTCAGTCCATCACTTGTGACAAAACATATGCTGAGGTATATGCGGCGGCATCACAGGGGCTTGTTCCGTATGCGTTGCTGACTGTGACCGGAATGGGGAGCATGACGCTCCAGTTCGATGGGATTAACCTTGCAACGCAAGCCATAGCTTTTAAATGTTCGCTGATTGGCACAATAACTGGGATTATCGATACACGGCAGTATTTTCAAGTTCTGCTATATTTTAATGAGTATTCTAGAAACATAAACATTGCGACAGTAGAATCTGAATCGCCAATCATCATTGACAATGACCCCGAACCCGAACCCGAACCTGACCCATACACGCCATCTTAATTAAATGAGCAGAGAAAGCCTTGCTTTTTAATACCCTCACGCCAACGGCGTTAAACATAATGAAACAAGCACCTATTAAAGTACTTTTTCATGCAACTCCGTGCGGCGGCATATTTAAACTTATCATCTTATTATAGGAGGCGACATAAATGGCAGCAAAAATGACCAAACGTGGTTCAATGGATAATGATGTCGCATATGAATTTATGTGTGATACTATCGCCGATTTGAACGCAATTGACCCTCAATATGTAGTTTTGGGGTCAGTTGCTGTTGTTATTGACGGCTTTGAAGTATTTATAGCAAATAGTAATAAAGAATGGATTAGTTTAGCTTCTTCTTCTGATGAAGATGAAGAAAATCCAGAAAATGAGGAAGGTGATTGACAAATGGATATAATTGACATTATGCTCGCTCGCGCAATGACTCCTCAAGGTCGTATTGATACTTACGCCGCAAAAGCAGAAAGAGCAGTAACTAATGCTAATGCAGCAGTAACTGCAGCAGAAAGTGCTATATCCAATATTGAAACTATTACAGAATAGACCAATACTAATAATGAGGCGGCCGCGCAAGCACTGCAAGATGCGACTGACGCAATTTCTGCGGCACAAACCGCTATTAACAATATTGAAAATATAAATTTAGGCAATGCTATTGAAACAGAAATTAATAAATTAAATTTAAATACTGTTTCAGAAAGTAATAATGATGTAATTATAAAAGGTTTTGAATTAAATTATGGAGAAGATGGAATTGATTCCATTGACAACTTTATTAAACTCTATACTACTACCGGTCAAAATACTGATGGTACAATGACACAAAAAGCCATTACAGATGCTATCGCTGCGGCAAGTCAAAGTGGTGGTGCTGCGTCTTCTCTTAATTTGGGTATTGAAAATGCAGGTAAAATAGTAAAAGTTGGTAATGATGGTAACATTACTTATAGTGATGTTGGTGAAATAGATTTATATAATTTACTTATTTACAGTGGTTTATATCGTCCAAAAAATATTATCGGTATTGAAATTAATTATGAAAACAAAACTATTACTCGTTCTGCAATGGATTCTATTGCCAGTTCTGATTTTGATGACTATACTATGTTTGGCGCGCGTAAACTTTGTATCGTAAATGATAATGGTGAAATTATTGATAATGACCCAGATACAATGGTTTATGATGGCTCACAAGGTCAAGTAATGGTATATCAACCTAAATTCTACTATCAAAGAGTTATTGAAAGTACTGAAACATTATCGACAAATCGTGCAGCAATTAAAAAAGAATGGTTATATATTTCTCCAACTGAACAGCCCGGTATGAAACTTCATCCATTATTTATCAATGAAAATGGTGAAGAATTAGATTATGTATTATTAAGCGCTTTTGAAGGCTCTGTATATGACACTTCCGCACAAGCTTATGATACAAACAATAATATTCCCTATAATGTATTAGAAGATAAATTAAGTTCTGTAGCAGGAGTTAAACCCGCAAATGGCGCGACTTAGACATTTACTATTGATAATGCTAAGGCCATGGCTGCAAATCGTGGCACTGGTTGGCAAATTACCAATATGGAATATGAAAGCGCACAACAGATGCTGATGATGTTTGATTTCTGCTCAATGAATATGTAGTCTGCGATAGAGAATGGTATTTGTTCTGTAACATCTAACGGTACATCTTGTAACGCAGCAATTACTGGTTCTACAATTAATTATTTAACCGATGATTATGTAAGTGGCTATGCAGATTCAACTGTTATAGAAATTAATGGAACTCGTACAACTTATTCTACCGAAGGTTATCGCGCTGTATTCTATCGTGGTGTAGAAAATCCATTTGGAGATATGTGGCGTTTTATTGATAATGTAATTGTTGTTGGTGATGGTACTAAACTTGGTGGCGAAGTTGTATATAACGGGCATAATACCGGTATGTATTTACCTAATAGTAGTAATTATATTGGTGCAATGTATTCTCCAACAACAGATTATGATTGGATGTATATTCCTGCTAAGACTGATGGCAATAGCTCCTTACCAGTTGGCGATAGTTTATGGACTACTGCTAACTTAAATGGTACAAATGTAATGACAGTAGGCGGTAACTGGTACCAAACCACTCAAGATGGAATCTTTTTCTATGCTTGTGATAAAGCTTATAATACTTCAGCTAAGTCATATGGTGCGCGCCTAATGTATGTGCCACAAAGCAAAAATACTACTATTTATAGTTAGAATAAAGCACTTATGACTGCAGGTTATGGAGTAGATGGAGTAATACCAAGCTCTTCTAATGGCCCTAAGTAACTTAAAGGAGGAAGTAATATGACAAATTATGGTAAAGTTCGTAGCTTTGAAGCACCACAAGAAATTGAATTTACAACCTCCAATGTGTTCATTGCTACTAATATTGAAGAATTAGAAGAAACTATTGATGATGTAACTCGTCAATATTATGAATATGATTATGTAAGTTATACTAAAGACGAATTCCTTGGTATTCTTGCTAATCAGAAAGCCGAGATTGAAGAACTCAAAGATGAACTTTCCGCCGCGAAGATTTTACTGGGGGTGGAGTAATTGACACTTACTGAGTTAGCGTACAAACTCCGTCCTTTAATTGAAAAGGCGGCCGCATCTCTCGATGATACTGATGCTCTTGAAGCAATTGAATTATTCCCACACTGGTCTGGCGATGGCATCGCATATGAAGTAGGCTAGCGTGTTCAATATGATGACAACTTATATCGCGTTCTTCAAGCACATACTTCTCAACCATTTTGGACGCCAACTGACGCGCCAAGTCTATTCGCAAAAGTTCTAATTCCTGACCCCACCATTATTCCAGAATGGGAGCAACCAGATAGCACCAATCCTTATATGAAAGGTGATAGGGTTATGTATAATGGAAAAGTATGGGAAAGCACTGTTGATAATAATGTTTGGAGCCCCGCAACATTTGGGTGGATAGAAGTAAATACTTGACTTTTTCCGGAAATTACGTTATAATTATAATGTAAGAAAAGAAAATTCTTACGCATGACATCTTCCCTCAACATAGATGTTCTAACCTAGGGCTAGAAGGTTGTAAGGCATCAAATCGCCTAGTTTGGACAGCCCATTTATTCTATTGGTTAGGAACAATAGAAAATTTATAGAAAAGGAGCTATAAAATTATGAGGTATTATTCTGACAAAACACAAAAGTTCTATGCTACTGAAAAGGAATGCCTAGAGGCCGAAGTTGAGGCCAAAAAGGCAGAAAATCTGGCTCGTATTGAAAAAGAGCGTCAGGAGCGCGAACTCAAAGAAAAGAAAGAAAAAGACGCGGCTGAACGTAAAGCAATGGCCGTGGAAATTGAAGAGGCCCGCAAAGCTATGGTTGCCGCGCAGAAAGCCTATTCTGAAAAGTTACAGGCTTTTGTAAATAGGTGGCACACCTATCATTACACTACTTCCGATGTAAATGAAATTCCCTCCCTCTTTAGTCTATTTGACAAGTTCTTTCTATAATCAGAAGGCTTAGGGTTGAGCCTTATCAACCCCACATGCTTTTTATCTAGGGACAATCTAGAAAAGAGCACATAAATCCTATTTAAATAGGTTGGTTTGTAAAGTTCCAACACTAGTCAATACTTTACCAGCTTAGATAGTATATGAAGTGGTGAATCATATATTCTTCCTGTAAGAAGCCGCGAGTCCGCTTGCCGCGCAAGGTTGTCCGGAAAACTACAACGCTCACCAAAGTAGTGCGGAACTACTTTCATTAAGCCGCCGTACTAACTTCAACGAAAAAGAAGTTCGCTAACATCGTGCTGTTGGTTTCTTTATTAAACCCAAAATAAAGTGAGGTACTCATGCCAAGAAAAGAAAAATGGGTCTGTATTCAAAGTATGGGATATTTAACAACTAGTATCTCAGAGTTGAATACAGATTATTTTTTTATTTGACTTTAAATGAAATTTCTGTTATAATATATATGTAAGGAAGAGAGATGAGCTTCCTACAACCGTTACTACCCTTATAAGGTGGAAGTCGTGGGTTCAAGTCCTACTCCCGCCACCAAAGCCTCAACCGACCGGCTTAAAATAGGTGGGTCGTGGATAAGCGCCGAATCGTAATTGGTGCTAGGGTGAAAACGAAGTATATTGAACTGCGGGCTTAGTAGCTCAATTGGAGAGAGCAGCTCTCTTTGCGGAGTATGTTGTAAGTTCGAATCCTACCTAAGCTAAAGCAGTTTGATAGAAAAGATGCTCGGACGCGAGATAGCCCACTCAAAAATGGCCGTTTTGAGTATACCGCACATCGTTCGCGGTATATAAATATGCGGTGTCGGCAAGCAGGGCCAAACTGCTGCAACTCTGGTAGGCAGGCAGAGTGACTGGATACATGACCCAGTATAAAAAGGTGTCGCGCCGATAGACCGCAAGTTCGCAATAGTCTATTAAGCACACGGGATGGAAGGAAACGAGTATGTCCTTACCGGCCCATTAGTAGTTGCAACGAACTGGGCAGGAGAAGCAGAAATAGTAACTGCACCCACAAATAGGCGAAAAACGAGACGGGAGGAAAAATCCTTCGTTTAAAGACGAGAATAATTAACTCGTAAGGTTCCTCACTCCGTTCGAGTACTCCGGAGAAAATGTGGTAGGGAGAAGAACGTTATCATGCTCGTCATACAATGTAGCCTACTCAGTCGCGGCTGAGTTATCAAACCGCGGTATGGCCCGTTAGCCTAATGGTTAGGCAGGTGGCTGTTAACCACCCTACGGAGGTTCAATTCCTTCACGGGCCGCCATTTATCGATCCATAGCTCAGTTGGTTAGAGCATTGCGCTTAGGGCGCATGTTCAAATCATGTCGCTCCGATTATGGGCTATTAGTTTAATAGGTAGAATGCCTAGGCAAAGGTGATGGTTCAATTCCATCATAGCCCACACCGCGCGGTTTAATATCGCGCACTTTTTTATTTGACTTTTTTTAATTCCTATGGTATAATAAATGTAGAAATAGAAAGGTAGGACATTAGTATGAGTTATTATTACAACTACTATATTGGTTATAAAAAAGATAATAAAATCTATCCTTTCGGGCCTTATGATGCTAATGGTAAATTTTATTCTATTATTAGTAAATCACGATCTTTTGCTTCTAATTTATATGAAGATTTTTATCGTGTAAAAGAAGAACAAATTTCTGATGAACTTCGTAAAATTTTTTCTTATAAAAATTATAAAAACGAAGAAGTAGTTGAAGTAAAATACTTACCAGTTAAAGATTTGCCAAAAGGTAGTTTTATTAAAACCGGTTATTTCTTAATTGATGAAGTAGAGAGATATGAAAAAACTGAAGAAACAGATGAATTTTCTACTCCTCTTACTCCTCAAATTTACGCAGCAAAACTTCAAAATGAAGTAATGCTTGGGAAAAAGAAAAGTAATGATGAAGAATGTGTAGAGTATAATGCTTCAGACTATATGTATTATGCCTATCCTGACTATAATTCTAAAGAATATGAAGCCTTCATACTGCGTAATGTTGCGGGAAATTTTGATTTTAGTATTCCTGAAGGTGCAGAATTGGTTATTCTTGAAGATGAAGGCTAATTGAGAGGTAATAATGAAAGTAGCTGTATATACGGGAACTCGTAATATTTATAAGGATATGCTTCCTTCTATAAAATCTTTGCTTATTCACTCTGACGTAGATAAAATATATCTTTTAATTGAAGATAACATATTTCCATATGAGCTTCCAAAAGAAGTAGAATGTATTAATATAAGTGATTAGAAATTCTTTAATCCTTCTGGCCCAAATTTTAATTCATCTTGGACTTATATAATCTTAATTCGCGCGGCGTTAAGTAAAATATTCCCGCAATATGATAAAATACTTTCGCTTGATGTAGATACAATTATCAATCAAAACATTAGTGAATTGTGGGATATGGATTTAACAAATTATTATCTCGCGGCTGTAAGTGAACCCTGTAAATCCTCAGAAAATTTTATATCTATAAATATGGGTGTTACATTAATAAATCTAAAGAAAATGCGTGACGATCATAAAGATGATGAAATTATTCAAAAACTAAATGAGAAATATTATGATTATCCTGAGCAAGATTGTATCAGTGAATTATGCCAAGGACATATTTTTGAATTACCACCGAATTATAATATAAATAATTGGGCAGATTTAGACAAAGTTGATGAAAGGATAATACAGCATTTCGCCGCGACAAAAGGATGGCAAAATCTTCCTCTTGTCAAAAAATATAGAGATATTCCATTTGAAAAAATAATAAGAAATCAGAATGATGAAATAAAAATAGACATTATTATTCCTGCATATAATGATATAGAAGGTTTACGACGGACATTAAAATCTGTATATCCTGCTTCACAATTTTCTTTCTTTACTGTTACAGTTGTAAATGACGCTTCTACAGAAGATTATTCTGAAGTAGAAAAAGAATATCCAAAAGTAAAGTTCGTTCATTTAAAAGAAAATGGCGGCCCTGGTCGCGCACGAAATATTGGTCGTAGAGAAACTTCAAATCCATATCTTATGTTTGTTGACTGTGGCGATATTATTTTTTCTCAATGGTCTTTTTGCGAAATAATTGAAACAATACACTATAATAAATCATTAGATATTTACCAATGGCCTTGGGTAAATGGAGAATGGTACACTGTTAGCGCGGAAAATAGCGTATGTACCCCGGGACTTGTTTATAAAAGAGAATTTTTAGATTTATATAACATTTGGTACTGTGAAGAACCTTCAGGTTCTTATTCAAATGAAGATATTGGATTTAATCATACTTGTAAAGCAATATTAAAACATATTGAAACCTATGACGATTCAAAACATTATGAATTCTTTGAAACTCCAATTTATAAAATGGTGTATGATAAAAATTCTTTGACGCATCGCGGCAACTCCTATATGTTAGTGAAACAAATTCCGGGACTTGTTACAAATGCAACACATTGTATTCATCAACTTGAAGCAAACGAAATTAGTATAGAAGCAATACTTGGCCCGCTTAATGTTTTTATGGTTCAATTATATCGTGATTATATGTCTTGTGCACGGCGGCGACCTGATTTAATTAACGAACATTGGGAAACAATTCGCCATTTTTATAATACTATTTATAGTAAATATGAAAATGAAGAATTAAATTTAATGTATCAAAATCTTGCGGTTTCAGCGCGTATTAAAGATTTACAAAAAGTTTGTTCTAAAAGAATAAATTTAAAGAGGTTCCTTCGCGCACTTCAAGAAAATAATAAACAATTATTTGACTTTTAATCAAATTTCTGTTATAATATATATATGTAAGAAAGCCAAGGGCTACCTTACAACCGTTAACACGGATTTGACACTTCAACTACCACCGGCACTCAACCTAGGCGTCCTTGAGATATGCGGGTCAGTGATATGTGGCTTGCGGAAAACGGTATAAAAGAAGCGAAGTAAAGTGTCAGTGTTGGCCGTACTAGTGTTATAAAAGTTGGTATGTCCAACCTACTATGCTATAGTGGCTCAAAGGTAGAGCAGCGCACTTGTAATGCGCAGGTTATAGGTTCAATTCCTATCTATAGCTTATTTATTAAAGAAAGAATGATAAAATGTATATTTGCCCAATTTGTAATCAAAGTTTTCAAACAGAAGAATTAATTACAAAACATTCATTGCGGTGTTGGCGCGCACATAACCCAAATCAAAAATCCAAGCCAGCACCACGCACTATTGTAATAAATCAAGAAATGAACGAAGAAGTAGCAAACTTTTTTACATTGTTTAAGAAAGGATAAGTATGTCGGTAGTATCACTTAAAACACACTTAATTTGTACTGGTGTTAATGAAGAATACTTTGTAAAATGGTGTGGAAAACTTATAGACGCGCGCCCGCGACTTAAAAATGGTTTACCTATATTTATTGTTGTTGGTACAGATGGGCGTGTAGAACTTAATACTATTGATATAGCAACTATTGAAAAATGTGCGAAATATATGAGTCATCCACGAGGTAGAGAATCATTTACTTCTGATTGTGCTCGTATTTATCTTCTTGAAGAAAATGATAATGAACGCTTAATGGGTAAAGTGTTTCATAATCATATAAAAAAATATCAACAGATGTTTGATGAATTTGAATCTATAAATACTTGACTTTTTTCAAAAAATATTGTATAATATATATATGAAAAGAGGAAGGAATAAACAGTATGATTATTGAACATGACTCTGTAACAAAAGAAATTAGAATTGAATGTGATAATTGTAATCGTTCTTGGATTTACCAAGAAGATGAAATTATTATGAAACCTTATCCTCATGTAGTTTGCCCTGTATGTAATGAATGGACATTTATTCCTAGTAATGAACTTCCTTTAGAAGCAATTTAATATTTCAAAGAGAGGGCATTCTATTTAGCAATTACGACCCAAGTGAAGAAGAGTTAGCCACTCTGCTTGGGATACCTGAATAACAGCCGTGACGTAACTGGGATACTTGTTAATAGCGGCCGCGAAACTAGCAATAGTTAGCGATAAGGGAGAAACTCCAAATGTTAAGGGTATGCGCTAGTTACTTTGCCTATAAACGCACTATTCTCTACGGCGGGACAATAGACAGCTTGGTGAATAGCCAAGCCGAATCCAGATAAGGGCTTTAGCTGGTGACTGTAGTCAAACTTTGGAAATACCACAACTCGCTACTGTCGGTGAAAGCCAGAAATGGCATATAAGTAGAGTTTAAGGTAAGAGTAGCCTAAGACGGCAACTATGCAAATTGAACAAGACTGTTTTTCTTGATAGATATTGCTGAATGGCTTGGGTGAAATTTGAAGGTAGTCAATCCTTCCTATCCTCGGCGCGCAAGCGCGGTAATTAGATGGTATAAGGTCGCTACTTATGCCACAGCCTAATTGTCGGTAGTGGCGGAATATATGGGAAGAAGATAACTAGTATGGCGAAGGTCACGGTAATTGTTAAATAGAGTGCCTTTTTCAAAATCCGGCCAATTGGTGGAATAGGCAGACACAGCAGACTTAAAATCTGCTGCTCGTTTGAGCGTTCCGGTTCAAGTCCGGAATTGGCCACCTTAGCCCCTTAGTTGAATGGCACAACGCCGGTCTCTAATAAAATTGGACACTTAGATACGAAAGTTCTAATGTGAATCGTCCCTAATTCGATGGAGGTCTTTATATTGCGTAAAAGTAAAGTTTATAATTATTCAGAAGAAGAATTTAAATAGTTAATAAAACAATCTTCATCTATAAGCGAATGTTGTCGTAAAATTGGTTTAAGTGAAAATGGTTCTAACGGTCGTAATAAAATAATACAACGATGTAAAGAATTAAAAATTAATTATTCACACTTATTAGGATATAAGCCGAAGGGCAATAATCCACAAAAACAACCAATTGAGTCTATATTAATTAAAAATTCAACTTATCTTAATAGGACAGCATTAAAAAAACGCTTAATAGAAGAGAAAATTATACCATATGAATGTACTATTTGTGGAAATAAAGGTGAATGGAATAATTATCCTTTAACATTACAATTAGATCATATAAATGGAATTAATAATGACAACAGAAAAGAAAATTTAAGATTTCTTTGCCCTAATTGTCATTCACAAACAACTACTTTTTCTGGACGCAATAAAAGATAACAACGAGCTAAATTGAGTATATCCTCATAAATGTGTAGAGACTATATAGGACGGACCTAAACTATAAAGCATGGTCAAGAGATAGTCCAGACTACAACGCAATAATGCGGCTATGGTGACATAGAGTAGTAGGAAAACCGTTATACCCTTTGAAGGGGTAGTCCTGGTTCGAGTCCAGGAGGGGCTGCCATCACCTATGTACTAGTGTACAAAAGGTTTTCGTAGGCGTTACTCCAAAGTAGCGCCTATTGTTATAAAGAAAGGAGTATATTATGAAGAAACTGTTGTCTATTGCCCTTATTCTACTTTTACTACTAACCTTTGCGCGCGCCGATAGTTACTCAAATCCGGCTTGTGAATTGTGTGAAATTGAAGACTTTGATACAGTTCTTTCACGCACATTAGAGGATGAGTATTATAGGAAGATAATTAATAGTCAGCTAAATAATTATTTTATTACAGAACCTTATACTCTAAAAGAAAAGCATTTAATTAATGTATTACCCTATAACGACTTAGTTATTTGGCATTTAGAGGATTATTATACTATTGATTCCAAAGTATGTATGGTTCTTATTAACTTTGATTTTGAACTTACAAATATTATTAAAGGAACTCCTTGCGGCGGAAATGTAATTTTTGACTTTAGTCTTGTGAGCGGCGATACTTATTATATGTTTTTATACTCAAATTATTGACTTTTAGTTGAATTTATACTATAATAATAGTGTAGAAAGGAGAAAATAGGTATGAGAGACCCAAATCGTATTAAACCATATTGTGATACTCTTGCTACTATTTGGTCAATGGTACCAGATTTGCGTTTAGGTCAACTTATGTGTAACGCAATTGATATGTATAAAAAAGAGTATGGCCAAGATTGCTTCTATGAAGAAGATGAAAATTTTCTTTTCTTTCTATACAACTATATCTCTGATTTGACAAAAAAGAGATAATATTTGGAGGTACATAATATGAGTGATGTACGCCTAAAAATCCTCCCGCCTTGGTCTATCTATATTAAGAAGATTGAGGCCCTATTTGATGGAGACCCACAAATCGCTTGTAATGTAGATTATAGTGAGCCATCTATCACTCTTGCTTGTAATGATGGTGATAAGGTAGCCGCGCTATGCCAAATTCTACCTGAAGAGTATGAATTTGGTAATGTATCACTACCTATCATAGTTGATGGCGTTCCATCTAATCGTGTATTTACAAGTAAGGTAGAACTATTTGATACCGCTTTTAAGGGAAATCCAGTATATGCTTATTCTCTATGCCCCGCGGAAGAAGGTTATCAGTGGTTCGCAGCTACCTATGTAGTATTTAAGAATCATGTTGTACAAGTGTTTGCCGACAATCTAAATGATTGCCACGGAGTTATTAGCTGTCTATATCAGAATATTGCTGATGAGATTCTTACTGGCGAAGCTACCAACAATGTGTTCTATAATACTGATGTAGAGCAAGGTCAGCTCGGTATGCCGTTAGGTGAATGGCCGTAATTTAAGCCGCGAAAGCGGCACATCGGGGTGTAGCTCAGAGGCAGAGCGCTGCGCCTGGGACGCAGAGGCCGAGATTTCAACATTCTCCGCTCCGACCAGTGGAGCCATTACACTTAGTAGTAAGTATCATATGCTACGGCTACAAAGGTAAAACAGATAAGCGCAAAATGATGGTATAGGCACTCCGCACCACTATAAAGGACTGTAGGCTTGGAAGCAGCCATCAGCTAAGGAGTTTCTGCACTTCCATTGGTGCAAAATGTATCTGTGGGCTTACGATAAGCGTCCCATGGATATGATGTGCCGATGGGTAATAAGGAGCGGAATTTGGCGTAACAGCACACCTAAAGCCTTTCAAAGTTGTTTCCGATAGTGAAACGACCTTCGCCGTGGCGAAGTAAAACAGCCACGGGGTGTCTGCTGATGCCGAAGGCTTGAGTACCACTCAGGGTAGTAAGTAGGTATAGTGGACACGGTAGGATGATTGCGGTGGCGGAATAGGTAGACGCGCAAAGGTCAGGAGACAGCCACAGGACTAAAACCTCTGGTAAGTGGCTATGGGTTCGATTCCCTCCGATGCGAGCAGTGCACGGCTCATGTAAGGTGCAAATCCTTACCCGCGATTTATCCTGCTGTCATAGGAATATGGCTGTGCAATTCAGCCACCAGCACATAGGTCGGTAGTTTAATTGGTAAAACAGCGGTCTCCAAAACCGCAAGATGTGGGTTTGAATCCCGCCCTTCCTGCCAGTGAAGCTTGATGATATGTAGATATTTCACAACATAGCGCAGTCGTCATTTATATCGCGACTGCATTATTCTCATATAAAGGGGTATATTATGATAGAGAAATATAAAGTAATAACATTATGCGGTAGTACTAAGTTTAAAGAAGATTTTGAACGAATTAATAAAGAATTAACTCTTGCAGGTAATATTGTAATTAGTGTTGGCTGTTTTGGTCACAGCGGCGATACTTTCACGGAAGAACAAAAAATAATGCTAGATGATATTCATAAAAGAAAAATTGATATGGCAGATGCCATTTATGTTATCAATAAAAATGGATATATTGGTGCAAGCACAAGAAGTGAAATTGAATATGCTATTGCTCATGGTAAACAAGTCATTCTAATGGAGGATTTATGAAGCATTTACATCCAAATGTAACTGTAGATGAAGTAATCCCATTTAAAAATGAAGAATATGAAGGTTTATGTTTTAAATGGCATGGCGATATTGGCTTTGGCGAATATAATCTCTATCGTAAGACTAATGACAATCAATGGCATGGTGATTCAGAATATATGGATACAAATGATGATAAAACATTTTTAAAAATATTAATGGAACAATTCATTGAGAGGATTAATATTGACAAATGAAATTATATACTTCCTATTGGGCGCAAGTACGTAATTTTCCTCGCAATCTTATCGGCCTCAACACGACTGTATGGCCTCCTAAATGGCGGCCGCTAGGTCCAGATAAAAATGGTGTATGGGTTGTTGACTGTTGGCCGCTAAAGCCTGGAGCCGCATGTGAAGGTCTTTGCGCGGGCAAGTGTGAACCCAAACATCCTAAAGATTGTGAGTTTTTAAAAGTTTATAAAGGACAACTTGACTACTTAAATTTTGATACTTTTATGGGTCAACTGCGCGCTCTTAAAGAAAAAATGGAACAAGGTGAAAATTTAAAAGATATTGATTTTGCTTTTATTGTATTTGAAAAATATGACAATCCTTGTAGTGAAAGATGGCCGATACAGCAGTGGATGCGGGAACACGGAGTAGAAATTAAAGAGTGGATAAATAATTGACTTTTTATCAAAATTATAGTATAATAATAATGTAAAAAGATAAGGAGAAGAAAATTATGGAAAAAACTACTGGGTGTATTGAATTTGAGTTCCATTCTGATGACTATCCAGATATTGATTTGACTTTTTATTGTGATGAAGATTTAACATTGGGTGAACTTGCATCCTTTTTCAGAAAGTTTGCTTTTGCAATGGGTTATGCCGAAGAGAGTATTAATGAATATATAAAAGAAGATGAAACTTTTTAAAAAGAAACCTCCGCAAGAAATTCAACCTATTGTAAAGCAAGAATGTAAACATAAATGGCAAGATTTTGATTGGTATCTTAAAGAGGAATATCATCAATTACCAACTGGTTCAATTAGGTATTCTTGGAAGATAACAGAACCATATGTTTGTTGTTGGTGTCATAAAAGAAAAGATGTAATTTTGTATCAAGAAAGCGGTGAAGTTTCTAATTTCAAAAATTATGATAAACGATTAGAGATGTTTAAACTTCATTGCGGCAACCGTCTAAAACCAACCCCCTATGTTGAAGATAAAGTATCAGATATGATACATTCAATAGACAGAACTTACCTAAACATTGTAGCAAAACTTTATCCTGAACGGTTGGGCCTTACGAAAGAAGAAATAGAGGTAATTAAAAATGGATGAGTATAGCCTTATGATGCGCAATTACGACCATTATAATGAAGAACGCGAAAAAATTGGCGGCTATCCCTCGGAAGAAGATTATGATGTAACTCAACTTAATTACGATGAATATGAATGGTTTTTCTATGATAATTAAGGAGGTTTATATGCGTATAATTGTCTTTTCCTCATCTTGGAGCCGCGTTAAACAGGCAGAAGAATTAGAAGATTGGCAGTTTAGGGCGCCAGGTTCCACCTCTTGGGACTTATAAGGGAAATTTGCGGTGAAATTGCGTAGCGCGCCAACCGCTTTATAATGAAAGGAGTAAAATTATGTGGTTCTTTTTTAAAGTAAAATGTTGGAATGATATTGATGGCGATTATAATAATGAAGGCGCCGTAATTGGAAAATCTTTTGACGATGCTTGCAAACGCATTGTTAATTGGTACGGCACTGATTTAATTGACCTTGAGCTTTCTGAAGGCGATGAAGATATCCTTCTGAAAGAAGAAATGATTGAGAGGTTTAAAGAAAATGAATAAACCCCATGTAAGAACTCAGTTGTGTATCCTTAGTAATAAGGATGCAGTAGAATTTGTATCTATTTTAAATAGCGATGGAACCGCAGATAAGTATATCTTAGAGGACTTTAATAACGAGTATCGTGTTGATGCGCGTTCACTTCTAGGTGTAATTTATATGTGCGAATCTTTCCCATTTGTGTTTTTAGTAAATTTGACAGAAGATGGTGTGTATCCATACGGAATTAATAAATTTAGACCTACTGATATTGATATACATTGAGGAGTAGTATAGCGGCTCTGTACGACCGGCTTTGACCCGGTAAGTGAATGTTCAACACATTCCTCCTCAGCCACTCTCCTTTCTTCGCGGCGCAAGCCGCTTCTTTTTTATTTGACTTTTTTTCAAAAATAGTGTATAATAAAAATATGAAGAGGGAGGATATTTGTATGCCTAAATTGTATGTATTGTGCGGTCTTGCTGGATCAGGAAAAACTACTTGGAGTAAACAGTTTATTAAAGAAAATGAGGAAAAAGATATTAAATACATTTCGCGCGATGAAATCCGTTTTTCTTATCTTAATACTAATGATGCTTATTTCGCGCACGAGCAAGAAGTTTTTGGAAAATTTGTAAGTATTATTATTGAAAACTTGATTGCGGGACACGATATTATTGCTGACGCAACTCATTTAAATAAGGGCTCTCGTAAAAAGTTGATACAAGCAATTGATGCTTATATTACTAATTATACTATTACTTACATTGTATTTGAAACACCTTTGAATGTGTGTATTAAACGCAATGCGGGACGTAGTGGGCGCGCAAAAGTACCAGAGGATATTATTTTGCGTATGAGTAAAAATTTTGAATATCCTACTTTTTTTGATGATAGCGACGATAAGAGGGTAAAATCAATTTGGCTTGAAAGGGGCGAATAATAAAATGAGTGATGTGTTTTTTTCTAGCGATACTCATTTCTGTCATAACCAGCCTTTTCTTTACGAACCTCGCGGCTTCCAGTCTGTGGAAGAAATGAATGAGGTAATTATTGAACGATGGAATAAAGTAGTTAAGCCAAACGATGTTGTATATCATCTTGGCGATATTATGCTTAATGACGATATAAAAGGAATAGAGTGTTTTAGACGCCTTAACGGTCAAATCTTCTTAATTTATGGCAACCATGATATAGATAGACGTAAAAACCTTATCGCCGCGGAATGTCCGTATAAAATGATAGGTGGTTGGTATGCTATACCAATTAAATATGGTAAGTTTAGTCTCTATCTATCACATTATCCCACCTTAACGGCAAATTATGATGATAGGCACCTTAATCAACATGTTATAAACCTACATGGGCACACGCATCAACAAACAAATTTCTTAAACCAATCAAACCCTTTTATGTATCACGTTGGTCTTGACAGCCATAATTGCGAGCCAGTTCATATAGATGATATTATAAAAGACATAAGAAAAGAATGGGAGAAATTGAATGGATAAAAACTTTTACAATAAGGTCGCCGCGCATCATAAAATTGTAGAAGAAAGAGTAGTACCACATGGATATACAGTTATAATGACTGTTGCTATTGGTAGTCAAAACTATGGTTTAGCAAATGATACAAGTGACTGTGATACTTTTTCTTTCATTCTTCCTTCTTTCTTGAATTTTATTCGCGGCGATAAGTTTAAATCATATGAATTTGAAGTAGAAGATGGCAAATGTAGTGTAAAAGATTTACGGCTTGCTCTTAATCTTTTAAGGAAACCAAGCCCTAATAGTGTTGAATGTTTCTTATCTTCATATAAAATTTATAATCCAAAATATGAAGAGATACTAAAAGAATATCTTGAAAACGATGAGAAAACTTTTTATCTAATTCATAGTAATTATAAACAAATGATTGATGCCACAATAGGTACAATTCATGGACTTCACGGACGCAATATGTCTAATGGTAAAAAAGTTGCCCACGTAATAAGACTTACAAGCACTTGCTTTGACTATTTAGTTCTTGATAGTAATAATATTCATAACTATCTCAGAGTCTCTGATGGACTACTTATTCCCGCTATTAATTATAAAAAAGACCCAAATGTTATAGAAGAAACTTACGAAAAAATAAAACAAATTGCTTGTAACAATATTACAGATTTATATGAACGTTTTCAAAAAATGTGCGGTGAAGAAAAAATTAAGTTTATAGAACAGAAAGGCGTGCTCGCTATTAATAATTTTCAACTTGAATTAACAAAGGCATATTTAAAAGAAGTAAATACTTGATTTTTTTCTGAAATTATATTATAATAATTACAGAAAAAAGAAAGGAAAATGATGGTATGGCAGTCGCAAAAACTTATGAAAATATGACCCCTATCGGCGAACCTTTTGATAAAGACGGCAAAAAATACATCAAAGTTAAGGGTAAATGTTCTCGTTGCGGCGGCAGCGGTCATTATTCTTATAATCCTTTGGACGGCACTCGTTGTTATGGTTGCGGCGGCAGTGGTATCTCTGTTATGACTGTTCGTTGGTATACCGATTCTCAGCGCGCTAGTATGGATAGAGCCGCAGAGAAACGCGCCGCGCAGCGTGAGGTAAAGAGGGCCGAAAAAGCAGAAGTAGACAGGATTAGGTTTGCGGCCCGCAATGCTTTCGGTTTTGGCGATGCTGGCTATATCAATATTGTCATTGGTGAAAATGACCTTATTAAAGAATGGCGGCTTGACCTTCCTCAGCATACCCTGTGGTATAATGATTTTTTTGGCTGGTTTATACCTTCTGGGCGAGAACCGCAAGAAATTCCTAGTGGCATTACTACTTATAAACTTGATTGGGAACTGGTTCGGGATACTAATGACCCCGAAAATCTCTCAATGCGCGATAACGAAGAAGTTAAAAAATTCGTTCAGTCTCTTATTTATGGTGAAAACAAGAGCGAATATCAGGGCTCTCCCAATGAATGGTTGATTAAAAAAGTCATCATTAAAAAGAATATTACTACTGATTCTCATTATGGCGAAACTCATATTCATATTATGGAAGATGAAGATGAAAATCAGTATGTATGGAGTACCGCGTCTAAGAATCTTAATGAAGGCGAAACTTATATTATCAAAATGAAAGTAAAGGAGCATAAGGAGTATAAGGGAGTTAAACAAACTGTCGTATACTACTGTAAATTAGTGTAATGAAAGAAATTTATTTTGAAGATATGTATGGTGAGCGGCGACTCATCGGTAAAGAAGAAACTGATGAACGAGTATGGAAAGTAATTAATAATTTTCTGAAAGACCATAAATATAAGACGCCTTATATCAGAACTTGGGAAGAAAATGGTGAAATGTGGTATGATGTAGGGTCGCATATGGAATTTTTTATCAGTAAAAATATATGACAAGTCTTTTAGGATGGCTTGACCGCGCGGGACGGCATTATCCCGCTGATTTTATGGACCATTTTAAAGTTGCCGCAGAAGTTTGGGATAAAAACGATTGGCAACTTGAAGAAGAAGGATTTGTTAAGATTTATATTAATAATTGGGATAAATATAAAATTCGTAATCGCCGTGGAACTGATGAAGTTTATTATATACAAATGCCTAATAGGTTAAGTAAAGAACAAGTTGATTGGTTAGTAGAAAATAATTTTAAAGTGGCAGAAGAAGATATGCCACTTTAATTTATTATTTGACTTTTCTTTTAAATTAAGGTATAATTAAAATATAGAAAAGAAAGGAGATAATATGAATAAATTAGAGGAACTAAATCAAGCTTGGAAATGTCATACGACTCGTCCTGTTGATTGTAAAAATTGTCCTTATTTCGGTGGAAATAGTAATAAAGGATGTTGGACTGGATTGGAAAACGATACATTTATTTTTATATCAGACATGATGAACGTCGTACAAGAAAGGGTGACCGCGGATGAGATTATGGCATGTTTCTTTGATTAAAAATATAAAATAGAATTAAAACTTCTGCCATTAGAAGAAGTATATAAAGAAAAAATGAGCGATTTCTACCTTACTGTATGTTACTACAATCTATACGAAAAATATGATTGTGGAATGTTTGACGATTTTTCTAAAATAGAAAAAATATATAGGAGCATAATTTACAATGAGTGATGAAGCAAAAATCCTAAATTACGAATATCGTATCCAAGTTCTTATGGCGCGCGACCCAGTAGGAAATTTCAGACTTATTAATAAATTGCGGCGCAAAATTCGCAATTTAAAGGGGTGTGATTTTTAATTATGAAATATTTAATTCACATAGAACTTTCTCCTGACATAGAAGATTTTGATATCTGTGAATGTGATAATAGCGATGATGCTATGATAACTGGTTGGGATATAGCAATTAGCAAAGTAGACGCAAATGATAATCTTAGGGAAGAAATTCAGACTGAAGCAAAGCAGGCGCTTGAGTATGAAGGTGTTACACCAAATGACCCTTCTGATTGGTTAGATAAAGTATATTGTAACATTATTAAAGAGCGCGCGACAATTGATTATTGGCATTTGAAAGATGATGTTGATTATGGAGAAGTAATAAAAAATATTCACGATTATAAGGAAATTGTGGAAAAATATAAAGCTTAAACTCTGCGAAAGCAGAGTTTTATTTTATAAATAAAGAGTTGATGTGAATGGCACAACCAGTTTATATAAAACAACCATATGTTTATATGGATTTTTTATAGGAAACAAATCCAGATATTTGGAATCAGGCAGTTAATGTAGTTAATGATTTTAATGCTTAGACAAGCAGTTTTACTTCTTCTGAAAGAATGTAGAACGCAATAGAATTTCTGAGAATAGTCGCTGAAAAGTAGCGAATTGGAGAAATGGCTTTTGTAAAAAATAAAATACAAGAGCTAAAAAAAGAAAAAAGTGTTTCTACAAAAAAAATAAAAAGATATGAAAAACGATTGGCTGAATTAATAACAAATATTGAAAAAGGTATTGGCTTTGATTATGAAGAATTTACTTCTATTTTAAATGAAATTAGTATTTCTGAAGAAGCAATGCAAGGAAGAATTCGCGCTTTAATGAAAAATCTTAAAAGTCAAGAAGAGGGCGGTAAAAAAACTTAGGGCGTACTAGAAAATGTTGGTAAAGAAATTAAAAATGTTATTACAGCTTTAAAAACAGAAAATCAAAATATTAAAAAAACAAAAAGAAGTTATATTGATATAATGCCTCGTGTTTTGCGAGATTATATGGAACAACATAAAACAGAATTATCTGGTTTAACTACAAAAGAATTAACTGCTTGGATTATTCGTACAACAGTTAAATTTAGATAGTATATAGAAACCAATAATAATGGTAAATTTTTAACTGATTTTACAAAAACAAAATAGTATGACGCGCGTAAAACGGCATTAGAAAATACTTTTGAATCATTTATAAAAGTTAGCAATCCTTTTAATATTGATAAAAAAGATAAAGAATTGTTAGATGAAATTGCTATTTCTTTTTTCCAACCAAATATTTCAGAAGAAGAGAAATTAAAAAAGAAATATCAAATAATTGAAAATCCTTTTTCTGATTTAGCGGTTCCTGAAATTATTTTTAACTTTGATTTATTAGATTATTCAATTTCTGAAAAAGTTAGTCAACTTCTATACCGTATGGGCCCAAATTTTAAAGCTTCTGGCGCTTCTAATATGGCAGATGACGCTTTAATTGGAAGTTTAAGTGCTTCTATAAATATGGAATATTTTGATGAATTGAATAAATCTATTGACAATACTTTACTTTTATTAGACAAGGCAACAAAAGATTTTTCTGACGTTCGTAAAAATAGAGCTGAATATTCAAATAATTTAAAAAAATTAAATAATGAAATAGAAAATATTTTAACAGATTTAAACACTCAATTAAAAGTAAAAAAAGAAACAGGTTTTGTTATTCACGAATCAGATAAATATTATCAGTCAATAGAACATGGGATGCGCGGTAGTCGCCCTGGAGAATTCGGTTTTCACGGCAGAACAATGGCTATTATGAATTATATAGATACAATGGCAAGTATTTCCGCAGATTTTGGTATAGGAGAGCAAGATCGTGATTTATGGAAATTTATTGGAATTAACCTTTCAAAGCATACCGTTGCAGAAAGTTGTAAATCTTCAATGGAAGAAATTTTTACTATTGCCGCAGGAATAATTATGTTTGATGATTTTGCTACAATAGTAAAAGAAGGAATGGGTTAGTTAGATTTTTCTAATTTACACAATATTCATTTATATAAATTACAATCTCTTTATTTCCCAGCTTCTTATATCATACAAGAAACTGCAAATTTTTTAGAATTTGGATTAGCAGAAAATCCCGCGAAAGCCGTAATTTCTGTTCCAATTAATATTTTTGAAATTGAAAGATATGAAGATTTGCGTAAATTATATAACAAGAGAGGAAAAACGTGGAAAGAAAAAGCGCAAGGCCAAATAGACAAATATAATGCAGAAAATTCAACTATTGAACAATGGAATATGGTAAAAAATTATATGGCTACTGAAACAAAAGTGTCTATAAACTTTTTCTTAAATTTCTAGAATTTTATAAATAAAATACCTCATTAACGTAAAAATTACTATATTTTTCACTTAACAATCTCACTTTTATATGAGGGAGGTGGTATGCCATGGACGACCCAGTACACATTGAAAAGGTCTTGGACTATCTCGTTCATAATATAGCTCAAATTTTATTTATCGGCTCATTAGTAATTCAAATTTCTCCCATTAAAATAAATCCCTGGTCGGCATTATTTAAATGGTTAGGAAAAGTAATTACTGCAGATTCAAACAAAAGAATTGATAGTTTAATTAAGAAGTTAGAAAAAACAGAAACTTCAATTATAGGGTTATAGAAGAACATTGACGAGAACGAAAAAGACCGCATCAGATGGGAAGTATTAGACTTCGCAAATTCTTGCCGCAATGGTAAAAGACACACAAAAGACGAATATCAGCATATTATTACTTTAAATACAAAATATAAAGATTTATTAAAACGTACAAAAGATAAAAATGGCGTATTTGAAGAAGAATATAAATATATTCAAAAATTATATGCTGAAAGACAAGAAAAAAATGATTTTCTATAATAAGGGGGTGTAATAGTGGCAAAGAAGAATAACAAAGTGGTCAATGAATATATTCAATTTTCTAAACGAATAACTCGTTGGGGTATAATATTAGTTTCTATTATGTTATTAATTTGTCTAACAATAATTACCTTCTGTCACTTAGATATAGAAGTCATCGCAATTATAAATAAGCTGTATACAGCATATAGCGCGATTATTGGAATTACTATTGGAGCATATCAAGGAAATAGCTCCTTAGAGAAATGGACGAAAGCCCGCTATAATTTTGAAAACGCTCTTACTCAAAATGAAAATGAAAATGAGAATCAAATAACCGAAACATATACAGAGAAAGAGCTTGGTTAAAAGGAGGATATAAACTATGAATTATACTCAAATTATCATTAGCGTCATCGGTCTAATCGTAATTATTCTGTCTGGCTTAATCACCAAACATTTAGTTCCCTGGCTAAAAGATAAGAATCTATATAATGCTGCTCTCGTAGCTGTTAATGCTGCTGAAGCTCTCTATGGCCGCTATCACGGCGAAGAAAAACTAGAAGCCGCACTAAATTTCTTAAAAGAAAAAGGATATGACATTGAGTCCAATTTAGTAAAAGAGGCTCTTGGCGCCGCTTGGAAAGAACTTGATAGGGCTATGTATGAATCTGGAGAAAAAGAACCTTCTCATATTGAAAAAGAAGAGGAAGAAGAACCAACACTTGAATAATTGACTTTTTCTCCAATTTATGTTATTCTATAAAAGGAATGGAGGTCATAATGGATAAAAAAAGTGCGGAAAAAATTATAAATCTTGAAATCTATACTGATGGTTCTTGTAAAAGCGCAAATGGTTTAACATTTGGCGGTTGGTCTTTTATTGCCGTTAAAGACAATAAGGAAATATATAGTGCTTCCGGTAGTGAACCATATACAACCAACCAACGGATGGAGTTATTAGCAATTAAAAAAGGATTGGAATACGCGGCTGACAATAGAGAAAAGAATGAAAAAGTTCTAATCTATAGCGATTCTGCCTATGCTATTAATTGCTATTTACAAGAATGGTACACAACTTGGTTAGCTAATGGTTGGAGAAATGCTAAAAAGCAAGAAGTAGCTAATCAAGATTTATGGATAGATATTGTTCCTTACTTTGATAATTTCTGGTATGACTTCTATAAGGTTTCTGGGCACGCGGGTAATTACTGGAACGAAGTTTGTGATGCCCGCGCGCAAGAAGAAGCCAAAAAATTAAAAATAAATTGGCGAGGTCCAAATGGAAAGAACTGATTTTTTAGACTACTTAGAAGTTACCCAAGATGAATATAAAGGGTTTACTTTACAACTAAAAAAAGATTGCTTTATTCAAGAAACAAAAGAATTTGATGAAGGAAAAATACTTGGTATTATAAGTAAAGAAAGCGGAAAATTAACTTGCGGTATGGTCTTTGAAAATGAGGACGTTCATTATTATATAATTGAAATGCCTTCTCCAGATGAGCGTATCGCGGCACCAGCCGTCCGAAAAATTACTCTTAATGACCCGGAAGAAGTCAAAATTCTTTTTGATTTTCTTAATCAAGCAATTAATAAAAAGGAGAATAGTGACAATGGAAGAACTATTTCCTAATATTTCAAACAAACTCCGCAAAGAAGTTGAAATGATGGCAGATTTGACATTAGGTGTTCTACCTCTGCCAATCGCCGCAGAAAAACTTGCTAACTTTGCTTCTCTTTTTGAAGGCGAAGAAGCGGAGTTTGTTGATTTTTATTTTAATTTAAGAATGGAGCAATTTAAAAATGAAGGGTAATATAGTATTTATGATTAGTGGCAAAGCTGGTTCTGGAAAAGGCGAAGTTGCTAATGCTTTACAAAAAGAATTAGAAAAGGATGGTTATCCAGTTCTAAGAATTGCTTTTGCTGATGCAGTAAAAGACTGTCTTAAACGCTACTATGATTGGGATGGCGTAAAAGACGAGCATGGTCGCGCGCTTTTACAAAACTTAGGAACAGACAAAATGCGGGCAACTTTCCCTGATTTTTGGGCTGAATTTGTTGCTAAATTCATTGTAGTTACTCAAAAAGACTGGCTATACATTATCATTGATGATTGGCGCTTTGTAAATGAATTTGATATTATCAATGATTATAATAGTGATGTAATTACTATTAGGGTAGAAAGATTTAATGAGGATGGAAGTCCTTATGTAAATCCCGATATGACGCCCGCGCAGCGCGAACATGAGAGTGAAACTCAACTTGATAAATTCCCCTTTGATTACATTGTAGAAAATCATGGGGATTTAGTTGAATTACAAGATAATGTACTTGCAGTTTTAGAAGATTTAAATAATTGACAATCCTTTTAATTTAGTGTATAATAAAGTATAAACATTAAAAGGAGATATTCTATAATGCGAGATTTTTATTCTATGGAAGTTCAGAAATACTGGGCTCCTACTTCTTCTATTTCTCCTGAGAAAAGAAGAATGAAACTTGAAGAATGCGCGGAGAGCGGCGACTATCTTTGGTCGGAGAAATTTGATGGCAATTTTAGTCGTGCTATAATTGACCCCGAGCGTTCAGTTCTTCAAACTAGGGGTATTTCAAAAGTAACTGGTACTTATTCTGAACTTCAAGATAAAGTTTTCTTTTGGAATGATGTTGTAAAAGCTTTTCAAAATGGTATTACAGTAATACTTGGTGAAGTTTATCTTCCTGGCGGAGTAGATAAGGATGTAGGTTCTATTTGTCGTTGTCTTACAGAAAAGGCAATTGCACGGCAGAAAGATAAAAAACTTGAATGGCGTATTTTTGATATTCTTGCTATTGATGGAATAGATTTAGTTGATGAGCCTATTGAAAATAGGATTAAATATATTCCACAAGTGGTGTCCCGCATTAACAATTCTCTGGTAAAAGGCGTTGAATATCACGAAATGACTCCGAATTTCTTTGATGAAATTGGAGAAATTTTCCAGCGGGGCGGCGAAGGTGCAGTTTGCTATAAAAAGGGTATACCCTATACCCCCGGTAAACGAACTTCCGCGTGGACGACTATTAAAGTTAAGCAAGAAATTTCATCAGATATTGACGCATTGATACTATCAAAAGTAGATTGCGAAAAAAATTATAATGGCGGCGATATATCTCATTGGCAATACTGGGAAAACAGTCGCACTGGCGAAAAAGTTTGCGGTGATTATTTTGGAGAATATCAGTTAGGAAGTAACTATATTCCTATATCTAAAAACTATTACTTTGGATGGCCTGGTGCTATTCTAGTAGGAGTTTATAATGGTAAGGGCGATATTGTACCATTGTGTAAGGTCGCAGGCTTAACAGAAGAATTTAAGTCTGAATTAAGAGATAATTTTAACCAATGGTATTTGTGTCCTGTTAGTATTAGCGGCATGATGGTTTCAACCGCGAAAGCTAATATAGAAGGTATTGGTGCTTCTATTAGACATCCAATTCTTAAATCTATACGACTTAATGATATTGACCCAAAAGATTGTACTTTATCTAAAATTATTAACTAACCTATCTTTATGATAGTGAGGAGGCATCTATGGCCTTGGATATAGACCTATCTACTATATTTGATAATGGAACTTTTGACCCTGTTTCTTACCAATATTTCCATCAGTTAATTGATAATAGAACTGTATTATTCAATGATGGAATTGATGAAGGAATTGTTGAAAAAGTATTTCTTCCATTACAAGACTTTGAAAAAGATGATTCTGCCGCACCTGTAACAATTATATTAAATTCTATGGGCGGTTCTGTTACAGATGGATTATTCCTCGCGTATTATATCGCCCACTATAAGAAAAAATTAAATATCATCGTTACTGGATGCGCAGCATCTATGGCCGCAATTATTCTATCTGCTGGTGGAAAAAATGAAAATGTAACTCGTTACTGCTTTCCTAGCTCTTTTGGACTAATTCACGATGGATATGTTGCTGTTAATGCTTCTGAAACAAAAACAGCCGAAGATATTATGGATTTTAATAAAAGAGTAGACGAACAAGTTAGACAATTTGTAATTGACAACACTAATATAACCGCAGAACAATATGATTCTCATGCTCGTAAACAATGGTTTTTAAATGCTAAGGAAATGAAGGAACTTAACTTGGTTGACAAAATATTGTATGAGGATGAAGATTAATGGAAATTAACTTTTTAGATACTAGTGCGGTTTTACATGGCAATTGTCTAAAAGATTTTCGTAATATATACCTTAGCCCTCTAACTCTTCAAGAATTAGAGGGTATTAAAAGTTCTAATAAACCTGAAGAAATTAAGTTTCTCGCGCGGCAAGCAATTAGAACTATTATTGAATTATTTAGTATTCACGAAGAATGTTTTCCACAGAAAAAGATAGAAAAATTATTAAAAAAATATGACTTTTTATCTAATATAAACGACCATAAAATTATTTGCGAAGCAGAACTTTTAGGCATAGATTTTGGATAGAAAGTCAATTTTTATACATATGATGGCGCGCAATATTTATTTGCTAAACAAATGCCGCATCTAGAAGCAATATTTTTGAATGACAATACTGATATGGTAGAAGCAGAATATTGCGGATGGGGTAAATATTATCCAAATGAAAAGAATATGTCTTTATTATATGAAGACCCTAAAATAAATATCTTAAATTGTAAAACAAATGAATTTGCTGAAATTTATGAAGGGCAAGAGTTAAAAGATATATTATTTTGGAATGGTAAAAATTATAGACCTTTAAAGTATAAGGAATTTACCACTGTAATGGGAGAGCGTATTTCTCCTCGTAATATAGAACAAAAAATGTATTTAGATTTATTACAGAATGAAAACATTCCAATCAAATTATGTATTGGACGTTTTGGGACTGGTAAATCAATGTTTGCCGAAACTTGGGCGATTTCACAAGTCCAATTAGGTAAATATGATAAAATTGTTTTTGTTAAAAATAATTTAGAGGTTAAAGGCGCGGGAACACTAGGTATTTTGCCAGGTGATGAAATTGATAAACAATACCCCTGGTTAAAGCAAATTGAAGACCACCTTGGGCCGCAAACCTTAGAAGATTTTATAATGAGTGGTAAATTAGAACCAGTTCATTTATCTACTTTACGAGGCAGAGATTTAAAACATTGTTTAATTTTAGTTGATGAAGCTGAAAATTTATTAACTACAAATATTCAGTTATTACTTGGTCGTGTAGGAGAAGGAAGTCAAATTATTTTCTGCGCGGACATTAAACAATGTGATTATAAAGACCCTAAAATGAGTGGTATTCCTAGGTTTATAAATTGTTTAGCTGGCAACCCATTATTTGGTATGGTTAAATTAATAAAAACTGAGCGTAGTCCTATCGCCGCAACGGCAGACTTGCTTGATTAATTATTTTATGAGGTGAATGTACTATGTCTGAAATTACTCCTGAAGAAGAAGTGGTAGAAATTGATGAAAGGATTAAGAAACTTGCTTATTTATCTCTTGTAAATCATTCTACTATCAGCGCAGATGCTGCTGTTGTTCTTTATAATACACTAAATAACGATACAATTACCAAAGCCGATGCTCTTGAAATGAAGCTTGGTGTAGATGAAACTTGTAAGTACGCTTCTGAAGAAGAAGAAGTTGTAATTGCTTTACTAAATCATAATGATATGAGCGGCGAAGCAATTATTGAATTACTTGACTTATTTGAAATTGAAGCGCCTTATGCCACTTCTGTTCCGACTCTTACTTATATGCTAAGGAATAAGGATTTAGAATCTGAAACAACTTATGATGATGTTGGTATTGAGTTATTCTATGGTTTATTAAATCAAACTGCTCTTCCTACTAATATTACTATTGAGTATGAGCCTTGTGATGATTATAAAGATTCTATTGATGCTCAAGTTAAGACCGTAATTTGTGACTTCTTAGATGATGTTACTCACGATGACGATGATGCCTTTGATGAATTTGTTAGCCAATTCAAGAAGAAAAGTGCAGCTGTAGGACCTATACCACAAGCTTAAGGGGACGAAAGTCCCCTCTTTTTTCTTTTCTAAATCTTGACTTTTAGTCAATTTTATGGTATTATAAAGAAAAAAGATGGGGAGTTTTAATGTAATGGAAAATAAAGAACAGAAACGTCCACTTGGTTATTTAGGCGGCGATATTATGACACGCGGGAGCAATCTCGCGCGTCAAGAAGAATATGATAAATTCAAAGAAGCGGGTATTCCTGGAGAAGTATATAGTCCAGTAATGAATAAGTCAATTAATGATAAGTCTAATATAACTGAAGAAGAAAATAATCATCTTGCAGAAAAAATTTGTATTGCTGACATTGATAGACTTTGGAACAGTGATTATACTGTACTTTGCCCAGAACAAAGCGCAATTGGCACTATGTGTGAAATGGGTGTATTATATGGATGGAAGTATATGGCTCAAAAATTAATTGATATTTATGAGCAAAAATCTAGCGAAAATGCCACAATCCATGAAGTTTTTCTTGCATGGGAAAAAGAACTTTATCGTATGTTAGAGAAGAAAAATTACGCCCACTACTTTGATATTCGCACCAACCATCTAAATGAAAAAGATTGGCGCCGCAGCTTTAGTATCAATCAAATGCTTTATGGAATGATTTTATATGCAACGACAGATGGCACATTACATAACTCATTTGATGAAATTATTCCTATTTTACAAAACCAATTTAAAAAAGATGATAATTTTTATTTTTATACTGAAATTGAGCCAGTAAAGGAAAAGAAAGAAGACTAATATGACTAAAACTTGTGACCGTTGTGGAAAAGAAATAAATATGTATGAAACTACTTGGCTAAACCTTAAAGTAATATATGTTCGTATTAAATTTTCTAAAATAGTTCATAGCCCATCAGAAGAAATCACAGATAAATTTATTTGTTGCAATTGTACTGAAGACTTACTTTATTGGTTTTCTATTCCAAAAGGAGGAAAAAATGTATAATCCAAATTATGAATTTTTCGCCCCACAAGGTTGGATTTGTCCTAAATGTGGCCGTGTATATAGCCCGTCAACTCCAATCTGTTTCTACTGTGGCGGCGCGAGTCAACCAACAGTGACGTCTACAGGAACCTCTGTTGAAGATTTAGAAGATAAACTAAGAAAACAAACAACATTTTCAGATTATCGTTCAATATTAAATGGTACAGGAACAAATCCTACTATTTATACTATACAAATATAATAAGAAAAGGAGAACACAATGAGTAATCTAATCTATCGCATTGATGACAAGCCAAAGACTGTTAAAGAACTACTTGGCTACTCACTACAAGTAATGTTTTCTTGTATTACCGCAACATTACTTATCGCTTTGATTTGCGGTACCAACCTTTCTGCTGGTCTAGTTGCCGCAGGTATTTCAACAATTTTCTTCCTATTTATCACTCGCTTCCGCGCGCCAATTGTTATTTCAAACAGCGGAGCTACCGTATCAGCTGTAATTGGCGCAATTGCGCTTGCTAGCCCAGTAGAAAAGAACTTCTTGGGTGTTGTAATTGGTGGTTTAACAATTGCAATTATTTACTCAGTTGCCGCGATGCTAGTTAAAAAATTTGGTGTTGATTGGATTACTAAACTAATTACACCAGTTATGTCCGGCGCAATTATTTTAATAATCTCAATTCAACTTGGTTTCTTTATTCCTACCTACGCTCAAATTAACGGTCAATATTCAATGCTTGGTATTGGTGTTGCTCTATTTAGTATGCTTTTAGTTCTTCTTTGTGCCTTCTATGGTAAAGGACTAATGAAACGTTGGCCTATTCTATTTGGTGTATTAGGTGGCTATATTGCTTGTATTATCCTATCTCTGTGTGGAGTAGAAAATCTTGTAGACCTAAATCACTTTAAGAATATTAAACTCTTTATTCTACCTGATTTTGCTTTCTTCCATATATCCTTTAAGAATTTTGATTGGTCTGTTATACCACAAATTATTTTAAGCTTCACACTAGTATCTCTTGGCGCTCTCGCAGAGCATCTTGGCGACATTATCAATGCCTCCAATATTTGTGAACGCGATTTCCTTGAAGACCCTTCTCTATCAAAGACGTTACTTGGTGATGGTGTTGGTAGTCTAGTTGGTACAATCGTTGGCGCGCAACCTAATACAACTTATACTGAAAACCTATCTACTATTCTAATTAGTAAGTGTGCTAGTGTTTATATTACACTACTTGCCGCGATTGAACTAATTCTATTAGGTTTCTTTGGTATTTTCAATAGCTTCATTCTTGCTCTTCCTAACGCAGTATTCGCGGGTGCAAGTATTTGTTGCTATGGTATGATTGGCGCTTCCGCTATTAAATTCTTAAAGCGCGCTGAAATTGACTTCAATAATGAAAAAACAATTTGGATTTTTGCTATTATGCTAATGGTAGGCACTTCCGGATTAGCAGTTTCATTTGGTAATTTCAGTATTACAGGTATTTGCCTAGCAATTATTACAGGTATTATTCTCAATTTAATTATTAGAGATAATTCTTCAAAATAAAAAAATTTTTTAGAAAAAGAAGAAAATGCCATAATTATTTTGTTATCTAAACACTTATCCTATGGAGGGATAAGATATGAATTTAAAAGAAAAAATTCAAAAAATGTTAGATATGGGTTTTACTTGCGGCCAGCTAGGAAAAATTTGTAATTGTCATGGAACAACAATTTCTAGCTGGCTACGAGGAGCTAGTAATCTTTCAAAACAAATGGAAGAAAGTATTGAAAATCATATTCAATCCTTTATAAAAGAGTTAGAAGAGATATGGAGATGATACTATGCCGCATTTTAAAGATATTACAGGGCAAACTTTTGGAAGATTAACGGCTTTAAATATAAATAAAGAAGTTACAGCTTCGTATAAACACGGAACATATTGGGATTGTATTTGTAATTGTGGAACAAAAATTACTGTATATTTAGGAAATTTAACTTCTGGAAAACAAAAATCTTGTGGATGTTTACAATCTGAAAATAGGCACAAGAAAAAAATTAATATGATCGGACAAAAATTTGGTAAATTAACAGTATTATATGAATAGCCAAATAGAATAAGAAATAGAATTTTTTATCATTGTATTTGTGAATGCGGAAAAGAATGTGAGGCTGATGGAGTAGAATTACGAAACGGTCATAAAAATTCTTGTGGGTGCGCGAATTATTCATTAGGAGAAGATAAAATTAAATTAATTTTAAATGAAAATAAAATTAAATATTTATCAAATATAGGATATTTTAAAGACTTAATAAGCGAAAATAATTATCCTTTAAGATATGATTTTATTATTTTTAACAATAATAATGAAGTCATTCGCTTAATAGAATTTGATGGACCATAGCATTATAAAAGTAACGCATTTTTTGGTGGAGAAGAAAGTTTATAGACTTTATAGTATCATGATAAACTTAAAAATGAGTATGCTATTTCTCATAATATTCCATTAATCCGTATTCCTTATAATGAAAAAAACAATATTACTTTTAATATGTTAATGAGTGACAAATATTTAGTCACTTAAAATAAATTTAAAGGAGAAAAAATATGAAAAATTTTCTTGAACGTCATTTTCATATTTCAGAAAATGGCTCAAAAGTAGGAACAGAATTCCTCGCAGGTGTTGTAACCTTCTGTACTATGGCATACATATTGATTGTACAGTCTAGCTTTATGCGAGATGCCGGTATGAATGGTGCAGGCGTTATGTTAATGACTGCACTATTGTCTGGTTTAGCCACTCTAGCTATGGGCTTATATGCTAAAATGCCTTTCGCGCTAGCCCCTGGTATGGGTACTAACGCTATTCTAGCATATACTCTTGTCGCACAAGGCATTTGTACTTGGCAGCAAGGACTTGGTATCGTATTTATTTCCGGTATTCTATTTGTCCTTCTAAGTATCTTTAAAGTGCGCGAAAAAGTTGTAGAAGTTATTCCAAAGGTACTAAAAATTGGTGTAGGCGCTTCTGTTGGCGCATTCCTAATCCGTCTATCCCTAGCTAATGCGGGTATGATTAATGTAAGCGGTTCTTCATTCGCTCTAAATCTAAACTTCTCTGACCCCGCAATCCTACTATCTTGGATTGGATTAGCCATTACCTTAATTCTATACTTCCTGCGGTTTACTATTAACGGCAAAACCTATCATATTCGTGGCTCTCTACTGATTTCAATTGTTTTAATTACAATAATTGGTATTTGTATGGGTCAGGTAAAACTGCCTTCTTCTATCTTTACAGTTAATGCTCTGTCTAACATTAGTGATGTTGCTTTCAGGCTAGACATTCTAGGTGCTTTAAAGCCTGCTTTATTCACCTTTATGCTAATGTTCTTTATGTCTGACTTCTTCTCTACTCTAGGCACTGCTCTTGGTGTGGCAGGTAAGGCTGGTATGCTAGATAAAGATGGTAATCTACCCACTATTGGCCGTATTTTCTTAGTAGACAGTTGTGCGACTGTAGTTGGCGCCCTAGGCGGTCTAACTACAATCACCACATACGTTGAGAGCGCAAGCGGTGTTGAAGCAGGTGGTCGTACTGGTTTAACAGCTGTTACAACCGCAATTTGCTTCTTCCTCTCAATGCTATTTGCTCCTCTGTTCCTAATGGTTCCTACCGCCGCAACAGCTCCCGCTCTAATTATCATTGGTATCTCTATGATGCAGACCTTAAAAGATGTTGATTTCAAGAGCGTTGAATGGTTCCCCGTTGGCCTAATGGTTATCGTATCCATCTTTGGCGGCATTGCTAATGGTATTGCACTAGGTCTAGTAACCTATTGTCTAAGCCATTGGGCTCGTTATCTGTTTACTCCTAGCCGCGCGAAAGCTCCTGGCTGGTTTACTATTGTAATTACAATTCTCTGCTGCTTACAGTTTATTACTTAATGAGGTAAAAATATGCGAGTATTAGAGAAAAACCGGTCTCGTTTAACACAGGCCGCACTGGGTAAAATCCAGTGCGACCTTGCCCTTGATAATGCTACAATTATCAATAACCTTACAGGTGAATTCCTGTCTGGTGGCGTAGATATTTTAGATGGCGTAATTGTTAGAGTTAGATTAAAAGGTGAAACTTCTGACGCAAAACAACATATTGATTGTGAAGGCCATTATCTACTTCCTGGTTTTATTGATTGTCATATGCACGTAGAGAGCACTATGATGGTGCCTGAAAATTTTGGTAAGGCAGCAGTTAGTTGGGGTACTACAACTGCAATAACTGACCCGCACGAAATTGCTAATGTAATGGGTATTGATGGTGTAGATTTTATGCTTGAAAGCGCAAAGAAATCTCCACTACGCATTTATACTCTTGCTCCCAGTTGCGTACCCGCGGTTCCATCTGTTGAAAGTGCAGGTGCCGCATTCTTTAAGGATGAAGTTGCTAAACTTCTAGCTAAAGAAGGTGTAATTGGTGTAGCAGAAGTAATGGATTATATTGGGGTTATTAATGACGACCCTCGTATGCACGATATTGTCCAAGCAGGACTTGATGCTAATGGATTTATTCAAGGTCACGCGCCTTATGTAGTTGGAGCAGACTTATGCGCTTACCTATGCGGTGGTCCAGTAAGCGACCATGAAGTTCGTGTTGCTGATGAACTTATTGAAAAACTTCGTATGGGTATGCATGTCAATATTAAATCCTCTTCTCTATCCGATACGGTACAAGAGTTTATTAGAGGAGTAAAATATGTTCCTTATACAGACCACGTATCACTTTGCACTGATGATGTTCACGCCGCAGATTTACTATCTACCGGCCATATTAATCATATTGTAAACGAGTGCCTAAAAGGTGGTATTGATGTAATTGAAGCTATTCGTTTTGGTACAATTAATGCCGCACGTGAACTTCATTTTGAAGACTTAGGCTTAATTGCGCCGGGATATGTTGCTGATTTACAGCTTGTTGATGATTTACTATTCAATAAACGTCCTCTATTAGTATTTGTTGCAGGAAAACTGATTTCTAATATTGAAGAATATGAAGTTGAAGTTCCTCCACAGTGCTATCAAATCAATATTCCTCAAATCACATCTCCTGATGTATTTAAAATGAAATTTGAGGACGATAAGAAGTATCTAATTTTTAGTGCTTCGCGCGCAAATATGCGTCCAAATCAGCAATTAGTTTATCTCTCTGGTAAAGATATTAATAATATGTCAGAAGATAAATTCTTAGAGAAATATCAGTTCATTACTATTGTAAATCGTTATGGTTCTGGTGGTATGACAAAGGTAGTTTGTAGTGATTTCAACCTAAAACACGGCTGTGTTGCTTCAACAATTTCTCACGATAGTCACAATATGACTATTGCTTATCGTGACCCCAATGATGCTTATGTCGCCGCGAAAGAACTTGAAAGAGTCGGTGGTGGTATGTGCTTTGTTGAAAATGGGGAAGTTAAGTATACATTACCACTTCCTGTCGCGGGCTTAATGTCTCCTCTACCGGTTAAGAAATTAGCACCTATGATTAAAGAAATGGATAAATGGGTAAGTTATGCCTCTGATAATATGAGTCCTATGCTATTAGCAATTGCTATTCTAGCACTTCCTGTTCGTCCAGGCATTATCATTACTGATAAGGGTATTATTCGCGGCGAAACTTTAAAATTCGTTAAAGAAGTAATTTAATATGTATTAGGTGGATGAAAATCCACCTAATACTTGATTTTTTTTGAAAATTATTGTATAATAAGTATAAGAAAAAAGATATTTTATTTTACTTAAAAATGTGCCAATGAGTATTCAAATTGGCCGAGGGTATTGAAAATGGTACAAAACATTATAGATAAATATTGGTTGTTAACTAAAAAAGAGCATTGGTTGCAAGATGAAGCCGCAGAGCGAATAGGTTGTAGTCGTTCACATTTATCAAAAATATTTAACGGTAAAAGAAAACCATCTATGACTTTATTAGAAGCAATGGAACGAGTGTTGAAAGAGTATGAATTATAAAAATCAAACAAGAATAAATATTAAAAAATTTGATACAATTACTCATAAAGAGAATAGTAGTAATCAATTTTTACAGCCAATAGACTGGCAGTATTATGATGAAGCACTCAAAACTCTTTCAAGTAATGCGTTCAAATTGTGGCTTTATTTACTTCGTTGGGCGGGCAAAGGTTACTATGAGTTTTCTCCTACTCATCTATGTGATGCTTTAAATATATCTAGTAGAAACACAATTAAAACGGCACGAGATGAACTAATTAGAGAAAATTATTTAGTTCAAGTTAAACCTGAAACTTATGAATTCTATCCTTGCGGTCATGCAGATTTAATAGTCAAAAATTGACCTCATTTTCAACCCATTTTTTGACCTCTAAATGAGGTCAATTTTTGACAATATCTGAATGACCCAATTTTTAACCGCAAATGCGGTCATTTTTTGAACGTAATAAGGTCAATTTTTGACCGCATCGGTCAATTTTTGACCTCTATGCGGTCAATTTTTGGTTAAGTAATATAAATATAATATAAATATGAAATATAAATATATAATAAAAATATTATATAAAAATATGGTCGCGTGGCGACAGATATTTGACTTTTTCTAAAATTTAAGTTATAATAAAAGAAAAAAAGGAGTAAAAATGGAAGGTATAGAAATATTAAAAAGCACAGAAATTATGGCGAAACCAGAATGGGTCATTCCATTTTTTGCTATAGGCACGCTAATAGGTTTTATTTTATTCTTACTTTACTGTGCTACAGCAGAAACTAATCAATGGCTTTTATATTTTGCGGTAATTTTCTCAATTATAGGTCTTACTGCTTTTGGATACCTTATTTTCTCAACTCCTGTTCCTACTGGAACATATGAGTATGACATAAAAGTTTCAGATAATACTCCTTTTAATGAATTTTATCAAAAATACGAAATTTTAGAGAATTATAATTACTCTAATGTATATAAAGTAAAGGAGCGAATTATAAAATGAAAGCAATTATTCGTACTCGTGATAGTGGAAAAGCAAAAGAACTATTAGAGTATGCTAATGAAAAAGGCGCAGCCATTCTTACTCAAAATAAAAGAGCTTTTAGAGTAAAAGCAGATTCTTTAGGTTTTAAAGATATAGAAATTATAGACTATGAAGATTTAAGATATGATAATTATAGTCTTGATACTCCTATTGTAATTCATAACGCAGATAAAGCAATTCAATTCTTTGCTGACAAGTATTATGGAGTAAGTGTAATAGGATTTACAGCTACTCAAGAGGAGTAAATATGGAAATACTTAGTTCACAAATTATGAAAGAAATGTCATTATGGTCTGCTCTTTCATTTAGCGGAACTCTTATAGCCCTTGTTACGGCAATTCTCCTTCTTAAAGAAGGAGATGTATTTCCAGGCACTCTATTTCTTGCAATTAGTGTAGTTTGTTTTATAATTCTTGTTTCAATCCCTATTTATAAAGAAACTGGTGAAATATCTTATACAATTGAAATTACAGAATCATCCTTGTATAAAACTTTAATTGATAAAGGATTTAGATTTAAAAAACTATTTGAAAATAAAGATATTTATACCATTATAGGAAAAGGAGAATTAATGTAATGGAAAAATATGATTATAGGCGCGCGATGATAGAAGATATTAAAGAATATATCGCAAAAAATTTAAATAAAGTTGAATTAGACCCTTTATATGAAGATGATAATATAGAAGATATATTATATGATATTCTAATTACAGAAGAAACTGTTACGGGAAATGGCCCAAATTATTATGATATAGAAGAAAGGTGTTATGATTATCTAAAAGGTAATTTAAATTTATATTTTGAGGCCGCCTACGAATTTGATGACTATCCGCGCGCAGACAGCAAATGGACGAGCAGTAATCCCGCGCAACATATGGATTGTGTAATTAGATGTTATTTACTTGATGAATGCTTAAATGAGGCTCTTTCAGAACTTAATGTGGTGAGATAATGGGAAATATTAAAACAATAGATAAATATAATTTTCCAAAACAAAGTCAATATGTAAATAGACGATGTGAAGTTTGTTTCCACTATGATACAAGTAAAATTATTATGGGTACTATAATCCGAGACGATAGAGAAGAACCTTTTGAAACAATAATTCATCTTGATGATGGTAGAACTATTCTTGGCACCGAATGCCAATACAGTATAAATTAATACTTTTACATAAAAATAAGGCCAAGTAGTATATACTTGACTTTATTTTTAATTTATGCTATAATAAAGTAGAGTAAGATAAGGAGAGAAGAAAAATTTTTCTGGACTGAAAGAAATTAAAGTAGATTTAGTCCAGTAAAATTACTTATCTTTGTAAGAAAGATAAGGAGGCGATTCTATGCCAACTCCAGTAAAAAATGAAATTGGAAACATTTATGGATATTTAACCGTTATATCTCGTGCAGAAAATAATAAAGAAGGCCGAGCACAGTGGTTATGTCGGTGTAAATGCGGAAATGAATTAGTAGTTTTAGGTAAACATTTACGTTCTGGTAATACAAAATCATGTGGTTGTTATCAAAAAGAAAAAGCCATCGCAAGCAATCAACTTCGTGGTGGAGATTTAACTGGTAAACGATTTGGAAAATTAGTAGTATTAAAAGAGGACGGTTATGTTACTCATTCAAATGGAAAACGCAATAGGTTATGGTTGTGTCAATGTGATTGTGGGAACCAGTGTCATGTTCAACATCAATATTTAAATTTTGGAGATACATCTTCATGCGGATGTATTAATTCTAAAGGAAATATGACTATTCATAGATTACTTACTAAAAAAGGAATTAAATTTGATAATGAATATGTCTTTGATGACTTATTTGGTGATGGTGGTAGACAATTACGATTTGATTTTGCTTTATTAAATAATGATAATTCATTAAAAGCATTAATTGAATATCAAGGAGATATTCATTATGATACTAATCATCATGGATGGAACACACAAGAATCATTTGAACGTAGACAAAAATACGATCAACGTAAATTAGATTATTGTAATAAAAATAATATTAAATTATTTTATATTACATATAAAGATGATATAGAAGAAAAATTGGAGGAAATACTAAATGGCTTATAATGCTGAATCAATACAGATACGTGACTTTAGGACCGCCGCGCGCTCTACACCAGGTATGTATATTGGCGCGGATGGACAAGATGCAATGTTTAATTGCTTTCTTGAAATTCTTAATAATGCTTGTGATGAAGCTATTATGGGTCGTGGTAATGAAATTACCGTTGAGGTTGGAGATAATGATATAAAAGTCTCTGATAAGGGCGCCGGAGTACCAAGAGGGAAAAATAAAGACACAGAAGAAGTTCTTATTGAAATTTATACTTCTGCGCACTCTTCAGGTAAATTTGATACTGCTAATTATAAAAGAGTGCGTGGTATGCATGGTATTGGTTCTAGTACTGTATGTGTATGTTCAGAAATATTTGAAGTTTGGACTAAACGAGATGGAGCAGAATGGCATCTATTATTTAAAGATGGTATTCCGCAAGATACTGTAGCGCGAAAACTTCACGCTACAAAAGAAACTGGTACAGTAATTTATTTTAAACCAGATAAATCTATTTTTCATCTTGATAATAAAACTCCATCTTTTGATAAAGAGCGAATTAAAAATGAACTTCATCTAACAAGTTATTTTATTCCAAATGTGACTTTTATTTATAAAGATAATATAAGTGAAGAAAGATTTCTATCAAAAAACGGTCTTAAAGATTTTGCAGCGGATAATATTAAAAAACCACTTCATAAGCAATATATTTATGGATTAAAAACTTTTGAAAATGATATTGATATTGAAGTATTCGCGCAATGGACAGCCGGACGAGAAAAATGCTATGTATTCTCTAATGGTGCTTTAAATAGTGGTGGCGGAACTCCAGTTACAGGTATGAAAGCAGCTTTTACCCGTACTATTAATGATTTAGCAAAAGAATCATTTGATGGAGATACGATTCGTAAAGGATTAGTTACAATCATTAATATTAAACATCCTCACCCGGTATATCAAAATCAAGTTAAAGATAAAATTCAAAATCAAGAATTACGTGGATATACACAGACTACTTTTACAGAAGCAATTAAATCTTGGGCTTCTGTTAATGCTTCAGACTTAGATAAAATAATTAGTATTTTAGTAAAAGAAACTAAAGCAGAAGCCGCCGCAGAGAAGGCGCGTCAAAGTGTTCTTAACTTTGAAAAAAAAGAAACAGAACACAAGAAGCAAAAAATAACTTCTTCCGATAAGTTTAAAGATTGCGAAAAACACGGACAAGATTCTATGCTTATTATTAGTGAAGGTAATAGTGCTCTCGGCGGCCTAATGCCCGCTCGCGATGTTAAAACTGAAGCACTATACGCTGTGCGTGGTAAGGTTAAGAATTTGATGAAGCATCCGCTTGATGAGTGCCTAGAAAATCAAGAAGTATCTGATATAATTATGGCTCTTGGATGCGGTATTCAAGAGAGATATAATGCGCGCAAACTTAATTATGGTAAGGTCGCCATTGCTACCGATGCTGATGTTGACGGTTATGCAATTATGTGCTTAATCGCAACAATGTTCTATGTACTTATGCCAAAGTTCATTGAAGAAGGTAGATTATGTTGGTTGCGCGCGCCATTGTATCGTCTAACAAAGGGTGATAAACGTGTCTTCGCATATAATGATATAGAGTTAGCTGAGTTAAAAAAGACTCACAATGGCTGGGAGCAGGGAAGACAGAAGGGCCTAGGTGAGATGACAGCAGAGGATATGGAAGCGTCTATGATGAATAAAAACGAAAGACGCCTTGAAGTTTTAACCATCAATGATGCTATTAGCGCGCGCGAAAGTCTTCAAATGTTAATGGGTCCGGAAGTTGAAGGAAGAAAAGATTTCTTATTTGAGAATGTAGATTTTAGTATTTTGAATAGGTAATGGAGATTATTAATATGCCAGATTGTATGGAATTTCCTAAAAATATTCTAGATTTTATTAGTGAATATAGTTTTAAAGATCAGGATGAAGTATACACAAACGGTTCTGAACTAATTCAAGTATTTAGAATTATTCAGGCATTAGAACATTACGCGCCAGAATTACTTAAAGGTGATAATTAATATGCCTTTCTTTTCAGTAATAATCCCCGCATATAATTCTTCAAATTATATTCGTAAAGGATTAGATAGTATAAAAGAACAAACTTTCACAGACTATGAGCTTATTATAGTCTGTGATTCTTGTGTTGATAACACCGCAAATATCGCAAAACAATACACAGATAAAGTATATGAAGTAAACTTTAGCTCTCCTGGTTCTTCAAGAAATAAAGGTCTTGAAGTTGCGACAGGTCAATGGATTTTGTTTATGGATGATGATGATTGGTTTCTACATAACTATGTTTTTGAAATGTTGCACGATAGATTATTAAATTTTAAAAAAGATTTTCTAGTATTTAGTTTCATTTTTAATACTCGTGGTTATGTCGCCGCCAACTTAAATATTGCTGCGTGGAGTAAAGTTTGGAGAAGAGAATTTCTCAATAAAAATAATATTCGTTTTGCGGATACACAAATAGCAGAAGATGTTCCATTTGCAGAAAAAGCACATAAGATAGGAGAAGCGGAATACTGGGATATGCCATTCTATTATTATAATTATTTACGCAAAGGTAGCCTATCATACAGAATAGAACAGGGTGAATTTGATGACGGAAATACAACAGTTTAATGAATTAAGAAATAGAATTCGTAGAGAAAATGCTAATTGGATTAAGCAATGCGCGGAAGTTGGAGATTTTACATACGCGGCAAATCCTACTATTCGCTCTTGGGGAGAAGGTTCAAAACTTTATATTGGAAAATTCTGTTCTATTGGAGCAAATGTAAAGTTTTTACTAGGCGGCAACCATCATACAGAATGGTGTAGCACATATCCATTTAATATACTTCTTTCAGACTTGTGCCCAAATTTTGAACGATGTGCCGCGACTAAAGGGAATATTGTGGTTGGTAATGATGTATGGATAGCAAATGACGTAACTATTCTAAGTGGTGTAACAATAGGTGATGGCGCTGTTATAGCAAATGGCGCAGTAGTTACTCAATCTGTTAGCCCATTTATAATAGTAGGAGGTGTCCCAGCCAAACCTATTAAACAAAGATTCCAAGCAAATGCAATTTCAGAATTAAAATGGTGGGATTGGCCTGATGAAAAATTGATTAAAGCATTACCACTGTTATGTTCTAAAGATTATATAAAATTAATTGAATTTGATAAGTTAATAGTTGACTTTTAATTGAAATTATAGTATAATAAAATAAGAATGGAGAAAGGAGAGACTGAATGATAAAAAATGTAGATTTTCAGCAAACTGTTGAAACCGCTTTCTTAAAGTACGGAGCTTCGGTCGCGCAAGAGAGAGCATTGCCAGATGTAAGGGATTTTTTGAAGATTGGTTTGCGTCAGGGTCTATATGCCCAATATACAAACAAATTAACCCATAAGGACAAGTTTCAAAAAGCGCAGAAAAGTGTCGCGGCGGCAATGACACAAAGTTACGTTCACGGCGATGTAGCAATGTATGATACTTTTGTTCGTGCTGCTCGTCCGTGGTCTAGCCGCTATCCACTTGAAGACGTTCAAGGCAGTTATGGCAATCCATCTTCTCCTGATAGCCACGCGGCTCCTCGTTATGTAGAAATGAGGGCAAGTGAAGTTGCTAACTATATGTTCGCGGGACTTAAAAAGAATGCAGTAAATGAATGGTATTGGAACTATGATGACACAGAGCAAATTCCCTCTGTATTTCCTTCAATTGGATATTGGAATATAGTAAATGGATGTTCTGGTATTGCAGTTGCACTAGCAACATCAGTCCCTCAATTTAATTTACGCGAAGTAAATGATGCTCTTATTAAAATCATTAAAGACCCAAATATAAGTTTTGATGAAATATATTGTGCTCCAGATTTTGCTTGCGGCGGCACCATTACAAATGCAAGAGCAGTTAAAGAAAGTCTAAGATATGGGAAAGGCGAATCTGTAAGACTTCAATCAACCTTAACCTATCATCCTGACGAAAATATGATACAGGCAACTGAACTTCCTTATGGTGTTTATACTAATACGGTGATAGACCAGCTTGCCGCGCTAACAGAAGAAAATCCTAATTACGGTATTGAAAAAGTTGTAGACCATACTAAGAAGGCTGCAGACATTCGTATTTATTTAACAAAAGGCATCAATCCTAAAAAGATGATGGCTAAGTTATATAAAGATACTTCACTTGCCAATTGGTTCTCTATTAATATGATACTTCTAGACAAAGGTCGCTTTCCTCGTGTCTATGGATGGCGCGAAGCGTGCAATGCCTATATTACTCATATTAGAGAATGTGAACGCAATATTATTCAGTTTGATTTAGACAAAGCTCTCGCGCGCAAAAATATTGTAGATGGACTTATTAAAGCGTGTTCAATTATTGATGAAGTTGTAGCATTAATTCGTTCTTCTGAAAGTCCTGCGGAAGCAAGTGTAAAACTAATTAATACTTATAGTTTTAATGAAGAACAGGCGAAAGCAATTCTTGCTATAAAATTATCTAGTCTAACAAAACTTGATATTGTAAAGTTACAGAAAGAATGGGATGAACTTGTTGAAGAAATATCTAGGCTACAATACTTATTAAATGATAGTTCGGCCTTAGATAACGAACTCATAAAAATTTTAAGCGAAGTTTCCACAAAATTTGGTGACGCTCGTAGAACAAAAATACTAAATACTGTAACTTCAGATGATGATAATGAAGAAAGCACAATAAAAGAAGAAGATGTATCCATTATGCTCTTTGATAATAACACAATTCGTGTTATTCGTAAAGAAGATTTACAGGGTGGTAAAAAAGGTAAGAAAGGAACAAATATTAAGCCTCCTAAAAATTCTAACCTAATTAACACTCTATATAGTACAAATGTTGGAACAATTTCAGCATTTACATCCGCGGGCCGCATATATTCATTCTCTATCTCAGACCTTGAGTATAATAAAGATTATTCAATTTATGAAATAATTGCCTTACAGGATAATGAAAAAGTTAAACTTCTTATTGATACAACTTCTTTTAATTCATATCATCATTTAATTACAGTAAGCCGCAATGGTTACATTAAAAAGAGTTCCACTAGTGATTATACTTCTCGCACAAAGAAAGGTGTTATAGGAGTTAAACTAGAAGATAACGATACATTAGTCGGTGTATATCTTTCAATATCAGATAATGATAAAATTATGATAGCATCTTCTAATGGATACTATAACTACTATAAAGTTACTGAAGTTGGAACTACTGGACGTGCGACAAAAGGTGTAAAAGCAATTAAACTCGCGGCGAACGAGTATGTTGCAAGCGCGACACTAGTAAAAGATAGTATAGAATATCAAGGTATTCTATCTATTACTTCGTCAGGCAAAGGTAAAATAACTCCTGTTGATGAATATAATGAAACCAGTCGCGCTGCAAAAGGTAATCAAATTATGTCACTAAAAAATGATGAAACACTTTCTCTAATCTATGCTCTACCAGCAAGTCAAGAAAAAATATATGTTTCAACAGGAAATAAAGCGGTTTTACTTGAAACCGCAATAATTCCAGTCCAAAATCGGGTTACTTCCGGAGTTCGTATTATAGATGCGCGCACTTCAAATACTTCAATTGAAATAATGTGAGGAAAAATAAATGAATGAGAAATATTTAACATTGTTCCGTGAAATTGTTCATTCAACAGAACTCCTAGCAGAACGAGTAGTTGATTACAACAAGAAAAAGGAAGATACGAAAGGCGCAGAAACCGCCGAAACTTTTAGAAATGACTATGCGGCGCTATTTGATAAATTATGCCAAGAAGGTCTAGACCCTGATACCATTACTCGCGCAGAATGGATTAGGATTTTAGTTGGTACAATGATTGTAGCTAATAATTTAAACGAACAAATCAATGCTTCTCAAAAAGCATTACAGGGATATAAAATTGATTTAATTCCTAAATTAAATCGTATCATTGATGAAACTAAAACAGATGAAGAAGCTAAAAATTTAGCAAATGAACTTTTTCAAATAAAAGAAGAATCTAATAATTGACTTTTATAGAAATCCGTGTTATAATATAAATGTAAAAAGATGAAGATATATTAGGAGAGTGGGAACACAATCCATAATATAAATATAAAATAATAAACAAAACAAAAGGAGATTAAAAAAACTATGGCTACCGAAAATTCTATGCTAGTAATCAATTATCTAAAGAACCATTATGGTCAGGAGATGACCAAGGCTAAAATCGCTGAGGCACTAGGCATCACTGTTCCCGCTGTAACCGGCAGTATGAACTCTCTAATTAAGAAGGGTTATGCCACTACTACTCGTGAAGAAACTGTTGAACTGGAGCCCGCCACTGAGACCAAGAAGGCTAAGACAAAGGTTGTCAAGTATCATACTCTGACTGAAGCTGGCCTAGCTTATGACCCCGTGGCTGAGGAAGCCGCGAAGCTAGCCGCTAAGGAAGCGGCAAGGGCTGAGAAGGCCGCCGCAAAAGCCGCTGCTAAGGCTGCTGAATAAGATATATACTGACTCCCGAAAGGGAGTCATTATATAATTGACATTTAATTAAAATTGATATATAATAAAAGAAAAATGGAGAAAATTTTATGAAAGATATTAACATTCAAGCACAAAATAAAGTAACAATTATTGGTAAACTATTAGATATTACTTTTGGCGAAGGCAACCTTGGTGATGGTCGTCATTATGAGCGTGCGACAGCAACTGTTCGTACAACTCAGACTTATGGTGGCCGCGAAGAAATTAGTGAAGTTCCAGTAAGTATTTTTGCTACTCAGTATACTTCTACTGGTAAGCAGAATCCTGCGTGGGCTAGTCTTCAGGGTATGAAAACTATGAAGACTGGGCAGAATGTAGGTATTGATGAAGCTACAACTGTTCGTATCACTGGTGCTACACTACAGGAAAATAACTTTGTATCTCGCACAGGTCAGCTAGTTAATGGTTGGCAGATTCGTGCTTCATTTGTAAATGCGAGTAACATCGCGGAAACAGCATCTTTCATTTGTGATATCTTTATTATGGATATGCACGATGAAATTGACCGCAATGGTGAACCCACTGGTCGTCTAGTAATTAAGGGTGGCCTAGTTCAGTACGGTGGAAAACTGGATGTTCTTGAGTTTATTGTTGAGCAGCCGGAAGCCGTTGAGTTTATTAGTCGTAATTGGGAAATTAATCAGACTGTAACAGTTAAGGGCCGTATCCGTGTAACTTCTGTTGAAGAAAAGGGTAGCGCATCTGAGAGCTCTTGGGGTGAAGATATTCCTGAGACTACAACCCGTTTTGTTCGTGAACTAATTATCACTAAGGGTGATGATGAAGGCAAGGAAGAAGATTTTGCGTATGACCCCGCTGATATTAAGAAAGCATTTAATGTAAGGAAAGCTCTAATTGAGCAGATGCAGGAAGATGCTAAGAACGCCGCAGGTCGCGGGCCCAAGAAGGTTGAAGCCAATACTACTTCTAATAAGTATAGTTGGGAATAATCCCAACTATACTATGATGGGGTGATAGTGTGGCAGATATTGATATTTTTTCCTTAGAGCCATCTAAGATTTCAAGAGATTTAAAAGGTAAATTCCTTCTGATATACGGTCAACCTAAATGATTGGGCCTTATATAAGTGATTATATAAGATAATTACTGGAAAAATCTGGAAGCCTGAAATGGTAATCAGAGCGGAAGTTATTCCTTAAAAAGAATAACACGCACAACGATTAGGATAAATAAACATTCAAGGAGGGTTCTATCTATGGATATTACCGTTATTAAGCAACTATATGAAAGCGGCAAAAGTTTGGCGCAGTTAAGTAAAGAGTTTGAGATTAGTACTTATAAATTAAAAAAGATACTAATAGCAGAAGGTATTCATATTAGAAGTAAAGAAGAGCAGAATAAATATTCTCCTCAAAATCAGCGAAAATATGAAATTTGGGATGATTTTTTTGATGAACTAAATTCAACTAATATATATCTAATGGGTTTTCTCGCCGCGGATGGAAGTATTCAAAAAGATGGCGGAATTAAAATCGGACTTTCTACTGTTGATAAACCATTCTTAGAAAAAATTAGAATTATATTACGCAGTAATTATCCCATTAGAGATTATCTTACAAAAGATGGATTTGCTATTTCTGAATTTGTTTTTCGTAGTGAAAAAATTAAGCAGAAATTAGCAGAATATGGAATAGTAAATAATAAAACAAAAACATTTACATTTCCTTATAATCTACCAAAAGAATTCTATATTGATTTTATTCGCGGCTATTTTGATGGTGATGGTACATTTTGTATGGCGGGGAAATATTGTAGAGCGTCTTTGTGCGGCTATAATCAAGAATTTCTGCAATCGGTTGTGAATATACTTGAAAATCAATATAATATTCCAGCGGTAAAAATACAAAAAGATAGTAGAGGAAATACATACTATTTTCAATATTCTCAAACTTCTGCTCAGAGACTATATGAATTGTTTTATAAAAATAATCCTTCACTTTACTTACCTCGTAAATATAGTAAATGCTTACAACTCTTTGGTGAAATAAAATCCCACGAGCCAGTAACTTCTCAAGAAGAAGAAAAGATAATCTGACCTTACGAGAACAACAATCGTAAGAATTATCGGATAAAGAGCCGATAAGATAACATAAGTGAAGACCGGTAAATCAACCTTTGGTAGTCAGCTACCTCGCGCATTGTTTATGAACTTTGAACAAGGCACCAATGCTCTTGCTGGCATTAAAAGTCAGCCAATTCTTCGTTGGACTGATGCTAAAAAAGTTCTAACACAGTTGCGTAAACCGCAAGCAAAAGAAATTTTTGATACTATTGTTGTTGATACAGCTTCTATTGCTTGGCAGCTATGCGAAAAATATATTTGTCAGCGCGAAAATGTAGATAGTATAAGAGATGTGCCTTGGGGACAAGGCTGGAATATGCTAAAACAAGAGTTTTCAGAGTTTTGGCGTGAAATTACCCTACTTGGTTTTGGTATTCTGTTTATCGCGCACAGTAAAGATAAACCTACTGAAATGAGAACAGAAGATGGGGATACAATTACTGCTGTATGTCCTGACCTACCAAATCAGTGTTATACAATTATTAATTCAATTGTTGATATTATTGGCTATCTACAAGTTCAAATGAATCCAGATGGAACTTCCGAACGCTATTTATATACTCGTTCTACTCCAACTGTATTCGCGGGCTCTCGCTATCAGTATCTTGCTCCAAAGATTAAATTTGGTTATCAAGAACTAGTTGATGCTATTGGAGATGCTATTGATAAGGCAGTAGAACTTGATGGCGCGCAAGTAACTGATAAAACCGAAATCGCGCAAGTTAAATCTCGTCCATTTAGTGAAATTATGGCTGATGCGAAAAATGTTTGGGGTAAATACTTAGACAGCGCATCAACTGATGAAGAAAAAGAACAGCATTTAAATATTATGAGAGATATTATTAAAAGAGTATTTGGAAGTGAAGATTTCAAACTCAGTCAGGCTGTTCCTTCTCAGGGCGATTTAGTAGAACTCTTTATTGATGAAATGAAAGATTTACTATAAAGATAAAGTAAAAAGACATACAAATTGTATGTCTTTTTATTTGACTTTTTTTATAACTCGTGCTATACTATTTATAGATGATAGTAGGAGTGAGAATTATGGCAGAAAAACTAACTAGAGTTTGTTATTCTTGTAAAAATTCTTTCCCCAAAGAAGAAATGATTCAGTACGCGGGACTTAATGCTAAAATTCTACATTGGTATTGTAGAAAATGTTATGAAGAAAAGATAGCAAGAGAAAACTTTTCTGTAACAGTATGTAAGATATTTGGACTAAAGAGTCCAGGTCCTCGCATTTGGAGAGAAAGAGAAGCTTTAATGATGAAATATGGATATACAGACAATACAATTATTGATTGTCTGGAATATGTTTATAATGTAGAAAAAAAGAAGAAGTTATCTGAATCTTTATATTTTGTGACACCGCCAATGGTTGAAAAAGCAAAAAAATGGAAAAAATCAGAAGAATATAAAGCGATGGAGCTTGCTCGCGCAACACAAACAGTTATACACGAAGAATATGTTCCTGCACAAGAGAATACGCAATCTAATAAGAGAATATTTAACGCAGATGATTTTTTGATAGAGGAGTGATAATATTTGGTTCTTTCAGATAAAGGGGCATATCGCCAAGTTATCGGCAGCCTAATGTTACAACCACTTCTTTTTTTAGAGTATCCAGACTTAACACCTTTTGATTTTGATAGTAATTTGATGAGAATTTGCTTCTCAGCAATAAACAATTTATATTCACAAGGCGCGACAAAGCTAAGTGTAATAGAAGTAGACCAAGAAATAGAAAGATGGCAAAGTAATAGTACTCAAATATATAAACGAGAAAATGGTGTAGATTTTTTAAATAATGCTATTGAAATTGCGGAGCCAAGTAATTTTGAAGTATACTATAATAGAGTTAAAAAATATGCTCTTTTAAGAAGATTACACAAAGAAAAATATGATATAAGTGATTATTTCATAGATGATAAAGATATAGATGACCCTAAAAAGGCGATTGAAATCCAACAAAGATTTGAAGATGCTACAATAGAAGAAATATTAAATAATGTTGAAGGGAAATATAATATAATAAGAAACGATTTTCTAAATGGAGGAAAGAAAAAAGGCGACGCAGCAGACGAGATTACAGAGTTGATTGATAAGTTAAAAAATAATCCTAGTGTCGGGCCGAGTCTTGAAGGAAAGATATTTAGCACTGTATTCCGTGGTGCAAGGTCCGGTTGTTTTTATCTTAAAGCCGCAAGCACAAGCGCAGGTAAAACAAGAACTTCTGTATTTGATGCGTGTCATTTAGCATATCCTATTAGATGGTCGTATACAGAAAACACATTTATGGAAGATACAATTCAAAGTGGAGAAATATGTCCTTCAAGAAAAGTTCTTTTTATTGTAACAGAAATGGATAAAGAAGAGCTTCAGACAATTATGCTGGCTTATTTATCAGGAGTAAATGAAGACCATATTATTCGTGGTAAGTATGAGCCAGGAGAAGAATCAAGAGTTAGGTTCGCGGCGCATATAATGGAAGAAAATAAAGGTAACTTTATTATTGAAGAAATAAGTGAACCAAACTTAACAAATGTAGAAGCAACAATAAAAAGATATGCGACAGTAGAAAATGTGAAGTATATCTTTTTTGATTATATTCATACAACCGCAAGTCTAGTAGGCCAGTTCACAAGAAATAATTTGCGTGAAGATACAGTTCTTATGATGTTAGCAAATCAGTTAAAACAGTTAGCAAAAGATTATAATGTATTTATCTTCTCTGCTACACAGGTTAATGCGAACGCAATGACTGACGATGAATCATTTAAAAATGAAACTTGTATTCGCGGCGCAAAGGCAATAGCAGACAAAGCAGATGGCGCATATGTAATGACAAGAGTAAGTGAGAAAATGTGGAATTCTGTTGTTCCAACTCTAAGAATTGGTGCGGCGGCAGGTAAAATAGATTATTCATTATTAGAAAATCCACCAACTCACGTCCTTGATGTATATAAAATGAGACGTGGCCGCTTTAAAAATGTAAGAATATGGATTAGGTTAGATTTAGGTAATGGAGAAAGAGAAGATTTGTTTATGACAACAGCAGATAATAAACCAATTGGTATTGATATAGATATTCTCTTCTCTTATTATCAAATAAAAGCAAAAGATTGGAAGGGCTGAATAAAGAATGATTGATTCTCTACAAAATCTTGATACAGAACTTGATTTAGTAGGCATAAGTAAAACAGATATAATTGAATCAATAACTCTTGAAGATGTAAAGAATTTTTTAGAAAGTTTAGGCGTTACTCAAATTGAAGTTCACGAAGATAAAGGTTATTTAATTTGTCCGACAATATGTCACAATCCAATACACGAAGCAGAATCAATGAAGTTGTATTGGTATCAAAATAATAAGATATTCAGATGCTATACTGAATGTAATGAAGCAATGTCTATCTTTAAACTTTATCAAAAGTATATGGCATTGAATCAAAATCCAGTATCTATTGATGAAGCAGAAGATTATGTAAAAAGATGCTTGCGGCATATTAGTATAGTAGAGAAAAAACAATATTCATCTTATCATATAGACTTATCCAAATATGAATTTTCAAATAAAGTTCCAGTTCTTGAAGAATATAATGATAAAGTTCTTGAATGCTTTATAAACTATCATCATCCTTTGTGGTTAAAAGATGGTATTAAAGCAGATGTAATGGATAAATTTAAAATTGGATTTTGTATAGGACAAAATAAAATAACTATTCCGCACTTTGATATAAATGGGCGCTTAATAGGTATTCGCGCACGAACAATAGAAAAAGAAGAAATAGAAGAATTCGGTAAATATAGGCCAATTCAAATAGGTTCTATTTTATATACGCATCCATTACAATTTAATTTATATGGATTACACGAACATCAAAATGGAATACGAATTCGTCGTTCTGCTATTATTGTAGAAGGAGAAAAAAGTGTTCTATTAGATGATGGTTATTATGGTGAATTTAGTAACGCGGTTGCGTGTTGCGGTTCAGTATTTAATAAATATCATATCTCTTTATTGACAAACACATTAGGTGTAAATGAAATTGTTGTAGCACTTGATAAAGAATACAGCGATTGGAAAAGTCAAAAAGCAATTAAGTATAGAGAAAAAATTGAAGCAATGTGTAAAAAATATCAAAACAGCGCGCACTTTTCCTATATTTGGGATTATGATAATTTATTAGATGAAAAAGATTCGCCATATGATAAGGGTAAAGACGTTTTTGAATATTTATATAAACATCGTGTTAAAGTAAGATAAAGGAGAAGTATTATGTAATGAAATATAAGCTAAGAAATAATTATAGTAAAGACCCGACAGAAGCATTGTATGACATATTAAAAGATAGAGGTGTTACGGATATTCAAGCCTTCTGTAACCCAACAAAAGAGCAATGTGAATTAAACCCTTATGATTTAAAAAACATTCGTCCCGCCGCGGATATGCTATTGCGGCATCTCAGGAGAGGAAGTAGAATTCTATTTGTTGTTGACTGCGATGCGGATGGATTTACATCATCATCAATACTTTGGCTCTATATAAAGAGTGTATATCCAGACGCTCAACTTATTTTTACAGTTCACGAAGGTAAAGCACACGGATTAGAAGACAAAATTGAATGGATTGAAGACACACCAAATTATGACTTAGTTATCTGTCCTGACGCAGCATCTTATAATGTAGAAGAACATTTAAGATTAGGAGAATTAGGGATTGATTGTTTAGTGTTAGACCATCACGCACAAGAATATGATGATGATGGTAATCCTATAATATCTACCTCTCCAAATACAGTTGTTGTAAATAACCAGCTTTCGCCGCAATACAGAAATAAAGCACTATGCGGCGCGGGCGTAACATATAAGTTCTGTCAAGTATTAGATGACATTCTAGGTATCCAGCAAGCAAATAAATATATTGATTTAGTTGCACTAGGTGAAATTGCTGATGTAATGGATAGAACAGATATTGAAACCAATTATCTTATGATAGAAGGATTAAAGCATATTGAAAATAAAGGTTTTAAAACTTTAATTGAAGCGCAATCCTTCTCTCTAAAAGACCACGCAACACCACCTTATATTGGATTAACTCCAATTGATATTGCTTTCTATATTGCTCCTCTAATAAATGCAATTACTCGCGTAGGTTCGTTAGAGGAAAAACGTAGTATGTTCTATTGCTTCATTGAACCAGATAGGCTAATGCCAAGCACCAAGCGTGGTGCAAAACCTGGTGATACAGAGAAGGCCGCAGAGCAGACAGCAAGAGTTGGCGCAAATGCTAAATCGCGCCAAAATAAAATTAAAGAAAGGGCAATGGATTTAATTGATTTTAAAATACAAAAGAATGAGCTGGATTTAAATAATATTATTCTAATTGAATTAGATGATAATGATAATATTCCACAAGAAATGACTGGTCTAATTGCGATGCAAGTTGTTTCAAAGTACCATAAACCAGTTATGATTGGCCGCAAAAGTAGTAAAGGAGAAATTAGAGGTAGTATTCGTAGTGATAATAACTTTGCGGGCCTACCATCTTTCAAAAAGTTCCTTGAAGATAGTGGTTTAACAACTTATGTCGCCGGTCACGCTGGCGCTGCTGGATTTGGAGTATATGATAATAAAGTTGAAGCTTTAATGGAATATGCAAATAAAACTCTTAACGCAGCAGACTTTGAAAATTGTTATATTGTTGACTATATTCTAGACGCACGAAACAATAATAGTGCACTACTAATGGAATTAGCATCACATCCTGAATATTTCGGCAATCATATTGATGAAATTAAAGTTGTTATAAAAAATATATCTCTTGCTAGTGTTTCTGTTATGGGGGCTAATAGAGATAGTATGAAAATATCTTATAATGGTATTGATTATGTAAAATTTAAAGACACAAATTTCATTGGTGAAGTAATGAGTAATAGAATGAAAACTTTAACTATTTATGGGCGCATCAATCTAAACGAATGGATGGGAAATAAATCGGTTCAAGTATTTATTGATGATTATGAACTTATTGCTGACGAACATAAATATGACTTTTAATTGACTTTTATTCAAAATTATGTTATACTATTTATAGAGAAGGAGATGAGTAAGTGGGATATTATAGTTTACATAATCACACCTGCGCAAGCAACCAAAGATTGGTTGACTCTATAAATACAATTGAAGGATTAATTCAATATAGCTTTGATATTGGTTTATATGGTGTTGCTTTAACAGAACACGAAACAGTTAATAGCCACATCAAGGCTATTAAGTATGTAGATAAACAAAGAAAAAAAGAAAATCACGACCCGAGATGGGATGAATTTAAATTAATATTAGGAAATGAAATCTATCTTTGCCGTAATGGTTTAAATAGTGAAAATTATGATAGCAAAAAAGATAGTTTTTATCACTTTATTCTAATTGCACTTGATGAAATAGGTCATAAACAATTAAGACAATTGTCAACAAGAGCATATAGTCAAAGTTTTATTAAAAATAGAATGCGGCGAGTGCCAACATATTATAGTGATTTGGAAGAAATAATTGGCGCGAACCCCGGTCACGTTGTTGGTAGTACAGCGTGTATTGGTGGATATTTTGGTAAAACCTTACTTAAAGCAAGAAAACTTGAAAAAACTGCGCCTGAATTATTTGAAAAAGAAATTGAGAAGCTAAAAGCGTGGTGCGGCTACTTACAAAGTATTTTTGGTAAAGAAAATTTCTTTTTAGAGCTACAACCATCAAATAATCAAGAACAGGTTTATGTAAATAAATGGTTAATTAATTTCTCAAAAGAGTTAGAAATTTTAGCAATTGTTACAACAGATAGTCACTATTTGACAAAAGAAGATAGAAAATTTCATAAAGCATATCTAAACTCAAAAGATGGAGATAGAGAAGTAGATGAATTTTATGCAACAACATATATGATGACAGATGAAGAAATTCATTCATATATGGATAAGTATGAAAGTCCAGAAATGATTGATTGGTTAATGGAAAACACTAAATTCATTGGTGAGCGCGTAGAACAGTATGATTTGCGGAAACCATTTAAACTTCCTTATCTCCCAAGTGAAGCAGATATATTTAAAGCAGATGAAAGTTATATTGTGACGACAAAGTTGGCGCCGATTTGGGAAAAATTCTTATTCTCAGAAGAACCAGCAGACAGAGTTTTCATTAAGAGAATAATAGACAAATGCGAAACAAATCCAAAATATTATTGGACTGAAGAACGCATTGAAAGAATGGAAACTGAATTAGAAGTTGTATGGAATGCGTCAGAAAAACAGAACTTAAAGTGGTCTAAGTATTTCTTACAGGTCGCAGATTATATTAAAATTGCGTGGGATGAAGGAGATACATTAGTTGGCCCAGGTCGTGGCTCTGGTGTAGGTTTCTATATAAATTATCTATTAGACATTATTCAAATTGACCCAATGGTTGAAAAAGTTCCTCTTTTCTATTGGAGGTTCTTGAATCCTGAGCGCGCAAGTATCTTGGACATTGACTCAGACGTTCAGAGTAATAGACGTAATAAAGTAATTGAAGCATTACAATCCCATTATGGAGAGCTGAGAGTTGTTCGTGTAGGAACAGAAAGAACAGAAGCTGCCAAGGCCGCAATATTGACGGCGGCGCGTGGATTGGATATAGATGTGGATACAGCACAAGCTATCGCGGGATTAATTGAAAGTGATAGAGGTATCCAGCGTTCTTTGAAAACAACATATTATGGCGACCCAGAAAATGATATTCCTCCGAATAGAACTTTTCAAGATGAAATGAAAAAGTATCCCGACTTATGGGAAGTCGCGCAAAAAATTGAAGGTTTACAGTGCGGCAGCGGTTGTCACGCAGGCGGCGTTATAATTGTTGACGAAGATATAACTGAAACAAATTCGTTAATTAAGTTAAATAGCGGCGAATGGGTAACAGCTTGGGACTTACACGAAAGTGAAGAAGTAAGTAATGTTAAAATAGATTTGTTAGCAACTTTAAACTTAACAAGAATGAGAACTTGTTTGGATTTGTTGGTTCAGTATGATTATATTGAGAAAAAAAATACATTGCGCGAAACTTATGAAGCCGCGATTGGTGTATATAATTTAAATCGTGATAATCCCAAGATGTGGGAGAAATTAGCAAATAATGAAATATTAAGTGTATTCCAGTTTGATACACCACAAGGCGTTCAAGGTATTTCATTAGCTAAACCAACATCTGTTGAAGAAATGGCGGCACTTAACTCAATTATGCGTCTAATGGCAAGCGAAAAAGGTGCAGAACAGCCGCTAGAAAAATATGCGCGATTTAAGAAAAATCCCAGTTTATGGGAGCAAGAAATGAATCGTTATCATTTGACCGCAGAACAGAAAAAGATGTTACATAAGTATCTTGATTATGAATATGGTATTTGCGCTTCTCAAGAAGATATTATGTCAATGATACAAGACCCACAACTTGGTGGTTGGAGTCTAAAAGATAGTGATATGTTAAGAAAGTCTATCGCTAAAAAGGACCCCAAACTTTATGAAGAACTATCTCAAAAATATTTTGATACAGTTAAAGAGAAAAATCTTGATATAAATTTATGTAATTATTTTTGGAATGTTCTAGTAAACACGCAGCGCGGTTATAGTTTTAATTTAAGTCATACATTAGCATATAGCCTTGTTGGTTTACAAAATATGAATTTAGCTTGTAATTATCCAATTATCTTTTGGAATACAGCAAATTTGATTGTAGATAGCGCGGGCGTAGATGATGGTGACGATGATGATGTAGACGAAGATGAAATAATTGAAAATATAGAAGAAGCAATTGAAGAAGCAGAAGACGATGAAAATGTCGTAGTTGAAGAGAAAGAGAAAGTTAAAAGAGTTAAGAAAACAGTAGACTATGGCAAAATGTCGCGCGCAATAGGTCGTTTCAAATCATATGGTATAAATGTATATCCTCCAGATATAAATAAATCAGGTTTTACATTTACTCCAAATGTGGAAAGTAATAGTATCACATATGGTTTACGTGGAATTACAAGAGTTTCAAATGATGTAATTAAAAAGATAATGAAAAATCGTCCATATTCTTCATTCTTTGATTTTATGGAAAAGAATAAGACAAATAAGTTACAGACTTTGAATTTAATTAAATCTGGCGCATTTGATGCGATTGAGAATAAGCCAAGAGAGCAAATTCTCCACGACTATTTCTCATCTATTGCGGATAAAAAAGAAAGATTAACATTGCAGAATATGCAGATGTTAATTAATAAGGATTTAATTCCTGATGATATGGCATTCTTCGCAAAATTATTCCTATTTAATAAGTTTTTAAAAACTTGTAAAAATGGTGATAATTATATGTTGAATGATGCGGCAATTAATTTTATCACAGAGCATTTTGATTTAGATTTAACAAATAATGGTGTTGAAATAAATCAAAAGGTGTGGGATGCATTATATAAGAAGTCAATGGAACCAATGAGGGTGTATTTAAAAGACCATAAAGATGAAATGTTGGAAGCATTGAATGAATCTTTATATAATGATGTCGCAGAAAAGTACGGCGAAGGAACAATTAGTAAATGGGAAATGGATAGTATCTCCTGTTATTTCCACGAGCACGAATTAGCACCTGTCGCCGCGCAATATGATAATTTCTTTGAGTTAAATGAAGAACCAGAAGTAGAATATGCGTTCTTTAATGATAAAGGTCAAGAAATTAAAGTATTTAAACTATTTAGAATTATTGGCACAGTAATTGATAAGAATAAATTAAAAAATAGTATCTCTTTATTAACTCCAACAGGAGTAGTTCAAGTTAAGATATACAAAGCGCAATATTCTCAATTTGACAAACAAATATCGCGGCAAAATGGTGATGGTACAAAGTCTGTCATTGAGAAAAGTTGGTTCACAAAAGGAACGAAGCTAATGATACAGGGCATAAGAAGGGGTGATAATTTTATCCCCAAGAAAAAGAAGAACTCTCCACTTCCAGTTATAGTAAAAATAATTGGTATAAATGAAGATAATAAACTTATGTTCCAGCTTGAACGTGCGGAGGCAGAATGATAGGGTTAATTGATTTTGATTTTCAAACTTCTACTCTTGAAAAATTAATTCCTCCGAATATTGAGATTATGAAGTTAGCAACTTACTATCGCGGCGAAGAAAATATCTTTTGCCGCCTAGTAAGTCTTAATGAAACGGAATTAAGTGGTTATGATAAAATCTATATTTTTAGCGAACAAGAACAAATGCCACAGTTACCGCCAGCTTTTTTAAGAGCAAACAATGTTATATTAGGCGGAACCGCATTTACAAATGGAAAATACATTCCATTTTCAAATTCTATAATAGATTTTACAATTCCAAAACCAGCAATTTATAAGGATTTTTTAAAAGAAAAATATTAGCAAGGTGTTAAAGCAACAGTAATTAGTCATATATTGGATGATAGTTATTATCGTATGTATGCAGGAGAAGAAAGACTTCCAATACCTTCAATTAAAAGAAATAAATGATTTTTTATCTACGATAAAGATTTCTTTTATCCCGACTGGGAAAAAACGCTTAAAAGAATAATTGATAAATCTCCGTCTTCTATTGTTAGAATACATCCAATTGTTTGTAATACACTTACACAATTTTTCTCTTTAAGAAACCTACCTCGCATCGCGCGAACTAATGAAATTATTTTAGACACAGATATTCCACTAGAAGATGTGAATTATATGTTTAAGAAATATAAAAATTTATTTCTAGCGGATATAACTAATTCTTCAAATATATATATTCCTTTAGGCGGCTCTTATATTTCACGATTTCAATATTATAAAGATTTAATTTATAAATTAAATCTCCTCTATGCTTTTTGGAGCCAAGGTATTCCATTGAAATTAAAATATATGAAACCTAAAATTGGTATAACCAATCCAATTGAAGAATTTGAACTTCATATTGTTAAATGGAGCAAAGGTCAGTCTAAAAAAGAGAAAAGTATCGCGCAAAAAATTAGAAAACAAAAAACAAAGAAAGATGTTGTGATTGAAGAAGTTCAAAAAAACTTAATTCTACAATATCATCCAAATATAAAAGATTTATTTGACCAGACATATAATGATATTGTATCAAGGGGGTATTGGAAATTATGAATATTGATGAAATTATTCGTAATAAAGAAAGGCTTGACGCAGAATTACTAAGTGCTTTATCTACAATGGAAAAGAAAGATGCGATTTTTAAAATAAGGGAACAAATTGAAGAAAATCAAAATGCTTGTCCTCATTATAGTGAAAAATATAATTTTGAACGAGTAAATAATATTTGTCCTTATTGTGGGAGGAAAATGGTATGATAACTTTATATACAAGCAACACTTGCGGCATCTGTAAGATGATTAAAATGAAATTAGACAAGAAAGGTATTCCATATAATAATGAAACCAATATCAATGAACTAATTGATATGGGCGTTCAAAGACTTCCAGTACTAAAGTTGGAAGATGGAACGATTATGACTTCACTACCTGAAATCAATGATTGGGTAAATAATCACGAATAAGGAGTGAAGACTTTTGGATATTAAAGTTAGATTAAATAAAAATTTCACTACTGCTTATAATAGAATGAGTGAAAAATATGGTGAGGAGTTAGCGTATTTAAATGGTTTTGGCGATAAACAGTTATCTTATACGGATTTTATTGATAATTTTATTGATAAGGATACTGTGGCAGACGTTTCGGTAGACGGGAACTCAAATGTCGGAAATAAAGATATGAGAACTCTAATGAATGAAATGCCAAAGCCGCATCGTAAATTATTAGCTTATAATAAAATTTATTATGAACTAAATAAAGAATATGGTTTCCAAGTTGCCAACGATTGGCTAGAAAAAGAATGGACTAAGAAATTATATTTACACGATGCAGACACAAGCACTTATATTCATTATTGCTTCGCTTATGATTTAAAAGATGTCGCAGAAAAAGGTCTGTTTTTCCTAAATAACTTCAATGCAGAACCGCCAAAGCATCTAAGTACTTTTGTTGATTTTGTTAAAGAATTTATTAGTTTCGCCGCGAATAGAAGTTCTGGTGCAGTTGGTTTGCCAAATATAATTCCTTATATGTATTATTTTTGGAAGAAAGACTGTGAAGATGGATATGCGACAAAAAGCCCAGACTATTATGCCCGTCAACAAATTCAGCGTTTTGTATATGCAATTAATCAACCATATGTACGTGATGGTATGCAAAGTGCTTTTACAAACTGCTCTATTTTTGACATGCCTTATCTAGAAGCACTATTCGGCGGTTCTGAATTTCCAGATGGAACTTTCATGATTGATAGTCTTCATGAAATTCAAGAGTTTCAAAAAGTGTTTATGGAAGTAGTTGCTGAAATCAGGCAGCACAACATGATGACATTCCCAGTTTTAACAATCTCTCTATTAAGAAAAGATGGAAAGTTTGAAGATGAAGAGTTCGCGCGATGGGGTATTGAACACAATAGAATTTGGAGTGATTCAAACCTCTTTATTGATGATAGCGTAAATTCTCTAAGTAATTGCTGCCGTTTGAAAAGTAATATTCAAGACCTAGGTTATTTTAATAGCATTGGCGGAACAGCCTTAAAAGTTGGTTCGGTAAAGGTTTCAACAGTTAATCTCGCGCGCCTAGCGTTAGAAAATCCAAACAATGAAGAAGCTTATTTAAGTGAATTAGAAAAATTAGTATATCTTGATTGCCAAGTTCTTGATGTAGTAAGGCATATTATTGAAAGAAATGTAGAAAAAGGATTACTACCTAATTTTACAAAAGGTATTGTTGATTTTGAGCACCTATATAATACAGTAGGTATTATTGGTATTTATGAAACAATGAAAACTTTTGGTTATACAAGAGAAGATGATTTAGGAAATGTATTCTATACAGAAGAGGCAGATGACTTTGGAAAACGCATTTTTGAAACTTTACATCGTGTAAAAGATGCTTTCGCCGCGGATAAAGATTATAAAATAAATTGCGAACAAATTCCTGGTGAATCTGCTGCAGCAAAAATGCAAGAGGCAGACCAATTCTTCTTCCCTGATACAGTTGTAAAAGATTTACCTCTATATGGCAATCAATTCATTCCTCTCGGTATTAAAACTACAATGGTTGAACGTATTCGTATTGCTTCTCTGTTTGATAGCTATTGTAATGGCGGCTCAATCGCACATTTAAACATTGATGCTCCATTTGATAGTTTTGAGAAGGCTTGGAACGCGGTTAATTATATTGCCGACCAAGGTTTAACATATTTTGCATTTAATACAAAAATACAAGCTTGTAAACATAATCACGCTTTCTATGGAACTAAATGTCCTATTTGCGGTGGAGATGTTGCAACGGAATATACGAGAGTTGTAGGATTTTATACACCCATTAAATCTTGGTCTAAAGAGCGCAAAGCAGAGTTCAAATTAAGACAATGGGAGCATATCAATGAAACTTAAAGGAATAATTGATTATGATTGTACTAACTATAAGGAGCCAACTTTAACACTAGAATTTCCGTACTGTGATTTTAAATGTGATAAACTCAATGGCGGGCCAGTGTGCCAAAATAGTGCGTTGGCCCGCGAACCGGATATAGATGTAAGTGGAGAATATATTTGGAAATTATACACAGAAAATCCACTAACAAAAGGTTTTTGTTTCCAAGGTCTTGAGCCATTTAGTAGTTTTATAGATTTAATTGAGTTAATTAAATTTATTAGAATTGATAAACAATGTAATGACATAATTGTTATCTATACAGGTTTTAATAAAGGAGAAGACTTTGTTGTAGAAAATGCGATTAGAAATTATCACAATATTATAATTAAATGGGGCCGCTATTTAATTAATAATGAGCCGCACTATGATGAAGTTCTAGGAGTTAAGTTAGCAAGTAATAATCAATATGCGGAGTATATAGAATGAAGTTTCATTTAACTGATGATATAGAAATTAAAGAAATTATTTTAGAAGGTTTAAAATTACATAAGGGATATTGCCCTTGCGCGATTAATGGCGAAGGTAAGCCTGAATTCAAATGCCCTTGTAAAGAATTTCGTGAAAATATTTCAATTGGAAATTCTTGTTATTGCGGGTTATACATAAAGGACGAACAGTAATCTGTTCGTCCTTATTTTTTTTATTTGACTTTTGACAAAATCCGTGATATAATAAGATATAAAGAAAATAGGAGAAGTTGTATGGAGTATTGGAGTATTATTAGTGGTATATTAGCAATATTAGTTATTATACTATTTATTAAATTAAATAAAAAACAATATCTAGATAATTCTGAAAAAGATAGTCTAGATAGAGAAGTTTGTCAATTAGAAAAAGAAAAACTTAAGCTTTCTAGTGAAATCAATGATTTAAATAAAAAATCTGATTTAGCTATTGAACGCTATAATAATTCTGTTAGAGATAAAACAGAAGAATTGGAAAATTATTTTGCCGCACAAAAACAACGACGGCAACAAATACTAGAAGAAGATATGGAGTAGCGCAAACTCCAAATGGAAAACTAGTTAGAGCTTGCTAAGTTGAATTATGAAGAAGAAAGAAAGTAGGTAGAAAATAGTGCGGCGATAGCTATTAAAGATTGTTTAATAAATAGAGAAATAATAGAAAGTGAAACAGAAGAATTAAAGAAAAGATATTTAGGATTATTGGCGCCGCTCCAACAATATGAAAAAGATAAACAAGCACAATTATTCTATACAATATAGGTGCCAGATGAGTATAAAGAAGATATAAACTTCTTAATAACTACTGTATCACAAAAAGTCCAACATCCTGATATTATAAATAAGTTAGTATGGAATGAATATGTTAAACCTTATATTGAAGATACTTTCCGCAGAGTTGGTATTGAAGATAAACCTGGAATATATAAAATAACTAATATTGATAATGGCAAAGCTTATATTGGTAAGAGTGCCAATATGAAAAAAAGATTAGCAGACCACTTTAAATCAAGTATTGGAATACAAGCAATTGCTGACTAGGCGGTACATCACGAAATATGGAAAACAGGATTTTGGAATTGGTTAATAGAGCCGATTATCTATTGTGAAAAAGAACAATTGAATGAATTTGAAAAATATTACATAGATTTCTTTGATACAGTAAATAAAGGATACAATAAGAATAAAGGCGGCGGAGGCTAATAATGACAGAAATCAATGAAGTAAAAGAACCTACAACTGAAGTTACTGAAACTCCTACTAAAGAAGAACTAATAAAACGCTATGCCGATATTTGGCAACTTAGTACCGACGAAGCAATTAAACAAGTTGATGCGGAAACAGTAGATGAAGTTCTTAAAAATATTGAAGCAAAGACACTTGAAAAAATTCATAGTTTACAGCCACCGCTAAATAGGGCGCAAAGGCGGGCGCGCGCGAAGAAACTTGGTAAGAGTGGCGTGAGCCAAGCTTCAACAATAACAGATATGGCAACAAAATTAAATTATATTGACCTAATACAAAGATTAAGAGAATTAAATAAGAAAAAGGAGCAAATGGAAAATGAAGATTCTAATGAAGACAACGGAAGTATATCGGATTGACACAGAGGACGAAGCCATTCAGACAATTGAAAAGGCCAAAGACGATTCATTGTCTGGCGGTTATACTCTTACTAAATCCGGTTATGTAATTAAAACTAAAAAAGCGAAGGGAGAGATTATAGACCAATGGACGGTCTGTACAATTGAAAAAACCTTCAACGAGGTATAAAGTATGAGTGAAAATTTTACTAATCTAGTAGACAACAACGCAGAATTTAAACCCTTAATGGACTTAATTGAGCAAATTATGGATTTGCCAGACCAAAATCTAAGTGAGGAGATGGTTAATAGCCTGGGTCAAGTCATTGACAATGCTTTTACTCCCGCAATGCGCGAACAAAGTGTTGAAGAAATGATTAAAGGCTTTAAAGAAGCAGGACTTTCTCGTCAAGAAGTTGTTAAAACACTAACAGATTCAAAGCAAGCAATGAAAGACTTTATTGATGAGTTAAAGCCTTCTGCGCAAAAGAGAGTTCTTTTAGATAGTGTCTTTGGAGTGTTTTATAACTTATTTGATACTGTTCTAGAAAAGTATCTAGTATATGATATTAAACTAGGTATCCAACTTGATGAAGGCGCGCATATCCCAACTTACGCACACGAAAGTGATGCGGCCGCAGATGTGTATGCGCTAGTAGACCAAACAATTCCTCCACATAGCTTCAGTAATGTAGTTCATACTGGTGTATACTTCAATACACCTCCTGGATGGAAGCTGAAACTAAGTCCTCGTTCTAGTATCGGAGCAAAGACACCGCTAAGACTAAGCAATATGATTGGTCTAATTGATAGTGACTATCGCGGCGAACTAATGATACTTTTTGACAACCTATCTGATTCTGTTTATGAAATCCATAAGGGCGACCGCATCGCTCAGGTAGAACTTGAACCAGTTTATAGGTTTAAGGCAATTCAAATTAGTGCCGTAGACGCGACAGAAAGGAACATCGGCGGCTTTGGCTCAACAGGAAAGTAATGCCAATAAACATTTATAGTGTTAAAAACCATTTAGAGTCAGAAGGTTGGACGCTACTATCAACAAGCTACAAGAACTTAAATACAGAATTAGAAATGAAGTGTCCTGCGGGACACATACAGCAACAAACGTATGGTAATTGGCGCAAACATCCACAATGCGAAGTTTGTATGGCTGGTGACCCATATAAAATCAAAAAAAATAAGGTGTCTATTAAGAAAATAGACACAACAAGAGTAATCGGACTTGATGCCGCAACAGGCATTACAGGATACTCAATTTATGATGATGGTGAATTAGTGAGTTATGGTACTTACAAGACCGATAATACTAAAAGTACAGAAGAGCGCATTAATGAAGTAAAAAGATGGCTTATTGAGGCATTGAAAAATTGGGAGCCAGATTTTGTCGGAGTTGAAAACATTCAACTACAATCTTTTGGAAATAATTAGTATTAGGTTGAAACATATCGTGTACTTGCAAACTTACAAGGTGTTATATTAGACGTGCTGTTTGAAGCATGTGTAGACCACGACTTAGTTTCTGTAAATACTTGGCGGCACTACTGTAATGTAGGCGAAGGTAAGGGCCGTGAAAATAAAAAGAAGTTAGCACAGGAAAAAGTTAGGTCTTGGTACGGGCAAAATTGTACACAAGATGAAGCAGATGCGATATGTATTGGGAAGTACTTTGCACACTTAATCAAAAATAATAAATCAACATGGGGAGAAGATATAGAATGATTGAATTAACGATGAGAGAATTAATGGGTAGTGTTGATACTCTTAACGAAGTAGTAAAGCGGCCATTAAAGGCTAAGGCCGCGTTCCAGTTTGCAAGGATTTGCCGCGAAGTAGAAAAAGAAAGCTCTTTATTTAATGAAGAGCGTGATAAGTTAATTGCTCAGCATTATTCTAAAGATGAAAATGGTGAAAATTTACTAAATGAAGATGGCAATCCTTATATTAAGTTTGGTACTCCTGAGTATGAGGAGTTTATGAAAGACATTACTGAACTTTTAGATAATAAAATCTCTTTAAATAGCGAACAAATTCCTATTGAAGATATTACAGATCAGGAATTTACTCCAAAGCAGATGGCGGATTTAATGCCTTATATTGTGGAATAAATAGATAAATAAAAAAAATACCCCTCTCGTAAGAGAGGGGGTATTTTTATTGTTTCCAAAATACATGATAAGCAATTTTATCTCCACAATCAAAGGTGTCATAATAAATTCCGTCTATTACACCAACAACGTGTGTGTCTGTAGAAAGTATATAAGTACCCTTGGGATGTTTTTCTACAAAAGTAGCAATTGTTGGGAACTCTGGAACTTCTATATATTCTAAAATAAAACCATGTTCTTGAAGCCATATTCCCCACACAATATTTGAATTTGGCATGTCATACATTTGTATGCCCTACTTAACAAGTTCATTATATACATTTATCCACGACATTCCTGTTGTAAGACATATTGCGCGAATCACACAATCTTGAGAACTTAAACTATTTATTGGATTTAAATTTAAATATTTATACATACATATCATCACTATATTAATTAATATATAAATTAATACTAATTAATTTAATATATTACTTTTAATAACTTTTAGCTACAAGCAAACCAATATAAATGATATCCAGCTGTTACCCAGTCTTCTTCATCGCCAACATCTATTAGATAATACATAGTATAACCTGAATATGTCTAATTTACCTAAACGTTAGCTGGTGGATAATCATTTTCTTGGTCAGTATAATACCATTTTGCTCGACCAAGTCTTGCACTTTCTCTCTTAGCACTATAAAAAACATAATATCCAGATTGATATTGTCGTGCATTATATGTAACAGTTGGAGTAGGATTGGTATAAGTCAAATAAGCGACTTTCTAACCAAGATTCATAGTGCCAGTATTTCCATTGCTTAATTGATATGCCGCTTTTAAATCATAATAATAATATCCAGTATGGTCTGCAGTCACATACTTAGTAGCAGACATATTAGTAGTTTGTTTATTTATTAAAATTGGTACTTCAATTTTATATAAATTAGTAGTACTTGTCTCACTCGCAGTCAATGAACCGCCAGTAACTGTAAAACTAGTAGTTGTAGCGCTCGTACTTGCAGAAACAGTTGCTCCACTAACTGAAATACCTGTATAACCACCACTCGGTGCCTTAAATACTTTTGTTATTTTAGTGCTATTATTATCACCTAATGTTGCTGAAACGTAATATGTTTTACCAGCAGTAAGATTCGTTGGATTACCACCACTTTGTGTATATTCACTTGGACCATCTACTGACATACTTACAGCAACAGACGCTGTTTTACCAGTGCTTTTAGTAGAACCCGAACCGGTGTCATTAATTTGCATATTATAAGTTAAAGACCCCTGAGCCGCTCCACTTGTTGTAGCTGCTGCAACAGATAATTTAACAGACTATTTCTATGTACTATTTGCACTACTAGTAAAATCAATATTACCATTACTCCAACTCCCTCTTGTTATTGTTACCCCAGATGCACCAGCAGTATACCAATCACCGACACTTATCTAGGCAACTTTAAGAGAACCATAATTAACTTTTACATATCCAGAAGCAGAAGGAGTTGTATCTTTAGCTAATGTAAATGTTAAAGTTTCTGCTGCACTATCAACTGTTGATTTTGGTACATTAACAGAAAAACTAGTTGCACTTCCAGTTTCGGGTTTTAATACTTTATTATACGCTGCAGTCCAGCCTGTGTTATATCTATCTGCAGGAGTTTTAATATAATAAGTTGTTCCTCCTCCAGTATAACTACCAGTTAATACAGCTTTTACTACATACTTTGTATTATAATTAGTTGCATCAGTACCATTTGTAGCAGTATAATTTGCATTATAATCCATTGATATAGAAGGTGCATCAGGTTTTGCAGGAGCTGTAACTGTAACAGAGGAATTCGCATCAGTTGAATCAGACCAATTAGTAGCACCTTCTAACTTATACTATCCTTTAACTATAGTGTTTTCTCCAAAACCTAATGAAGTTTTAGTAGTATTCGCTCTAACACTTACTGTTTTTGCAGTAACTGTAACAGTTTTATCAGTTGGAACTGCGGTTCCAGCAGCATTTTTATAATAAGCAGTAATTGTTGCACTTCCACCAGGATTTAATTTACCAACAGTTGTTGGTGATACATATGCCTATTCTCCACCTACATTATATATATTTTTTGCATCATTTTCTATAGTAAATAATGTTGTTGAACCATCTTGTATTGGAGTTGAATAAACATAATTATTGGCTGCTGATGCTACAGTAGTAGTACCTGCACGAATTGTAATACTAGTAGTATCAGTAATTTCTTCAGTTGTTTTACTTAACTGTACTGTTGCACTATTACCCTAAGGTGTCCACCCACCTTTACTAATCTTTACTGCTGTTCTTGCATCAGCAAGAGTTGGCGCTGCGACAATATATTCTGTTTTAATGCTATTTTTTTCAACGACATAAGTTGTAACTTTATGTTTATCTCCAAAAGTTAATGTTTTATCTGGAGTTCCAGAAGATACATTTTCACCAGAACGATTTAGTGTTGGATCTATTACATAAACATTAACAGACTAACCAGATACATTTGTCCATTCATTTGATAGATTTTTTACCTAAGCTTTAAAAGTGACTATTGATTGATTTACACGAAGAGGATAATCTCCTTCACTACCGCTTGGAGTAATTCTAACATGTGATGCATTTTGTCCAACTCTAAACCCAGCATTATATCTATCAATGGCGTCTACATCAAAAGATAAAACTGTTGTATTTCCAATTACATCAGTAATTGTTACTGGATATTTATTTCCACTTGGTGAACCAACATTTTGACTAATATTAATTGTTGCACTACTTCCTGTCCCCTTTTTAGGACTACAAGTACAAATATTATTAGACCATGTTTTTTCAACATCTATACTTGCACCATTAATTATTGAATCATAAGTTGCATTACTAATAGCCAATGTTGCAGTATGATTATTATCAGTCTACTATGTCCCATCTAAAGTAACTTTTTGTGTAACTGTAACACCAGAAATTTGATAATGGCCCTAACCATCCGGACCAAAACTTCCTCCCGATAAAGTAGGATTATTAAATGTAAGTGTAGGTATAGATACAGGAACTGTAAATGCAACTTTTGAGCTAGTAAAACCAGTAATTGTCTCATTGCCAGTACTAGTTACTACTTCATAAACTTGACCAGCAATTAAAGTAGTTGGGTGTTCTTCACTTGAATGCCTAGGTCCAACTAACTGAACTAAATTTACTCCTTCTTTTCTACCAGCAATTTTTGCAGAAGTTGCGGTAAAAGTAACTGATTTAGAATAATCTGTTGGATTATCATTGTTTAAAGTAATAGCTAAAGGAATTTCATACTAATTAGTTTCCTAAGTATAAGTAGCCTAATCTCGTCCAAGCCCAACCGTAGAAACACTTACATCATTTTTACCATTTTTATAAACATCAAAAGCATTAATAAAAACAGAGCCAGAAAATACAGATGCACTGCCAGTTGTATTTGTCTAAACTTTTACAGGCTAATTAAAGGAATATTTACTACCTACAGAAAAAGTAAAATCTCCATCTGTATAAACTCCAGAAATAGTTGTACTAGCTTTTTTAGAATTATTATTCGTATTATAGGCAGTATAGGTATGCGTCTCAGTATTCCAAGAACCAGTAACTGTCGCGTCTTTAAGCCCATCCTAATATCCTTCATCCAAGGAAGTAACTTCTAAGGCAAACATTTCATTTTCATTGCTTCCTGCAAAAGCTCTATGTGTAGTTGAATAAGTGTGTGAACTTGGATCATATACAATTTCATCTCTTCCACCAGTAATTAAAATTGGAGTTCTTGCGCCGCCATCTTTAAGTTGAACAACACCTTCATCTACATCAACTTCCATACCCATATGTTCTGCGCCAGCATCATAAAAATCTTTTACAGTAAAATCAATATCTGTAGAAATTATTGTATTCTAAGTTTCTAAATCTATAACTTCAAACCTATCTGTAAATGACCACGTACTTTTACTAATATTTCGTGAACGAGTAATTTCAGAAAGAGCTACATTAGCAGTATGCGGTGGAGATTGGTTTGTTGTCGCTACTCTATATACCTAACCATCCCAACGAGTATCTAAACCAACAGAATTTTTTGCATTAGCAATAGCGGTATCTACTATGTTATTGTACTAAGTTGTAATATCAATATCTCTTGAAATTGGCCCATAAACTACTGTATTATTATGTAGTGCAGAAATATCAACAGAAACATAAGCATTCGTAGTATCAGTATCATGATCCGGAGTAACATGTAACTATGCATTCTCGAGACTAAAAGAAGTAGGTACTGCTGCATCATAAGCTTCAGTACTAGTAGCCAAATCTACTGGTCCAATATACATTGGTATCCTTGAACCACCAGGCTATTGCACATATCCTGTAACATTTAATTTATATTTATGAGCATATGTACCAGTACTGTTATATTCTGCCACTACATCAGCATATACAGATAATTCTTTTACAGCAGAACTAGAATTTATCCCAATATAATTATTTTCAGAACTATATTCTAATCCATACCCTGCACTTCCCGCACCTGAAATAGCTGTTGCATCAATTGTTATAGGTAAAGTAGTTGGAGTAGAACCATTATTATAAGATACAACAACATTATGTATACTTGTTCCTGTATCATTAGAATTTAAAGTAACATCACTTAAATTATTCGCAGTTCTACTACTTCCTCCACCGCTTCCTCCGCCAGAAGCTCTGCCACTTGCGTAACCTTGTGCATAACCACCAGAATAACCATAATTATATTGTACCGCCATATCTGTCTGGTATTTTTGCATGGCGGCGATATTAAAATTTACAGTTGTACCATCTATACGAGTTAAAGTAAAAGTGCCTTCTGCACTATTACCACTAAAATCACAAAATGCACGAAGAAAATCTTTTGTTTCATGTTTTTCAATTGTACTTGAAGAAATTTCACCTCTTATAATTGATGTTTTATCTAAAATACCGCCCGATAATTTATCTTTTGTTAAAGTAAAACTACCTAATTGGCCATTATCAGTAATTAACTTACCTGTCACAGCATCAATTTCTAAAGTTGGCGTAAAATACTATAAAGTTAAAGATTGAACACCTACTAAATCGGATGGTTCAATAGGCTCAAATTCTTTTTCAGAAGTTACTGTTTTATATTCAACATAATTTTTCCTCTAAGAAGACGTTAATAATCCATACCAAGGATTTTTAGAAGTATCAGGGCTATTAGAACCATCATAAATAATTTTTTCTCCATTTTTAGTTAATGGAACATAATTAGCATTACAAACATAATACTAAGTATAGGTTCTACTAGTTGGTATCGTTATTTCTTCAGTTTGACCATCACCAATATCAATTTCAATTGTTTCTTCATCTTCTATTGTTACTGATTCAGAAGAAATATATTTTGGAACAACAGAAACAACATCTTTTTTACGTTTCATAATATTGACTCTTGTTTCTGAATTTATAGGCAAAATATTCTGTGCAGATGCATAAAAATATTCTACTGGTGGATTACTATTATCATGATAAATATAATAAATATTTCCTACTTCATCTGTTACTGTATAATCATTAATATCTTCAGAAGTAACTTTAATTCCAGCAGGTTCATCATTTCCAGAAGAAGTACTACGTAATTCAATATGGCTACTATGTAAACTATCTTGAGTTATTGTCCAACCACCAATAGTCCCTCCTAAAGCATAAACATTGCCCTACAGAGTTAAATTACCAGTATCTGGGTCCGCGAAGAAAACATTAGTATTTTCCCAATTACGAAGAATTAAGCCATCCCAACTTATTTCAACTCTTTTTACTGTCTAATTTAAATCACCATCATCTAAAAAAGCTGTTTTATTCTTATTTAAAATATGCGCACCAGCTTCTGCAATTAAGAATAAACCATTAGCATCATACTTAACATACTATTTTTTATCTAAATCTAAATCATCTGAATTATTATCAATAAAATCATCAATTGCTCTACGCAAAGGAACTGAAAGTTCATCTTCGTTAAGATTATCTAAAAATGAACGATAAGCAAAAATCCCCTCGCCATTCATCTAAAATTTAACTTTATCACCAGCATAAATTTTAATTAAATTAGTATCTAATTGGCCAGTAGTAATTAAATCTGCATTTATACCTTCTGGTGTAATACCAGTATTCCATTTCCAGTTACCTTCTTCTGTTTTTTCAGTAGCAGTAAAAATACCACCACCACGGAAAGCAACCACACCAGAATCACTAGTACCCCAAATACCATTTTCATTATCTATTGTTAAATTACCGTTATTAAAAGCATAATCTAAATCTACATGCCGAATAACATCTTTTACCGCACCTTCTGCTAAAGTACCATTTAATGTCATTATATTCGCGGCAGAAGATAAAATTGGTTCCGCAGCTTTCATAGCTTCTGTTTGCGCGACAATAGTACTAAATAAATCTTCAAATTTATTTTTATAATTCTTTATTTCAATCTAGTCTTCCCAAGGTCTATCTAAATCTAATTCAACTTTAGAAATATAGCCCATTACATTTTTAAATTTTAAATTTACGTCATTAATATGAGCTAAAGTTCCTAATGTATTATATGCAGTATGCATAAAATCTGTACCATATATATTTGGGTCAATTTCATATGATACCTAAGGATAGGCATTTTCGCGCGAAACTTGTAAAGCATCAAGATAAATTGCGTTTGATGCAGTAGATAATGTATAATAAAAACTTAATGTTTTACTAACCGGCCCATATTTAATTAATGCTTCTGGTTTTAAAGTAATATAAAAATAATCTTCTTTATTAGTTATATAATAGTCTTCATACTAATTAAGTTTTTCTTTATTATAAGAAAGACCAAAATAACCAATACCAGTCATTAAAAATAATGAATTAATTTTTATACGAGGATAAGCAACCTTTCTATTAATTCCATCTAAAGTTTTAAAAGTTAAATTATTATGAGAAATATATGGATGAGTTTTCCGAGAAGTTTCAATAACAGAACCGGCTACCTAAGTTGTTAATGCGCCAATAAAACCATTTTCTTTAATCTTATTAATCTCTGAAAGTCCTCTATCTCCAGTTAATAAAATTGCTGGCCGATAACTTCCATTTGAACTATCATACACAAAACCTAATTCGCATTGAGAACCTAATGATAAACTTTTTGCTTTATTTAATACCCAAGGATTGTCTTGAGAATTTGGATAATTATAATATAAAACACAAACATCGTCTAAATAATCTTTTATTTCATTTAAATTAGAATTAGTTAATTCAATATAACTATAATAAGTATTTGTCTAATCTACTCCTATTTCATAACTATTTAATGTTTCTCCAATAAGAGCTTCTGTATCCCAAACTAAAGAAGCATAAGGAGTTTTACCCGCGATGACACCATTACTTGGAGAAATATCCATTCTAATGCTATCAATCATTTTATTGCCATAATCAGTATAATTTTCTGGCTGCCAATATCCTTCTCTAATCGCGGGTCCCATCTCTTCTTCAAATTCTGTAATTTTTTGTTCTTTACTTTCTAATATACCAGCTTTTGTATTTTCTAAGTCAGCGATTTCATTTTCTAATTGCGTTAATTGCGCTGTCAAAGTAGTAATATTATGTTCATCCATCCAAAGTCTTTTAGTCCAAACTTCTTCTACATTATCATAATAAAGTGCTGGAGAATATTTATAAGTTAAATAAACAGTTCTTTTTTTATTAGTTGGATTTACATATAAATTATTTATACGAATAAGATTCCCACAATCATCATATTGTGGCGTGCCGCCTAAAAGTTCGCTACCTAAAGTTTTATTTACATAATCAAGATCTTTAAAAATACGAACAGTATTTCCAATAACCCCTAACTCAGAAATTTTAATATAATAATAATCATTTTCTGATTTAGAATTATCTTTTAATAATATTGCAGTACGAGGATTACTTTCATCAATTTCAATTTCTCCACTATCATCTGTTAAATTCTTTCGTAAATCCTAAGCATCACTAATTCTTTCTTCATCTAATTGTCTTGCATTTTTTGCAACAGTTAATTGCGCGGATAAATCAGGTATTTTCGCATTTAAAATAGCTAATTTTCTATTAATTGGGTCAATAATACTATTATATTTACCCATTGATTCTTCAAATATAGCAATATTATTATACTATTCATCGGTAATAGTCTTAATTTCATGTAAATAATCAAAATTTAAAATATAATCTTCTTTACTCTTATTAATATCTGCATCTAAAATAGTAATTAATCCACTAGCCGTAGTAGAATCTTCTATATTTTTTACATATAATTTAGTTACTAAATCATTACTATCTATTGTTCTTTTAATTTCCTCTGCAGAATAAGGATAAGTAAAATCTAAAAATCCTAATTGTTCAGAATAAAATTTATTATAAAAAACAACTTTTCTACAAGTTATATGATAATTCTAATCATGCTCATATTCATATCGGCAAAATACACCAAAAACTTCTGCAAGTTTTTGGGTAATATTATATAAATTACTTTCACCTATATCAACTGGTCTAGTTT
>JAZQTG010000012.1:0-1412 GCA_045630515.1 Acutalibacteraceae bacterium
CACGCCTGATAAGCGTGAGGTCGATGGTTCGAGTCCATTTAGGCCCATTATATAGATTCTTTTTCCGAAATAGCTTAGTAGTAGGGTACCGGCTGTTAGTCAGTTAATCTATTATTTGCTTTTTATCTTCGGAGCCGTCTTTTGGGGAAGTACTCAAGAGGCTGAAGAGGCGCCCCTGCTAAGGGTGTAGGTCGGGTAACCGGCGCGAGGGTTCAAATCCCTCTTTCTCCGCCATTTAGGCCCGTTGGTCAAGTGGTTAAGACACCGCCCTTTCACGGCGGTAACACGGGTTCGAATCCCGTACGGGTCATCATAAAAGTCCGAGACGATATCATCATCGTTTCGGGCTTTTTTTATCTTTGGTTCTATTATAAATGTTGGAGTTTCCACACAATGATGAAAAAGAAAATGCACAACGTCACCTATTTTACTATACTTGAATTGTCGAGAAACAAGTGTAAAGGTGAGTTGTGCCGTATGAACTTTAACATGGAATTACCCGGATTAAAAGGTGTAAATATTGAAGGAATCGTCGAACAGGAAAATCGTATGTTAGTCTACATTTCAATGCCTGTAAAAGAGCATCGTTGTCCAGTATGTGGTGCAAAAACAACAAGATTATCGAATGCGTAAGATTGGTCACCTTCCGATGTGGGGACGCTTAACGATTTGGATGTATAAATGCCGTCGCTATCGTTGTACGTGTGGTAAACGTTTTGCCGAAAAGGCTCTATTTATCGATCGTTGCAAGCAAAAGCTGCGTTGTCAAAGGGCGTTCTTTACTCTTCTCTTTCGTTTTATTCACATTCTTACACGCCTTCTACGCTAAACTTTTCTATTCTGCGCTATTCTATCCTATTCTTTTCTATTCCAATTTAAGCTGTTTTATGTGTATTAAAGATAGAACAAGTCCTTATATTAAAAAAGTCATTAATAACGGAGATTAAGATTAACCTATTTTCGATTTTAATCGTAACAGTATTAGGCTTTTCCGGAATTGGTGTAGTCTTATTTTTATCTTTTTTAAAATAAGACGAAAAAACACTTGCAAGATAAAAACTATAGTGGTATATTATTTTAAGTCGCTAAGGTGACGTAACAGAAATCAAAAAACAATTAAAAAAGTCATTGACTTAAACAAAAAGTTTATGATATGATATAAAAGTTGCTGTTGAAAAACAGAAACAAAAGGTTTCAAAAAAACTTTAAAAAAGTTATTGACACAAACTTAGGTGAGTGTTAATATATAAGAGTTGTCGCTAATGAGTGATAACGAAATGAACTTTGAAAACTGAACAAGCAAAACGTTAACAATAATTTTCTTTCTTAATTGAAAGAGACAATTTGACTAAAACAATAGTCAGCAAAATTTTGAGCTTAACTCAAACTACTTTTATGGAGAGTTTGATCCT
>JAZQTG010000013.1:0-33699 GCA_045630515.1 Acutalibacteraceae bacterium
GGCTACCATTCAGCGGCAACAAACACCGGCTACCATTCAGCGGCAACAAACACCGGCTACCATTCAGCGGCAACAAACACCGGCGACTACTCAGCGGCAGAAGTTAAAGGAAAATATGCTGTTGCCCTTGCTTGCGGCATAGAAAGCCGAGCAAAAGCAGATGAAAACGGCTGTATTGTGATTTGTGATTGGCGATTTAAAGATAAGAATTGGGTGTTAGATAACATCTATTCCGCTAAGGTTGGCGGCAAAATTAAAAGAAAAACGATTAAAGCAAATACTTGGTATTGGTTTGAAAACGGCAAGCTTATAGAAGAAGAGGAATAAAATGGTAAAATTACTATGCGCATTATTAAAACATCTGACCGTCAAAGGTACGGTGATTTACGAAAGCCGTGGCAAATTGGAAAAGATAAAATGGTGAAACAATGGGGCGGTTAATCGTTGAATGTTAATCTCCACCGCCCCACCTCGAAAGGAAAACTATGATAACAGAAATTTCAAGACAACACGCATTAGAGCTATTTGCACCCTATAAAGGGCTTGTCAATAAGCTCAATAAAATGAAGTCAGATTATGTCTGTATAGATGTTTGCTCAAAACAAGCCCTTAAATCACGCGAGCAAAACAATCTGTTTCATAGTTTATTGCAATGCTTTTGGGAAAGCGGATGCAGTTCATTTAACGATTATGACGAACTCCGCACCTATTACAAACGCGTTGCGGGGCTTGTAAAACCGGTTGGCAAATACCTAAAAGAGCAATCTTGGGCTGATGCCACCAAACAGAACGCTAAAACGGCTATTGATATGTGTATCAGAGATATGGACTTGTCCGGCGTTTTAGGAAGTTCTCTAGGGCAAAAATATACAGAGATATTAAAAGGAATAAATGAATTTTGGGAGGGAAAATGAGTAAATTAACAAAGTTACCGATTTTTAGGATAAAGGAAATATCGGCAAAAATAAAGCACTTAGAAGAAAGGATTGCCACCGCTACCGGCAAGAAAAAACACCACTTCAAGCGTGAATTATGCGGAAAGAAAGCAACACTAAGACACTTATGTAAATTATACGTGTGGGGTGTAAAATGATAAGAGAATTAGTTTTGGTTTATAAGATTTTAAAATGGCACGGAAAGACTTTTCCTTGTTTACCTATGGAAGCACAAAAAAGAAAGCTAAATAATGAAATAAACGAGTTTATTGATGCTAAAGAAAAATACACCCGTTCGCGTAGATATAAGCAAAAAAACGAAATGGAACTTTTAGAGGAAATGTCAGATGTAATTATCGCCGGAATTAACTGCCTTAAATACCCTGACTTTTACGAGCGCGTCGCCGTTAAACACGCAAAAAACACCCATAGAACTTGGAATGGAATACAACACAAAGGAGAAAAAGAATGAAATACTATTTATTTGCTATTTTAGATAATGTTATTTGCGGTTTTTTTCATTATGGTAACTATTACAATATTAGCCGGAATATTTTTATTTCTGACGTCTACAATGGAATATGATATAGGTAAACTTTGTTATTTTTGGGGAAAGAAAAAACTTGATTACGCATACGGAGTATTAACAAGTATAACCAACGAAGGTAATCAATCTTATTTTTACATAGATGAAGATGGTTTGTGTTACGAACATTGCAGGCGATTGACAGCAAAAGAAATTAAGGAGTTATGCTGATGAGTAAAACATATTTTGTAAGCTATAACTTTTCCACCAAAGATGGTTTGTGTGGTTATGGTAATATATATTTTTCTTTAGATAATAAAATCACAGGCAAAACAATAAGGGAAATTGAAAAATATATAACTAAAAAGAATGATTTTGAAGATGTTGTAATTATTAATATAATGGAGATTGCTGATGATTAAAAGTCAAAATGATTTAAACCCTTGTAACGATGGTAAACGCTCAAGCGATGTTTTAATTGAAACAATCAATAAATGCGAGCGGTTGCAGAAACAACTGGATATAGCAAAAGAATATCTAAATGAACTAGCCAATAAAGATAAATATGCCGATTGGGTGTTACTTAGAATCGAGGAATTAAACAAATGACACCAAAACAGAAAGAAGTTTTAAGGTTTATCAAGAATTTCATCACTAAAAAAGGATTTTCACCAACAAACGATGAGATAAAAGAAGCTACTGGATTAAAAAGTAAGCCTATGGTTAATCATTATTTGAATGGGCTCGAACTACTTGGAAAGATAACAAGGGTTAAATACCATAAACGAGGTATAAGACTTTCAAAAGAAGCTTGCAAACAAGAAACTGCACAACAAAAACTAGATTCAGTTATTCTTGACCTTGAAACATTATCAACACATCTTTGTTTGCCCGATGAAGATATGGAAGACCAAATTGCTACAGCATATAAATGGGTAAATGAAATTTTACAGGAGTTAAACAAATGAGTGATTTAAGTAAAATGATAGATGATACTACTGAAAGACTTTTAAGAAAGATTGATGATTGGGAAATTCCAAAATCTGATAAAGAATATGTAACGATTGAAAAAGAAGTATGGGAATCAACACTTCGTGTTTCTATGGAAAGAGCAGGAAAGATAGAAACGTCGCAGAAACAGTTAGATATAGCGGTTAAAGGTATAAAAGCCGTACTAGATGATGATTTGTTTTGCGAAACGGCAGACGGTGGACTTATTATGTATCTTTACACAGCGTTGGAAAGAATAGAGGAATTAGACAAATGATTAAACGCTTAAAATGTCTGTTTGGCTTTCATTGTTGGGTATTTTTCGAAACACCTTTTGGCATTAGGTGGCATTGTAAACATTGTGGAAAATGGAAATAATGGGCGGTTCGCCAATAACGGTAAATTGTTCAAACTAACCGCCCACCTTTTTTAAACTTGACACTTGGAGAAAACTATGCTTTTAAATCAAAAACAAGCGTGTGGATATTTGAAAATAAAACCGGAGTATTTTCGGGAAATTGTTAATGCCGGTGAAATCGGTTTTAAAGTTATAGGCAAGTCCAAACGCTATCCTGTTGAGGAATTGGATAGATGGCAAAGCGAATTAACTTATTTAGGCTCTACAAAAGAGGTGAAACGTGGTGGGCGTATTTCTCCATACCTACCGAAAATGGTCATAAAAGATATAGATGCTCTTGCCACACCACGGATAAGAAACAAGCTGAACTATACGCAAAAGAACAATTAAATCAAACGCAAGATCACCCAAAAGACAAATTAACCGTTGGTGAGGCTTTTGGTATTTTCTACCAAGTAAACGAACATAATTATTCACGCCCTTTAGAAGCCCGCCGCAAAATGAGTTTAATCAAATCCTTGCTTCCAAAATATCTTGATGAATTAACCCCGCAAGCTATAAACGATTTTATCTTACTCCGGCAAAGGCAAGTAAAGAATGCAACAATCAATAAAGATTTAGCTTTTATTTCGGCAATGTTAAACAAACTTGAACTTTTAGGTTATGATACCCCTAGAATAAAACCATCGCGCTTCAAGCTAAAAATACCGGCAGAAAACGTTAAATATTTTGACAATATGAAAACCCTTAAAAAAATAATTGATGCTGCCGATAACGATTTTAAGCCTGTTATTTATACCGCTATTTATACCGGTATGCGCAGGAGTAATTTATTAAACTTCAAATGGTCGGAAATTGATTTTATAAATGATCTGATAACAATAAAAGTGAAAGACAAAACTATTGAGGGCGGTCGGATTATTTCAATCCCTCTTATCCCTAAACTAAAACGAATATTAAAGAAACAGCCTAAAATAAACGAGTATGTCTTTAATCATAATGAAAAGCCTTTTAAGGACTTTAAAAAGGTTTGGGCTGAAGCAATAGAAAAATCCGGTGTAAAATACCAAAACTTCCACACTATACGCCACACCGCCGCAACGTGGATTTTAAAAGAAACCGGAAACCTGAAACTTACGCAGCAGATTTTAGGGCATAAAGACATAAAAACAACTATGAAATACGCCCACGTTTTAACTGATGAAAAGCGAGATGCTTTATTAAAAGTTTTTAACTAATGTGTACAAATTTGCGTACAAATTAACCTATCGCTTTGATATATAAGGAATTAAAACTCTTTCGTAATGCGTGGGTCGGTGGTTCAAGTCCACTAAACGGCACCACCTCAAAGCCTTGATTTTACAAGGCTTTTTTCTTTTTCTACCGATTCGTAAAAGTTAATAAAAGTGTCTAAAAATGTCCCAAAATGTGTACAAATACCCCGTTAATGTGTACAAATTGTGTACAGTAATTCACCGAGTCTTTTCCGTCAACTTTCTATCCATAACAATTCTTTTTGCAACCACTTCTTCAATCCCCCAGTTTCTTACACACCGCAAGCGATAATCGGGATAGTCTTCGCGTAAACTCTGAATGAAATCAATAAATTCGGTGCTTTTTGCGTATGATATATTCGGGCATCTGCCGACACGATACGCCCCTATATAAAAGCCAACGTGTACAATATAAATATCTTTTATCTGCCCTTTAGCCATAGTTTTTCATATATTTCGTGATATTCTTTAACCTCTTTTGGTGCTTTCTCGTAAGGATCGGGAATGTTTGAAACTGGTTGCCATTGTATCAAACTATCCCATTCTTCTTTAGGAAAAAGACAAGGCTCATCTGCACCTTTGTCTTGCCGAATTTCTAAAAACATTTCATCTTCCATTAGTACCTCGTTTTATATTCGTTCAGGCACTTAGCCATATCTAACGGCGTTTTAATCTCATCAATGCACGTTATCGGCTGACGTTCAACCTCTACATATTCAATTTGCTTGCAACCGCTTAATAACAGGAGAATCGCCGATATAAAAGCCCCAATCAAAAGCCTTATCCTTAGCCGCCGCTTTTTCAAGTTCCTTGTTCCGCTCACTGATTGCCATTGTGTCTTCATAATCCTTTTTCCTTTGCTTAATTAAAAAGTCATTGTTTGCTTGGCTCTTTTTCCACATCTCACAATAGGAAGTTGCTCTTGCGTGGTAATAGTATGCTAAAAAACCAAACACCACGCTACAACCTAAAAATATCGCCATTAGATAACGCATAGCATCAACCCTAAGTAAAACCCTAGACACCATTCAGCCAAATCCCAACCGGTTTTATCTTTTTTCTTCAATACCTTTCGGGCAAATAATCCGCAAAGATAATAGATTAAGCCCATACTTGCACCACATATCATAAAAGGGATATTATTAAGTGCTAACCCTATAATAAATGACAATAATACACCTCTTAAAGTCAGCCATACCACGCCCCAACAAATAGGGTGTTCAATTAGTTTCCAACCCTTAAATTCAAAGTTATCGCAAAATTCATCAAAATCGGCGTTATCAACCCTAGTCTTTGAGGGTTTGCCAACACCAATCGCACACCCGCAAGCCTCACCCCAACCGCATATAGAAGTTGACATTTTCGCCGCAATTAGCACCACCCAAAACAAATTCCAGTCACCTTTGTAAAGATAACAAGCTAAACTTGCAAACCATACCGCAAACCACCATTTATTCAGCGGAAATTTCCTATCAAAAAAGGGGATTTTCAAACCCCCTCTTATCCGAAACATCAATCCCGATATTAAACTATATATCAAGCTCATTTTAACAACCCTTTCAAATCTGTTATTGAAACCCCATAAGCTAACACCGTTAAAATTATGATCCATAACCAAAACTTTGTTTCTTTAATCAGTTCCGACAAGAAAATCCAACCGCTTTGTTTTCGGTTTATGCTTGTTTCAATCAAAGTCTTTAATTCGACAATATTTTTATCGATTGAATTTACCTTATCTTCTATGCTATCCATACGTTTGCGCATTTCCTCACCGTCTTTAACTAAAGCCTCAAGCATAACCCTTGTTCCTTTGCCTATATCTTGTCCGTCAACTTCATTGACTGCTTCCCAAACATCTGTTGCCGTCATATTTCCCACCTCGCACATCTTATAAGTTTTGCAATTCTTTTGGCTCTTTTGGGGGTTTGCATTGCGTATTGTGAGTTAAGGCATTGCTTTTCAGCTTCCGCATAGTTCTTTGTTCTTATCCCCTCAAGCATTTTTCTAAATTTACACAACCCCTCATAACCCATTTGAAAGCACATATCCAAAAGGGCATATTGCCTTTCATCATCTAGGTAATACCAAAAGCCTAGTTTCTGTAAGTCTTTAAGACATAAATTGACATCGTTTCTTAAAATCATCAGGGCGGCATTGCGGGTTATTCCCTTTTTCCAATCGCCAACGGCTTTTAACTCTTCAGAGGTAAACTCTCTCGCTTCCAAATTATGACCGATGCCGATTGTTTGTCGCCCCTTTGTGCAATAATACGGCTTTTCACGAAAACCCTCGTGAAACTCAAGCCTTTTCTCCCAATCCTTAATCATTTTATCTCCTAATCATCAACCCAAGTTAAAGTGCCTGAAACATTTTTAAGAGTTTGCGTTTTACTTGCGTTATATCCTGATATTTGCGTTGTCATTCTAGCTGTAATGATATCTTTAAGATAATCCGCACGCATTGTTCTACTATTTGTTGCAGTTCCAGCAGTTCCCTCAGCAACGCTCATAGCAGAATAAGTTGTATTGCTATCAATACCATGTGCCAAAAATACCCAGTATGTACCGTCATACATAAATATTGTAGGATAGTTAGCGTTCCAAACAATACTATCTGTTGAAGTTGTAATTGCCGCATTGTTATATCTCATATCCTTTGCGGCTAACAAAACATTGTTATTCGAATCAACAATCTTAATTGTAGAATTAGCAACAGTTGAAGTTGTTGTCGGTTTTACGATTAAGCATTGTCCGGCTGATGGAGATAAAGCGGAATTATATCCACTTATTGTAACAACCTTTTCTGTAGCATCTGCTGCAGATGATGAAGTTCCATACCAAAAGATACCAGGTTGATTACGAACAAACTCGGTCGTTGCTACTTTTTTACTTTGGTCTGTTGTTGTTGGAGATGAATTAAGTTCAGCCCAACTCGTGCTTGAGGCTGTATCATATTTAATTCTGAACACAGAACTTGCCGTTGCACTTGCTGTATTTTTGTAAACACAAAATTGAATACAAGATTGCCCTGTATCTGTCAGATAATATTCTACAACACCTAACCTTGTGTCTTGCCAAGCATTTGCAGTTGTGGCATTAGTGTCATTTATATAAATCATTCCTTTATATAAAGTATTTGCCGGATTTGTGCCTTTTGTAATTCTACTATCTATAACAACAATACCGTTTTTTGTATTTAATTGTTCAAAAGTTTTGGTATTTGTAATATTTTGATCGCCAGAAGTTTTTACAACCGTGTTATCTAAAGCATAATTTGCCAACTTCGTGTTTCTTGCACCAACTGTATCAATTTGAACAGAATTGTTTGTATCTTCTGTTGGTGTTGGTGCTGTTGCATAAGTATTTGTGCCATCGTGAAGTAAAGCAATTTTAGATGTTGCTGTTGAATCTGCTGTTGGATTAAAAATTTCAAAGTTTAATGCTGTTAACCCGTTATAATAATAAGTATGATATATTTGTGCCATTTTATCTTCTTGGTTTGTTCCTGTATTATCAAAAATAGTACCAAACCAAGAATATTTTGTGGCAGATGGTGTTGTTCCTTTTGTTATACTTTGTGATTTTATTTGTATGTTTGGCTGATTGTTACTGATAGATGGATTCGCAGAAAATTCCTTGCTCGATGTAATTGTTTGACTCGTATCAGTTGTTACCATATTTGATATGTCAGATGATTGCAATGGTGTATAACCAAGTGCAGTTGTAACATCGCTTGATGAAATGCTTGATAATGCACCAACATCACTTGCAGTAAGTGTTATATCAGACGATAAAGCTTTTCCGTTTACTTTTCTGGTTGTTGGTACTTTATTTGTTTGCAGACTCGCTATGTCAGAACGTACTTGAGCGTCTTTTATCGCATAGCTATTTGTTCCATCAGATAATACAGAAACATCTAAAGATGGTGTCATTGTCACTTCTTCTATTTCTAATGCACCATCTGTCGAGGTAAACGTAATAGGGTTAAATCCATTAGCTGATAAAGTATATTTATATTCCTCAATCTGCTCAACAATTTCTGTATCATATATTCCCCCTCCATAAGATGCTTTCCAAATTCCATCATTAGGTTTACTACTATCTGGATAGTTACTAATCATTCCACCAGTAAATTCTATATCAAAACCACTCGGAACAGTTGTTAATGTTAAGGTTGGTTCATTGCTATAACTTAATCCGTAAATTTCATCTATACTAACTTCAAATCTATATGCCATTAATCTAACTCCAAGTCAAAGTCTTTGTTGCTACTGTATAGGTCATAGTTGATGCGCCGGTTAAATCAATCGTGGTGTTTGTTGATTGGTTAGTTGTAAATGTACCTTTTGTCGTTCCACCCTGTGTTATAGTAATTGTACCGTTGCCGACTTGTTCCGCCGCACTTGCGGAAGCTTCTGCCCAATATTTTGCAGAACCACCGCTCGGCTCTGTCGGATCGCCTATCGCCCATTGTTTAGCCGTGTCAGCATATCCGCTCGCTACAGCCACTTGCGCATCAATCAAATCTTTCTTGTCAGTGTAATTGTTATTAAAAGCGGTTGTTTTATCCGATGCGTTAGAATTAAACGTGTTTGTTTTATCTGCCGCGTTGTCGTTAAAATCGCCTGTTTTAGAAATTGCGTTATTATTGAATGCCGTTGTTTTATCAGAAGCATTAGTATTAAAAGCATTTGTCTTATTTAATGCGTTACTGTTAAAGTCGTTTGTTTTGTTCTCGGCATTTGTATTAAAAGCATTTGTCTTTTCCGTAGCGTTCGCATTAAAGGCATTAAGCACTTCATCAACGCCCTCTTGGATTTCCGCTTTTCCTGACTTGATGTAGTTAATCGCTTGACCGACTTCTATTTTCGCGCTATCGCCGACAATAACTTCATAATCAACATCCTCAAAAACCGCATAAAGTTCTTTGTCAGGGGTGATTTTCGTCACCAAATTGGCATCTTCATTAAAGGTTATGCTCATTTTAGCCCTCTGTTACTTGTTTTGTGATCCTAAATATTCCGACTTGATTTACATTTTCCGGAAAGATTGTGTTTACATTTCCGTCAGCGGTTGTGACTTGTATATCTGTTTCATAATCGCCAACCGGAATTGCTGTCATATCCGGCGTAAACAAAAGCACCATTTTTCCTTTAAGCACATCAACTTCCGTTCCTGTTACTTGTAAGACGATATTCCCGTCACCCGATTTAACTTGCTGAAACAAAACCGCACCGGTTAGATTTACCGGACACCCTTTTTTATCCTTAACTTGAACATTAATTGCGTAGCTATCGCCTTGCCTAATTTCAATTATGTTTTTAACCATTCTTCCTGACATTCTTTTTCCCCATAAAAAAAGGGGGCTTAAAACCCCCGATAATTATTTCCGTTTTTTACCTCTGCAAGCCATTCTAATCACCCCCTTATGCTGTCCGTTTCCAAATGTTAACCGTTAAGGTTGTTTTGCTAACACTAGCACCAAGACCGGTTTCAGAACCAAATTTTAATGCCGTGCCGTCAGAGTTAAAAGTATGACCACCGATATTAAGAGCTCCGCCGACATATCTTGCAATCATTGCATATTCGCCCTCGTCATTTTTCATTTTTATTTGTTTGTTGTTTGTGGCAATACTGACACTTCCGACATCTGTTATTATCTTTGTCGCAACCTTTGTCCAAGTTGAACCTGAAATCAGTGTCGCCAACGGACAAGTTGATTGCACCCCGATATAAATTGAATTGACCGGATATAAAGTTTTAAGCATATTTGTAATTGATGTTGCTATGCTTGAAACTGCGTTGTTTATCTGCGTTTGAATATTTGACGTTACGCCGTGAACATATCCTAATTCTGTTGCCGTGGTAGAAGATACTCCAACTTTACCGGAACTGTTAGAAACTAACGCCCTGCTCGCTGTTAAATCCGAACTTGCAATCGTGGTTGCCGCGCCGGTTAAAGTTGGTTGCTTTGAGTTTATCTGTGTCTGAATAGCACTTGTTACCCCGTGAACATATCCCAACTCGGTGTCTGTCGTAGAAGAAACAGCCACTTTACCGCTAGAATTTGAAACTAAGGCTCTGCTTGCGGTAAGGTTAGAACTTGCAATCGTACTTGCACCGCCTGTTATCGTTGCTTGCTTGCTATCAATTTGTGTCTGAATAGCAGATGTTACACCGTGAACGTATCCGAGTTCTGTATCAGTCGTAGTTGATACCGAAACTTTTCCCGATCCGTTAGAAACTAAAGCGCGATTTAAAGTAAGGTTAGCAGAGGTAATTGTACTCGCACCACCGGTTATCGTGTTTTGCTTTCCTGTAACAGCAGAGTTAATAGCGGTGTCCATTTGCCCTTTATTAACGGCGTCGCCTGTATTTGTACCGCTCGCAAGATTAACAATCTTATTTCCGCCCATTTTAAAGTTACCGGTTGCGGCGGCTCTACCATCTCGGCAAAATGTTTCATTAAAACCGGCGGCAAAGTTATCATCCTCATCATCGTGACGGCTTGCCAAAATAGGGATAGAGTTTGCGGCATCATCTTGCCAGTTCGTAACCCTTGTAAAATTTCCTTGAGAATCAAAAGGCATTTCATTTCTCCATAAAAAAAGGGGCTTAATTTCCCCGTTTGTTGTTATATTCTACTAAGTTTCGGCTTGTTACCGCTCCAGATACCGGAATATATCGGTTTATTGACCTGTTTATGTTTCTTGCAATTTCGCTATCTGCTGTTCCGTTTAATATTCTGTTAGCAGTTCCCCTGTCTGATAAACCATATAAAGCTTTTTCAGCAGTGCCAACAGTATTACCGGCAAAAGAGCCAACACTTTCAAGAATTTCACGCCAAAAAGGCAAGTTTTCTGCCTCGCTTTCTTTATTTACTATTTTATCCAAACTAGCGGCTCTTGAATATTCTTTGTTTATGTTGTTTGTTGCCTTTTTAACAGAGTTGTATTCAGTATCATTTAAGCCTTTTCTTAAAATACTTAAATTTCCCGAAACCGTTTTAGCGTAATTGTTATTGCCGTTGCTTAAATTGTTTTGCAAGTTTTCATTTGCACCGGATAACCACGCTTTGCGTTCAAGCTCGTTTTCAAAAGACGGTTTACTTTTTTTAGTCGCTGAAACACCTTTATTGTACGCATCTTTTATTCTCATAGCTTGTGCATATTGGTCATCAATAGCTTTGTAGCCATCATCTGATTTTAAGACTTTATCCAAATCTTCACGAACTTTCATCAAAGACGGCAGTTGTCTATTGTTGCTCTTTTTGCTCGCGGAATCAATCATATCGTCAATAGCCATTCGCATTTGATGGGCGTGTTCAACCGACCCCACCGGAGCGTTTGTTTCATAGCTTGCGCTCCCAAGTGCATCTTTTAGCGTTTTCTTTTGGAATTTTGTATAATTCTTAAAAGAGTTTCTTAACGGCTCCAAGTCAACCGGACGACCGGCATTGTGTACCATATAATCTGTATAGTTTGCCTTTGCTATATTTTCTATTTCATTTATGTTAGGTGTTTCGCCGATTGCTTTACTTAAAGCATTATCCATTTTGCTGTTTATTGTGTCTTTTATAACTGGCATTTCTTCAGCTATATCGTCAGATATTTTTTGACTTGCTTTCGCACCTCTTTTAAGCGCAATAGTGCTATCTCTGTCAACAAAAGCGTCTTTTAGACTTTTAGCTTTTCCCTCTGCATTCAGTACAGGAACAAACCTTTTTGCTGCCTTTCCGCCTACACCCAAAACACCGGTTGCAGTTGCACCTAAAGCAGAACCTAACGCAATATTTTTTGGAAGCTCGTCCAGTTTATCACTTGATGTCGCCCCATAAATACTACCCTCAATACCGCCTTTAGCCATCATTGTCGGAATAGTTTTTGCACCACTTAAAATTTTACTACCAACACCACCTACCATACCACCGGCTTCAGATAAAAACCGCGCGCCTTTGTTTAATCCGCTTGTTATCTTTCCGGCGTTTTGCGCTGATTGTGATAAATCTTCATCCAACGCTTGCAGATTACCACCTGTTTTCCTGTCAATCCAATCAGTCGCACCAAGTGATAAACCACTTGCATATCTGCCTAATCCACTAACCAACCCTTGACCGAAACCTTTTAAACCCGAAGAAACAACGCCGTCCATATAACTTGTTTGTGGCTTGGCTCTTTGTTCTTCCGGTAATGTGGGAATTTCAGGCTCATTTTGAGAAATAGCGGGCTTATTTCCGCCGCCAACCATTTGCATAATTTCTTGCTCCGTTGGTGCTCTATTCCCGCTAATTTCAAAAGAACGTCCGTCAGGTGTATCAATTCTGAAAGTTGCCATTTTATTTAACCCTTGTAATTGAAAATCCGTTGTTAAAAGTTTGTGTTGCCCCTACATCAAAATTGTTTTGTTGTTGTGTGTTTTGTTGTTCAAAATCAAATGGATCGCTTATTACATATTGCGGGTTAATTCCCGAAGCGTTTGCAATTCCGGTGTAGAACTCTTTTTGTTTGTCATAGCGTTGTTTTTGTGCTTCAAATAAATTGCGCGCTTGGTTGGTAAAGTCTTGTCTTTGCTCGTCTGACAATCTTGTACCGTCTAACATTCTGTTGTAAGCATTAACAATTCTTGTCGGAACGCCCGCCGCATTTTGTGCGTTAGCATATTCGCCCTCACGAACAACAGAACCAGGATCAAGCATTTTCATATAGCTAAACACCATAGAAATATCGCCGGCAGCCGATGGATTTTGTGCGGCTTTTTGTAGTTTTGCGTAGTTGTCGCCTACGGAATAATAATCTTTTGCACCGGCTTGAAATTCTTTTCTTAAATCCATTGTGCCTTTAGGGTCAAAAGCTACATTCCCCCCGTTTTGTGCCGCTAGCCCTGCATTATACTCTGCCAATCCTCTTGCGTTTTGGTTGCGTAAATTTTCAAGCGCAAAGCTGTTCTTTAATTGGGCATCAAGCATTTCCCGTTGGAAATCTCTTTGTGCGGCGATGTCGTCAAGTTCTTGTTGCCGTTTTTCTCTATCTTTTAAGACATTTTGATAAGCATCGGCATCATAGCTTGCCAACGCTTTATCAATCTTTTCTTGGTCACCTGTTTGAAGCGCATCAACATAAGCTTTTTTACGCATTGCGTTATCCCAATTTTCAAGCCCTTTACTTACAACTTCCGGCAACTGTTCAAACTTATTCGGAGTTGGCGTGAAATCCAAACTCAAAGAATTTCGGATTGCGTTTTGTATGCCACTTGTATAATCTCTGTTTAACATCTATTTCTCCTTAGAATAATCCGCCTAAAGTTCCACCGGCTTGCGCACCTACTGACGCACCTTCAACGCCGCCCATAGAGCCACCAAGCAAAGCCCCACCGATTGTTCCGATTGCAGTTCCTAAACCACTACTTCTGTTTGCGTTTGCTTTATCTTGTTGATACTTCAAGTCAGATTTGCCGCTCTTAACCGCAAATAAATTCTGTTGGTTTTCATAGCCGGATGGACTACCCTGTAATTGTGCAAGTATCTGATTGATATAAGCCTGTTGTGCGTAGTTTGCCGCGTTCTGCGTATCAACCAAAGAAGAACGTGCGCTGTTTGCTTTATTTTGTGCATCATAAAACTGCAATAAAGCCTCATTGTCAGCACGTAAAGCATTGGCATAAGCTTCCGGTGCCTGATTTGCCGCAAGTTGTGTGTTGGTAAATAAGGCTTCGTTTTGGTTACCAAGAGCCTGTTGATTGTAGAAGTTAGCACGGTTTTGATTACTGCCATAAACCGCATTAAGATAATCATTAATACCTTGATTTGCAGTAAGTTGGGCATTAAGCAAGTCACTTCTGCCTTGGTTAGCTGCAAGTTGTGCGTTAAGGTAATCGTTCCGCCCTTGGTTAGCCGCCAGTTGTGCGTTATAATAAGAGTTAGTCGCATTGTTTCCGAAGTTACCGGCGTTGATTTCATCTTGTAAGGCTTGCGAATAAGCATTGTTACCGGCAAGAACGCTTTGATAAGCGGCTTGACTTGTCGCATCATTTTGTCTTTGTTCAAGCTCACCCATTGCGCGGTTGTAGGCTTCACTGCCAACCGGAATACCCTGATTTTGTAGCATTGTCGCCATATTTTCACGCTGACGGTCAAACTCCGGATTCATACGCTCCATATAAGAGTTATAAGTCGCATCTTGCGTTTGCTTTCTTACGTCATCACCGGCATTAACTCTAAATGTCCAATCGTCTTTGTTGACTTCAGGAACATTGTAATCATTAGCATTGACTGTTGGCGTGTACCAATCTTTTTCATTAACAATAGGTGTGTTAAAATCTTCCCTGTTAATGGTCGGAAAAGTCCAATCACTTTCGCTAACATTGATTTTATTCCAGTTATTTTTATCAACAACCGGAAAGTTCCAATCTGCCCGATTAACGTTGTTTAAGTTCCACTCATCCTTATTAACGTCAGGTATATCCCACTCATTCGGATTAACTTGTGGTGTATTCCATTGCATATTGCCTAGTTGTTGGCTTTGATTATATGCGTTTTGCGTTAAATTGGAAAGTGTGCTATCGACATTGCCCGTATCTTGCCCTTGTAAAAATTCGGCATATTCATCATACGGTTTTTTGTCGTATCTGACCTTTTTCTTTTTACTCATAACCAGTTACACTCCTTTTTTAAAATCCCCATTACATAACAATTTTCGCCGTTATCGCGATATTCTCTTAAAAATCCCTCTTGCTTAAAACCTAACCTTTTGCAACAATCAAAGCTTTTCTTATTGCTTTCGGAGATAAACGCCGAGCAACGTTTTGCGCCTATTGTCACAAAAACCACCGTGAAAAAGTACTTAATCACGTTTCTTGTCGCCCAGTGCTTATCCGTTGTGTAAATTGTCACCCAACAATCACGCTCAGGGCGTATGTCATTAATCAACACCCCACCGATTAGCTTTTCGCCTTTGTAAAATCCTATTGCTAAAGACGGTTCATAATCTTGCGGATCATCGCCCAAACCATCTGCCACAAACTTTAAGACTTCGCCTGACGTATCACATTTACATAATACCGGTTCCCACTTCATATCTTAAACTCGTATCAAACCAATCTATTAAAACACCGCTTGTCGTGGTCTTAAATACAACCGAAATCATAAAACCAACCCCCGAACACATAATCCATTGCGATTGGATTTCTTCGGTTGCATCGTTTGTCCAATATGTCACGTTCCAGTAAGACGTATTCCATAAAGAACCCTCCGGCACGGGGATATTGTTTACATAGCTTAAATTCCGCTTTTTATAGTCCGTGTCTACATAAACTGTTAAATCAAAGCTTGATGATGTAGAAAGTCGCGGATTAATTAAAGTTACCTTTTTTATTTGCGGTGTTTGTAGGTTAGAAAAAGCTTGTTCAACCACGCCATCAATCGCAACGCCGCAATCTGAATATTGCGTGTCATATTTATAAATGCCATCGTGTGAACCGAAATATAGGTTATCTTCAAAGATACACCAACAAATAGAGGGGATATTTACAAACCGACACCAAGCACCGGTATTTATATTTATAACGTGCTGTTCAAATTGGTTATTAACCGGCACATTAAAAATTCCATAGCCTTTTTTAGTATAGATTATACCTTGCCACCCGAACTTATCTTTCCCTTTTGACGTTCTTGAAATTACTAAACCCCTGATATTGTCAGAGAATGCAACCAGTGAATCGCCCGCGTTGGCATTGGCTAAAGCTTTCCCCATCGGGAAATATCCGTCTTGGCAGATAATAACAACATCGCCTTGATATTGCATTGTGCATCTGTACCCGATAGGCTTTGAAATCTTATAAGAGCCTTTAAGCGACCAGTTAGATACATCATTCGGGTTAGAGCCGTAGTAAACCAAAACTTCACCCTCTGACGTAATAAAAGCGGTGTAGTCGTCTATACCGACACCGCCGTCAATCGTCCAGTTTGCAATGGCGACTAAATGCCCGCCCCATTTAGAAATCTGACTTAAATCAAACGGGTTCAAAGTACCTGAAATCGAACCGGCAACATCGGCATACCAAGCGGTTAACGTGTCTTTTTCAACAAACCACAAAAATTCTTTTGAAACAGTGCCGGAGATGATATTTGTATCCGTTAAGCCTGTTCCTGAAAATCCCCAGTTTCCTATGTGTTCAACGCCACCGCTGTCAATATAGAACGCTTGCGGTTTGTCAACGCCGTTCATAAAATAGAGATAATTCTTATATTGCACCGTCTGACATTCGGTGGTTGTCAACGTAACACCCATATTTATCACGTTTGCCGGTGTGGTAATATCCCAAATTTTATTATCCCAAATCCCAAAAAACTTATTATGTTTCGGATAGTGATAAGCAGCCAACGTCTTAACCGGTTTAGCCGTCCCCATACGATAATAAACGCTATAACCAGGTCGAAGTTCTATATAGCTGTCGTTTGGAATGTAGTTATCCATTCTAACCGCAAATAAAGGGTTCATATTTGCCACACTATCGCGGCAGTTAAGCCCTAAAATCGGAGATGGAATTGTTACATCTCTTGATTTAACAGCACGGTTTACCTGTAACATTGACATCTACAATCACTCCATCGCTATCGTCAAAAATTCCGTAATGACTATCTAACCGAATGTCGCCGGCGGCTTTCGTTTCGGCATAAGACTTTTCTAATTCTCTCTGATATTCGTTATATTCTTCGGTGTAGTCTAAGCCGGTTCTTTTGTTCCAACGCCATATGATCCCTAATTTTACAAGATACTCATCAAAAATAGGAATATCGGTGTTAGCGGTTAATCTCGGTTTCGGTTCTTCTGTTTCGGCATCATAGCAAACCGCATTTGATTTATAGGTAAAGTGCAGTTTTAAATTGCCAGGGTCTTTTAAGAACTTAAACTTGTTATTTTGGATCTTGAAAAGAACATCTATTTCGGGGGTGTGAAACTGTTTCTCACGTGCCCATCTTTCTTCAGAAATAGCACCGATAACAAATCGCATATTATCCCTGATATACATTGTGCCGTTTACAAGTGAATGAAAATCCGGTGCAACGTTTTCAATAAGATAATCCGTTTGTCCATCTGTGGTATAAAGTACACCCTCGCGGGTAATTGCTTGCCATTCGGCGCGGCGCATTAAACTATCCAATGTCGAATGTACCACACTCGCGAATAGTTGGTCATTTTGCACCGAAGAATTAAATAAATCTGTCGGTCTTTGTACTGCGCAAATATCCGCCGCTTCCTGTGCTATCTCTAAAATATTCATTATACCCCCGTTCTTAAAGATTCCAAATCTTCTTTAAGCTTTTGATTTTCGGTTTTCAGCCTTTTAATTTCTTCTTCAAAATCAGCAATGACTTTGTTATCTTTTGCCATTTGCAAAAACTTAATTGCCAATTCTTTTGCTTGAACCATATTGATTGATTTAGCTTGCTCGTCAGTAAGTCCGGCTAAATCTTCAACCGTTAAAATGCCTTTGTTGTCGCATTCCTCAATTTCAGGCGCGGTCAAAAAAGCAAATTGATTTAACGGTGTGCCTTGTTTTAGTTTTTCTTCTTTGTTCTTAAAATACGCGTATTCTCTAGGAAACCTCATTAAGTCCGTTTCTTCTGCCGGTCGGTCTGAAACGTCCGTATTGCCTTTGATTTTAATTTGAATATATAATTTCTCTACAAATTCCGGCAGTCCGTTTTCTTTAATGTTACCTGTTTTCACCCATTTTTTATGAAACTTGGCAAAAACATTGTTTTCGCTTCGTTGGTTTAGCATAGAACTAAACACTTCAAATCCTAATTCTTCCATATTACCTCTCTAAAGAAAAGGGGCGAGTTTTACCCCGCCCCGTTATAATTAAGATGCGCTAACATCTGCGCCGGCATCTACCAAGACACCTTGCAGTTGTGCGTTATTCATAGTCAAGTTACCAGCCCAACCAATGATTGCATAAATAGCATCTTGATTGATTGCCACACGATTTCTGTCACCGATAAGCTTGAAGTCACGGTCACGATGCGGACGGAGTTTCAAATACTTGGTGTTTAAGAAATACATATGTTTATTCGGGCAATATCCACCGATACCACCGTCATAAATTACATCAGCACCCTTAAATTTGATGTTTTGGAAACCTGCATCAGCAAGTTTTGCATCAGTAAAGCGTTGCATCGGGGTTAAAGATTGTTCATACAATGTATACATCTTGTCATCAGCAACAATCAAATCCGGTTTATCTGTACCGCGTGAACAAGCTAAATAAGCATCATTCATAGCGGCATAGATTGTTGAAGTGGTAAGTGCGTTTGTTTCAACTTTTGCATAGTTGCGCCAAAATTCGTTACCGGTAGTTGCACGGTTAATACCGCCAACCGTACCCGAAGTCGGATCGTCAGCAACCAAAAGTTTCAAACCGCCGATTTCTTTACCTGAAGAACCTGTACCGTCAGAATATAAAGCTTTTGACATTGTGTTGCGTAATGTAATTTCCGCATTGTCAATTTTAGCTTCCATTAAGTCGATAACACGTTCTTTCCCGCTGTTTTGTAACAATTCTTCGCCGGAAATACCAACCGGAGCGGCAAGCAATTTCCAAGCATATTCTGCAGCGGTGAAAACTTGCGGATTTGTGAAGCTGATTGTATCATACCCTGAATACCAAACTTTATCAGATTCATTGTAAGCAATTTCTTCAACGATTTTTGTACCGCCGGATACCGGACGGCGATTGCCACGCTCATTTAATCTTTTCAAAAGAGCGTTGTTTTTTGTTACGTTGTCAGCCAACTCTCCCATACGGTTTTCCAATGTGACGGCTAACACGTTATTAAAATTTACGTTTCCTGCCATTATTCTTCTCCATAAATAGCCATATTGTGTTCTAATTCTTCACGCAGACTACGCTTTTTAGGAGTTGCATCTGTTTTGGCTGTCGGTTCAAACGCGGCTGTTTTCGCCTTTTGGGCGGTTGCCGTTGCTTTTGATAACTCGCTCTTTGCATTATCGGCAATAATCTTATTTCTAACGCTTTCAACCCGCCATATTGCTTGGTTGTAAGCATCTTCAAAGTTTTTAGCCAATCCGCTGTTAAGAAGCGTTATCATTTCATTTTTTACATCATCAAAATACGCGTGTTTGACGTTGCCGTTCTCATCTTTTGCATTAAGAAAAGCATCATATTCGCCTTTAACACGGTTGTTTTCTTGCTGTTGTAAATAGTTTTGTTGAACAGATACCCTCTGTTGCAATTCCATAAGCTGTCTTTGTAAAGCACTGTTATTATCGCCACCAACACCATAAATAGATTGAAGCTGTGCAATCGTACTCGCAGGGTCTCTTTCAAGATTGTCCGCAATGTTAACAAGCGTATTGTAATACTCTTGCGCATTGTTAAAACCTTGTTTTAAGAGGTTGTCCCGTCTGTCGTTGTAAGCTTTATCTACCCAAGCATATTGATTACGAGCGCGCGAAAGTCCTTGTTCAAATTGCTTTTCACGTTCTGCCAAATATTTTTGGTTTTCGTGAGGAAGTGTATTGAACCAGTCTTTTGCTTCTTTTGTGTAGCTATTCGGTGCGTTAATAACTTCAACCGGCTCAGCTGTCGCCGTTTCGTTACTTTCACTTGTCGCCACATCTTGTTGCTCGGCACTTTGCGTTTCCGCCGAAGACCAAGCATCTTCAAGTTGCTGTCTTATTTCAGTCATTTAACCATAATTCCTTTTTAAAATTGTGAATGAAGTCGGAATGAAGTCTTTCTTTCCGCCCTTTTTCGTCAAAAAAACGGCGACTTTTCATATAATCGCCGCTAAAATCATCTGCCAAAGCTGCATCATTTTGCTTTAAGTACCGTTCTATATCTTGAACACTTTCAGCCCAAGTGCCGTCCGGCAGTTGAAACTCTTTAAACATTAAAAATCCTCTTTCTCGTATTTAGAAGGGTTTGGAAACATCTCGCGCAGTTTGTTTAAGATGTCATCATTAAGCCAAGTTTTACTTGACCAACACTTTGTAACATTGGTTTTTATTTCATTGCCTTTACAATCGTTTATCTTGCGCCCTTTACAAAAAAGGTTACCATATAAACACCGCGCAGATACCGGCTCGGTAAAATACTTTTCAAGCGTTAAGTATTTTTCGCCGTTAATTCTTATCGGGCAATGCACGCCGTAATGATTTGTTGTGGCGTTTTCTTTTTCTAATACCTTTTTGGTGTTGGTTATAACCTTTTGATATTCGCGCCCATTATCTTCGGGGATTGCCCCTCTATGATAAAAAGGGTATGTTTCCGCATCAAATTCGGCTAGCATAAAAAAGTCATCATTCATCAACAAAAAGTCTTTGCTGATACCTTTTTCAATCGCCGTTTTGGTCTTAGTGAATGCGTTTTTCCACCATTGGTCTTTGTCTTCAACCCAAAAATATTCAACATTCGTCAGAAAATGCGGTTTGTTTCCGACAATAAACACGCGGTCAATATTTTTGCCAAACTTTTCTAAAGAGCGCAGGCTAAACCTTAACTCAATGTTGTTACGCATTGAGCCGCCGCCAATGTAATATAAAACGTCCATTAAAACGCCCCTACATATCCTGTTGTGATATTTTCGTTAGTTTGCCCTTGCCGAGCCAATTCTTCTTGCTTTAAGGCAAATTGCATTTCTGCTTCTTTATTCGCCATCATAACTTTATTGTCTTCGGCTTGCTTTTTAAGTTGAACTTCCTGCTCTTTAATAGCATTAGCCTGTTGTTTAACCTGAAATTCATTTTGGTTTTTGATTTGGTCGGTTTGTGCCCGCATCATATCGGCTTGCGCTTTAATCATATTCGGGTCAGGTTGTTCCTCTTCAGGTTGGCTTAATTCCTGTTGAATGCGTGTAAACGTTTCGTCAATTGCGGCAGAGAATTGCCGTGTGTTCGGCAACGTTACAACCACGCTATCAATCATTTGCTTATATAAAGGTAACAATGCCGGTTGTGTTGATACGGTTTGAAATGCCGTTGTTATCATTTCGTGTATTGTCTTAACCGCATCAAGTGTTTTTTCGGCTTCCTCATCTTGCATAAATGAAGTGTCGGTTTCAATTCCTAGAGTTAAGTTGCGGATTTTATCGCTCTTTAACAGTTCAATCGCCGCCATTACAATTTGAGGATTTGCGTTCGGTTCGGCATATTGTGACAAGATTTCCGGTGTCAGCATTTCACAAATAATCTCGGCTTTGATTTTCAAAACGTCCGTCAGGTATCTTTGAAAATCATTCTGTCGGTCTTGGTTTCTTAATGTGCCGAAGTTTGTCTTTTTCGTGACTGCCGTTGCCGTTTCTGACGGGTCGGAGTTACCTCTCATTATATCACTAACGCCGGTGATTTCATAAATCGCAGAAATAAGCTGTTCACGTCTGCCAGCGAGTGCTTGCAAAGCTTCAATATACTGTGATATCGGCATAAATCCAACAAAGCCGTCAATACCGCCTTTTTCACGGATTTTCTGAAAGTCGGAAACTTGCACTAATGTAACATCTTTATTTAAGATATTAGCAAGTTCCGGGAAAGAACCATCATAAGCACCGCTAACCTTTAAGGCTTGCATTGTCAGTTTCATTCTTGAGTTAATGCCATCTAATTCGTCAAGTTGGCATTTAATCTCGGAATAATCTGGCACCGGAATAAGTCCGTCATTGGCAAGCGTAGCAAATACCGGTTTCGGGAAAGGATAAAATCCCTCAATTTTTAGAACATCATCATCAACGCGTAAGAACTTGTCTTTTACTTCTTTTGCAAGATAGATAATTCTTTTGTCTTTTTTATCCCAAATCCGATAAACATCAACTGCGCGTTCAAGTTCTTCCTCTAAACTAAAGCCGCGTTCAACAATTTGCGATGCGATTTCTTCGCCAAACTGTTCTATTGCTTCACGCTTGGTCATCTCTATAATTTGTGCTACCCACTCGCAATCTTCCCAAACTGAAACGTGGTTAACATCAAATAATATCTTTTTAGGGTCTAAATAAGTAGTTTCAACTTTACCATCGGTCATAACTTCGGCGGTTGTCTGTACGCTGACCATTTCGCCTGTTTCGGAAATATCCATTGTTTCGGTTTGTATTTCCTCAATTTTCGGTTCAAACTTTTCATAAGTTAAACCCAAACCGGATAAGAGATAGTCATTACGAGCGTATTTAATAACCCCGTCAAAGTCCTGATTATCCAAGTTATGAATAAGTGCTTTTTCAAGTATTTTACAAGCCGCATCTTCAACCGGACTAGAAACTTTTGACCGTCTTTCAACGTAAGGTGTCGGTGCTTTGAAATATATAAAAGGCTTTAAGGTTTCAATCGAACTCCAAAAGATGTTCTGCTTATTTTTCTTTTTCTCGTTTTTATAATACTCGCGGATTTCTTTAATTAGTTCGTGATAAATCTTCCACTTTTTTTCTGCCGATGATATGCGGTCAATCCACTTTTTAACCTCGTCAAAATCACTCATCAACTATTACTCCTAAAATCCAATTCTCGCGTATGGCAACCAAACCATCAACCGTTTCAATTTCCCACGGTTCAAATATAATATGATCGCCGACCTTCACGCTCGTTACTTCCTCACCGACACTTTGCACAATGCCGGATTTGTATTTTTCTTTTTCTTCAATAATGATTGTTTGCTTTTTTACGTCAGGGGTAACAAAAACCCTATCCATTATCGCTTGGTTCATTTTGTCCACTTCCTCTCTAAAAAATGGGTGTTCCCGTATAGGGGAATTTGAAACTAAATAATTGAAATTAAATAATTGTTATTTTTAGACAAAAACCTACCATTCAACGCTTTTTTGCGTTGTGAATAAGCTTTCTATTGATTGGTTTTGAATACCAACCATTTTAACCTTGCCGTCATCATAAACAGGCTCGGCAAAGGTCAAAACAAAAGCGTCCGCCTTATCAGGTGAACGCCCTATTCTTTCCTTAACCTTGTCTTTTGTTTCTAACTGCAACCGCCCTCTGTTATCGTAGAGTTTGTTAACCGAGCAAAGGTCATCTAATAGCTCATCATCATTAACCAGTTGCACATTGTCTTTAAGCCACTCGTTAGCGTTTGACCACATTTCCGCGCGTTTGTTAAAATAGCGGTCGTCATTGATTGCTTTCCCGCCGAAGTTAACACCGCGAACGGTCTTGGCAAAACCTCTGTCTTTTAAGATGTCATAAACACCCGCGCCATTATTCCCCATATCCAAAAAGATACGCGCCGGTTTATCATCTTTTATTAAAGCCGTCAGTTTGTTTGCCAGTTCCACCGTGTCAAGATGTGTGTATTCTTGCAGTTTGTAGCAATACCGCCCGCGCCTGAAACAAAGAACAGTTTTGTCATCACCATATCTTGCAATATCCACACCGATTATAAGTGGCGAAGTGGATGACATTATTTTGTTTTCTTGCGCTTTCCTAACATCTTTTGCCGATATTAGTTTTGTATCGCCTTGGTTTTGCGGTGCGCCTAACCAAATATGCTCATAATCATCTAAATTATCAGCTTTGCACTTTTCCGCAAGATATTTCATCTCTTCCGGACAATGCGGATTGTCGTAGTAATTTACCTTAACAACCAACGTTCTTTCGTCAGGATGTGCTGCAATAGCTTTCCATATCGGGTCGTTTTCTTGGTCGCGGTTCATAGACACCCATATTTCAGAGTTCGGCTTTCTTATGGTAGGGTCTAAAATATCCCAAGAGCCTTTGGTTATCTTCTGCCCTTCCTCTACCCAACAGATGTTCACACCCTCAAGCGATTTGATATTTTGGCTGTTTTGGTCTTTTAGCCCCTTAAAGATGAATGTTGAGCCGGTTATTTTATTTTCCACCCTATCATCATAAAAGATAAAATCATCAAAGCCGTAATATTCTGCCCTATCTTTTAGTAATTGATAAACGGAATCCTTAATCGAGTTTTGAGTTTCACGCACACATGCTATTCTTGTTTGTTCTTTTCTTGCCTTTAAGAGCAGACAATCAGCAAAAGCATATGATTTCCCACCGGCACGCCCACCGTAATAAACTTTATATCGATAGTGATCCATAAGCAGAGGTTTAAACTTAGTCGGTATCGTTACCTTGATTTGTTCCATCATCGAACTCCACCAACGCTTGTTTTAAGATAACCCTGTTTTCTTGTTCTGTTTTATCTACCCAACCGAAGTTATTTTTCATATTGAAGATTATTCCGGTTGCGTTACCCTTTCCGGATACAAGCATTTCTTCATTTTGTTGTTCTACAATTTGCCTTGCGCTTTTAATCGTGTGGAAATACTCATCTTTATTTGAATAGTTTACAAGTGTTTTTCTATCTATTCCCAGTGCAAGAGCAAGTCCGCTCATTGTTTTCGGTTTCTCTTTTACCTCGCATTCAGCAAAGTATTGATTTACTGCATTTTCTAATTCTTCCGGTGTTTTAAATTTCAGTGGTCTGCCACCTGGATGTTTTGTTTTTTCTTTTTCTAATTCTTCATTTAATGTCATATCATCTTTCCTTTCGGTGAAGTGATAAAAAAGTGGCTTAATAAATAGCCACCTTTCCCAAATAACCTTTATAGTTCAAAATATCGCTTATATTATTTGTATTGTTTGCCCATTATCATTAAGAATATATATATTTCCACAAGTTATATATCTTCTTCCATCTACAACAACACCTTTAATGTTTCCACCATTCCAACACGAACCAGCGCAATCTTCTCTATGAGGTCTATCGGTTTGAACGAATGTTACAGGTTTTGTTTCCCAATCATATTCTCCAAATATTTCCCATAAATATTCTGAAATATTAAACTTTACATTTAGTTCTTCATCATATTTTTGCAAACAACTTACTAATTTCCCATAATATGTATCAGAATCCAATTTCAAATATGATGGGCATAATTCTATTTCTTTACCTTCTATAAGAACATAGTGTTGAGTATAATCTTTTTGTATTTTTGCGTACATATCTTTTTTTCTTTCTATCTAATTGAGTTTGTATCTAAATAAAAAAGCGGCACCGTTTCCGATACCGCCCACCCTTAGAGAGGATTCTCTCAATAAAAAAACCGCCTGAAAACAAGCGGTTATATAGGCTTAACTTTTTAACGAAAGGCAACTTGACCTTTTTCAAAGTCAATTTATCCATTCTAGCTAGATGATGCCATACCATCTGACAATGTCAAGAGTTTTGACGGGGTGGGGATAATTTTATTTTGCTTTTAATTTCCAAAATAGTTTTAAGCCCTCTAGATATTCTCTTTCTGTTTGTTTGGCTACAAAGGTCAGAAAGTCTTTGTAACTCAAATTTTTAATCATCTTCAAACAAGCGTGATTTTCTTCTGTGCAATAATCCCATTGGTTGATTTTGCTATCGTGTATAAGTCTGTGGCAGTCGTAACACAATGGCATAATGTTTATGGCATCATAGCGTAACATCTTATTTGCTCGCCCGATTAAGTGATGCCCGCATTCGGCAGGCTTACCGCATACCCGACACCTTTGGTTTACGCAAGCCAGTTGAACAAGTTTATCCAGTTCTTTTTCAATCATTTTTATCCCCACATATCAAATAACGTTGTTTTAATAGGCTGATTGCAATAAACTCTCTCTAAGCTCTTTTTCTTTTTTTCTTGGGTGTTACATAGTAAATTGTATTTTACCTTTTCCCAAACGATAAAAAAGCGGCTGTCGGTTATTCCATAGCTTGAAAAATACACCGGATAAGGACGGCTTGTCACCCAGTCGTAAAATTCTTTATGATTGAAACTATCGTCATATTCAGCCGTTCCCTCATAAGGTGGGTCGCAATAGACAACGTCACCATCTTGATATTCATAATCCAAATATGAACCACATCTTATTTCCAGGCTTTGCAGGCTTTGCAGGCTTTGCAGTAAATCTTGAAGCCCGTATATTTCCTCATACGGTGTCGGCAAATCAAGAAAATCTTGCAACTTTATATAAACTTCCCTTGTTGGAAATTCCCATTGGGATTTTCCAAAATAATGTCCCGCCATTCCATTTGTTCCGAGGTATCTATCAACCTGACTTGCGGTTTTACCGGCACTTTTTAACCCTTTAATCAGGTAATCTCTTAATTCTTCCGAGTTTTTTTGAACTCGCTCCGTTAAATTCTTCTGCAACTCTAAAACATCTAACGAGCTATGTAAAACGTTTTTACAATACCAGATTATATATTTTTGCTTATATGCTTCCAAGTGCTGTTTTATATCAACCGAACTGCCTAAGCTCTCAATTCCGAACTCACGCAATAGAGAATAGTCCTTAAAAACTCGGGCATAATGCAAGGCTTTTTTCCACGGCTCAACCTCTTTTGAATACATATAATCCTGACCACTACAACCAAAGCTCCACACATATTTAACATATCCGTCTTTGTCTTTCAGCTCGGCAAATTTTTCTCTGCTTATCCATTCAGGCGTAAAACGTGAATAATTAAAATCGCCCCTAACCCCTCTTTTTATCAAATCCACAAGCAGAGGATTTAATTCATTGTAAAGATAATTCTTCCACCTGTTGTGCATCATTGCGGCGTGAGTGATAGCAAAACCACCACCGAATAAATCAACAAACCTTTTGCCTCTGGGTAATAATTCAATTATATCATCAGCAATTTTATCTTTTGAGCCTTGATAAGTTATTCCATATTTCATATCACTTTCACCTTGCTAAAACCTGTTATTCCCTTTTTCTTCACTTCCGGCATATAGTGTTTGACAAGTATATCCAACCCCTCACATAATAACCGTCTGCGCATTTCGTTTTTCTTGCGTAACCGCCTGTTTTGTCCGCTGTTTGGGTAGAGTATGCTTTTATCTTCTATCAGCACCACCCGAATAATGGCTTTTATCAGCCGGTCACGAATAGACTTCATTGCCTGTTGGTAGTATTGTTGGTTGAAGTATGCCACCTCTGAAACGTAGTGTGTTCCGTGTCCGTCAACTTTAGGTCGGCTCATATCCAACGCCCCGATAGGCTCACCAAATCCGATATGGTGTGAAGTCGCCAAGATTTCTGCCGCTTTTTTTCGGTCTGACCAGGAACTCCACCCGAAGTTTAACCAACCGTGCGCTTGGTAGACTTCAAGTTGTGTCCGCCAATAAAAACCGCGGTCGGTCTTAACTAACCTTTCACGGACTTCTTCCGGTGATATGTATTCCTCATTGCTCAAATTACCCCCTCCAAATAACATAAAAATTCCTGTTTGTTGTTTGTCCTGAATACGTCAGCGGTGTGAACCTTAACTGCCGTATATTTGAACTCACCCTCTTTTGTGTGGTTTAGAATATAAATCCTATACCCGCCTAATATTTCGCTGACTTTTAATGTTTCAATCATTTCTTCATTTATTTTTGCTTGTCTTAATCTTTCGTCACGTCTTTGGTTATAAACCCTATTCATCGCCCGTCTTTTTTCTAAATCTTTTGAATAATATTTTTCGTGTTGTTTTCTTTGGCACTCTTTACAAACCGAATACACGCCATATTTTCCGGTTGGGTGATTGTAAAAATTATCAAGTGATAACTCACGCCCGCATTTTGTGCATTTCTTTACAAATTCCATTTGCTAATCCTCTTAATCGGTTTGTTAGCTTCATCAAAATCAACCTCTTTTTCCACTACCTTTGAATGCTTGTAATCCGGCACTTTTTTTAAGACTTTCGGCTTTTCCGTATGTTGAAATTCAACCTTTGTTTTAGAAACTTCCGTTGCGTACAGCATCAGCAGTTCTTCAGCCAAGTTTTTAAGTGTAGTATCCATTTTGTTGATCGCGTGGAAAACAGTTGAGCGGTCTTTACCAATCTTTCTTGCAATTTCAGAGTAGTTTTTACCGGCAACCCAATAAAACCAAATCACCACCCACCGCTTTTCCACAATATCTCGGCTTTGCTGAGAACTGAAAAACATCTCCCGCTTAACGTTTAATTGATCTAATAACCAGTCTATGCTTTTCATAGTCAAACCTCTTCAAACCTGTAATATTCGCCTTTGAAAAACATCTCTGTTTCCCCTGTTTTGCCTCTTCTGTTTTTTGCAACAACAATCTTTGCTTTGCCTTTATGCCGTGTATATTCCTCTTGCCACTTCGTATATTTCGGATTGTCTTCGTCAGGTTTTACTTGCGCTAAGTAATAATCAGGACGATAAACAAACAAAACAAGGTTTGCATCTTGTTCTATGCTTCCTGAACCCCTCAAATCGGATAGTGTCGGATATTTTATTTCTCTATCCGAATTTGAACGATTAAGTTGGCATAAACACAATATCGGAATATTTAATTCCTTTGCCATTTCTTTGAGTTTTCGCGTCATATACTCAAGACGCTCTAATTTATCCTTAAATTTTTCGCTAACGGTCAAAATGTTAAGGTGATCGATGATAAGCATATCAACGTCTTGCTTGTCTTTGACAATGCTGTACATTGCTTCAAGTGTGATATTCTTGTCGTTTATTTGTAAAGGTAATCTGCTTTTGATTGATTTTGCTATTTTAACAACTTGCTCAAACTTCTCTTGGCTCATTGCCGCATAGTTATCAACATCGGCTATGTTTTTCACCAGTCGCTCTAAGATTTCGGCTTCTTTCATTTCAAGGCTGAAAAACAGGACTTTTTTCTTGTTTTTAGCTGCATTGAAAGCTAAATTAAGCGCTAGTGTTGTTTTTCCGCTTCCGGTATTTCCGGCAAGGAAAATAAGTTCAGATTTACAAAAACCCTCAATCATCTCATCAAGAGATTTAAACCCTGTGGGGATTATTGTTTCATCTTTTTGGTTGGTGTATTTACGTTCAACTTTCACCAGGTATTCACCAACAACATCTTCTTCTTCTTGGAAAAGTGAAAATCCGTCAAGTTCGGTGATTTTGGTTAAAGTTGTTGCGTTTATACCCTCATCGGTGATAATCCTTTGTTTTTCTCTGTTTCTGTAATCCTCAAAAACTTTCATTGCATAACATTTGAACATCGAATCGGGCATAAACTGAATGTTTTGGTTAAGTTCCAACAACTCTTGGAAATCAACCTTTCCGGTAAGTTTATCTCTTAGGGTTAAAAGGTCAAAACTTCCCAATTCACTCATTGCCTGAAAGATTATTTGCCCTCTTTCATCGCTGATAAACTTTGCTTCAAACTTTCCACCCAAAAGAGCCAAGCTTTTCGGGTATGTTACAAGTTGAGAAAGGAAATTAAACTCTTCGTTAGTCATTGATGCCACTCCACCTTGTAAGGGTTAAAATCATCATCAACACGGTTAGGCGGGACATAATCTTCCCACGTTAAGAGCTTCTGTTTCCAGTTTTTAACTTTGTTACCTTTACTGTCCACCCACTTTCCCACGTCAAAATAATTAAAAAACTTTTCAGGGTTCACGCTGAGATTTTTCTCGGCAATGTATGCTTTTATTTCTTCCAAAGTTGGCGGAATAAAAATCTTTTTCTTTACTATTTCTTTTTTCTTATCTTCTCTTATCTTATCTGCGACGTCGGAATTTTTACTATCTCTTTGTTTTTTATAATATTTTTTTTGACGTGTTCTCTTCTTGTTGACTGAATCTATATCACTTGTTACCGACATCTTGATTGAATTAAGGTAACTCTTAGCTATAATTAACTGCTTATGTGTCATATATCTTAGTGCAGTCTTATCATCAGGTTGCCGTTCAAATTGTGCCCAAAGTGATTGATATTTGACTATCGCCACAAGCTCATTATCTGTCAAACCTTGAAACAATAAATCCGTAGGTATTCTACTCCATTCCATCTCCCGTCCCCTCTCCTTTTGCAAGTTTCTCTAATATCTTCTTAAAAATATTGCCTATAGGCTCTAATCCCTCAGTCATATTGCCCCCTCTTTTTGTAAATCTTTCAGTATGTTTAAAAACTTTTCCTCTTTATCAACCGGCAATACACGGCTTTGATTAAAAGCGGTGTTCATCAAATTGATTAAACTGTTTCTTTTTGGGTGTTGTTCCGGCAACGCTAAAACTATCGCTAGTATTTGTGCCGCATCTATTCCCTTTCTCATTGTTACATCTCCCTTAAATAGTTAAACAAGGTGGGGGAGCTGAAAAAGGATTTTAGGGAGGGACTCCCCCATAAACTTTCCTAAAATCGGGCGGTTAGCTAGTAGAGACTATATTTTTAGATGACGTTTTTTACCGCCGCCCTCCGGCAAAAAATCAAACATAATAATAAAAAACTCGAGGTGGTGGCGCAGTTATGAATAAGAACCAAAATATGCCTAATAGGAGGAATCTTGCGCCACCTCATAAAAATCGTTTGGTTGCACTTCGCCTTTTGTGTAAGCGATTATCTTTTGCATAAACTCAAATCTAGGGATTTTAATACCATTTTCCCAAGCAGTTATGTTGGATTGGTTTACCCCTAAATCTTTTGCGAGTTCCATCTGTGTTTTGTTTTCTTTTTTTCTGTATTCTTGTAATTTCATTTTGTACCTCTAAAACCTTTTTATTACATAATGTGTTAAAATGTCAAGAGAAAATTATTACATTGTGTATTATTTTTTATAAACATTTGATTTTACTTTAAATTAACACCTTTTGTGTTATACTATTATTAGAGGTGTGATATGAATGAGAACTGTATTAAAGAAATCCGCAAAAAGCGGAAATTAACGCAAACGCAACTTGCCAAGCTTTTAGGTGTTTCGCAAGGTGCAATTCAAATGTTAGAAACCGGTCAGCGAGGGCTTGACTTGGATTGGATTAACAAAATAGCAAAGGCTTTAAATTGTGAACCGTGGGAACTTCTGCCAAAAGAAATGCAACCCAATATCACATCAGAAGAAATGGAAGTTTTAAAAGCTATCCGCAAAGCAAAAGAAAGTGTTGCCAAAACGGATAATATATCGCAAACTAAAGCCGGATAACGAGGTGTAATATGTTTGAATGGATTTTAATATTTTTTGGTGGTTTGTGCGGTTATTTTTATAATGAAATAAAAGACCTCAAACAACGAACTGAAAGACTTGAAAGCAAAGTCTATGATTTAGAAGAAAACACCGTTAAAAATAAAAAAGACTACGATTTGTAAAAATTATGTCCCCCTAACCTAAGGTCGGGGGATTTTTTATCTGCTTTCACTACCCTTATTTGATAAAATTAGAACTTTTTTTATTTATGCACAAAATTTCTTTTGCGTATTTTCAAACACTTAACCCCTGTTTATAAAAAAATTACATTTTGTTGTATTTTTTTTGCTTGACATTAACACATTTTGTGATAAAGTGACCTCATCAACAACGATTAAGGAGATTGAAAATGACTTTTATCACACCACAACAAATCAGAATTAACGCGGTTTTAGGAGTATGCCAACGCCAACGCGAACTCGTGGCAGAAAACCGCAGATTAAGAGCAAAAAAGCAAGATGAAGTTGTGGCAAGTGTCGCCTTTGCGGTTGCTTTCACAATTATGCTTGTTTGTTTGGTGATGTAATCAATGGGGCGTTCCGTAATCCACACAGACTTGTTTAAATCTGCCCCCGCCTTTTTTGGAGATAATGAGATGAGCAATATATCAATTTCACAAATTTACACAGAGCTTGAAAAAATGACACCTGCCGAGCGTGTTGTTCTTATGGCAAACACAAATCCATTGCGCGAAATGGCTCGCAAGAAAAAGGAAGAAGCTTGGCAAAAAATCCGCGCCTATATTGATGAGCGGATTTCAGAATATGCCAAAGAATACAAAGAGGAATGGAAAGAAAACTTTGTTGAAGCCTTACGCGATGACAAAATTTCATCAATGATTTGCCAAACCGCCGAGTTCGACAAGCTGATGGACGATTACTTTGAACTTTCAATTTAATGGAGATAATGAGATGAGTGAATTAGCAGTTTATAAATCTATTGCCCACATAACCGGCGAATTAGCCAAACAGGGCATTAGTAAAGATAGAAAAAACCAACAGCAAGGTTATGCTTTCAGAGGAATTGACGATATATACAATACCCTCTCAAAGCTGTTAGCGGAAAACGAACTTTGTATCTTTCCGTTTTGCGAATATCGTGAAACAACCGAACGCACCACACAAAAAGGCGGTGTTATCTTCTACACTACGGTTAAGATGAAATACAAGCTTGTTTCCGCCATCGATGGTTCAAGTGTAGAATGTTGCACGGTTGGAGAGGCTATGGATAGCGCAGACAAATCCACAAACAAGGCAATGTCCGCCGCGTATAAATATCTTTGCTTGCAAATTTTCTGCATACCGACCGAGGGTGATAATGATGCCGATGCTACTACACCTGATCTGGTAAGACCGCAACAAAAGAAAGTCTTAACCTTTGCAGAGAGTGTCGAGAAGTTTAAGGATTTTATCAAAACCGCAAGCTTAGAGCAAATCAATGCCCAATCAAAAAGATTTTCAGAGCTTAAAGAAAAAGCGGATGCCGAAACAGCCGCCGAACTCTTAAAGCTGTGGAACGACCGTTGTCTAGTTTTAATGCAAGAACCATTACCGGAGAAACAAGATGAGTATTTATAATGACATTATCGAAACCGAAAAATTGCTTGACCAGTGTTACGATTTAGAAACCGGCGAGATTGATGAAGAAAAAGAAAAGCAACTTGCCGAACTTCACGAAAAATTGATTGCCGAGGGCGCGGAAAAATTATGCAAATTGCGGGCAAATCTTAACGCGGAATTTGACGGTTTGTATGCCGAAAAAAAGCGGCTTGATGATGCCTTAAAACGCAAAGGCAAACAAATCGAACGGTTGGAACAATCTATTTTGTGGATATACCGTCACCAGACAGAAGAAAAGCTTAAAGCCGGCACTTTCACCGTATCCTTTCGCAACTCTACCCAAGTTAAGGTTGCAGATGATTTTGATGATATCCGCTATATGATTGTCAAAGAAACCCGCCAACCGGACAAGGTTGCTATTAAGGAAGCTTTAAAAGCTGGCGTTGTCATAGACGGTGCCGAATTAGTCGTTAATCAAAATCTAACCATAAAGTGAGGAAAGATGAGTAAAACTATTATATCATACAAAGGATTTGATAAAGATTTTAAATGTCGTAATTTTCAGTATGAAGTAGGTAAAGAGTATGAAATAGACAAGGCAATATGTTGCGAACAAGGTTTTCACGCCTGCCCCATTCCGATAGATGTATTTAATTACTACCCACCTAACACATCTCAATATGCAGTTGTAGAGCAATCCGGCGAGTTTTCTGAAAATGAAGATAAAATTGCATCTACTAAGATTAAGATTAAAGCAAAGCTATCTCTAGGAGAATTGATTAAGGCGCAGGTTGATTGGGTATTTTCAAATGTAAAAAAAGCAAAAAAGAAAGATGAAGATAAATCAATAGTAAATTCAACCGGCTACCAGTCAGCGGCAACAAACACCGGCGACTACTCAGCGGCAACAAACACCGGCGACTACTCAGCGGCAACAAACACCGGCGACCAGTCAGCGGCAACAAACACCGGCTACCATTCAGCGGCAACAAACACCAGCTACCATTCAGCGGCAACAAACACCGGCGACTACTCAGCGGCAACAAACACCGGCTACCATTCAGCGGCAACAAACACCGGCTACCATTCAGCGGCAAC
>JAZQTG010000014.1:0-56108 GCA_045630515.1 Acutalibacteraceae bacterium
GACCGCTTGGCCTCCGACTTGTTGTGAAAAACATTAAAATAGGTTCGACTGCCGCAAGAAATGTTAACACTACAAAATACCCTCAGGTGTTTTTCAGTTCCTTTAAGGATCTAATTGAAAGCACCGAAAATCTTATGAAAATTGAACCATATTGGCGCTTTGAGGGGAATGGTCCTACAGATCAGATGAACGATATAAATGCAAGAAGAGATAAAATTATCCGAGGCTTTATAAATGAATCCTTCAATGATTTAGTAAAACAGCTTGAGCTTCAGCGAAGTCCTGCTAAAAAACAGAAGCTTTTTGATGATTACCAGAATTCGCTGATTAACAACATTGATATTTGCGGTGAAGAAAACTTTGAGTTTTTCAAAAATCTTTGCCGTGAGAAATTAAATATACAAGAATAAAAAATCTACATAATAAGGGAGAAAGAAAAATGGCATTTCTTACAGATATCGAAATTGCACAGAGTTGTAAAATGAAACCCATCGGCGAAATAGCCGCTAAGGTTGGCGTGGGCGACGATTATCTTGAACCCTACGGAAGATATAAAGCAAAAATAGACCTTTCATTTATTAAAGAATGTAAAAATCCCGGTAAGCTTGTACTTGTTACCGCTATTACACCTACACCCGCAGGTGAGGGTAAGACCACAACAACCATCGGTCTTGCGGATGCAATGAACCTTTTGGGCTATAAAACAACTGTTGCTTTACGTGAGCCCTCATTAGGTCCTGTTTTCGGTATCAAGGGCGGTGCCGCAGGTGGCGGATACGCTCAGGTTGTTCCTATGGAGGATATTAACCTTCACTTTACAGGTGACTTCCACGCTATCGGTGCCGCAAACAACCTTCTTGCCGCGATGCTTGATAACCATATTCAGCAGGGTAATGCACTTGGTATCGACGTTAAAAGAATTACCTGGAAGCGTTGTGTTGATATGAATGACCGTCAGCTTCGTAACGTTATTAACGGTCTTGGCGGCAAAATGAACGGTGTTCCCCGTGAGGATGGCTTCGATATTACAGTTGCAAGTGAAATTATGGCGGTTTTCTGCCTTGCTACCTCTGTTACAGACCTTAAAGAACGTCTTGCAAGAATCGTTGTTGCTTACGATTACAGCGGCAAGCCCGTTACCTGTGGCGACATTAAGGCACAGGGTGCTATGACTGCACTTCTTGTTGATGCGGTTAAGCCCAACCTTGTTCAGACTCTTGAGGGAACTCCTGCATTCGTGCACGGCGGTCCCTTCGCAAATATTGCACACGGCTGTAACACTGTTCTTGCTACAAAAATGGCAATGTCAACAGGTGACTACGCTATTACCGAGGCAGGCTTCGGTGCGGACTTAGGTGCCGAAAAATTCCTTGATATCAAATGCCGTGCGGCAAATCTTACACCCTCTGCAGTAGTTGTGGTTGCAACTGTAAGAGCACTGAAAATGCATGGCGGTCTTAAAAAGGATCAGTTGGGTGAGGAAAATCTTGAAGCACTTGAAAAGGGTATTCCCAACCTTCTTCGTCACGTTTCAAATATCAAAAACGTTTATAAGCTTCCCTGTGTTGTTGCAGTAAACCGTTTCCCCACGGATACTGATAATGAAATCGACTTCATTATCGCAAAGTGTAAAGAATTAGGCGTAAACACCGTTCTTTCAACTGTTTGGGCAGACGGCGGCAAAGGTGGTACAGAGCTTGCAAAAGAGGTTGTACGCCTTTGTGAGGAAGAGGATAACTCAAACTTTACATATTCTTACGAAACAGACGCTTCTATTGAAGAAAAAATTGAAGCAATTGTTACTAAGGTTTACGGTGGCGACGGTGTTGATTTTACAACCAACGCCAAAAAACAACTCGATTCGCTCAAGGCTGACGGCTTCGGTAATTTACCCATCTGCGTTGCTAAAACACAGTACAGCTTCTCAGACGATCCCTTGAAATTAGGTGCTCCCGAGAACTTCCGTGTTACCGTAAGAAACCTTAAGGTTTCTGCAGGTGCAGGCTTCATAGTTGTTCTTACAGGCGATATTATGACAATGCCCGGTCTTCCCAAGAGCCCTGCCGCAGAACGTATTGACGTTGACGAAAACGGCAAAATCACAGGACTTTTCTAAATAACAGGAGATATATTTACAATGGAAAACACAACCCCCGAAAGAAAGAAAATAGTTTTAAGCTGTATTCAGCCCACAGGCACACCCACCTTGGGCAACTACCTCGGTGCGCTTAAAAACTGGAAAAATATGTGCGACGATTACGATTGCCTTTACGGTGTTGCGGATCTTCACTCAATTACCGTGCCCACGTTCCGTGAGAATCCTGCACAACTTAAAAAGAATACAATGGAGCTTTATGCTCTGTTACTTGCACTTGGCATTGACCCCGAAAAGAACATTGTTTTCGTGCAGAGCCACGTGCCCACACACGCTCAGTTAGGTTGGATTCTTAACTGCTACACACAGTTCGGCGAAGCCGCACGAATGACACAGTTTAAAGAGAAAAGCCAGAAATTGGGCGGTAATATCTCTGTTGGTCTTTTTGATTATCCCGTGCTTATGGCGGCGGATATCCTTGTTTACGGTGCAGATTTCGTGCCTATTGGTGCAGACCAGAAGCAACATCTTGAACTTGCAAGAAATATTGTTGACCGTTTCAATATGATTTACGGCAACGTTCTTAAAATGCCCGAACCCTTTATCGGTAAAGCAGGTGCAAAAATCTGCTCACTTCAGGACCCCGTTCATAAAATGAGCAAGTCTGACGACAACCCCAAATCTTACATTTCAATGCTTGATGAACCCAACGTGATTATGAAAAAAATCAAGAGTGCCGTTACTGATAGCGAGGCTTGTGTAAGATACGCCGAAGGTAAAGATGGTATAAATAACCTTATGACAATTTACTCTTGCTGTACAGGTAAAACTTTTGACGAAATCGAAAAAGAGTTTGAGGGCAAGGGCTACGGTGAATTCAAAACTGCAGTAGGTGAGGCGGTTGTCAACGAACTTGCACCCATTCAGGCTCGTTATAAAGAAATTATAGCAGATAAAAAATATCTTGAAGAATGTATGAAAAACGGCGCAGCTCTTGCAACCCGTATTTCACAGAGGACACTCGACAAGGTAATGAAAAAAGTCGGCTTCTACCAGTGTAAATAATTCGTATTTGGGCGCATATCGTGTTTTGTGTCACTCGGTGTATCTCATACACCGTCGCTCCACAATTCCACAATCTGCATCCCAACTACAAATTATTACATGATTCTAACATTTGGGTGCATATCGAGTTTTGTGTCACTCGGAGTATCTCATACACCATCGTTCCACAATTCCGCAATATGCACCCCAAAATAAAAAAAGAAAGCCCCGCAACTTGGTTGCGGGGTTTTTTCTTCAAGTCAATTAGTTGGACTTGTTAAGTTTATTAACAAGCTGTGACTTCTTGTGAGCTGCGTTGTTCTTGTGAAGAAGACCTTTAGCAGCAGCCTGGTCGAGCTTCTTAACAGCAACTTTAACAGCTTCAGCTTTGTTAGCATCGCCTGAATCAATAGCAGCGTTAGCTTTTTTGATAGCAGTCTTAAGAGCAGAGTTAGTAGCCTTGTTCTTAGCAGCCTTTGTTGCATTAACAAGAACTCTCTTCTTAGCAGATTTAATGTTGGGCATAGTGGCACCTCCTTTTTGTGTTCATACATTCACATATAATACCACTAATCTATTATAAATGCAAGTTATTTTTAAAAGATTTTCAACATTTTTTTATTTTCCGAACTTCTCGTCATAAGCCTTGATAGCATCCTCAATAATTGCCACCGCATCAAGCACACCCTTAACCTCATCAATGGCGGTATCCTTGCTTTCAAGGGTTTTGTATACAGAGAAAAAGTGCTTCATTTCGTCAAAAACGTGAGGAGGAAGCTGACTGATATCCTTATATGCACTGTAGGTAGGGTCGTTGAAGGGGATTGAAATAATTTTATCGTCTGCCGCACCGTTGTCGAGCATGGTGATAACGCCTATGGGGTAGCATTCAACAATAGCCATAGGTACAATCTGCTGTGAGCATAAAACAAGAACGTCAAGGGGGTCGTTGTCCTTAGCGTACGTTCTGGGTATAAAGCCGTAGTTTGCAGGGTAGTGGGTTGAGGTGTACAAAACTCGGTCAAGTCTTAAAAGACCTGTCTCCTTGTCCAACTCATATTTCATTTTACTGCCCTTGCTGATTTCAATAACCGCCGCATAGGATGAACGTGAAATTCTGTCGGGATTAATGTCGTGCCATATATTCAAAATAATCGCCTCGATTCGTAATTATACAATCATTATAGTTTTCATTTTTATAAAAATCAATAAAAATTTATAATTATATAAAACACTCTGCAGAAAAACTGCAGAGTGTTAATAGTTTATAAGTAAGAGTATCCCATACCGTAAATTATCACAAAAGCATAAATAGCAATGACGATTGCAAGGATTACAAGAGTAATCGCAGTAACTATTATACTGGAAATTAAACCGGCTTTAGCAAATCCGTTGTTGAAACCGGCCTCCTTTGATTTTTTGAAACCTATGGCAGAAACGATTATACCCGCAATTGCAAGTAAAACACCGTCTGATAAAACAAAGCTACCCATTGCCAGTGAAAAGCCAACTATACCGAGAACTTTACCCGGGTCTTTCTTTGGGGCTGGTTGGTAATACGGTTGTTGATAATAGGGTTGTTGATAGCCTGTCTGTTGATAACCATACTGTTGGTTTGGGTCTTGATAATCGGGTTGTTGGTATTGCACCTGAGGTTGTGCATACATATCTTTACCACAAGCACAACAAAACTGTAAATTATCATCATTTAAAGTTCCGCATATAGGACAAAGCATATTAAAACTCCCTTCTTTTGTGAACTAAAATGTTTTCAGATACATTATAAACCCTGAATAAAACAAAATCAATGTTTTTTGGTTTTTGTGCAAAAGCTTATTGGTGATTATATGATTAACTTATATAATACCCATTTCTTCCAAAAGAAGACCTAATAAGAACGCACCACCACATATGACTCCGATTGCAACGGTTAAAATAAGAGGAATAAGTGTAATTATGATACCGGCTTTTGCTCTACCGTTTTTAAATCCGTTTCTTTTTGATAATTTTAAACCAATTCCGCCTGTAATGAGGGCTGCTAACCAATAAATCAATCCTGCACCATAAGCAAGGAGGAAGGGATAACCAACCAGACTGAAAATTAAGGATAAAATACCTAGAACCTTACCGGGGTCTCTTCTGGGACGTTCAACACCTGCGTAGTGGGTTGCGTAGCTTGTGTAACCGGGTTGGTTGTAAATAGGGGGATTCTGATACTGATTATACATGGGTTGAGGGGACTGATACATAGGAGGAACCTGGTTGTAAGCGGGAGCTCCGTGAGAGTACTGAGAAGCGGATGTATACGCGGGTTCGGTATACTGATACGCATCCTGTGAGGAGGGGGCATCTATCTCTGCAATATAGTCCTCGTTTTCATTAAAAGATTGTGTAGTTTGTTCTTCGGTAGTGGGATATGAATTCTGCGTTTGAGTAAAATTATTTAAAGAAGAACCGCATTGTGTGCAAAAAGATATACCATCATCAATTAAAGCGCCGCAAGAAGGACAAAACATAATAACAACTCCTTTGAATTTTGTATCTTAATCTTACAAAAAATACAACTATTTGTCAATGTTTTTTTAAAAAATTTAAGATTTCCAAAAAACTTTATAAAAAACAAAGCCTCTGCAAACTATTGTCTGCAGAGGCAATTGCTGAATTAAATTAATAATAGTACATTGAGCTACTCAAACTGCTAGCGAAACTGATAATGAAAGCAAAAATATAAACAACAACGCTTAAAGCAATACCAACAATACCAAGGATTAAACCTGTTTTAGCAGATGCATTTTCAAAGCCTGCGCTCTTGGACTTCTTACCGCCGATAATACCGAGGATAAGAGCTGCGATTGAAAGAAGAGAGCCAGCACCACTACAGCAAGCTAAGATAAGACCAATGATACCTAAAATCTTAGATGTTTTACCAAGACCTGCACCGGGATCGGTTGCTACAGGTGCATCGTAAGAAGGTGCATCATAAGTGGGTGCTGCATTGTAAACAGGTGCATCGTAAGAAGGTGCTGCTTCGTATGCAGGTGCTGCCTCATAAGCGGGTGCTTCGTATGCAGGTGCTGCCTCGTATGCAGGTGCTGCCTCGTATGCGGGTGCTGCCTCATAAGCGGGTGCTTCGTAAGCGGGTGCCTCAGCAGCCTCAAGGGGGTTACCGCACTGTGTGCAGAATTTTAAACCGTCGTTTATTTGCGAACCACAATTAGGACAAAACATTAGAAAAACTCCTTTGTAATAAAATATATAGTATAATGATACGAAATAAGTAGATTTATGTCAAGTGTTTTTTTGTTAAACGTTACGGGGTTGGCAGTATTCCCGTAATCCTTAAGATACTGAATAAAATAAAAAGACCTAAATACGTAAAAGAAAATGCAGGATTCATTAATACGGAATATATTTTTTGAAATTTCTTAATACCAAAAACCCATGCAAGGTGGCAGATAACTAAAAAAGCAATGGCAAGCACTATACTAAAAAAAACGAATGGGTGTAATAAAAAACTATCAACAAAATCAAAGTGAATAAACGAGGTAACACACCTTGTGCCTCCGCACCCGAGACAGGGGAGACCCATTTCTCTTAGCACACAGTCGGGCAAAATATCCATAAGCGTCGGTGCCCAAAAATATAAAATTAAAAAGCACAAAATTAATGCTAAATCCACACCCAAAACTATAAGGCGTGTGTGTTTTAATTTAAGCTTCATTTGTTCGCATCCTATAAAAAAATATATATTTATTATAACCTCAGGTATGCTAATGTCAAGCACAAAAACAACGTTGTGGTAAAACCACAACGTTGTGTACAAGCAATAAATATCAGATTACCACTTTTTAACGGGTAAGCCGTTACCGTCAACCATAGTACCCTTTGCAGAACGGATAATGTCCTTAATGTTACCTATAAGGCAGATTATCAATAAGGGTAATGCAGCCAACATAAACGGCCAAGCAAACAAACCTAATATGTAGAATACCATACCAAGTATGTAGAAAATAAGTCGCAATACGCCACCCTTTGCACCTAAATATAAACGATTAATACCAAGTGCGCCTAATGTGATAGAAAGTATAAGTGTAGCAATTCTGCTTTTGGGTGAAATGTCACCAAGTATTTCATATGCAGGTGCTTTGTGAACAGTTTCCGTATAAAGAGATTCATCGATAGTAGGCGTCTCTGAAACAGGAGTATCATAAGCAGTCGCATCGTAAGCAGGGGCATCGTAAGCAGGAGCATCATAAGAAAGGGCATCATAAGCGGGTTCCTCATAAGCAGATGCTTCATAAGCAGGAGCTTCGTAAGAGGGAGCCTCATAAGCAGGTTCCTCGTAAGCAGGCGCTTCATAAGCGGGAGCATCATAAGCGGGAGCCTCATAAACAGGAGCCTCATAAGCGGGAGCCTCGTAAGCGGGAGCCTCATAAACGGGAGCCTCATAAACGGGAGCTTCGTAAGCAGGTGCCTCGTAAGCGGGAGCAGCTACAGGTTCTTCCACGGGTGTTTCGGTTGCCTGAACAGGAGCTCCACATTGTGCGCAGAATGCTACACCGTCTTCAAGCTGTGCGCCACAGGTATTACAAAACATATTAAAAATCTCCTTTTTGAAAAATATATTTTCATCTTATCAATATAACTGTAAAAAGTCAATACTATGTAAAGGTATAAATCATACAAAACACCCCACATTCATCTTGAACGTGGGGTTGTTTGAATAAACTGTTAAGCAGCAAGTGTTGTTTTTGGTGCAGGTACCGCTTTTGCGGGTTGGGGTGCCTGCTGTGTGCTTCGGTATCGTATAATGCCTATGATAACGGAAATAAGTGAAATGGATTCGCTTAAAATACCGCTGTATGAGGAAGCAAAAACGTTATAAATAAGAATTAAGCTTGAAGTGATAAGTATTGTTTTGCGGAATGCTTTCGCATCAAGAACACCCATACACATAGTGTTGATAACAAGACCGAGTGTTATAAGGAGTGAATGAACACCCTCCCATGAAAAAATACTTGCAACTGCAATGCAAAGGGAAAGAATAACGGGTGATACCCAGCCCGAAAGCTGTTTTTTGTCACGATAATAGAAAATGAAGTTTCGGATTATACATACTATATTTAAAGCGAAGCCCGAAATAGCACCGATAAGAAGATACTGAACACAGCTTAACGCCGTTGCAACAGTCTGAATAATCATAATCTTGCTTTTTTGTGTGCGCTGATATGAATAAAAGAACAAACCAACTGAAATAAAACCTAATAAGTGACCGATTAATGTGATAAAACTCTGCATAAAAACCTCTGGATAAATAAAACTTGGAATGGTTAAACACCGAGTGACAATTATACTTGATTTTAGAATAAAATCAAGCCTGTAAATTGACGATATTACACAAAGAGGTACACAGGTTTTTGTTAACTTTGACGAAGGTGTTGCGGCAACACACAGCGCCCCGGGAACCCGTCGGTCAGGGTAAAATTACTTCATAACCAACAAACACATAACACCGATTGGTGTTATGTGTTTGTTGGCAAGTCGCACCGATTTAGATACCGGCAAAAATAGCAGTATACTTATCTCACCACCGAAGAATGACTGTAAATGTAGAATTCCTCCTGACTTGGCATCCACTTCTTTTCTTTTTCGGGGAAAGTTTGATCAAAACTTGCTACCGCGTCAGCATCCTCGCAACAATCGGCAGCGGTACTGGGAATATACATCCACTTTCTGCCGTCAAGTGCATTCGGCACAAGCTCGCATACAAGAAGTGCAGTTGGGAAATTGCCGTCAACAACAAAACTTACGTTTTTCTTTTTGCAACTTACAAAGCCGCGGCTGACATAGTTTCCAGGATTTCCAAAATTAATGTTCACATCGTATCCCATTTTTCTTGCAACATCAAAAGAATGTTCTATCAGAATTTTCCCGAGCTTTTGCCGCTGATATTCAGGGGCAACGCAAAGAGGGCCAAAAGAAAGTATTTCTTTTCTTTTACCGCTTTCGTCCTCAAGCCATGCTTTTGTATACATTATATTGCCTATGATTTTGCCGTCTTTTTCAAGGACAAAAGCAAGTTCGGGTATAAAATCGGAGTGGCTTCGCATTTTATGTACATAATAGTGCTCGTCAGCCCCCGGTTTATAAACGTTCCAAAATGCCTCGCGGGTAAGTTCTTCAACTGCTCTGTAATCTTTTTCTGTTTCTAAACGTATCGTCAAATCATCCATTTAAAAAATTCCTTTCTTCATTGTCCTTTTGCAATCCATTTCTTTGACCAAGCAAATAATGTTTCGGACATTAAATTAAAATCCACCACTCCGCCTTTTTTCAAATTCAAAAAAGTTTCCACTATTGCACGTTCATCGGAAGCTGCAACTTGGAGCAATTCTTTTTGATGTTTAATATAGTTTCCGGTTTGCTTAAACACAATCGCCTGTACAACAAAAGAGGCAGATTTATACAGTCCCCGCAAAATATCTTCGCTTTTTTCATGGAGCATATTGTGAACACAGCCATGGTATATATTACAGGCACCGATTTTGATTGCTCTGTCCACAGCACTTTCGTCAATAAGTGCCATCACTTCATCAAGACTTCCCTTGATTGGTGCGGTGTCATGGCAAAACTGAAACAGATCGGACGATTCCCAATTCATAAGATCATCTTTGCCGGAAAGAAAACCGCAAATTAATTCTCTGTGCGAAAGAGAATCCAACATTGCGTTGTAGGTTTTGATATCCGAAGCAGACAATTCATCCAGAATGACAACAATATCAATGTCGCTATTTTCGGTTGCTTCGCCACGACCGTAACTGCCTTGCAATCCGACAAACCATACCCGTGCTCCAAACGTATTATTTAAGGTTTGCAAGAAGTTTTGCATCCACATAGTAATATCTATCATCTTTTTGACCTCGTCAATTTTTTGTTCTTAGACATATTATATCATAAAAGCTTTAATTTTTCCACCTAACACTATTTAGAATTTAGTTCAAACCCTCCCCGAAAGCAGTTTTAGTTGGAGAATATCTATGAAAATCAACTATGAAAATTCGCATAGAAAAAGTCCGAAACCGCTGTGGTTTCGGACTTTTCTGCCCCGATATCTAAATCGGTGCTACTTATTGGTTGCGGGGACAGGACTTGAACCTGCGACCTCCGGGTTATGAGCCCGACGAGCTACCAACTGCTCTACCCCGCGATATTTAATTGTTGCTATTTCTTTTAGCCTTATTATTATACCACAGTTTTTTGAAATTGCAACCCCTATTTTAAAATAATTTTAAGCTTTTTTATTTCTCATTCTGCAAAAGCGGTGACTCTTTTTGAATGTGCTATGATTATGGCAAAATTGTGTTAGTTTGTGTCGTCTTTTGGATATTAATTGAACAATAAAGCAATATTGTGTTAAAGGTCGCTAAAAGCAAGCAATATTGTTGTTTACAATTTGTTATTGAAATTGTACAATAATTACAATTAGACATATTGTTTTTGTGTGCAAATTATATTTTTGGAGGTATTTTTATGTTTAAAAGACTTATAAGCGTAGTGTTATCACTCAGTATAGTCGCATCTCTTTTTGCAGGTCTTAGCTTTAGTGCATTTGCAGCACCAACAAGCTCAACCGAAAAAACAGATGAAAAGGGAAACACCGTTTATTTAAGAACGGGTTCTACCATGACGGCTTGTGCGACAGATAAATCCTGGGATATTGATCCCGAAAAAAGTCTTATTCGTACAAAAGCACCGGTTTCTGTATATTACTACATAAACGAAAGTTTCAAAACCGATGCCACATCATATACAAATTCCGACCCCGGTGTAACAATCGGTCAGCGTACAAAAGTAGACGACAGAGATGTTAGTTCCAACATAGGTTTGTTAACAAAAACTTCAGGATTTACTAATGATAGCTACATTTTTATTAAATCTGGTTTAAAAGCTGGTTTGTTTGTTAAGTATGATAATGGTACTGCTAGCTCTTCAAAACCTACAGATTTGATTAACAAAGAAGAATTGCAATATGCTCAAATTAACTATGAGTTAGATGCAGAAGCAACTATTGAAAGTGTAACAATTGGTTCTGACAGATCTAAGGGCCCATGGCAACCTGGACATTGGAAAGTTTATGTTGCAGATACCGAAGATGATCTTTGGAAAGAAGAAAACTGTGTTTCTGAAATGGATGCATATGGTAATGGCGTTAGCTACATAGTTGCAAAAACAGAACTCAGCACACCAAAAACAGGTAAATGGGTAGGTCTTCGCTTAATCTGTGCATATAATGCTGTTCCAACAACAACTAGAGATCAAACATATATCAGAATGGACCACTTTAATGTTCAAGGTGCTTACACTTCTAGTGTTGACAAAGATGGTTATACCGCTACTGCTCAAGGCGCTGATGATACTGCCGAAGCAACCGCTGTTGTTACAGAGGCAGGTCTTTCCGATAAGACAGGTGCATTTCCAAGCGCATCCGTTGCACTAACCGCTACTAATTCTTATAAAGGTACAAACAGCAAAATCTATACCTTTGCTGGTTGGTATTTAGGCGAAGAGAAAGTAGCCGATACTGCAACCGCTACCTACACCTTAACAGGTGCAGAAACCACAAAAGAGTTTATTGCTAAATACACTGAGAGCGAATATATTCCTTACGATACAAGCAAGTACAGTGTAACAGGAACACACTGGGCAGGTCAGCTTGATACTTACCCTGCTGCCGAAAGCTTGCTTGTTGGCAAAATGCCCATAAGTGGTTTGTTATTTAACACCATAGAGGGCGATGCAGAAGTTTCTAACGAAATTCAAGATTACACCTCAAAACTTTCCGGCAACGTAGTAAACGTTACCGCAACAACCTATGGTGATGCTTTCTTCTATAACGACTCCAAACTTAAACAAAATATGTTTGTTGAGACCGACGAAGAAGGAAACTTTAAAGAGAACCCCATTACAGACGACGAAACAAAACAGTGGGTTCAACTTAACTATGAGTTAGAGGGTTCTGTAAACATTGAACATATTCTATTTGGTAGATATACCGGTCCTTCAAAATGGGCACCTTCCCACTATAAACTTATCCTTTCGGATACAGAAGAAGGTCTAACCACTTTAGGTGATGCAAAAGCAGTTATAGAAGTTGTTGCAAATACAAATAGTAGCAATAAAGCTACAAACTGGAGATTTGATTTTACTGAAGAAATTACAGCAAAATACGTTGGTATACGTATAATTGGTATGTACAATAACGTTAATATGGCTTCAAGTGAAAATTGGAACGGACAAACAAGTGAATCCGTTTATCCTCGCTTCCAGCATCTTGGCGTTCACGGTACATACGTTGATTCTGTTGAAAGTTTTGAAGGCAAAGAGGTTACCGTTGAGGTTGGTCAAGATTTGCCCCAAAGTTTGGTAAGCAAAAGCGAAGGTTCTTATGGTAATGCAGATAAAGATGGAAAATATGTAACATGTAATGTAACCATCACTGCTCAGAAAATCTATGTTGATAATGAAAACATGGCTAACTACATCTTTGAGGGTTGGTATGATGGCGAAACAAAGGTAACTTCTGATGCCAAGTATGTTTACAATGTTGCGCTTGGTAGCAAAACCTTTACTGCAAAGTATACTATGACCGAGCTTGATGAAAATTCAATGGCTGTAAACCCAGTACTTGTTGAAAAGTATAAGAACAAGTTAAACACCAAAGAAAACTTAATGCAAGAGGGTTACACCTACGGCTATACCGACCATTTGACTTGGGAGAGCGAAGGAACTATTTCTTACCGCGTAAATAGTAGCGGTGAAGTAACTAAACCTTTAGATAATAAAGGTACTTTAGGTTTAATTGACGGAGACATAGGCACTCATGTTGATATAAATAATCCGAAGTTCTATAACAGCGACCATCAACTTATAGAAGGCACTTATGTTGACGTGGTTATAAACCTATTGCACGTAACAGAGTTAGATGCTCTTTTTGTAGGTCTTACCAATGCCGAAAAATTAAGAGCAAATAAATACTCTGTATACATTATTGAAAATGGCGTTCCATTCACATTATTGCCTGATGAAAAGAATGGTCAAGATGCAAGCAAAAACAGAGTGTTTGAGTTCACAAATTACGGAAACGAGCAATGTCAAGTATTTGAATTCCCTGAGGGCACTAAAGCAAAATACATTGGCATAAGAATATACAATCCTATTGCCGCAGGTTTTGAGCAAGATGTTGACGCCAGTGTTTCTAATGCAAGACTTTCTGAACTTGGTGTGTTTGGTAAGTATGACGTTGAGTATTTTGATTACACCTACGTTTCAAGCATGGGCGACTTGGTAAGCGATAGTGGCGAAGCATATATCGGTCAAAAAATAGACTTTACTGCACCTCTTACCAAAAACGGCTATTCATTTAAACACTTCACCGTAAACGGCAATGAGGCAGATGCAGATGTTGATAAGGATAACAACCTTGCTACACTTAAAGCAGAATTTGCCGAAAGCAAACAAATTGTTGCGGTTTATGAAAACGACCCTGTTGCACTTTCAAGCAGTAACTTTGATGTTAGTGCAGACGGTAAATACGTAAAGGTTAACAAAGGCGATTTAGTACATAAAGTTACAAGTGGCTTTGACCAATACAAAAATAATATTGCTGTTAAAGACGAAGAAACCGACGTTCAAGACCACCAGTTTGTTAAGTCGGGTATGACCTTAAATCTTTCGGCAAATGGCGCAGTTGCACAAAGTGCAGAGCTTGTTATTAAGGGCGACTACAATGGCGACAGCGAAACCAACGTTCTTGATATGGTTGCTGCAGTAGATGCCATCGTTAACGATGTGGAAATAAACGAGGGCGGTGTATTTGCCGTAGATAATGGCGATAACGAACTAACCGTTACCGACATAATGATTACAAGAGATATTGTACTTAACGAGAAAGATTACACAACCGATTATTCTTCCAAAACCTTTGATATGACAACCCTGAAATATAAGGCTATGGGCAGAACCGAAGTGACCGCAGGCAACAGACTTTATGTAAAACATTCTGCCTCCGGTATCTTGTTTAATGCCGATTGTTACGGTGATGTTAAGGTTACCATGGAAGGTTCACAGTTTAGGCATTTAACCGTTGTTGTAGACGGCGTAGAGCATGTCTTAAGAACAGATTACAAGGGCGACCATACATATGTTGTAGCCGAAGATTTAGAGCCTGGGGTACATACTATTGAGATATATAATCAAAAGGCTCAGGATTGCAGTACAATATATTCATCTGTTACTGTAAACGGTGAAATTTTAGATGCACCAAAAGATAAAGATTTACTTATTGAGTTTGTAGGTGACTCTATAACCTGCGGTGTTGGTAATAACTCTAAAAACCTAGACGCTTATAACGAAGATGCTACTAAGGCATACGGCAGACTAACTGCTAAAGCACTAGATGCAGACTGGTCTAATATCAGTCTAGGCGGTTCTACTGTTGTAAGCAAAGACGTTGTTCCTCAATCCTCAATGGTTATGCCTGAAAACTACCTTGTTTCGTACCGAGGCGGTAACAAGTGGGATTTTGAAAACGAGCGTCAAGCAGACATCGTTGTTATTAACCTAGGTACTAACGAATATTTGAAATTTGAGGGCGCGGATACTACTGTAATTCAAGCCGAGTTTGAGGATGCGTTATACAAATTTACAAAGAAAGTAATGGAACTTAACTCTAAAAAAGATGTTAAAGTTGTGTATGCTTTCGGTATGATGTTTGGTGAGAGAGAAGGCATTTGGGTAATAGATGCTTACCAAAACGTAGTAGCAAAGTTAGCTGCTGAGGGCATAGAAGTTCCATATTGTCAGTTACCTGAGAATATGGATGGCGCAGCAGCTCATCCTGATGCACCAGGCCACGTAGCCGCCGCAGAAGTTTTATCTCAATTCATCAGAGAAAATGTTTTAAATTAATAAACAAATAGTTTTTCACCCTGTCGGAATTGTTCGGCAGGGTGTTTTTTTGTGCCGCAATTCAAAATGATTTATTAACAAAATTAAGCTAGATTGCATAATATGTATATAGCGTATAGCAATACATAACTAGGAGTTGATTTTGTGGAAAAAAGTATGGAGGATTACCGTCGTGAACTAATGGATATTGCCTCGCGTAGTACGGTAGGTGGCAGAGAACTTTTTGCAGAGGATAGCAAACTAGAGGGGGAAGAGCCGATGCAAAGTGTCTCACCAAATTCTTTGGGTAGCGGTACCTTAATAGTAGAACTGACACATTCAAAGGGACTGTTTCCTGTGGTTAATGCAAAAGTTTGTTTGAGCGACGCTAACGGTGTAAGTATTGGTTGCAAGCAGACCGACAATAGCGGTAAAACTGAGGAATGGCGGTTGCCTGCACCACCTAAAGCTAATTCTGAAACACCCGATAACCCTAATGCAGTTTCGGCGTTTTACAACCTTAGAATAGATGCCGAGGGTTATGTGCCTGTAATTGTTGAGGGTGTGCCTATATTTGACGGCGTGCGAACACTACAGCCTCTTGATATGTTCTTTTTGGGAGCTTCAGAAAGTAGTGCACCTGAGGTTATAAAGTTCAGCAACAGTTACACTCTGTGAGGTGGCGTTATGGCAGTATTACCTTTTATACCAACAAGTATTACGGTTCATTTGGGCAGACCTAATGAGCCTGCCGAAAATATAACTCTACCATTTACCGATTATATAAAAAACGTAGCGTCAAGCGAGATATATCCAACTTGGCCTGAAAGTGCGCTAAGGGCAAATATATACGCCATAATCACCTTTGCGCTAAACAGAATATATACCGAATGGTACCCATCACAAGGGTATAATTTTGATATAACCAATTCAACCGCGTTTGACCAAGCATTTAAAAAAGACCGCGATATTTTTGATAACATAAGCAGAATTGTTGACGAAATATATAACGATTATGTAGTTAGGCAAGGATTTGTTGAGCCGTATTTTACCCAGTTCTGCAACGGCACCACCGCAACCTGCGACGGACTTTCGCAATGGGGGACCGTTAATCTTGCAAATCAAGGATTGGTGCCGTATGAAATTTTGCAGTACTATTACGGTGACGATATAAATATTGTAAGAGATGCGCCTACACAGAATATAGAGGAATCTTACCCAGGTTATCCTTTGCGGATTGGTTCTGCCGGAAACGATGTTGATATAATACAAAAACAACTGAACAGAATTGCAAGAAATTACCCTGCAATACCAAGAATCACGCCGAGAAACGCTATATATGACCAAGAAACTGCAAATGCAGTAAGAACATTCCAAGAGATTTTTAATCTTTCACCAACGGGCGAGGTTGATAAGGCTACTTGGTATAAGATAAAAAGATTTTATGCGGCGGTAAAAAGGCTTGGCGAACTTACAAGCGAGGGGCTTACCATTGAGGAGGCACAGACTATTTATTCGGGAGATTTGCGCGAGGGGGATAGAGGTGTGCCTGTACAAACGATACAATATTATTTAAATGTTATCGCATACTTTAACCCAAACTTAAATCTGTTTAGTATAGACGGAGTGTTCGGTCCTGCTACCGTTAATGCGGTAGAGAGTTTTCAGCGCGAATATGGGCTAAATGTTACGGGAATTGTTGATGAAACTACATGGAATAAAATTACCGAAATATATGATAATATTTTAAAAACGCTACCTGAGGGGTATCAGGGAACTGCGGCAAAATTATACCCTGGTTACTTTTTAACGGTAGGAAGTCGCGGAGAGGATGTTCGCACTTTGCAGAACTATTTAGACGTAGTTGCGGCTAATATAAGTTCAATACCAAGGGTAAATCCTGATGGAATTTACGGTGAACAAACGCGTGTGGCTGTAGAAGCGTTTCAACGTCTTTACGGTATACCCGAAACAGGTTATGTCGGACCTGTTACGTGGTATGCCATTGCACAGCAGTATGAGTTGGCTAGAGACTCATAAGAGAAAAGAAAACGGCTAAAACAGGCAACAGAAAGAGTACAATTTTGTAAAAATTTTGGTGTAGGTTTTTGCTTAGTTTTTTAATTAAGAAAACAGATACGGAAGATTTTATAAAACAGGTAATCATTATAAGCAGATAAATAAAACCCTCGTATCGTGAAAAGCCTTTGCCTATAGAAATAGTACCACCCAGCGAGGCAAGGGGATATTTTATAATATTTGTAACGTTGCCCAAAACAAAGGTATTAAGGGTTAGAATCAATAATAAAACAACTGCGCCCAAGGTGGTGCCTAATGATGTTGCAAAGGTGTCGCGGTTGCAATAATTTATAAAATATACTACTGCAAGATTTGGAATAAAAGCCTTCAGTAAAAGTTTATATATTCCATCAAACGAAAGGTCGTATCTTACTTCTTTATAGGTAACAAGCGGTAGCGATAAAAGTGTCAAAAAAAGAAGTATTAAAGCGGCTACCAGAAACAGAATAACCGAAAGCCTTAAAAGTGTATCGCGCTTTTTTGTGCCACAGTAAATGCTTAACACCGTAAAAATTACCGCAATTATGGCGGCAGAGGTGTTGGGCATTTTTGTGCTGTCGGTGAAAATAACGTAGTCTCGGCAACAGTCTAAAAAGCAGTAAAACAAAAAAGGTAAAAATACTAAAGAGAGTAATTGCAAAGATTTATTATCCTTTGCTTTTTTTATAACTAAACTAAATAGAACTGCTAGAGTTATGCCTACCACCGTGGCGCAAAACCAATCCAAAAAACTAGCGTTAATGCCGTCTTTAGAGGGTAAGGTAATTAGCGCGTTGCCTGCTATAAACAATGCACAAATAAAGGTGCGGTGCCAAAAATAGCCACCCTTTGATTCCACTAAATATGTCCTCCTTAAGATTTACTTTGCTTGAATTTTAAGGTGAGGTCAAGGTTTTTACTAGTAAAATTTTCGCTTGAAAGTTTTTTACCGTTATCGCAGAACTTAAAAATATTAACCTTGTAATCCTCTTGCCATTCTTTAAAAATTTTTAAAAGTCGGTTTTCTAAAGCCACGCTATCAATATCTCCGTTTACATCAACGGTTAGCGTTAACTTAATATTGTCGTTTGTACAGGTTTGCGAAAAAGAGGTGCTTTTAATGTCTATAGTTTGGTTTTGAACGGTAATTTTACCGCGAGAAAACTCGCCCGATAAAAGTGTTATAAGGCGTGCTTCGTCGGTGTCTTTTGTACAAATGTTTCTTAAACCGTTGTAATAGGTGGCACCGTTATAAACATAGGAGTTTTCGTATACCGTAAAGTGTGGCAGATAGTAAGCCTCAGGGGAGTTTAGTATATCAAGCAAGGTAGAGGGGGTGCGCTTGCCACCTAAATAATTGTTCTTTTTAAGTGCATAGGCAAGGGATTGCCCAATGGTTTTATCGCTTTTGCAAGAAATAAGGTCTTTTGCGCTATCACAAGAAACAAAATAGCAAGAAAGCATATCGTCTGGTTTAGACAAAAGATATTCGCATAGTTTCCTTTCGGTTCCCTCTTTACGCTTGCCTATAACAATTACTGCACAATGGCTGAGGTCAAGTGTTAAAGGGGTAGAATTTCTGATATTATCAAGTGCCTTTGGTATGGTGTCGGCGTTGCCTGTAAGCATTGCTACAGTATTTTCATTATCGGAAACCGAACCTTCGGCAAAAATTGTAATTCCGCCTGAAGTTTCGTCAATGCCTAAAGCGTAAACGAAAAATCTACTTTCTATTTCTTTGTAGTCGGAGTATTTTTCGCAACCGCAAAGGGTAAAAATTATAATACTTGCAATAAGCAAGGATATTATTTTTTTCATTCTTCATAACTCCTTTGACGAGTAGTGTTCTTTAAACTGATGGGTGGGCGTTTTATCATCTTCCACCACGGTGCGCGAAGCAGGGTGTCTTTAAGGCTTTGTCCGCTTAAAGAGGAGAGGGAAAGAGTGTAGGGTATAAAAAACGAGTCTAGCGAAAAGATACGAACCAAGAGCAGTAACACACCAACAAAATAACCAAACAGTCCAAACAGGGTTGCGAAAACCGTAAGACCTACGCGACTATAAAAAATAACCCCTTTTAGTTTTGGTACCATAAGTCCACAAATGCCGCTTAAGGCAACCGCTATTAGCATAGGTGCACTGACAAACCCTGCCTCAACTGCCGATTGCCCAACCACAAGACCGCCTACAATACTAAGTGCGTGACCCATACTTTGTTGCATACGTATACCGGTTTCTCGCAATATTTCAAAAACGAAAATCAGCAAAAAACATTCAACATAGGTTGGAAAGGGTATCCCGCTTCTAGCACCCGCAATAGAGGTTGCAAGGGCGGTTGGTAGTAAATAAGGGTGATAAATGCAAAGGGCGGAATAAACGGCAGGCACACTTATTGCCAGAAAGAAACTGATGTATCTTAAGACCCTACCGATTGCCGCATACCAATAGTTAAGATAATAATCGTCGTCCGATTGAAAACTTTCGCAAAAGATATAAGGCATTGTAAGCACTACGGGCGAACCGTCTACAATAAGCGCAACCCTACCCTCTAAAAGTTTAGCGGCAACAATGTCTGGGCGCTCGGTAGTGCCACAGGTTTTAAACAGGGAGTTTCGGTGGCTTTTAATTTGCTCGTTTATATAGTTGCTATCCAAAATGCCGTCTATATCTATTTTTGCAATACGTCGTTTTATTTCTTTAACCATGCCCTTGTCTGCAATAGAATCAAGGTAGCACAAAAACATTTTGGTATCGGTTTTTCTGCCTTTGGTTATAAGTTCTATTGAGAGGTCGGGAGTTGGCAATTTACGGCGTAGAAGGGCGGCATTAAGCATAACCGATTCATCAAAACCTTCGCGCGGACCTTGTAGCACACGCTCATCGGTAGGCTCGTTTACACCTCTTGTTCGCCAACCTTTAGTGTTAATTATAATTGCCTTTTCGCTTTGGTCTATCAAAAGTGCGCTATCTCCGTAAAGTATCGCCTTTAGTATATCTCTTATGCAGTTTGTGCTTTCTACCTCGTTTGCATAAAGAACGCGCTTTTTTATGTGTTCACAACGGTTTTCCGCGCTGTTGCCTTTTGCTAAAAGTAACGGTTTTATAACCGATTCGTTTGTTATTTCGGTATTAATCATACCGTCAAAAAACAAAAGGGCGCACTTGGTGTTACCACAAATATTAGTGTCTATTTCTCTTATTCTAAAAACGTCATCATTTTTAAAAATCTTATTAAAAAGCAAAATGTTTTCTTTAAGCCCTTTGTGAATAAATGCATCAGAATATTCGCAATTGAAATTCATAAAATCACCCAAAACTAAAATAAATATATAAACTAGTATGAGATTTATTAAGGGCATTTATACACCAATAAATGCCAACAAAAAATATGAATATATGCGATACATAAATAAATATTATATATTAGGCAACAAAACTTGCCATAATTTTGTGGAGGTGAAAAAAGGTGTTAGAATATGATGACGAATATAATGAGTTGGTGATGCCTGAATATTACAATGGAATGGCAGATCCAGACGAACTAGATGAAGAGTTTGACGAAATTGAAGAAGACGTTTACGAGGATATTTATTATAACGATAAATATGATTACGGTGATTATATATAACAAAACACCGCTAAGGGCAAAACCTTAGCGGTGTTAATTTTTATTTATATTTTATTTCGTTTATTGAAAGTTTATAGTTTGTTTTTTCTAAATTATCAGCATACTTTGTTAGTAGATTTTGGGTTTCGTTATAATCCTCTATCATAAAGCCGTTGTTTTTACAGGTTTGCAATGCGGTATTGCCACTTGAGTTTAACCCACGGTCTATAATTGCTTGAACGGTGGTGGCATCTGTTTCGTTTAGTTTGTTTATAGAGTCGTTATATTCTTCTAAAAACAGTTTGTAGGTTTGGAATTCTTCGGTTAAAACCTCACTGGTTGAAACGATACAGTGTGTGTAAAGTTTACCTTTAAGACCAACCCGATCCCACTCGTCGTTAAGAGAAAGGACGTTTTTGAATTCTTTTACAGTTGCAGGTATTTCTGAGGCGGTAGGGTAGGCGGCAACGGCAATATCGTATTTGTCGCTTTTTAAGAGTTTCAAGAATTCGTCCTTGTTTTTAGTGGCTTTGATAGCGCAGTTAACCGATGCCTTAGTTAGCATGGCGTTGAGGTCAGGAATAAGGTCGCTATCGTCAAATACCAAAACCTTTTTGCCCTCAAAGTCTTTTATCTTATTAAGTTTTTTATTACTAAAAGCCGAAACGTTACAACTTGCAAGGGAAAGCATATGTATATAATCTTGGCTGTTACATAGTGCAACTCCATTTGAAAGTGTAGTGATTGCAATTCCAAACTCATAATCGTTGCTATTAATTAAATCTTCACCGCTTTGATAAAGAGAAACATTATAGTTACCTTTAAGTTTTGCTTGTGCATTTAACTCTATAATTTGTGCAAGCGAGCAGGCGGTAATATCATAAAGAGCATAGACGTTAAGTTTGGTAGGAGTAAAGGAGTCCGATGTTGTGCTTTGGGATTTTTTATTGCAAGCGGTAAGGCTTAAAAGTGTAAAAACACACAATAAAGCAGAGATAATTTTTTTCATTTTAAATGCCTCAAAATTTAGATTTCTTCAGATAGATATTTGCCCGACGGCAAGGCTGTTTGGTTGCCGTCTTTCAATGTTGCTATAGCAGTAAACCCTAACGGCACTACAAAATCGGTGTGAACATTGCTCGCGATTTTTCTCAAATAAACACCAATTTTGCCATAGGGACTATTATGCTCAAACCATAGTTCACTTTCGCCGTTTTGCAAGGAAGTATTAATAAATATTTTTCGCGCGTTTACGTCTATATCAATTTTTGATATGCTATAAAAAGCCTCTTGCAAAAGTTCGTTTGAAAGGGATTTTATTCCCAACTGCTCCAAACCTAAAAAATGAGATTCAAGAAGGGTAATATTTGCACCTAAAAGCATACCCTCTAAGGTGCGGTATTGGTTGGGGATGATGGAATAGTCTGCCTTTTGTTTCATAACATTTACATAGTTTTCATAACTTGAAATGCAACCGCAAAAAAGCGATGTGGGATAGGCGGCTTCGGTACCTAGTGCAACCGCTTCGGTAGAGATAAGCTGGGCAACCCCGTCTATATACAGTTCGGCATATCTAAAAATATGCACTGAAAATAGTGGCTCGTAAATCTCTATTTTATGGCCGCTTATTACGTAAACGTCTTGGTAACATTCATTTTCCAGTTCGCTTTCGGTTTTAGCATATTTTATTATAAGTTTAGCACCTGGCTCGCCCATGATTTTTATTTTAAGTCTGCCTGCAACAATGGCACCAAAATCATAAACCGTAAGGTCGTCTTGTATGGTTTCTGTGCGGCGGCTTTTACACACCTTTAATGGCAAGCAATTACGGCTTTGTGTTAAAGCAACCTCATCACCTTGCTCTATAGAACATATCTGCCAGTCTTTTAAAGAGGAGTAACTGTCGCACCATTTATCAATAACGACTCGGTTATCATAAACCTCGCCTAAGTCTGAAATATGTATAGGACTTTCTTTGAAAAACCAATCACTGCTTAGGTCAAGAGTAATGCTTTCACCGTCAACCGAGCAGAAATGCAAACCACACCTGATATAAGGCTGCTCACCTTTATAATCGGCGGTATCGCGCATTAGCCAAACGCCCAAGGTGTTGTTGTCGCTTGTTAGCAGGTCGGTTACATCTATGGCTTTTGCTATGCCTTTTGTACCAATTATAAAGTTATTTGTGGTGGGAACGCCGTTAATATAAGTGCGGAACAAACAGTTGCCGCTAACGTACAACGTTGCGTGCGAAATAACCGCGCCTGTAAAAAAAGTATGCCTTAAAAGAGGTGATGAAATGTGGGAAGCGGCAAAGATTTTAGGGCTGATTACTACAGGTTTTTCAATATAACCTGTGCAAAAGTGCGATGTTTCTGATACCGTTTCTCCCGATACAACGGCGGTAATTGTTACTGTATACGCCGTGTTGTCCTTAAGGGGAGCGCCATTGTATTTTATGTTTGCAGTAATGGGAGAATCAACCTCTCCACTATCCCAAACGGTGCTTTTAAAAATAGAGTCGCTAACAACTATGCGGTAGTGCTGCAGGTGGGAACCGTTGTTTTTTGCCTCTATAAAGAAAGAAAACAAAGGGGTAGATGTGTTAACCCCAATTGGAGTTACAAAACCGTTTACGCGTATATTTTGTATTTGGGTTTTAATGGTGCTCACCTTCTTTCTAATATATAATAATTAATTATATCACAAAGCCAAATCTCTTTCAAGCAAGAAATAGTTGTTGTAAACTACCAATATTCATGTTAAAATTAAAATAGGTAGTAATACAGTTAATCTTGAGCTCAGGAGGACGTTATGCATGAAAAAAGTTGTGGCGCTATTCCTATGCTTTTTAATATTTAGCGGTGTATTGCCCATGGGATTTATGGTTCCTGTAATGGCAGAATCAACTGAAAAGATAGAAAGTTTAGAGCAAAGAGAAGTGTATTTTTCTGTTGATAGATACGCTTCAACCACTGCCGAAAAAAATTTTGAGGAGTTAATATACAACGCCGCTACAAATTGCGATACCAAAAAAATAGACGTTGCCAGTTACAAGTACACCGTTAAAAAGGTTTCCGAACTTATAAATATGTGCAAGGACAAGCATCCCGATTTGTACCACTTAACCAGTTTTGGCTTGACGGGTATGGATACCGACAAAAACGGTAATTTGGACAGTTACGAGAAGGTTGAGGCTATTTATCTTAAGTACTATTTTGATTCCGAAACCTATGATAAATATAACCTTGCCGCAGCACAAGCGGCGGCGGAAATGCTTGCAGATATAAAGGGTAACAAAAACCTTAACGATTTAGAAAAACTTTTGCTTTTGCACGATAGAATTGCTGTGCGTTGCGAGTACGATTATGAGGGTTATCAAGAATATGAGGAGGCGTATGCCAAAAACCCAAACGTGCGAATTGATGATTGTGTAGAGCATGAATCCTTTAGTATGTACGGAGTGTTGGTTAATGGAAAAGCGGTGTGCGAAGGCTATTCCAAAGCCTACCAATATATGCTTAACGAACTGGGAATAGAAAACTATCTTTGTTCATCTACACAACTTTGCCACGTTTGGAATATTGTAAAATTAAACGGCAAGTTTTATCATGTAGATATTACCTTTGATGACCCGTCGGCAAAGATGGGGTATGGCTCTAACATAGCAACAGACAGAACTGGTCGCGTAGAACACACCAACTTCTTGCGCTCAAGCGATGGTATTTATTCGCAACAACACGAAGCATACGATTATGACACCACCCCGCAAGATGACACTTATGATGAGTATTTTTGGCAAGACTCACAAACTGCATTCACCTTATTTAACAATGAAATATATTATATAAATAACGATACCGAAAATCTTATGCTTTGGAAGGGTGGAGATGGCTCGCAGGATACCACACTTTATTCTGTTGATTACGAGTGGGGTAATTGGGCAGGTAACTTCTCTTGTCTAAGCGGTGACTCAAAGCATCTCTATTTCAATTCAAACAACACCGTTTATGAGTACGATGTTACAAATAACGTAGCCGCGCCGTTCCATGCCCTACAGCTTGCCAAGGGCAAGGCTATATACGGCTTTAAGGCAGACCATGCTGTTTTCTTCTGTGATATTACAAGCGGACCTAACTACTATGCTAGCGAGAAGGAAAAGGGTGCGCATCGCCACAAATATTCTGACGAGCGTATTGATATATCAATTGCGGCTAAGAAGGCTTGTGAGCAAGTTGTTAAAAATATGGTTTACACAGGCAAGGCTATAAAATTTAATATTAATATTTTTGCAGGCGGTAAACAACTTAATGCCGGTACCGACTTTACCGTTAAGTACGAAAATAACACCAATGTAGGTACCGCAAAGGTTTCAATTCACGGTATAAACGATTACGACGGTTGGGATTTTGAAACCTTTAAAATCACCGCTAAAAAAATAAGCAAAGCCACGGTAATTGGCGTTACCGATAAGACCTATACAGGCAAAAAAATATATCAAAGTATTATTGTTAAAGACGGCAGTAAAACCTTGGTTTATAAAAAAGATTATAAACTTACCTATAATAATAACACAGCAACCGGTAAGGCTTCCGTGAAAATAAGTGGTATAGGTAACTATAAGAGCAGTTTAACCAAGTATTTTTACATACATCCAAAAAAGGTTACTAAGGTTAAGGTGAAGAAAGCCACATCCTCCACCATTACAATAAGTTGGAAGAAATTGACAAGTGGGTCCGGCTATGCGGTGCTTTGTTCTACTTCCAAAAAAGGCAATTATAAAACTGTTGGTTTGATTGACTCTATAAAGAAAACAACCTTCACACATAAAAAACTTGCTAAAAACAAAACCTATTACTATAAAATAGTAGCATATAAAACGGTCAGCGGTAAGAAGTACTCAAGCGTTGCATCCGATGTGCTAACCGCTAAAACCGCCACCGCAACGCCTAAAATAACCTACTGCAAAAACATCTCTAAAAAGACGGTTGTGCTTAAGTGGAGTAAGGTGTCGGGTGCCGAAAAATATCAGGTTTATATGAAAACTTCGGGCGGAAAGTACAAGAGGGTTTACTCAGGCAGTAAATTAAACTATACTGCAAAGAAACTTAAAAAGGGTAAAACCTATTACTTTAAGGTGCGCACATATAAAACTTCGCACAAGGTAAAGGCTTACTCCTCATATAGTGCTACTAAAAAGGTAAAAGTTACCAAATAGAAATAAAGCACTTGTGCTATATAGCATAGGTGCTTTTTGATTTTTGTTTGCAGTTGCTTTTTTTAAACAGATATTGTATAATATAGTAGTTATTATGGATAATTGTATGGTTTTTTTAAAAGCAATTACAAGTAAAACGAAAGAAAAGGGTTTTAAAGTATGACAGATATCTTAATTGGCGCAAAGCAGGGCTTTGCCAAAAATATGCGCGAAATATATGAAGGATATAAGGGCCAGATATACTATTTCTGCCAAAAGTTTTTGGGTGAAGGAAATACCGCTGCAGACCTTTGCTATGAAACTTTTAACTGTGCGTTTAACGAGTTGGGAAGTTTAGAGCAACCCGAACAGTTTGAGGTTTGGATAAAAAACATTGCCGCTATTAAATGCTATAACTACATCCATAAAATGAAACCTATGTTATTTTTACAGGCGGTTGGTGATACAAGCGAACCTTTGTTTTCGGCAGGCGAAATGGAAAATATGCCAAAAGGCGATATAGAGGAAATTAAAACCGCCGCGTTAATGGATATGATGATAAACCGACTTAATGATGCTCAGCGTATGACCATTATGTTGCATTATTTTAACGGTCTTTCTGTTTTGCAAATAGCAAAAATTATGAACTGTAGTGGTGATATTGTTAAGCAGCGTATGGAAAAAGCTGCCGAGCATATGAAAACTACAATAGAAATTTTAAGCGATAAAGGCATTAACCTTAAGGCTGTTGAATTTCGTGCCGCATTGCAACTTATGGTTGCTTGTGTTTCGGTTCCAAGTGAGGTTGATTTTCGTGTTAATGCGCTAATTTCTGAGCGTGCAGTAGACGAGCAAGCACCTGAGGTTGAAGAACCAAGCGATGAAGAATATATTGTTGATAAATATGTTGTGGGCGCCGAAAGAGAGATTGGGGAAACCGAAGAGGCTATTTCAAAATATACCGAGAACGACGGTTCTGCCTATGCAGAAAGCATTTTTGAAAAATTTGCGCCAAAAGCAGAGTCCGAGGTGAAAGAATCAAGCATACTTGCTACTGCAGAGATGGTTGGCAAGTCTGCAAAACGTGTCGCAGAAAATGCAGGGAAAACCGCCAAGAAAAAATTCTTAAGCCTTTCTATGATGCAACAGTCTTTGGCGTTGCTACTAGTGGTTGCTATAGTGGTTGCCATTATAATTGCCGTTTCTGTTAAAAAGAAAAATCCTGATATAGAGCATAATACAAGCACAGAATCGTTAGCAAGTACACAAAGTACCGTATCGGTTGTGCCTACACCTGTTTGCAAGTTGGAGTTCCAAAAAGATACTGCCGAGGTTAAGGCGAGCGATGGTACCGTTGTTGCTGAGGCTTCTTATGAGTATCCCGTAGTAACCCTTTCTGAAAAGCCAGAAGCACAAGAAACCATAAATAGTTTCTTTAGTGCTGAAAAAGCAGAGGTGCTTTCAGAATTTAATGATGAGAATAAAAATATTGAATTCAGATATGCATACGATACCAAAGCTTATGGTGAGTTTAAAAAGAACGAACGTACTGTTACTATGCAAAAAGGCATGGTTAACGAAAAGTTTGTTAACTTTATAAAAAGCGAGTATACATATCTTTACGGCAATGTTTACGGTTATACCGAGATGACTGCTTACAGTTTCTCTTCCGTAACCGGACAACAACTTAAATTAGCCGAAATTATGGCGGATTTAGACGGATATAAAGAGTTTGCACAAAACTTCATTTGTTCCGCATTAGAACAGAAGCAGGCAGACGGTGAGTATGCGCTTAACGGTGATTACGCGTCCAAGGTTAGCGAGGCTATCACAAAAGATGGCAGATGGTATTTTAACGATGAGGGTCTTAGTGTAGTGCTTAATCCCGACGAGGTTGTTTATTACACCTACGGACCACAGGTGTTCACATTGCCATACAATGATATTAACAACTACGTTGCTTCGGAGTATGCAAAATAAATTAAAAAACTGCCCTATGCTAAACGTATCGGGCAGTTTTATGATTTTTAGGTGATGAATCTATGTATAAAAAACGACTTGCGCGCATCATAATATCGGTTTGTGTGTTTTTGATTGGCGCAATATTAAGCGTAGCGCAACCGATAAAAGACATTCCACTACATATATTTTTATATATAGCGGCTTACTTTATTGTGGGCGCATCTGATATAATTAGTGCGATAAAAGGTATAAAACAAGCAAGTTTTTTGGGCGAAAAATTTTTAGTAACCGCAGTTTCAATTTTTGCGCTTTATAAGGGTGAGTATGTGTGTGCGGTTGCTATTATGGTTCTTTTTTCGCTGGGTGAATTATTCTTAGAACTACGCGAGCAAGAGGCTACCCACACACCTTTTACAAAAATATATCCGCCTGCAACTGTAGTAGTTATGTTGGCAGTTGCAATAATACCCGTGTTTTTAGGCGGCGATGTTGCGGTGTGGTTCCATAGGGCGTTGGTGGTGTTTTTAATCATTTGCCCGCTTACCCTTTCATTATTAAAAATTATAAAAAAATAAAAGAGTGTTTTTGGTTGTTATAGTGGCAGATACAAACCCTCGCCTGTTACCCTTACTTTGTTTTCCTGCAGGGCGCACAGTGCTTCTTTAAGTGCTTTGTCGGGTCGTATGGATAATAGTGGGCATAATATATATGCGCGGTTGAGCATTTCTTTATGGGGTAGTGTTAATTCTTTTGTGTTACAGGTGTAGTCCTCAAATTCTAAAACGTCAATATCTATTGCAACATGTTGCCTTTTGGCGCGTTGCCTACCCATAGCCGCTTCAATGCCGTGGCAGGCATACAAAAGCGAAAGCGGTGTAAGTTCGGTTTCAATTCTTATTGCGGCGCAAAGAAAGACTGGCTGGCCTTTATATTCCATAAGGTCGGCTTCGTATACGCTACTAACTGCTTGTACCTTTGTTTTAGGAACCGACGCTAAAGCCCAGACCGCACGATTTAGTGCTTCTGCTTTGTTTTCGGCGTTGCTTATAATACTTAAATATGCTTGCGACATTTAAAACACCTCTTAAAATAATATAACATAAATCAAATAATATTTGCAATATATAATAATATGTTGTATACTTGTGTTTGTAATTAAGGTTGATAGGAGTAAACTTATGAACGAGCAGAAAATTGCTAGAATTAACGAACTTGCCAGAAAACAAAAAGCGCAAGGCTTAACCGAACAAGAACTAGAGGAACAACAAAAATTAAGAAAAGAATATATTGCATCTGTTCGTCGTAATTTAGAGGCTCAGTTGGGCTCTATAGTTGTGCAAGAGCAAGACGGTAGCCGTCATAAATTGGAGAAAAAGCATGATTGATTTTAAAAATCGTAAAGTTCGTAGGCTTATATGGTTTTTTATCGCGGTAGTGTGGATGGCGGTTATTTTTAGTTTTTCTGCAACAGAGGGAGAGCAATCGCAACAACAAAGTACGGTTGTAACCAAAATCGTAACCGAGGTAATTGGCGTAGAACCCACCCATAAAGATTTCTTGAAAATAGAGTTTACGGTACGCAAAGCGGCGCACGTTTGTTTATTTGCGGTTCTGGGTAGTATTTTTTGTGGCTACTTTGGTGAGTTTAGCGTAAACTCAAAACAAAGAATTTTGTTTGCCACCTTTGCTACAATGGGGTATGCGGCACTTGATGAGTTGCATCAATACTTCGTGCCTGATAGGGCGGCGCGACTTTATGATGTTGCGATTGATGCAGCAGGCGGACTGCTTGGTGCTACAGCGTTTTTTATCTTTATGCTGATAATAAACAAGTTAATAAACAAGTTTAAAAAGGGTGTCCAACATTAAAAGTTGGGCACCCTTCTTGTTAAGTACAAATATTCGTACTTATTATTTGGTAAAATATGGTTAATCCTCTTCCCACAAGCGAAAGGTGGCATATTTCATAGCCTTTTCTATTCTTTCACGCGCTGCTTTAAGTGTTCTTGAAACGCTTGATTTATTGGTTCCGCGAATGGCGGCAATTTCGGTTATAGTTTTACCTTCGTAGTAATATTCATTAACAAATTCGCGTTGTAGTGGGGTTAGTTCACGCTCAATAATTTTTTTAATAATTTTTTTAATTTGTTCCGAAAATCGCACACCGCCCTCTACTCCGAAGCCGTCTGCAAGCCAAGGTGTGTGGTCGGTTGCAAGGTCAAGACGAATGGTGTGTCGCATTAATTATCACTGCCTTCGTAATAGTTTATAAGTTGTTCCGCGCATCTTCTACATTCAATAGCCGACTCCCATACAGAGCGTATCCGCTTATACATTTTAAGGCGCTTTTCAGGGGGTAACTCGCGTGCAAGTTCTTGCAGTTTATGTACCTTTTCGTGCAAAACTTTTGCTTGGCTTAAATACTCTTGACCTAAATCTAATAATGATGGTTGACGTTCCATTTTTTTACTCCTTTATTTTGCTATATTTTATTTGTGGCAAGCGCAACTCAATGCTTACAATTTATATAATATCACACGGAACGTGTGGTGTCAATAGCAAATTACACATTACGTGTGATTAATTAAGCAAAATAAAGGGGTTAAATTTGAAACTAATACAAAATATAGTAATTTTACTCTTGCAATTACACAATACGTGTGTTATAATGAATTTGCAAAAGTAAAAAATAGGCCGCAAAATATATGGGGATATAGGGTGGCCCGAAGGGGAACAAGATTAATTATGAATGAGTTTTCACAAAAACTAAAAAAATTAAGACAGGCAATGGGTTTGACCCAGTCGGAAGTTGCAAGGCGTTTAGGTATATCTGCTAGCACAATTGGTATGTACGAGCAGGGCAGACGCGAACCTGACCTTGAAACAATGCAAAAAATCTGCAAACTATACAATATTACTCCCGATTATTTGGTTAACGCTGATTTTGATGCGCCTTCTGAAATAAGCGATATGATAAATGAAATTCGCGCTAGAATGAGGCAGTCACAAGGTATGATGTTTGATGGTGTACCGGTAAGCGCTGAGGATACCGAAAAAATATTTGATGCTATGTTGCTTGCCGCAAGACTTATTATGGAAAGAAACGATAGCAAAGAAGGAGAAGCAAAAAATGACCCATAAAATCAAGTCGGTTATCAGAGAATTAAATGAGAAGTTTGGTACTCTAGACCCTGTTGAAATATGTAAAGCGCAGGGTATAGTGCTTTTGTATACCGACTTGCCAAAGCAAACCAGAGGTTTTTATATGTCAACAAGTATGGGAAGTGCCATAGTTGTTAATGATTCTTTAAAAGGTGCAGAGCGCACCGCTTGTATTGCCCACGAACTAGGTCATGCAACCTTGCATGAGGGACTTAATTATATGTTTATGAACGCGAGTACCCAAATGGTTACAGGCAGATACGAGAATGAGGCTAACCGCTTTGCTGCATTGCTTGTTTTAATGAATTCCGAAATATATAGCGGTGCTACGGTGTGCCAAATTTCAAAAAGTTTTTCGTTGCCGCATGATGCGGTTGAATGGGCTATTTCGCAAATTAAGGAAGGTTAAATAATGATAAATGTAAATAGACTGTTTGCAAAGTATAAAGAAATTATCATATATATTGTTTTTGGTGTGCTAACCACCCTACTGAACTTTGCAGTTTTCTTTTGTTTGCAAAGTGTTTTTGGTAAAGACGGATATTTGTTGCATAATGCAATTGCTTGGGTAGCGGGGGTTTTGTTTGCTTACGTTACCAACAAGTTGTTTGTTTTTAATTCAAAATCGTGGAGTGTAAAGGTGGTAGTAAAAGAATCTATGCAGTTCACGGTTGCAAGGCTAATTAGTTTTTTTGTTGAAGAATTGGGTTTGCTATTGCTGGTAGATGTCTTAAATGTAGGTAATTATACCTTGAATTTAAGGGTAATTACCATAAACGGCGCCGGTGTTTCAAAAATCTTTTTAGCGGTAGTGGTGGTAATACTTAACTATATATTTAGTAAATTTATAATTTTCAAAAAAGAACAATAAGACAAGTAAATAGGTTATAAAAAAACTCCCAATCCTTAAATTTAAGGGTTGGGAGTTTTATTTATTATTAGTAAAATATTAAAGATTTTCTATTACACAATCGCCGAATTCGTGGCAGGTTGCACCGTCGCGAGTGCCTGTAACCTTTACGGTTTCTTCTGCCTTTTGCATAGCAGAGTTTAATTTATCTGCAGCATCGGTTAATGCAATGTGGCGAAGAAGCATTTCGGCAGCCTTTAAAATGCTTTGTGGGTTGGCGTAATCTCCAAGACCTTCTTCTAACATTCTGGGTGCGGTGCCGTGAATTGCTTCAAACATAGCATACTCGTCACCGATATTTGCGCTACCTGCGGTACCAACACCGCCTTGAATCTGTGCCGCCTCGTCGGTGATTATATCTCCATAAAGGTTGGGCAACAGAAACACCTGAAAATTAGAACGAATAGCAGGGTTTACAAGGTTGGCGGTCATAATATCTATGTACCAATCCTCTGCGGTGATGCCCTCGTATTCTTTTGCAATTTCGTGTGCTATGCTAGAAAACTTGCCGTCGGTCTTTTTCATAATGTTTGCCTTAGTAACTATAGCTACGTTGGTTTTGCCGTTAAGTTTCGCGTAATCAAAAGCGGCACGACAGATACGACGAGTACCTGCATCGGTAGTAACCTTAAAGTCCATTGCAAGTTTATCGGGAATTTCTACACCTTTGCTACCAAGAACATATTCACCCTCGGTGTTCTCGCGGTAAAATATCCAATCAATATTTTCCTCTGGAACGGTTACTGGTCGCACGTTTGCGTATAGGTCAAGTTCACGCCTCAAGGCTACGTTTGCGCTTTCTAAAGTTCCGCCTTTTAGTGTGGTTGTTGGTCCTTTTAAAAGAACATCACATTCCTTTATAGCGGCTAATGTATCGTCAGGAATAGCCTTGCCTAAAGCCATTCGGTTTTCAATGGTAAGACCCTCAATATCGCGAATTTCAATCTTACCGCTTGCAATTTCAGCTTTTAATAATTTTTGAAGGACTTTGCGAGCCTCGTTAACTATTATAGGACCTATGCCGTCACCACCGCAAACACCGATAACTATTTTATCGGCAGTAGCAAAATCTTTTTTGTTAGCGCCCTTTTCCATTTTTTCTTGGCGTGCAAGTTGCTCGGTTATAAGGGTTCTGAACTGCTCAACTGCAGAATCTATGTAATTATTCATCTTAACTGTTCTCCTTGGTGTATGCTAACAAACTACCTGCTTTAAGTATACCTTTCTGTCGTTCTGTAAAGTCACAGACAAGAGGTATTTCTTTGCCGTTAGTTTCGTCGGTTAGGGTCATTTCACCCTTTTCCATACCCTCAAAAATATCCTTAATTGAGAGTTTGTCGCCCTCGTTTATAAGTTCATAATCGTCAGGGTTTTTAAAGGTAAGGGGCATGATGCCTGAGTTAATAAGGTTCGCAATATGTATACGTGCAAAACTCTTGGTGATAACTGCACGAATGCCTAAATACATAGGCACAAGCGCCGCATGCTCACGCGAGGAGCCTTGACCGTAGTTAGCACCGCCTACAATTATACCGCTACCTGCCGCCTTTGCGCGCTCGGGGAAGGTTTTATCACAAACACCAAAGCAGAACTGCGAAAGGTGTGGAATGTTTGAACGATAGGGTAGAATTTTTGCACCTGCAGGCATTATGTGGTCGGTAGTAATGTTATCGCCAACCTTTAAAACGAGTTCGGCAGAAAGCGTATCGGTCTGTGGAGTTGCTTTTGGGAACTCTTTAATGTTTGGTCCGCGCAAAATTTCTAAGTCCTTTGATTCTTGCTCGCTAGCAGGCGGAATAACTGCGCTATCATCAATCTTGAACTTTTTAGGGAACTTGAATTTTGGCATAGTACCAAGTTTAGTTGGGTCGGTTATTACGCCGAAAACTGCGGCGGCTACTGCGGTTTCGGGTGAAACCAAGTAAACCTTAGCATCGGCAGTACCGCTTCTGCCCTCAAAGTTGCGATTAAATGTACGAAGGCTAACACCTGCAGAATTTGGCGAAAAGCCCATTCCGATACAAGGTCCGCAAGCACACTCTAAAACCCTTGCGCCTGAGGCCAAAATATCCGAAAGAGCACCACAATCTGCTAACATTGAAAGCACCTGCTTAGAGCCAGGTGAAACAGATAGGCTAACGCTTGGGTCAATGGTTTTGCCCTTTAGCATTGCAGCAACCTTTAGCATATCTAAAAGCGAAGAGTTGGTGCAAGAGCCAATGCAAACCTGATCAACCTTTGTGCCTGCAATAGACTCTACGGTAACAACCTTGTCAGGACTGTGTGGGCAAGCAATAAGAGGTTTAAGTTCGGATAGATTTATATCAATAATTTTATCATATTCTGCATCAGGGTCACTGCTAAGCGGGATATAATCTTTTGCTCTGCCTTCTTTTTTAAGGAAGTCTAGTGTAATTTCATCTGAAGGGAAGATAGAGGTTGTAGCACCAAGCTCGGTGCCCATGTTTGTAATGGTTGCGCGTTCTGGAACTGATAAGGTTTTTACGCCTTCGCCACCCCATTCAATAATTGCGCCAACGCCACCTTTAACCGAAAGAATGCGCAAAATTTCCAAGCTAACGTCCTTAGCGGTTACATAATCGCGTAGTTTACCTGTAAGGTTAACCTTATACATTTTTGGCATGGTTATGTAGTATGCGCCACCACCCATGGCAACCGCAACATCAAGACCGCCTGCACCCATTGCAAGCATACCAATACCGCCACCTGTTGGGGTGTGGCTATCCGAACCGATAAGGGTTTTACCCGGTATGCCAAAACGCTCAAGGTGTACTTGATGGCAGATGCCATTACCTGGGCGCGAGAAATAAATGCCGTGCTTTTTGGCAACCGATTGAATGTATCTGTGGTCGTCGGCATTTTCAAAACCTGACTGTAAGGTGTTGTGGTCAATATAAGCAACGCTGCGCTCGGTCTTTACACGGTCAATGCCCATAGTTTCAAACTCAAGGTATGCCATTGTGCCTGTTGCATCTTGAGTAAGTGTTTGGTCAATTTTTAAGGCAATTTCTTTGCCAACTTCCATCTCGCCGCTAATAAGGTGAGATTTAATTATTTTCTGTGCTATGGTAAGTCCCATTATTCTGCTTCCTTTCCAAGTATGCGCTCTGCGGCGTTAGTGATGTGTTTTACTGCTTCCTGCTCTGCTTTGGCAGAGTTTCTTTCTTTTATGGCATTAAAAATTAATTTATGCTCTGCAAGAGATACCTCGGCACGTGTCTGGTCTGAAACCGAAACGTGTCTGTATTTTTGGGTTTTTCTGTGTAAGGGAACCAATACCTCTTGGAGAACGTCGCTACCACAAAATTCGTATAGCATTTCGTGGAAACGGCTATCCATAATTCTTATGTTTTCAACATTTTTGCGTGCAATATAAAACTCTTGTAGTTCAAGGGTTTCCTGCATCTCAGAAAGTTGCTCATCGGTAATGTTTTTAGCACAACCTGCGGCGGCAAGCCCCTCAATTTTTAGGCGGATATTAAAGATATCCTTAACATCATTTTCGGATATGCCAAGTACGATACTTCCCTTTGAACTTTCTTCAATAATATGCTCTGCTGCAAGGCGGTGCAAAGCCTCTCTTATAGGTGTTCTGCTAACGCCAAGTTCTGCACTTAAGCGTACCTCGGTTAAAAGTTCGCCGCGTTTATATTTGCCGATAAGTATATCGTTTTCTAACTTTTCAAAAATCTGTTCCGAAAGAGAAATACTTTTATGTTTATGATTTTCCATACCGTATACCTCCTTAATTATAACCTTTTTAGTTTTCCGCCGGATAGTTTTTCAATCTGCAACTCTAATTCGTGCGGAGCAAGTGAAGTTTGTCTGCCGTCTGCATACTGGCTGTCAATCCAATCCTTCATCTTGATAACCAATTCATCGCGCTTGCCAACGGCATCTGTGCCTTCTAAAGAGTAGTTTTCGTTAATCCAGTAAGCAATACCTGCAAGGCCTGAGTTTTGACCAAGGATTACCGCGCTTTTGCGATTTAAAAGTTTGTTTGTATCAAATATATTGTAAATTTCTTCGTCTTTTAAAAGTCCGTCGGCGTGTATACCTGCGCGTGTAACGTTGAAGCTTCTGCCAACAAATGGTGTCATATCAGGAATTTTATAGCCAATGTTCTTTTTGTAAAACTCACCTATTTCTGTAATAACGGTTGGGTCCATACCGTCTAAAGAACCGCGGAGTGAAGCATATTCAAACACCATTGCTTCTAGCGGAATATTACCTGTACGCTCGCCAATGCCAAGTAGTGAACAGTTAACGGCAGATGCACCGTAAAGCCATGCGGTAGAGGCGTTGGAAACTGCTTTGTAAAAGTCGTTATGTCCGTGCCATTCAAGCATTTCGCTAGGCACATCGGAATAATGCTGTAAGCCGTAAATGATACCAGGAACACTACGGGGTAGTGCAACCTCGGTGTAAGGTACGCCGTAACCCATAGTGTCGCAAGCTCTGATTTTAACAGGTATACCTGCGTCTTTAGACATACGCATAAGTTCGTTAACAAAAGGCACAACAAAGCCATAAAAATCTGCCCTTGTAATATCTTCAAGGTGGCAACGCGGCATAACGCCTGCCTCAAACGCTTCACCAACTGCAGCAAGGTAATGGTCTAGTGCTTGGCGTCTGGTCATTTTAAGTTTTTTGAAAATATGGTAATCACTGCAAGAAACCAAAATACCTGTTTCACGAATACCAAGGTCGCGCACTAACTTAAAGTCCTCTTTGCTTGCGCGTATCCAAGTGGTAATCTCTGGGAATTTTAGACCGAGTTCGCGACATTTTTCAATCGCTTCACGGTCCTTTTTACTATAAACAAAGAACTCGGTCTGACGAATGATGCCGAATGGACCGCCAAGGCGCGACATTAATTTATACAGTTCAACTATCTGCTGGACGGTGTAAGGCTCGCGTGATTGTTGACCGTCGCGCAATGAGGTATCGGTAATCCAAATTTCTTTTGGCATATTCATAGGTACTCTGCGGTGGTTGAATGCTACCTTGGGTACGTCTTCGTAGGTGTAAATTTCGCGATACAGGTTAGGCTCGGCTATATCCTGTAGCGAATATTTATAGGTTTTTTGTTCTAGCAAATTGCTTTTATTTGATATCTCTAACATAATAACTCCTTTCAAAAAAAGCGTAATTGTATATATGTATACAATTATACAAACATGTCTGTGTGTTGTCAAGCGAAGGGACACATTTTCTAATGTAATATCAAAAAATGGAAAATTTTTATTACATTTTTGTAATAGTTGCAGTAATTTATGCAACAAAACTGGGTTAGCAGGGGGGTAATATGGGCAAGCAAACGCCCTGTGTTATTTGTGTTATTGGTAAAAAAGGAGGTAGTTTGTTGGCAAAAGATACATTAAGCGAAAAGGAAAAACTGTTTTGCTACCATATTGCATCTTGTAAAAGTATAAAGCAAGCGGCTGCACTTGCAGGCTATTCCAACCCCTTGTTATCAGGCCTTAGGTTAATTGTTAGTCCAAAAATCAAAGAGCGTATAGAAAAAATCAGTACCACCGCAAAGGTGTTGGAGGAAGCGTCTTGCGGTTTGCGACAAATAGCCTTTGGCGATGTTTCGGATGCGGTAAGGCTTATAACCGCTGATGATATTAGCACCCTTGATATTGATGCTTTGGATTTACATATGGTCTCAGAGTTAAAGTTTGCCAAAAACGGTGGTATAGAGGTTAAGTTTTACGACCGCATAAAAGCCTTAGAAAAGCTTATGGAAATCAGTGATTCTACTGAGCAGGGTAACGACTTTTTACAGGCTTTACAAAACAGCGTGCAAAAAGACGTAGAAACGGAGGCTTAAACAAAGGTGAAGTTTACACGTTTTTCAAGCAAACAACTCTCAGTACTTAACTGGTGGTGCGACGGTAATTTTAATGGATACGATGCAATCATCTGCGACGGTGCGGTACGAAGCGGAAAAACCTTGTGTATGTTTTTGTCTTTTGTTTTTTGGGCTGTAACAAATTTCGGTGGTGGCAATTTTGCTATTTGCGGTAAAACGGTTACCTCTCTTAAGAGAAACATTATAAGTCCAATGGTGCCAATTTTAGAGGGTATAGGTTTTAGGTGTAAACTCCTTACTTCAAAGGCACAACTAATCGTTTCTTATAAGGGCAAAAGCATTACTTTATGGCTTTTTGGCGGTAGAGATGAATCTTCGGCATCGTTAATACAAGGTATGACTTTATGCGGTGTGCTTTTGGATGAGGTTGCTTTAATGCCGCGCTCTTTTGTAGAGCAGGCATTGGCAAGATGCTCTGTAGAGGGGTCGCGCTTTTGGTTTAACTGCAATCCTGATAATCCGTCGCATTGGTTTTACCGCGAATGGATTAAAAAAGCAGAGAGCAAAAATGCACTCTATTTGCATTTCACAATGGAGGATAACCCCTCGTTGACGCCGCGAATGAGGGCAAGGTATGAAAGACTTTACTCAGGCACCTTTTATGAAAGGTTTGTACTTGGGCATTGGGTGGCAAACCACGGAATAGTATATCCGCAGTTTAATCCTAACGACTGCACCGACCCACCAGAAAGCCTAACAAAATATTATGTATCTTGCGACTACGGTACCGTTAATCCGACCTCGTTTGGCCTTTGGGGTTTTAGCGGTGGAGTGTGGTATCGCATAGAAGAATATTATTACAGTTCCAAACGCGAGGGGGCGCAACTCACCGATGAGGAGTATTACACCGCACTTTGCAGACTTATAAATGGCAGAAATATAGAAGCAGTAATCTGTGATCCGTCGGCGGCATCCTTTATTACCTTAATCAGAAGAAAGGGGCGGTTTAGAGTAATTGCCGCCAAAAACGATGTTATAGACGGAATCAGAAGAACGGGTGATGCAATCAAAAACGGTAAGATTAAGATTTGTAAAAACTGCAAGGATATAATTCGTGAGTTTTCACTTTACCGTTGGGATGAGAGTGCGACCCACGACTGCCCTAAAAAAGAAAACGATCACGCTATGGACGATATGCGCTATTTTGTATCAACGGTTTTATATACAAATGGCGGCGGTAAAATAGCTGGGTCGGTAACCAGAAACTAGAAAGGAAAAGAAATATGAAAAAGAATTCTAAAGGCAAAAGCACCGCACCGCGAGTATCCACGGTGCAAACTGGCAGACAACGCCGACAACCCTTTAATATGCTAGAGAGGTATACTCCGCTTGCCGCACCTGAGGAGCAAATGTACGATGCTCTTCGCGAGGCAATACCCATTGTTGATGCCGCGGTTGAAAAACTGGTTAGATTAACCGGTGGTTTTAAGGTCAGGTGCGTTAATAGAAATGCCGAAATAAAACTGCAAACATTTCTTAATGACGTTCAAGTAGGTGCTAGCGGCGCAGGTATTAATTTTTTTGTAACTCAATTTTTAGACCGCTTGCTTACTTTAGGCACGGCGGCTGCCGAAATCGTTCCATATTCAAATGGTGATATAGCGGCGCTTTATTGTGCAAATAACAGCGATATTGAACTGAAACGCGGCGAAAACCCTTTGGATATTGAGATTTGCACCTATCGCGATGGAAAGGTAACACCTGTTAGCCACCCTGAAAGAATAATGATAAGTGCGCTAAAACCATTGCCAGGCGAAATACGCGGAACTTCTCTTTTAAGGGGGCTGCCGTTTGTAAGTTCAATTTTGCTTAAAATCTATAATGCGATGGGCGTTAACTGGGAAAGATTCGGAAATCTGCGTTATGCCGTTACCTACAAACCTACGGGTTCTCCGTTGGAAAACACGCTTGGTAGTGACGTTGTTTCAGAAATATCTAGCGAGTGGTCGCGTGCTATGAATTCAGAAGAGGGCGTGCGCGACTTCGTTGCGGTGGGCGATGTAGATGTAAAGGTTATAGGTGCCGATAATCAGGTGCTTGACTCGGAAATACCTGTACGCCAACTGTTAGAGCAGATTGTTGCAAAACTCGGTATACCACCATTTATGCTCGGTCTTAGTTGGTCGTCTACCGAACGAATGTCGCAACAGCAGGCGGACATACTTACAAGCGAAATAGAAAGTTATCGCGCATTACTTACACCTATATTGCGAAAAATTTGCCGTTTTCAACTTACTTCTTGGGGATATACCTGTGACCCAGAAATTGTTTGGGATGATATAAATCTTCAGGATGAGGTTGAACTTTCGCGTGCAAGATTGCTTAATGCACAAGCAACTGTTGTTGAAGAAAACGGTGAAATAAACGGAGAGGAATAAATTATATGGAAAAAGGATTTTTAGGCAGAGAAGAAATTTCTAAAGAAGATTTAGCGCTTATAAATAAGCAAACAAAAAGAAGCCTTAACGCGGATGAAGTTTATGCTTTTTCTGTTACCCTTTGTGATAACGATATTGACAGAGACTTTGAGCGTTTTACACCTGAGGCACTGCATAAATTGGCAACACTTTATGTGGGCAAAACAGGTATATTTGACCATTCTATGAAGGGTCGCGACCAGATAGCCAGAATATACAGTTGTGCTGTTGAGGAAACAGGTGAAACCACCCAAGACGGTATGCCGTATGTTAGGCTTAGAGCAAAGGCTTATTTGCCTCGCACACCTAAAACAGAGGAGTTTATCCTAAACCTAGAAGCAGGTATTACAAAAGAGGTTAGTGTGGGTTGCAGTGTTGATAAGAAGATTTGCTCTATATGCGGTGCCGATGCAAAGCGCGAGTTTTGTGGGCACAGAAAGGGCGAAGTTTACGGTGAGGGTATTAACCGTAAGCAATGTCATTTTGATTTAATTGATCCCATTGATGCTTATGAATGGTCGTTTGTGGCAGTGCCTGCACAAAGGCGCGCAGGTGTAATAAAGGCGATGGGCAGCAAAAAAGGAGAATTAAATATGAATACCGGCGATATTGTAAAAAGTCTTGAAAAAGGCGGTCTTAGTCTTTCTGATGAGCAGGCTAAGGCTTTATACGGCGAGTTTTCCGCACTCAGCGAAATCAAAAAGGAATACCTTGAGGATATTAAAGCCGAGATTGTTAAGAGCTGTGCTGATGTCTTACCGGAGCTTAAAGGCGAGGCTTTAGAGGGCGTTTTAAATTCGCTTTCACCAAGGTTGTTAAAGGAATTTAAAAACGCTCTTTCACAGAAAAAGAACCGTAGCGCAGTTCAACTTGTTTCGGATGGGAATAAACAAGAGCGCGGTAACAATGAGTTTGTAATTTAACTTAAGGAAGGAAGATAATTATGATTAGTAATATGGGATTTAACGAGGGTTATATTACCCTTTATGTTGCTGACGGTACCAATAAAAACAGCGTTGTTAACGTAACAGAAAACAACACTTGCGGCGAATGTGCAGTCGGAGAAAAGTTTTGCGGTGTGCTAAAGGGCGTTCGCAATAGCATTGGCTCTGTTCAGGTTAAAGGTTATACCGAACTTACCTATTCGGGCACTACCCCAAAATTTGGTGCTACCTATCTAGTAGCAGACGGCAACGGTGGTGTTAAAGAGGCATCTTCGGGTGTGGCAGTAATCATTACCGAGATAGACGAGGTTGCATCTACAATTAAGGTAATTATGTAATTAGAAAGGAAGATTAATATGAGTTTTGAAAACATTAAACTTGAAAAAGGTATGTATGCAGTTCCGGGTAAGAGTTTTAGCAAGGTGCTAACAGAACTTGACCCTGATGCAAATTATAAAGGCACAAATCTAGAAAATCTTGATGCTTTTGGCAGACAGCTAAAACGTTTTGACATTAAGGTTAACGGCGCCTCTTCTGATGCAGTTCAAAAGTTTTTCCAGACTTCTGATTCCGCCGCGCTTTTCCCTGAATATATTAGCAGAGCGGTTCGTCAAGGTATGGAGGAGGCAGACTGCCTAAAGGATATCGTTGCTACAGTTACCAACATTGATAGCCTTGATTACCGTAGCATTACTTCTGTTCCTACCGAGGACGAAAAGGAACTTAAAGAGGTTGCAGAGGGTGCTGTCATTCCCCAAACTAATATTCGCACAAACGAAAATCTTGTAAAACTAACAAAGCGTGGCAGAATGTTGGTTGCTTCTTATGAAGCTTTAAAATATCAACGCCTTGATTTGTTCACCGTTACACTAAAACAAATAGGTGCATACATTGCTCGTCAGCAAATGAAGGACGCAGTTAACACCTTGGTATCGGGCGACGGTAACAACAATGCCGCAGAGGTTATTAAGGCTACTCAAACAGGCAAACTTTCTTATGCCGATTTGTTGAAATTATATAGCCAACTTGATCCATATACCCTTAATACTATGATTGCTTCACCCCAAATGCTAACCGCTTTAATGCAGTTAGACGAGTTTAAAAACCCACTTTGCGGTATTAACTTCCAAGGTACAGGTAACAGCGGTACACCTCTTGGTGCTAAACTTGTTAAGTGTAAAGAGGCAAACGGTATTATCGGTTTAGATAAGAACTGTGCACTTGAAATGGTTGTTGCAAGCGACGTTGCGGTTGATTACGATAAACTTATTGACCGCCAGTTAGAGCGCGCCGCAATTACTTCTACTGCTGGTTTTGCTAAAATATTTAACGACGCCTCAAAGGTGTTGTCCGTTTAATCGTACTTAGTGGTCAAACAAAACAGGGGTGGCAATAGCCGCCCCTGCATTTAAAAAGGAAGGTGAAGGTATTGGATAAGATTCCGTATAAAAACACATTAGAATGGTATAAAAGCCTTTCTGGAACCGAAGATAACGATGAGTGTATGAAAGCGGTATTGCCTGCTATAATGTCAATTCAAATGCGCTTAAGGAGAAAAGAGGATACGGTTGACGACATACCTGTATTGAGCTATGCTGCGGCATTGCTTGCACTATATCGTGGCAGTATTAATCAAGAATTGTTTGGGCTTGCTTCTTTTAAAGCGGGAGATATAACAATAAAAACCACCACAAAAGAGGAACGAAATTCAATTATTGCGGCTTTGAATTTGGCATTTAGCGATGCTAGGCCGTACCTTAAAACAGGAGTTGTATTTAAAAATATGGACGGTGGCGTAAGATGAAAACCGATTTAGCCAAACAGGTAAGTATGCTAATGCAACAAGCCGGTCAACACATAACCATTGCGACAAGTAGCGGTTCCCAAAATATTTGCGCTTTTTTACAGCCTTTAAGATATAAAAATAAAATGTATATTGAACTTCAACCTTCTGAGGTTGGTAGGGTAGACGATGGTTGTTTTTTGTATTTGGGCCCTGCAGAAGTACCGTTTGAGGCAGATGATTTTATGTATAACGATGACGGCAAGAGATTCGTTGTGCAAAGGGTGGAAACTGTTTATCTGTTTAAAAAACCGTTGTACCGATGGGCAACCGTTCGTCCTTGTGTTGATATATAATGTTTTAGAAAGGATGTATCAAGTTGCTGAATTGTATTGTAGATATAAATGATTATCTTTTAACACAACTAAAGACCAAATGTAAAAACATAAAGTTTTTGCCCGCTTTTCCTAGCGAGATAAGTGAATTTCCAATTAAACAACCTACCGCCTCTCTTGGAATTATAAGCGGAATAGTGCCGTTTGACGAGTGTATCTTTGACGGCTTGGATGCCGAGGGAAATAAGTATTATGGCACAACCGCTACATGCGAGTTCTCGCTTAAAATATGTGTACCGAAAACTATGGCAGGCATTGAATGCTACAAGGCGTTTGACAAAATTGCAGACGCGTGCTTGCAGTTGGATAAAGTTATAATAACCAATCTTTATTGTAGGAGTATTAAGTACAACAGAACCATGGGTGCGCTAGTACTAACCGCAGGCATAAACCTTAGTGCCGAACTTGGTACGGTTATTGAAAAGGAGGCCTAAAATGAATTTCTCTAAACATAAGGATAGATACAGCTTTAAGGTTAATAACATCCCGCTTGGCAAAATTAGTCAATATTCGGTGTCCAAACAAACGGACGACGAAACCGACGTGAATAATGTTAAGGTTTTTCATTATCTAATCACGTTTCGCAGAAAATGCGATCAACGTTCTGAGAGTGAAGCCATTAACTTTTTTGGCGTTCAATTTGTTGATTTAATCGTAGAAAGACTAGGTTACCGTACAATCTTTAATAATTGCTCTGTTGTAGCTGTTTCTGAGGAATTAGATCAGGAGGATAAGCCTATTTATCAAACCGTTATATTGAAGGGCTACGAACGATTAAGAATACAAATCTAACAAAGTTTGAATATAAAAACAACCCCCGCTTCAGAGTGCATCCTTAAGGAAATGCTCTGTTTGGGGGTTGTTTTGGGTCTACCAAAGTACCATTAATCGTACAGGTTAGTTAAGTCTTTCTAATAATTCGCAATAGCGTGCGGCTTCGCGAGTTATAATTTCATACTCTTGTTTGTTAGCAAGTGTAACATTTGCAAGGCTTCCGCCGATGCTAAAGTAGTTTATGCCTGCTTTTTTAAGTGGTGTGATATCTTCGTAATTAATATTGCCCGAAGCAACAACCTTTTTGCCCTTAAATGTTTCTGCAATAAGTTGTGCATAATCGGTAGAGCCGTTTATTGTTGATGGGAAAAGTTTAACATAATCGGCACCGCTGCAAAAACAAGCATTGATTTCGGTTGCAGTAAAACCACCTGCAATTACACACATATCAACGGCGTTTGCTCTAGCAATAACCGAGCTGTTAAAAGTGGGCGCGCTAATAAAATCTGCGCCAACGCCTTTTGCTAGTTTAACTAGCCTCTCGGTGTAAACATTTGCGGCGCCAACTATAAGGTCTTTACCAAAACATTTTTTCAGACCGTTAATTTTAACTACACAGTCGCGCTCGCCTGCTTCGGTGTTTTCGTTTGGCACAATTTCTACCGCCTTAATTCCGCCCTTAATCATAGCCTCTACAGTGTAAAGCAGAGTATCGGGCGAAAAGCCTTTCATATTTGCAATTAGTTTGCATTGGTCCAGCGTTAATATTGTATCATTTTTCATTGTTATTACCTCTGATATTTTTATAAATTCATGCTTTAAGAAAATAGCCGAGCTTTATATTTCTATTTTATCACAAATAAAAATTTTAGCAAGAGTTTAAAGTGGATATAAATATTATATTTTTTTATTTTTTTGTAGCGATTATATAAGAAATGTGATATACTAATATTATTATATAATATTAGAACTGCTTATGGAGGGCATTATGCAAAACTATAAGATAAAAAATGGCGTAACTGCCACGTTTATAGAAAATTCTCGTTTTAATGCTAATATGTTGACTGTTAGGTTTTTGTTGCCGCTTAATGCTGACACCGTAACCGAAAATGCAATGGTAGCAGAACTTATTAGCAGTTGTTCGGCAAAATACCCTACATGTGAACAGTTGAGTTTAAAACTAATGCAGTTGTACGGTGCAAGCATTAAAGCCTCGTGTGATAAATTGGGAAATTCGCAAGTAATAACATTGCGCCTTACCGCCATTAAAAACGGCTTGGGTATAAATGGCGAGGATTGTTTTACTGAAGCTTTAAAGGTTTTCTTAGATGTTGTGTTTAATCCATCTGTTAAAAGCGAGGCCTTTTTAGATGCTGATGTGGAGCGTGTAAAAAAACTTTGGTGCGATAAAATCAATTCTGAAATAAACGATAAACGTATTTACGCTAAAAACCGTTTAGAACAAATTATGTTTAGCGAAACCCCATACGGTGTAAATAGATATGGGTATATTGAAAAAGCAAACAAGGCAAACGGCAAGGATTTTTATTTAGCCTACAAACGACTTATAGATACCGCAAAGATAAATATAAGTTTTATTGGCGCAGAGTATCCTAAAGAGTTTATTGATGCTTTTTGTGAGTCTTTGCCTAATACCGAAAGATACGAGGATTGCGTTTCTCAAATACCACTTCATGAGCCAAAAGAGGTAACCGAGCGTATTAACATTACCCAAGGCAAATTGGTTATGGGCTTTCGTTTATCTGGGTTTGGAGAAGAAAGCGAAACCTATGTAAACGCCATAATAGCAGATATTTTTGGTGGAGGTACCTATTCAAAACTATTTAGCGAGGTTCGTGAAAAAATGGGGCTTTGCTACTACTGTAGCGCAAGGGCAAACAGATATATGGGTGTTATGTTTGTAGAAAGCGGTGTGGATGAAGTAAATGCAAACGCCGCAAAAGAAGCAATACTTTCGCAACTGGAATCTTTACAAAAGGGTGATTTTAGTGATGAGATATTGCTTTCATCAAAACGCTCTTTCAAAAACTCACTAAATGCAGTTGAGGATTCGTTGTTTGGTATAGAACAATGGTATGGCGCAAGAATGGTGCAAAAAAAACCGTTATCTCCGCAACAACTTTTAGAACTTATAAGCTCTGTAACGCGCGAGCAGATTATTGAGGGTGCTAAAAAAATCACCCCCGATACATTCTTTTATCTACTAGGTAAGGAGGCTTAGCGTTATGCAAAAAAGAATAGAAAACGATAAACTTGGGATTGGGTATATATATAAAGAACACGGTTCGGGCTTAAAAATTTATTTAATGAAAATAAAAGGGGTGTCGTCTACCCGTGCAATTTTCGGCACAAAATACGGCTCTATAGATACTTGCTTTTCAAAAAACGATGAAACGCCCACCTCTGTTCCTGAAGGCATTGCCCACTTTTTAGAGCATAAACTTTTTGAGTCAGAAGGGGTGGATGCATTTCAGCTTTTTGCAAAGACGGGTGCTTATTCCAACGCCTACACTAGTTTTGACAGAACTTGCTACCTTTTTAACTGCACCGAAAGTTTAGAAGAAAATCTAAAAATTCTTTTATCATTTGTGCAGTCACCATACTTTTCAAAAGAAACGGTTGAAAAAGAGCAAGGCATTATAGGGCAAGAAATACAAATGTATCTTGATGCACCTGATTGGCGCATACTATTCAATCTGCTTTGCGCTTTGTATCACCAAAACCCTGTGCGAATAGATATAGCAGGAACAAGACAATCTATTTCCGAGATAACTGCAGAGCTGCTTTATAATTGTTATGAAACCTTTTATAATCCTGCAAATATGTTCTTAGTATTAGCGGGTGATTTTAATGAGGATAAGGTTTTAGAAATTGTAGATGAAGGGTTAAAACCTTCAAAACCTATTAAAATTAATAGGCATATACCAAAAGAGCCTGAGATGGTAGCAGAAAATTATTGCGAGCAGTCGCTTGCGGTTGCTAAGCCTATGTTTATGCTAGGGTTTAAGGTTGGCTGCGTTGGTTATGAAAAACCTATACGCCGTATTGGAATGGAATTGGCTTTGGAAATTGCGTTTGGCAAATCTTCTCGGTTGTTTAAAGAGTTGCGCGACGCCGGACTTGTAACTAACAGTTTAGATTATGAGTATTTTTGCACAAGAGATACCGCTACTGCCATAATTGGCGGTGAGTCGGATAATCCTAAAGCGGTTAAACAAAAAATATTAGATGAATTAAACCGTATTGTAAACAATGGGTTTGACAGTCAACTTTATCTGGCAGTAAAGAAATCTGCATATGGCGAGCGTTTGGTTCAGTTTGATAAGGTTGAGGGTGCGGTATCGCAAATGGTAGATTCCGCCGTTACGGGAGAAACAGCTTTTAGCGAAATAGAAGCGTTAGAGAAAATTACAGAATCAGACGTTTTAGAATGTTTTAAATTGCTTAAGAATGATAATTGCGCACTTTCTGTTATTACGCCAAATACTCAAGATATAGGAGAATAAATATGAACACAGTAGAATTTTTAGGGTTTACCTTTAACCTTGACCCCGTGGCTTTCACATTACCTATTGGTGATGGTTGGGCGGTGTATTGGTACGGTATTTTAATTGCGGTTGGCTTTTTGCTTGCCTTTATATACGGCGTGAAAAGGGCGCCTGTGCTAAATATCAATACCGATAGATTGGTAGATGGCGTTATTATTACAACACCATTAGCAATACTTGGTGCTAGGGCATACTATCTGCTCTTTTATAGCCCAAAAGAGTTTTTTACAAGTTTTTTAAATATACACGATGGTGGTCTTGCAATTTATGGCGGAATAATTGGTGCGGTTATCGGTGCTATTATTTCAGCCAAAACTCGCAAAATTAACTTTGTAGACTGCCTTGATTTAATTGCACCTTCTATGTTTATTGGTCAAGCAATAGGTAGGTGGGGCAACTTCTTTAATCAAGAAGCCTTTGGTACCAATACCGAATTGCCGTGGGGAATGTTCTCTATGGGCAGTTCGGGTACATACGAACATATTGTAGCTATGGGCAACAGTAATTTAGACCCAACAATGCCTGTTCACCCTTGTTTTTTGTATGAGTTTCTACTTTGTGCGGCAGGCTTCTTTATATTGAATTATGTTATAACACGCCGTAAGTTCCGCGGACAGTTGGCACTAATATATGGCATGTGGTACGGATTTGGTAGATTCTTAATAGAGGGTATCCGTACCGATAGCCTTATGCTTGGTTCGCTTCGCGTATCACAATTATTATCGGCACTTGCTGTAATCGTGTGCTTGGTTATTTATGTTTTACGTATGCGCGGTGTAAAGCAAAAAGCAGAAGTTACTGAGTACCAAAGCGTTTTTGAAAGTGATAAAATTGACGATATTACCTTAAGTTTAACCGACGTAAAGGAAATTGAAAATATACAAGAGGAGAAAGATTATGAATAATATTATAGACGGTAAAGCGGTTTCTGCCGCGGTAAAAGAGCGTGTTGCTAAAGAGGTTTTAGCCTTAAAAGAAAAAGGCGTTACAACAGGCCTTGCGGTTATAATTGTTGGACAAGACCCCGCTTCTCAGGTGTATGTAAGAAATAAAGAAAAGGCTTGCGAGCAATGTTTTATGTATAGCGAAAAAATAGAATTGCCGGAAAGCACTACAGAGCAAGAACTTTTAAAAATTATTGCCGAATTAAACGAGAGAAAAGATATTAACGGTATACTTTGCCAGTTACCGCTACCTAAACATATTAACGAAAAAGCGGTAATTGATGCTATCTCACCACAAAAAGACGTAGATGCTTTTCACCCACAAAATGTTGGTAGAATTATGATTGGCGATTACGATTTCTTGCCCTGCACACCTGCAGGCGTTATGGAACTGCTAAAGGCAAAGAATGTTGATATATGTGGCAAGCACTGTGTAATAATCGGTCGTTCAAATATAGTTGGTAAACCTATGAGTATGCTTATGCTACACGCCAATGCAACCGTTACGGTGTGCCATTCTAAAACTAAAAACCTTAAAGAACTTTGCAAAGAGGCAGATATAATAATTGCGGCGGTTGGCAGACCTAAGTTCGTTACTGCCGATATGGTAAAGCAAGGCGCAACCGTAATTGATGTTGGTATTAACCGCACCGACGAGGGCCTTTGCGGTGATGTAGATTTCGGAGCTGTTAAGGATATAGCGGGTGCTATTACTCCCGTGCCCGGCGGCGTAGGTCCTATGACTATAGCAATGCTTATGCAAAACACCCTCACTGCTGCAAAAAGGCAGAATAATATAGAGTAGGTTGGAAGTTTAATGAAACTTAAAAACAAAATTATAATTGCAATAATTACTATAGTAATGGTTGTGTTTGTATCCCTTGTTGCCATACATATTTTAGGCACGGGGGAAACCCTAAAAATCAAATATCCAAAGGGTTATACTGTTATTACTACCGAAACGGCTTACGACAATGAGGATTTTATAAAGGCTTTGGGCTACAGTACCGAGTCTTTTATAAACCATTTGCAACAAAGTGATATCGTTTCCTTTGCGGCAAATAAAGATAATAGCAGTCAGTTTACGCTTGTAGAGCGCAGTACCGACCTTTCAGAGCAGATTTACGACATTTCCGATACTAGCGATAAAGAACTTAAGAACATAGCATCGGCACTTATAAAAAACGGCTTTAGTGCAATTTGGAAACTGAACGGCAGAACCTATTTTGAGGTTACCACCAATGTTGAAAACGAGCAAAATAAATACTGTTCGGTGCAATATATAACAATTGTTGGCGGTAAGTATTACTCTTTGAATTACTACGGCTCAGATACCGGTTTGTCTGAAGAGGATGAAAAGGTTATTTCTAAGGTTATGAATAACCTTGAAATTAGTGAGGACGGCGGCATATTAAAAAGCTTAACCAATGCAGACACAGGTCGTGTGTTTTATATGATTTTGGTGTCGTTGGTAATTCTTGCAGGGGTTGTTTTGATAGTTCTTTTAGCGGCTTCAATGATACGTGATTATCTTAAAAAAAGGCGCAGTGAAGATGGCGCAAATATGCGCATCAGACGTCGCAAATAGGGGTAAAATATGGAATTACCTGCAAATGTGAAATTCTTATGCGAGCAGATTGCCGAAAGATTTACTATGGCAGAATTAAAATCAGCGGCAACCGATTTAAGTGCAGATTACCGCGAAAGAGAGCGCAACGGAAAAACCTTTATTGAGGACGATTTGGCAGCGGCGGCGTATCTATTGTCGCGAATGCCTGCAACCTTTAGTGCGGTTAGTTCTGCTTTAAAGCAAACCCTGTTCCGTTACAATAAAAACATAAAAACTGTTTTAGATATCGGCGCAGGTACAGGCTCGGCAGAAGTGGCAATAGCCGATATAGAGGGGATAAAAGAGGTACTTTGTCTTGAGCGTCAAGCCGAAATGTTAAATCTAGGTAAGCGTGTTACCGAAGTTTTGGGCATTAATGCAACGTGGGTATTAGGTGATGCTAATAACATAAGCGGAGATTATGATTTAGTGATTTCCTCCTATATGCTAAACGAAATAGAAAGCCACAAACTACGCTCGGTTATAGAGGGTATGTGGAAAAGCACAAAAGGAATTTTGCTTATTGTTGATAATGGAACGGTTAAAGGTTACGATACTATACAAAAAGCCACCGAGATTTTAAAAGAACTCGGCGGATATGTGGTTGCACCTTGCCCAAAAGTTGATGCTTGTCCACTGTCCGAGGATGATTGGTGCCACTTTACTGCAAGGGTTTCGCGCAGTAAAATACATAAAGCATTAAAGGATGGCGACGTTCCGTACGAGGACGAAAAATTTTGTTATGTAGCGGTAGCAAGAGAACCGCAACTCCCCTGTAATTGTAGGGTGTTGAGGCATCCAAAAATTGCATCGGGTATGGTGGGTTTAACCCTTTGCACAAAAGATGGCATACTTCAAAAAACAGTAACAAAAAAAGATAAAGAATTATTTAAAAAGGCTCGCAAATGTAGTGCGGGTGATGAAATTTAATTATAGTCAAATAGGCTAGGAAAGGGGAAACTATGGTACTAATAATTGCAGAAAAGCCCAGTCTTGCAAGAAACATTGCGGCAGGCATTGGTAATTTTTCAAAAAAAACAGGTTACCTAGAGGGTAACGGATACATAATTACATGGGCATTTGGTCACCTGTTTTCCCTTTGTGATATAGAGGATTATACAGGCGTGGTAAACGGCGGTAAGTGGAGTATGGAGAACATACCTTGCTTCCCAACTGAGTTTAAATTTAAACTTCGCAAGGGTAACGACGGTGAGGCAGACGAGGGCGTTGCGCGTCAATTTGGCGTAATAGAAAGTCTTTGCAATAGAGAAGACGTTACCGAAATTGTAAACGCAGGGGACGCCGACCGCGAGGGCGAAATTATAATAAGGCTATGTATTGAAAAGGCTCTTAAAACCGAAAAGACTTTAAAACGTCTTTGGTTACCCGACCAAACTCCTCAGACAGTTAAAAAGGCTTTAAGTGAAATGAAAACTGCTAACGAGTATGAAAACTTGGCAGGAGAGGGTTTTGCAAGAACCTATATAGATTGGCTTTATGGTGTTAATCTTACAAGATATGCCACATTAAAAACGGGTGTATTATTGCGCGTTGGTAGGGTTATTGTGCCTATCGTTAAGGCTATTTACGATAGGGATATGGCAATTCGTAATTTTAAACCCGAAACATATTATTCGCCGGTAAGCGCAGAAAAAACAGGCGAAGAAGTAATAGAACTTCAATCAAAACAGAAATTTCCTAAAAACAAAAAGGCAGAGGGCGAGGCACTTTGCCAAAAATATAATGAAGCAGAGGCAGTAGTTAGCGATGTAAAAACTAAAAAGGATACGCTAAAACCAGGTAAACTTTTCTCGCTTTCAAAACTGCAAAATCTACTTGGTAAAAAATATAAAATGTCAATGGACCACAGTTTAAAGATTGTCCAAAAACTTTATGAAGAGGGCTACTTAACCTATCCGCGTACCAACTCGGAGTATCTTGCTACTGCCGAAAAGCAGAAGATAGCGGATATTATCAAAAACGTGGCAGCCATTGGCTATCCTGTAAAGTTTAAGGATAGTAAAACTATTTTTGATGATAAAAAAATTGAGTCACACTCGGCACTTACGCCAACCTATAAAATACCGGATAAAGCAAAACTTAGCGAAGACGAAATGCGCGTATACAGTACCGTGTTGCGCCGCTTTGTTGCGGTTTTTTGTAGTGAAGAATGTGTTGCAGAAAAGACCGAAATTAAAATAAATCTTGGTGATATGGAAGAATTCACCTTAAAGGGTACGGTTATTTTAGAAAAGGGTTGGACCAAGTATGACGAGTACACCCAAAAGGATAAAATATTACCAAGACTTTCGGTGGGGGATAAGGTTAATCATAACTTTTTCTTAAAGGAAAAGGAGACTACTCCGCCTAAGCATTACACCATAGAAACGCTAAACAACTATCTTAAAAATCCTTTCAAAGAGGAAAAGGCAGGAAACGTAGAGGGTGTGCCTGACGAGTACGATGATGCAGAAGATTACCGCGCAATGTTTGAGGGCCTTGAACTTGGCACCGAGGCTACAAGAACAGGCATAATTGATAACGCGAGAAAGAGTAAATATATTGAACTTAAAAAGGATGTTTACCACATTCTTCCTGATGGCGAGTATCTTATAGAACAACTTTCGCGTATGGAAATAAGTATGGATAAATACAAAACAAGTACAGTAGGTAGAGCCTTAAAAAAGGTTTTCCGTAGCGAAATTTCGGTAGACGAGTGTGTTGGAATTGCCAAGAACGAAGTAGCAGAGGTGTTCTCTAAAAAAGAGAAGAGCATAGAAACCGATACCGATAGCGGCTTTTACGGTGAAGAAGTGGGTGAATGTCCGCTTTGTAAATCTAAGGTGCTAAAGGGTAGGTATGGCTATGGTTGTAGCGGCTACCGCGAGGGTTGTAAATTCAAAATAAGCGGCTTTATTTGTGGCAGAGTAATATCTATTGCAAATGCTAGACTGCTTTTAAGTGAGGGTAAAACCGCTAAAATTCAGGGATTTATTTCTAAAAACGGCAAACCCTTTGATGCTACGCTAAAACTGGTAAACGGCAGAGCAGAATTTGACTTTAATTAAGGACTGTTATTATGAAAAATACTACCCTTTGTTATATAGAAAAGGATAATAAATACCTTATGCTACATAGGGTTAAAAAGCAAAACGACCTTAATCACGATAAATGGGTTGGCATTGGCGGAAAGTTTATGGAGGGTGAAAGCCCTGAGGACTGCCTTATGCGTGAATGTTACGAAGAAACAGGGTTAACCTTAACTTCGTATAAATATTGTGGCATAGTTACCTTTGTTTCTGATGAGTGGGAAAACGAGTATATGCATCTGTTTTTAGGGCTAGACTATAATGGTGAAATAAAGGAATGCGACGAGGGCAATCTAGAATGGATAGAAAAAGAAAAGGTGTTTGACCTACCTATATGGGTAGGGGATAAAATCTTTTTAAATTTAATTGCAAATAAAAACACACCATTCTTTTCGCTAAAACTTGTTTATCAAGGTGAAGTATTACGCGAGGCGGTGCTAAACGGCAAGGAAATATCTGTGGAGGCAGTGTAATGAATATTTGTGTATATGGTGCGGCAAGCAATGAAATATCGGAAAATATGATTAATAAAACCGAAAGCCTTGGTCGCGAAATGGCAAAGCGTAATCACGCCCTGATTTTCGGCGGTGGCAACGGCGGATTGATGGGTGCTGCGGCAAGAGGTGTAAGTGAAGGTGGCGGAGAGGTAATCGGTATAGCACCAAGGTTTTTTAATGCTGACGGTGTTTTTTTTGGCGGTTGTACCAAGTTTTTTGCTACCGATACAATGCGCGAACGCAAAAAACTTATGGAGGAAATGTCAGATGCTTTTATTGTAACCCCCGGTGGCATCGGTACCTTTGATGAGTTTTTTGAAATTTACACTTTGCGCTCACTCGGTAGGCATACAAAACCGATTGCGGTATATAATATAGATGGATACTATAACGCGTTGCAAACCCTTTTAGAAAACGCCGTAAATGGCGGTTTTATGAAACAGGCGGCTAAGGATTTGATTGGCTTTTTTGATGATGAAGCCGAAATGCTTAATTACATTGAAAACTATAAAGGTGAAGTTGTAACGGCGTTTGATATGAAGAATATTGGGAGCGAAGATGATGAATAGTACTAGGCTTGAAAGCTATGCAAAATTAATCGTAAAAAAAGGAATAAATCTAAAAGCAGGGCAAGAGGTTGTAATCCGTGCCGACCTGGATCAGCCCCAGTTTGTAAAATTGCTTGTTGAAACGGCGTATCGCGAGGGTGCAAAAAAGGTAGAGGTAGAGTGGGATTACCAACCGCTAACGGTACTGCATATAAACTCGCGTAGTGAGGAAACTTTAAAAGAAATTCCGCAGTGGGAGATAGATAAACTAGCCTACAGACGCGATACATTGCCTGCTATGATATATCTTTTATCAGAGGACCCTGATGGATTACAGGGAATTAACCGCGAAAAACACGCGCTAAGCGTACAGGCTAGGTATAAAAAGATTAAGGCAATCCGCGACGATATGGAAAATAAATACCAGTGGTGTATTGCCGCGGTGCCGGGTGTAAAATGGGCTAAAAAAATGTTTCCAACACTTAGTGAAAGCGAAGCAGTCAATAAGCAATGGCAGGCAATTTTAGATACCTCGCGCGTGGACAACGACCCCATTGCCGCATGGGATAATCACAATAAAGAGTTAAAGGAAAGATGTGATTATCTTAATTCCTTAGGCATTGAAAAACTGCACTATACCGATAAAAACGGCACCGACTTAATAGTTGGGCTTATGGATAACGCTCTGTTTTTAGGCGGTGGTGAGTACACACTTTCGGGTAATTTCTTTAACCCTAACATTCCGTCAGAGGAAGTATTTATAACCCCAAAACGCGGCGAGGCAGAGGGTATAGTTTATTCCTCGCGACCTTTCTGTTATAGAGGGGAACTTATAGAAGATTTTTATATAAGGTTTAAAGAGGGCAGAGCAGTAGAATGGAACGCTAAAAAGAACGGCGAACTGCTTACCACCTTAATTAATATGGACGAGGGCGCGCATTATCTTGGCGAGTGCGCCTTGGTGCCGCACGATTCACCTATAAGTAATAGCGGCTTGCTATTTTATAACACCTTGTTTGATGAAAATGCCGCATGCCACCTAGCCATAGGTGAGGGCTTTTCTAACTGCATTAAGGACTATCAAAACTACACCTTGGAAGAATGCAGAAAAATGGGTGTAAACGAATCAATGATACACGAAGATTTTATGATAGGCACTGCTACCCTTAACATTACCGCCATCTTAAAAGACGGTAGCAAAGTAGAAATTTTCAAAAACGGAAATTGGGCATAGAAATTAAATGCGATAGAAATTTTCTATCGCATTTTTCTTTAGCAAAAAGTAGCATAACTTTTAATAAATGTTAACACAAACAAAAATACACCCACAACAAATAAGTTGTGGGTGTAAATTATTTTAAGGCTTATTTTTTAGTAGTAACCTTTTTGGCGGTTGACCACTCTGACTTGTAATCGCCCTTTACGGTACGTACACGTACGTAGTAGGTCTTTTTAGCTTTTAGTTTCTTAACGGTTACTGAAGTAGTTTTGTTGCTCTTAACCTTTACTGTTTTTGCACCTTTAAATGATTTTGAGGTGCTGTACTGAATCTCATAACCAGAGCCTGAGGTCTGTTTTGAGTATTTTACAGTAAATGCTTTCTTGCCTGCTTTAACTGAGCTTACTGCAGACTTCTTAGGTAGAATCTTAAAGGTTAAG
>JAZQTG010000015.1:0-4734 GCA_045630515.1 Acutalibacteraceae bacterium
ACGAGCTTTTTAAAGCGGAGCGTGACACAGAATGAACGATACAACAGCAACGATAAAGCAACTATCTGCGGAGCTTCATGTTTCGGAGCAAGCTTTGCGGCAGTATTGCAGAAAGCACGGAATACAAAAAGAAACTTTCGGAAAACTTTCGTCTTACTTTCTTAATGAAAACGACGTAAAACAAATACGTCTTTATTATCAAGGGCGAAAGCAAAGCGAAACAGAAACAAAACGAAACGAAACTTTCGCAGATGATTTAATAGCCGAGCTCAGAGCTCACATTGATACTTTAAAGGCAGATAAAGAAAAAGAAATTGCAGAGAAAGAAAACATTAACAAGGAACGTCAAACAATCCTTATTGAATTACTTGAACTGCGAAAAGATAACAAACAACTGCAAACAAAATTGAACGAATACAAAGCAATTGAAGTAAAAAAAGAAGCGGAGCAAGCTCAGATATCAGAACTCACGGCAGAAGTAAAGGAACTGAAAGAACAATTGGAGCAAGCTCAGAGAGAGCTCACTGCAGCCACACAAGAGCCGCAAAAGAAAAGTTCATGGCTCGCAAAGCTTCTATATAGAAGTAAATAACATATTACTTTCACACTTTAACGAACTAAATTCGATTCAATTCACGAAAACAGCAACAGCCGCAAAGCCCTATAAATAGGCAATTGAAGCAGGTGTAGCCGGTAAGCCCTGGAAAATAATAGAGCTGATTTGTGGCTATATACCGTTATTTGTACGATAGCAATTAAAAAAAGCAAAAAATGATAAGAGCCCAAAACTGCGGAAACTGCACAAAGTTGCATAGTATCCTTATTTGGTGCAACTTTGCAAACGGTTTTTTGGCGTTTGGAAATGGCTATATCATCAGAGTGTTATAACAGTATGTTTTGTCTTTGCACGGCGTACAAATTCACACGTTTTTGACCTTTAGCGGCAGATCAGAGCGAGCGGCTTAACTAATCAATATTTGCTTTACATAGCGGCGGCGGAGCGAGAGCGAAGCCGCCTATTTTATTTAAAGGCATATGGGGGGCGCCCTTTACATTTGGTGTTCCATTTTCATTTGATTAAAGCTTGTTAGGTACCTTCCAACACTCAGCGGCAGTTTACGGATCCCAACGAACAAAACGAGCGGCTTATTTTTTACTGTATTTTAACGGCGTTTTTGGCGTTCTACTTGTGGCAAGGTGTTTATATTGGTAATGGCAGCAGGCGAGCTTTTAGCCTATTGATTTGCAATAAAATCACAGTGCTTTTTTTATGAACAAATCATATTTGTGCAATGTGTGGTATATTCTAATCATAGCAAGGTTACAATTTGGTTACAATCAACAATCAACAGTTGACAAATCACATTTTTTAAATATAATGATATTGGACACGGTAAACTATGTCCAAAATAAGAAAAGCCCCTGCATATGCAGCGAGCTTTAACTTGTGGATTTTCAATTTTTGGTGTGTTACCATAATTCTTAGCAGCTTTATTGTAGCACACATGACAACTACAAGTCAATACCTAAATTGAAAAAAACCAAAAAAAGTTTGCTCGTTCTTAAAAGCAAGATTTATCTAAACTTTGAGGGCTTAACAAATCCGTATAAAAGGAAGTGGTGACTATTAGAGACTATCAAACAAAAATAGCGTATGCAGTATTCGGCAGTGACAAAGTGCGGATAAATCGGAAAAGGATAATACATGAACCTTATAGATTTATTGAAGATCACACAAGAGGGCGAACAGTGGGGACAGGTTAAAGACTTCCAAAACTACTTTGTTAGCTCTTACGGGCGAGTATACGGCGCAAGCAAGAAGCATATTGAAAAAGGGGAATACTCAAAAAGCGGTTATAGACACGTAAAACTGTATTCTGCGGAATATCCCAACGGCAAAAGAATTAAAGTAGCTCGACTTGTGGCGGCGGCGTTCTGCGACGGTTACAGCGACGAAAAAGAAATACATCATTGTAATTTATGTCCGAGCGACGACAGCGCAAGCAACCTATTACCCGTAACACATGAGCAGCACATTGCAATACATAAGGCAATAAACCGTTTTATACTGGCTCTTTGCGATATGGTGCAAGAGTATGAAAAGACCACCAACGACGAAAGCGAGGTGGCAGCAGCATGAAGAAACACAACTTTGATTTAGTGGCAGCTCACATTGATACTTTAGAGCTCACAAGCCCCACATACATTATAGGCACATACGAATTTTTGTCACACGACACAAGCCGCCGCATGACTACGGACGACGGTCAGACAGAAAAATATAAATACCGTATTAATCCCGAAAAAACGATGATTGATACAAGTACAATTGGAGGTTATAAAAACGCTATGGCTCATATAATGGCAGTTACAGCTTTTACAAATCCCGTCAAAACTCGTATTGATTTCGCATTTGACTTTTACGGCGAGGACTACGAGAGGACAAGCAAAGCAAATAAGCTCTTGTTACTTTTGATCGCTGAGAAATACGAAGTAAAAAACCGTTATCAATGCATAGATATGCTAACAACAGACCAGAAAACACTCTGTATAAAAAACAAGTATATCGAGGTAGAAGCATATAACAAGGCTATTCAAGAGCCGAGCGGCTGTATTCCCTGCCGTGTTGAGTTTAGGAGCAAAGCCCTATACGACGACGAGGACGAGGACAACAAGGAACTGCGAGAGCTTAACAAGTGGTTTGTGCGGCTCGGATCGGTGACAACTGCGGATAACTTCAATACAGTTATTGCAAAGCTTAACGAGCATATTATAGAGAGATACCACAAAGAAAAAGCTTCACGCAACTTTAATGATATGGCATTTCTCTACAAATACGAGGATTTTATATTTACAACAAAGCAGATAAAAGAGCTATTTTCTGCTATGGGATATACTCGGACAGATAAGAAGCTTGGAAAGTATCGCAAGGAATACAAAGGCGTAGAGTTTTTCAGTCTGCGAGATATACGTGATTATACTTTGATATTCAGAGCAGCGGCGGATAAATTTACAGCTGAGTGTGTAGCTCAGAACTGCGTATAAAATACCCCAAAACGGGGATATTTTGAAAAATTAACAAACGGCGGTTTGCGGCTTAATATAGGCTTGCGAGCCGCTTTTTGTTTTTTCTCAATGTCTTAATATAGTGTAACATAGCCGCCAAAAGCTTCACTGTACGGCGGCGGCGGATCTTCAATTGCTTTCCTGCGAGGGGCGACAAATTAAGATCCCGACAAAGCACACGACGACAAGAGCCCCGAGCAAACAACTCTCAGAAGCGTTTTAAATGGCATTTTAAGACGTTTTGTTAAAGGCAATATAGAAATACCCTTATGTGCATTAGCGGCTGTTGTGGCGTATTCTGGACAGTGTGGCGGCGTTCTAAAGGCGAAGCCAAAAAAGAAAAAGAAAAATGAAGCAGGTTGCAGCTCTCACAGAGCCCGAAACAATCAAAGCGGCTAAATCGGACAGGGGTTCAATAAATAGAGAGGGTTCGAATACCTCTCTAATGATTATGGCAGCGGCGCGAGAGTTCAAATCTCTCGCTCAAGGAGACAAGACTTGAACCTGCACACTATATCTGATAGTCAATCTATCAATAGTATCACGGTGATACCATCAAAGTGGTGGCAGCTCTATCTATAAGAAAATATAAAAAATATCTATTATATGTGTATGGTGCAAAAATTGCACTATCATTGTGCAGAAATTGCACTATCTGATAGACCGTCTATCATGCAACGATATTTGATGAAACTACAACGAATTTTGATGTATTCCCAACGGATTCCGATGGGCATAAAAAAAAGGCTTGCAAAAGCCTGTAAATAGTGCTATAATGTAAAAAGCGGCAACCGTCTGCAAACAGTTACCGCAAGAGCTTTTAAATTATAGCTCCGAACTTCAAATACAATAATAGCATATTTGCGCCTGTTTGTCAATAGGCGTGTTATACTCTTTTTGTTTTTAGTCGGCTATATGGACAAGCTCAGACCAAAAACAGAAGGAGCTTTTTTATTATGATACCATTTTGCAAATCAATAGCAGCTGTCAGAGCTTCAAAGGAGCTGACACCTTCGGAACGTGATGTATTAGACGTCTTAGTAACATACGCCCAAGATAACGCCGAGCAAATTACACGCGGTTTGTCTTATGCTGATATCAATGCAGAGCAACCACGAATATCATTAAGAACGGTCAAAAATGCAATTGCTAAGATTGAAAAATTAGGATACATAGAAGTTATACGGAAGGGTGCGCCTTTAAAAAATCAATACCGTGTTTTGTTGGATATACCGAAACAGGAGCAGCAAGAGCAAAAGCAGGACAAACAGATCTATCAAAAGAAGAATTCTAACAAGCTTGCTTGTAGCGAGTATGATATAGAAAAATTAAAACAAGCCATGGAGAATAATCCTATATTATTGAATTAAAGGCGGTGCAGTATGAGAGAGAAAATACAACAACTAAATCATCTTGCAGAAGTCCTTTACAATGAGAGCCGCAACCTTGACACGGTAAGCAAGGGCAAGGCTCAGTTGTACCAAAGTATAATTGATGAAATGCAAGAGCAGGTTGACAGTATTATGAACGAGCTTTTTAAAGCGGAGCGTGACACAGAATGAACGATACAACAGCAACGATAAAGCAACTATCTGCGGAGCTTCATGTTTCGGAGCAAGCTTTGCGGCAGTATTGCAGAAAGCACGGAATACAAAAAGAAACTTTCGG
>JAZQTG010000016.1:0-1102 GCA_045630515.1 Acutalibacteraceae bacterium
TAGACAGACCATTTTTGACAAAAAGAAGAAAAAATCATAAAAAATGAGGTGGAACATCAACTTTACGAAAAAATGGAACGTTTAAATTTGCATATTACATTTGCATTTACTTAAGATTCAGCGGACGAGCATAGCGAGTGCTAGCGGTGGCAATAAAATCAGAGACGTTGCAGTAAGATTTATTTAGATTTCTCTCGCTCTGCGCGTAGGAGTTTCCATTTCTTTCAACTATTGAAAACCATTTGCATTTACTTAAGATTCAGCGGATGAGCGTAGCGAGTGCTAGCGGTGGCAATAAAATCAGAGGCATTGCTGTAAGATTTTTTTAGATTTCGTGAGCGCAGCGAGCAGGAGCTTCTATTCCTTTCAACTAAATTGTCGAAGAACCCTGAAATTCCCCTATAAATCTTTAGTGATTCTTTAGTTATTCTTTAGTTATTCTTAGGTGATTCTTAGGTGATTCAGCAACTTTCACCGAGTCTCACCTGTCCTCAGCTAACCAACAACCGTTGTACTGACCCCCATTTTGTTGGACACATTAAGTGTTTAATTATGAGAGAAAAAGTGTCATTAGAATTAAAAGCAGAGGCATTACGATTGCTTAAAACAGGATTATCTGTTAGTTTGGTAAGTAAGCAACTCAAGATACCTTCTGGCGTATTACAAACCTGGAGTCAGATTTATGCCAAAGAAGGAGTTAAGGGTCTAGCAGCTTATCCAAAAAATATCTGTAGTGGAGATATAAAAGCCAAAATTCTTTGGAGTTATCGCGAAAAAAGAGTACCTTTGCACACTCTTAGCGCCCAATACAGCATTCCGTACTCGTCCGTATGTCGTTGCATATCTACTTACAGACGCCAAGGTTATGCTGGTGTGGAAGGCGCAGTAATAGATATGATGAAAGTTATGCGATCAGGCGACACATTAGAAGAAGTATTAAGCAAAGCAGAGTTAAAGCATAAGCTCAAGGTAGCGATGAACGAATTAGAATACCTTCGAGCCGAGAATGCTTTATTAAAAAAAGTAAAGGCCTTAATGGAAGCGGAAGAGCGCAAGAACAAGCGCTCGCACAAGCCATCCAGTCATTAAGGTCAAAATATGC
>JAZQTG010000017.1:0-43480 GCA_045630515.1 Acutalibacteraceae bacterium
AGCATTTACTGTAAAATACTCAAAACAGACCTCAGGCTCTGGTTATGAGATTCAGTACAGCACCTCAAAATCATTTAAAGGCGCAAAAACAGTAAAGGTTAAGAGCAACAAAACTACTTCAGTAACCGTTAAGAAACTAAAAGCTAAAAAGACCTACTACGTACGTGTACGTACCGTAAAGGGCGATTACAAGTCAGATTGGTCAAGCGCAAAAAAGGTTACTACTAAAAAATAAGCCTTAAAATAATTTACACCCACAACTTATTTGTTGTGGGTGTATTTTTGTTTGTGTAGTCGGTACTGATGTTTTATAGACATTGTCAGTATTTGTCTTTTTAATATCAAAATTTTGTTGTGTTGTTTTATTTTATACCAAATAGCCGTTTCGCGTTTTGGTTAGTAGTATTTACTATTTCCTCGGTTGTGGTACCGCGTATTTCTGCAATACGCTCTGCAACATGGGCTATGTGCCCTGAGTGGCATGTTTTACCTCTGAATGGCACTGGTGCTAAATATGGGCAGTCGGTTTCCAAAAGCATTCTATCTTGAGGTAACATTTCGGCAACCTCAACGGTTTTGCGCGCATTTTTAAAGGTAACCACTCCGCCAATACCAATATACATACCGAGTTTAAGGATTTCTTTTGCCGTTTCGGTACTTCCTGAAAAACAGTGCATAACACCTTTCGGCTTGTATTTTTTTAAAAGTTTCAAGCAGTCGTCGTGTGCCTCTCTGTCGTGCACTATAACAGGTATGCCTAACTCCAAACTAAGTTTTAGTTGATTTTCAAACCAAGTGTGTTGCAGTTCTTTATCAATATCCCAATGGTAGTCTAGCCCTATTTCACCAATCGCTACTACTTTTTTGTTTTGTAATAATTCTTTAAGTCGCGAGATATTGGGCTTAGGGTCAAGGTTTTCTGGATGAAAACCAACCGCGGCATAGACAAAATCATACTTTTTGCTAAGTTCTACTGCTTTTTCGCTAGATGCAATATCGCAACCGCAAGTAATAATATTTGTAACACCCTTAAGGTGTAACTGCTCCAAAAGGGTGTCTCTTAGATCGTCAAATCGCGAATCGTCGTAGTGGGCGTGGGTATCAAAAATACCGTTGCACTCTTTAACTCCGTCTAACAATTCGTTTATCATCTTATCTTGCATCCTTGGGGGATATTATCCGCAAAGATAACCTTAACGTCGTTATCGTCTACATCGGCGGCAAGAATCATACCGTTGCTTTCTACACCGCATAATACGGCAGGTTTTAGGTTTGCAACAACAATAACTGTGTGACCTATTAGGTCCTCAGGTTTATACCAAGATGCGATGCCGCTTGCAACAATTCTATCTTTACCACTACCATCGTTTAATGTTAGTTTTAGCAGTTTCTTAGCGCGTTTAATAGGCTCGCAATTAACTACTTTTGCGGTGCGAAGTTCAACCTTTGCGAAATCGTCAATAGCAATCTGTGGCAAGGTTACAACGTTTTCTGCTTCTGCTGCTTTTGCCTTTGCCTCAATTTCGGCTTTGATTTCTGCAAGTACCTTTTCTGCATCAATTCTTGCAAACAAAGGCTCGGCCGCTCCAACAGTATATTCCTTAACTGCACCATAATTAAGTTCATTTGCATTGCAGTTAAGTTGTGCTTTAATTTTATCTGCACAGTCGGGTGTAATCGGCTCAAGCAAGGATGAAAGCAAACGGATGCTTTCTAAAAGATTGTACATAACACCATTTAGGCGGTCTTTCTTATCCTCGTCTTTTGCAAGTACCCAAGGCATAGTTTCGTCAATGTATTTATTGCAGTGTTTAGCGAAATTCATAACTAATGCGGCGGCATCGGCGTTGCGGTACTCGTCCATTAGTTTGTAGTATTTTTCTATAGTTTCGTTTGCTGATGCGATTAATGAATTATCAAACTCGTCGCATGGCTTAGCGTATTTTGCGGTACCGCCAAAATACTTGTTGGTCATAGCAATACTGCGGTTTACTAGGTTGCCGAGGGTGTTAGCAAGGTCTGAGTTATAACGTGCAATAAAACTTTCGTAGGTGATATTGCCGTCCTGTGCAAAAGGCATTTCGGATAGCAGATAGTAACGAACTGCATCTACGCCGAAACGAGCAGCAAGTTCATCTGCATAAATAACATTACCTTTAGACTTAGACATTTTGTCCTCTGCAAAAAGCATCCAAGGATGCGCAAGCACTTGTTTTGGAAGTGGCTCGCCCAATGCCATAAGGATTATTGGCCAGTAAATAGTGTGGAAACGAACAATGTCTTTACCGATAACGTGTAGGTCGGCAGGCCAATATTTTTTATACATATCACTACTGCCGTCTGGGTTATAGCCTATACCTGTAATGTAGTTTGAAAGGGCGTCTATCCAAACATAGATAACGTGCTTATCATCAAAGTCAACCGGCACACCCCACTTGAAAGTTGAGCGCGAAACGCAGAGGTCTTGTAGACCTGGCTTTAAGAAGTTATTAATCATTTCGCTTCTTCTTGAGTCTGGGCGGAAGAAGTCGGTGTTTTCTTCGTAATATTTAAGAAGTTTGTCGGCGTATTTAGAAAGTTTTAAGAAATATGCCTCTTCTTTTGAATCTATACAATCTCTGCCACAGTCGGGACATTTGCCGTCAACAAGTTGAGAAGGGGTAAAGAAAGATTCGCAAGGTACACAGTATTTACCTTCGTAGGTGCCTTTGTAAATATCGCCTTGGTCGTAAAGCTTTTTGAAAATCTTTTTAACGGCATCTTCGTGGTAATCGTCTGTGGTGCGGATAAACTTATCATAAGTGGTGTTAAGACTATCCCAAACCATTTTTATTTCTGAAGAAACTTTATCAACATACTCTTTAGGTGAGATACCCTGAGCCTTTGCTTGTTCTTCTATTTTTTGGCCATGCTCGTCAGAGCCTGTCATAAAATAAACATCAAAACCTTGTTTGCGCTTGTAACGTGCAATCATATCCGCAAGAACTATATCGTAAGCGTTGCCAATGTGTGGCTTGCTTGAAGTGTATGCTATTGCGGTAGTAATATAAAACTTTTGTTTTTCCATACTTTTCAATCCTTTCAAAAGTACATATATAATCAGTTTACCATAATTAGCCTGATTTTACAAGTATTTTAAACCTTTTTTATGCAACTAAATAAATGTGATTTGCACTTTCTTACTCCACCTATTGTAGAGTAAGAAAATATAAATACGCTTCTGCAAAATAATCAGAAAATACAAAAAGTTAGTATGAAAATTTAGTAGAAATATTGCAGTAGCAATAGTATAATTAAAATATAGTAAAATAACGGAGGAGAAAATAATGGCTAAAATTATTGGCAAACCCCTAAGTAATATTCCTTGGGAGGATAAACCTCAAGGCTATCAGTACCCTGTGTGGAGATATAGTGGTAATCCAATTATAAATCGTGATGATTTGTTTATGTCAAACAGCATTTTTAACTCTGCAGTTGTGCCTTATGGCGATGGTTTTGCAGGCGTGTTCCGTGTTGATGATATGACAAGAAGTCAGTTTTTAGTAACTGGATTTTCTAAAGATGCGATACATTGGGACCTTAACAACGAGTATATTTTCCCAGGCTACGACCCAAGACTTTGCGAGATTGACGGTTGGTTTTATCTATCGTGGGTGCGTGTTGGCAATCCAGGTGGTACAACAATCGGCATAGCAAGAACTAAAGATTTTATAACCTTTGAAGAGTATCCTGATGCAACCCTGCCCGTATCTCGTAACGGTGTATTATTTCCTCGCAAAATTAACGGCGAATATATGCTCTTTAGCCGTCCTTGCGATAAAGGACATACACCTTACGGTGAACTTTTCTTAAGTAGGAGTCCGAACTTAACATATTGGGGCAAACACGAGTTTGTTATGAAACCTCAAAAAATTTGGGAGGCAACCAAGATAGGCGCAGGCCCAACACCTATAGAAACCGACGAGGGTTGGCTATGTTTCTACCATGGTGTTACAACAAGTTGTAATGGTTTTGTATACAGTATGGGTGCTGCTATTATGGATAAGGACGAACCTTGGAAGGTATTGCACCGCGCAAACTGTTATCTGCTTAATCCACGTACCGATTACGAGTGTGTAGGAGACGTACCAAACGTTGTGTTCCCATGCGCTGCACTAACCGATGCCGAAACAGGTAGAATTGCTATTTACTATGGTGGAGCCGATACTGTTGTAGCATTGGCATTTACTACTGTAGATGATGTAATTAATTTCGTTAAAAAGAATGATTTGTTGAAATAAATCAAAAAAGCCGATAGGGTGTACCTATCGGCTTAAATTTTTAGTGTGAATCCCGCATTGCCGTAAGTGGCTGTTGATAACCTGCTTATTACACAGGTGGGTGCCCTCCTTTTAACTTCATGTTTCCTTGAACCGCTATAAGCGTAAGGCCTGCAGCTCCGCCAAAAGAGTAAGGCTCCCTATTTAAAAACTTGTAGGGTTATAAGAGCCACGACGTCCACGCACAATGCAGGACGGGTTACAATAAATATTATTGCTCGTCTATTTCAAAATAATCGCGTAATCTTTCAATAAAGGCTTCTGAAACAGTTTCATATTCATCGTCATCTTCAATATCCGAAAAATATTCCTCGCCGTTTTCTTCCATAACCTTAACAAGCACCAGTTCACCCGAATCTTCAAGTTGTTTTTGAGGGTCGTTGTAAACAGGCAACATAGCAAGGTATCTGCCAAGGTCGCACTCAATAGCGTCTAATACCTCAAAGGTATATTCCTTACCATCATCGTCTGAAAGGGTAACGATATCAGGATTGTAGTCTTGGTTTTTATCCATAAATAATTACCTCCGTAGTGTAATAAAGTTTTCTTAGTATATTGTAGATTATATGTGTTAAACTTTCAATACTATTTTGTAAATTTTTTAAATTGAATCTTCACCGCTTTGTAGCGCAAGTTTAGAAATTTCCAAAACATCGTCCATAGTGGTTATATTAGCGCACCTTCTGCGCAGTTCTGCGGCACCGCGAAGACCTTTCATATACCAAGCGGTGTGCTTTCTTGCCTCAAGCATAGCAATATGCTCACCTTTGTACTTCCTCATAAGTTCAATTTGTTTAATCATAATAAGCATCTTTTGTGAGAGGGGAGGGTCTGGCAGAATGGTGCCGTCTTTAAGATAGGCGTTAATCTGTGAGAAAATCCAAGGTGCACCCATAGCAGCTCTACCAACCATAATAAAGTCGCAACCTGTGTTGGTGTACATATCGGCTGCAGCCTTTGGTGAATCAATATCACCATTTGCAATAACCGGTATACTAACCGAGTCTTTAACCGCTTTTATTATATCCAAATTAACGGGCGGTGCATACATTTGGTCGCGTGTTCTTCCGTGAACTGTTATTGCAGAGGCACCTGCATCTGCACAGTATTTTGCAACATCTATAGCGGTTATATTATTTTTATCCCACCCCGACCTTATTTTTACGGTTATGGGCAGTTCTACCGCTTTTTTGCAAGCCGAAACTATTTCGCCTGCAAGTTTAGGATTTTTCATTAAAGCGCTACCGCCACCATTGCCTGCAACCTTTGGGGCAGGGCATCCCATATTTATATCAATAAATTCGGGTTGGTGACTTGCCGCGAACATAGCAGCTTCGGCTAATACCTTGGGGTCAGAACCGAAAAGTTGAATACCGACAGGTCGTTCATTTTGGGAAATAGACATAAGTTCTTTTGATTTCCTATCGCCGAGAGATACGCCTTTTGCAGAAATCAGTTCGCTTATGCAGTAAGCGGCGCCGTATCCTATGCAAATTTCGCGCATGGCTTTGTCTGCAACGCCTGCCATTGGTGCTAATGCAGCATAACCCGAAATTTTAAAATTGCCAATATTCACTTTATGTTCACCCACCTTGCATTAAAGTTTCTACGCCATTCAGTATATCAAAAATTATATGTTTTTGCAACCGATAACTTGAAGAAATTAAACATTTGGTATTAAGAAGAGTTTGTACAATGAATATAAAATTGTATAAAAATGTAAATAAAATTTATAACAAATTAATACACCTCGTATTGACTTGAAAAATGTTGTATGGTATACTTAATGTGTATTTGTATACGAATATAATATGAGAGAATCTGTATATAAATTTAGGAAAGAGGAGTATGAAATTAATGGTTGAAAACCAAAACGTAGCAACGGCGGTAGTTGATAGTGTGGAACAAGCTGAAACTCTTACCCAAGAGTTTGACTATGCCGAGTTTGATAATTTAAAAGAGCCAAGCACAGCATATTGTGCTGTTAAACGCGCTTTTGACTTTTGTGTGGCTTTATGTGCGATAATTGTGTTAGCAATTCCAATGTTAATAATTTCATTAATAGTTAGGGCAACATCTAAAGGCAATGCAATATTTGTTCAAAAACGTGTTGGCAAAGGCGGAGAAACCTTTAATATGTATAAGTTTAGAACAATGCATAGTGACACACCTAAGTATCTTGCAACCGCTGAGGTTGAAGACCCTGATAAGTACATAACAAAAATAGGTAAAATTTTACGTAGATTTTCATTGGACGAGCTTCCACAGGTTTTCAATATATTTAAAGGCGATATGAGTATTATCGGTCCACGTCCACTTATTCCCGAAGAAAGCGACGTTCACGAAATGCGTCAAAAGGTTGGTGTTTATAGTCTTCGTCCCGGTATGACAGGATGGGCACAAATTAATGGACGCGACAGTGTTTCGCCTGTTCAAAAGGTTAGATACGATGCTATGTATCTTAGAGATTTTGGCGCAAAAATGGATTTAAAAATTTTCTTTATAACTATAAAAAAGGTTATTGGCGCAGCAGATGTAGTTGAAGGAAAAGATTCTTTAAAGTAGGAGGTATAAAATGGACAATATGTTAGTTAGCATTATTACCCCTGCATATAATAGCGCCGCTACAATCAGCAAAACTATTGAGTCGGTGCTGAATCAAACCTATAATACTATTGAGTATATAATTATGGACGGTGGTTCTTCGGACGATACCGTTAAAATAGCCGAAAGTTATAAGGACAAGTTTATAGAAAAAGGTATCAAATATAGTATTTATTCAGAAAAAGATAATGGCATGTACGATGCTATAAACAGTGGTGTCGCAAAGGCAAATGGCGTTATAGTAGGCAATGTTAACAGCGACGACCATTATGAGCCAACTGCGGTAGAGATTATTGTCCAAGAGTATAAGAAAGAGCCTTACGATGTGATTTATGGCGACCTTAGAATTTTAAAAGAAGACGGTAGCCAAATGATGATTAAAAAGGCTCAGTTTAAAAAGTTCGCCTCTTCAAGATATTGGAATCATCCTACAACTTTCATAACTAAAGAAACCTATAACAAAGAGCAATATAGATGTGAAAGTATGTTTGATGATTACGATTTAATATTAAGACTTAGAAAAAAAGGTTATAAATTCCACGTTGTAAATAAGATTATATCTAATTTTACATTTGGTGGGATGAGCAACGAAAAGAACCTCAAAAAAATGTTTCATCGTATTAAACTTAAATATAAATTGTATCACGATAACGGTTATGGAATTTTGTATTATTTAGACGGTATGGCAATAGAAATTATAAAGTTTATTTTAGGGTAGTGAAATTATGCGCGTATTGATTATAAATTCTGTGTGCGGCACCGGTAGTACCGGTAGAATATGTGTTGATATTGCCGATATGCTTACAGAAAAAGGGTATCAGTGTAAAATCGCATATGGCAGAAAAAAAGCAGATGAAAATTTTAATAATTATGCAGTGCGCATAGGTAGCGATATAGGGGTTAGATTGCACGGTGTTTTAAGCAGAATTTTTGATAATACCGGCTTTTATTCAACCTGTGCTACGAAAAAGTTTATTAAATGGATAAAAAAATACGACCCCGATGTTATAAACTTACATAATTTGCACGGATATTATCTTAATATAAAACTGTTGTTTGAGTACTTAAAAGAATCGGGTAAACCTGTTGTTTGGACCTTACACGACTGTTGGCCTTTTACGGGGCACTGTGCTTATTTTTGTTCGGCAAATTGTACTAAGTGGAAAACCGGTGCAGATGGTTGTTGTCCCAAAAAAAAGGAGTATCCCGCATCACTGTTTATTGATAACTCTAAAAATAATTATAAACGCAAAAAGCAGTTAATTACTGCTCTAAGCAATTTAACAATTGTAACCCCTTCGCAGTGGCTTGCAGATTTAACCAGAAAATCTTTTTTAAGCGATTTTCCTGTTAAGGTTATTAATAACGGTATTAATACCGATAATTTTAAAGCAACTACCGGAGATTTTATAAAGCAGAACGGTTTGGAAAACAAAAAGATTCTTTTAGGCGTTGCAAGTATTTGGGAACAAAGAAAAGGGTTAAACGACTTTTTTAGTTTAAGAGAACTCTTAGACGATAACTACGCAATAGTTCTGGTTGGCTTAACCGAAAAGCAAAAACAAGAATTGCCACAAGGTATTATAGGCATAACGAGAACCGAGAATGTAGAGCAGTTGGCTGAGATTTATACTGCGGCAGATGTGCTTGTTAACCCAACCCGTGAGGAGAATTATCCAACCGTGAATCTAGAGGCTCAAGCCTGCGGAACACCTGTTGTTACTTATGATACAGGCGGTAGTGCTGAGTGCTTGATTGAGGGCGTAGGTGCGGTAACTAGCGAAAAGACACCTGAGGCATTAAAAAAAGCTATCATGGATGTATTAAACAAAGAAATAAAAATAGATACAGAAAACTTAAAGCAAGAGTTTTCGCAAAAAGAGAGATTTAAAAAATATATTAGCTTGTTTGAAGAAATAGGGAAGAGTAATGAAAAGTAAGTATTTAAAAGGAATGGGTATAGAACAAAAAATTTCCACCGCTAACAAGGTGCTGTCGGCGGTAGGTCTTTTTGTTATGGTTGTAGCAGTTGGCGTGTTTGTTGTTTATAACCCTGCTTTTGACAGAAACAATATTTTTGTTATCCTTACCTTCTTTATAAATATAGCTTTATTTATTACACAATTATTAATTGCAACTACTGAACATTCTTTTGGATTTAAAATAATGTTCTGGACATTCAACCTATTCTTTTTTGGATTGGCACCCTTTTACCAGTATGTTTCGGGTTCGTATATTTGGGGGTATAGGGCAACCGATAGACAATATTTAACCAGTAACATTTTTGTATTAGCGTGGTCAATAATATATATAATTGGTTACACTTTGCGTTTTAGTAATAAAAAACGCAACGCTAAACTAAAATTAAAAAAGCAAACCGAAAAGAAAGAGTATGATTATATTATCAGAAAAAATGCATTGAATTTTATGCTCGCGCTGTCTCTTTTAACGGTTGCTTATTATGCCGCTTTCGTTGGTTTGGGAAATATGTTTGTTCGTTATTCAAGTGGTAATAAAGCACTTTCGGGTTCAACACCGCTTAAACTTTTGGAAGAGCATGTGCTTACCAACACGGTGCTTTACACCTTTGTTATGCATCTTGTGGAAGCAAAGCAGAAAAAGGTTATAACCTTTCAAATGGTATTGTCAACCGCCTGCCTTTTAATATGCTGCTTCCCAACATCATTGTCAAGATATGCTATGGCGGCTGTATATGCAGGTATAATGATAATTTTTATTGATAAGACCAGAAAAGGTCGCTGGTTTATTACGGTTTTCATAATGGGCTTGGTTGTAATTTTCCCTGCTATTGATATTTTCCGAAGTGTTATTTCGCTTGAACAGGCATCAGACTTCTGGCTAACAGTAGAACAGAAAATTCAAGAAGTTTACACAAGCGGTGACTATGATGCCTACGCTATGTTTATTAATGTAAGACGCTATATAGGCTTCTTTGATTTTAGTTATGGTAACCAACTTTTAGGCGCACTATTATTCTTCTTCCCTCGTTCAATTTGGTCTACCAAACCTATAGGTACAGGTCATACCGTTTTTATGGCACTCCATCCGGAATTTACAAATGTTTCTGCACCGCTTATGGCGGAAGGTTTTATGGATTTTGGTGTGTTTGGTATAGCTATTTATGCTCTGGTTGCAGGTGCCATTACTTCGTGGGCGGACAGAAAATATTGGTCTAGCAGTAATCTGCTTTCAAAAGAAAGAATAGTATATCCGTTCTTAATGATACAATTCTTCTTCCTTTTGCGTGGTGACTTAATGTCGGGCGGTGCATATCTAATTGCACGTATGGTAATGGGTATAGCAATATACCACTTTGTTGTAAAAAAAGTGCCGGTAGGAGAAGAAAAAGAACTACCACAAAAACCGAGGCTCTGGAAGTATATTAAGCAAAAATAAGGTATAATTTTTTAGATTAGAGGTGAGTGATTTGACTGAATTTCAAAGAGTGTTCTTAAATATTTTAATAAGTGGTCTTGGCGAAAATTTACGTCAAATCAACGCCGAGATTGATGTTAAAGCCATTGCTAAATGCGCTATGCGCCACCAAACTAGTGTGCTTGCATACTATGGAATAAAACAATTAGGGCTCTTTAGTGATGAGCAAATGTTGGATTTTAAAGACCACACCTATAATGTTGTATATGCTTCGGTAAATCAAATTTACGAACTTGAACGATTAACCAAAGCATTCTCAAGTGAGGGTATAGACTATAGGCTTTTAAAGGGCGCATACATAAGGGATTATTATCAAAAACCCGAAATGCGCGCGATGAGTGATATGGATATACTGATACGCGATAGTCAATATAAAAAAATAAAGCCTTTGATGAAAAGGCTAGGCTATATTTTTTCATACGAAAGCGACCACGAAATCACCTGGAAACTTCCTAACGGATTAGTTGTTGAGTTGCACAAAAGCTTGGTGCCGACATACAATAAAGATTTTATCAGGTATTATGGTGACGGTTGGCGTGTTTTCAGTAATGACCAAAAGATTTACGAAAAACAGTATATTTATAGTTTCGTTCACTTTGCTAAGCACTATCGTGATGGCGGTGCGGGTATAAAGTATGTTTTTGATTTTTACATTATGCAAAAATCAAATCCTTCAATAGATTATGAATATATACGTGCCGAATTGGAAGATTTAAAATTACTTGAGTTTTATGATAATATAGTAAACACAATGGGTGTTTGGTTCCAAGGTGAGGCAGATAATAAAATTTCTAACCTTATAACCGAAAACCTTTTTACAAGTGGTGTTTACGGTAATTTTGAAAAGCACGCTATAGCCAAAACATATAAGAAATCCAAAAAAACAGGCTCTGTAAAAAGGGCACGTATTTCAAACACATTTTCAAGTGCATTTTCTTCGCTGGATGATAATAAAAAAAGGCATCGTTTTTTAAACAAAATGCCTTTCTTGTTGCCGCTTGCGTGGGTTATTAACTGGGTTTCTGCAATTAGTAAAAACCGAAATAAAATAGGTGAGGTATTTAAAAAAGCCTCAGTTTCTACCGAGAAAAATGTGGAGAAGTTTAGCAGTCATTTAAAGGCGGTTGGACTTGATTTTCACGATTAATATTTAAGCGCTACACAAAGCAAATTGTGTAGCGCTTTTATTTATAGTTTCTCGGTGTTACGCCATAAAACTCCTTAAATTTTTTAATAAAGTACGAGGCTGAGTTAAAACCAACCTCTTTGCAAATTTCACTTAAAGGCAGGTTGTTTTCTAATAATAATGATTTAGCATTTTCAAGTCTTAACTGTAGTAAAAAATTACTGTATGTAAGACCTGTGCTTTTTAAAAACAGGTGCCCAAAATGGTTAGGAGAAAGCGAAACAAAGTCTGCCACATCAGAAAGCGATATGTCGTTACTGCAGTTATTATAAATATAATCAATAGCTGATTGTATTTTTAGCGGAGAACTGCTATTGCCCAACCAAACCGAGTAGTTTTTGGAATCTTTTAATACTGTAGTTAAAATTAGTGTTAATAGTGCAGAACGTTTTTCCTCTGTAAATTTATCTGTACTTTCTTGTAGTTCATTAATTTGATCAGCCAAGCTTAATACATTAGATAGTTCTTCTTTAGTAAGGTCTTTGTAATTAAAATTAAGTTTTAATTGCTTTAACAAGGAGGAGTGCTTAATTCCAATATCACTAAAAGAAATTGTAATTACCTTTGTGTTTGGTTTAAGAAATATTTGGTGACCGATGGGAGGCGCAATAATATATGCGCTACCGACTTTTAAAGGGTAGTTAAAGGTTTTAAGACTATTAATTCCTTCACCTTCTGCTATTATTTCTAATTCAAAATATTGATGTATGTGAAATAGTGATTGGGCTTTTTTAGTGTACGTATTAGTGTAAATATGAACACTGGTATCTTTTTGCAAAGAAGTTTCAATATGCTTGTATACATGCGACATAATTTACACCTACCTTCGTTATACATTATAATAATTATTTTATATTATTTCAAGGTATACCGTTGAAAAGTTTGATTAATCATATAAATTTGTGATTTACGATAATAATGTTTATTTGTATAATATAATTAGACAATTATATTGAAAGGGGCAAGTTCCATGTTTCAAATAGCGAATAAAAGAAAGCAACGTATACTATCAGCAATTCTTTCGTTAGTTATGTTGCTTGGTTTATTTTCTCCGCTTTCAACATTTATGGTGTCAGCAGAGGGAGAGAGTAGTATGAAAATTACCGAAACAAAGGTTGATAATAGGGTTAATCCTCTAGGTATTGATAGCAAAACCCCAACTTTTGCTTGGAAACTTGGGTCTAGCGAAAAGGCTCAGGTGCAGTCAGCGTATCAAATTATAGTTGATACAGTACCGGAGGTTAATAGTGCAACGCCTATGTGGGATAGCGGTAAGGTGATTTCAGATAATTCAACCGAAGTTGTCTACGAGGGTACTGTGCTACAATCTGCAACAAGGTACTACTATAAGGTGCGTGTTTGGGATGGCAATGGTAATGTCAGTGAGTATAGCGACATTGCTTGGTTTGAAACTGCACTTTATGAAAATAGTGATTGGTCGGATGCCAAATGGATTGGTGGAACCAATAACGTTAGTTTTGCCGCTAAATCTATATCTTTTACCAATGCATACTGGATTTGGCATGAAGCAGATGGTATCTATTGGTCTTCAATTCCGGCAGTTACCAGATATTTTAGAAAAACTATAAACATTGATAACATCTCAAAGCTTACAGAGGCTTTAGTTGCAGTTACTTGCGATGATGAGTACGAACTTTATGTTAACGGTGTATTAGCCGCATCAACACCTAGCGGTAAGAACTGGAAAACTGCTCAATTAGCAGATGTTAAAGAATTATTAGTTAGCGGTAAAAATGTTATAGCAGTTAAGGCTACAAACAAACTCGGCGCAGGTGGTGTTCAGACAGGCGGCGGCTTGCTTGCGGCTATGCAACTTGTTACAACCGATGGCGAGCAGTACATACCTACCGATAGCAGTTGGTTAACTAGCGACACCGAGGTTTCAGGTTATGAAACAATTGGCTTTGACGATAGTGGTTGGGCTGAGGCTTATGCTAATCAAAAATACGGCAGTTCACCTTGGGGCGCAGCTGTTACTATAGAAAAAGACGAATTATCTGCATCAACCAACCCTGCACCATACTTGCGCAAAGAGGTTGCATTATCAGGCAAGGTTGAAAGTGCGCGCGCTTATGTTAGCGGTCTTGGTTACTTTGTAATGACTATTGACGGTAAGCGTGTTGGAGATAGTGTTTTAGACCCAGGTACCAGTAACTATAACAAAACCGCAATGTATGTTGTGCACGACGTTACAGAGTATTTAAATGAGGGTACACATGCGCTAGGCGTTGAACTTGGTCGTGGCTTTTATGGATTGCCTGCAGAAGATACTATATTCTGGAATAACGCTTCTTGGATAGGAGAACCGAGATTAAAACTAAAACTTGCGGTTAAATATAAAGACGGTACAGAAGAGGTCTTTGTAAGTAACACAGACTGGAAAACCGCTTCAGGTCCTACCTTGCGCGATTCATTATACATGGGTGAAACATACGATGCGAGGTTAGAGCAAAACGGTTTTGACACAGTTGGTTTTGACGATTCTAATTGGGATAATGCCCAAGAACTTTCGGCACCAACCAACAACCTTCGTGTGCAAACTATTGAGCCTATTAGAGTTACCGATACTTTAGATGCTACCGAGGTTACCGATTTGGGTGACGGTAAGTACGTATTAAAATACCCTGTTGTTACTGCAGGTTGGGCTAAAATGACGGTTAGCGGCGATGTAGGTACTACAGTTACACTAACCTATGGTGAAAAAATACGTGCAAATGGTACGGTTGATAATGACGGCTCATCGGGTCTCACAACCGGTCCCATTCAGGTTGACAGATACACCTTAAAAGGCGTAGGAACAGAAACCTTTGAACCTAAATTTAGCTATAAAGGTTTTCAATATATACAGGTTGAAGGATATCCAGGTACCGCTGAGCAAGCAAAGGCTAACATAAAAGCACAGGTTGTGCATAGCGATTTAGCTTCGGCAGGTAGCTTTGAAAGTTCTAATGAACTTATTAACCAAATTCACGACATAACACTTCGCACAATACTTAACAACTCGCACTCAATTATGTCGGATACTCCTATGTATGAAAAGCGCGGTTGGACAGGCGATGCTAACATTATGTCCAAAAGCATTATCAATAACTATGATATGCAGGAGTATTTTAACAATTGGTTAATATCAATTGCAGAAAATCATAGCGCAGACGGTGGTGGCACAGTAATTTCACCTAACAAGAGTGACGGTTGGAGTGCAGACCCACTATGGGGCGGAATTATGATTGGTCTTCCGTATGAAATTTATAAAGCATACGGTGATACTCAGGTTCTAGAAAACTACTATACTCAGATGAAAAATGAGATAGGGTATTACCAAAAGAATCGTTATGAATCAGATTCCAAATTAATTAAAGACGGCAGTTATGGTGACTGGGTTGCACCAAAGGGTGGCGAAAATAACACCATAGCCGATACACCGCATAAGCAACCTGAAGATGGCAGACTGCTTAATACTGCTTATGTTTATAAGTATGCTAAAATGATGGAAGAGGTTGCAACCTTACTTGGCAAAACTTCCGATGCTACCTCTTTTAAAGAGTTTGCAAATGGTTTGCTTACTGCATTTAATGAGCATTTCTTAAATACCGAGAAGGGTGTTTATGAAACAGGCAAAGGCGAGGGTTATCGCCAAACCTCAAACGCAGTACCTCTAATGTTCGGTATGGTGCCTGCAGAGTATGAAGATATCGTTGCTAAAAACCTAGCAGAACATATTAAAGAAAACGATTATGATATTAATTGTGGTTTCGCAGGTGTTAAAGAACTTTTCCCTGCCCTTTGTAAGTACGGTTATACCGATGTAGCCTTTACTTTGGCTACTCAGACCGACTACCCAAGCTACGGTTTCTGGATTGAAAACGGTGCAACTACACTTTGGGAGATGTGGGAATTAACATCTCGTTCACTAGACCATAACTTACACGGTTCTATTGACGATTGGTTTTACTCTTACCTCGGTGGTATTACCGCTAAGAGTGCGGGCTACAAAGAGATAAGCATTAAACCTTACGTGCCTACCGATTTAGATTATGTTAATTCTTCAATTAAAACATCGTATGGCGATGTTGTATCTAATTGGAGTAAAGATAGCAAAGGAAATCTCACTTTAAGTATAGAGATTCCTGTAAATACAACTGCTTCTGTTTCGGTTCCTTCGGGTTCGGTTCACAACGTTTATGTTGGTGATACTCTTGCTGGAAATGCCGAGGGTGTAACTTATGTTAATGAGAAAGACGGATATGTTAATTACGAGGTTGGCTCAGGTAGTTATACCTTTAGCGTAAATAATAAGATTAATGTTTCCTTTGCAGATGAAAATTCATATTCGTATTATAACGGTAATACAAATATCTTCCCATTCTCAGAAAAGGTTAAGTATTTAACCGCAATTTCTGATTATGATAATACCGAGCTTGATGTTTCGGGCCTTACCATAGACTATATGAGATCTAAGTTCTCGGCAGAAGATAACGAGATAAAGAGTTGGAAAATTGTTGGTTATACAGGTGCCGAAACCACACAAATAAAAACGGATGATTACTTAACTGCGCTAACCGACCTTGATTTCTATGCGAGTGGTGGTGCTAGCGGAACTACAAAAAGTTCTGGTACTATGGCTACTAAAGACCATAACAACAGTTGCTGGATTTTAAGTGGTAAGGGTTATGAGGATACCGTAAAAACCAATCTACTATATGGTCAAGACAGAATAGATGCAGGCTACTACGATGCAAAGGTTACCTTAGAACTTAAAAACAAGACTGCTATTGATTCTGTATATTTGTTTAGCCAATGGAAAACAGATAACGCTATAGCAACCTATGCAATATATGTATCCGATAATGAGTCTGACCTATACAACCCTGAAAATAGAGTATGCTTGTTTGATTATTACGATGCATACGCTAAAGATATTGCTGAGGTAGCGGCTTCCCAAGAAAACAGACCATATAAATTAACCTGTAGAGGTCGTCATTCCGAGGGTCAACTTTGGAACTTTAATGGCCAAGAAAAACCAACAGGTAAATATGTGGGTGTGCTTGTGTACGATGCTGCGTTAACTACCTCTAATCTTGGTTATTTAAGCATTTATGATATGGGTGTATTTGGCAAAGTATCAGGCGGTGTAGATGATGTTTTCAGTACCGAGATTAAATCCACAAGTGATAAAACCGTTGTTTCTGCAGGCGAATTCAAAGTAGCAGTAAAAGATGCAGAGGGTAAGTCGGTTAAGGATTTGTTAGGAGGCGAAAATTATACTGCAAGTGTTGTTGGAGCCGACTCTCGTTACAACTTTAAAGGTTGGTACAAAGAGGGCGTTGATACACCTATAACAACCAATCCTACCTTAAGCATTACCGATTATCAGGGTGATGCATACATAGCCAAGTTTGATACCGATGTAATACTCTCAATTACACCAAACACAAGCAACTTAAACCTTAAAATGAAGTGGGTAAACGCCGCAAACAAACCTGAACAGACGCTTTCTTACGATGCTACTGAGGATGCACTGAAATTAAAGGTAGGTAATACCGAATATAACGGTGCTTTCTGCGAGGGAACTATTGACGGTAAAAACATACTTGATACCCAGTTTGAACCTTGGACAACATACAAAGTAAATCTTAAGGTTAAAATGGTTCCGCATGGTGTAAATAAAATAAATAACATAACAATAGCGTCTATTCCGAGCACAATTACTCACGATAGTTCTGTTTCGTTCGGTAGCACACCTACTACTAACGAGTACGAAGAATATAGTTTCTACTTTAATAGTGGTGCGGCAGATTATGACCGAGCAGACTCGCTTGATAATATCAATACAAGTAAACTTACTTCACAGTTCTTAAACTTTAATGGTGTAAGCTCTTGGGATAGCAATACCTATGCCGATGTTTATATTAAGGAATATAGCATTGAAAAGGTTGAAAATGTTTATGTTGATGCACCTAATGCCAATGTAACATTAGGCGATGCACACAACTTCAAGTGGGCAAGCGGAAGTTTTACAGGTGGTGTAACAACTAATACAGAGGCCTACGGCGGATATGGTGTTGTAAACGGCACTATGGATAAATCTTTAACCGCCGTTAATAACTGGATGAAGCAAGATCTTAAAGACAATAATATTTATGGTGCTGCTGACGGTGTTGTGACATTTACTGTTACTGTAGACGAAGGCTACAAAGTAGATACCGTTACCGTTAATGGCATAGCAGTTGAGGCTAACGAAGGTGTTTATACTGCTAATTATTCGGCACTTACTGCAGCAGAAGGTAAATATGATAATTCTGATGTTGCTAATATCGTTGTTGCAACTTTACCTCGTACACAGTACGCCGTAACCTTCAAAGCAGAAGGTCAAGAGGATGACGTTAAATATGTATACGAAGGTGATGATTTAACAGATATTCCTGCCGTTCCCCAAAAAGTAGGTCACACATCCGCTTGGGATGTTACTGATTTCACTAACATCACAGAAAATAAGGTTGTAAACGCTGTTTACACTCCAATTCCTCTTACCGTAACCTACAAAGCAGAAGGCTTTGACGATATCGTTATAAACGTTAACTATGGTGATACAATTGAGGTTCCTGCAGTTCCCGTAAAAGAAGGCTTTGAAGGTACTTGGGATGTAAATCTTGAGGGTGTTCAAATTAAAGCAAACACAGTAGTTAATGCCCAATATGTTGCAACTATAGTTTACTATGATGTAAACTTTGTTGATGCAACCCAAAAGGTTATTAAGACCATTAAGGTTGCAGAGGGCGAGTATCTTGATCCAGCAGTTGTTAACGCAATCGTTGTTAAAGAAGTTTACGGTTACACCGTAAAGAGAGACAACGAGGGCAACGTAGAGTGGAATGAAGACGTATATGCTAACCCTGTAACTGCAGAGATTACCTATACTGCACAATACAAGGCTTTGGATATTTCTTCACTCATCACACTTTACAAAACCGATAGCGACGAGTACTTTATGCACGAGCATCGTAAGTACGATACCGCTATTGACCTCGTATACGAAGGTGCTAACAGCTGGGTAGATGAGAAGGGCGTTGTTCTTGTAGGCGAACCTACTGGCAGAATCTACGCTTCTGGCGACAGAATGAAGATTTATGCTAAATCTGATATTCAGGAAGCACCTGAAGTTTCAATCGTAGGTAAAGCACACGAGCAAGGCAAAGGCTTCTCAGTATTCGCACACGTAAACGTTGCAGACGCAGAAGCTTACGGTATCATTTTTGCAAGTGATTCTTTCCATTCTGAAAAAGCAAACTTTGATATCACTGATGTAACACCAGAAGGTTCCGCTACCATTCGTGTACAAAAAATTGAAGTTACAACCGAAAACGTTGGCAAAGTAGACTTTATGACAACACTTAACTACAAAGCAGGCAAACCTAACCCAACACGTTGGGCACGTGCATACGTAGTTATTGATGGTCAGTACTACTACAGCCAGGTTATTGGCAACAAAGAATAAGGAGGGTGTAAGAAATGAAAAAATATATAGCACCCGAAGTAAGCCTTATCAAAGAGTTAAACGCTGATTTCTGTGATGCATTAGAGACTTCCGTAGCAGATGCTACAGGTCTTGGTTATGTTCAACTTGAAAGCGTTGAAGACAACATGGAAGATTAAGCAAAACTTTAGTTTTGCAAGCAAAAGCAAATAGATTTATGCGGTTGGCTTGCCACATAAGATTGCTTTTGCTATTAGCATTAACCCAAATTACAAAAATTCCAAGCCATTATATATTCCTTAAGTTGTTACCGCTAGCAACACACCCTGCCGCAAACAAGCGGCAGGGTGGTGGAAGTAATAACTTTTGCCAAATGGCATTTAAAAGTAGAGTGAGTTAGCTCACTCTAAACAAGTAAGTTAACTCACAAAGTACCAAGTTTTTGGTACAAACGACAGCTCAGGAGATGCTAAAATGACTAAAAAAATTATAGCTTTGTTATTAGTTTCTCTTATGACGTTTTCACTCGCTGCATGCGGCGGTGATAATGATTCGGTTTCAAGCAACCTTAGTACTCAACAGGTTGTATCTGATTTAGAAACTGTAAATTCAAAAGAAGAAACTGCTGATTCCTCAAAAGAGGACGATACTTCTTCGCTACAAAGCGAAACCCAATCAGTACAGCAAGAGTCAAGTGTTGTAGAATCAACACAGAGCACTCAAACACAATCTCAACCTGTTCAAAGTCAGGTTCAAACACCCAGCCAAAATCAGACTGCAAGTCAACAGACAACTAGCCAGAATCAGACTGCAAGTCAACAGGCACCTAGCAAAATTCAAACAACAATTTCTACTCCTGCTACCAATACCACTTCTAAAGTCACTGTAACAGATAACGGTGTTTCAATTAAACCAATTACAGATTTGAAGGTTACAGCAGGCGAATCTATTTCTCAAGGTCTTGACCTAGGCGGTAAAACAATTACAATGGCTATTACCGAAGAAGGTCAATATAGCACCAACTCATTTAAGCGTTGTGTTGCCGCATTTGAAACTGCTTACAACTGTAAAGTTGAAATCAAAAAGTTAACATTCGGTACATATTCTGCACAGTTTGCGCAGGCTAAAGCAGCCGGTAATGTTTACGATATCGGTTTCGCTCATGGTTATATGTTCCCAACACTTGCTTTTGATGATGTTTTTGAACCCGTTGGTGATGCGCTTCGTTCGGGTGATATTTTAACATCCACTACTTCCGGTGGTATAGACCTAAACAAAACCTCTTACTTTGTTTATAACGATAAAATTTGGGGTACATGTAACTACAATTCATGCTTCCCATATCTTATCTACTATAATAAGAAGATGCTTGCAGATGCAGGTTACTCAGGCTCAAAAGATCCTCGTTTCCTCGCAGAGCAAGGCAAATGGACATGGCAGATTATTGAAAAAATGGGTAAAGAATTAACCGATGCAAAAACAGGTAAGTACCTACTTTCTGCATCATTTACCTATGGCCGTGCTATTCCTCTAACCTTCGGCGCACAATGTGTTGTTTCTGATGGTAAGGGCGGATACAAGCAAAATATTACTTCTGTTGACTACATTAATGCACTTAAATATAAACAAAAATTGTTACTAGGCGCAAATGCTATTTGCGAGTCTGATGGTACTATTACTTTTGAAGGCTTAACTTCAGGTAAAGTTTATATGTGGTGCGAAGAGTCATCTAAGTATTTAGATCTTGCTTTGGCTGCTCCAAATTCTACTGCATTAGGCCGTTCAAAATCAAACATTGGTATCGTTGAAATGCCTCTTGCAGGCAACAACAAGGATAGATATCCTACCGGTTGGTTAACCGCTGTTGTTTGCGGTAAGGGTAAAGATCCACGCGTTGCTATTGCTTGGGATGTTTTCCGTTCTAAGTATGTTGACCCGCTAGAAGCTAGCGATCCTAATGCATTCACACCTGAAGATAAGAAATATGTTAACAACCTATTGGTTGGTAATATCTGCTTGGATATCGGTCGTTTCTATACTTCAGATGAAGATACTGGTACACTTATCTCTACTCAAATGGACTACTCGGTTAGAAAGGGTAGCGACATTACAAGAGAAGTTACCTCTTATAAAGATAAAGTTCAAGCATGTATTGACTTTACTTGTAAGAAAAAATAAAGAAAATTAAGAAATTCAAAGCAAACGCTAATAATTAATATTAGCGCTAAAGATAGCAAATTGGCTATTAATTAATTTGCTTTCATCTTTCTCTCTTCTTTATAAATTGCCCTTTAATCCACACTTAAAGGGCGGCGTTAAAATCGCCAAAATTAAGCACATGGCTTTATGCTGTGTGCTTAATTTTTTGCCAAAAAAAGCACGCTAAAGGAGGTTCCTCTAGCGTGCTTTAATTTATTCGGTTGTGTCTTGCATTAGCTGTTCGCCCGTTTCTTCAATAAGTCCCAGCTCGCGTAATGTCGCTTCGCCCTCGCCTTCGTTATTTTTCATAAACGGCTCTATCATATATTTAAACACAACAGGAAATATATTGTATTGGGTTGCAAAACTTGTAAACGCGGGTATTAGTAATATGTATAGGCATATCGCAATTCCCGTGCCTACATATATATCTATAAGTAGTGGTAGTAGTATTACAATGTGCGCCGAAATGTGTAGGAAAAGTATTATCATGTTGCGCCCAAAGCCTGCAAATGAAAGGATTATCGCGTTTTTATATAATTGGGAAAGCGTAACGTTAAAGGTTAGCATAATGGCAGAGGTGTAGTATTTTACAAAGGTTATTACAATTAGCGCGAAAACCGAAACAATTAGCATTATTGGGTTTGCAGCCTCAGCGTTTGTTAGCATTGTGTAGGCTGAAAGCAACGAGAAACCAAAAACAATAGCGTTAATTATCCCTGAAGATAATGCTAATTTCCAGTTTTTCTTTATTGCCTCAAAATAATCCGAGCCAAACGAGTGTCGGTTTCTGGCGGCAATACGCGCAACCCGTGCTTGCCCTACAGCACCAAGACCGCTTGGCAATATTAGAATGTTAAGCAAAAGGGTCATAAAACCGCAATACATAAGTTTAAAGTAATTTCTAAAAAATAAAATAAAAAACTCTATAAAACCACGTTTTTCGGCGCCCTGTTTCTTAACGCCCGCGCCCTCGTTTTGTGGTGAATTGAATAAAGGCATAGGTTAATTATCCTTCCTTGTTTTGATTAAAATTTGGCGTAAAAATGCCTACTAAAATAATCATACCACAACTGTAATTAATGCGCAAGGCGTATAGGTAAATGTTTACATTTTTGTTGTAATTTAAAATTCAAAACCGATACTAAATAGTGAAAACACATTAAGTGAAAATTATTTGCAAAATCAATAATTATTGCTAAAAACAAAGCAATTTATTTCGCATATTTGTAGTTGACATCTAGAAAAAAAGGACAAAAATTAAGCGAAAAGGAAAAATATATACAAAATGTAATCCACGTTTTCCTCAGGGTTTTCCACCGATTTTTTTCAACAAACCCAATAAATATGGGGTAAAAGTATTTACAAATTCGTATTTTCGTGGATAAAGCGGAGAAAATTGTGGATAACTTATTTTACATAAAAACAAAGCTTGTCTGCAATCGCACATAGATTTACAAATTGTATAATAATAATTTTTGAACAATAGGTGTTACTTTTAAATGCATGAAAGTCAAGTTAAAAAATATTAATTTATTGTAATATTTTGGCGAAAAAAGTAACAAAAAACAGGGTGCTAATTATTAGCACCCAAAGTTTTTAATTTCAAAGTTTTTGGTTAAGTAATGTAACCAAAACCGTAATGTCGTCGGGGTGTATTTGGTCTGCGCGTCTTCTTGCGCCCTCGGCAATTTTTTCGGCTAATTGTTGTGCGGTAAGGTCAATGTTTTCCTCAATTTCGTCACTAATCCAGTCAGTACCCGCGGTGCATGCGCCGTCGCTTAAAAGCACAACCGCATCTCCGTGCTTTAGAGTAATTGTTGAACGGTCAAAACCGACATCTCGTAAAATACCCACGGGTAAAGAATGACTTTCTGCTCTACCAACCTTTCCGCTACGTCGTACCAAAGTGGGTGCGGCACCAGCTTTGTAAAGTTCGGTCTCACCTGTGTATAAATCTATACAGGCAAGGTCAACAGTAGAAAGAGATTCTTCGCTTGATTTATATAATAGGGCAGAGTTAACTATTCTTAGTGAGCAATCAAAACCAAAACCAGCCTTTAAAAGCCTTTCGGTAAGGCCTGCGGTCATAGCACCGTCAACGGCGGCTCTACCGCCCGTACCCATACCATCTGAAATAAGGGTATAATATTTACCGCTGCCGTCACCAAAATAGGAATAAGCATCACCGCATACCCCCATTTCATTTGCGGGCAACTGCATAACGCCGACTTCTGGGGTTATATTGGCACGTTCGGTTATTGTAACATAAAACACATTGTCTATTCGTTGAACTGTAGGAGGTTCAAAACATCTTTCGCATGCAATTTGCAGTTGGTCTAAAATCTGCTTGCGATTTATAATGTTTTCGCCAATACTATGCAGTTTTACCTCTATACTCATTCTGCCGTACTTGTCGGTAGAGCAACTGCAGTCGGTGGTTAACAGACCTATTTCGCGAAGTGCCGAAACCACCATCTCGGCGGTGTCAAGATCGTATTTGCGCGCGGTATCAAATTCGCTTGCAAGGTCTAAAAGCATATCCGAGATACCGTCAAACTGGTCGGCTACCACACCGCGCACACTTTCTATTCTTTCTTCTGCCGAAAGTCTGCCAAGGTATTCAGAATAAAGCCGTTTAAGTGTATCCTCTAGAGCATCCGGACGCAAACATTTTTTAGAGAATTCAGGTGCCACCGAGCGCAAACTACTGTTACCTTCGCGTATACCATCTGATAAAAGACCGAGTGCCCTAAAGGTTGAATGGCGTTCGGTCTCCCAGCAGTTAATTCTGAAAGAACAACCCACACAAACCTCTTCTTCGCATCCTGCAAACATGTTAGATGGGTCGGGCGTGTTAATTCTTTTAAGTCGTTTTGCAACCTCGTCAATAGTGCTGGATACATCGCAAAGTGCCGAACTTGCACATTTTAACCGCATTACAAGACTTTTGCGCATACCTTCAAGACTTTCTAAGCGTACGGGTGGTGAGAATAAAGCCGCCGCAACAATGCATATGTTTTTAGGGAGTAATAAAAACACCGCTATACCAAGTAGAATTTCTATAACCATACAAAAGGTTGTTGTATCAATTCCAAACGCGCCAAGCGAAATGAAAGATGGAATAAGAAAGCCTAATATACCCAAAATTCTGCTACTTGAAAACAGACCTGAAACCAATCCGCTAAGGGCATAAAGGCAAACCATTTTTGTATCGTTTTGGCAAAGTGCGACCGAAAAGCCAACAGCTGTGCCAGAAATCGCGCCGCCCGCAACACCGCCGAATCTTGCGGCAGAAAGTATAAGAATAACCGTAAGCGTTCGTCCTATAGAAAAACCGCCCACTGTGACAGGAACCAGCGCCATGAAAATTAAGTCAATAGTAATCACCATTGATGCCAACTCTTCGCCGGAAAGTCCAACTCCTGAGTTTATGTTAACACCTAACGCTCTTGCAACAAAATAAGTTAATCCTCCTGCAAGAACCCCTTCGCTTAATAAAAGTAAAACGTTTTGATCACCGCTAACAACCGTAACTAAGTTGCAAACGGTCAAGGAAAGCAATACCGCAAAGGCGCAAAAAGGAGGGGTGCCTGTAATCTTCTTTATACCTGAGGTTAAAAGGCGTATGCTAACGCAGGCAAAAAGTGCGGCTATGTAGCGAAACGAAGTTTCCGAAACAGGTAAAAACAGGTAGCCGAAGAAGGCGCCGATACCACTTGTTAGGGTGTAACTTGTAGGCAACGAGGCTGAAAGTATAACCCCTAAAGGTGTAAGAGTAGACATTAACTTTACCTGCGATGAAATAAAACCTATAAGGGTGTAGATAAGGTTAATTCCTACCGAGCGCAAGGCAGTTGGCATAGAATCAAGCAGGGTAATTTTTTTTAATTTTGCATAATCTCTCATTTTTAACACTCCAAAGTTTTTGTAGGTTTACCGTAAAATTTATTATAGTACCAATGCCATAAAAATTATGTCGCTATGCGGTGCCGATAAATAACTACTTTTGCAATATTGGGTGAATTTTTGAAGGTTGTTAATAATTAGTTTACTTTGGGTTGAAAATATGTTATAAAAATAGGTATATAATACATTAAAATAATAATAAAATTTAGGTGATAATATGTTTTTTAGATTAAGGCAAGCGTTTTCGCGGTTTATGTACGGACGCTACGGAATGGATAGTTTAAATAAATTTCTTGCAGTCTTTTATTTGGCAGCAGCCTTTATTAATATGTTTGTTTTAAGAATAAACGGGCAGGGTATAGCATATTTTATTTTTTATGTTTTGGAAACCATTTCGCTTTTTTGCTTTATATTCCGTATGCTTTCAAGGAATATTTATAAAAGGCAACAAGAAAATTATAAGTATATAAATATTATCAGTGGCATAAGAGGATATGTAAATAAGAAAAAGATGCAGTGGCAGTGCCGCAAAACACACGTTTTTCGTAATTGCCCAAACTGTAAAGCAACCGTAAAACTGCCAAAAAGAAAAGGCAAGCACACCTGTACTTGCCCAAAATGCAGAGTTGATTTCAAGGTTAAAATATAAAAGCAAACCGCCAAAGGAAATCCTTTGGCGGTTTTAGTTATGTAAAAAAAGGTGGAATATTATAGCTGAATTTATATATACAATAATCCGGAATTTTTAATCCACCACAATCTGAAACAGCAAAAAAGAATTTACAAACCTTATCCTTGCTTTTTCGGTTTCTTCTTTTAATTTTGCAAAAATGTTTCATTGGTTCTAAAGAGCAACCGTTTTTGTTTTTCTTTAGAATAAAATGTTTACAAAAAGCACACGTAACGTATTTCATATAATCTACTCCATATATAAATTAGTATACTTAAAATAAGTATATTGTAAACATCATAGCATAAAATAATCTTAAAATATACTTAAAATAAGATTGTTGGTGATGTAATGAGAAACAAAGAAAATAAACATTTAGGCATAGAGGTTGATAAGGAGTTGCACTTTAAGTTGCATTATGTTGCAAAGTACGAAGGGCGTTCAGGTAATGGACAGATTTTATACCTAATTAAAGACTATATTCGCAAGTTTGAAAAAGAGCATGGAAAAATAGATATGCCTAAAGAAAAATAAATTTTTAAAATATTTAACAAAACAATGACATTTAGTGAATGTCATATCTAAAATAATTCTAACATATAATTTCATTGTTGACAAGCACAAAATGTCAAAGGATGATGAAAATATATGTTTATAAACAAAACGGTTGATGGATTAAATAATCTTTGTGGGAAAAAGGTTATGTATTTTCGCAAGGAGTTGGGTATATCGCAAAGAGAACTTGCGGATAAATTGCAGTTAGTTGGAATTGATATAGATAAAAATGCTATACAACGAATAGAGTGTGGAAAGCGTTTTGTTACCGATATTGAAATTGTTGGTTTCTCAAAGGTTTTCAATGTCAGTTTTGAAAACTTATTGTCTTAAAAATAAATTATGATATTAATAAAAACCGCCAAAGGAAAACCTTTGGCGGTTTTTTGTTTAATTTTCGGGTTTCTTTTTGATATCGTATTTAATGATACCTGCAATAGAGGAGATTATTGAAAGTGATTCATTACATACGACGGGAATTGACCCGTTAAGAGCACCATAACTGCCCATGAAAATTGAAATTGGGAAGGCGAGTATTCTGGAAACTCTAGGGCTTGGTTGCCAATAACTAATAATTGCAGTAATAGATGCACACATTGCAAGTAGACTTTTTGGACCTGCCCAAGTAAAAGCGGTTGAACAAATACCAAGCACTATAAAAAGCATCAACCAAAGTTTGCTTTTTGCCCATTTTTTGTCATCATTTATAAAAACCAGACTACGACAAAGTGCAATAATGCTTATAAATCCGCCAGTATATGCGCCTATTAAAAAGTAATGTAAAAGCCAAAATAGGTCTGAAGTAAACTTCATAAACACCAAGCGTTTATGTGTTTTTTGCAGATATATAAGGGTAGCCATAAATATACCCATATATCCAAAAAGCTGTGCAACTATTTCCATATTAATCCTTTACAAAAATTTGTAGTCCGTTGTAACTAATGGTTTCATCTTTGGCAGAAACAGGGGTAATGTTCTTAACCCAGTGGGTTCTAAACTCAACACCATCGTTTTCTATTTTCTCCAAATCGCCGAATAATGCCTTATAAGTACTGTAGTATACAACTTCGCAATGCGCAGTAGTGCCTGCAAAATCTTTAGATATTTGGAAATGATACGGTGCGGTGCCTTTTTTGCAAACTGTTTCTCCGTTTACCTTGAATTCTACTAAGCCGTGGTAATCGTTAATGGTAACAACAGCACCTTTTTCAGAAGGAAGTGTTACGTCAAAGTGTAAGCTAGCGGTTTTGTAGAATGGAGTTTGTGTTTCGGGGTTAATGTAATCTGAGCATTTTAAGAGTTTGTTGTGAATCTTATTATCGGTTGGATCAAACTCTTCAACCCACTTAATATCACCCTCTAGAATAACCATTGGTAAGAAAGCGCGGTCGGTTTCTGGAATGGTGATGATGTGAGTTTTAGTTAATTTGTTTGGGGTTTTCTCAAAAGTGATAGGCTCACTCTTTAGGTAAAGAGGGTTAAAGCAGTCGGTAAAGTCGGTTTCGGGTATATTGTACTCAATCTTCTCACCGTCTAGGTAAACGTCGCGTTTTTCAGGATAAGCACAGATGTGCATAACTGCTTCAATATCCTCATCACACTCAAACTCAAAGCTGTGTCCTTTAAAGAATTCGCAGCGCTTAAAGCGTTTTGTACCGTTAAGGTCAATTCGTACATTCTCTGCAAGAAGTTCATCGCAACGGCAAAGTGCAGGTTGTTTCTCGCCACAGTATACGCCGAAATCATATAGGTGGAAGATAGTTTTCTTGCCGTCTTTATGAAGCACTAAATCGCGCTCGCTACCGTTTTTATCAGAGCGGTTAATAACAATGAAACTGCCGTCGGTATAGGTGCGAACAAAAACGTCGCGAGCAAGCACACCGGATTTTTCTGTAACAGTAATTTCTCTTGTGAGTTTATCGGCTACTGCAGCAAACAAATCAGCAGCGGTGGAGAAGTAAACACCTGTATTTTCCTCTAAAATTCCATAAGGGGTAAATGAAACGGTTATGTTAGTGTCAGAAGCTTCGTCCTCGCGCAAAAGTTTCCATTGAATTTGGTTTTTACCGAAAAGTTCAATACAATCTTTCATTTGGAAATCGTAATCGGTAGTATCGGTTTTGCCAATATTGTCCATAGAAGCATTTAAAGGATAGCGAACAGAAACTGTGTATGTAGGAGTTTTATCGGCATAAGGAATGGCTAATTCTGCGGCTTTTGCAACGTCTGACATACCCTCATGGTCAAACACTGCATAGGAGGAGTTCATAAAGTATTCGCTACGTTTAAAGTTGCCTTTAGCATCAAAGTGACCCATGGCAATAAAGTAGTGGGTAAGACCATATGCGGCGGCAAACCAAACCGCCCTGGCGCGTTGGGCAAAAGACATATTATATGGACCCAATGCATAAAGCTCAACCATAGCGCTTTTCTTGCCATTGCGACGCATATTCTGTAGTTGTGAATAGAGGAAGTCTATTGTAGAACCACAACTTGCAGGCAGACTTAAAAAGTCGTCCTCGTAAGAAAGCGCGGTGTAAATTTCGTCAACACCGGGGATGTGGAATTTCTCCATACCTGCGAAAATATCGCCTGTTGAACGAACCGAATCGGTAGCCGAATCATCTTGGAAGAAGTGACCTGTGAACTCAATTCCATGCTCTTCGCACCAATCGTGAATAGTGCCAACAAAACCTTTTTGGAATTGCTTTGTAAGTATAATGTTGTAGTTTTTAAGGAAATTATTGTCAGGCTGTCTTGCTTCGTGCAAAAGCATATCCTCTATAAGTTCTGTTCCGAAAGCCTCGCGGTAATCCTGACATATGCCCTCATAGTAAGGGTACTGCATATAACCCTCTTTTGAGGGGCCAAAGCTAACATGTGGTTCGTCGGTGAAAACACCCGGAATAATGGTACCGAAATATTCGGAAAACCACTCGTAATATTTATCATGTGTGGTTTGGAGGAAACTTTTTACAGCGTCAATATTAAGTAGGTCAGAGCCGCCACCACGAAGTTCATCGGGAATGTCTTTGCCGTAAATTGTATTTAAAACCTTGCCTGTTTCGGCATCTAACTCGCGAAGGAAATATCTGCTTTTGTCAGCAAAAAGTGGGGATAAGTCGTTTTTGCAATCCGAGAAAGGATAGGTGGAATGGTCCCAACAAAATCCGCCTTGCAGTACTTTAACCTTGCCGTTTTCAACGCGAAAACGCTTGCTGTAATGTGCATCGTTTTTGTAGAAAACCTTGTGGTTGCAGGTGCCTGATGGCCAGTTAAGTTCGTCGTAAAGCCAAACGCGCATATCGTTTTCTTTAGCATAGTCAAGACATACTTGTAGTATCTCGCGCCAAGCATCTGACATATACTCTACTTCAAGACCGGTGCGTGGATATATCATTACATCGTTGATACCGACCTTTTTGTAGCCCTCCATCATTTCTATAAGTTTTTCTTTGGAAGGGTTGCCTGTCATCGCAATAAATACGATAAGTGTTCTTTTGCTCATAAAAATCTCCTCGCTTTATGAAAGGTTTATAATTTATTTATAGAGAGCGTAACCTCTATTTTACAAATATAAATGTCGCTTCTTTTTGCGATACTCGGTAGGGGTCATACCTGTTTTCTTTTTAAATATCTCGCAAAAATGGTAAACGTTACTGTAACCGCATTTTACAGAAATTTCGGTTATGGTAAGTTGCCCTGCTCTTAAAAGTTGCTTTGCTTTATCAATTTTAATTCTTAGCAGGTATTGCCCTGGTGAAATGCCATAGCAAGACTTAAACAGTTTTCTGAAATAAACCTCGCTGACCCCTGCCTTTTCGGCTAGTATTTTATTTGAAATGTCTGAACTGCCTATGTTGTTTTGTATATATTCAACGGAATTTCTTAAGATAGGGTAAATTCCTAACTTTTCGCTATTTGCCACAACACGTGAAAGTATAGAGTAAAAAAGTGAAAGACTGTGCGCATGCAAATCATCATTTTTAAAAAGAAATAATTTTTCAAGTTCTTTATGGTCGTGGAAATAAGCGGGGTCGGGGGTGATTTTAAGCGACATAAACTCATCAAACTCTGAAGCGGTATCACATTGGAAATTGATAAGTGTAAAAACACCTTTTTGGCAACACTCAAGGGTGTAGCTTTCGCCTTTGGGTAAAAACACTACGTGATTTTTGTCGGAAATATATTTCTTACCGTTGTGGTAATAGTTTAACTGACCGTTTATAGAGAACGATATGCCGTAACTACTACGATTTTTCACCTCAAAAGAACGCTTTATTCCGTGATTAACCGTGGTGGCAGATAAAATTTTTGTTGCAGTTAATTGGTCTAACCTTTGCAAGAGCGCACCTACCTTCAGCGTGGTTGTGATTTTAAAATTATAACGAAACTTCTAAGGGCATTATAAATTTTTTTATCAAGAAATGCAACAAAAAAGACTATATTTATATAAAAAAGTATCAGAAACCGTAAAAGTGTATCTTTTTCCGTATTGTATAGCATACTTTTTTGTTTTATCATTTAATTGGAGGCTGATGTCTATGAATTCATTTTTAAATAATTCCAGACCAATTATAACTACAATGCTTAAATCGGTTACAGTAGAGGAACTTTTGGCAGAGATAAAAGAAGCTATCGCGGTTGGCACCGATGCATTTGGTTTTCAAATGGAAACATTAGAGCCGCAATTTCGCACACCAAAATATCTAAAAATGATATTTGGCGAAATGAAAGACAAGCCGTGTTATGTAACCAATTATTTTAGATTTAATGAAAATAATGGTATATATACCGATGATATGCTTACCGATGAACTTTTCGTAGCACTCAAAAATGGCGCAAAACTGATAGATATCCGCGGCGACCTTTTTGATGCAAATGAGGTAGAACTAACCGAAAATCCTGAGGCGGTACAAAAGCAAAAAGCGGTAATAGATAAAATACATAAAATGGGCGGCGAGGTGCTTATGTCCTCTCACCTAATGAGATTTGCACCAATGGAAGAGGTTTTAAAAATTGCATTGGCGCAACAAGAAAGAGGCGCAGATATAGCCAAAATTGTAACCAATGCCGATAGTGAAGAGGAGCTTATTACCAATTTTCAGATATTATTGGAACTAAAAAAACAACTCAAAGTTGAAGTGTTGTTTTTGTGCAATGGTACACACTGCAAAACCCATAGACTTATAGGACCTACAATTTCGGGCGGCATGTACCTAAGCGTGTTGGATACCTCGTTAAACAATAGCAGTCAACCAAAGATGAGCGAGGCTAAAAAGGCTATTAGAGCCGCAGGATATGATTGCGATGTATAAACTTGTTCAAAATTTTGATTAATTGCTCAAGTTAATTGGCATACGTTGAACAAAGCGAAAGCTTAATATATAATTACGAAAGTGGGAAAAGTAATGGAATATGAAAATAAAGTGGCAATAGTAACCGGCGCTGCCATCGGTATAGGCAGAGCGGTTGCCAGACAACTTGCAAGTGGCGGAGCAAAAGTAATGCTTGTGGATATTAAAGAAGAAGCATTAAAGGAACTCAAAGCCGAACTTACTTCTAAAGGACTTATCGCAGAGTATGAGGTTTGCGATGTTGGTTGCGAAGCCCGCGTGCGCGAGGTGGTTGCAAAAACCGTAACATTGTTTGGTAAAATTGATATTCTTGTAAACAATGCAGGTATATATTTTGGCGAGGGCGAGTTCACTTCGCAAAATAGCGATACCTGGAAAAAACTTATAGATATTAACATATTGGGCACGATGTACTTCACCCACGCCGTTCTTCCTTTGATGAAGGACAACAAATATGGCAGAATTGTAAATCTTGGCTCGGTAGCCGCGGTTTACGGTATAGCATATATGATAAGTTATTCTATGACAAAAGGCGCAATACATGCTTTTACAAAGGCACTTTCTAAAGAGGCGGCACCCTACGGTATTACCGTAAATACAGTAGCACCCGGTAATATTCACGAAGATGTTAGCAGTAACCCCGAAATGTCTTTTCTTGGTCGCTCAGGAACACCGAAAGAATGTGCAGAGGTTATATGTTACTTAGCAAGCGATAGGGCAAGTTATGTAACAGGTCAATGCTATCAGGTTGATGGCGGCAGAAAGGTTATGTAATAAATATATTACAAAGGATCTTTGTAGTAAAAAGGCCAAAAAAGTTTGTTTTGTGCAATTTTGTATTTATTTTTCATATTGATTATACTGTGCTTTTTTGCTAAAATCAACATACAAAACAAGCCAAATTCTTTCTAAAACAAACTTTTGGTGGTGAAACTATGGACGTCTTTCTTCGCGTAGCTGTTGCAACTTATAATATGCCAAACAACTTTCCTACAAAGGCGTGTGATTGTCGGATATTGTATGTTTTATCAGGCAAAGGCAAAATAACTATAGAAAACAAGCAGTTTCAATTAAAACCCAACACCCTTTGCTATTATCCAACAGGCACTAAATATTATCCTGTTTCGTCTAAAACCGAACCGCTATATTTTGTAACAATTAATTTTGACTTAAACAGAAGCTATTCTGAAGTAAAAGATGTTCGCCCAACGGTTAAAAGCGAGTTGTTTAATCCGCAAGATGCAATATGTAGTCATGTGGATTGCGAGCCTGAAATGTTCAGAAACGCTTTTGTTATTGAAGATGCCGATAGATTTCGCGAACAGCTTTTAAATGTATGCGAAGAGTTTGACGATGGTCGCGGTAACGAGCCTGCGGCTTCCGCGTTGTTACAATACATACTTTTAAAAATGAGTGATAAACGCGATGAGGATTCATTTGCAACTTCGCTATATGAAAGAGTGGTTGAGTATATAAATAATAACTATAGCACAATTAAAAACAACCGCGAAATTGCCGAGGCGTTAAGTTATCACGACTATTATATAAACCGCATTTTCAAACTTAAAGCAGGTGAAACTTTGCATAAGTATTTACTTAATTTAAGGTTAGAGAAGGCGGCAGTAGCTTTGGTTGACAGTAGACTTTCGGTAGGCGAAGTTGCCAAAAGCGTAGGTTTTTATAATGCCGACCATTTTTCAAAACGGTTTTACGAGAAATACGGTATTTCACCAAGCGTATATAAAAAGCAAAAAGAAAATATGAAATTGGTATAAAAAAGCACCTAGTGAAAAACTAGGTGCTTTTGCTTTATTGGGTGTTTGGGTTAAAAGAAAAAACTATAAATGAATAAAATTCTTAATGAGTTAAAAGCCAAATTTTTATAAATAAAGAAAGGAGACTTTAATAGCTGCAAAGCTATTAAAAAGAAAGGAAGTATAAATAAAAGTAAAAATTATTTCACAATGCGTATGTGATTACGTTTTTTAAATAATTTAGAAAAAAGTTTTTTCTCTAACTTTGCTAAAGTGCTTTCGTTCCAAACTCCCCAAATAAAAAACACGGTTAAAGCGATTTCAACAACAGATTGTATAGCGTGTGTAGTTGTCATAATAATTACCTCCGTAGGTTTGTTTTCTTTACCTTACAATTACATTATAGCAAGGTCAAAGTCCAAAAAAACGTACTTCGGTAATAGTTTTGACAAAAAATTAAAAAATATTCAAAAAAGCACTTTGTAAAAATACAAAGTGCTTTTAGTTGTCCATTAGGTCTAGTATTATACTGTTTGATACAAGAAATCCGTTTGGTGTTAGGGAGAATCCATCGTCAGTATCATTAATTAATCCGTGCTTTTTAAAAAGCGCAATTTTTTCTTTTAGTGCGGTAACATCAAAAGAAAGGTTTTTAAGTTCAGAATATTTAACGCCTTCTTTAAGTCTTAACCGTAGCATAATATATTCTTGCTTTTTATCGGCAACGCCCTCGCTTATAGGGGAGGGGTCATTAATGAACTTATCAATATTGCGCGAATAGTAATAACGTTTGCCGTCTAAAAAGCCGTGTGCAGAGGGTCCTACACCAATATATTCTTTGCAGTGCCAGTATTTAAGATTATGTAAAGACGAAAAACCGTCTTTACAAAAGTTTGAAATTTCATATTGTTTAAAACCTTTTTCTGCCAAAAGGTTAACGGCGAGCAGATATAGGTCGGCACTTTGGTCGGCGTCGGGGATATGCAGTTTATCCTTTTTTTGATATAGCGGAGTGCCTTGCTCTAGCTTTAAAATATAAGAAGAAATGTGGGTAGGCTCAAGACTGCAAAGAAAATCAATAGATTCTTTAAGGCTTTGCTCGGTTTGGTTAGGTATACCAAGCATAAGGTCTAAAGAAATGTTTTTGATGCCTGCCTTTTTACAATCGTTTACCGTCTTTACTACTTCATCGTTCGTATGTCTGCGAGAGAGCAAAGCAAGTTCATCTTTTATTGCAGATTGAACACCCATAGATACGCGATTAATTCCACCTTGCTTTGCAACCTTAAAAAACTCTAAAAGATTGTCTGCAGGGTTAACCTCAACGGTTGCTTCACGCATTTCACCGAATAGGTTTTTAATTTCGGCAAGCAACATATCAAGCCTTTTTGCACCAAGCAAAGAGGGGGTGCCACCACCAATATATAGCGTGTCAACCTCGTAATTTTTATATTTTTTAAGTTCATTTATTACGGCTTGCAAATAGTTGTCAATAACACTATTGTTAGCCGAGAATGAGTAGAAATCACAGTAAGCACATTTTGAACTGCAAAAGGGGATATGAATATAAAGTCCGCGTTTAGTCATCACTGTAAACCGTTCCCCAAATTATATCAAAAAGTTGTTCTGCGCGTTGGTGATTGTCATTAAGTTTTAGATATCCAAAAAGCGCTTCAAGACCTGTAGCCGCATGGTATTCGGCAACGCTTGAGTTTTTTGGCGTATGCTTCTGGTGGGCGTTTCTGCCGCGCTTAAATGCGCTAAGTTCCTCTTCTGTTAGCATATCCATAATAGCAGCCGCGCCCTTTGCTTGCGCGGTAGCGTTTACAAGTTTAACCGACATAGCATGCAGTTCGCCTATAGGCCTTTCAACCTTTGCCAATCTTAAACGAACAAGCAATCCAAAATAGGCATCACCCACAAAGGCTAAAGTTTGAGGGGAGGAGAGTATTTTATCCATAAACTACCTCACATAGTCAAATTCAATATCGTAAACACAAACGGTATCGCCCTCGCAAACACCCATTTGCTCAAGTTTATCAATAATACCGCTAGACCTTAAAACGCGCTCAAAATATTGTAGTGACTCGTAATCGTCTGGGTCAACGCTCTCAAGAATTTTAAGAAGCCACTCTGCCTCAATAACAAATTTTTCACCATCTTTGTGGATTGTAAAGGCGTTGCGGTCGGCTTCGTTGATTTCTGGCAGAGGTTTAGCCTCAGGCTCGTAGCGTTTAATAGGCGGTAACTTTTGCACGCGCTCAGCGATATGGTTAATAAGCGGGCGCACGCCCTCGTTTATAGCCGCCATCATATCAAAGACAGCGTAGCCTAAGTTTTCAAAATATTTGTGAAGTTCTGCTAATTGCTCTTCATCACACATATCGCATTTATTAAGGGCAATAATCTGCTCGCGTTCGGCAAGTTCAGGATTAAAAACCTGCAGTTCGCTATTGATTTTTTGAAAATCGTCAATAGGGTCGCGACCCTCACTACCCGAAGCATCAATAACATGAACTAATAGTCGGCAACGCTCAACGTGGCGCAAAAATTCGTGGCCTAAGCCTGCACCGTCGCCAGCGCCTTCAATAAGACCTGGGATGTCCGCCATAACAAAGGACTCGCCCTCACCCATACGAACAACACCAAGCACCGGGGTTAGAGTGGTAAAGTGATAGTTTGCAATTTTAGGTTTGGCTTCCGAAACAACCGATACCAAGGTAGATTTGCCAACGTTTGGAAAACCTACCAAGCCTACGTCTGCCAAAAGTTTTAGTTCAAGCCTAACATCTAATTCTTCGCCTGCCATACCCGGTTTTGCAAAACGAGGAACTTGGCGTGTAGAGGTAGCAAAATGCCAGTTGCCCCAACCGCCGTTGCCGCCTTTTGCAATAACCGTAGGCTCGTTGTCGGAAATATCAGCAATAACCCTACCGCTTTCGGCTTCAAGTACCAGAGTACCGCGAGGCACACGAATAATTAGGTCGGGCGCTGATTTACCTGTGCAACGATTAGGACCGCCCGACTGTCCGTTTTCTGCAACGTACTTACGCTTGTAACGGAAGTCTGCAAGGGTAGAAAGATTATCATCGGCAACCATAACAACGTTACCGCCTTTACCTCCATCACCACCGTCAGGACCGCCTGCGGCTACATATTTTTCGCGGTGAAAGGAAACCTTACCGTCTCCGCCCGCGCCCGCTTTTATATGAACCTTTGCTATATCAACAAACATAAGTTTTCTCCTTTTTAAAAACTTAATTATATATAATCGGTAAATCCGTAATAATCTAAATTAAAAATCTTGTTTCAAAATAAATGTTTTGGCGGTTGAAACCGTAATCGGTTCCATGCTTGCCGCCTTACAGTAAAAAACGCGGTTGCAAAAATAGCAACCGCGCATAAATCCAATACTGTGGTAAGACAAGTAGCGATTACTGCTCTACTGCGTAAACACTAACCTTTTTACGATCTTTACCAACACGCTCAAACTTAACCTTTCCGTCAATTAAAGCGAAAAGAGTATCGTCTTTGCCAAGCCCAACATTGTTGCCGGGATGGATGTGGGTGCCGCGCTGACGAACTAAAATGTTACCAGCAAGTACAAATTGACCATCGGCACGCTTTAGACCTAAACGCTTTGACTCGCTATCGCGACCGTTTTTAGTTGAACCCATACCTTTTTTATGGGCAAAACGCTGTATGTCTATTCTAAGCATATTGTTACACCTCCGAAGAAACTGTTATATTTTTAGGATATTGTTTTGAAAGTTCGGTAACGTGAAGTTTTAAACCTTTAAGTGTTACTTGGCTTTCGTTTATTTTTGATAGCATTTTTAAACTGAAAAGTTTACCGCTATCATTACAATTTATCTCTGCACCCAAAACCTCTGATAAGGTGTTGGCGGTAAGATAAACTGCCGAGGAAACTGCTGAACAAATAATCTTGCCCTCATAGTCCTCTATGCCCGAAGTTGCATGGCCGCTAACCTTAAATGCAGTTATCTGGCCCATTTGTTCGGAAAAAGTAATTGTAATCATTATTTTACCACCAATTAGCCGATTTCAGTAATCTGAACCTTGGTGTACGGTTGTCTATGACCGAGTTTGCGAGCGCAACCCTTTTTGGGTTTGTAGGTAAATACGGTAACTTTTTTAGCTTTACCGTTTTTAAGTACAACGCCGCTAACCTTTGCACCTTCAACATAAGGAGTACCGGCTTTAAAACCGTTATCGTCGCAAATAGCAACAACCTTATCAAAGGTAACATTAGCATTTTCCTCAGCGCCCAGCTTTTCAACGAAGATTTCGCTGCCGTTTTCTACACGGTATTGCTTGCCGCCGGTTTCAATAATTGCGTACATTTTCTGGCACCTGCCTTAATTTTAGTCTCGCTACTATTAGGCGGGGATAAGACCCACTTTTGCAAGGCGAAATAACCTTAGCCCATAATATGCGGCTATACTATTATAATGCAACAGTCTTTCAATGTCAAGCATTTTTTTATCTATATAGTAAATGGTTGTTTATAACGTTGAAAAAATGCTTTAATCGTGGTGCTCGTTATTTAACTCAGCAAATTTTTGTTGCATAGTTGGATTGTTTTTTGTTAGTTTTTTAATTGTAAGGTCCTCAGCCTTGTTGTTTGCAAGGCGCAGATTGTTTTCGGAAGAAAGTAGCGCATCTTTTGTTTTTTGCAGGTGGTCAATAGTCTTATCAATTTCGTCTATAGCCTTGCGGAATTTATCGCTTGCCAGTTGATAGTTCCTTGCAAATTTTTCTTTAAAGTCGTTAATGCTTTCTTCAAAGTTTGTAATGTCAATATTTTGGTTGCGAACTAAGGCTAGTTCTTCACGGTATTTAAGCGAGTTTAGTGCCGCGTTGCGAAGCAGGGTAATAAGCGGAATAAAAAACTGTGGACGAACAACATACATTTTGGGGTAGCGGTATGAAACGTCAACAATACCGTTATTATAAAGGTCGTTATCTGCTTCAAGCAAGGAAACAAGCACGGCATATTCGCAACCCTTTTCTCTGCGGTCCTTATCAAGTTCTTTAAAAAAGTCTTCATTTTTGTGCTTGGTAGCGGTGGTTTCCATTTCGTTTTTCATTTCAAACATAATGGAAATAAACTCAACCCCATTGGACGATTCACGATAAATAAAGTCGCCTTTGCTACCTGTTCTCGCATCGTTATCCTTTTCAAAATAGGCGTTTGGAAATGCGGTAGCACGAAGTTTATTAAATTCGTTTTCGCAGTGTTGCTCTAAACTTTCGCCTACCATTTTGGTAGACTGCTTTGCCTTAAAATCTTTGTAATGTGCAATCTCGTCGTCCTTTATTTTTAGTTCTGCTTCGTGTTGAGATTTAAGAGCTTGCTCTTTTAATGCTGATTGACCGCGCAAAAGTTCCAACTGATTTTTAAGGTCTGCAATAACGGCATCTTTATCCTGCATGGCGTTTTTTATTGCAAGGTCAGAGTTGGCTTTTTGCAACTCAATATCACTTTTAAGTTTTATAATTTCGGTATTTTTATTGGCAAGTTCACGCTCGCGCTCTGAGGCAGTTTTTGTAACGGCAATTTCTATAGCATTTTGTTTTTCTGTAGCAAAAGCACGCTCGCGCTCAGTAATTTCTTTTTGAAACTCTTGGTCGCGCACCTGTTTAACTATGGCAGCATAACCTGATTCGTCAACCTGAAAAACTTCGCCACACTTTGGGCATTTAATTTCCTGCATTTTATTTCCTCCGAAAAAAGAAGATAGTACATATTTATTTTAGCATATATATATGTAAAAGCCAAGAAAAAAATAAAAGCGCTGAAAATTCACCGCTTTTTATTTTATAGTTCAAAGACATCGTTATCCTCGGCTACGTTAATGGGGAAGTTAAAAGTGTCTGAAACAGCCATCATAGCCTCAGGACCGCCCGGATATTTATGTCCAAAAATAATGCGCTCCGTTTTGCTGTGTCTAAGCTTATCTAATGTTCCATCTTCAAAGACACCGATATCTCCTTTGAAATAGTGGCAGAGTTCGGTTACGACTACATCTACGCCCTCGTTTAATATGATTTCAGGGTAGTCGCGTAGGTTGGGTGTAAGGTCGCCTGTAAAGATTATGCTCTTGCCGTCGCATTGGAACAAATATGCATAGGTATCAAAATTTGCAATATGCTCGGTTTTAAAGGCGGTAACTTTAACATTTTCGTCGCTGTAAACAACCTGATTGTTTTTAGCAACTACAAACGGTAATCTGTTATGGTCAAGTGGGCGGAAGTGTAAGGCTTTAAGCCATCCTTTTATACCGTCGGGTGCATCGTCTTCAGGAAAAACGAAGGTGCAGTGGGTAGAGGGCGCATAGGTGTTCATCATCTTAAATAAAGATGCAATTTTACCAACGTGGTCCTCATGCATGTGGGTGATGAAAACACCCTTTATGTCTGTTGTTTCAAGCCCATTAGCCTTCATATATTCACTAACACAGGTGCCTGTATCAATAATATAATAAGAGCCATTTACCTCTAAAATCATAGAGGTGCATCTCCAGGTGGGCTCTGCCGCACCGTGACTTGTTCCTATAAATCTTACTTTCATGGTTTTTACCACCTTTGTTATATTTTAAGATGAGGGATTTAATTAATCCTCCATTTCATCTTCTGCGCTGCCTATTTGTGAATACCCAAGAAGCGAATTACTTATAATGTTGGTACTGTAGATAATATCGCCGTTTTCAAGAACCGCATATGCGCGTGCGTGACGTGTTGTTCCAACAGATATTTTATTTAAAGTTGTCATAAAGTTTTGGGTTTCTAATGGAGAGCAACTGTACTCTGTCTTCATAAGACTAGGGTTCTTTTTTGTGAAGGCTTGGGTATCGTCCAGAGTAAACAAAATGCCTTTAATGGTTTCGTCTTGCTTTGTAAGACCGCTTGGTGCGGTTTTTTGTGCTTTATCTATTGTGTAATTAAGGGTAGCCGAAGCATAGCCGGTATTTGCCGCCGCAAAGATAGGGCAGGAAATAAGAGCTATTGCCAAAGATAAAATTACTGAAAAATTCTCTTCATAAAAACGCCGCTTAGAATAATAGATATAAAAACACTCTATAAATATGGTAATACTTTACACCTTAAATGTCAAGGAACTTGAATGTTTTTTTTGCAATGTAACAATGTTTCATATAATAATTTATGTAAAGTACATAAAGCGGTTTTAGTATCAAAAAATCAAATACTTTTTAAAATTTTGTATTTGCATTATAAAAGAAACCAAAAGTGCCAAAACACTTTATTATATAAACAAAAATGGACTTTTGTTTGACAAAGGTCTGGTTTAGAGGTATAATGATTTAAAATATTTTTTTGGAGGAAAGAATAATGAAAAAAATTATTGCACTAGTTATGGCAGTATTAATGACTATGGCTTGCTTTGCAGGTTGTGGTGCTAAAGAGAATACTGCTGACAAAAAGGTTTACACCATCGTTTCTGACAATGCATTTGCACCTTTTGAGTCTTATGATCAAGAAAAAGGCGAGTATGTAGGTATTGATATGGATATCATTGCTGCAGTTGCTAAAGATCAAGGCTTTGAGTACAATATGATGAACGTTGGCTTTGACCCTGCTCTTGCAAAGGTACAGGCAGGTCAAGCAGATGCAGTTATCGCAGGTATGACCATTACCGACGCTAGAAAAGAAATCTTTGATTTCTCTGACGGTTATTTTGAAGATGGTCAGGTTATGGTTGTTGCCGAGGATAGCAAAATTGCTTCTTTAGATGACCTTAAAGGTAAGGTTGTTGCTACAAAGAACGGCACCATGGGTGCAGAGTATGCAAAAGAAAACGAGAAAAAGATTGGTTACACCACCAAGGCATTTGAAGGTTCTAACGAACAGTATCAAGCAATCATCAACGGCAACTGTGCAGCTTGCTTTGAGGACTACACCGTTATCGGTGATGCTATCAAAAACGGCGTTAAACTAAAGACAGTTGGCGACAAAATTAACCCAAGCATGTATGGTTTCGCTGTTAAGAAGGGCAAGAACGCTGAACTTATTGAAATGTTCAACAAAGGCCTTGCTAACATCAAAGCTAACGGCGAGTATGACAAGATTCTTGAGAAATACGGTCTTTAATTTTTAAACATAAATTTACCGAATTAGCACGGTATTTTTTGCCGTGCTAATTTTAATTATTCCAGTTCACTACGGAGTTACTTTATTATGGATTTTATTACAGTTCTTAAAGAAGCATGGCCAATGCTTTTAGACGGTTTGCAACTTACAATTTGGATATCAATTTTATCCTTACTTGTAGGTATGCTTGTAGGTTTACTATCCTGCTTAATGGGTCTTTCAAAGGCGTGGCCGCTAAAGGCGATATCTTCGGTTTATGTGTGGATTATTCGCGGTACACCAATGATAGTTCAGGCGTTTATCGTATATTACGGTATTCCCATTATTGTACAACAGTTTAATCCTAGTTTTGTTATATCCGAATTTATGGCAGGTATGATTACACTTAGTCTTAATGCAGGTGCATATTTGTCAGAAATATTCAGAAGTGGTATACAGGCCGTTGATATAGGTCAGGTAGAGGCTTCAAGAAGTTTGGGTATACCTTCAGGCAAAACAATGCTAAAGGTAATATTGCCACAGGCTTTTAAAATTACAATACCGTCAATAGTTAACCAGTTTATTATAACTGTTAAAGATACTTCCATTCTATCGGTTATAAGCCTTGCAGAAATTTGTAACCAGGCAAAACAATATTCGGCAAGCACTTATAGGTTCTTTGAAACCTATATACTTGTTGGTATAGCATATTTGATAATAATTTCAGTTTTAATGATAGTATCAAAATTTGTGGAGAAAAGAATTAGTTATGATAGAAAAAGTTAAGGTAACAGACCTTCGTAAAAGGTTTGACGATTTGGAAGTTTTAAATGGTATAGACCTAACTGTTTATGAGGGTGAGGTTGTTTGCTTAATCGGTCCTTCGGGTTCGGGTAAGTCTACCTTTTTGCGCTGCTTAAACAAGTTAGAGGAATCTACCGGCGGCGAGATTATAGTTGACGGCTATAAAATTACCGATAAGAAATGTGATATTAATAAAGTTCGCGAAAATATTGGAATGGTTTTCCAACAGTTCAATCTTTTCGCACATATGAACGTGCTTAAAAACATAATGTTTGCACCCGTAGAACTTAAGAAGATGACCACGGTAGAAGCTAAAGAAAAAGCATTAGCACTTTTAGAGCGTGTTGGTCTTGCAGATAAAGCCGAGGCATATCCTCACGAACTTTCCGGCGGTCAAAAACAGCGTGTTGCAATTGCAAGGTCGCTGGCTATGAACCCTGATATAATGCTTTTTGATGAGCCTACAAGTGCGCTTGATCCTGAGATGGTTGGCGAAGTTTTACAGGTTATGCGCGAACTTGCAGAAGGCGGTATGACAATGGTTGTTGTTACTCACGAAATGGGCTTCGCCAAAGAGGTTGCAACAAGAGTTATATTTATGGATGAAGGTATCATTCAGGAAGACGGTACCCCTGATGAAATTTTCGGCAATCCGAAATGCGAAAGGTTAAAGTCCTTCCTTGGGAAAATTTTAGTTTAACGATTAAACAGAAAATAAATCCTGCACGTGTTAGAAAACGTTGCAGGATTTTCTTTTTGTAGACAAGTTGCACAATGAAGTGTTGTAAAATTTAACATTTTACACAACTCTGTTTTTTAGGTTTATAGTTGAAAAAAGAAATAAATTGTGGTATACTTTTCTCTATAAGTAGCGTGTTGAATTATGCTTCATCACGAATTCTACGGAGGTGTATCTTTTGGCAGACGAAAAAACCACTGTTGTTGAAACGCCGGAAATAGACGATGCTTCCCGTGAGTACGTCTATGAAAATAGAAGATACGTTGGTATGAAAGAAACAATCTGGTACGTTGTTTACGATATGTGTCAGAGCTTTAATAT
>JAZQTG010000018.1:0-1234 GCA_045630515.1 Acutalibacteraceae bacterium
CTCACTGCTGCCTCCCGTAGGAGTCTGGTCCGTGTCTCAGTACCAGTGTGGGGGGTTAACCTCTCAGTCCCCCTATGTATCGTCGCCATGGTGAGCCGTTACCTCACCATCTAGCTAATACAACGCATGTCCATCCTTAACCGCCGGAACTTTCAAATCCAGAGGATGCCCTCCGAACTATTATGGGGTATTAGTACCAATTTCTCAGTGTTATCCCCCTGTTAAGGGTAGGTTACATACGCGTTACGCACCCGTGCGCCGGTCGCCGTCGAATCAGTATTGCTACTTCATCACGCTGCCCCTCGACTTGCATGTGTTAAGCCTGCCGCTAGCGTTCATCCTGAGCCAGGATCAAACTCTCCATTGTAAAAAATAAAATGTTTTGTTAGAGTCCTGACTGTTTCAATTTTTGCTAAAAGGAAATTGACAGATAAATACTACACTTTTTCTCTCAATATAGAAAACCAGTAAATCAAAGAACCATTTTCTTAGTCTCTCGCACTCTTATTTTTTAGAGCGGAAAGTGGTGCAAAGATAAGGCAAATATTTTAAACCACCAAATATTTCGGCAACTTTTTTTATATTACCCTTTTCTAAGAACCTTTTGAGCATTCGCCGCTTTAAAGGCGAAAGCGGGTGCAAAGGTAGCGCATTTTTATTAATCTCCAAACTTTTTTAACACTTTTTTTAAACTTTTTTATGTGAAAACACCACACAAACCCCACAACTCACTGTAGGTCTGTGCGTTAGGTAAACAACCAACTTTTTCAGTCCAAAAAATAACCACATATATAATATAAATATAGGTATAAATATAACTCTACGAAATATACTTCAGGGATCTTCACTACATCAAACAGAACATACCAAGAAATTTTTGTGTCGGGAGTCCACATAACCTCCAACTGATGTTGGGATAATCACACCTGCTTAATACCATATCACTAAAATTAATCACCAGATTTTAGTCTTAGTCGCTAATGGAATCACAACGAAAGAACCCCTCAATTACAATGAGTGAACCGCTTTATCGTATCGAAGCTTCGCCTTAAATAAGTTCCGAAATAGAACAATATTTTTCGCCCTTTTGAAGATATAAACATAGTAATAATTATCGACGGTGAAACAAGCAATATTTTAAAGCAGAAAGCAGTCTATCTTCTACATAAAAAACACACACAAATTAGCGAGTGTCAAAACTGCAAACGCATATTGTTTAATTACTTACCTAAAT
>JAZQTG010000019.1:0-1404 GCA_045630515.1 Acutalibacteraceae bacterium
GGAATACTTCCTTATCCTAGCTACGTATTAATAACTGGTAATTCGTGCTTTTCTATAAATTCAGTTAATTCTTTACATGCGTCTGCAAATAATACACCAGCACCAGCTAATACTAATGGTTTTTCTGCTGTGTTTAGAAGCTGAATTGCTTTTTGAATTTGAAGATAGTTCGGCTTCGTATTTGGTTGATAACCCGGTAAGTTAATTGTATCTGGCGCTTTTGGCGGATTGTTTTGATCAAATAGCATTTGCGAAATATTTTTCGGGAAATCGACTAAAACTGGTCCTTTACGTCCTGTGTTTGCTATATGGAACGCTTCTTTTACGATGCGCGGAATATCATCTACATGTTGTACTTGGTAATTGTGCTTTCTAATCGGCGTTGTAATGCCCATTATGTCAGCCTCTTGGAAAGCATCCGTCCCAATTACTGCCGTTGAAACTTGGCCCGTGAAAATAACGAGCGGAATGGAATCAATCATCGCATCCGCTATACCTGTTACAAGGTTTGTTGCACCAGGACCACTCGTAGCAATTACAACACCTGGTTTGTTCGTAACACGTGCATAGCCTTCAGCAGCGTGGATTGCCCCTTGCTCATGACGCGTTAAAATGTGACGAATTGGGTTGCGATACATTGCGTCGTAAATTTGTAGTACGGCACCACCTGGATATCCAAAAACAATTTCAACATCTTGATCATGTAAAGCTTGAATTAAAACGTCTGCACCGTCGATTAATTTTGGTGCTTCTGTTTGCTTCGCAGTTGTTTCTTCAGTTTCAAGCTTGCCTGGAATACTTGTTAGTGTATCAACTGAATTTGTCACCTCTTGCGTGTTCGTTTTGGCGTATGCAGTGTGTTCCGTTGTCGTTACATTAGAACTCATAATTTTGTCCTCCTTTTTATTTGAAATCGAACTTCCTTTAACTTTCCTTTTCAACCTATATTGGATTTATTACCAATATTAAGGTGTAACTTTCGGTGCTATCTACGAATTGGATAGTTTGTATATAAAGAGTTCGTTTTGTTATCCAAATCCAATTTTGTCTACTAAACAGTTCGTTTTGTCCACTAAACTATAAATTTTGTCTACTAAAAGGTTACTTTTGTCTACTTAACCAATCTTTGTGTCCACTAAATCCCAGTCTGTCTACTAACCAGTTCGTTTTGTCCACTAAACCCAACATTCTGTACACTAAACTTGAAACTTTGTCTACTAAACGAATTCTTTTGTCCACCAAACCACCAAACCACAAATTCCACTAAACCGAAATTAATAGGTAATTAACCTAAAATCTTCAAAAAAATAAAAGCCTGTTTTCACCCACGCAAAAGAAAACCTTTTACGTAGGGATGAAAAAGACTTTTCATGGTACCACCCTAGTTCATAGCTAAAAAAGCTA
>JAZQTG010000020.1:0-22884 GCA_045630515.1 Acutalibacteraceae bacterium
GGTAGTATGGATGTGTCTGAGTACCTTTCCTTTGAAGAGGAAGCGCGCAAGGGTGAGTATATAAGTTCAAGAGTAAGCGACATTACAACGCGTGGCAAGGAAATAGTAAGAAGTGCTGTTCCGATAAAGTCGGGGGATAAAACGGTTGGCATCTTATATGGAGTTATTCAGCTTGATAAAATCGGTGCAAGATATAACAAAATGGCGAAAAACATTAACGCGCAGCTTTTTGTTTATCATAAAGAAACAGGCGACCTAATTATTGATAACATACATGACGAACTTGGTAACATCTCCTTCTTAAAAGACCGTAAGTACAACGACGGATATTCTTACGAGCGAATGGCAACAACACAAAATGGCTTTACATCATTCATGTCTGCATATAAAAATGAAAACGTTTATCTGCATTATTCTACCATTGAAGGCCTTGACTTGATGATTGCTATGGTAAGATATGATTCTCAGGTTTTTGCCGAAGTGAGAAATTTAACTAAAACTTTACTTGTAGTATTCTTCATTATGCTTATCATAATCGTTATGTATATCGTTACATTGATGACCAGTGAAAAGCAGGCAAACGGAATAGTAACATGTGCGTCAGACGTTAGAAAAATTCTTTTGGAAACATCCGGAAATAACAATGTTGCCGAAGCACTAAAACTCGTTTCAGAGTTTGCACGTTCAAGGTCGGTAGTTTTCTTTGATACCGATGGGGAAGACTACAACTATCTTTCTTCTGGTTTTACCGGCAAATTCTTAAATGAAAATGAAATAAATTATTTTAAGAAGGAACTATTTAGATATGCAGCAGAATATCATAGTATAAGTAAAACAACTGTAAACATATTACGTATAAAACCTAACAAGCGTTTATATAAAACTAATATTAATTTTTATGACTTCTTAAAGAAGCATAAAATAAAAGATGTTTTGTTTTCTGCAACTATAAACAATTCAAACCATATCACTGTTTTAGCGGCAATTAACGCTAAGCGGGGAACTCAACTTAGTATACTTGCTGAAAAGATTTCGGCTTGTTTTTCAATGGCGCTCTATAACAAGAATTACCTTAATAAAACCAAACTTGTTGCAACAACCGACTCTCTTACGGGAGCACTCAACCGCGTTGCATATAAGAGTGATTTATTATCTTTTGATGAAGAACAAGAAACAAACTTTTCTTGCATATATATTGACGTTAATGAACTTCACATTATAAATAACAAATACGGTCATGCCGCAGGCGATGAAATGCTGATTTACATCGCAAATACCTTGAAAGAGGTATTTTACGGTCATAAGGTTTACCGTATGGGCGGTGATGAATTTTTGGTATTCTGCCAAAATACCGAAAAGGATGATGTAAAGAGAAGAATTGAAATTTTTAAGAAACAACTAATCCCTAAAAATTATCATGTTGCAATTGGATTATCATTTTGTGCGCGAAACAAAGATACGGAAAAGTTGGTAAAAGAAGCCGAAGTCAGAATGTACGAAGAAAAAGCGGAATATTACCAAAACAAACAGCAAGCAGCAGCACAAAACTCTAACAAAGATTATATTCAGGCAAAAACCGGAATTGATGAGATAGACACTATCCTTTCTGTTTTGAAAGAAAATTATAATGGTATCTACCGTGTATCCCTTGATACAGATAATGCAAGACGTATTTTAATGCCTGCTTATCTGAATTATAATGAAAATGAAGAACATTTTTCAAAACTTTTTTCCAGCTATGTTCTTGACTGTGTAGAGCCTGATTATCATCGCGCGGTGATGAGCTTCTTAAACTACGAAGCATTAAAACATCAGCTTATGGAGGGTAAAACTCCAAAAATTACATTTAAGAAGAATGATAGCGAAAGCGTAATTTTAAGTGTATATAAACTAAATACCACAAATGAAACCGTATCGGACACTTTGTGGATTTTTGCAAAGGCCTAAATTTCTTGACAAAGACAAATCATTGTAATATACTAATTACCGTAGATATTTAGCAAAACCGATGAAAGTCGGCGACGCAAAGCGAAGAGGCTACGGTTTATACTATGCCAGTCCAGCTGCAATGATACAAAGTCTTTATTATGACTTTTTATTGTTGCAGTTTTTGTTTTTGTTATAAACCTTAGAAGTATTAATTTTAGAGTGAGGTAAAACTTAATGAGCAATAAAATTAGCAAAAAAGTTGCATCAGAAAAAAAGCCCCATTTAAGCGAAAGAAAACTTTTGAAGAATATAAAAAAGGGATTTGAAAATCAAGAGTTTAAAATGTATCTTCAATTTATTGTGGATAGCAAGCGGGGAAAAATTGTTTCTGCAGAAACATTATCACGTTGGGAAAACACAGCCGGCGAGCTTGTTTTTCCGGGCGAATATATTGGTATAATGGAAAAATCAGGTCTTATCACAAGGTTTGATTATTATATGTTTGAAATGGTTTGTAAAAAACTTTCACAGTGGAAAGATTCTGAATTTCGTGATGTTACATTATCTTGTAATCTGACGAGAATTACAATATCCGAAAAAGATTTTGTACAAAAAATTAAAGAAATATCTGACAAATACGATTTTGATAGAAGTAAACTTTTAATTGAAATTACAGAGGATTCAATAGAGAAAAATCTCATTGTAGCCATGCTTAATATTATTGAAATCAAAAAACTTGGATACCGTATAGCACTTGATGACATTGGAAGCGGTTATACTTCATTGGTTAGTCTTTGCGAGTATCCAATTGATGCTATTAAAATAGACCGTCAAATTCTTCTTTTGGCAGGAACTGAAAAGGGTAAAAAACTTTTTATGGGAATTGTTTCTTTGGCGCACTATCTTAATCTTAAGGTTGTGTGCGAAGGCGTTGAAACCGAGGAACAAAATAAACTTGTTACTGAAAGTGAATGCGATTATATTCAAGGTTGGTATTATTCAAAGGCACTTCCCGAAAAGAAGGCTGAAAAATTTGCAGTTGATTATATGAATAAAAATCTCTGATGATTTGGAGAAAAAAATGAATAAACAGTTTTCAAAAGATTTATACAGATACTACGGCGAAAAAGGGGAGAACTTTGCGAAAAGACTACTCCGACCTGTAGAACTAAAATATATAGCTCTTTTTAGAAAGGCAAACTCTGCACGTTTTAAACCGTTAAAACTTTATTATACAGTAAAACTCAAACTTTTTTCTTATAAGACGCATATACAGATACCTGCAAGGACGCAGATTGGCGAAGGTTTTTATATTGGCCACAGTGGTAGGGTTATTATAAACCCCGAAGCCAAAATCGGCAAAAACGTCAATGTGGCAACCGGTGTTACCATAGGCAATGAAAACCGTGGAGAACGAAAAGGCGCGCCAACGATTGAGGGTAACTGTTGGATAGGGACCAACTCGGTTATAGTTGGCAACGTGACAATAGGCGAAGACGTGCTTATAGCTCCTTTAACCTTTGTAAATTTTGATGTTCCGGCGCATAGCATTGTAATTGGCAACCCTGCAAAAATAATTCATAAAGAAAACGCTACAAAGGATTATGTAGAAAATAAGGTATAAAAAACTTTAAAAGGAGGGAACTTTAAAATGGCAAAGAAAGATAACCGAATCAAATATAATTTGGTATCGGGCGTCATTTATCAGGTTGTCCTGATAGTTTTAAGTTTCCTTCTTCCAAGACTTTATTTAGAAAACTTCGGCTCTGAGGTTAACGGTGTGCTTTCCACCATAAAGCAAATATTTGTTTATATGTTTTTGCTTGAATCGGGTGTAGGACTTGCTACAACCCAAGCGCTCTATAAACCTGTTGCCGAAAAAAATTACGGCAAGGTAAGTTCCATAATCTCAGCAACTCATAGTTATTATTGTAAAATAGGGTATATATATGCCGCTATCGTCCTTTTAATAGCAACAGTTTACGCATTTATAGTGCCTACAAGTATTGAACCTGCTGTGATTTTTGGAATAGTTGTACTAACGGCTTTACCTGCTTTGTTTAGCTATTTTGTTCAAGCTAAATATAGAATACTTTTAGAGGTTGACGGCAGAAAATATGTAATAACAAACTCTGAAACAGTTTTACAGCTTTTATCAAATATTGGTAAAATACTTGTTTTAATACTTTCAAACAGTATTATTCTTATTCAGTTGGTTTACTGCATTTTATATCTGTTCCAATTAGCCTATGTATTTATACACGCAAAGAGAAGATATAAATGGCTGGATACCAAGGCAGAACCTAATTTTGAAGCAATATCTCAACGAAAATCGGTTTTGGTACATCAAGTTTCAAGCATGGTGTTTAATAATACCGATGTTTTGCTTTTATCGTTTCTTACCGACTTTAAGGTTGTAAGCATTTATACGATTTATAACATTTTCTTTTCACAGGTTCAGACCTTTATAACAAGCATTATATCGGGATTTAGTTTTGCATTGGGTCAAATGTTCCATATTGATAGGGACAAGTTTTTGAAGGTGTATAATGTTTACGAAACATTTTATATAATGGCAACCTTTATAATTTACACCCTTATGGCAGTATTCCTTTTGCCATTAATTCAGATTTACACAAGCGGAATTGATGACGCTAATTATACAAACGTTTATCTTGTAATTTTGTTCGTTATTATGAACCTTTTATCCAACGGAAAACTGCCCTCAAACCATGTGCTTGAATTTTCGGAAAAATTTGAAGAAACACGTTCTCACGCAATAGTTGAAATGATAATTAATATTGTCGTGTCGGTAGTAGCAATTCTTATTTGGGGAATTTGCGGTGCAATTCTCGGCACCATTGTAGCACTGCTTTACAGAGGCGCTATGATGATTTACTATTCTAACAAAAAGGTGCTTAACCGAAGTGTTTTTAACACCTACAAACTATGGCTTGTAAACGGTGCGGTTTTTGCCGTTATTATGCTTGTTTTCTTTGTTGATAGTTTTTGTGGACTCTCTTTTCTCAATTTGCTAATCAAGGGAATTATTCATACACTTTGGATTGTTCCTTTATACATAGCAATAAATTTCATCTTCTTCAAAGAAGCCTTTAAAAACCTAATTGCACTTAGGAGGAACAAACAATGAGCATTCCTAAGGTGATTCACTATTGTTGGTTTGGCAAAGGCAAAATGCCAAAACTTGCAAAAAAATGTATTAAAAGTTGGAAAAAATATTGTCCCGATTATGAATTTGTTTTGCACACTGAAGATAATTTTGACCTGACTCAAAACCGATATATGCGCGAAGCGTATGAGGCGGGAAAGTGGGCATTTGTAAGTGATTATGCAAGGCTAAAAATAATTTATGATAACGGCGGAATATATCTTGATACTGATGTTGAACTCATAAAACCCATTGATGACTTGGTAAAACTTGGTGGTTTTATGGGGTTTGATGAAAAAGGTATTGTGGCAACCGGGCTTGGCTTTGGCGCCGAAAAGGGAAACAAAATAGTTTCTGAGTTTTTGAAAGATTATGATGATATTCCTTTTATTTTACCTGACGGTAGTTTTGATTTAACACCCTGCCCTGATAGAAATACAGAGGCACTTAAACGACTTGGTATGGATATTGAGAATAAAAACCAAACCTTTATGGATGTAACCTTTTTACCCGATGAATATCTTTGCCCTATGGATTATTACACAGGGAAAAAGACAATTACCGATAAAACCTATTCAATACATCACTACTCGGCTTCTTGGACTAATTCAGTTACCAAAAGGACTACACGAATTAAGCGAATTATAGGCGTAAAAATGTATAACAAACTTTACGGAAAATTTTTGCATAAATGCAAATGGTTGGAGTGGTAATTTTGCCCGAAAAAATAATAGAAAAAATCAAAAACAATATATTACCGCAGTGGAAGATTTCTTTTATTTCGGCGGTTGTTATAGGTTTAATAACTCATCTTTATAAAATTACAAATTGGCTTCCAAATTGGGATTCCCTTGTATTTAGGTATGATGCGCAAAATATGGTTTCAATGGGAAGATGGTTTCTGCCTGTGGTCTCCGCATTTAGTTCTTTTTATGATTTGCCTTGGGTTACAGGTCTAATGGCTATATTGTTTCACGCCCTTGGCGCAGTTGTAATAGTTGAGATTTTTAAGGTTAAGAAAACCGTAACGGCTTGTCTTATCGGTGCTATGGTAGCATCATTTCCCACAGTCACATCGGTTATGATGTATAATTATGTAGCAGATGCTTACGCGCTTTCGTTCCTTTTTGCCGTTTTGGCAGCGTTCTTTTTAACAAGAGAGAAACCAAAGTATTTAATTTCGGTGATTTTAATTGCGTTATCTGTTGGAATTTATCAAGCCTACATAACCGTTACAATAATGCTTTTATTGGTTTTTCTGATAAAAGAAACCCTTTTGTCAGAAGTAAAGGTAAAGGATATCTTAATAAAATGCCTTAAATTCCTAATTACCGGCGGTATAGGTATGGGACTATATTACGTAGCTTTAATGGTTATTTTAAAGATAACAAACACCGCTCTTTTAGACTATCAAGGTTTTGGAGATGCTGCTGCACTTTCGGGTATTAATATATTTGCTTCCCTTTATGTAATTAAAGAAAGTTTTTTAAACTATTTCTTTAATTTTACAAACGGATTAAATTTATTTAGCATTATTAACTTGCTGATTTTTGCTCTGACAGTAGTTCTTTATGTTACTGACATAATAAAAAACAAAATCACAATATTAAAGGTTTTGTTCCTTTTAGTTTTTGTAATACTTCTTCCCATAGGTGCTAACATATTGGCATTTGTTAATAGTAGCATAGACTATCATAACCTTATGAAAATGGGATATTTGGGTTTTTATTTAATTTTCATACTTGCTTATGAAAAAACTTATTTTGAAAAAATAAATTTCCAGGCAATTAAATCTTGGTTGGTTTTAGCATTATCAGCAGTCTTAATTTTCAACTACATAATTATTGCTAACATAAGTTATCATAAACTTAATATGGCATACGAAAAATCAATCGGTACTTTAAATAGAATTGCCGATAGAATTGAACAAACAGAAGGTTCAAATAAATGTGACAGCGTTTTAGTTTTAGGCGCGCTAGAAGATAGTGAAGAATATAGTTCCTATATTTCCCTTGATATGACGGGTACTACCGATGGGCACACCATAAGAGCCGATGATGAAATTGTTGGACAAAGTGTTTTGTGCAGCGCATTAAACGATTATTGCGGTAAAGAATATAAATTCCTTTCAGGTGAAGAAAAACAAGAATTGCTTGGTAAAATAGATGAAAACAATTTAAGTAATTGGCCCGATAAAAATTCAATTCAAATAATTGATAAAGTAATAATTATTAAATTAGGAGATTAGAGGTAGTTTCAGATGATATATTTTTGTGCGGACGATTATGGTATATCAAAAATAAGTAATACCCGCATAGAAGAATGTCTTACAAACGGTGTTCTAAACAAAATAAGCGTTTTGCCCAACAGTGATGCTTTGGATTTTAAACGGCGTCTTTTGGGAGAAAATGTCAAATTATCGTTACATCTGAATTTAATTGAGGGTTATCCATTATCAAAAAAGGAAGATGTTAGTCTTATTGTATCGGATAAGGGATTTTTCAAGTATTCATTTATTGGACTTTTCTTTCTATCAATTTTCGGTAATAGAAGTTTGCTCAAAAAACAACTTTACAACGAGATTAAAATGCAAATTGATTTTTGGAAAAAGGAAATGGGAGAAGAAACTCCTATTTTGGTAGACAGTCATCAGCATACACATATGATACCGTTAGTCTTCAAAACGCTGATGAGGGTGATTAAGGAAGAAAATGTAGAGGTAGAATATATAAGAATTCCTGCCGAACCAATTTTGCCGTATATAAAATCACCATCACTATATTTTAAATTTAGACCTATAGGACTTATTAAACAATGGTTGCTTAAATTTCTTAAATTTGTAAACCGAAAAGAACTTAAAAAGGCTAATATTAAATCAGCTTTGTTTATGGGTATTATGTTTTCGGGGCAACTTACAGAAGACAAAATAAATAAATTATTGCCATATTATAAAAAGCAAAACGAAAATATTGAAATAGCCTTTCATCCGGGATATTTGGAGAGCGAAGAATCTTTAATAGACGGATTCAGGCAAAATTTTAAGAAATTTTATTATTCAAAATGGCGTAGAATAGAATATTATACGCTTTTAAAATTTATGAAAGACTGAAAGAAGGAGTATTAATGCCTTACCTTGATACTAAAAAAGTTGACGAAAAAACCAGAGTTAAATTAGAGGCTTTAATTGAAAAATCTTATTCAACATATTGGAAAAAGAAAAGACTTTTTGATATATTTTTTGCAACACTTATTTTGCTTGGCTTTTTGCCTCTTATGATTATAATTGCGCTTGTTATTGTAATTGATGACCCAAGTGCAGGGCCATTCTTTAAGCAAAAAAGAGTAGGACGTCACGGTAAGGAATTTTATATGTATAAATTTCGTACTATGCGCCCCAATGCCGAACAACTTTTAGAAGAACTTAAAGATAAAAACGAAATGGAAGGCCCTGTTTTTAAGATTAAAGACGACCCGAGAATTACCAGAGTAGGAAAGATACTCAGAAAACTATCCTTAGATGAACTTATGCAGTTCTTTAATGTCTTTAAGGGCGATATGACTTTGGTAGGACCAAGACCTCCGCTACCGAGAGAGGTTGAATATTATACCGACTATCAAAAATTAAGATTGCATGTTACACCCGGAATAACATGCACTTGGCAAATAAGCAAAAACAGAAACGATATTCCTTTTGAACAGTGGGTTGAAATGGATTTGGATTACATACAAAACAGAACTTTCCCGGGCGATATATTCATAATGCTCAAAACACCTATTGTTATGCTTAGTGCAACAGGAAGATAGGCTCTTTCAGAGAGGAGAAAAAATAAATGAAGGTCGCAATGATAGGTCATAAGGTTGTTCCCTCAAGACGAGGCGGAATAGAAAACGTTTTAACGTCTTTATGTCCTTTGTTAGCTGAATCGGGTGTCGATGTTACTTGCTACAATCGTTCAACTGACAAGGTTGAAAACGAATATATAGATATGGTTGACCACAATAAATATAAAGGCGTAACCCTTAAAAAAGCGTGGACAATAGAGGCAAAAGGAATTTCGGCTATGATTTCTTCATTTACTGCGGCAATAAGTGCAACCTTTGCCGGTTTTGATGTTTTGCATTTTCACGCTGAGGGCCCTTGTGCTGCTATGTGGATTCCCAAAATGTTTGGCAAACGTTGTGTTGCAACTGTTCACGGACTTGATTGGCAAAGAGAGAAATGGAGTGGCTCTTTTGCCTCAAAATACATAAAATTCGGTGAAAAAGTAATGGTGAAATGCGCCGATGAAATTATTGTTTTAAGTGAGAGTGCCAAAGCATATTTCAAAGAAACTTATAATCGTGACACCGTACTTATACATAACGGAATAGACAAGCCAACAATAAAACAGGCAGATAAAATCACCGAATTATACGGCTTATCAAAGGGTGATTATATCTGCACAGTATCAAGACTTACTGCCGAAAAGGGACTTCACTATCTTATAGAAGCATATAACAATATAAAAACAGACAAAAAACTTGTTATAGCGGGTGACACAAGCGATACTGACGAATATGTTTCTTATATAAAACAAATGGCAGGCGATAATCCCAATATTATATTTACAGGATTTATTTCGGGTGACATTCTTAAAGAAATATACAGCAATGCTTATATTGTTGCCGTGCCTTCGGATATTGAGGGTATGTCCATAAGTCTTTTGGAAGCATTAGCGTATGGAAATGCAGTTTTGTGTTCTGATATCCCTGAAAATACATTAGTTACAGAAGACAAAGCAATAAATTTCAAAAAGAGCGATGTTGCCGATTTGCAAAATAAACTGCAAAATATGTGTGATGACAATTTGTGTGTAGAGAATTTAAAACATGGCGTTGATGATTTTATTCTTGAAAAATATAATTGGAATGACGTTGCGGTTGCTACACGTAACCTTTATGAAAAAGTTTTCACAAATAAAAGGAAAGGAAATTAACGGTATGAAAAAGAATAAGCGCATAACTAAAAAAAGCGTACGTGTTATACGATTTTTTATAATAAGCTTGATTTTTATATGGATTGCGGCTTCTATTACCATACTTGGTTGTAACTATCTTGAAAATCAAAATTTTAAGGAAACCTTTTATTGCGTCAGCAGCCTTAAAGTTAATAATAAAATAAGGGTTATTCAAATTTCGGATTTACATAACGCATCTTTTGTGAACGACAGTGACCTTGTAGACCGAATTGAAAAACTAAATCCCGATATAATCATATATACGGGAGATATGGTGGATTCAAAAACAACTCCCGATGATGATGTTGTAAAATTTTGCAAAACCTTAGTAACTGTAGCACCTTCATATTACATATATGGAAATAACGAGGTTGAGAAGTATTATGACGGTCCACTAACACAGGAGAATTTGGACAAAAAATTTGGATTTAATGACGATAATCGCGACCCGGAAAAACTTTTGGAAATAACTGATAAATTGGAAGAAAGTCTTGAAAATGTGGGTGTAAAGGTTCTTAAAAATAGTCAAGATACTATAACAATAGGTGCAACCATTGTTGATATTTACGGTGTTCTTACCTCAAATCCTTCGTCTTTCTGGTCCTATGCGGGTGAAAGTTACGGTGAATTTATTTATCAAAATGAAGATAATCTTAAAATTATGGCAATTCACGAACCAATAGTTTTTGAGGAATATACTCCTGATACCTGGGGCGATTTAATGCTTGCGGGACATACCCATGGAGGTTTGTGCAAAATACCGTTTATTGGACCGTTATATACAACCGAGGGCGGAATATTACCCGCAAGAAAGGGTTGTTATGTTTATGGCAGATATGATGTTCAGGGAAGACCGCTTATTGTCAATTCGGGCCTTGAAAACAGCAATTTCTTTAGAATCAATAATCAACCTGAAATTGTTATTGTAGACATCAATAAATTCTAATAATTAAAAGGAGACTATTGTATGCTTATATCACTTTTGCATAAAATACCTATTTTAATAGTGGGGCTATTGCTGATAGTTGGAGCTTTAACAATATATTTTTGTTCTAAAAATGTCACAAAAGCTGAGTTTGTGAGAATATTAAAAGCTACAAAGTTTTTGCAGGTCGGCATTTTGATTCTTTTGGTGATATTTACAGGAGTATTTGGCGTTTTGAATCATATCAAATCAAAACAGTTTGTATCTGCTGTAGTTTCTCTTAATTATTCCGAAGCCTCGCTTGCTCAAAATTCAAACGGAACAAGATATAATATGTCCGAAATTATTTGTGATGAGGTTATTGAAAAGGCTATTGAAAAAGGCGCTTTAGAGGATGTTACTGTTAAACAGTTAAAGGACTGTCTATCGGTTTATCCCTATGTTCAAGGCGATGTAAATGATAAGTCAAACTATCATATTTCTACTGAGTTTGTTGTAGAATATTATGCTTCAAAATATACCGACCACCTAAGTTCTGAAAATGTAATTGCCTTGATTGCAAGCGCTTATAAAGATTATTACATAGAAAAATATACCGATAACTTTAGTCTTACAAAGCAAGAAGAAAAGCCCGACTTCACTAACATGGAGTATATGGACATTGTGACTTATTTCAATAAAGAAACGTCATCTATTTTGAATTATTTATACGGAATGGCAGAAAAGGGTTCAAGTTTTGTTACTGAAAGCGATACGACATTTAATTCAATTGCAGGTAAAGTTTTTCAGTTTAAGGAAACTCAAATCGAACAAAATTTAAAGTCTTTAATTTTGCAGCACGGCATAGCAAAGGATAAGTCAAGTTATATAGACAGACTTGCATATCAAAACAAAAACACGGATTTTGATAAGCAAAAGAATTATATATCTTATACACTTTGTAATGATGCCATTGATATGTATTCAGAGGAAATGACAAGGGTTGTTTTGGTTCCGACTTGGGACGGAAGCGGAAAATACTATATGGGTAGAACCAAAGTTGGTGTTGATGAGTTGTCCGTATTAGCTACCGGTTTTAGTGATAGTGTCGCTTCAAATAATAAAGAAATTATGGACAATGAACTTATTATTGATAAAATAAAGTCGGCAAATACTAACGCTTCAGCAAATGCTCAGGCAGATGCGCTTATAGAATCAATTGATAAGAGCATTGATAACTTTACGGCAGAGGCAATAAAAGCAGGTAGAGAATATTCTAACTACACAATGAATCAATGTATTGCCGTTAGCATTTCGGGAACATCTCTTTTGGGAGAATTAAAAACAGTTGCAGCATTTGCTTTGTTAACCTATGCCGCATTAATGGCAATTTCTATCTCTAAAAAGTTCCCTAAATTTTAACTCAAAAACCGTATAGAAAGGTGAAAAAAATGAAGAATTTTCAAATTTTGAGATATTTAAAAAAGCTTTTGCCAATCATTGTGGTTTTCTGCGTTATTGCTACCTATGCTATTAATTTCAAACTCAAATCATCAAATACTTATGTGGCTTCGGAGGTTATTCACTATAATGACCCTGCAGCCGAACAAGGTCTTACTCCAACCGAATCTAAACTTGATGTTAATGAAATTAAATCATCTGCAGTTATGTCTAAAGTTGTTGAAAGAATGGGACTTACAGGCATTTATTCGGTAGATAGCCTGATTTCCAGAGTTTCAATAACTCCGCTACCCGATGCAGATAAGGTTGCACAAAAAGAGGCAAAACTTGAAGAGGGCGAAGAATATATTTACGAGCCCAGTACATATATTGTTTCCTTTACGGCAACCAACAATGAAGGTTCTGTTTTTGCAAGAACTATTCTTGATGAAACGCTTGACGTCTACTTTGCAGAGTATAGCCAAAAATACGTTAATGTTGCCCCTGCAAACAATGTTATTGACAACATTGAAAGTGAAAACTATGATTATATTGAATTGGTGGAATTAATTGATACAGGTGTTGACCAAACTATTTCCACCTTATATCAAAGAATGGAACAAAATCCATACTACAGAGCGACCGGCACAGGCGTTTCTTTTAGTGATTTAGCTGATGATTTTAACTATTTAAGAAGCGTTAGACTTTCATCGTTATTCTCCAAAATATATAAATATCAAATAACAAAAAATAAAACTGTTTTGGTTTCTGACTATACAACAAGAATTGATAATAACAGTATTCAAAATACAAAAGAAGAAAGTGTTATAAAGGATACTGTTGATGTTATAAATGCTTATGTAGAGAAAATGAGAGAGTCGGGAAATACCAATATTACCTATGAATATATTCTTGATACAGTACACGATAAGAACCTTTTAGAAGTATCACCCGGCGACCAAACGGTTACTTATGATGAATTAATCTATAGTTGGAGAGACCACAACGAAAGTAAGGAACATTTAATTATAGATACTGCTTATTCCCACTATATTATAGACACGTTCTCTGCTTGTACAGGCAAATGTAATAACAAAGAGTGCTTATCATCAAGCAAGACATGTACCGAAATTTATAATGCAGACTATGATAAAATCAAAACAGAAATTGATGAGGAAATTAAATCGTTAATTGCTGATTTATCTACTCTTTATAACGCAACAATGAAGACAAATGATGAGTATAATCAATATCTTGGCGCAAGTTATATTTCTGTTTTGTCCTCTGCTTCGGTAAAACCAAGCGTAAATGTTGGACTTTATACTATAATTGCATTTTTCTTCCTTATAATACTTTGTTGCGGTGGCGCGATTGTTTTAGGAAGAGTAGGCGACATTGTAAACTACATTTTCTATACCGACCATCTTACTGGATTTAATAACCGTGCATATTTTGATAAATATTTAAAGTCTATGGAAAAGAAACTTTTAGACGATGGAACAGTATATGCAATGGTTGATATTTCAAATCTTATTTATATCAATACCGAGTATAACCGTCAAGTCGGTGATGATATAATTAAAATGTTCACATCTTTCATAAAAGAATCCTTTGGAAAGACAAAGGCCGAGTTTATTTATAATGGTAATGGAAGCTTTGTGATTTTGGTTGAAGGTTCGGATTATATTACTGTTGAAGACATTTTAAGAATCTTTAGTTTAAGACTTAATGAACGTGAAGAATATAAAAATATAAGCCTTGAATATAAAATCGGTATTGCAGAAACCTTTAAAGAAAACCAAACTGCAAGAAAATTGCTTTCTGAGGCAATTAAAAACAAGAAAGAATTTGAGGCAAAAATTCTTTAAAGTATAAATAATAAAAAAGAGGGCGGTGTGAAGTATGGAAAATAAACTTTCTGAAAAAGTTTTAAAGGTTTATTTTGTTGCGGTAGCGGTACTTATGTACTATTTTATTACCCAAACTATAAATCTTGGCTTGTTTATTACATATCGTCACGCCTTTGCCCTCGTTTTATTTGCGTCGGCACTTTTAGCATTTTTAATTAAGCCTAATGTAGCAAGGGGAACTGCCACCTTAAAAGCAACATTTGTTTATTCCTTACCGCTTTTAATTACCATTTTAGTTTCATTATTTATTTGGTTTGTGGGACAGGTTGATACGGACGTTATTTCAAGAGGACTTTCCGGTTCTTTTATATATAGCAATATGATATCCTTTACCTTTGCAGCGGTTGCATTTTTATACATATTTGGTGAAAAAGGAATTTGGTATAACCTTATTGCAATTTTAATTTCAAATATTTTAATGATTTGTACCATTATTCTACAAAACGGAATAGGTCCGTTTTTTTCGGAATTTATCAAACTGATTATAACCTTTGCAGGTGAAACGGGAGATATTATAGTTCAAGCCGAAATTCACGAACTTGCATTTTGTCTTGGTGCATATTTAATCTATATGTTTTATAAACCAAAGAAAAACATTGTGTTTTTTATCCTTTTAGGACTCACAATGTTTTGTTTTACCGCCGCTTTTAAACGAATAGGAATTATCGCCATTGTAGTAGCATTGGGATTTGCTTGGATTTTAAAGCTTATTGCTAAATTAAAAAAAGATACCGCTATGCGAATTACGGTAGGACTTTCTGTTATACTGGTCTTAATTCTTATCGGATATATAGGCATTATAAAGTTAGATGTTTTCTCTTTGCTTGAAGAGGCGGGCATTGATACCAGCGGCCGTGTTGTTATTTATAACGCAGTAGATAAGTTTTATGAGTTTTCACCCGAGTTTTTAGGAAACGGTATCGGCTTTTTGACCTATCAGTTAAGTTCAAATATGTCGGTTGGTGTTCACGCGGTTCATAATGACTTTTTGCAGTATTTCATTGATTTAGGCTTTTGGGGTTATATTTTATGGCTGGTTTCAATGACAATACTAAGGGTTTGTTATTTTGGCAAAAAAGGTGATATTGAAAATGCAATTTTAACATTTTCCCTGACCCTTTATCTTATTATTGTTTCATCTACCGATAACACAATGAACTTCCCGTTACTTACAACTGTACTTGCTATTTTAATGATTGGTAATGGATTTGATGAAAAAGTCAGAAAGACTGAAATGAAAATATTCGGACATGTTTCAGATGTTAATAAACCGGCAGTGGAGGTCTCAATTATATGAAGATACTAATGGTGAATAAGTTCCTTTATCCAAGAGGCGGTTGCGAAACCTATATGCTTAAACTTTCCGAAGAACTAAAAGCCAAAGGACACGAAATTGAGTTTTTCGGTATGTATGATGAACAGAATACTGTTGGCAATAGCGAAAATTTATACACAACTAATATGGATTTTCACTCTACCGGTATAGCAAGATTTTTTTATCCTTTCAAAATTATATATTCTTTAGAGGCTTATAAAAAAATAGGAAAGGTAATAGATAGTTTTAAGCCTGATATTGTGCATATGAACAATATCAATTTTCAACTGACACCTTCAATCATTTATGCTATAAAAAAGCGTAATATACCTTTAGTACAAACAGTGCACGATTATCAGATGATTTGTCCTAATCATCTTTTATATAGCCTTGAGGAAGCAAAACCTTGTGAGCGTTGTATAAATGGTTCAAAGTTTAATTGCTTTAAATATGGTTGTATCCACGGTTCAAAGGCTAAAAGCCTTATTGGTGCAATAGAGGCAAAATTATATTCTTTATTAAAAACATATAAAAAGGTGGATTTATATGTTTGTCCAAGCAAGTTTTTGGAAGAAAAACTTTTAAGTGCGGATAGTCTTTATTCGGGTAAAACCTTTATGGTACACAATTTTATTGAAAAGAAGTCTATGCCCGAAAAAACAGATACGGAAAAGCCTTATGTTGCTTTTGCGAGTAGACTTTCCGTTGAAAAGGGTGTAGGTATTTTAGCTAAAGCTGCAAAGCTTCTTCCTGACATTACTTTTAAAATTGCAGGAACCGGACCTGATGATGAATGCCTTAAAAATATTCCCAATGTCAATATGTTAGGCTTTCTTACAGGGGATGAGTTAATATCCCTTATTGCTAACGCAAAAGTGATGATTTTGCCTTCTGTTTGGTATGAAAATTGTCCTTTAAATATACTTGAAACACACGCATTTGGTGTTCCTGTTATTACGATGAATAGTGGGGGAATGGCAGAACTTGTTGAAGACGGCAAAACAGGTCTGCGTATAAAGGAGCCAACTGCAGAGGCTACTGCAGAGGCTATAAATAAATGTTTTGAAGATGAAGAATTTTATTCCTCACTTAAGCAAAATTGCGAAATAAGAAAAGATGAGATAATCGAAGTTGGCGATTATGCGGATATTTTAATAGAAAAGTATCAGCAAATTATAGGTTAAGAGGTGAAAACAGTGGCAGCACCAAAAGTGAGCGTTATAGTACCTGTTTATAATACAGAGAAATATTTACAACAATGTATAACTTCAATTACTTCTCAAACAATAAGGGAAATTGAAATCATTATTGTAGATGACGGCTCAAGGGAAGAGTGTGCTGTTCTCTGTGATTCCTTAGCAAAAACTGACGATAGAATCAAGGTAATACATAAAGAAAACGCAGGTCCCGGCTTTGCAAGGAATACGGGAATTGAAGCTGCAATGGGCGAATATATAGGATTTGTTGATTCGGACGACTATATAAAGCCTGAAATGTACGATGTGCTTTATAACGCAGCCTTAAAAAATAATGCAGACCTTGTTGTATCAGGTATTAGTTTTGTTGGCGGCAACACCTTTGGAAAGAGCGGAGAATACGAGGAAAAGCATTATTTCCATAATGAAACGCTTTTTGAAAATGAAGACATAAAGAAACTTCTCTTAGGCGTAGTTGGTGCATTACCACACGAACCTGATGACAGTAGATATGGCGTTAGTACCTGTAAAAATCTTTTTAAACGCTCGGTAATTACGGATAATAAACTTGAGTTTTTATCCGAACGCAAGGTTATGAGTGAAGACGCTATTTTTATGATTGATTTTATTAAACTTATTGATAAAGCTGTTGGTATTCATGGGGCGTTTTATTGTTACAGAAGAAATGATGAATCTTTTTCTAAATCTTACAGAAATGACCGCTTTTCAATGGTGCAAAGTTTCATTAAAGAATTAGAAAATCATATTAAAAATGTCTGCAAGCATGAAGAATATAGTCTGTATTTAAACAGACTTATCCAAGGTTATGGAAGAATTTTATGTTCGCAAGAAATAATGCACGCTAAGGAAAAGGGTATAAAATATTCAAGCCTTTTAAAAAGACTTAAAATGATTTGTAAAAGCCAGATGATATCGGATGCACTAAAAGATTATCCTTGGTATCGTTTGCCGAAGAAGCAGGCGGCATTTGCCTTTGCAATGAAGTATAAATTATATTTACTGCAAAAAATAATGGTTTTATTTAGAGCAAGATAGGAGTAAGAAATATGTTTTTTTCGGTAATAGTCCCGATATACAATGTTGAAAAATATTTAAGCCGATGTATTGATAGCGTACTGTCGCAGACTTTTGCCGATTTTGAACTTATTTTGGTAGATGATGGCTCACCTGATAACTGTCCTGAAATTTGTGATGAATATGCCCAAAAGGACCGCAGAGTTAAGGTTGTTCACAAGAAAAACGGCGGTTTAGTAAGTGCCAGACAGGCGGGCGTTAGCATAGCAAAAGGCAAATACATATTTAACCTTGATGGCGACGATGCAATTACCACGGACGCACTAATGAGTGCGTATGAAATTATTTCGGACACCAAAGCTGAGATGGTTTCTTTTTCTTATAGGATTTATACAGATGATAAATTGGGCGAAGTGGTAGACGACCTTTCACAAGAAGGTCTTTACGATAAAAAAAGGTTAGAAGAACAAATCTTTCCTAATCTTTTATCCAATAAGAGTATGCATAACTTATTTTATTTCTTGTGGGGCAAGGCAATAAAGAGGGAGCTAGCTTTAAAGTATCAAATGAATTTGCCCACATCAATTATTATGGGTGAAGATGCGTGTTGTACAACCCCTTGCTATTTAGATGCAAATTTAGTATACATGAGTAAAAAGCCCATATACCTATATACCGTTCGCGGAGATTCTATTACAACGAGTTTTAAAATAATTCAAATTTCCCAGATTGAAGAGGCGGTTATTTATCTTCAAAATCTTGATGTTAAAAAGCCTGTGTATTTTGAAGAAACGCTTTCTCGCTATTCTTGTTTCTTATGTTTCGCTATATTAGCATCAGCAGCAGAAGGGGGCTATTTTGGTGAGATTAAGGGTATAAAACAGGCTATTTTAGGCTCTTTACACAGAGAAGAAATTAAAAAAGCGCATTTTGAAAATATTACCATAAAAAGCAAAATTGCAATATTTTTGTTAAAAAAAGAGCAAATAAGATTAGCCTTTTATTTTCTATATCTATGTAAAAAAGTAAAGGATATACGGGGGTTAATAAAATGAATATAGTACCTAAAATATCTTTAATAATGAGTGTATATAACGGAGAGGATTATTTGGCAGAAACTGTTGAAAGTGTATTATGCCAAACATTTACGGAATGGGAGTTTATTATAATAAACGATTGTTCTACCGATAATACATCTAAAATATTAGCTGAATATGCATCAAAAGACGCAAGAGTTAAAGTACATACAAACGAAACTAATTTAAGACTTCCGTCCTCCTTAAACAAGGCATTATCTTTAGCTGAGGGCAAATATATTTCTCGAATGGATGCTGATGATATTTGTATGCCTGACAGACTGCAAAAGCAGTATGATTTTATGGAAGCAAACCCGAATGTAGACCTTTCTTCTTGCAGGTTTTTGACACTTAAAAACGGTGTTTATTCTTCGGGCGGTTGCGGAGGAAAGGGAGATAGCGAGTCAATAAAAGCCTTGCTTTTGGTTACAAATCCTATTCTACATCCGGGAATTATCGCTAAGGCAGATGTAATAAAGGAATTAGGATACGATAAAAACTTTACCTGTACCGAAGATATGGAACTTTGGACAAGATTTGTTTTAAATAACAAAAGGGTTGAGATTTTATCAGAATATCTTATGATATATAGGCTTCATGACAAACAGATAACCGAAACCACTTTGGATAAACAAAAAAACGAGGTTATTAAAATTCAAAAGGCCTATCTCTCACAACTTTTGAAACCCATGACGGAAGAGCAAGAGGAATTTTATATAAACGGAATTTATTTCAGAAAGAATATAAACGTTTCTAAATTTATTGAGTTTTACAGATGGGCAAAATCAGCTAACAATAAAACAAATAATCCCGATAAAGAAGCCTTAAATTATGCTTTTTTTGAAATTTTAGCGGAATATAAGAGAAATGGAATTTCAAAAACTGAACTTATTAAATGTATGTTGCATTTTGGAATACCATTTATTATAAAAGAACTTTCTGCCCGTAGTAAAAGGGCAAGAATAGATGGAATTAAGTGTATAAAAGCCGCCGAGAGCATAGGGCTTGAGATGTCGGGCGGTACAATAGAGTTTCCATCCTTTAATAAAAAATAAACAGGAGTTAAAATATGCACATTTTTCAGAATACATACATATTAATAGCGACATTGGCTATTGGTGTGGTTATACTTGTGTCAATAAGTATTTATTTTGCTTTAAGAGGTATAAATGTGGCTAACGGTCAAACCGGTAGGTCTTTTACATCTATAAGCAATTTAGAACGTCAATTTAAAAGAATGGGTAAAGCGCGTACAAGTAGATTGCTTTTATATATAAACCTTTCTTATGATAATCTGCACATTTCAAATGCACAAGATAAATTATTTTTGGAAATCAAACATAAATTGCTTGATGTTTTTGCTGATGGAGAAGAGTCTCTTGTTGCGGCTTATGATGATACAAACTATATTATTCTTTCAAGTTTGAATTGCGAAACAATTAGAGAACAAATTGAATTCTGCTTAAATGATGTAAACAAAATTTTATTGAAGCATAGCGCGGTAAATGTTGTAAGCGTAATAATTGGTGCATTCGATTCAAGCCGTATAAAAGTGACTTTTGATAATGCTGTCGTTCGTGCAAAACAAGCCTGTACGCTGGCAAAAACGCAAAAAACACCATACGCTGAATGGACTGCGAGTGGCGGTAATGCGCTTGCGAAAAAGATAAAAATAGAAAACAATATTGAAAAAGAAATTGATAATAACCGCTTTTTCCTTGAATATCAACCTGTGGTAGATGTAAAGACAAAAAAAATTATCGGGGCAGAGGTTTTGTCTCGTTTAAATTCGGAAAGTGATGGCGTTTTAGCACCAAAGAGTTTCTTGTCAGCTGTTAATTCGGTTGGAATAAATGAAAAGTTTGATTATTATATTTTTGAAAAAAACTGCAAATGGATTTCTAACAATAAAAAACAAAGAGAAAACTATAAATATACAATAAATTTTTCGCGATCAACTATTAGTGAGCCTGAATTTGTTGAAAAAATTACAGGCATTGCAGAAAAGTATGACCTTAAATTCTCCTGTTTAGCGGTTGAGATTTTAGAGGATAAAAACATTGGTGGCGAGGCCAAGGAACAAATGATAGAGAACCTATCAACCCTTAAGGAAAGAGGTATTTCAATACTTCTTGATGATTTTGGAAGTGGATATACATCATTTTTGGATTTGCAAAACCTTGATATTTCTATTATAAAAATAGATAAAACGATAACTCAAAATGCGGTTAGTGAAACCGGTTTTAAAATTCTCAAGAATATTATCCAAACTTCAAAGGATATTGGTTTTAAAACCCTTTGTGAAGGTATTGAAACCAAAGAACAAGAGGAAGCGGCAATTAAGGCCGGATGTGACCTTCTTCAAGGCTTTTATTATTACAAACCTATGTCGGTTGCAAACCTTGAAAAAATCCTTGAAACCTCGGGAGGAAATTAAATGCTATCTGTAATTATTCCTGCATATAATGAGGAGTTGTCAATTGAAAAAACTTATTTTACAATTTCTAACATCTTGAAAAGTGAAGATATAGAAAATGAAATTATTTTTATTGATGACGGTTCTTCAGATAATACCTATGAAAAAATTAAAACTTTAGCAGATAAAGAGGAAGATATAATCGGACTTCATTTTTCCAGAAATTTTGGTAAAGAGGCTGCGATTTCTGCAGGACTTGCAAGTGCAACGGGCGACTGTGTTGTTGTAATCGATTGCGATTTGCAACATCCACCTGAAAAAATTGTTGAAATGTATCGTTTGTGGCAAGATGGATTTGAGATTGTAGAGGGTATCAAAAGTACCAGAGGAAAAGAGAATAAGGTTCACGGATTTGCTGCAAAAAGTTTTTATTCGCTTATAAGCTCGGTTGTTGGTTTTGATATGTCAAATGCTTCCGACTTTAAACTTCTTGACCGTAAGGTTGTTGATATACTTAATAAAATACCCGAGAAAAAAGGCTTTTTCAGAGCAATTTCCTTTTGGGTAGGTTATAAAAAAGCAACTGTTGAGTTTGAGGTTAAAGAAAGAACCGCAGGCACAACAAAATGGTCTATGGTTTCTCTTATTAAATATGCTATCTCCAATATTTCGGCATATACAACCGCACCCATGCAAATAGTGACGGTATTAGGCTTTATAATGCTTTTTATTACGGCTGTATTTAGCGTTTGGGCGTTTATTGATAAAATTCAAGGACGTGCTCTAGAAGGTATGACAACCGTTATACTAATCCTTATTTTCATAGGTAGTATAATGATGATAAGTCTCGGAATTATAGGTTATTATGTTGCCCGTATTTATGAAGAAATTAAGGGAAGACCCAAATACATTATTTCTTCATCTTGTAAAGGTAAGAAAAAATAATTAATTGAGGTGTAAATTACAAATGGCAACCTTAGGTAAAAAATTTTTGGCGTGTATAAACTATCCGAGAACTTTTTTTGTATTTTTGTGTGTACTCACATCAAAGCAAAAGCATTTAATCCTAAAAGATGTTGCAAGGTGGAATCAGATTAACAATAACACACTAGGACTCTTTGAATCTTTAAATTGGTATTTGACATATTATAAAGAGTTTAGAAATCTTTTAATGCACCGTTTTAAACATCCTCACCGTTCGGTTATTCATTATCTTATAACAAGACTTCTTTGGAGACCTATGGAGAGTCTATATATTTACACAAAAAATATTGGCGGCGGTCTTTACATACAACACGGCTTTGCGACCATTATTAGTGCTGAAAAAATAGGGGAGAACTGTCGTATTTATCAGCAGGTAACAATAGGCTATAAGGGTGAACTTGCTCCTGTTTTAGAAGATAATGTTTCGGTTACTTGCGGTGCAAAAGTACTTGGCGGTATAACTATGGGCAAGAATAGTTTAGCTGCCGCAGGCGCGGTTGTTTTAAAAGACGT
>JAZQTG010000021.1:0-2320 GCA_045630515.1 Acutalibacteraceae bacterium
GATTCCCAGGAAGAACTTGTTATACATAACACGTCTTTACTTATGAGTAATATGCTGGACGAATTAAGGAAGACCCAGCCGGTAACGGCGGATTTTTTAGCGGACAAATTAGATAGTTTCATGTTTTATTAATACTTTTTGGCGGGTGTGCATTATGAGAATCAAAGAGTTTACTTATTATATGTGCGACTTTGAAACGACCGTATACGACGACCAGGAATTTACCGAAGTATGGGCGGCGGCCCTGGTGCCGTTCTATACGGAAGACGTTAAAATCTTTCATTCGATCAATGAATTTTTCCATTATATATTTAACTTCACGACCGGCAATATTTGCCTGTATTTCCATAACTTAAAGTTTGACGGGTTTTTTATCTTGTCTTATCTCATGGACCGTTTGCATTGGGAGCCGGCGATAACACGCGATAGCGACGTCGAAGACCTTAATATTACATGGATTCCCGAATATCAAATGCGAAGTAAGACTTTTCAATACATGATAACGGAGCGCGGCCAGTTTTATAAAATAGCATTAAAACAGGGAAAGCGCTTTATTGAAATCCGGGACAGTTTGAAATTATTACCTTTTTCCGTAAAAGAGATCGGGAAAAGTTTTGAAACGAAGCACAAAAAACTGGATATGGAATATAAAGGCTTTCGCTATGCCGGTTGTCCGATCAGCGAAAAAGAAGAAGCATATATCAAAAATGACGTTCTTGTCGTAAAAGAAGCATTGGAACTGACTTTTGCGGAAGGACATAAAGCGCTAACAATAGGAAGCTGTTGTTTCTCCGAATTTAAGCGGTTAATCGGTATGAAAACATACACCGATTATTTCCACGACTTGACACAGATAACGCTAGATAAGGCAGAATATGGCGCCGAAGACGCCGACCAATACGTTAGAAAAAGCTACAAAGGCGGCTGGTGCTACCTGGTTCCGGAAAAGGCAAATAAAATATATAAGGAAGGGTTAACGATCGACGTTAACAGTTTATACCCGTTTTCCATGTCCGGGGCGTCCGGTAACGTATACCCGATCGGTAAGCCGACCTTTTGGAAGGGCGGCGAAATACCGGCGGAAGCCTTGAAAGAAGAAAACTATTTCTTTATCCGGATAAAGACCCGCTTTTATTTGAAAAAGGACCGCTTACCGACGATACAGATAAAAAACAATTTTTTATACCGTTCGACTGAATGGTTGGAAACGTCCGACGTTTATTATAACGGGAAATACTACCGGGAATACGCGGACATAAAGACAGGGGAAAGCCGCCCGTCAACTGTTATATTGACACTAACACAAACGGACTATTTCTTATTTTTAGAACAATATGAAGTAGAAGACTTTGAAATACTGGACGGGTGTTATTTTAAAACGGCCTTTGGTATTTTTGATGATTATATCAACAAATACAAAAAAATAAAAATGGAAAGCACCGGCGCCCGTCGGACGCTGGCAAAGCTTTTCTTAAATAATCTTTATGGCAAAATGGCGACTAGCCGCAATTCGTCCTGGAAATATTGCATATTGAAAGAAAACGGGGCGATTGCTTTTTTACCGGTTGCCGAATACAACAAGAAAACCGTCTTTATTCCGATCGGGAGCGCAATAACAAGCTACGCCCGCAATTATACGATACGTGCCGCCCAGGCGAATTATTACGGCAAGAACAAGCCTGGCTTTATTTATGCCGACACCGATAGTCTGCATTTAGATATAGAAGAAAAAGACCTAAACGGCGTATGGCTGGACAACAAAGAGTTTGGCGCGTGGGACCTGGAACGCAAATGGAACGAAGGGCTATTTGTGCGGCAAAAGACGTATATTGAAATCACAGGGGAAGACGACTATAATATCAAATGCGCCGGTATGCCGGAACCTTGTAAAGCGTTATTAAAAATATCCTTGACCGGAAAAGCCGACGCCGGCGCGATCGAAAAAATGACGGAAGACGAAAAACGCTTTGCATTAGTCAAGCGCGATCTTTCCGAGTTTAAGCGCGGCCTTGCTGTTCCCGGAAAGTTATTACCGAAGAAGATAAGCGGCGGCGTCGTCCTGGTTGACACAAACTACGAATTACGATAGAATAAATAAGAAAGGTTGCTTGGAAACCACCCATAAAACCGCAATTTCTCCTAATAGTTGTATGTGCACCACAAAAAGCCCGGCCTGTTAAGACCGGACTTTTTGTTTTTCGTAATTATATTGTTACGTTGTTATTTATAGAGCGGGGACACTTCCCGAAACCGTCCGCGGCCGTAATCAAACGGGTGAGGACCCGCGGCGCGTCAAGATAAAATCACAACGGCAATATAT
>JAZQTG010000022.1:0-1025 GCA_045630515.1 Acutalibacteraceae bacterium
AGAAGCCCCGCTAAGGCCTTTGTTTGGTTCAGGACGGCATCACACCTGTCTTTTGTGGTTGGCCGCCAAAAAACCCCAAGTGTGGTTGGGGCTTAATGGGAGAAAAACTTAAAAAGTTTTTATTTTATGTAGAAGTATTGCTTTTATGCATTACTATGGAGTATCTTGGAACATAAAACCAAAATACGTAAAAAGTTGAATATAAACGGAAGGAACTTAGAAGGCCGCCCCTCTACAACTTCATTATACCAAAATAGCCGTGCTTTTCAACGGCTATATGGAGGTATAAAATTATTATATCATATAGATAGACATTTGTTAAACAACGCTTGAGTAATAGATTTAACTTTAACGTTCTCAAACTTTAACCATCCCTGTTTATACGCTCTAATACAATATTTAAGGTAGAAATTTTCTCTGTAATTTAAGAAAATTGTTTGTTCAGTATGATCATCGTAGTCGCAGGCGAATCGGTAAGGAGTATTAGGGTCATATTTATCCGAAATGTAAACATATCCGTCTACGCCCTTCCAAACACCAACGCTAGTGCCATTAATAATCAACACGCAGTAGAACTGAGAATTACTCGGTCTTTTACCAATGAACAAATTATTTTCACGTAAAGACTTATTTTCAATAGCGTAGTCGCCATAAATAGTACCTTCAATCAGCATACCAAAACGGCTTTTACGTTTGGCCTCACGGTAGGCCTCATTTCTAATATAGTTAACCACTATAGCACCGTTTTTGAACGTTCTGAACTCACCCCCATAAGGCAAATCCAAATCAAAATACGCAACATAAGGACAGCCAAAGAAGTTAATGTAGTTACCAAGCATTAAGACTTGAATATCTCGCAAGCGGCCAACCGTTTCAATTACATCAAGCAGCATTTGGACTTCGTTTTTAAGATAACGGTAAGTGCCGGCCAAAGGATCAAGAATAAACTCATCAAAGATAATCGTCTTAACTTTAGGAAACGATGTAGACTTCAAAATGTTAGACGTACTAAGAGGCACAGCATA
>JAZQTG010000023.1:0-47204 GCA_045630515.1 Acutalibacteraceae bacterium
TGAACGATACAATCTATTCTGATGCGGCTTGCACGACACCAGTTACAACAATTAGCTCAATAGCATAAGGAGTAAACTATGGCAAAGAAAACTAAATCTAACCCGATTGAAATTATCGATAAGGTCGAACAGTTGTTGAACATCTGGACTGTTCCAGTATCAGCAACAGTCGCTTTGATATGGGGTTTTGACCCAACCGTATATGTTTTGGCTACTGTCGGGGCGATAAACGGTGTATTAGAGTGCGTTAAAGTCTATCTGGAAAAGAAATAATGTATAAAATAACCTGGACATATCCGAAAGTAGTTTACAGTGTAGGTGGTGCGGTTGCTTCTTTTACTTATAGTATTCAATCCGCCATGGGTGGGTTATTGGTTTGTCTGGTAGCCGATACTATTACTGGGATAATCGCCGCACCATATCGTGGACAGCGTAGAAACTCTACTTCTTTACGCAGGGCGTTTCCGAAGTTAATTTCCTACTTATCGGCGGGATTGTTAGCACATGTTTGTGAAGCGTTAATCTTTCCGCAATGGGTTGCGTCAAATGCACCGATTGAATTGGGAAGGATTGTATTTACGGTATGTGCGGTAAATGAAGTTATGTCTTGTTTTGAAAATCTTAAAGATATAACGGGTTTACGGATATTTGACATATTGACAATGAATTTTAAGAAAAAGGTCGAAGAAACTACTGGTATTAAAATGTCGAATAAAAGGGGTATAAGATGAATTGTACTTGTCAAGAAGGTATTATTATTAGACAAGGGGATGATACAAACGCCCTTGGAAATTCTATTATATTTAATTTGACTACGGAACTAGATTTAACAGGGTTTAAGGCAGTATTCCAAGTAGACGAATTACGGTATGAATGGAACGATATTACTAACAAACAGTTATATATGGATTTTTCCGCTGACGATACCGCTAAATTGCCAGTAGGAACATCGTATGGTGCATTAAAAATATATGATAGCAACGGTTTGGCGACAACGGTTATAAGTAATATTCCTGTACGGGTTTTACCGCTTGTAGTCGAAAATATACCAGAAAATTCGGGGGAATAGATGAGTCAAATAGATGTTTCTTTAACTACTACTTCCCAAACGATAGATGTAACGATTGAAAAGGGCGGTTCTGGAAGATTAGAACATGTCAAATTTACGGAAAATGGCATTTATACCCCAAGTGGGGATATAAACGGATATGACCAGGTTGAAGTTGACGTTAATCCGTTATTACAATCTATTAATGTATCAGAAAACGGTATTTATACGCCAGAAGAAGGGTTTTATGGTTTAAGCAGTGTTACAGTAGAAACGCCCGTAATTCGCAACCAGGATAAAAAAATTACGCAAAATGGGGTATATACGGCTGATAGTGGATATTCTGGGTTAGGAACGGTAGAGGTCGAAGTAGAAGATATACCTGCTGTTATTGAGCCGTTGACTATAAATCCTAGTACTAGCGAACAGGTTATAACTGCTAGTGGGATAGATGGATATAATCCTATTACTGCAAAGGCGGTTACTAGTTCCATAGATTCGAATATAACTTCTGGTAATATAAAATCTGGTATAACTATATTGGGTGTAAACGGGAGTGTTATAGAATTAGATGGTGAAACAACCACTGTGACACCGACCACAAGTCAGCAAACAATTATACCTACAAGCCCACATAATGGTTTGACAGAAGTCACTGTAAATGCCGTTGATTCAAACATTGACCCGAATATATTATCTAATAACATCATACAAGGCGTAAGCATTTTAGGTGTATCTGGGTCAGCAGTAGAATTAAAAGGTGATATATTAGCGGCTAATCCGACAACTAGTTTGCAAACTTTCACCCCAACAGGTGGTCATAATGGCTATACAGAAGTAACGATTACAGGGGTAGATTCTACGATTGATAGCAACATTACGGCTGGAAACATTAAAAACGGTGTAACAATTCTCGGTGTTCAAGGAACATATGAAGGTATACAGCCGTCTGGGACAATAGCGATTAATACTAATGGAACACATAATGTGTCGTCATATGAATACGCAAATGTAAGTGTTCCTTTGCCACAGCGTTATATGGAATGGACGGTTAATCAATCTGGGGTATTAAACTTTACTTCTAGTAAAATAAACCTTGCTGGTGTAACAGATATCGCTGATGCCGTATTGTCGAGCAAATATCAAAGCAATCCGTTAATTACTGGTACTATTGATATGAGTTCGCTTACATCGTTATCTGGAACCAACGCTTGTGATTCTATGTGTTTTAATTGTATAGGAATTACTGGGCTAGATATGAGTTCATTAGTTACAATATCTGGTTCTTATTGCTGTGAATCTATGTGTAGTCGTTGTACAGGATTGTTGACTATTGATTTAGGTTCTTTGACGACTATATCTGGCGGATATTCGATGTATAACGCATTTAACGGTTGTTCATCTCTTACAAGCATCAATCTTTCGTCTTTGGTTCGTATAACTGCTGGTTCTGCATGTCAATATATGCTACGAGATTCTGGGCTTACCAGTATAAATCTAGGTTCCTTACAGGAAATATCTGGAAATAGTGCGTGTTATTATATGTTAGATAATTCGACCAATTTATCATCTGTTGATTTAAGTTCGTTATCAGTAATAACAGGAAGCGGGTGCATGTCATATATGTTTTACAGATGTTCGTCGTTAACATCATTGTCGTTCCCAGCAATAACTACGACATCGTTTGGGTCTTATGTAAATCAGTTTAATAATATGTGTGCTGGTATTCCAAATATCGCTTTACATTTCCCATCTAATGTTCAAAGTGTAATTGAAGGGTTAACAGGGTATTCGACTTCTGCCCCATTTGGTGCCGCCAGTGGAACAGTGTCTTTTGACTTACCAGCAACGGAGTAATACATGCAAAATAATAATTGGTATTGTTGTAATGAATCCTGTCCATTAGGGAAGACCCGTAAATGTTGTCGGTATAAGTCATTCGCACCTGCTAACATAACCGATTTTAGAAAATGTAATTTTACTATTAAAAACGGGAAGGTTATTTGTCAGTATAAAAAGGCGGCGTAATGGACATGGAAACATTTGAAGGCTTTATGGCAGTAATGATATTAGGGGTATTAATATTATTTGCCGTGGCTTTAGTCATGACTCTATGAATAATATTTCCGGGTATTTATGTAAGAACAGTTTTTTCTTTAACTTATAAACATCTGTCCTAAACCCTTTAGTATCTTCTACCACCCATACCTTTTTAACATTATCGAAGTAATAAAAATCTGCTACATAGGTAATTGCTCGTATACTGGTTCCACGTAACTTAAAAAATTCCTGGAGTTCGAAAGGTCGCTGTCGTTCTAGATTACATATAAACCCAGCACGTTGCAGAATATCAAGTTCATATCCCCTTTTTGCTTCCTTTTTGCTATCATATACAACCCCATTATATAATGTTTTACGATTATGAAATTTTGATTGCATTAACTCTTCCTTTAATATATGTTAATAATAACAGGGAGTAAGACAGTTGTCAAAACCAATTCGTTTATACTTTCATAATTTTTCTGTTAACCAGGCATTTTCACCCTTGCCGTATGAACAGAAGGCCGCCAGAAGGAAGTTATTAAACTGGTCTATGAATATAAGGCCCCAATTATTAGATGCAGAAAACTGTCGCCCAGATAAATTCCCAATAATGATTTATATAAAATATTTTACCACGAAAGAATCTTTTGAAATTAACGAATACTTATTAAAGAATTATCAGTTATTAAAACTATTAGAACAAACTGCAATAGTCCAATCTATTAATAATAAATGTGTTAATGGCGTTGCATACGATGTGGAAATGGTAAAAACTTCCAGCGAAGAAGGGTGTGAAATAACTTTCGTGTATTAAGGGATAAAATATCGATTTAATGATTTTGGGGCATAACTCTGTAAATGCACCCACCCTTTTGTATATTTCGGGTCTTCCATCCATAATCCACATTCTATAAGTTTACGCTGTCCTGTGACGGTTTGTAACCAGTAGGCAAATTTCCCGTCTTGGTCTGAAATATCCACTGCACAACCGTATAAATGCGAACTACCTAATGCTTTAGGATTTATTCTTTTTTGGTCTGCCAACGAACGCAAACATGAAGTAGCCCGCATTGGAGGATTGTAACCCAATGCATTTAATTTACGGATAAGGTCTTCAAGGTTTCTTGTAATAACATCATCAATCTTTTCATTAGTCCAATCGTGAGACCCTGCTTTTAGAAGTTCATTTAAGGAAAATTTCATTCTTTCACCTCTTCGCAATATGTATTAGTTGCTAATAACCATGTAACAAATTCATCAGATATAGAATTAGCGTCTAACATGGTTTCATAATCGGTTTTAGTCAAGTATCCAACCCCAAAAGGACAAACATAGATTGTTTTGGCAGTAGAACACCCACATAAACATATCAAAATCCCGCATATAAAGAGTTTTTTCGTTTTAATATATAACATATCGGCTTAATTCCTTCCTGCGTTCTACGGGCGATTTTTTGCGTATTTTCGCAATTATTGCATCTTTTTCTGTATTATGTTGGATAATTAGTTCGTTTTTTTCTTTTTCGCATATAAGGGTTGCGGTTTTGGAACCTTTATTATAGGCAGTAAGGGCGGTTAAGAAAAGTATTATAATTCCAATGGTAAAACTAATAACTATTTTCTGTAGCATATCCGTTCCTTAAAGGGGAAACCGTTAGGGAAGGAGGTAAAAGGAGAAGAATGTCTGGAAAGACATCTAACGGGTTCCCCTAACTTGATAATACTATTAAAATTTAATTTAAGTCAAATGTTTTTTTATTGCGTCTGACAGTGCTTCCCATAGGTTTTTGTTTCCGACATAAGAACAATGGTCGTTTCTACACTGGAATAAATCACCTATTTGTTCAAGTTCTACATTACAAATTGGGCATTTTATCATTTTAACCACCCTCTTTTTTTTGCTATTTTGCAAAGGTAATTACATTCATTTACGAACCATTCGTATGTTGCCCCATTGGATGAAATTTCATCAAGTGCCGCCCATATATAATAAATAAAATCCTGTTTACTTTTGATATATTCTTCTAACACCCATTCTCTTACATTATGGGATTTGGCTAATTTTCTCTGGTTAATATAATGGAATACAGAACCTTCTTTCCACGATGTAGGATAATCGTCAGTTTTATAAAACTTCCAATATTGTTTTAATACCCAATCATGGTAAATATCCTTACAATAATCCTTTATTCCTAACCAGATATATTTCATTTTGGCACCTCCAGTTCTGATACATCAGTTATTATACAATGATTTGTTGCTTCTGTAAATATAAAATTTGCACTGGCAACGATTTCCCCCTTATTATTTATAACCTCGGCTTTACAGGTATATAAGATACTAAATAGTTCGATTTTATTAAAATCTGTACAATGGACGGTTACATTATATTTATCGCATAATTGTCGTTTAAAACGCAGATTATCTACTGCCATGGTAACTAACACAGTATCTTCTGGTAATCCAGACGAAAAACGAATATAGTCCAGTGCGGCCCTATCCATTCTATCGAAGATATACCCCCCAGAATACATATTATATTGGTTTTTTTCTTCCATCATTTAACCCTTTGTTTATAAATCTTTCCAAAGTTCGATTTCTGGGTTGCCCTTATAGTCACGCTTTATCCATACGGCACAAGCAGGAAAACCAAACGGAAAGCCACATTTACTTGCAGGTATTATCCATATCTTTTTTATTCCGCCATAATTGTCAAGGTCAAGCACCCGACCCCAAGACGAAACTATTTTGTTCAGCGGAATCAAATACACGATATTGTCCGCAATCTCGTATGAGTGTTTCATAACTTCCGTAAATTTGCTGTATGGCGGATTCGATATAAGCCAATCAACGTGTTTGTCGTAATCAAAAAAATCTCGTCCGTTTTGTATTTCGCACCAATCTTTGTCGCATAGTGTTTGTGGAAACTGGTCGTAAAACGCACCACCACCACGAAACCCATCAAGCAACGTGTCTAGCCAACCGATTGGCAACTGGTTTATAATTCTTTTGGCAATATGTAGCGGTGTTTGCACATTGTCGTTTGGGTTATATCCAGCCCTATTCTTGCCATTAGATTCTGTTACAAATGTCATTTTTTAACCTTTTGGAAAGTTTGTTTAACCAGTTCATTTTTCAGTTCCGCCAGCGAGATATAATCGTCGCAGCGAATAACGGACTTACCCATTTGAAACACCCAAGATTTTCCATCATGTGTTATGTCTGTTATCATTTTTAGCCCCTTGGTTCGTTTCTACCAGCCCAATACCCAAACGCAAAACCAACAAAATACATTATAGTTAACACGCCTTGAATAATAAATATGTCTGTTATCATTGGTTTTCCTCTTGTTCTGTGTTTGTCATTACGCTAAAATAAGGCGATGTTGGGTTAAATGGTTGGGCCGCCCGTGCTTCTACTTTACCTGTTCCGTGGCACATAGGGCAACAGACCTTTGGCATCTCTTTTAATTCTGGTAGTTTTGCTCCACAATACTGGCAATAGTTTGTGTCCATTGTTCGAAGTACTGCTTTGCCACATTTCGGGCACATAAAACTTTGGTAATCCATCATCGCTTATCCTTTTTGTTCTGCTTGTTCGTTATTGCATAACTTGTATGTTTTGGCAACTGTGCCTATGATTTCTATTACTTCGGTGTCGCAATACTCGGCCATCAGGCAATCAAAATCTTCTGGCTTTTTCCAGGTGATTGCTTTTGACACATCTGTAGTCCAATCCGCAATCCAACTTATCTGGTCCCCAACTCGCATCGGGTAAAACACCGTCCCATCATAACCTTTTGTTGAAAACGTGTATCGTGGTGCCAAGTTTAATCCTTTTGTTCCAATGCTTTTATTTGTTTATGTGCTTTGCTCATTAGTTCCAAACCGTCTTCCGCTGTGACATCACTTATATATTTATCGTCCGCCTCTTGGCAACCGATAAGTGCCGCTTCCGATTTATCTATGGCGTCTAATGCAATATCCAATGCCTTGCGTGTGTGTTCCAATTTTTCTGTTGTTTTAAGCATTTGGGTGTGGCACATACTGTGTTCAGCAGATTCAATGTCAAGCAATTCTTGAATACGTATCAGTTCTTGCCAGAGTTTTTGACTTCCAACCCACTCTATGTTTGTTCTTGGACAATCATAATTTTCACACCAATATTCGTCAGATTGACGGAGTGTCGGTTGCAGCGGTTTATTGCAAAACGGACAAAGTAATTTATCTGTCATTGTTGCTCCTTATTTGTGATTTATGCCCCGCCAAACAAAGAACGCAATTATTTCAACTACTGTTTCCAAGTACGCTAAAAAAATCATGGCCACACTGACATCATGATTTGGCATATAATTCCACGCCCAAAATAAAAATTTCATAACTAGCGTTGTTATCATTTTACTTCCTTTTGTTCTCTTCTGTTTCGCACAAATTCATTTATAACACCCAAAACATAACCAACGAAAAAAACAATCCAATATCCCATATTTATTCCTTTTGTTCTGCTTGTTCGTGTATGTTGCCAATGATTTCATATTTCCAAACATCTATCCATTTTTGATTTAATAAATTATCGGGCATATAATCAAATTCTTTAATAGCAACCGCAACAAACCGTGCGTCTTTCCACATTATTTGATATTTTATTCCGCCCCTGTCTTTTATCACATCCCCTTCATAAATCAGGTTTCCGTTTTTATCGGAAAACTCAGTGCATTGTTCTGGTATGAGTTCAAAATCATTATATGTTTGGTCTAATATAGTATTATACCAACCCCTAACATCTGGAATATCCCGAATAGATTGCAGACAAGAATTACATATTGCCAAGCAATCACATTGTGTGTTGATATATTTATTTTCTTTCGTATGCCAATATCTAAACTTAAATCTGTCGTTCATTTTACATCCTTTTGTTTTGCCTTATATAACGGTTCAAGTTCTTTTATAGTGGCTTTAGTTACTTTTTCTTGAAACCTATGGCAACAGTTTTCGTGCAATGCCGAAGCGATTTTACCACAACAGCAGAACACGTGTTGTTCATCCGATAACTGTAATTCGTTCTTTTGTCGTATATCTAGCCATTTGCCGAAATGATTATCTTGCAACCATCGCATAATATCAATTTGTCTTTCTGTAAGTGCCATCACTTATCCTTTTGTTCTGGAAGTCCTGTGGAAGGGTTGTACGCCTGATGGTCGAATAACATCATCTCTGGTTGTTGATACGGCGGGCGATTTATTTGCACATCACGAATCCAGGTTTTTGTTAATATTTCTGCACGCAACGCAGACAAATCCGCTTCAAGTTTTTCAATCCATTCTTGTAATTTCTTAAAATGTGGATTCTGCAACATTTCTTCATATTGCTCTGCTTCTTCCCTTGTGTCAAAGCATGTGCCATCTGTTGCCTGATATTGTTTTATTTCTCTTATCATATTCATTTTTAATCCTTTTGTTCCAGTGCTGTTATTTCTTGCAACACACCATCTGCATACATTGAAACACCAGTTTCATAAGATATATCTGGTGGGCAGGCGATAATATCTTTAAGTTCTTTCAGTCCTTTCTTTGCCTTTTCTAATGCCTTGCGTGTGCGTATAAGTTCTTTTGCTATGTCTTCGTCTGTGTCATATATTTGGTATATTTGATTTTCGTCTGTAAGACCCGCCTTTTCCCAGTCATTATATCTTTCCAATGTTATAGGGTATATATCACTCATTTATAACCCTTTTGCGTATTTATATAATTCTTGTTTAGCGGTATTTTCAATCATTTGGTATATTTCAAGTGGTGTATAAATACCGTCAAGGTGCATATATTCCTTAAATAATTGTGGTATAATATCGCCTATTATCATTGTTATTCCCCTTTGTAAATAATATCGGAATCTGGTTTTACTGGTTCGCAGTGTTTGAAATTGCAATTCTCGTTGCAACAATACTGGTATTGCATACCTTTGTCTATGCTAGTTAGTATACCAAAAGCCCAGTCGTTTGATGTTACGAACGCGTCGTCATCCCAGAATTTACACAACTTACCAATCCATCTGCGTTGTTCTGCGTATGGGTCTTGTGCAATTTTTGCAAATTTCCAGTTTTCTGCGACATTTTCCATTTTGGAAATAATTGGGGTTTCTGCGGGTTCTACAAGAGACGAAAGTCCTTTTGTAGTATTTGGGTCATATATAGGTTTTTGCAATTCATTGACAGCATCTACAAGTTCATCCACCTTTAACAGCAGGTTTTTTAAGCATCTCATTTCTAATTCGTCTACTGGCAACTTCCAATCTTCTGGTTTTATCACCACTTTTAATTTTTCAATCATTATTGTTCCTTTTTATCTTTTTTAACCCTTTACCATCAACATATTTAAAACCGCAATCATTAAACCAAACTAGTTTAAGCATTTGGTCTTTGCCACAGGCGGGGCAAACAATGTTTGCTCGACCTTTATAAACCAAAGTTCCATTGTCTATTGCGGTATCACAACAGTTTTTTGTCATTTTTTACCCCAGTATTTTTTATTTTTCTTTAACCAATGTAAAATGATTCTGAACCACAACAGATTAATTTCCACCAATCTCTTGTCCCGAAAATCAACCCCAACCACAAAACTTGTCGGGCAAAACTCAACCCTTACATATAAACTATATTTTTTTAATCCAAACCAATCATTCATCAGATAATAAGAATTTCCGACCAAATCGAACATTTTAACTCCTTTCAATGCAGGGTGTTTTATACTGACACCCAGCAGTATTCTACGGTTCGTTTTCGTTTTTGGTATCTACCTTTCCGTTGTCATACCTTATTCGGTTTCCCTAGCAAACCGACCCAACATAGCCACGCAATGTTATTCGGGGCTATGAACCAGACAACATCTTTTAACCTTTCTGCACCCCAAATTTAATTCAAGTTAAGAATTGGTAACGGTGCCCCACTGTATATTGTTTGTGGTAATTGCCCGTTCCAGCGTTCTGCTTGAATTTTCTCTACCTGTACCCTTTCATATTCTACAAGGGTCTTGGATTGTGCCAATGCATTTGTTTTAATACGCATTGCTTCCGCTTCAGCCTTTGCGTTGATAAGTTTCTGTTCGGCTTTTTCTTTCTCTTGCAGGGTTATATTTTTTTCACGTTTAGCATCTTGTTCTGCGACCTGTTTGTTTTCAATGGCTGCCGCATACTGTTTACTATATTCTATATCAGTAAGACGTATGGAATCGGCACGCATATTTAATTCCATTAAACGTTCGTTTAATAACTTGGTTGCTTGTTCTTCAACTTTTCCACGGTTTGCAATCAAAGATTCACTATCGTATAAACCGATAACCTGTTTAATTGCAGATTCTGTTTCACTTTGTAACCGGTTTCTATAACCATAACCAAGAGTTTTATGTAATTCCATTGCATGTTCACGGAATACTGCCCAGTTTACAAAAAATTGTATTTTTGCCATCTGTAAGTCTTTTGTATAAGATTCCAATTCACCTGTATACCGTTGGATTCTTGCGTCTACGCATATTAAATCCGTTGTAAAGATATTATACCCGTGTAATCCAGACGACAATACATCTTTCGCGTATTCCCCAAAAGTCTTTTTAAAACATACTTCTGTGTCTTCTACCTGTGCACATGCAGCCAATAAAGCAATTAACGATAAACCAATAATTTTTTTCATTTTTTGACTCCTTTTTTCTGGTTTAATATATTGTTAATAGAACGGGCTGTAAACGCTATAACAACAGCAATTATACTTATAAACAACGTTATAATGGTTAAACGAACAAACATTTTTGACTCCTTTACAGTTTAGCGGGGTCGGGAGAGAGATAGACTTGGAAAGGAACCCGACCCCATGGTGCGACTGCAGAGATTTGAACTCTGAACTCAACCTTGGCAAGGTTGTGTGATAACCTTTTCACCACAATCGCCTTTTATGCAGGGTGTCTGTTGTCGTAGCCGTTTGATTAAGTACCCATCGCTTACGGTTTGTGCAGATTTAATGCCCCTGGTACCCCTGCAAATCTTGGCTCTGGAACCTAGATTCGAACTAGGAACTGTCGGTTAACGGCCGACCGTTTTGCCATTAAACTATTCCAGAACAAAGACATACATGGAACAGTTGGTATGTCAGCAACTCTCAACTAGGATTTTAGGAAGGAGGTGTCAACATAAAATCCCGAGTTCCGAAACTATATTTTTTCCACCTGTTCACCACAGAATGGGCATCTGTAATGAAGTAGCAATTCGTCCTCATACAAATAACAATCGCAATTATAACAGTAAAAACCCTCTTTTCCACCCTTTTCTTCTTCCTCTTCTGGTTTTTCTTCCTTTTTTTCTGGAACAAAAGGTTTTAATATATCTGGGTTTTCTGTCACATAATCTATAATAATTCGTGCTTTGGTTATGGCCTCTTCTAATTCCTCTGGTATTAAATATTCACCTGTAGTATGTTCATTATAATACCCGCAAGACATATAAAACATTTGGGCGGTATTATTTATATAACGCAACGCCCCAATATCAGTATATACGCCTTTTTGGGGTTTTAATTTAAGCCCCATATCGTTTACACGTTTACAGATTTCATTAGTAAATTCTTCGTTACATAATAATCCCATAGAACAGTCGTTTATAAAATCAGAATTTCCATGTCGGTCTAATTCGAAAATTAATTTATACTGTTTAATAGAACTTTCTTGTATACATTTTGCACCAGTACAACCAGATTCTTCACCAGTGGTAAATAACAGGTCTATATCATGGGAATAAAACAATTCCAATGCAGCAATAATTCCTGCACGGTCATCCCACCCATAAGCCCCATATAAGCGTTTGGGGGTTGATTCATATCTGAATAAATGTGGTTCTTTATCCAACACCCTGTCTAAATGGGCTACTACTAAAATATCATTTTTACGGTCGGTGTTTTTTACAAATATATTGTAAGCGTCGTCCACTTGAATCTTCGTGTTTTCCTTTTGTATATGTTTATACAACTGGGATAAACCAAGTTCCTTTAATGGCGATTGTATTATGTTTTCGTATTTTTCAAGTTTCATTTTTTTACCTCCTTGTAATTATACATTTTCTTCTTCGTCGTTTCCAGTATCTTTTTCACATGATGGACATTCTGTTTGGTCTTCGTCTCTAGGCCAAAACCATTGCCCACATTCACATTTTTTACAATTCTCGTGCATACACTCATCACAAATATCTATCCTGTGTCCCCGTTCATCTAAAACATCGTTTATTTCGTCTTCTGGAACATATTCTTCGCAATGTTCACACCATCTATAATGTGATTCGATACAATCTTGGCAAACCCATAACCCATCAACAACTTCACCTTCGTGGTCTGGATGATACCATTCTTCGCAATGAGAGCAGTGACATGCACAATCTGTACAGTAAACACTATCATCAACCCACACCACATCGTCTTCACTTAATTCACATCCACATTCGTCACAATGATTTATTCCATAATCGGCGAGTGTTTCAGCGTTAGTGCTTTTACATTCAACCCCCCCATAGAAAGAAAGTTTTGTTTTATTATCACTATCAAGTTCCAAATCCTCGTCTATGTAAGGCACATGACAATCACAACGAACTTCGTCATAAATTTCCTGTGGTGTTTTACCATCAATTCGTTGTAATTCTGTATAAAATTCTGACGGGATAGAATCTCTTACAATTGTACCCTGTTTTTGTAGGTCTTCTACTATTGATGCGGCAGAAAACTGATAATCTGTTCTAACATATGCCTTATAAGCGTATAGTTTATCCTCCCATTTCCATAAAACCATACGCCCTATTATTTCATCAGTATCTTTTTTGTAAAATATCAGCATATAGGCCCCAAAATAATAATAAAAGGTTCCTACTTTTGGTTCTTCTGACATACATGAGTAACCGTTAAAATCTTCTACCAGACAATCTTTTTCATTAAAATCTACCCTGTATGCATTTTCAAAATCTTCCTTATTGTCGCTTATTTTAAAATCTACTGGTCGATTATGGTATAAATGTTCGACATCCTGGGAACGCATAAAACCGTAATCCACATATTTTCGTAATACGTTTATCGGGCGTGGTATAAACCCATATTTTCTACGCAAATCGTCCATTTCGTTTCTGTTCCCTATAATATAAGGAAATTGTGCTTTACTATGCAAAAGCCGTTTTTTAGGTGTATCCAGTGCCAATACTGCTATTTTTCCAGTATCAGTAGTATATGTCATACAATTCACATTGGCTGGGATTTTTTTAATCCTACGGACATAATCTATTGCCTCATGGGTTAACACTTTACGTATATCGGAAATCTTTTCTACGGGTTTATAATACCGTATTTTATACTTGTTTTTAGCCTTAACAAGGGAAAGATTGAATTTTTTAATCATTTTACCTCCTTCGGAAATGTTTATTCGAACGCTTCAATGCATACCGATAGACATTCCTGTAGTGTCGGTGCTGGATAGTCCATAACGGTAATCCATGCACCAAATAACACCCCTATAATAAAAATTATAACCTTATTCCAATCAATCATTGTTTAAACTGCTGTGGTTTGCGATATACTCTGGGATTTGGCTTATACCAATAACATCACCTTTAATTTCAGTAAACATAAATTTACCATCTTCCATGGATGCAATACCCATTTTTTCGCCCGGTATGCTTTTTTCTGTTTTATTTTCCACTGGGATTTTTTTGGTAATAGTTAAACCTGGTTCTTCCACTAAAGTTTCAACTTTTTCTGCCGTTACCGATTTCGGCTGAAGCCAGAATATACTCTGGGGCCACCAAGTAAACTTCCACCCTCTATGGTTTTGTAAACTTTCAACTTTATACCCAAGTTTTTTCCATTCATTACGCTGGGAATGGAACCGCATTTTAATCATTTGTTCTATTTCGCTTTTATTTAACGGAACGTCTGAACGAACAACTGTTGCCAGTGGATATTCCTGGTTAATAGAAAACGCTACGTACACGTTCTTTTTAAGGTTTAAAACAGCAATTTTAATCATTTTTACCTCCTTCGGTTTGTTGTTCAATTGCGTTTATTACGGTTTCACAATACTGTTTAATTACTTGGACAATAATATCTGCGGGTGCATTAGTATTATTACCCTGTTCTATAAGTTTTAAAATTTCCAAAACATCTACCATTTTTATATACCTCCTTATTTGTATATGTATATATTATATATAATTTTTTACCAAAGTAAACAAAAAAATAAACATTTTTTCAAAATACTGGTTTTCCGTCAAACAGGGGGTCATCACAGTTTAGACCAGACGAATCCCATGTAGGGTCTTCTGGTTTAAACAGGTTTCTTCTTGGGGTTTTATGCCCTTTTTGCCCGCTATAATGCCGTTCTTGTAATTTGGTTAATTCCCATACCCCGAAATCTAATTCTTGCCCATGTGCGAAAGATTCTGCGACACTAGGCCATTTAAATTTATCATGGCATTTCCAGATAATTTTTAACCAATCTACCCGTGGTTTATTATTCCCGAAATATTTCGGTTTTTTCTGGTTGGAGAAATATTGAAACTGTTCTTTACGCATTACGTTTTTTCCATTCTTCCATTAATTCTGCTAACGGAACACTAATATTTTGTAATTTCCGTTTTCGTTTATATTCGACAACAATGTCTTTTATTGTGTTCATTTTTCTTCCTTTTTTGTATTTGTATAAGCACCGCGTCTTAAATTATGTTCCCGTAATACTTTTGAAACATATTCCTGGTAAGTTCCTAATTCTTCTGCAATTTCCCTTTGAAACATAGTGGTTGTAGTCGCTAAAAATATTATTTTACTATATAACGTTTGTTTCTTTTCTTTTCGTTCTTGGATAATGTCTCTTTTAATCTGGTTTTTTGACGGGATAGATTTACAATCCGAACAAATTACACCTCGTCCATAAATTGTAGCAGTTTTTCCACACCGTTTACACTGTTTAATAAAAGGGGTTAGGCGAACTTCTGTCCAATGTTTGCGTTGGTATATACGATTAGAAGCCCTTACTTTTTCTAAATTACCAGGAATATTAATCCATTCAATGCGTTGCTGTTTACGATGGGCTTTTTTCTGCTCATCTGACATTGCTATGTATTCACCAGGTTTTAATCTTTTCATTTTTACCCCCTAGGTAAATTGATTATAATACAAAAAAATTATTTGTAAACTATTTTTTGTATAAAAATTCCACCATATGGGTAAAGTGTTCGATGTTTAAGACGAAATCTATTGTAAACGGTAATGGGGTATCATATCCTTTAGCACGCCTCTCGCCGTTTAAATAATCACTTTTAGACCAAGCCGCTATAATTATGTCTTCAAACAGGAACCTAATGGTGCTTTTGTCGCTATTATGTTGTTTCCGCACTTGTTCTGATAGTTCTATTACTGCTTTTAACTGTTTTTTTCGTTTCGGGGTAAGTTTTTGGCATTTATGGGTATTACCCCCTGCCTTGGAACAAAATTTATTCCATATAGTTACAAATTCATCAAAAACAGTAGTAGTGGAAAATAATTCATTATTTTCTTTATTTTTACCTACTACTACTTCCCTCTCTCTTAGAGAGGGAGTAGTAATATTATTGTGTGTCATTTTGACACAATGGGTACTGTCATTTTGACACATACCCCCCCCTGTAGTTTTTTGTTCATAAGTATTCATATCGTTTATTTTCTGAAAATTTATTTTATACGACGAATACCGACCGTTTGATTTTATAATATAACCCTTGGTTAAAAACCCATTTTCGACCAGTTTGTTTAAGGAACGAATTACAGTGCTATAAGAATAGCCAGACGATTTTACTAAATAGTCGATAGAACCGCAATATTCAGATTCTTCGTCTTGGCAAAACCCGTAAATAATCGCATATATGTCAAGGTCGGTAGATTTTAATTTTAAACGGTTTATCATCCAGCCGTGTTTTACATAAAAGTTTGTATCTCGCATGGTTTCTCCTTTGTTTTGTCCATTATTACAAGAACTAGTGATTTGTAAATAAAAATTTTTAAAAAAGTTGTTTACTTTTACTAGTCTTTTGTTATTGTCAAATAAAAGGAAGGTTGCTATGAATGTAATAGAAAAACTATCAGAGTTAGGTTTCGAATTAGATTCATACGGATATGGAAAACACGAGTGTATTTGTCCATTTTGTAGTGCTTCAAGGAAACCGCATCACCAAAAACAAAAATGTGCGGCAGTATGGATAGAAGAGGATTTCGCTACTTATAACTGTATCCATTGCGGAAAACATGACTTTTTACATTCTGATAAGAAAATAGAACGCAAAGAGGTTAAATACACAAAACCGATCCGACAATCGTCTAATACATTATCTGGCACGGAAGGTTTTCTAAACAAAAGGGGTATATCATTAGAAACCGCAAATAAGGCAGGGTTATATGCGACTACAAATAATAAAACTGGTGAAAGGTGGCTTGCATTTCCTTTCTATAAGGGTGGGGAAGTAGTAAATATAAAATACCGTGGAATTGAAGAAAAAAGGTTTATGCAGGAAAAAAATCCAGAACCTGTAGTTTATAATTACGACATGGCATTTAATGCATTGCATGACAATAACGATACACTTATTTGTGTAGAAGGGGAAATCGATTGCCTTACATTTATTGAAGCAGGTTTTGAAAACTGTATTTCGATACCAGCAGGAAGCATCGGGAGTCCTGTAGAGAAAAATTATAATGGGAGTAAATTTGATTTTATAAAAGTTTCTTCGCCATTGTTTGACAGTGCGAAAAAAATAATACTTGCACTTGATAATGATGACCCTGGAAGGTTTATGACCCAGGCATTGATAGATAGGTTCGGTGCGGAAAGGTGTTATGTAGTAAATTGGGGTGTTTATAAAGTTCAAGGGAAAGACGCAAATGATTTCTGGTTACAGGATAAATCTATTATAACCGATGCAATCGATCTTGCACAACCAGTTCCTATAAAAGGAATAAAACATGCAGTAAGTGACCCAGAAGGGTTTATTTATTACTTGTTAAACGGTATAAAAGACGCAATTCCATCTGGTTTTGAAAACCTTGATAGGTTAATAAAATTCGCACCAGGCAATTTTATAACCCTTACTGGAAACCCTGGTTCTGGAAAATCCCTATTTTTAACATCAATGATAATGAATATGGCAAGAAAGCAGGGGTTAAAAACATTATATTGTGCATTTGAAAATAGCGAAAACCAACTTATGACCAAATGGGTGCAGATGCTACTTAAAGAACCAGTGTTCCCAATGGAAGAATCTAAAGTCCCTAGAATAAAAAACACTTTCGAGTTTATAAAAAACCATTTTTTAATCATGGAAGACGAAACCGCAAGCCTTAATGCGGATACCATAGTAGAATATTCCGAAATTGCGGTAAGGCAAGAGGGGGTTAAAATTATAATAATTGACCCATTAAATAAAATAACATTTCCTAGGTCTGAAAGCCTTACACAAGATATAGGGGTTATGTTAAATAAATTAATATCGTTTACACGGCGTAATAATGTAATAACATTTTTAGTCGCACATCCTACAAAGCCGTCAGATAGAAAACTGGACGGGCAGACAATACCTAACGGATTTGATATTGCAGGTAGTGCTAATTTTTTAAACATGTCCGATATAATCATGACGGTTCACCGTAAACAATCCGATACGGGGTGGAAATCACAGCATTTAATGGTTATGGTTTCAAAGGTTCGTGATACAAATTATGGGCATGAAGGGACAGTGTATTTCGATTATAATTACAGAACAGGAGAATATGTCCCTTGTACCAAAGAAGAGTTCGCATCAGAGCATGAACAAAAAGACGAAAAATATGTAAAAGTTTTTACATAAAATTGTTTACAAGTGAATATAGTTTGTTATAATAAAACCATAACCAACGGAGGTAAAAATGGAAGATAAATTTAAATTTTATACACACGGGCAATTCAGTGTAGAAGTCCCGGAAGAAAAAATAAAACTTATAAGCACTAAAATATGGATTAATGCGTTAGGTTTTAACAAATCATTCATACTTGACAGTGTAACTTATTATACATGTTCGAAAACATATTTGGTAATTTATAAACAGAAGGAAGAGTAAAATGGCATTTAGAAAACTTAAAAACACCGAAATACAAGTGCGTGTCGCACAGGTTCGTAAAAATACCACGTTATTGTTGTTGTATAAAGACGCAAGATGCGATATGAATATATTGGACGAAACATTCGGGCCATCACATTGGCAAGATAGTTACGAGGAAATAAAAGGAAATTTGTATTGTAAAATTGGTATTTGGTCTGAAAATTTAAATCAATGGGTATGGAAAGGCGATTGTGGAATTGAATCTAAAGAAAATGACGGAAATGAAAAGAAAGGTGAAGCCAGTGATGCATTTAAACGGGCTGGATTTAAATGGGGTATTGGCCGTGAATTATACACAGCACCAGAATTATCAGTAGCAAATGATGCTATTGGTGGAATTACGGAACGGGAGTACCAAGGAAAAAAGTATTATAACTTGAACAACCCATGGCAAACATTTTCCGTTAAACAGATTGAATATGATAAAGACGGAAATATTTGGCATTTGCAAATAATAAACGATAAAGGCGTGGTCGTATGGTCTAATATGCCACGGTAAAGGAGAAAAAGATGGATAGAAAAACTATAATTTTACGACATTTTACGAGATATAAATTTATTTCTAGTATGCAGGCGTTTGAACTTTATGGAATTACTAGGTTGTCCGCAGTAATTTATAACTTACGGAAAAAAGGTTATAAAATCGAAACGGTATGGAGAACTACAGTGAATCGTTATGGGAAAGAAGTTCATTATAAAGATTATTTTCTGGTTAAAAAGGATAGAAAATGGTTTTCGAAAAAACAATGACGGTTAAGGAAATTGCGAATTATTTCGCGAAAATTGCAAAATGGACACCGAACGCACCAGTGTTCTTGTCCAGTGATGAGGAAGGTAATTCTTATAGCACTATAGAAGCACCGAATACATCTAGTTTTAGTTCTTTTGCAGTAATGCTTACCAAGGATAAGAAAAATGTTAAATCGGTCATAATTTATCCATGGAAAGAAGGGTTAACAGACGAAGATGTAGGTTTATTGGAGGATGACAATGAAAATGGAATTTAAAGTGGTAGTTTCCACCGATAGCGATAGTAATAAATTAAATGTTGAAATACACCGTCCCAATAAAATTGCTAAAAAATGGGGTAGTTTAGCATTACTTACTCATATGGGAATAATGAAAGGGTTACAAGATGCTTATAAAATTGCTGATGGACAAATGGTCGAAGAACAAAACCGTAACGAGACTAAACAATCCTAAAGGGTTCGAAATAATTCAGATGCCAGCATTATTGGCACGAGCAGTTGTTTTGGAAACTGGTGGTGGTTGTGAACTTTGTGGCGATATGAAAGAAACAGATGATATTATGTATTATATTGCCGCTATTAACCAGGTATATTGCGACAAATGTTTTATAGCATGGTATAATTCTGCGACAAGATATAAATCTGAAATTCCGAAGGAATTGGAAAACAGTAAAAGAATAGAAAAAATTTTGCGGGATGCAGGTTGGTGGGAAACACCATTACAGTAAGGAAAGAAAATGGATAAAATAAGCATTATTTCATCAAAAAACGGTTATAGGGCGATGTTTTATTTTAAAGGGCATATCTATGACTTCGAAGGAAAAACATCGCGTGAGGCACGAATAAAAGCGGAAATACGGTTAAGTGAATTAGAAAGTGGGAGTTTATTTTGATACCAGAGATGTGTCCTTGTTGTAAATGTGGTAAGATTCCGACAAAAATTAAAGAAGAGGTCGGAGGGATTTACTATGTAAGGTGTGATTGTGGCAAATGGTCTCCGTATGAGGCATTAGGGTCTACCCGTAAAGGTGCAATAGAACACTGGAATAACCTTAATCGCCCGATTAAACGATTTGGGAATAAAACAAAAGATGAGATGTGAGATATTAAATCGTTATCAATGGGAAAACCATAAGGTAACAATTGAAAAACTTTTAGAAGAAGGAAAAAAGATAAACCTTTCGTATGAGAAAGCGTCTAAACCAATAACACATAAGCAGATTGGGTTCTTTTTTGCAGCATTAGTAAATCAAATTTATTTATATTTCTGTAATTCTGGGTGGACAATAACAGAGAAACAAGTCCGTTATGGTTTATATAGACAAGTGGCACAAGTGGTTCCAAATATGACCTATGACTTAAGTATGTTCGGACAAGAACCACAAATAAAGCATATATCCGACATGGAAACAGCAGAGGAAATGTCAGAATTTATAAACGGTGTATTTACTGTAATAGATACTAACCCAATGTATCAGGGTTTACAACTTACACCTGATACTAGGTATTCCTGGGTTAACCATTTAACAAATGATGAAATTATCGCAGCAAAAGCAGCAGAATTACCAGAACGGGACTCTGAATACATGGCTTATGTTCACAATCAGCCATGTATAGTGTGTGGAATACAGCACCGTAGCCATGCACACCATGCAAAATTACCGTCTTATGTAATGGTTGGAAAAAAGACCCCAGATTGGACAGTAATTCCTTTGTGTGCCGAACACCATCTTGGAGGTGCACATGCAAAAGGGCATGAATGGTTAGTAAACAATTTAAACTGGATTAAAATAGACCTTGAAGATTTTTGTCGTTTAAATTATATGCGTTGGCGAAATTGTTTGACATAAGCAAATCCCCATTGTATTATAATAAAAAAGGGGATTAAATGGCTAAACAGAATACAATTTTTGATAATGGGCTTTGGAAACATGAGATTCGTAAGGTTAAAGACCTTGTTCCAAACCCTAAAAACCCTAGAACCATTACCGAGTCATCGTTGGCAGGTTTGCGTGAATCGTTAAAGAAAAACGGGTATACCCATAGAATTATTGTCGATAATAAAAACATGATTTTATCTGGACACGCACGCTGGTTAGTTATGCAAGAGGATGACCCAGATGGAGAGATTGAATGCCTTGTTGCTACCCGTGATTTAACACCAGAAGAGGAAGAAAACGCTGTTTTAGGCCATAATGTATTAGGTGGTGAATGGAACTTCCAGGCATTACAAGCAGAGTTTGACCCTGTAAAAATACAAGATTTTGGAATAGTATTACCAGAGTTCCAAGCAATTAAACCAGAATTTAATGTTGAAGAATTAGATAAGTCCCATGATTCATTCTTTAAAATACAAATAGTTTTTGATTCTGAAAGGGAAGTAGACGACTTTTGTAATCATTATGAAACAGATGGTGCAAAAGGAAGGTTGTCTATAAAATGGGAAAATTTAAAACCTTATTTAATGGACTTTAATGATGCTGATATTCAAGAATGACGAATTTACATATCCGATATTTATTATATCGTATAATCGCCCTAATTCGAATGCAAGAACAATAGTTTCTTTAATTCGATATGGCATAAAGTGTAATGTCGTTGTTCATAAGGAACAGTTAAAAGATTATAAACATTTTTTTAATTCGCCATTAATAAACTGGATAATCTTTGATGACGAATATAAACATAAATACGAAACTTTATCCAATGTAAGTTCTTATGAAAAGAACGCTGGTTCTGGTGCCGAACGAAATTTTGCATGGGATTGTGCAAAAAATGCAGGATATAGTGCATATTGGAACTTTGATGATAACATGGGTTTTATGTACCAAACTGGAAAACTCACTGGAAGTAAAAAATCATATGAAAGAATAGTAGTAAGAGATAGGGATACATTTATAAAACTTTTCCATAAAGCAGAAGATTTTTACGACTCATATGATAATTTATTTATTATGGAATTAGGTGAATGTAATAACTTTTTAAGTCGTAATGTTCCCACACTAAATAGAAGATGTTATTCAGCGTTGCTAATTAATACTGAAATTCCAACCCAGTGGCGTGGAAGGTATAACGAAGATACTATTATGTCGATAGATTGTCTAATTAATGGGTTTTGCACATGCCAAACACCTATTTTATTAAAAATAAAACAATCTACCAGGGATGCAAAAGGCGGTAACCATTCTATAGGAAAAGGTGCCGATGATTTAAAAAACCAAGTATATTCAGACGGAATAGATTACGAATTTAGTTCATCCCTTAAAAGCCAGTTATTAGTTGCAGTTTATCCGCAATACTGTTATCTTAAATATAGGGTTGGAAGAATCCACCATGGGTATAATGAACCAGCGTGGGCAAGTTTTAAGCAACAATTACATCCCGCAAAGGTTAAAGGACAAAAACAGAAGATATATACATGGCGTGTATCGCATAATATATTCGATGAGAAAGGGGCTAAAATAAAATGACGGTATTATTAACTGGTGGTGCAGGTTTTATAGGTTCTAACCTCTTCGGACAACAATTATTATCCGAAGACGAAGTTGTTTGCCTAGACAACCTTTATACAGGTCGACTTGAAAATATAAAATTCGATACCCAATTCACTAATTTTAGGTTCATCTGGGGCGATATATGCGACGAATGCCTTATTAAACGGCTTGGATACATGTATAATTTCGACCGTATATATAATCTTGCATGCCCCGCGTCCCCACCCGCTTACCAGGCAGACCCGATCCATACCACTATGACTTGTGTTCAAGGTGTATATAACCTTTTGAATTTAGCAGAAAAATGTGGTGCAAGGTTCTTACAAGCATCTACTAGTGAAGTATATGGAGACCCGTCTGTAAACCCACAACCAGAAACATACCGTGGTAATGTTAATTGTACTGGTATAAGGGCTTGCTACGATGAAGGTAAAAGGTGTGCAGAGTCATTATGTTTCGATTATGCCCGTGCTGGAAAAGTAGATGTAAGGGTCGCTCGTATATTTAATACTTACGGAGAAAATATGCGTCCAGACGATGGAAGAGTGTTAACGAACATGGTAACACAAGCCCTTAAAAATGAACCTATTACAGTATATGGCGACGGAAACCAAACACGGTCTTTCTGCTACGTTTCCGATACCGTAAAAGGATTAAAGTTATTAATGGAATCTAATGTAAAAACACCAGTGAATATCGGAAACCCTACCGAATATACTATTAACCAAATAGCAACCCTTGTAAAACAACTTACAGGGTCTAAATCTAAAATAATCCATAAACCATTACCACAAGATGACCCATTACAACGCAAACCAGATATTTCATTAGCAAAATCAATAGGTTATGAACCATTATGGGATTTAGAATACGGATTAAGTAAGTTAATAAAATATCTAGAAAAAGAAACACAATAAAAAGGAATAATTATGGTTAAAAATAAATATGACCATCCAGGACAACCAACAGTTATGACAAAAGAAACTCTACAAGAATTGGAAAGGGCATGGAAAATAGGTGCAACAGACCGTATTGCTTGTGCATCCGCAGGTATAGCAGAGTCCACTTTGTATAATTATTTATCAACCCATCCAGAATATGTGGAGGTCAAAGACCATTGTAAGTCCCAATTGGCAATACAAGCCCTTAATAATACAGCCCAAGCCATGCAGGGAAAGAATTGGAAAGGCGACCCATATAGCGACGATAAGAACGAATGTGCCAGGGTAGCATTAGATACATCCAAATGGGCATTAACCCATGGCCCACATAAAGGCGATTATGCGAACAGAACGGAAGTTACTGGTGCAGATGGAGAATCTCTGAATGTATTAGTTAAATATGTTACCAAGGAAGAAGTAGCCGCAGTTGACGAACATATTGATGAAGTAATAGGCGATGGAGAATAAAGACCCACAGTTTATCGGTTCTAGATTACTTGATAGGGGCTTTCGTGTTTGGTTTTTATATCTATTTAGGTATATTAATGGTTCCCCATTTATCGAACAGCCCTTACATAAGGAATTATTCAAGCAAATAGAACGAATGCTACGACGGGAAGACAACCGTCTGTGTATAAATCTCGCACCCCGTTCTGGGAAAACCACGTTGAATATGTGGATGGTAGTTTATATACTTACAGTAAACCCCAAAGCCCATATTATTTATACATCGTTCAACCAAGATTTATTACGGCAGATTGCGGAACAAGTAGCCGCCATTATGTCCAATCCTATTTATCAGGCAATGTATGGAAGAGGATTTACGGCAGAAAACGAAGAAGTTGACCCTATAGACGACTTTTGGAAAGACTACCTATTCCGTACCACAGGTAAATTAAAGTTTAGTAGCCGTAAAATAACCACACCAAACGGCGGTGTAGTATTATTTAGTTCTATTGGCTCGGCAATTACTGGTTTTGGATGTTTTGATTATGATACGCTTGTTGCCACAAGAAAAGGCAAGATGAAACTCGGTGACATCGTTGAAAACAGACTTGACGTGGAAGTCCTATCTTACAACCAAAAAACAAATAAAAAAGAATATAAAAAAATCTACCGTTATATTAAAAACGACCAATCAAAGTATATGAGGCTTGTTTTGGATAATGGTGAAATAATAAACACCACCCCAGACCATATATTTTATACAGATAGGGGCGAATTAAGGGCAGACCACCTCCTTATGGGCAGCAAAATAATGGCGGACTTTTTTGATTTTCCAAACTGGTATATTAAGTTTTGTGGCTATGTCACTGCGGGAGTTGTTTCGGTCAAGAATAAAATCAACCTGCTTTTTTGTAAAAGATTCTTTGATATAATCAAGAGATGTCTTGCGGCCGTTCTGAACCCTATGACCGTCTGTGACTTTACCCCAAACAATGCCGCACTTAATGTCCGACACAGAAGAAGGGGATATGCCATAGTCTTGGGCAATTTGTTTATATGGTCTTGTGTCTTTGGCTATGTTTATGGCTTGTGTTGCAGTAAGTTTCTGGAATTTTCTATTGCCGAAAAACTTATCGTTGGTATTATCTTGGGCTGTTCCATAACACAGGTTCTCAAGTCTGTTATCTGTCTTTATCGAATTTATATGTCTGGTTTGGAGGTTGGACTTTCCAACAAATGTAAGAAGCAGAAGCCGATGAACAAAAAGCCCTTTATGCTTGCCTATAGAAACGCATTTATATCCTTTATGCGAAAGTCTTTGTTTAATAAACCTATTGCTTTTTTGCGAAAATATTTCTCCCTGTTTAGAAATAAAATAACCGTCCAGTTCCGGTATAGGAAAGTAATTGATATTATTTATTGTAATCATTTGTGTCCCAGTTATTGTTTGACCTTATGGGATAATAATAACCTGTTTGTTGGCAAAAGTAAATTATTAGTTCATAATTGTGGGTTAAGGCACCCAATTGATAATTTACCAGACGGTGGGCTATTTATTGACGATGCCGATAAGCCAACAGATGTACGAAGTGAAAAAATACGCCAAAAAACGCATACTTACTTCCAGGAGACGCTATTAAGCCGATTAAATAATAGTAATACTGTAATATCGAATACACAGCAGAGGCTTCATTTAGACGATATGACTGGTTTCTTAATAGAAAACTATGGCTTTAAAGTATTTAAATTCCCACTTATCGCTGATGATGGAACTTGTAATCTTGGGAACCAATATACCCCAGAACGCATAAAAGAATTACAAGTCGATCAATATACCTTTTCGGCACAATATCAGCAGGAACCAATTATATTAGGTGGTGGAGTAATTAAACATGAATGGTGGCGGTTCTATAAAAACACGAACGATTGTATGTATCGTCGTATATATATAACCGCAGATACGGCTATGAAAACAAAAGAGTGGAACGATTTTACCGCCATAGGTGTTTGGGGACTTACCAATACCAATAAATTACGCATGTTAGACCTTGTCCATGGTAAGTTCGAAATACCAGAATTGGAAGCCACTATGATAGCGTTATGGGAAAAATGGAAACAGGGTATAGGAACATGTCGCTGTTCATCTATTATTATTGAAGATAAAGCATCTGGAACACAATTAATACAATCCCTAATGCGTAAAGGTGGTTTACCAATTCAGCGTGTAATACCAGAAAAGGACAAATATACACGGGTAATGAACGCAGTACCACAATTAGCCGCTGGAAACATAGAATTACCAGAAAACGACAAACATCCATTATCAAAACTACTAATCGATGAAGCGGATGCATTTACGGCAGACGACTCTCATTGTCACGATGATTTGGTTGATATGTGGTGCTATGCCGTTGATTCTGCCTTTAATTCTAGGGGTATATTTTAATTGACTAACATTTGTTACATACGAGGCTATAAAGATAGAAGTATGTAAAAAGGTCAGCACCCTGGAAGACAATAACGTCATCCAGGGTTGATTTTTATTTGACAAAAGCATCGTAATTAAATACGATAATACTGAACCAGACGGCAGTTTGGTGGTTGTTATCCGTATGGGTAATAATTTTGGGTTTGTCTTTTATGGCATTCTCCGCTTCACCTGCCCGTTACTAACCTAGGATTGTTAGCGGGCTTGGTCATCCGAGAACTACGGAGTTCAGCCAGTAGTGTCTCGGCTGAACATTCTGTTTAGGCGGTATCCGATCCGCCAGACTATTTTCTACGGTTGCACACCTGCTCGGCCGACTGGAGAGGGCGGGTGTTTTTTATTGACATTAAACTGATAATTTATTATGATAGGTATGTTTGGTAATATAGCCCATCCCCTTAAATGTGGGAGAAAAATTACTACTTTCCGCTGAAGGCAGATATGCGTAGTAGGCGGATTCCACCTTGAGTGGCGAACAACTAAAAACAAAAAGGATTGAAAATGATAAAACCAATACCAAGCGTATTACGCGGCTTATGTAATATAGAAACAGAACATTTAAAAGGAAATATCGCCGAATGGGTTACTGCAAAGATAAAAGAGGCGGACATCGGTAGGGAAAAGTTAGAAAAGCAAAGTTTTTTCGAACATTCAGACGATTTGCACCGTATCTTTGGGGATAACCATATAACTATTAACGAAAAAAATATTGAATATATCGAAAGTTTTTACTTGTCAGATTACGTTATGTGTGATAAAGTAAAAGAAAAGTTATGGATGTTGGATTGGTCAGATATATTCATAACACTAACAGTATATCGCCTTGGTCAATATTCGTATTGGTCTGTAAGCGTCGAATATGTGTTAGCGGATAAGTAAGTTTCATCATGCTCCTATGGTGAGTCGGGCTGGGGGTCTGGCAGTTGCCCCCAGTTTTTTTATTGAAAAGTAATAGTGTTTAGTTTACAGTATTTTATATAAGAGGTTTATTATGAATTGGTTTCTATTCAAACGCGACAAAAACCCACAAGTAGAAGCAACTACTCCTATTAAAGAAAAGGAAGAAAGAGTTTCTTATTTGGATGTCGCAAAAAAACTTGGTCGTAAAACAAACAATGGTAATGTTCAAGAAGTATTTGACAGGGCAATCCAACGCAGGGCCGATAGTTATATTGCGGTAAAAAAGAAAAATGGAGAACGGGTTGCTATGGATGAAATGATTAAACCCTGTTCTATTAATTGTGCGTTACCGCCCGAAATGATACCATTTTTTAGTGAATATTTTATCGGGTACCAGGCATGTGCCTTATTAGCACAAAACGCTTATATTAAAAAAATATGCGAAATACCACCCCAAGATGCTATTGCGGTGGATTATAAACTTCATTACCGCGATGAGGATAGTGATAAAGACGATAGTACGGATAAAAATGAAGAACAGCAGTTGCTTGCTGATATGAAACTTGCCTCTGATAAAGACTTTAAGATTAAAGAAGTATGTAAGCGTGCGGCTATTAATAAAAAGATATTCGGGCAATGTATTGTAGTTCCAACCTTTAATGTAGACATGGAAGATGCAATGTCAAAACCGTATAATCCTAAAGCGGTAAAAAAAGGAACATATACTGGTATGCAGATTATAGAACCGTTCTGGGTAACATACGACCTTACATTAGACCAGGTATCCAGACCAGATAAAAAAGGTTTCTATGAACCAGAATACTATAAAGTTAATGGTGGAACCCGGATTCATAAGTCATGGGTAAGAAAACTTATCAATGGTACTGTTTCGGACATTCTTAAACCCACATACTTCTATGGCGGTATTCCATTACCACAGCAGGTATATTCGCGTGTATTTTGTGCTGAAAAGGTTGCTAATGAAGCACCAAAATTGGCTTTAAGTAAACGGTTATTGGTCGTTGATGGTAATATTAATTCTATGATTGCCAACCCAGAGGGTGCAGAAGAAGTAATGACTGGTTTGTCCAATATTCGGGATAACTTTGGTTTTATGATTAAAAACCCTGGTGACCAAGTTATGCAAGTAGATACGGCATTGGCTGATTTTGACGCTTTAATCATGACACAATTCCAGTTAGTTGCTGCTATTGGTGAAATGCCAGTTACCAAACTTATGAAAACACAGTTAAAGGGATTGGCTAATAGCGGTGATTATGAAATGAAGGATTATGCACAATCGCTAGTTACTATCCAGGAGAATGATTTTAACCCGATATTGGACTTCCATAATGAACTGTATTGTTTGTCGGTCTATGGCAAAGATTTGAATTTGGATGTTATCTGGAACGCCATTGATACACCAACAGAGGTAGAACTTGCCCAGATTGAAAACCAACAGGCACAAACAGATGCTACTTATGTAGGTGCTGGTATATTATCACAAGAAGAAGTAAGAACCATGTTGAAAGACAATGATGATTCTAGATTCCGTAATATATCAGATGAAACGCCAGAAACAGAGTCCATGTTAGACGAAAATGGCGAAATAAAAGATGATACAGCAGAATAAACCAGTTTATGCACCTTTTGCAATGCAATTACAATACCGTAAGGAATTGTATGCTTTAATAGAGGGCATGGACAAAGATTTTCGCACGATATTAAAAATCTATCGCAATAAACAGAACCAAATAGCGATGGATGATGCCATGCTTGCAACTGATATACAGGGTAAAATTACTAAATTGGGTAAAAAGTGGCAAGATAGGTTTAACGAATATGCTAAAAAGAACGCCCCTAAACGGGTAGAAAATACGGTTAAACAATCAGATTTACAAATAATTACTGTATTAGCGGCTTTCTTTACCGCCCAAGGTTTATTGGATATATTTAAAACTAAAACCCAGAACCTTTTACAAGTAATCAAAACCAATATCGCCGAAAACATTAGTTTAATACAATCGATTCCAGAACAATATGTTAAACGGGTTCAAACCATGGTTACCAATTCTATTAATAGGGCTGGAACATGGGTAGATTTGCGGGGTGAGATAATTAAAACCAAAGACATAACTATGCGTAGGGCTAAAATGATTGCCAGAGACCAAACTAACAAGGTGTTTAACGCTGTAACCCTGCGTAGATTTGAACAGTTAGGAATTAATAGGGTAAAATGGCGGCATAGTCATTCTGATAAAGACCCCAGACCTTACCATATAAGACAATGGGACGGGATAAGCGGATTAAAAGATGGGCACCCAAATGGGCTAGATGGTTTCGAATTTGATATAAATAATCCCCCTATTATTGATGAAAAAACTGGTCAAACGGGATTTCCAGGGGATTTGATAAACTGTAGTTGTATGTTAGTTCCGATAATATCTTGAAAAAAAAGTAACAACAAACTACTATAAAAATAAAAGAGGAATAAGTGTTTACGATAATACGAAAGATTAGCGTTAAAAAACCCGAATCTAAAAGGGTTTTGGAAAAAATAGGGATAGATATTCCCTTTGAAGAAAAACCCGCTTCTACAGCGAAAAAATCAAAGAAGAAGTAAAATGGCAAAAACAATCGATAAGAGTGGATTTTGGTTTATTCCCCATAATCCTATTAGTAAGGTAGGTATCTTTGACTATCTTGGTTCTTCCGTTTCCGATGAATGTGAACCGAATAAGGTATATAAGGTATTCCGTAGTGGCGAAACATTGTTAGCAAGTGTTCCTACTTGGGACAATCCGCCAAAGCCGTTTATCAATGACCATGAAATGTTGGGCGAAGGGTTTACGGAAGTAGATGACCGCCCTGTTCAAGGTGTTATTACTAACCCACAGTATGAAGATGGGGTTTTGTATGCAGATATTACCGTTTACAGTGAAAAGTTAAAAGAAGCCATTGAAAACGGTAAAAAGGAATTATCCCTTGGGTATTTTTGTAAGTTCGAAAAACAACCTGGTATCTATGATGGGCAGGCGTATGATTATGTTCAAGTAAACATGGTCGGGAACCATATTGCCTTGGTAGACGCTGGTCGTTGTGGTTCGGATGTCAAGGTTTTTGACCAAAAATGCGTGATGGATAGTTTTGATATTATTAGTAAGGATGAAGATTTGAAAAAAACTGAAGACCCTGCTAGTATAAGTAATGAACAAGAAACAGAAACAAAGGATGATGCTATGGCAGACAAACGTGAGTTCATCCGCAAGATAATGGCCATTGCCGCAAAAGGTAATGACGAATTTGAAGGCGGTGAAAAAGAAAAAATAGAAACCATTGCAAAACTTTTGGAAGAATCTGAATATGCCAAGTCCGAAAAAGGAACGGCTAATGACGAAGAAGCCAAAAAGGACGATGGCGAAGAAAAGAAAGCCGAAGATAAATGCGGCAAAGACGAAGACGAAGAAAAAAAGTCCGAGGATGAAGAAGAAAAGAAGTCCGAAGACGAAGACGAGGAAAAAGAAGTAAAAGACGAATCTATTTCCTTGTTAAAGAAAATCGCTGATGGAATCGACGAATTGTTGAAAAAATCAGACGAAAAGAAAGAGGAAAAAGCCGAAGACGAAGATGAAGAAAAGAAGTCTGAAGACGAAGACGAAGAAAAAAAGTCTGAAGATGAAGACGACGATTCCAAAGAAACGGGCGACGGTGTTTTGTTCACTTTCGGACAAGATAAAGCGATAGACGGGGAAGACCCTGCAATCAAGGCCTATCTTGCTTAATAACAACAAAAATGGAGTAACTTAAAATGGCATTACAAAGTGTTGTAAATACAAAGTTGGCTTTCGGCGTTCCGGGTTCATTTTATGATGACTCTCCTCGTCGTGTAGCCCCTTATGTTGTGGAAGCCGGTGCAGTTGCAAAGGCCTTCACATTGGATGCATCTGATAATACCAAAGCAGTTGTTGGTGGTGATGGTGCATTTGGCGGTATTGCTGTTAACTCGAAGGAATATATTGTTTCTGGTTTGAGTGCGGCATTGACCTTTAAATCTGGTGACATTGCACAGTTGGCGACAATGGGACATATCGTAGTTACTTGCGATAATGCAGTTGCTGTTGGTAACGCTTGCTATTTCAAAGAAGCAGACGGAACATTGCATGCTGCGGCTTCTGGCGAAACAATATCTGGTTATACAGAAATCGCTGGTTCCAAGTTCGTGTTTGTGGCTGGTGCAAGTGCTGGTGACCCTGTAGTTTTGGAATTAGCATAAGGAGTAAATAAATGAAAGACGCTACAAAATTTTCAATTCCTGCAGAAAAGGTAAAAGCGTATGCGATGGATTCGCAAACGACTGAAAAGACCTTGGACTTGTTAGGTATTCACTATTCGGCTCGTGCCTTGGATGAATTTAAGGCATATGCCATGGATGCCCTTCCGAAATTGCAGACGACAGCATCTAATATGACACCAGTGCAATTTTTGCAATACTGGTTCCCGGATATGGTCAAAGTCGTTACGCAATCTTTGGATGCGGACTCTATCTTGGGTCGTGACTTTGCTGGTTCTTGGGAAGACGAAGAATTGGTGCAACCAATCATCGAATATGCTGGTCAATCCCGTCCTTATGGCGACAAGACCAATTTAAACTTGGCCGACTTTAATATCAACTACGAAACCCGTACTATCGTTCGTATGGAACAGGATTTGGAAGTTGGTAAATTGGAAGCGGCTCGTGCTTCGAAACAGCGTGTTGATGCGTTGGCATCTAAACGTTATGCGGCATCGTTGTCTTTGGCTATTACTGCTAACGACATTGCGTTCAATGGCTATAATGCTTCTATTAATAAGACATATGGTTTATTGAACGACCCGAACATGCCGGCATATGTGACTTTGCCTAATGGTGCGGCTGGTACATCTGAATGGACAACAAAGACATTCAACGAAATTGTAACAGATATTCGCACAATGATGGCAGGTTTGCGTTCTCGTTCTGGTAATAATTTCAAACCAGAATCTGATGCGGCTGTTTTGGCATTGGGAACCGATGTTATTGATACATTGGAAATCGTCAATCCACTTGGCACGACATCTGTGAAAGAATGGATTGCAAAGACATATCCACGTTTGCGTGTGGTATCAGCACCACAGTTAAATGGTGCATATAGTTCGGATAATGTTGCGTATCTGTTTGCAGAAGAATTGGCTGGTCAGAAAGTTATCGGTCAGTATATGCAAGATGCGTTGCGTTTGATTGGTGTGGAACAGAAGGCAAAAGGCGTTTTGGAATCGTATTCTAACGCTACGGCTGGTGTGTTCCTGCGTGTGCCAATCGGTATTGTCCGGTACGCAGGTTGCTAATTAGCACAAATCGTGGGGGCAACGCTAGATGCTGGCTTTCGCCCCCACAAACCTATAAACGAAAGGAGTAAAAAATGTTCATTATAAGTAGGGCTAGTCAAGACGGGGAATTTATCATTTGGGAAACATCTGTAAATGGTAAAAAGTCTGCTAAAAAATCTATTCTTATTAAGGGTGGTGCTGGAGTTATAGACAAATCGACCATGACAACACCTAACGGGGTAGTTACTGAAATTTCCGATGAAGATTGGGAATTATTGAAAGAACACAGTGCTTTTAAGCGTTATGTAGAACGTGGTTTTATGGAAGCAGTTAAATCAGAAAAACCAGCAAAAGAAAACGCTAAAAAGAAAAGTTCAAAGAAAGATGGTGGGGTTCAACTTACACCAGAAGACTTTGAAAAACGTGGTCAAAAAGCCCCAGATGTGAGTAAATCGTAAAAATTTGGCTCTATAGAGGGTTTTAATGCGGGAATGGGTAATTTATAATCCCGCCCGCATTTATTAAATATAAGGGTAAAAAATGGCGGTAAATGTATCTATAAATGGATTTAGGGATTGTTTTAAGGAATTTTGCGACCCTATTAAATATAAAGATTGTTTGCTAACGCGGTTTTTGACGCAGGCAGAGGCATATATTTCCACCCAGCATTTTCTTATTAAGGATAGTGTTCGGGAATTACTTATATACCTTATGACGGCCCATTTAATTACTTTATCGGAAATTGACCCTACAACTGGGATTGTAAGCACTATGGGTGGTGTTGCTGGTGCAGAAGTTTCTGCCACTGTAGGTGGGGTTTCTGTAACTAGGCAGACACAAATAAGTAAGAATAACCTGGAACAATGGTTACAAAGCACAGGGTATGGACAACAGTATTTGGCAATTTTAACCGCCCATAATGTTCCTATTTACTTTGTTGGAAGACCTAACCCATGGGGAATTAAATAATGGGATTACAGACGGAATTAAAGTTTTTTCATAGATTAAAAGACCCAAGGGATGCTGGCATAAATATTGGGTGGTTTGCTGACCAAAGATATGCAAAAGATAGAAAAGGCAGGGATGTTTCTATTGCTGATGTTGCTAGATGGAACGAGTTTGGAACTAGACAGGGATTACCACAAAGACCTTTTTTAAGAACTTGTATTATGGAAAACGAAAAAAAATGGCATGAATTATTAAAAACAGTGGTTCAAAGGGCTATTGATGAAAACAAATCGTTTACCCAAGCGTTAAAAACTTTTGGTTCTCAAGTAAGAGGTGATATACAAGACACTATTTTAGATGGCGGTTGGCAACCGAACGCTACTATAAGTATATATGGTGGATGGATGAGGAATAAAATATCTGGGAAACCGTTTTATGTGGAAGGTAAAGGAACAGGAAAACCGCCATTAATAAACACAGGGACTTTGTTAAAAAGCATAGATATAAGAACAGATGAGGAGATGGGTAATGTTTAATGTATTAAAATCTGCATTGAATATAATACCGAAACAAACGATATACTACCGTAAATTTTTGGGTCGTAAAGCAAATGCTATCGGTAACATGGTAAATACTTATGGCCCGAAAATAGCAGTTATAGGTTCTATACAACATGCGGAAAGAAGTTTAGTATATAAAATGGGTATTGGAAATACAGAAGATGTATACGAGGTATGGTTACATACTAATGCCCAAGGTTTATCTGAACTTGAAAGCAATGACCAGATTATAGGGTCTGACGGGGCAATTTATAACATTATAGATGCGGATATATGGTATAATTATCCGGCACAGGATTGGAACAAAGTATTAGTTCGGAGGGCTAAAAAATATGACAAATGAAAATGCCACATGGAAGTTTTTAATTTCCGAATTTAAGAAAGTTCTTAAGGAATATGGGTATGAAGATTGGGATATAATTCGTAATTATCAACCGTCTATACAGGGTTTAAAAGATAAAACGATATATTTACATAAAATAACAAAACGCCGTATAGGAACACAAGGCAATACCAATATATTAACAAATACTGGATGGAACAATGTTGACCATTGGTATGAAGAAACACTTTACCAAGTTGCGGCTTATAAAACTATAGATGTCGAAAATGACAATGAAAATACGATTACCAGTGAGGATGTGTTAAGCATTTTGCTGGCGTATATAAACTCTGCCCGTAAGGTGCAGGACTGGAAAAATGCTGGATATGAAGTAATAAAGGCCACGAACATGCGTTTGTTGGACTATGAAACTGACAGCGGACTACAAGAGAAAATGCCACAGTTCGATTTCCTGCTTGTTCAAGAACAGAGCAACTTGAAAAAAACTGGGACAATAAATACAATAGAAGTGATAACTAAAAGGGTGTAAAAATGGCAATACCACAAACAAAATATATAAACATCATTTCTGCTGTTGGTGGAACTTCTCAAGTTTCCCAGCGTGATTTGATGGGTCGTGTTTTTACGGCAAACCCACTTGTTCCTGCTGGTTCAGTGGTTGAATTTTCTGGCGGTAGTAATACGGCTCTTACTGCTGTTGGTAATTATTTTGGTATAGGAAGTGATGAATACAAATTTGCTTCTAAATACTTTGGTTATATTTCCCGTAAAGGGACAACCCCACAGAAGATTTCGTTCGCACCACATGCGACATCTGCAACATCTGCAAGATTGTTTGGTTCTGTTAAATCTGCTTCTTTGGCTGATTTTACGGTTTTAACCAATACAAATGTTACATTTAAGGCCGATTCTACGACTTTTGTTTTAACTGCGTTGGATTTACATTCCGCAACTTCTTTTACTGATGTTGCAAGTATTATCCAAGAAGCGTTAAATACTGTAAGTGATGGGGTTGCAACTTTCGAATACAATACAACATTAGGGCGTTTTGTATTTGCTACTGTAGCAACTGGTGCAGAACATACTGTTGATTATGCCACAGGGACTTTAGCCCCATTGTTCGGTATGAACGAAGGTAATAACGGTGCTATTATATCAGAATCTTCTGGTGTGACAACTGGTTTGAAAGCATTGTCTGATAGTGCAGAATTGTCCAATAACTTCTTCTCTTTCACTTTCTTAACGAGTGTTACGGGTGAAGAAACAGATATTGCCGCATGGGTAAAAGCCCAGAATATCCGTTATATGTGGTCAATGGGTGTTACTAGTGCTAATGCTGGTACAATGGCTTCTGCTATGGCAGAATATGATGGGGTAGGTTTAACTCTGGATAAACATTCGGAAAAGGCAGAATTTTTACCAATGGCTATTTCGGCGGCAATTAACTATGGTGTAGCGAATGCTTCTGTAGATTTTATGTATCAACAGGCAAGTGGTATTACACCGAGTGTTGATAGTCAAACAGATGCTAATGCATATGACGCAATCCGTGTTAATTATTATGGTTCGACACAGCAGGCTGGTAATTTAGTTTCTTTTTATCAAAATGGCGTTTTGATGGGTGATGTTTCGTCCATGGGTGTTTATACAAACGAAGCATGGTTAAAGGATGCAATCTTTACTAATCTGTTAAATATGCGGTTAAGTTTAGATTCTCTTCCTGCTAACGAAACGGGTTTGGGTTATGTTAAATTGTCTATCCAGGAAATTATTGAACAAGCATTGTTTAATGGTGTTATAAGTGCTGGTAAGACATTGGATACGACCCAAAAAGCGTATATTTCGCAATTAACGGGTGATGCTGGTGCATGGCAAGATATTCAAAGTGTTGGGTATTGGTTAACGGCATCGGTTGTTAAATATACAGAACAGGGTGTAGAAAAATATAAAGTTTCTTACTTGTTAGTATATGCGAAGGGCGACAGTATCAACTTTGTTGACGGGCGTGATATTTTAATTTAACAATAAAACCTATAAAAAAAGGATAGAAAAATGTCAGTAGATATTTCCGCAATGGGCTTAAAGGTTTTGATAAAAGCCGTTCCAACATATCCAGTTGGTATTGAAATAACGCATTTTGCAGACGATGGTGATAGTTTGAATGTTTCGGACTTAACTATTATGGAAAGTGGAATGGGTGTTAACGGTGATATGGTCGTTTGGCGTGTAGCAACACCATGTGAAATCGACTTAAACCTTATTCCAGGGACAGACGAATGTAAAGAACTGGAAAAACTGTTTAGTTTGAACATGACGCAAAAAAATCGTGTTTCTAGTAAGGATGTTATAAGTATGATTATTACACACCCAGATGGACACCAGAGCATATTAAGTAATGGTTATATAATCGGCGGTAAACCGACGCAAGATTATTCCAGTACAGGTCGTGCAAATAGTCGTTCTTTTAGATTTGTGTTTGAAAATAACGTTGCATAACGATAAAAAATGAAAGGAGTCAATAATGGAACGCATAGATGAAAAAGAATTTACTGTAACAGCGGGCGAAGGTAAAAATCAAAAATCTGCTAAATACTGGATTAGTAAAATTCCTGCCGTTCAAGGTCGTGAAATAATGTTAAAATATTCACGGTACGGGAACAATGCAGAAGAATACGAAAAAAGCAGAGAAGTATCTAACTTACTTATGCAATATGTTCGGGTAGAAGTAAAGCATCAAAATGGGGAAACTATCAAGGTTGCATTAGATACTCCTACTTTAATCAATAACCATGTCGAAAATGCTGAAATGTTATTAGCGTTAGAGGCACAGGTTATGGATTATACATTCGGTTTTTTAGCAGATGGCGAAGCCTCAAATTCTTAAACAAGGTTGACGATGGTTTCGCTGGCGAAGAATATCGGAATGTGGACAATCTAATTGCTACGCTGATATACAATCATCTAGCGACATTAAACGAACTAAAAACGATTTATACATGGGAAGATGCGTTAATAATGTATGAAGCGTGGGCGGTTCCGAAATATAACGAATATATGGCAAACAAACAGGCGTTAAAAAAGGTTAAACGATGAACAATGAAGCCCAGTTTGGTGTAAGGTTTGCAGTTAAAGGTGCGAAGGAAATCCAGAAAACAATGGACGCTGTAAACGCCCAGTTAAAAAAACTGCAAAAAACCACCGAAGGGGTAGATAAAAAGATTGATGAATTAGGGGAAAAAGTAAATAAATCCAGTAAAAAGGGCAAAAATGCCTTTAAAGAAAGCGAAAATAACGCTAATTCATTATCTAAATCCTTGGATAAAGTAATGAAAAAATGGTTATCCATAGGTGGGGCTGTTACATTAGTTTCGGTACTTATGCGTCGGACATTTTCCAAAATAGACGAGTATATCGGAATTAACCGTATGGCTAATAGTGCTGGTATAGCCGCAGAAAGAATAGGAAGTTTAGGAAAGAAGTTAAAGGAATTATACGGTGGCGACGCTTCTTCTGCGGCGGCAGCATATACATCGTTAAGTGATATTTTGGGTGCCGCAAGGCATGGTCGTGGTATTAGTGAAGATGTTGTAATGGCGGCATCCAGATATGGGATAGCGTTAAATGGGGGAATGTTATCAGAAGACCAGTTAATGACTAATATTGCAAAAGCAATGCAAGCCCAGCGTAATCGTGGTAACATGTTTGGTGTTCGTGAAATAGCATCTGCTTTTGGGATAGATGAAGCCCTTATGTTACATTTGGCTACTAGAGGTGCTAATTGGGATAGGAATCTTCCAAAATATCATATGGAAGAAGCAAAATCTGCCGCAGAACAGGCCAGAAGAATACAAACCCGTTTAGACCAATTTTTAGAATGGATGATTGCTAATGGGTTAAATGTAATTGAAAAACTTGGCATGTGGCTTGATGGTGTTCTTAAAGACCAGGAACCGACAAATTATTCTATGACGGTTAATGGAAAAACCACTACAGCGGAAAAGGTGTCTCCTGGTGTATATATGGTAAATGGCGAAAAAATCGAAGCCAAAACACCTGGTGAAGCGATTAGTAAAGCATTACAATCAAAACCCTCTATAGACCCAAGTGTTTCAGATTCTATTATAAGGGCGAATTTAATAGCGGCTAAAACCCGTCAATTTGAAGAATTGGTTAATTATTACGGAAGTAATGTAGCATCGTCCTCTGGGACATTAAATGCGTTATATGGGTTGAATAGAGCGTTGTCCAAGGATGGAGGAAGTGCCACATTCTTACCAACCGCACAACCGACTATATTATTAACTGTTAAGGACGAATCTGGTGTATTAAAGGGACATACCATAAAAGTAGACACTACTGGTAATTTTAATGTTGCGACACCATTTGAGTAGGAGAACGAAATGGCAGGATTTGGGACTTTATCATTAGCACAAACTGTAATTGGGACTTTATTAGACCAACGGGCTGTGGTTTTATATAAACAGCCAAAAGTCGATTTACCAGCGTTACGGGCTATGTACGGAACGAATACAACATCTTCTATTACTAGAGACATAATAAATGATTTATGGGGCAACCAATTTTATTATGAAGAATTATTTTCTGGATTGGCAGATGAAATTGGCAATGTAAATAAGGTATTAAATGTTACTGGGGCTAACCCTTATGGTATTTCCTATATGTCTGCAAGGGTTAATGTAGAATCTGATTTATGCGACCATCCTGTAGAAAAAGGAACTATTATTACTGATGCCAGTATTATACAACCAGTATCTGCCCAAGTAGAAGTTGCTATGCCTACTTTCTTTGCCGAAAGGATTTATAAAACGATGCTTAAAATGCAACAGAAAAAGGAAGATAAAATAATTTTACAGACAAAATACGGGGTATATAAGGATTTGGTAATTCAGAGTTTCCAGTATTCATTAGATGCAAAAACAGTAGACAGGTCGTTATTTACGCTTTCCTTACGGGAAGTAAAAGAAGTGCAATCGTATGGAACATTTGGGACTTTAGCATCAAACCAGACGGAATTTGCGAACGCTTCAGATGCTAATACTATCGGTACTGGAACACAAGTTGCGGAGGCGTAAATGTATACGATTAATTTAACGAAAACTCCTAACCAGGAATTAACATTTATTATTGATGATAATGCCTTTCGTATTCAATTACGGACTATTCAAGAACTTACTTTTATGACAGTATTCTTGAACGAACAGCCACTTATTTATTCACAATTATGTACCCCGAATAACTTTGTAAACCTTTATATGTATATAAGCGTTGGTGGGAAGTTTTTCTTTAAATGCATAGATGATGAATATCCAAATTATAAGAAGTTCGGGGATACACAGCACTTGTTATTTTACACGGAAGATGAATTATGAAACAACGGGTTGCATATTTAGTAATAGATGGAAAGCGTTTTGGCGACGAAGAAACGGGCTTGAACGTATCTTTTGATGTGCCTTATACAGGAACCAACCTAGTTCCTAACAATTCCACATTTACTATTACTAATTTAAACGCTGATGACCTATTCGAAGTGGTTACTAATACTGCAAGATTTACGGAGAGACGGCGTTCTATTGAGTGTTATGCTGGTTATAAAGGTTATGTAAGAAAGATATTTGCTGGACAGATTTTACAATCAAGTCCCACTGATATGCCAGATACCAAAGTTAATATAACCGCCTATTCCGATATTGAAAACATGGGAAACGCTGTTCAGAACAAAAGTTTTAATAATCCTACATTTGCGTATTTAATAGACGACGCAAGAAAAGAATGTGGTTATGGTATATATATTCCAGAGGATGTAAAAAACAGTAGTATTTTACAGTCTACAGCAGGAAAACACTGGTCATTTACTGGTTCTTCAAACGGGTATTTACAACGAGTCCAGACCGATTTATCTGCGGCTAACAGCCAATCTAAAGAAGCGATATGTTTTAGTGTTGCAAACAATATATTATATGTAAATTGGGAAGGGAAGTCGTCTAATGCTATCATACCGATTATTGACGAAAATAGCGGGCTTATAAACATTCCTACACCCACAGAAAGTGGAATAAACTTACAGGTATTAATGGATGTATCCCTTAACCCGTTACAAACGATATATGTAAAATCGAAAAGATTAAAACTTTATAACGGTCTTTACAATATTGTCAATTTACGACATCATGGGACATTGCGTGGTAGGGACTGGTATACCGATTTAGAATGTGTAAAGGTGGGGAAATGAGGGCTTTTTATAATAAATTTTCTAATGATTTACCGAATTATATACAAAATGCATTGCGTGATTTTTCGCAGAAGTTTCAAACATGTATTCCTGCTATAGTAAAAGAGGTTAAAAGTAGGGATACTGTCGTAGTTTCCCCAGCGGTCTTACAAACTGCATCGGACGGTTCCGCTGTAGATTGGTCTGATATAACAACCACCATCTTGACTCCTTTCAGTGGTGCTATGTTTATATCTATGCCTGTAGCCGTTGGGGACACCGGTTGGTTAGTTGGGGCTGATTTGGATACTGATAAATTTAAAGAAAGTAAACAACCAGAACAACAAACTGTATTTACTAGGCATCAGTATCAATTCGGCTTCTTTGTACCAGACGCTATTAATGGTTATACGGTTTCTGAAGATGACGAAGGTGCTATAGTTTTATCGTCTTTGGACGGGCAAACTAAAATAGCGATTAAAGATGGAAGCATTGAATTGACAAGCAAGACCGACTTGAAAATAAACGCACAAAATGTTAGTATCAATAGTGACGGTAGTAATGTAATAATAGACGGAATAAATTGGTTAACTCACACCCATGGGATAGGAACAGAACCAAATGGGACATTGGTTGCAGACCTTACTAATGGGACGGTTAAAGGTATTACAGGAACTGTTACGCCAGGGGTATAAAATGTTTAGTTTTTTAACAGATGATAATAATGATTTATATCTAAACATTGTCGATTCTGTAGGCGATGCTGTTTCTGGTTCTGTTTTAGTAACTGGAACAGATGCAGAGGCGTTAAGGCAAGTAATAGTAAATAGAGTAAGATTACAACAGGGTGAATATGGTTATAATTTGACCCGTGGGGTTGATTATATGGGATTATTGTTAAGTGATACCCCTTTAGTAAGGTTATGGGAAAAACAGGTTTTTGACTTAATAGACGAAATAGATGAAATAACTGGTGTTTCTTATTGGAATTACGGGTTAGAAGGCAATAATTTTGTATTTCGTTTAACCGTTAATAGTGAATACGGGACAGTCGAGATAAAAGGGTAAAAAATGGCAAAATACGCACAATACTATGATTATATAACAGGTACTGGGGTTATTGTTCCAGATACAAGTTCTATTCTTAATGATGTACAAGAAGAATGGAAGGAAGTTTTTGGTGCAAATTTATCTGTAGAACCAGAAACCCCACAAGGTCGTATTATTGAAATGATAGCCCGTCAAAGAGTATTTACTGTTCAAATGGCGGCGGCTTTATCCAATGGGTTAAATCTTAATAAAGCGTATGGTTTTGTTTTGGATGATATTGGTTCTTTATTCCAAATAAGCCGTAAATCTGCTACTTATACTACTACACAAATAACTATGAATGGCGTAGTAGATACTGTAATTCCTATTGGAACTGAATTATTAAGTGATGATGGGTATAAATTTATTAATGATTATGAATATGTAATAGGTTCTAGTGGTTCTGTTACGGGGACATTTAGGGCCGAAGAGAGTGGGGAAATTCCTGCACCAGTAGGAACCATTACCACTATAGTTTCTTCTGTTAGCGGGTTAGAAACGGTAGTAAATGACGCACCTGCCAAAATGGGGACTGAACAGGAAAGTGACCAGGAATTTAGAAACCGTATTAAAGCATCATTAAATATAAATTCCATGTCAGTTTTATCGGCTATAAAGAGTGCTGTTGCGAACATAGACGGTGTAAACCAGGTTATAGCGTATGAAAACACTACGAATACCGATAGTATATTAAATACAGAATTTAAAATACCTGGTCATGGGATAGGAATTATTGTAGATTATAACGAAACGAACTTGGAAACCCAACCAGTAGCCTATGCTATAGCAGAAGCAATATATAAGAAAAAGACCTTGGGTGCTGGGTATATAGACGCAGAAACACCAGAAGGTGAACCGTATCTAGTCGAAGTAATTTATAACGACGAAAATGATGGGCAAGACCATGTAGTAGTATTCGCAAAACCATTGGAAGCAAATGTTGCTACTGTAATAACTGTACAGGAACGCAATTATTCTGGCGATGACCTGGAAAGTGATATTAAAACGGCCATTGCGAACTTTATGACTGGAGAAAACCCAGAAGTTGATAGGGTTGAAATTGGTGGTTCTTTAAGTCCTTTCGAAATAGCGTCTGCTATTAGTAGTGAAATTCCAGATATATTTATTGAATCTGTAACAATTGGGCGTGTTGGAAGTTCACAAGGAACTGCTGTAATTACTTTAGGTGATGCTGAAAAATTGGTTATAAACCCAGAAAATATAACGGTTAATATATCATGAGCAAAATAGCGAATTTAAATTTTAAATACGACTATAGCCCAGTAATCTTATGGCAATATGATACTGCGGAAAAACTTAAGTCAATAGTAGCCAACGAACAATCGTTCTTGGATGTCGCTATTACACAGTTTAGGGATGAGTTTGATAGGGATATATTTAATTTGGACACCTGTAATGCCGATGGGTTAGAATTATGGGGAAAATTATTACAAGTAAACAGGCCTATTGTTAGTGGCAATTACTTTAACGACGAACAATATCGTTTATTGCTTAAATCCCGTATTTATATTTTGGTATGGGATGGTTCGTCTTACGGGTTAACTAATATTATTCATAATTTATTTCCAGAAGCATTGTTTAGGGTTGTAGATAATTTAAACATGACTGTTAATATAGATTTTGCGTCTGGAATAACCCCAGAACAGGAAACAGTATTACGGATGGGATATACAGACCCTAGAACGGGAGATTTTGTTTATACTTTCTTGCCAAGACCTGCTGGTGTTGAATATAATATAGCATTTAGTGACACCTGGGCTACAACATTAGGGTTTGAAGGTATGACTGAAACCACTAATATGGGTGGTGCGTATAATTGTGACCCAGGAGACCATACTGGTGAAACAGGAACGGAAAATACAGACGGTGGCGTGTTCTATAAGTAAGGAGTAATAAATGGCAAATAGTTTTAATAAACCAGAAGTAATACCGCAGATTTGGTCTGCTGGTGGTCAACATACTGATATTCAAAATACCACTACTGAATCTGGTCGTGCGAGTTTCCAAAAGGGATTTCCGCAGGAAACTTCTACACCTATTGCACAAGGTGGTGTTCCTCCTAAACGGCAGGATTTTAATGCAATGGGATATATCCCCATGTCGCATAACTTTTTTGCACAGAATGGTGGGTGTTATACATTTGATACTGAAGTTGCAACGGCTATTGGCGGTTATCCGAAAGGTGCTATACTTTGGGTCTGGGCGAACAATGTTCCCAGTTATCCAGTAGTAAGTATGAAAAACGGGAACTCTGATAACTTTGTAAGCGACCCGACCAAGATAGATGGTGTTAGTTGGAAAAAATTGGGTATAAATGCTGGTGGGGATGCAATGGTCGGAACATTAACTGACCAGAGTGCCGCACAAGTCCGTAATATAGTTTTAACGGACACTGTTCCTACTACTGGTGTAAATGGAACCATATACTTTGTATTAGAGGATTAATTATGGCAGTATATACATTTGTTGATGGTGTTAGAAAGCGTATATTTTCGCATAAGCCGTGTGTTTATGTGAATGGGGTTAAACATACCATTGGCAAGTGTTATACTTTTAGAAACGGTGTTAGAAAGCAAATATTCGACACTTGGTCTTTAAAGAACGAACAATTATTCCTAGTTAATGGAAGTTTATCCAATTTACCATTTGGAACATATCAAATAATCTGTCGTGGTGCTGGTGGTGCTGGTGGTAATACCCCTGCGGCTACTACTGGTGGTGCATCGGGAAATGGTGGTGCTGGTGGAAAAGGTGAATTAATAGCCCAAACATTTACATTTAATAACCAGTTTTCTGTAAATATCAGAGTTGGAACTGGTGGTTTAACATATCAAAATGGCGGAAACGGGGGAAACAAAGGAACAGCACATGATAGTGAAAGTTCCGCAGAAGGTGGTGGTGGTGGATACCCTAGTTATGCAATTATTGACTCTGCCCACATAGTATGTGCAAATGGTGGTGGAGGTGGAGGTGCTGGTGGTGCATCTGGTCAGCGTATGGGTCGTTATTCTAACTCTGGATGTGGCGGTGGCGGTGGTGGATATTATCGAACCACTGTTTCTGGCAGTAATATAATTGTAACATCTGTACCTGGTAAAACTGGTGCCGGTGCTGGTGGGGATGATGATGGAAGCGGGTCAGCAGGTATTACTGGTAATACGACAGATTTTCCAGATGTATATTCTGGTGCTGGTGGAAGAGGCGGTTATTATGACGGTGCCAGAGGAGGAGGCGGTGCAAAAGCATTTGGTGGTGGTGCATCTGGTGCTGGTGGTGGTGGTGGTGCTGGAAACCATACTTCGTCACGTGGCGGTGGCGGTGGTGGTGGTGCTGGCGGTTCCCTTGATGCTGGTGGTGGCGGAAAAGGAATAGGTTGGGAAAACGGACAAGATGGATACAATCACCATACTATACCGACAGACACTTTGGCAGAAAATGCTTCTTACGGAGTAAATGCCAATTATGGAATAGGTGGAACTACAAGTAGTAATGGTTCCCAAGGGTTTGTTTTAATAAAACGAGTCGCTTGAAAAACAATACGACTAATGATACAGTGAAATAATAAAAGAGGTTTGAAATGTATGACGATGCTTATACCCGTAATGATAATGGTGAATTGGCTGTTCGCACAGTAAGTGTAACAGAAGGAAGCAATACTAGTTCCTACGATGATGTATTTACCCGTGATACAAACGGTAAATTATGTTTGCGTGTAACAGGTTCTGGTGGAGGTGGCGGTGGCGATTCGCACAACAAGGGTTGGTTTGCTACGCAAGCCGCATTGGAAGCGGCATACGCCACAGCAGAAGATGGCGATTGGGCTATTGTTGGCGAAACCGATACCGTATGGGTATGGGACAGTGATTCAACATCGTGGAAAGATACAGATTCGAAAGCAGAAGTCACGCCGGACATGGTTATTATCAAGGCAAAGGTTATGCCTGCGGCAAGTTCTACGCCTGCCGATGCCATATATCAATACACTGGTGCGACAAATGCAACATACACAACTAATTATATCTATCGCAATGTAAAAACAGCCACATATACAGGCACAGTTTCGTTTGAAGCGGCAACATTGTCAGGCACAACGGTTGCTTGCTCTGGCGACAACTTTGCGAACTTCCTGACAGAATCGGGTGTTGAACCACTGGCGGTTGTAAGCGGAACAATGACCTATGATTCGGCAAGCAGTTTATGGGTCTTGGTTGGCAAAGATTCTGACGGAAACACGGTGTTGACATTCCAAGAATACCAGCAAGATTTCGTGGATGCTGGCTTTACATTTACAGGCACACCACAAGACGGCGATGTCGTAGCATTTACCTGCACAGTTCAAGAAGCAAGTGCGACATACGCTTGGAAAAGAATAGATGTGCAACCAGCAGGTGTTACTTCTGTAAATGGACAGACGGGCGACGTAACCGTGAGTGCTGTTCCAAGTCAAACAGGTTATTCGGGTCGTGTGTTAGGGACCGATGGTTTTGTGGCAGGCTGGATTGAACCAGAAATTGTCCAGCGTGACGCTATGCCACAAGCAAGCGAAGAAGAAGTTGATAACATTTATCAGTATGTTGGTACAACAGATGCGAATTATACCAATGGGTATTTTTATAAATGCGTATCTGACGGGCAACAGCCTGCGGCATATTCTTGGGAAGCGGTTGAAGTTCAAGCAGGTTCTGGTGGACTTCCAGACCAAACAGGGCAAAGCGGGAAGTTCCTTACCACAGACGGAACAGATGCTAGTTGGTCTGATAAGCCGTTGGTGAATACGGCACGAGATACAGACACCGATAGTTTGTATATTTTAGGAACACCAAATACTACTAGCAACACAGTTAGGGATGGTGTATTTATTGGTAAGGGTTCTAGAAGTTCATACTCGGGTTCTGGTTCTTATTTTACCGCAATAGGGTACGACACACGTGTTAACCATATGTCTTTAGCTGTTGGTGCTACTTCACGAGCTACTGGACAACGGGCAACGGCAGTTGGGGGTTATTCTGTTGAGGTTGCGGCAAATAATGCTATTGGTATTGGATACTTTGTTGGAATCCCGTCAACTGCTGAGTATGCGATTCAGATTGGTTACGCTGGCGGCAGTTCAAGAACATTCAATAACGACGCACATACATTTAAGGTCGCTAATGGCAACGGTAACTTCGAGATTATGTCCGCAGACGGAACTATCCCGACAGACCGTTTCACAACAACACCAGTAGCAGATGGAACTTATGTTCCAACAGTGTCTATATCTTCTGGTGTGGCTACTCGTTCTTGGACAACACCAGCATCGGCACCAGTTGTTCCAGCGACTACACCGACATTGGTAGTTGCTGATTGGAGTTCGAACACGCAAACGATTACAGTGCAAGGCGTTAC
>JAZQTG010000024.1:0-47474 GCA_045630515.1 Acutalibacteraceae bacterium
CCTCAATCTTTCTTAAAATTATTCTTTTACTTCTTTGAGTGCGGTTTCGTATGCAGCAAACACTGCATCTTCGATTTCTTTGCGAGCTTCTGCGGAAATGGGATGTGCAACATCTCTGCGGATTTCATTGCCATCCTTATCTTTAGAAGTGCTGAAAGGCATAGCTACAAAACGGCCTTTTTCGGTTTCGACTACGCGAACACCATGAATGGCGATCTTGTTTTCAATGGTTACGCTTGCCAATGCCTTTACGGGTTTGTCGGTGTTAAACACCTTGCGAATTTTTACCTGATACTTCATTGTCTTTTCCTCCGGTTTCTTGATTTAATTTTTTGATTTTTAGTGAATTACTTTGCTACAACCCAAACACCTCCAATCTTTAGGCAAATAAAAAACCAAGTTGTTTTATTCAACCTGGTTAGCCATTAATATTGAGTTATCTGGATTGTTCTCTTTGCTTTTGCAAATGCCTTAAATAGTGGTCAAGAGCTTTGATGACAAGTTCCTCTGCCTTAGTATCGGTATAAGAGTCGGGAATATATTGGCGAAGGTTCTCGTAAGAAAACTTACGCTTCGATACTTGATTAGGTTTTGCTTCTTCCATAATCTCAGTAACCTTATCGTAGTTCAGTTCACCTTTATCAAACAACTTCCTCATTCTAATTGTCTGAGCGTGTGATGGGAAAACTTCAGTTTCCTCTATGCGGTCAACTACATCTCTTTGATTTTCTTCATCAAGATATGAAAGTTCAACCGCAGGGCGCATTTTCATTTGCCCGTTATCCACATACTCAAGCAATTCGGGGATGAGATTAGTAAGGCGAATATATCTGTGGATTTGGTCTTTGCTTTCGCCGGCTTTTTCGGCAAGTTCAACATCGGAGCGACCCGACTTCGTCGCCACTGGCGACGAAGTTAAATCATTTCGTTGTCCCTGGCGCTTCATAGCATCAAGTCGCATCTTATATGCGAACGCTTTTTCCGACGGGAGAATATTCGATCTTTGATAATTACTTTCAACCATCAAAACAATCGCTTCATCCCTTGTTAAATCAACTACCTCACAACGCAAAGATTCAAGACCTGCAATTTCACAGGCTCGTTTTCGCCTATGTCCTGAAATTAGTTCATACCTTCCGTCATCTTTTTTCCTTACGGTAGCAGGGGTGATGATTCCTCGTTCCTGAATGCTTTCCACAAGTCTGTCCATATCTTCATCATTTACAACATGATAAGGATGCTCAGGGAAATCATCAATCTCGGAGATAGGAATGTCGTAAATCTTTTTGAGATTTGCTTCGTCACGCTCTTGCTGGGTAGTGAACAGACTATCTACTGAGGTTAGCAGTCCGTTTACGCTCCTTGTCGCCAATCTGTTCCACCTCCTTTACTAAAACACCGTAAGCTTTTGCGGCTTTGCTATTAGGAGCGTGTTTGAAAATACTTTTATCAGCCGTACTGATTTCTGCGAGTCGAACTGTGTACGGAATAACTGCATTAAAAACTGGCAGAGAGTTTCCGTAATACTCTTTAACATTTTTAATAATGTCTTTTCTAAAGTTAGTTTCATTTGCCATCGTTAAAAAGATACCACCAACCCTGAGTTTTGGATTTAGTTGTCTTTTAACCTGATTGACTGTACTGATTAACTCGGTCATATCTTCAGCAGCTAAATAATCAGCCTGAACAGGAATAACAACATAGTCCGAAGCAGTTAATGCATTGATAACCAACATACCCAACGAAGGTCTGCAATCAAGAAGAATATAATCATAATTGTTTTTGAGTTCGTCAATATAACCTTTAAGCACGGTTTCACGACTCATTACATTTACGAGGTTTACTTCAAGCGCAGATAATGTCTTATTGCCGGGAATAAAATCAAAACCTTCGTGATGACTTAAAATCTCATCGCGATTTTCAGGTTCAATCCCGTTAATGACATCGAACATACAATTTGTTAAGGTCAAGTCCAATTCATGCGGTTGTCGCTTACCTAACATTTTTGTAAGGTCTCCTTGTGGGTCAACATCAATTACCAATACTTTGTGTCCGTCAGCAGCAAGTCCCGCACCAAGATTAAATACGGTTGTACTTTTACTAACACCACCTTTTTGATTAGCAATCGCAATTACTTTACATTTGCTCACCGGATGTTCCTCCTTTCTTTAATATTTGAAACTTTCGTTCCATCAAAACTCAAAAGAACCTTTTGAGCTTTGATCGTGCGTTTTATTTGTTCTCAACACCCCAAACGCAAAGGGAAGTCGTTAGACGCTCGGTTGCGAACCGAGTCCATAGGAATTTCACCTCTCCGCCTTCATTGTGGCCGAGCCGCGAGTTACGGAAGTATCATTAACCCTTGCATTGGTCGTCGCCATCTCCAAGAGCAACTCGGATTATTGTTGTATAAAAGTTTATCGCTCACTTCCTTTCGGAAGGTCTTGGCGCTTCTACAACTTTGGCTTGGGAATCACCCTAACAAGGAACGTATCTAACGAATGTATATTCAATTTTCAAAGTGCTCGGAAATTTCGATTTCCTCACATCGGAAATTTTGTTTCCTCACCTAACGTCAAAAATCAGCGGTTTTGTGCATATGTTTTTGAAAAAATTTTTTATTTTTTTGAAAAAATCGTAATTTTCGTCACTTTGCACAAATAAAAAAGGGCAGAATACGGAAAAACATCCGTACTCTGCCCTGAAGCGTTTTTAAACAATAATGTATAAATAAAAAAAGCCCAAATTCGCATTACACGAATTTGGGTCACAAATTTATCTGTATTATAGTGTGTTATGATGTGTTATTTGGTGTTAAAAACCCCCGAAAAATGGCTTTATTTCACGGTTTTAGGTGTAGATACTGTGATAACTAACAAAATACTCCACCGCGTTTTCGGGGAAGAATTCTCTGAACTCACTGCAAAGTTGTGCGGCAAGGGTTTTGTTATGAGCGAGAACCAATGTCGGTTTGTTCACGTTAGCGATAATATTCGCCATTGTAAAGGTTTTACCTGAGCCTGTAACGCCAAGCAAAACCTGCTCTGTTAAGCCATTTTTAATGCCTTCGCTGAGTTTTTCAATGGCTTGTGGTTGGTCTCCGGTAGGACTGTAATTTGAATGTAAAATGAAATTATCCGGCACTTTTCTCACCTACACTTTGAATCTTTTTTAATAGTATACCACAAATCGTTTCGCAAGTAAACAAAAAGCAGATGCATTTTAAGGCATCTGCTTTTGAAAATATAGTTGTGGTATTACTTTTCTTCAATAGCAACGGCTATGCGGTTGTCGTTGCAGCCGTAATACATATGATATTTGCCGTTGAAATTAACAAGTCCGCAACCGAAAATAGTGAATCCTGTATGACCGAAAAGTTCGTATAATTCGGTGGGTTCTAAAATAGGTTTGTCGCATCTGGAAATTATTTTTGTAGGGTCATTGGGGTCAAACAAAGCCCAACCTACCGAATAGATTGACTCGGTTCTGTGCGCTAAATACTCGGTTATACCTAGTTTTTTAGTATAGTCATAATTTGCTCTATCTTTTGTGGCACCATTATACAAAAATAGAATGCCCTTATCGGAATAAATTGGTGCTGCAAGACCCTCGCATATATGCTCGTCAAACATACCGGGACGCTGAACTACTACGGCCTGCCTTTCTGTATGCCAGGTTCTTAAATCCTCCGACCAAGATACAAAAATAGAGGAGTTTCCGTAATACGCCCAATACTTACCGTTAATTTTTTTAGGAATGATACACACTGCACGCTCAGGAAACGCCTCGCCTAAAAACTCCCAGTTCTTTAAGTCTTTTGACAGGGCAATAAGTCCAGGTGCGTTAAAGTAGGTTCTAACACCTGTGTAGGTTAAAACATATAGTTCTTCTTCAGGTATCCAAACAAGTCTTGGATCCTCAAAACCGCCACCGTAAACACTATCTTTATCTGCTTTTATAAAAGGATCTTTATCTAAAACAAAGTCAGTTCCGTTATCACTCCACGCCCAAGTAAGTGAAGAAACTGCCCAGTTATAACCTTTGGGTTTATCATCGTAGTTTATGCAACGACAAAGAAGCGCAACCTTATTATCGTGCACGATTGCGGCAGGATTAAAAATTTGGTCTGCTGCGAGGTCTCCGTGCGGTCTAATAATTGGATTCCCCTCGTATCTTTTAAAATTGTTAACCCATTTAAATTCATCTGGCAACCAAGAGCTAATTTCTTCCGTTTTATTGCTTGGTGCCTTGCTTTTTAACCATTTAAACAACTTATTAAACATCTCTATTATCCCCCAACATTAAGTTTTTAACAATATAACATAAAAATTAATAATAAGCAATATAAATAATCCAAGTTTTATACTAAAAATATAGGATTGATATGAGTCTGCACCCTTGCTATACAAGTGTTTATACAAAAAAACCACCCTATTGGGTGGTTTGATTTTGGCAGGGGCAGAAGGACTCGAACCCTCAAGGACGGTTTTGGAGACCGGAATGTTACCATTACATTATGCCCCTATTTAAAATGGTGGGCCATCAGGGACTCGAACCCCGGACCAACCGGTTATGAGCCGGTTGCTCTAACCAACTGAGCTAATGGCCCTCAAGTTGACCTAAATATTATAGCATATTTTATCCGTTTGTCAATAACAAAACTAAAAATATTTCAAATATTTTGATTAGTATTCCCTATTTAATTTTGCGACAACTTCGTCTGTAATTTTTTAGGTCGGCAAAGTTCAATCCCGACAACACCATATTTCTTTTGTTCTTCAACAGAATAATATTGTTCCATATCGGACGGTGTTGCTTTATCAACATCTTCTATCGTGTATCCACATTGTAATAAGGGCAAAGTTTTATATAACTCATTGAAAGAATCAAACCTATGCAATTTTACAACTGCGGTATTAAGCATTTCTCCATTAGCAATGTTGGTAAAAAGTATCCTATCGCCTACTTTGACTTGCTGACGCTTTTCATCAAACAAACGAAGTTCGATAGTTTTTTCGCCACTCTTTATCATTTCAAAAGGCGTAGAATTTAATTTCATTTTGTGTACGTTGATTTGCCGACTTAAAAGTGCAACCGTTTCTACATGCCCTGTACGTGCGAACAAATCCACCGGTGTAGCTTCTTCGGTTTTATACCCATACTCTTTAAACAACGCGCAATCCCTAGCCAAAGTTGCATCGTTACAAGAAATATACACTATTGTTTTTGGCCTAAACTTAGTTGCTACGGTTTCTATAAGGGATGCTTCACAGCCTTTTCTTGGTGGGTCTAATAACACTACGTCGGGTGTAAGTCCTTGCTTTTCTAACTGTTTAACCGCATCTGCAGCATCTGCACAAATAAACTTTGCATTATTTATACCATTTAGTTTTGCATTAAATTTTGCATCCTCAACTGCTTGAGGAACTATCTCAACGCCAATTATCTCCACAGCCTCGTTTGCCATTGAAAGACCTATTGAGCCAACGCCACAGTAAAGGTCTAGTACGACTTTACCCTTAGGACTTGCTAACTCCTTTGCTTTATTATAAAGTTTCTCTGCCATAGTATGATTAACCTGATAAAAGGCTAGTGGTGATATGCGAATTTTCACTCCGCAAATAACATCTATAATGCTATCTTCACCATATAAAACTATACACTTTTTGCCAAGGATAACATTGGTATCTTCTTTATTTATATTTACCTGTATGCTTTTTACCTCACTTAATTGTGTAAGCGAGTTGACAAGTTGCTCGCCGCAAGGCAATGTATCACCGTTAATTACAACAAGCACCATTATGTCCCCTGACACACTAGACTGCCTAATATAGAGGTGACGAAGCAACCCTTTACCGCTTTTTTCATCATACACCGAAAGATTATTTGCATTTGCCCAGTCTATAAATTTTTGTGTAACATTATTAAAAATCTTTGGATGCAAACGGCAATCAGTCAACGGCACAATTCTGTGGCTGCTTTTGGTATAGTAACCGCAAACCACATTACCATCTCTATCCATACCAACAGGAATTTGAGCCTTATTTCTATAAAAATCAATGCTTTCTGCACCGATTATATCTTTAATCTCGGCATCAATTCCACCTATGCGCTTAAAGGAATTTTCTACTTGAGAGTGCTTAATTTGACACTCTTTTTGGTAACTAATATGACGAAACACACAGCCGCCACACCTTAAAGATAGCGGACAGTCACTTTGGATTCTGCTTTCAGCAGGGGTTATAATTTCCTTTAATTTAGCAAATGCATACTTTTTCTTAACTTTTAAAATGTGCGCAAAAATCTCATCCCCTACTGCTGTATTGGGGACAAAGACCACCCTACCATCAGGCGCGTGACCTACACCATCGCCGCCACCTGTTAAATCGGTTATATTTAATTTTATTATATCATTCTTGTTCATATAACCACCGAAAAATACGGTCGCGATTAACGACCGTATAATTATTATTTTAAGTATCCGTTAGGGTTATTGCTTTGCCAATTCCAACTATCCCTACACATTTGCTCTATGCCAAACTCTGCTTCCCAATTTAAAAGTTGCTTTGCCTTATCGGCATTAGCGTATACTTTTGCAGGGTCGCCCTCGCGACGCTCAACAATTTTATAAGGAACATTTACGCCAGATGCTTTTTTAAACGCCTCAACAAGTTCTAATACCGACACACCGTTACCAGTGCCTAAGTTTATTGCCTCACAACCCTTGTTATCACTAACAAAATCAACCGCTTTAACGTGACCGCGCGCAAGGTCAACAACATGTATATAATCCCTAACGCCTGTGCCGTCTACAGTGTCGTAATCGTTACCAAAAACGCTTAACTCTTTAAGTCTACCAACAGCAACCTGTGCTACATAGGGCATAAGATTATTTGGTATGCCTTTGGGGTCTTCACCAATAAGTCCGCTTGGATGTGCACCAATTGGGTTAAAGTATCTCAAAAGAGCAACCGACCAATCACTATCAGAATTGCATAGGTCACGCAATATATCTTCAATAAACAATTTAGTTCTGCCGTAAGGATTTATAGCGCCAAGCGGCATATCTTCTGTAAGAGGCATTTTTTCTGCAACACCGTAAACGGTTGCGGATGAACTAAACACTATATTCTTACAGTTGAATTCGTTCATAACCTCGCATAATGCAACAGTACCGGATATGTTGTTTTCGTAATACTTTAACGGGATTTTATTAGACTCGCCTACCGCTTTTAAACCTGCAAAGTGAATTACGACATCAATCTTATTCTTCTTAAAAATTTTACGCATTGCCTTTTTATCTAAGATATCGGCTTTATAAAACTTAACGTCTTTACCTGTAATCTGCTTTACACGTTTTAATGACTCTACGTTACTATTGTAAAGATTATCGGCAACAACTACATCATAACCAGAATTTAAAAGTTCCACACAAGTGTGACTACCAATATAGCCTGCACCGCCGGTTAATAAAATTTGCATAAACAATTCTCCTCACTTTATAACTATTATAATTATAATACAAACAAAAATTTTGTCAACAAATGATAGACATTTAATTTAGAAAAGGTTATAATATATAAAGCTTTTCTATTTTATTACTATTTAAGAGAAGGATAAATAATGAATTTTCGCAACATAGAAATTACCGATAAATCTATTTTTGACAAGTTTGTTAAAGGCACCTCTAACCCTCGTTCGCTTTATAATTTTACCACCTGCTACATTTGGGGGCAAGACGGTAAAGTAAAAATAGCCGTAGAAGATGATGTGCTTTATATCTTGTGGTATTTTAAAGAAAAAAGTTTTATACTTTACCCAATTACACTTGGCGGTAATATTAAAAACGCTATTAACAAAGCAACATCGTATCTTAAAGATTTGGGTGCCACACCAAAACTTATTAGCCTTGACCCGAATAATGTTTTGGAATTAAAAGCTCTGTACGGTAACGATTTCCACTATGATTATGACCGTGACAACTCTGATTATCTTTACGAAGCGGAGCGTTTAATAAATTTAAGTGGTAAAAAACTTCATTCCAAAAAGAACCATTACAATGCATTTTGCAAGAACTATGATTTTACCTACCGTAGAATTGAGGAAAATGATATCTCCGCTTGCAAGACTTTGTTTGATTTATGGTACAAAGATAAAGACGATAATACCAAATTATTAGCAGAATCAAAGAAAGCAACCTACAAATTACTGGACGATTTATTTAAATTAGATGTTATTGGCGGTCTTATTGAGGTTGACGGCAAGGTTATAGCCTGTTCTGTAGGTGAAAGAATCACAAAAAATACCGCGCTTATACACGTTGAGTTTGCAAACACGGAATATCGTGGTGCCTATGCTGCTATAAATCGTGAATTTGTGAAAAACGAATGGAGTGACTGCAAATATATTAATCGCGAGGAAGATATGGGCGATGAAGGTTTGCGAAAAGCCAAGGAATCCTATCAACCACTCTGTTTATTAGATGAATATAGAGCAACATTAAAATAAAAAAGGCTTCGCTATGAAGCCTTTTTTTATTATTTACTGCTTGTTCTTTTGAGTTCGTATATTACATCTGCCATAGCAGCAACCTCGGCTGAATGAGTAACTATTATAACACACTTGCCCTCTTGTGCCAGACGTTTAAAAATATCCATAATATCATTTTGTGTTTCGTTATCTAAGTTGCCTGTAGGCTCATCTGCAAGAATGATACTTGGGTAACGTTTTTAATTTATATTTGGTTTAAAACTTGGCATTAGTTGTAATTTAAAAAGGTTTTTTTGATGTAGTTCATCAATGCGCTTCTTTTTGTTTTCATCTTCCATAATGCCCTCACGAATATATCTATCAAGTTCGGCATAGGTAAAACCTAAATTTTCTTCATCTGTCCTGCCGCAAAGACCATCAATAGGCACCTTGTCAACCAAGATATCAGGAATTTTTAAAAGTCTGCCAATTTGTTTTACCTCGGTTACTGTAAGATTTGAAAGCGGACTGAAATCGCCAACCGAATCGCCGTATCTCGTTGAATAGCCAACATAATCTTCTGACAGATTACAGGTGTTTGCTACCCTACCATTAACGCTTTGCGAAACGGCGTATAGCACCGACATTCTTATTCTTGGAGGTAGGTTTGTTCGTGACTGTTCGCTTAATTCCAGTTCTTCAGGGATATTAGAAAGCACTCCGTTAATAGCATCTTTAACATTAATTTCATAATGTTTTATATCCAGACTGTCAACAAGAAGATACGCCATATCAATATCATGTTGCTCACCACAAGGCATTAGTACACCGATAACGCGATCTACACCTAACGCCTCAACACATAAAGCCGCTACAATAGAACTATCCTTACCACCGGAGATACCAACAACCGCTTTGCAATCATCACCGTTGTTTTTAAAAAATTCTCTTATCCACTCTATACATTCATTTTTAACCTTTTCGGCATTGAACATGCTTTTACACCCTCTAGCTAACCAGTTAGTTAAATTAATATTAGTATTATAACACATTTTAGTTATTGGTGCAATATCGTTGCAAAATTCCATTTTACATTTGTTTATCGTCGGTGGCAGGATTTTCTATAAGTTGACCTGTTTCAGTAAACCTTGACCCATGGCAAGGGCAATCCCACGAATGTTCATTTGCGTTGTATTTAAGCGCGCATCCTAAATGCGGACATCTTGGTTTTGTTGGGGTTATTATATTAACAAAGGTTTCTGCTAGGTTTATTGCCAGTTGTTTATGCAATATACTTCTTGACGGTGAAAAAGCCTGAGAATAATCACTACTTTTGCCTTTCACCATATCCGATAAAATTCTTGCTGCCACCATACAAGAGGTCATCCCCCACTTATTAAAGCCTGTTGCAACATAGACATTAGGTAATTTCTGTGAATATTGACCTATATATGGAATGCCATCTAATGTCATACAATCTTGTGTTGCCCAATGTGCCACCTCCTGACACTCACCATACTTAACCTTTGCAAAATTTCTTAATTCTTGCCACGCTCCGCCTTTTTTACCTGTCCTATGACTGCCACCGCCTAATAGAAGCAATCCATTATATTCTCTAAAAGATAATCCATTGAGATCAGCATCCACATACATTCCGTTCGGCAGTTTAGCGTTTTTTAGCGCAACTACATACGAACGGTGCTGATACATTTTCAAAAAGTATGCGCCGTATTTATTAAAGATAGGAAAATGTGTGGTTACAATAATCTTTTTAGCAAATATTTTTCCTCTATTGGTGATCACTCCGCCATTAAAAAGTTCGTATGCTTTTGTGTTTTCGTATATATTTAGTTGTTCAGCCAAAGAATAACAAAATTTTAGTGGGTTGAATTGCGCTTGATTTTCTATCCGTAGGGCACCCTTGATTTCTAAAGGCAACTCTATCTCATTGCAAAAATCCGCCTTTAAACCAATTTGTTCGTATGCCCTAGCCTCACACTCAATATTGTAAAGATTATCGGTACTATATACATAAGAATCTTGCTTTTTATAATCACAATTAACATCCTTACAAAGTTTATTATATAAATTTAGCGCATCTTGTTGAGCCTGTAGATACATTTTTGCTGAATCTATGCCATATTTTTTAATAATTTTATCATATATAAGACCGTGTTGTAGTGTAATTTTTGCTGTAGTATTACCCGTTACGCCTTTGCAAATGCGGTCTGCTTCTATCACTACACATTCGGTACCTGATTTATTTAGCATATAAGCACATAAGATACCCGCTATGCCTCCGCCTACAATAAGCACAGTAGTTTTTATATCGTGCATTAATGGTTTAAATTGTTTCGGCTTTGTGCTTCTTTCCCATACCGATTCCATTATTAATCCTCCGTTACATTATTTTGTGCTTATTATTCCCAATATACTAGCAAAATACGGCAACGTGAAAACAATAAAAAAGGCACAATTTTTTAAATTGTGCCTTTTTGTTCCTTATACAATCGTTTGATTTTATTTATTCTCTAAACGTTTGTTTGCTTCTTCTGCAGAAATTTCTTTCATTGTTTCGCCACAGCATTTGATACCGCAGTTTTCACAAGTACAATCAATTAAAACCTTAACCATTGCACCACATTTTTCGCAGATTACGATTTTATCCATATTCTCACCTCCTATTGATTAAATCTCTTGAACAAGCTAATTAATTCATCAATAGTATCTAACTCACCATTTTCCAAATCTCTAGTTACGCACATATATAAATGATTCTCTAAAATGTGAGTAGACAAACTTTTAACAGAATTCTTAACAGCAGATAATTGTACTAATATATCATTACAATAAGCATCATTTTCTACCATTTTAATTATTCCGTTTATTTGTCCGCCTATTCTGTTCAGCCTATTGATTATTAGCTTTTTGTCTTCGGGGCTTCTTTTAGTTTTCTTGTTGCAACAATTATTATCCATAAGTCCACCTCCACATACAGAATATACCCCAAGGGGGTATATTGTCAATAGGGGGGTATATTTGAGGGAAGAAGCAATAAGTAATTTCTTAACTTCAATACACTTATCAAGAATATCTCTATTATCGTAATAGCCGCTTTAGATTAAAAGTTCCAACCAATACTCACTTTCGGAACATTCTTTGAGTGCAATTTGAAGTTTAGCAATAAAATCAGCAGTTCCGTGTCCGTAAAATGCTTCGCGGATATTTGCACCAACAGATGTTCCCGAACGGATAAGTTGGTTTGTAAGCACGCTTTCCTTTTTAGTTTGTTTTACATAGTTGCATACCTTAATTATCTGCAAAGCAAATTCTTTAGATTTTATAATCAACAGACTATCTGCTATAATGTTACCGCCTTTCATATTGCCATTATACCATATAAAATAAAAAGAGCAAGGCGAAGCCTTGCAAAAAATACTTATTACCTCTTACTTATTACTTACCAAAGCCCCAAGGACTTTTGAGGTAAGAGTGAAGAGGTAATAGGTAAGAAGTAAGCCCCAAGAACTTATCGTCCTTGGGGCTTTGTCATTCGTGTCCAAAAAAGAACTGGGAGAAACCAAGATTTTGATTATATGTTATTTCACAATGTCATCTTTTTTCCATCTGAAATTTCCGTGAACTCCACTTATATCATTGTAATACATAAAAGTATTTTTGTGCTTTTTTATAATTGAAATAAACTCCGGTATTTGTCTTTTATTTACAATAGAAACAATCATATAGGAGTCCGTATCAGTAAATAAACCCTTACTCTCAACTACAGTAGCTCCGTGTTTTAAATTAAAAATAATATCTTCTTTAATTTTTTCAGGTTCTTTAGTGATTATGTTAAATGCAACAGCATCCCTATGGTCACTCAACAAAAGAGAAACGCCACTTTCAAATACATACATTTGAATAATCGAAAGCAAAATTGCTCCCAAATTACGATAAACAAAATAGGATACAATGATTATAACATAACAAATAATACTAATAATCCGTTCTATATTTATGTAACTGCGTTTTTTTTGAAAGATAGCAGCTACAATATCAATTCCGCCTGTCGAAAATCCCAATCGTATCATTATACCGGTTCTTATGCCAAGCAACAAGCCGGAAAATACAGCAGCCACAACCTTTTCATACATTGCCTCGTATTGCGGAAAGTTGATATATTCCAACAACAGAATAAATGCAGAGGATAAAAAAGTGAAAATCAATGTGTATATAACATACTTCTTATTCAAATACCTCCAAGCAATAATTAACAACGGAATATTAATAACCAAGCCAACGATACCGGCATTAATCGTTGTGATTTCTTGTATCATGGTTGCAATACCGTCAACCCCACTCGGTGCAAATCCATTTTTATAAACAAATACATGCAATGTGAAAGAGGAAAGTAATGCCGCCAAAAAGGTTAATAAAATATTCAGAAATTCTTTTTGTAGTTTTTTATGCATAAGAAACACCTCTCAGAAATCACAATACTACTAAAATGGATTAAGCGCAAGAAATAAAAGTGAAATATTGCTATCACAATATAATATTTTGCTATATTTTTTTGAAATCACTTCATCAAGCCGACAGAATTTTATATACACACCTACGGTGTGATGAGATACACGCATACTGCGTGATGATATACCAAGCCTGTCGGCTTGGGAAAAAAACACTCGTTCTCTTGAACGAGTGTTTTTTGGCTCTCCTGTCCAAAAAAGAACTGGTCAAAAACCGAGGATTTTCTTAATTTGTTTTTATTTTTTGCTTAATAAGCACAATAATCCCAAAGGTCAATAAAATATCGCTTTTTCATCTAATCACCGTCTTGGGTTTATTGTAGCATAAAAGCGACGAAGTCGCAACACTTATTACCTCTTACCTATTACTTATTACCTTCCAAAAATCCCATTCAAAACATTATTTGAAGTAAAAATATGCTCCTTACCGCAAATACATTTTTTATCATTAATTTGATTAAAAATTTTTATCTCCTAAACATTTATTATTAATTGAATTTATCATATATCTTCCCATTTTACACATAAATGTGAGTGCATCACTATACAATTCTTCAGGATAATATTTATAAAAATTTTCAGCCTCAAAGGTAAAATCACCGTTATAACATATTTCGGCAAGTGCATTCATTATTTCGTCCCAATTGTTTGGCATAGAAAACGGCAATGCGTGAGAATCCTCATATCCATTGCAGTCGTGAATATGTAATGCTTGCAATCTCTTTGCACCCAAACGCCGAATTGCTTGTGCAGGATTCTCTCCGCAAATTAAAGCATGACCTATATCAAGGCAACCCACAATCCATTCACTGTCAAGCACATCAATAAATCTTGCATGTTCTTCACTGTTACCAAGGAATGCAGGAATAAGCGTGTCGTGATGCATTGGATGCCGTTCCCACATATTTTCAACTGCAATTTTAATATTGAATTTTTGACAATAAGGTATTAATTTTTTAAAAAAATTAATATTTGCATCAAAAAGTTGTTGTTTACTTTCATATTTTACAAAAGCATATTTACTACAAAGTGACGAAGAAGAATTTTTTATTGGGTGCACAACAATAACTTTTGCTCCCAAAAAAGCTGCACATTCCATACTTCTGATAATCATTTTTAAGGTCATCTGATTATATTCATCATTTCCATTAAGCTGCGTTGGAAACGGTGCATGTGCCTGATTACACTCTATACCAAGTTTATGCATTTCTTCCTTCAATTCTTTAAGATAATATAAATAATTATCCCCCGAAAGTTGATTCGGTTTTATATGCATGGAATACATGCTGAGATCGAAAGCATCAAATCCTGATTTTGAAATAAGATTAATTGCTTTTTTATATCCAATTTTATTTCCTATATCTCCGATTGGTGTTGAAAGTTTCATTATAATACTCCTTAATTTAAAAAACTTAAATTTACAGCAACAGATAATTAAAAATATCTTTTATTCCGCATATATTTTAAATAAAATATATTTAACAATCAAACCGAGGATTTTCTTAATTTGTTTTTGTTTTTTGCTTAATAAGCACAATAATCGCAAAGGTCAATAAAAAATCGCTTTTTCATCTAATCACCGTCTTGGGTTTATTGTAGCATAAAAGCGACGAAGTCGCAACACTTATTACCTTTTACTTATTACTTTCCAAAAAATCCCGTGCAAAACTTTATTTGAAGTAAGAGTGAAGAGGTAAGAAGTAAGAAGTAAAAATCCTGAACGCCTTCGCATTCAGGATTTTTTGGAGGCACCACCCGGATTTGAACCGGGGCATAAAGGTTTTGCAGACCTCTGCCTTACCACTTGGCTATGGTGCCATATTTATTTAGGGTTTAAAAAAGGACGCTTAAAAATGTTTACTTTTAAGCGTCCTTGGAGCGGATTACGAGGCTCGAACTCGCTACCTCCACCTTGGCAAGGTGGCGCTCTACCAGATGAGCTAAATCCGCACAACATGGTGCCTCCGGTCGGAATCGAACCAACGACACGGGGATTTTCAGTCCCCTGCTCTACCAACTGAGCTACAGAGGCGAATGGCGACCTGGATGGGACTCGAACCCACGACCTCTAGCGTGACAGGCTAGCGTTCTAACCAGCTGAACTACCAGGCCAACGATGGTGGGAACAACAGGGCTCGAACCTGTGACCCTCTGCTTGTAAGGCAGATGCTCTCCCAGCTGAGCTATGCTCCCACATCTATTCACCACCGATTATCACCGGCGACGAATGATATATTACCATACTATTTAAAGTTTGTCAACACTTTTTTTGAAATTTTTTTAAAATATTTTATTGCTTTTGTTTTAGTGCTCTAACCTGCTCCGGAGTAAAGGTATAACGCTTATTACAAAAGTGACAACATAGTTCAATTTCGGGCATTTCTGATGCCATATTTTCCAGTTCTTCGTCACCTAAAGTTAAGAGTGCGCGCTTTACCCTTTCCTTTGAACAATCGCATCTATATTCAACCTCTTGGGTATACAAAAATTCTACATCAAAACCGCTTAATGCAGTCTTCGCAATATCTTCAAGACTTGTGTTTTCAGCAAGCATAGTGGTAAAAGGTTTTAACTCTTTAATATTAGCCTCTATTTTATCAATAGTATTATCGTCCGCACCAGGCAAAAGTTGAATTAAAAAACCACCGGCGCAAGCAACCGTTCTATCGCTATTAACCAACACGCCTAATGAACATACGGTAGGTATTTGCTCGCTACTACCATAGTATGCGGTAATATCCTCGGCTATTTCGCCTGACACTAGAGGAATTACACCGTTATATGGCTCTTTTAAACCTACATCTTTTAGCACATAAAGATTACCGTCTTTACCAACAGCACCCGAAACATCAAGTTTTCCGTTAGGTTTTAGAGGTATGGTTACATGTGGATTACCTACATAACCGCGCACATTACCGTAAGCATCAGATACAGCAACAACCGATCCCGCAGGGCCACCGCCATCTATGCGCAAGGTAATACTGTTATCCTCGCCTTTTAGCATATTGCCCATCATTGATGCAGCCGACAAAAGTCTGCCGAGTGCTGCAGTTACAACAGGGGTTGTATCGTGTATGTTTTTTGCATATTCTACTATATCGGTTGTATCAACAACGGTCATCATAACCGCGCCGTCAGACGTAATACAACGAATTAGTTTACCCATTAAAATACTTCCTTTATATATTATATTTTTTTAGTTACATAATATAACCTTTCGCTTGTATCTTTTCCTTCAAGGAAGGTCATATCATCAAGCACCGCAACAATCTCTAATCCTGCATTGTTTAACGCTTTTTCTATTTGACTATGTGAATAAGCACGCTCGCTAAAATCTTCACTTTGGCGGATGTACTCGCCCGATTCTTGTTCAATAAAAAAGTCTAACATTATATCGGTTACAAGGTTTTGGTTGGTTTCGTTTTGCCAAGTACAAAAAACGCCATCGCTTTCTAATATAAAACTATTATTACAAAGTGTGTTTTTGTGCTTATATTCTGTATTTACGTCAAAAACGAAAAGCCTATCTTTTTCTAAAAACAATGCTGTACGCTCTATAGCCTTACAGAAATCACTATAGTCGGTTATATGGTTAAGACTATCCATTAAGCAAACCGCACCGTCAACCGTACCGTAAAGGTCCAGTTCCTCCGCCTTTTGATTAAGCAATAAGCATTGCGGTAATCTTTCTCGCGCGATATTTAACATTTCTTCGGAAGCATCTACGCCGATAACATCAATACCTTGATTTAAAAATTCTGCCGAAAAACAACCAGTACCACAAGCAAGGTCTAAAAGCAGGGTTGGTTTTCTATCAAATCTTTTAAAAATTCTTAGCAGATACTCCGATCTTTTTTTATAATCTACGTTCTGCATTAAAACATCATAAACCGATGCAAAAGCCTCGTAACTCATATTACTCACCCAAATGCTTTTCTATTAAAGTTTTTAAGGTATCTACACCCTCACCGTTTTGAGAAGAAAACGGAAAATATTCTACACCTTCCGGTAAATCTTTAAACTGTTCTGCAAAAGCATTTAATCTATTTTCACGCTCGGTTTTGTTTAGTTTATCGCTTTTTGTAAGCGCAATAGTAAAAGCATATCCTGTTTCTATAAGATAATTTATCATAGAAATATCATCAGCAGTGGCGTCGTGGCGCATATCTACAAGCTGAACAACAAGTTTTATGTTTCTGCCCGAAGCAAAATAATGCTCCATCAATTCGCTCCAACGCTCTTTTTCGGAAAAGGATACCTTGGCATAACCATAGCCAGGTAGGTCTGCCAAGCGTGTCTCCCCTGCTTTAAAAAAGTTAATGGTTACAGTTTTGCCAGGTTTGGTACTAACCCTTGCTAATGCTTTTCTGCTAACAAGTTTATTTATAAGTGACGACTTACCAACGTTTGACCTGCCTGAAAAACAAATTTCGGGTAGATTTGATGGTGGCAACTGATTTGAAACGCCGTATGAACTTTCAAAAACAATATTATTAAAATTCATAATTATACCGCCTACTGCCTAGTTGAAGTGTGGTTAATTTCGCCGTGAATTTGAGGTATAACTCGCTCTTCGCTAGGTATTTTAATTTCTTCTGCAAGTGCTAATTCAATAACCTCACTTGCATAGGTTACAGGAATTATATTTAGTTCCTCTCGCACAGTTTTATCTATATCCTCTAAATCTTGCTCATTTGCTTTTGGTATAAATACAGTTTTAACGCCTGCCGAATATGCCGCCATTGTCTTTTCTTTAAGCCCACCAATAGCAAGTACTCTGCCACGAAGTGTTATTTCACCGGTCATAGCAATATCGCGCTTTATGGGTATGCCTGTTAAAGCCGACACAAGCGCAGTTACCATTGTTATACCTGCAGATGGTCCGTCTTTAGGAATTGCAGATTCGGTTGCGTTTATATGGAAGTCTTTATTCTTGTAGAATTCCTTATCTACGCCCAAGGTATCGGCAATGCTTCTAACGTAACTTAAAGCTGTTTTAGCAGACTCCCTCATAACATCACCCAAAGAGCCAGTAAGTTCTAGTTTGCCACTACCGTCTATAACAGATGCCTCTAGTTGCATAAGTGTTCCGCCAACCTGTGTAAAGGCAAGTCCGTTTACAACACCAACCTCATTTTGTGGCAACAGTTGGTCGTCTTTATAGCGCGGTGTGCCCAAAAACTCCGAAAGATTTTGTGCGGTAACCGAAACCATATCAGCCTCTTTTGCTACAACCTTTGTTGCAACCTTACGGCAAATAGTTGCAATGGCTTGCTCTAATTTACGAACGCCCGCTTCCCTTGTATAAAAATCAATAATTCCGAAAATAGCACCTGCAGAAATTTTACAATTCTTTGCAGTAACGCCATTCTTTTGCAACTGCTTTTTAACCAGATATTTCTTAGCAATATTAAACTTATCTAGCCTTGTATAACCTGAAAGTTCAATAATTTCCATTCTATCGCGCAATGGACCTGGTATTGTTTCCATATTATTAGCCGTGGTTATAAATAAAACCTTGCTTAAATCAAATGGAATATCTAAAAAGTGGTCTTTAAAGGTACTATTTTGCTCAGGGTCAAGTGCCTCTAAAAGTGCTGACGATGGGTCACCTTTATAATCAGATGCAAGTTTATCAACCTCGTCTAGTAAAATTACAGGGTTTGCACTACCCGCAATCTTTATAGCGTCAATAATTCTACCAGGCATAGAGCCAACGTATGTACGCCTATGACCGCGGATTTCCGCCTCGTCGTGAACACCGCCAAGCGATATCCTTGCAAAGCGACGCTCCATACAATTTGCAACCGAACGAGCAATTGAGGTTTTACCCACACCAGGAGGGCCTACAAGACAGATTATGCTACCACCTGTAGTTCCGGTTAAGGCGTGTACTGCCAAGGTTTCAACTATGCGCTCTTTAACCTTCTCCAGTCCGTAATGCTCGCGTTCTAAAACAGTTCGTGCGCGTTTAACGTTTATATTATCCTTTGTATAGGTGCCAAATGGCAAGGAAATACATACATCTAAATAATTACGGATAACGCTTGCCTCTTGCGAGCCAAACGGCATTTTCTCTAATTTATCAACCTCTTTTAAAAGCCTGTCACATATCTCACTAGAGACGTTAAGTGATTTGATTTTTGCCTTTAATTCATCAGATTCTTCGTGGGGATTTGATTCACCATAAAGTTCCTCGTTAAGCGCTTTAAGTTGCTCGCGCATATAATACTCGCGTTGATTAGCATCCATTTGCACCTTAACTTTTTCGGAAATTTTAGCATCTATAGAAGTTAACTCTATCTCGCGTTCTAATAGTCCAACGACCAATTCAGCGCGTTTTACAGGATTACGTTCTTCTAAAACCGCCTGCTTGTCCTCTACCTCAAAAGGCAGGTTAGATGCAATATAATTAGAAAGATATCCAATATCATCAGCTGCGCGTACCGACATAACTATATTTTTAGAAAGTCTAGGAACAAGGCCTGCATAATCATTAAAAAGATTTTTAATGTGGCGTATTGCCGCTTGCTTATAAATCACCGTTGCCCTTGAACTAGTATCCGCTGCATCAAAGAAATCGCCTATAAGATAATTATTAGTATCATTAACACCGCAAAGATAAACGCGACGAACACCCTCTACTAAAACGCGAACCTCGTTTTCGTTTACCTTTAGCATTTGACGAATTTTCGCAGTACAACCAAAAGAATATAGGTCATCTATTTTAGGGTCTTCGTCCATTATATCGTTTTGTGCTACCAACAGCACCTCTTTATTTACAGCCATTGCGGCGTTTAATGCGGCTATTGATTTATCTCTTCCCGCCTCAAAATGCAAAAGCATACCGGGAAACATTACCAAACCGCGCAACGCAATTAATGGCAAAGTGTTTACTGTGTTTTGATTTTCGTGTGTCATACACACCCTCCAGTTCTATGCTAAAAAAAGTTATTTTATTATTATACAATATGTTTTTATTTTGTGCAAGTAATAAAACACCCTTACACCGCTGGAGTGCAAGGGCGAGTTTGATTATTTCCAACCGTCTGTCCAACCGTCTCCATCTTTGTCATAAACGTTAAAAGACGACGAATTTGTTTTAGAAGAAACCGATTCATTATCTTCATTTTTAGAAGAAGTTGTTTTATTTGAAGAATTGTCAGAACTATTCTTATCCTGTGATTCGTTAGAGGTTATTTTATCAGATTCGGTTGAGTTGGTTTCATCCGACTCGGTTGAATCAATTTCGTCTGACTCGGTTGAATCGGTTTCGTCCGATTCGGTTAAAGTGGTTTCGGATGAATCGTTATTTTCTGAATCAGTACTCTCAGGCTCTTCCTCTAAAGAAGTTCCCTCGTTCTCCTCTTTGACTGTAGAACTTGTGTTATTACCTTTACCGCTTGCGGTAGTTGAATTTTGATTTGATTGATTATTAAAAAATTCCTCAGTTTCCTTGTCTGATATTTTGTATTCTGATTCTGTGCCGTTTTGTTCAAAAATATCTTTTTCGCTTATTTTAGAAGAAACGCTTTCCGAAAGTTTTGTATTACCTTTACAAGCAGACAAAGCGACTACAAACACGGCGCATAAAACTAATATGCCAAACTTTTTCATGCCTTCCCACCTATTCCATACCTAATTGGCTTTTAATGTTATCTACATTTCTTATAATCGGCTCTGAATAAACAACAGCATATTTATTACTGCCCTTTTTCTTGTATCTTATATATGCGCGAGCAGTAAAATTAACCGTGTCATATCTACCGTCTTTTGGAAAGTTAGTTATCTCCCCTGTAAAAATTATAGTTCCGTCCTGTTCACTATAAATACTACCAACACTATTATGATATATTTGCTCGGTTTCCAGTTTTAGTTCATTAGCGCCAAGTTGTTTTGTAACAACTATTAAGGTTCCGTAACTTACATCTTCTACTTTATTTTTTAGGGTACCAAAATCAACCTTTGTGCCAAAACGAATGCCTTGAGGAAGATTAGTGCGAATCTGTGCGCCAAGCATTTGAAGTTTGATTTGCTTTTGTTTACCGTCTTTTATTGTAAAACTAGTAAACATTTCAAAACTATCTGCAGCAGACACAACGGTTCCATTGCCATCTTTAGAAGCAATATCCTCTATTGATATTGTTATATTTGCTTCATCGCTAAAATCTTTATCTGCAATAAGATACAATGTTGCTATACTATATTTATCGGTTTCTATCATATTAACTTCTTTATTTATTTTATTGTTTAACGATTTAGTACCGTACAATAGTGCACGAGCTTCGCCAAAACTCGCATCTAACGCATTAATATACGCGTTCCAACGAGATGAACCTATTTTATTACCATTCTGTATATTAGTGGTAATATATGCAAACATAACATCCGGATTGTCGGAAGTAACAGTAAACTGCAAACCATAAATTTTGTTAAGGTTATCTATACCACTACAGTACAAACTAACAGGAATTAACTGTTTTTCGTACTTTGTATTTATTTCGTCTACCGAAATGTCGCCGTTCTTTAATCCCTTAAGCGAATTAGTAATATCTTGAGCGGAGTATTTACCGCTAATACTAACATCAACATTATCTGCAGATATTTTTGCCACAACATCTGCAACAGGGGCAAAAAAAGATATCTGCGTTAAAAATAGTGTTGCAACTAAAAGTGAAACTATCTTTTTCATAACGTTCTCCATTCAATAATTATATATTTAATTTATAACACACTTTACCTAAAAGGTCAATATATATAACATTAGAAATAATAACCACAAATAAAAACACACTACGGGTTTTCCGCAGTGTGTTTTAAACCTATTTTTTGATTTTTACACTCTTAATCTTACTGTATTTTCCGTAAATCTTTTTGCCACCGGAAACCTTATAAGCACGAATTTTTACATAATATGTTTTATTCGCTTTTAACGACTTTTTAGTGTAACTGGTATTTTTGCCTGTGTATATAGTTTTATAACCTTTGGTCTTGTTGGTACTTATACTAATACTGTATCCATCAACTCCGGATTGTTTCTTTACAGTAATAGCCGCCTTTTTACCCGAAAGTGCCTTTACGGATTTTAACGAAGCGGTACCGGGCTGTGTTGCAACAGTAATAGTAGCGGGTGCGCCTATACCGTTACCTTCTGCAAACTTACGGTATGCATAAACTCTATAATAATACGTTGTTCCCTTTTTGAGTTTTTTATTTACATAATAGGTAGTATATGGCGATTTAATTGTTGCTACTTTCTTAAAGCCTGAATCTTTTTTTGTTGAGCGATAAATCTCATATCCATTAGCTTTTGAAGTAACCTTCCATGTAAGTTTTACAGAAGTTGTAGTTTCTTGGCTAACCTTCAAATTTTCGGGTTTACTTACAATATACCCAGACATTTTTACGCCGATAGACGAATAACTGCCTGTATATGTTTTACTACCAATTTTTTTGTATGCTACAACGCGATAATAATAACATCTTCCCGACTGTAAATATGTATCTGTAAAACTATTTGATTTTTGGGTTTTAATAAGTTTATATCCTGAACTAGCAGAATTGCTTCTATAAATTTTATATCCACTAACCTTAGCCATTTTATCCCAAGTTATTTTTGCGCTACGAATGGTAGGTGTTGACTTTTTTAATCCCTTAATCTTACCGGGAGTGATTATGAATGTTTTTTTAACACTTCCGTAGTAATTATTTTTACCTTTAATTGTTAAGGTTGCTTTGCCGGGATACTTGTTACTCTCATAACTTACAGTATAATCTGTGCCTTTTTTTAGTGTGTAGGAACCAACCTTTACTTTAATGGATTTCTGCTCGCAAGCCGAACCCGTATATGATTTTTCTACTATACCACTAACCTTTGCCCCTGAAATACTTTTTATATAATCTAAACTAAATTGATTATACTCAGTATTGCAATAGCCTATGCCTTCAGCATAACCATATTTAGCCCCTTTGTATCCTATTGCGACAGAAGTTAGGGTAACTTTAAAATCTAAAACGCCTGGTGCAATGTCTTTATTAACCTTTACAGGTAAAGTAACAAGCCTATATGTATTGCCAAGGTCGGATTTAATTTCATTTAAGGATGTGAGTTTTTTATCCCCATTACTGTAAAGATATATTTGGTTTCCGTTTACTTCAAGTTTCCATTCTTTACCTATCTTATTTTTAGGGGTACCGTCTAAAACAATGCCTTTGGGTAAACTGCAATTAAACTGAATGCCATAAATTTTAACATTTTCCTCAGGCAATGTAAACTCAACATCAACACTTCCGCTAGTCCCCTTAATAGAGCCGGAAGCATAAATATTACCTTGGATTAAATCGTTATCAGCATTAACAATAGGTGCCATAAAGAACGCGCCCAAGAGAATTGTTAAGGCTAAAACAAGCGACTTTAATCTTTTCATATAATCTCTCCTAAAAGTTAGAATAAAGTACATTTACACACTTATATTATAACAACCAAGCAAATAATTGTCAACGATAATAATCACCGCTTGACAAATTTTTAATTTGTATTAAAATACTTAATGAAAGTACTTTTTTTGGAGGAATTATGGATACTAAGTTTGTTGCTGAAGCCGTAAATACAATCAACGAACTGCTTGAAAAAGCTGACCTTAATAGTGGCGATGTTTTGGTTATCGGTTGTTCTACCAGCGAAATAGTTGGTAATGTTATAGGGCAAGGCTCTAGTCCTGTTGTTGCAGAACAAGTTGTTGAGGCAATTATGCCAATACTTAAAAAGCATGGTATTTTGCTTGCGGCACAATGTTGTGAACATCTTAATCGTGCATTAATAGTTGAAAAAGAAACTGCACAAAAACTTATGCTTGAGGTTGTGAATGTTAGACCTGTGGCAAAAGCAGGTGGCTCGTTTGCCACTGCGGTTTACGAGGCTTTTAACCATCCCGTTGCAGTTGAACATATTAAAGCTGATGCGGGCTTAGATATAGGCAACACCCTTATTGGCATGCATTTAAAACATGTGGCAGTCCCCTTAAGGTTAAACTGCAACCGCATAGGAAATGCTTACGTTACAGCCGCTAAAACCCGCGCAAAATACATTGGTGGCGAAAGGGCAAAATACAATTGATTTTTCTACCACGATGGTCTTTTACATCGTGGTATTTTTATGCCATATTATTATTGAAATAGCGCACTGAGTATGCTATACTCATAGTGGTTAATAAGTTTAAAGGAGGTTGCTTTTATTAAACTTTTAATACTTTCAGGTAATACCGGCGGTGGCCATAATTCTGCGGCTAACGCTGTTAAAGATATTTTTGAAATCAAAGGCTTTTCTTGCGACATACGTGATTCGCTTGCTTTTTGGGGTGAACTTCAATCAGATATAATTAGCAACGGCCATGTATTTATTTATAAAAATACACCCAAACTTTTTGGTGTTGGTTACCGCTTTGCCGAAAATCACCCTGCAAAAGATAATACAACTTCACTTATGTATAAAACATTTTCCAAAGGCGCGAAAAAACTTTACGAGTTGTTACTTAAAGAAAAGTATACCGCCGTTGTTTGCACCCATGTTTTTGCAGGTATGCTTGCTACAGAGGTTAAACGCAAGTATATCCCCCAACTTAAAATTTATTTTATTGCAACCGATTACACCTGTGCCCCAGGCACGCCCGAACTTGCAGCTACTAAGTTTTTTATTCCACACAAGTCATTGTTACAAGAATATACAAACTTAAACATACCGCAAGAAAAACTTGTTCCAAGCGGCATTCCTGTTCGTAGCCGTTTTTACGAGAAATGCAATGAAGAAACCGCAAAAGAAAAATTAGGTTTGCCTAAAAGCAAACGCATTATTTTGCTTATGTGCGGCAGTATGGGTTGTGGGCCTATTAAAGACCTAGCATCCAGACTTGCAACACTTATGCCTGAGGAGGCTCATTTAGCGGTTATTTGCGGAAGCAATAAGTCGCTACAAAAAGAACTAAGCGAAACCATAAACAAAAGCAATACTACAATTACAGGCTTTACAGATAGAATGGATTTATATATGGATGCCGCTACAGTTGCCATAACAAAACCAGGTGGCTTAAGCAGTACAGAAGCTTTAGTAAAGACGCTACCGTTAGTTCTTATTGATGCTGTTCCGGGTTGTGAAACACGCAACATGGAGTTTTTAACCGAAAATGGTTTTGCTGAAACTGCAGACACCGTTGCAGAACTAACCTCTCAAGTCTTATCTTACATAACAAGCAAAGAGAAGTGTGATACCATGAAATCGCGCTTGTTAAAAGAGTTTGGCAAAAACTCGGCTGAAATTATATACGAACATATAACCAATAAAACAACTGAAGTTGAATAGGAGTTTTTATGAAGATAAAACAGAAATTCAAGCCTTACTCAGAGATTGTTAATATTAAATCTACAAAACACAAACGCCCTAAAAAGCCAAGTATATTGTTTAGAACTATAATTCGGCTTGCTTCTATCCCCGATCTTTTGTTTACAAAATTTAAATTTACCAAAGAACGTATGGAACTTGCAGGCAAAGGACCTTACTTTATCTTGATGAATCACTCTAGTTTCATTGATTTAGAAATAGCATCAAAAATATTTTATCCGAAGCCATACTGTATTGTAAGTACTACTGACGGTATGGTTGGTAAAGAGTGGTTGATGCGAAATATAGGTTGCATTCCTACCCAAAAATTTGTAACAGACGTAACCTTAATTAAGGATATTTTATATACCCTCAAAACATTAAAAACTAGTGTTTTAATGTACCCCGAAGCAGGTTACAGTTTTGATGGTTGTACCACCACGCTACCACGTAGGTTAGGTGTACTTCTAAAAAAACTTAACGTTACTGTTTTAAGTGTTATTACCGACGGCGCATTTCTTCGCGACCCGCTTTATAATGGATTACAAAAGCGCAAAACCAAAGTAACTGCGAAGGTTACCTGTCTTTTCACGCCAGAAGAACTAAAAGAAAAAAGCACGGAAGAAATAGATAAAATAATTGATAATGTTTTTAGTTTTGATGCCTTTAAAAATCAACAAGAATCCGGCACAGAGATTAATGAGAATTTCCGTGCAGATGGTCTCCATCGCGTGCTTTATAAATGCACAGAATGTGGCAATGAAAACTCACTTACTGGAAAAGGTGTTAATCTATGCTGTTCTGCTTGCGGCGCAAAATTCCTACTAACTAATCTCGGTGAAATTAAAGCATTAAATTGTCAATCTAAATTCACACATATTCCCGACTGGTATAATTGGCAAAGGGAATGTGTGCGCCAAGAGTTGTTGAATAACGACTATTATCTTGAATTGCCTGTTGATATTGGAATTTTAACCGATTATAAAGCTCTTTATAGAGTTGGACAGGGCACGCTTTTCCATGATAAAAATGGGTTTAGGCTTATAGGTTGCAACGGCGAGTTGGAATATACTCAAAAACCAACCCATTCTTATAGCCTTAATTCTGATTACTTTTGGTATGAGATTGGCGATGTTATCGGCATTGGCAATAAAGAGAAGCTTTACTATTGTTTCCCTAAAATACCTCACCCTGTTGCAAAAACACGCTTAGCCACCGAAGAATTATATAAAATTTGTAAAACCACAAACTCATAATCAAACACAGATGCTTTATTTTTAAAGCATCTGTGTTTTAACTTAATCTTGTTTTTCGGTAATAATTTATTGCTGAGTGGTTGAATTATTTTTGAAATGTGCTATATTTAAAGCAAGTTAGTTATGGAGGTTTTTATATGCCTACAATAAACCTATGTGGAAAATGGGAAATGCTCTATTCTAAAGATGCACCAAGTAAAAACATGGTACTGCCCGAATTTAATACGGAATTTGCACCAACCAATGCTGTGCCTGGATATTTTGAAGATATGTTGGGCATCTTTAAAAATGCGCCTTTTTTTGAAGAATTAGTGTACAATCCCGAATTTCAAGAAATTATATACCCCATTAGTGAACGCGTGCCAGATATGACCTTAAAAACCATTGTTGGCACTTTTTTATACAAAAAAGAAATTTTTATTGACGATAAATACAACCATAACCACTTTATCTTTAATTGCGAAGGTGTTCAAAACAGAGGGTTACTTTTTGTTAATGGCGTTTTTGCAGGAGAACACCGTGGATATAGCACTCCGTTTAATTTTGATATAACCGAATATATTAACCTTGGGCAAAACAACACCTTGGTTTTTGTTGTTTCAAACCATCAAGCATATAACGAATTCGGAGATATGATAAGCGGATGCACCTCACGTGCGGCAAACCGCTTTACAGGTGGAATTATCGGCGACGTTAAGTTAGATATTAAAAACCAAAATTATATAAAAGATATTTTTGTTGGTGCTTGGAATAAACAAGACGATACCTTCAACATAGACACCGACTTATCGTGCAGTGATAACTACACTTTACAGTGGCAAATATTTGATAACCAAAATCTATTGCTTTGCGGCAATTCTGATACCAACACCTTTACTATACCGCGTAGTAATCTTAAGCTTTGGAGTCCAAATTCACCAAATCTTTATTTATTAAAACTTACATTATTCGTTGACGGAATTGAGTGTGATTGCCTAGAGCAAAGTTTTGGATTGCGCTTAATTGAGTCAGAAGGTTTAGGTCTAAAATTAAACGACCAACCTATATATCTTCGCGGTATTTGTGAGCACGGCTATTTTCCGGAATCGGTACATCCTGAGAGTAACCCGGATTATTATCTAAACATAATAACAAAAATTAAAGAATTAGGCTTTAATCATATTCGTTTTCACACATTTATACCATCAGAAGTATATATGCAAGTCGCAGATATGCTGGGCGTTGTAATGCAAATAGAAAGCCCAAATAATACCACCCTTCATGAATGGGAAGAAATCATGTATTTTGTTCGCAAACATCCCTCGGTTATTATTGCTTGTTGCGGAAACGAACTGTTGGTTGATGATGCAAAGATAGAGCAACTGGAAAAATGTAGTGAAGCAACCCATAAAATAGCACCAAACATATTATTCTCACCTATGAGTGCATTAAGAGGTACTGAATATTGTTGGACCGATGATGATTTTGGCGTAAATATAGTTACCACTCCATTCAAGCACAACCCAAAAAGGTTAGAAAAGTTGCATGAGTTTTCGGATGTATTTTGCAGTTTTGCGCAAAGTCAGTTGAGTTATTCTCGTTCACTTAAAGGTGATAGCAACTTAATTGATTCATGGGCAGAAACACTTAAAAAGCCTCGCCTTTCACACGAGATTTGCATACACGGAACATATATAGACCTCTCGGTTGAGGAAAGGTATAAAGGCTTAAGAATTGGCGAACTGCCTTTTATATCATCGGTAAGAGAGAGTTTGGTTAAATCAGGTATAATTGACCGAGCCGACACCTACTATAAAAACTCTTGTTTATGGCAACAAGCACTTCGTAAAAATTGCATTGAAATTGCAAGACGCTGCAAAAAATTAGCAGGATACGATTTCCTTGGTGTTACAGACCACCATTGGCACACCTCTGGATATCACTGTGGCATTATGAATGAGTTTTATGAAATGAAGCCGGGCGAAACTACAGAAAATGTTTTACGTTACAACGGTGAGAGCGTATTGCTTTCGGATATTGGTTATATTCGCAACCACTATGAAGGTGAAAAATTTACTGTTAAATTTTTGGTTTCACTTTTTGGTGGCATGGACATTAAAAATTCTACCCTTAACACACAACTACGAACAAGCGAAGGGGAAATAATCTTATCACAAAGCATTTTGGTAAATGCCAAAAACGGTATAGTTAGTGACATTGGAGAAGTTACCTTTGATTTACCCAAAGTTGCTAAGCCAAAACGCTATACAGTAGTCGCTACCCTTACTGACGAAAACTACGATTTAGAGAACAGATGGGATATTTGGGTATTTCCAAGGGTTGAAGAATCCGACACTAGCAACATAATATACACCGACACTCTAACGGATGATGTTTTAAACAAGCTTTCAAATGGCGCTTCGGTAGTTCTCACCAGTACAAAAGGACTATACTCAAACAGACTTGGTTTTGACATAAGTCTACCCGGTAGAAGTGGTGGCAACCTTGCAACTGTTATTGAACCACACCCACTTACAAATAATATTGAGCATAGCGGTTTTTGTTCATGGCAGTTTGCGGAGCTTATGGAAGATTCAACATGTCTTTATTTTCCACAAGATATAGATATACCCTTTGTCCCTATAATTGATGTTGCATCTACTCATCAATGGCCAGTGCGCCAAGCCGCTTTGGTTGAATTTGCTGTAGAAAATGGTAAACTTTTAATCTCTACATTTAACACCAAAAAATCTTCACCCTCTACTGATTGGTGGAAGCACAACCTAATAACCTATGCAAAATCGGATAAGTTTAATCCAAAAGCCAAAATCACAGCAAAACAACTTTCTCTGCTTTTTACCGATGGCACTTACTTGAAAGCAGCAGAAAATGATAACGTTGCCGGCAACGCTAACGACGTTACAATGAAAAAGAAATAATTCACTTAACAGTAAAAGCGCGATAGATAATTCTATCGCGCTTTTTATATAATAACACTCTATTTTCTATAAACTACACAACCGTTTTTTATGGTTAGCAAACACTCATAACCTTTATCGCACTTTATGTTGTTACCCGCTTTATCGGTTATATCAAAGCCGTTATTAGTATACTCTAAAACGGTCAGGTCTGCCGCGCCACCAATTTTCAGTGTGCCGCATTTATCTGCTTTTCCTAACGCCTTTGCGGCATTGTAGGTTGCCCCGCGTAGTAGGTTTTCTTCACTAATGCCAAGATAACGAAGTATACTTAAACATCCGGTCATACCGTATTTGCCGCCACGTATAAAAGCACTGCAACAGGTTAAGTCGGTGCTTATGGTATCGGGTATAAAGCCATTCTCTATGCAGTTTTTTGCAACTGCAAAGTCAGTATGTACACCGCCTGCCATACCTGTATCCATAATTACGCCCTTTTTACGTGCCAACCTGAAAGCCAAGAAATCATCTTCGGCGGTGGTGTTATTACCACCATGGTAAATGTGCGTAAAAATATCTCCGCTTGATAGTATTTCAACTATTTTACTAGCGGTTATCGGCGAATTTGAGGTATGCACCAACACCTTTAAGCCCTTTTCTTTGGCAAATGCTACCACCTCTTTTAAGGGAGTTGCGTCTATTAGCGCTTTATCCGAAACATCAAAGAAAACTTTAAGCCCCAAGGCATATTCGCCATACTCTTCAAGCCGCTTGCGAGCATCATTCAAATCAGCGTGGTTATCGCGAGTTTTTACGCAAACAAAACAACTAGCGCCTATTGAAAGTTTAGATATATACTCTTTCGTTCCCTTTTCTGCCGAAGCGTCGTTGGCGGTGGTAACGCCAAAGGGGTAGATGCTTGACTCGGCAGGTGTGCCAAACTCATCGCAACTTATGTTTTGCATGTGCATATGGGTATCCACAAGCCCCGCAGAAATTACCGCGCCCTTGGCATCATACAGGAACCATCCATCTATTTCTTGTTTGCCGCCAAGACCTACGATTACACCTTCATCAATAGCAACATCGCCCGAAATAAACTCTGTACCCGTCCAGATTCTGCCGTTTTTAATTACACCTTTTACAGAATTCATAATTCTACTCTACCTCTCGCCAATCGAAAACTGTACCGATTGGGAATTTTGGGTCTTCGCAAAGTTCTTTGTATATTTCAGGTGCGGTTTCGGGTTTTACTATTCTTGAAACTATTGGTTTAATCTCAATTCTGCCCGCCGCGATTAAATCAAGTATCGCCTTGCAGTCATCGTGGTGTGTCCAATGATGAGGATAAGATTCATATAAAGGTCTTGCTTGATTGTGCGCGCCGATTAGTTCTACACCCGGCCTATGCACTTTCGAATAAAAATCAACCAAGCAATCCGACACTCTTGTGCAACCAAGCAAGGACACTTTGCCCGCGTAAGATGCAACGTCCAACGCCTGTTTCATAGCAATAGAAAGCCCCGTTACCTCAACGGTAGCCTTAACGCCTTTTCCACCCGTAACACCCATAACCTTTTCTACAAAATCTTTATCGGTAGGGTCAAAAGCATAGTCGGCGCCATGTTTCAGCGCTAGTTCGCGGCGCTCTTTATTTGGGTCAACAGCTATAACTGGATATGCGCCGTTAAGCCTACAAAACTGAATAGAGAACATACCAAGCAGTCCCAGTCCCATAACCATAGCAGACTGGCCGATTTCTATTTCAAGCCTTCTGACACCGCCAAGTCCCATTGTTGCAATAACAACAAATGCGGCGTCAAGAGAATCGATATCGTCATTTTCTACCTTTGTGATTTCATTATCTTCGCGAATGTTATAGTTAGTATGTATGCCGTGGTAAACAAGCACTCGGTCCCCCACCTTAACCTTTGTTACGTCGCTACCGATTTCCACAACGTAACCAACGCCGCAATATCCAAGATATATTGGAAAATGCTGTGGTGTATTTGGCATACTCATAATACAAGCACGCTCTGTGCCGCCACTTACAACGGTATATTCCATTTTAACAACAACGTCGCGCGGGCCTTCTGCACGTGGGCATTCCTGCTCAATATACTCTGCCGTTTTTGGTGCTGTAAAAGCAATAACTTTGCGTTTCATAAAACTACTTCCTTTTTATATTTTATAATTTTATTATATCGGTGGTGTTGGCTTTGTAAATGCCTAAAATGATATTTTATAATTTTTGATACTTTTTAAGCCGATTTTTGTATGCTTGATATTACCTGTGTTTTGTGATACAATAATTAGCAGATTAGTTATTGTATAGGGAGGGGTATTGTGTCGCATATATCATTAACAGATGAGCAAACAAAGGCGTTACAAAAAAAGTCATTAGATATGCTATTATTCTTTGATGATTTTTGCAAACAGCATGGTCTTACCTATTTCCTTTGTGGCGGTTGTTGCATTGGTGCTATAAGGAATGGCGGCTTTATCCCTTGGGATGATGATATTGACGTCTTTATGCCCCGCCCTGATTATGAAAAGCTAAAGCAGATTTTTGTAAACACAGACGGCTATTCAATACAATTTACTAAAAAAGATTATATTACTGAAAATCAATTCTTAACCATCTGTGCAAACAACACAACATTTATTAAAACATACCAGAAAGAACTTGATATTAATCATGGTATAATGCTTGATGTGTTACCTCTTGACGCCTGCCCTAATGGCTTTAAAAGAAAAATGCAAAAGCTGTATGCTCTGCTATATTCCTTATTCATCGTAGGCAAAGCGCCCGAAAACCATGGCAAAGCTATTTATATTGGCGCAAAAGTTTTACTAACACTCATTCCAAAAAGTTTGCATTATTCATTTTGGCACTACTGCGAAAAGCAAATGACTAAATATAGTTTTGAAAAGTGCGATTATGTAACCGAACTTTGCGCAGGTCCATACTATTTAAAAAACGAATATCCAAAAGAGGCTTTTAAAGAATCTTTATTGGTTGATTTTGAAGGTCATAAAATCCCCATTCCAATTGGATATGATATATATTTAAAAATGGCATTTGGTGATTATACAGAGTTGCCACCCGAAACCGATCGCGAATGTCACCACGAATATGAATTTATTGACACAGAAAATAGTTACAAAAAATACCGAGGTATATACTACTTTGTAAAATAAGAAAGGCAGGTGTTTATATTGGCCGACCAAAGCATAAAAGATTTACAGAAAAAATCTTTAGAACTGCTAATTATGTTTGACGATTTTTGCAAACAAAACAACTTACAATATTTCCTTTGCGGCGGCGCTTGTATAGGCACTTTGCGACATGGTGGCTTTATTCCTTGGGATGATGATATTGATGTTTTCATGTTAAGGAAAGACTACGAAAAACTTAAAAGAATTTGGGTTAATAGTGATAAGTATCGCATTTGCAGAACCGAAAAAGACACCTTTTATCGTTCTTTAATTACTGCCATTTCAGACGAAGAAACAACATTTATTAAAGAACGCCAAAAAGACCTGGATATACCACACGGAGTAAGGCTTGAGATTGTGCCGCTGGATTATGCGCCAAGCAATCGCTTAGGCCGTAAAATTCAAATTCTATGGGCACTTATCTTTCAAATTTACAATAACCAAGAGCCACCTACCAGTAAAGGCAAACTATTAGAATTCATTGGCAAAATAATGCTCTGGTGCTTGCCTACTTGGAAAATGAGATACCGCGTTTTAAAATTTGCAGAAAAGCAAATGTCAAAATACAATGATGACAACTGCACTCATTTAACCGAACTTTGCTCACGCTATCAATACATGGTTAAAGATTATCCAAAAAATATTTTTGAAAAAGCGGTTTATAAAGATTTTGAAGGTTTTAAAGTTCCGCTACCACAAGGTTATGACACCTACTTAAAAATGGCATTTGGCGATTATATGCAACTTCCCCCAAAAACCGAGCAAATACCAAAACACGATGCGTCTTTAATTGACCTTAACAATAGTTACAAAAACTATAAAGGCAAATACTATTTATAAACAAAAACCTATACGGCGTACTCATAAGGATAGTTTTTATAATCATTTGAATTATACTATAATACAGCTTACCAATTAATAAGAAATTGCCGACATCACATAAAAAATGTGTGGTGGCTTGACGGCCATTGACGGCTAACCTTGCTTGCTATAGAATAATAGACGGAGATGCACCGACATGACTGATAAAAAAACATTTGGTTCATTCATAAAAAGCAAACGAACCGAGAAAAACTATTCACAAAAGGACTTGGCAGAAATGCTGTTTGTTACCGAGGGTGCGGTGAGCAAATGGGAGCGAGGGGTGTCATATCCCAACATTACATTGATTTCTGATATTTGCCGTATCCTTGACATAACCGAGCATGAATTGATTACTGCATCAACAGATACTGACACATGCAAAATGAAGCATGAAGCACGGAAATTCCGCATGATTCGTGACGCTTGGTTTTGGATTCCCACTATCTCCTATGCCATTGCTTTGCTAACTTGTTTTATTTGCAATCTTGCAGTTAACCACACGCTATCCTGGTTTTTTATCGTATTAACAGCATTGATTTGTGCCTATGCATTTATTCCTACTTTCACCTCTTTCTTTGAAAGGCAAAAGCTGCTTGTCTTTACTGTGACAAGCTATCTTTCTATTTGCCTGCTCCTATTTACCTGCGCGGTATATACAAGTGGACTATATTGGTTGCCTGTGGCTTGCATCGGTACGATAATGGGGTACATATTGGTTTTTGGAACAATTTTGCTATCCAAAACAAGATTTTCACGTTTTAAATTTGTCATTGTCTTTACGGTGGTTTTGGTGCTGACAATACTTCTTCTTTTGTGTGTTTATAGTTGGCGGCCCTTTATGCTCAGGTCGGCAATCCTCATAACGATTTATGCATATATTCCTGTGATTTTCTGCACCATAATTTGTGTGTTTTCTTTTGACGGATTCTTTAAGACAGGCATTTGCACGGTTGTAGCATCTTGCATGTATTATTGTATGGGATATGTAACAAATGCACTATTCGGACTGAATGAAAACCATTATGAAGTGGATTTTCACAACTGGGCGCAATGTGTTACGGGAAACGTCCACCTTATTGTTATAACAGCAATGCTTTTTATCAGTTGTATTTTGTTTTTAATCGGTTTTTTGAGAGTTAGAAAAAACAAGAAGCACTAAATAGGAATTTATTTAACGGGTTATAATCGCTAACAAAGGGTTTTAGGTTCTCCTAACAATTTGCGTTTGGGTGCCCAATGTTCTGCTTGTTACGGTATAAGACAAAATTAAAGGAAGTACGAAATTTTCGTGCTTCCTTTTTTACTTTCCTTAAGAGTACGTCCCTTAGGTTTTTAGTTTTATTTATTAAGCAATTTCTTTACTACAGGTTCTAGGTGTTCCCAGAATCTATCAGCTATAGCCTGCATTCCAATATCGCTTGGATGGTTGAACATACCATGTGTATCCTCGCGGCTATAAATGTCGCTAGTATCAATAAACACGTCGCCATATTTCTCGGCTACCGCGCGTTTTTCCTCCTCCAGTTTTGGCTTAATATAAAAGCCCATTGAAAGAAGCACTTTTGCTTTTCCGTTATGGCTTAATAGATTTCTCATATCCTCATAAGCCTCGCCAAAGGTTTTGGGCGGATTTTCCATTTCCTCATACTCTTTAGAAACATTAGCGCCAAAGAACATTATCACAATATCGGCATTATAATCTGCCGCTGCTTGATAATCATCCTTTGCTGACTTCTCAAAGAATGTACGCTCGTACTGTGCTACCTGAGCAATACCATACGAAATATTTTTATCATACTGCATTAACTTTTTAACAACCAAATGCACGTAATCTTTGTCCGCACACGATGCCGCCATACCGCAATCGTTATGCCAACCAATTTCTGCCCTTGGTGAGTGTTTGGTTATTGAGTTACCAACAAACAAAACCTTAAGTTTTGCATCAGAATTTTCATAAAGAAATACATTGCCCTTGTTTTGATTAAATGCAGGAACTATATTTTCTTGGAAATCTTTCATCTTAAATCCCCCTTTAAGTACATAGTACAATGCTTAACTTTTACTGTCAAGTTCAATTTTTGTTATTATTCTGCCATATTTTTTACCCAAGGCTTGAAAGAAGTAAAGCAAAGAGTAGTACCTAAAACCGCAATTATTAACCAAGCAAAAAGTGTTATAGACCAACCGCAATTTTCTGAAAGAACAGCTATTCCATAAGTAGAAATTGCGCTGCCAATATAGGTGCAAGAGTTCAAAACGCCCGAAACGGTTGAAACATTACCACGTTTTTTAAAAAATGGCGGAAGCATACCGATAAACATTAGGTTAACACCGTGCATAGCACCAGTAAGTAGTGCTGAAAATACTACCGAAAGCACCGCATTACGACCTGTGAAAAGACAAAGCGCCGCCGCAGACAATGCACCTACACCAAATATTATACCACCACAAAACACGGGATTTTTAAAAGATTTTCTATATAGTTTTGCAGTAATATTAAAACAAGCCACACTAAATATTGGTAACACTACGCCCGTTAAAATTGAAATAACACTACTTAAATTATAAGTGTCAGAAATATATGTTGGCATCCATGTTGTAACCCCGTCACGAAGACTTCCTTGCAAAATTATAATAAGCATAACCGCAAGCATTAAAGGTGTGAAAAACATTTTTATATTGCCATTAACATTTGCTTGCTTGCCTAAGGATTTTATGCTTACATCGGGTGCAAATTTGTGCCAAAAAACCAGCATTACAATACCTATTAATGCCGATAGTACGAACACCCATTTAAAGCCTAAAAGCGATATTATTATGGGCGAAGCGAGGTAGACCGCAATAGTACCAAAAGAACTGCCGCAAGAAACCATAACGGTAGCTTTTTTGTATTCTTCAGGTGATAATAGTTCAGTCATTAATTTCACCATTGGCGGCCACATAAGGCATTGTGCAAAACCATTTACACACCACACTATAAGCATTTGGTATGGGTTTATACAACTTGGAATTAAAAGGTTCATTAAAACAGTACCAATGAAGCCCATTGACACCAACTTTTTGGGCGAAAATTTATCGCCTATTATTCCGCTTATTATCTGTCCTACTCCGTACGTAACAAAACTGCCTGTAAGTGCCATTGAAAGAAGTCCGCGCGACATTCCGGTTGCACTTTCCATTTCAGAAATGATTGCGCCGTAGTTAATTCTTGTAATGTAACTTATCATATAAGTTAGGGTAAATAAAAGTGTAATCAGCCCAACCCTACTTTTAGTATCGCTGCCCATTTTGTCACCTGAATTTTCTTTGATTTCAACTTCACCAACATTATACTGCTGGCAAATTATTAAGTCAATACGGTTTTAGATACAATAATAATTTTGTTATCAATCACATATAATATCGCAAAGGCGGTGTTTTTATGAAAGAAACAATTAAAAGCTATATCTATTCCCTTATAATAGCTCTTGGTACAGGCGGACTTTCTGCATTGTTTACAAGCGGAAGTATGGGTATCTACCAAAAGATAATTAGGCCCCCTCTATCCCCACCATCTATTGTTTTCCCTATAGTTTGGACAGTTCTATTTACATTAATGGGCATTAGTGCAGCAATGATTTATAACACCGATAGCGCTACAAAAAGAGAACGAAATTCTGCTCTTTTAACCTATGGTATTAGTCTTGTCTTTAATTTCTTTTGGAGTATTATTTTCTTTAATATGCAAATGTATTTATTTGCATTTATTTGGCTACTTGGTCTATGGTTTTTCATTTTAAAAACTATGCTGAAATACTATAAAATAAACAAAATTGCAGCATATTTACAAATACCTTATTTACTATGGGTTACTTTTGCCGGATATCTAACCTTTGCTATTTGGTATCTTAATAAATAATAAAATCAAAAAACTCACAAAGATGCGCACACTCCGTAAGGAAGTTCCTTTTAACTTAACAATTTAACGGGGCAAGGTTGGCCAACGCCAAGTTTCATTGGTAGAGGCATAAACCGAAATACTTGTAACAGGAATAATTGTGGTTAAAAGAACAACCGATAAAACAACAGCAAACATCTTTCTAAAACTATTCATATAATAGCCTCCCGCAAAGTGTAAAAACTTTAATTTTGAATATTATCCTAATCACAATGATACTATCAATTTAAATATCAACCTTTATTTATATATCGCAATATACATTTCAGATTATGATATATACTACATGATTTATCACATATTTAGATAAAATTTTAATATCACAATAGATGGTGTGGCAGTTAAACTAAAACAGCTATTGAACATAATTATTAAATCTTAACAACTGGTAGAGCCTACTGACACTCTGCTCGGTGCATCCGTAAAAGTGTCATAGTGGGTTACACACTTTGAAAAGGTGTGTAACAAAAAACAGCATAGCCAATGGCTACACTGCAAAAAAGCATATCAATTATTTGGTTTAGATACAAGAGCTACCTTTGGGGCATCTTACTTACAGTGGGTGTCCCAAAGGTAGCTTTTTGATTAAGATATAAGATTAGGCATAACGCCTAGCAATGAAACAATATAAAAAATTACTGCAGTGATTAAGGTGTAAATAACCATAGGTATTGCATTAATCTTAATTAATTTACCCTCTTTTCCCATGATTCCAATAGTAGCACTAGCTGCAACTGCGTTATTTATACATACCATATTTCCTACTGCTCCACCTACACACTGCATAGCAATAATATAAACTGCAGGCAGTTCAAGCACTAAAGCAGTATCGTACTGTAGGTTTGTAAACAAATTCATAGAAACGGTTGCCGAGCCTGAAACAAACGCGCCTAATACACCAATGAATGGAGAAATGAATATATACAAATCTTTACCAACCTTAGCAAGTGTATTTGCCATTTCATCCATCATGCTAAGACCTGCAGCATTTTTATATTTCATAATCTCTACAAGTGCAAGTCCAAAAATCAAAGCCATCGCCGCCCCTGAAACTTGCTTTAATGTGTCTTTCCAAGCTCTTTTAACCTGTTCTTTTTTCATTCCGTGCATAAAGTTTGTAATGAAAGAAACTAGTATAAAAAATGTTCCGGGAAGGTATGCCCACTTAAGACTCCAATCTAAATTATCAAAGCCAAATAAATTATCTATTTTCAAAACGAATGGCGCACCGCTTGTAAGCAAGCTTTTTACACCTAATTGCGGAATTCGGGTTATAACCAATATTGTAGCAATCAACAAATAAGGTACCCATGCCTTTAAAAGCGACATTTTTGATTCCGCCATAGGTGAAACTTTAGCAGTTGCCAACCAATCTTTGCTCCACTCGTTAGGTTCACCAAAATCCCATTCTTTTTTTGGCACCAAAAAATTATACTTTGCAGCAATAACTGTAATAGCAATAGAAAATAATGCAGCAAGTAACGAAGCAAATTCATAACCTATAAATATGGTTATTAATAACATTGGTACAGCAAAGGATAAACCTGTGAATATTGCAAATGGTGCTGCCTCTAGTGCAGGCTTGAATGATTTTTCTTTGCCAAACAGTTTGGTAGCCATCATAAGAACGATTAATGGTAAAAAGGTACTTACAACAGCATGAGGTACCGCGGTCCAAAAAGAGAATTCAGAAATAAACTCCTTGTCCCCTGATAATCCTAAAACATTTAGCGCCGCGGTAACCGGTGTTCCAACCGCACCAAACGAAACAGCAGTAGAGTCAAAAATCAAAGTTATCATAGCGGCGGCTAATGGTGGAAAACCGAGGCAAACAAGTAGAGGTCCTGCAAGTGCTGCAGGTGTACCAAAACCTGCTGCAGCTTCTATGAATGAACAAAAAGAAAAGCCTATAATACACGCTTGCACACGTTTATCTGGACATATATTCATGAAGCCGTGGTTAATCGCAGATGTTGCACCAGATGCTTTTAAAGTGTTCATAACCAATATAGCACCGCTAATGATTATCAAAACATCCATGGAATTTAGCATGCCGAAAACCGAACCTGCTAATAATTCTATAACATTAATTTTCCAAAATGAAAGACTAAGCACAAAGGCTACACAGAATGAAATTAACAAACTCCATTTTGCGTGAAGGTCAAACACTAACATTAAAACTAGTGTTAAAAGAATGGGCAAAAACGCCAAAATCGCTAACATAAAACACTCATCTCTTCTTTTCTAATTATTTAACAAGAGAAAACTATACATAATTTATAATACTCAATTATTCAATAATTATTTTTTGTTATCCTATAAGACAACATATATATTACCATAAATTATGTAGAAAAGTAAATACTATACTAAGTTAAATTTTAAAATATTGCAAATAAATTCATTTTCATTAAGTATCTTTTTAAAATTACTAGCTTTTAGGTCGTGGGGTTGAAAAACCTGAAATAATCGGTTATAATTAAAAAAATTTTATAGCCTACATCAAGGCATTGCGGAGGTAAGTATGAATATTTGGCACGACATAGATAAATCAAGAATTACAGCAAACGATTTCATTGCGATCGTTGAAATTCCCAAAGGAAGCAAAAAGAAATATGAACTTGACAAAGAAACTGGACTTGTAATTCTAGACCGTGTTTTACACACCTCCACCAGTTACCCCGCAAACTATGGGTTTATTCCCCGTTCTTTTGGTGATGATGGGGACCCCTTGGATGTTTTGGTGCTATGTACCGAGTCACTTGAACCCTTGACTCTCGTCCGCTGTTATCCAATAGGTTATATTTCTATGCTAGACGACGGAAGAAACGATGAAAAAATTATTGCAATTCCCTTTGGTGATCCGGCATATAACCAATACAAAGATATTTCAGAACTTCCAAAACATATTTTTGATGAAATGCTGCACTTTTTCAACGTCTACAAAGCACTAGAAGATAAAGAAACGGTTGCAAAAGAGGTCAACAACCGCGAGGCTGCAATAGAAGTTATTACAGCCGCACTAGACGGATATGACAAGGCTTTTTTGTAAATAGTTTTAGTTAAAACTAACCAACTTGAGCTATGCTTAATAACGAGAGTGGCTAGGCTGTTAATCAGGGAACACAAATTAAGTACGTGATAGAAACGAAAAAGAACAGGCACCAACTGGTGTCTGTTCTTTTTTGTCTTTTCGTCCATAAAATACGAACACTATTTTTTTCAAATTTAAGTCGTTAGTTCGAGTCTAAGAAATTTACTAAAATATACTCAAAATGGAACCGGTCTTAAAACCTGATTTTCTTATTTATTCCATAGATTTACTGCTTCAACTCTTTTTTGAAGTTCTTTTATCATTATTTCGGAATCTTTTGGTGAATTTTTTTCTTCTTTTGCGTTATTCAATAATTGAAAAACAAAAAATAGCAAACAGAAAACTAAAAAAATAGGAGAAACTGTTTTATCTACATTGGCAACAGCCAATATAATAGCAATGATAGCCATTGCTATTAACATTATAAGAGATATAAATTTTAAAACATTATTAAAACGGCTATACACAGTAAAATATGAAACATATGTCTTACCATCTTTTTCTATAATCTCTGCAAAAAGATTGGTGGAATTTGTGTGTTCGATATGTTTTTTAGGTGGATTAGTAATGCTAATTTTACCTTTTTTAGAGCAATAAAACTCTATTAGGTTTTCACTACTTAATTCTTCCCTGCAAACACCTTGCATTTGCATAAACTTATCTATTGCATCTGCCTTTGTAGTGCAAATTTCAAATTTGCCTTGGCTAATTTTTTTCATACCATCACCGCCTTGAGTGTATTGTAGCATAAAAGCGACAAAGTCGCAATACTTATTACTTCTTACCTATTCCTTATTACTTTCCAAAAATCCCGTGCAAACCTTATTTGAGGTAAGAGTGAAGAGGTAAGAAGTAAGAAGTAAAAATCCTGAACGCTTACGCATTCAGGATTTTTTGGGTATTTCGAATTTAATGGCACGAATGAAATGTGCCCTAAAACCAAAAATTATTCTGTAGGAAATTCAATTGCGTATGCAATTGAAAAGATAAGATTTTTCTTTACACCAGCCTGATTTTTAAAGGTTTCTACTGTTATATACGTGTATCCGTTATACTCTTTGTTAGAAAAATCATAACGTAATTGTATAGTCGAAATAGTGATTTCACCTTTGTATTCAGCCGTGGAGTAATCTATTGAAGACGGATACCCCAATTCTTTTATTATATCGTCTAACGATGAATCCTTTGATATGTTTTTAAAGAATTTAATTTCAGGAACTAAAGGTGCATTATCCGTTTCAAAATCCGAACCGTTTTCGTAAAAAGAAACATCCACCTGCGTTATAAGACAATCCTTCATTTTACCCTGATAATTCTCACCTGGGTTTATTGCATAGACCAAAATATTATTCCCTTTTGGAGTAACCAGCTTTAAAGAACCCGAGCTTAAATTGGATTCAAGATCTAAATAATATACAGGCTCAAAATTTATTTCAGTTATATCAAACCCTTTTTTTAACAGATTTTCTACCGATATGGGAAAAGTGATTACGATGCCATCAATTTCAACTTTAAAATTTGATTTTGCAGTTTTTAGTTTTTGTTCTTTTTGGGACTTATATATGTAACCGTCTAGTGTCGCACTATGGGATTCGTGAGTAAAGGTATATTCTGAAAGGTCTATACGTTTTGACATTTCGGTTTTAAAAGTTTCGTAGTCGGTTATTAACCCTATTTTTTCTTCAGGTGCGTTGCTCGTTTCATTATTGCTATCATTTTTATTGGAGCAGGAAACAATACTAAAAAAGCAACTGATTGAAAGTATAATACATAATATTTTTTTCATAACATCACCGCCTATATGTAGTATAGCATAAAAGCGGCGAAGCCGCAATAATTATTCATCAGCCGAAGGCGACTTCAATATTCATTATTCATTCGAAAATCCGTTCTCATTTAATGAATATTGAATGATGAATAATGAAAAATGAATAATACAAACAAAAAATCCGTCCTCTTTCGAGAACGGATTTTCGTTTGTCTTTTCCCCCATAAAAGACGAACACTACAGTTTTACATTTAAGTCGTTAGTTCGACTCTGGGTAATTGGTTAGTACCAACAGTAAAAACGAAACCGTCTTAAAACCTGATTTTACCGGATTTTGACCCGAATATCGTTTTAGAAAGTATTTTTTGTTAGTACTACATAATACTTTCGTTATAAAATTGTCCACATCCGGCATTCACATCAGTTCCATCACTACGAAAAACTTCAACATCATCCACTTGATCTTCAAGCATATTTACAAATTTTTCAAAGTTGTTGCTAGGTAATAGAGAACTATTGCAAACCTCACACATCCAACTAATTTTTAATTTTGCATTAGTTGTAGCAGCCATAATTTTAACCAGTTTTTTAATATCTTTCTCACCATCGTTTAATTCGTTGAACGGAATATAATTAATTCTGTAAATATCATTTGTCATGTTCGAAATTGTATTAAGATATTTAATAGCATCAGTTATTTTTAACAATTTTGGCCACATAAACTCGTAGCGTTCGCTATCATCAGTAAAGTGTAATGAATATTGAAAATGTATAAAATCCATGTATTTTTCCCAATCAATATTCTTAAAACATTCTTCACTCTGACTTGGACACGTAGTAGAAATATTCACTTTAGACAAACTTGAATATTGTTGTCTAAAAAGATCTATTGATTCAAAAACATTTTTATAATTATATAAAGGTTCACCCGAACCCATATAGGTAATTTGGAAACCTGTTTTTAACAATTGAGGATTATCGTCAATTATAATCTGCACTTGCTCTCTTATTTCATCGCAAGACAAATTGCGTGTAAAACAACTTTTACTCGCAGCACAGAACTTGCATTTTTGAGAACAACCTATTTGTGAAGAAACACAAATTATATAGCCGTAACGAGATAAATATAATAGACAAGCTTCTATATGCCCTGCATCAGAAAGTTTCATAAAATACTTTTTAGTTTTGTCGTTACTAATATCAGTTCTAATTATATTCATTCTCTCACCTGTTAATTTCTATTAATGATAGGTAACGATAATTCAAAAACATAATCTCGTTCCAAAAAAGATTTTATGATTAAATCAATATCATCACATGTAAGATGTGCAATAAAGAAGGCCTTTTTCCAAGCATCCCAAATATCATTATCAACGATATTCTTCTCTTTTTTAAAAGATGCAAAAATAGGCGATGATAAAAACTCATTAAACGATTTATATGAGTTATTATACTCGACAAAAGCAGAATTTTTATCTAGTATCTCCCATAGTTGCTTCATTTTAGCCTTCGACGCCATATTGGAAACATTAATTAACTCTGTTTCATAAAACTCTTTTTTAAAATCCCAACAAGCATCAATAGCCCTTTCTAATATAGGTTCGATTTCTAACCTTGGTATGCTTTCTTCAAAAAAAGGCGACGAAATTTTAGTTAGGCTATCATTACTCAAACATTCTTGAACATTTGAAACATACCGCTCAATAAGAGTAGCTGTTCTAAGGCTAACGGTTTTACCTACAACTCCAGAAATAGGGAATCTCTTATTTGTATCTTCAATTTCAAATTCACTAAGGCTTCGCTCATATCGTTCTTTTGTTTCCCTATCAAAAATGCCAACAGCCTCAAAATCATTAATATCCTGTATCAGATAGGCAATATTGTCAGCATAATTTACAACTTGACCTTCCAGAGTAAATGCTGTTTGTTTTGTACCATGTTTAACAACACCATCAATCACTTCAGGAGATATACAAATATAGTATATGCTTTTTTTATATTGATAGACCTCCAACTTGAATGGAAACTCATCAATATCTATCATATGAGTAGTAGTTATATCTTTTTCTATTTCCTTTTTGGCAATAGCTCTATATTTATCTGGAATCGGGCGTGATGAACAAACTTTCAACATTAAAGCACTAATCTCTTCGTGCTTAAATGTTCCTACCGTTTTCTCATCTAAAAATTCATCTGCCTTTTTGCCATAAGCTAAATTACCGAAATCGTGTGCCAAAGCAATAGCTTCAGCCAATTCCACATTGAATTCAAGTTTCTCACTAATCTCCTTCGCAATTCTAACTACTTCAAAAGTATGAATTAACCTTGATCTTGAAACAGGGTCATTAATAGAAAGTAGCTGTGACTTCCGTTGCATTTTTCTAAACATTTCAGAGTAGATAATAGTATCAATGTCGTGCTGATACCACCTTCTACTACTTTTTCTAGTTTTAAAATCAGGATAATATAGTGCTTCCCATCGATCAGCAGCTAATTCTTTATAAGTCATTATAAAATAAATCTCCCTTCAAGCGCACAAAATACACTATGGCTCGAGATTTTAAACATCCATATATTAATTTAATTATATCATAAAAAAAGAATAAATCAAGGCATCTACATTATACATCCTGAGTTCATTAATTTCAAAGTTCAACCATATGTATTGTAGAAAAAAGTTGTTGACTTGGAAAATTATATTGTATCTTGATTTAATTTTTCAAATTAAATCAAAAACAACACCCAAAACTCATTGGCTCTCTATAACAATAATAGTGTCAGTGTGTTCACTTTCCGTCCAAAATATTGTACTATAAAAATGGGTAAGTTTGCTTTTTCGCCAATGAAAGATCAAAGGGGTTTATATTACAAAAATTATACTGAAAACAAAAACGACATCTAATTAAACCATAAAAATTTAAATTAGGATGTCATCAATATTAAGAGGGAAACAAAATGAGAAAGAATTATTCAAAACAACAGCAAACTGAAATTGTAAAATTGTATTCAGCAGGAAATACGGTGACTGAATTATCGAATCAATACGGTATAGCGCGCAGCACTATTTATTCTTGGCTGAACGATAGCAAAAACAAGAAACTGTTAAACCGAAAAATCAATATGCGTGATGTGATTGACTTAAAACAAAAGTGCGAACAACAAGAAAAAAATGATTGAAATATTACAAAATGCTCCTTGCACGGTATCTTCCCCTTTGCGAGAGCGCTATGCATATATTCAATCCATATCTGACAAGTACAGCATTAATCTGCTTTGCAAAGCAATATAACTCGCCGCAGGCGAATATAACAAAAAACTCCTTGAGATTTCTCAAGGAGTTTTTTTGTCTCTCGTGTACGAAAAAGAACTGGTCAAAAACCGAGGTTTTTCTAAAATACATAGTCACTTATGCTTGTTGTATCTCTCAAAGCTATAAAAACTTTTTCTTTTGATAAAAAGCTTGCTAATTTGTATATTCCAACTACATATGCAAACTCTGAAGTTTTAAAATAGCATTCCATTTCACCTTTATCATTATAATCTGTCTCACACAATTTTAGTGAAACCATATCGTTTATAACTTTTGCCACTTCTTCCTCGGCAAGACCACATTCCTTCGGTATCACATAAGCCATAAACATCCAAGTGTTTTTTCTGTCGTTACTAAAAGCGTGATTATATACATATGATATTACTTTTCTAAAATTACAATCGCTTAATTTGTTGAGGATATTTGCAAAATACGCCGATTCAAATATTTTTTCCTCTCCTGTTTCTTTAAAATGCTTATCAATAAACAAAAATGCATCATTTATAAATACACAACCAGATTCATTTGAAAAACAAGCAATAGACTTTCCCTTTTCAAGTGACAATTTTTGAAATTCAAATTGTTTTTGGTCAGATTTATCAATATGAGTAAATCTAAATTTTGATGAGTCATAGAAAAACTTATGCAAAGTGTCAAAAGCAATTTCAGGAAAATTATCAGCTGTTACTTGTTTTGTGGATTCTTTGGATAACTCATAAAGTTCATCGAGAGTAATATTTAACGCTTTGGTAATTTGAGGTAAAAGCAACACATCAGGCAAAGTGATTTCGGACTCCCACTTTGAAACTGCTTGATTACTAACCCCAACGAGTTGTCCTAATTCTTCTTGCGTCATATCAAGTGATTTTCTATATCGCGCAATTTGACTACCTATACTCATGATTTGTACCTCCTTTTTACAAAATAATTATAAGTCATTATATCTTTTATGTAAATGGAGTGTTTTTACATTTTGATTAAGTTAAAACGGTAAAAATCGCCGTTTAGTTGGAATACTATTATAAATTAGTGATATTCTGTGCTACGCACAGAGTGATATTATGCCTTGCAGCATAGTGATATTTTTGCCGTTGGCAAAAGTGATATTATATTCGCCTCCAAAACTCGCGAAGCGAATATCACTTGGACGAAGTCCAAAAATCACTTCGAAGCAATATAACTCGCCGAAGGCGAATATAACTAAAAAACTCTTGTTCGAAAGAACAAGAGTTTTTTGGCTGCTCTTCTCGGACTTGAACCGAGGACCCCCTGATTAACAGTCAGGTGCTCTAACCAACTGAGCTAAAGAGCAATATTTAATTTATATTTTTAAGTCCGAGGACTTATACCGAGGAGTCAGTACAGACTCTTGTAGTCGTATATTATTGAAATTAGTACAGCCGACGTTTGCGGTGCCCAAAAAATTTATCGTCTTGGAGCGACGAAATTTTTCGACCGCTGCACCTTTCCGCCTCTCGCTTAATCTGCCACAGGCAGCGCTCGGGCGGAAACTAACCATCTGAGCCACGCTCAGCCCCGGAGCAACTAAGACTGTTAATCGGGGCAACACAGACAGAATTCGTGAATAATAGTAAAAGAAAACGGACTCCCATATGGGAATCCGTTTTTCTTTGGCTGCTCTTCTCGGACTTGAACCGAGGACCCCCTGATTAACAGTCAGGTGCTCTAACCAACTGAGCTAAAGAGCAATATATGTCACCGAATTTTGCATTCGGCTTTATCTTAACATAAAGATAT
>JAZQTG010000025.1:0-7174 GCA_045630515.1 Acutalibacteraceae bacterium
AGAATGGCGTGAAGATCATGAACGAGAAATTAAAAATTTTGTAGAAAAATATTGTCAAATGTGTAGTACACAAAGATGCGAAGGGCGAGATACAGAATGGGCTGAAAGATGGCCATATTATATGAAAGAGATATGAGGAGAAGAAATTCCCGATATTACTAATGAAGAATTAAAAGAAATATTAAATTCTACTCCATTAATTACTTCAAATATAACTACACATTCGGAAATTATAAATCTAACTACTTCGCGCGAACTAAATCGTTTAAAGAAACGCATGTGGAAATTTTATCACAAATAATTTGACTCTTCATTAAAATTATGTTATAATTATTATAGAAAGGTATAATGTAATATGAGATACTTTATTTATGCTTATCCTGAAATGTACGGCGGCCGACATGGTATGTATAATTATGAACTTACTGATGATATATCTTATCAATCTGCTTGTGATTGGGCATATGATTTAGCTTACGAAACTGTAGAGTCTTATCTTCGCGCGGACGAAATTTATTCTACGGAAGAATTTATGGAAGAATTTTATGATGGCGAAGAATGGGATGAAAGTTATCGTGAGGAATATTGGAATGTATTTGATGAAGTAATGCAAGAACAGTGTTCTTTTGAACTTTGGCCTCTTAAAGACGGCGTGACTGAAGAAGATTATCATAAGTGGCAAAAAGAAAATATGGAACCTTATGATTTTATTAACCGCTTTTGTCGTCAACTTACTGAAAAAGATTATATTTGACTTTAAGTAAAAATTCTGTTATAATTATATTGTAAGAAAGAGAAAAAACCTTACGATCTTGTTAAAGATTAAGAAGAAAAGGAGAAATTAAAATTATGAATAACAAGTTTGCTAACGCCCTAAATAACACTGCTTCCTACAAGTACACTGAAAACGGCGCAGTTGCGCGCAATTCTACCAATTCAAAGCTGTATGACCTTTTCGCGCTAGGTGGGGCATACCGTCAGCGTTCTGAGAGCGATTGCATCGTTCTATTTAAGGAAGCATATCAGGAAAATCCTGTTTATGCTCTAAAGTGCCTGTTCTATCTGCGTGACGTGCGTGGAGGTAAGCTCGTTGCCTGAGCCTCCCTATACAGTAATATATAGTAAAAAACTCCTTGAACCCAAGCAAAAGGGGTGTCGCGTAAGCGGCTAACGGTCCAGAAGTAAGAAATTACATTATGGGTAAGGGAACCTAAATCCGCAAGGATATGGTAATACCGTGCTAAGCAAAAATTTTTTCACTCTGGAAGAGATTAGGGTGAATATCCTATAAAGATAACACCTTTTATATGAGAAAATTAAGAGGTGAATTATATGGGATATATCTATAAAGTCTCTAATAATTTTGACGAAAAAGTTTATATTGGATTAACAACAAAAGCTAAAGCTATTGAACGATGGTATCAACATCGTTATTTAGCCAGACATTTATTAGATAGTGATAAATCTTATCTACATAAAGCAATGGCTAATCACGGAGTAGATAACTTCATTTTTGAAGTTATTGAAGAAATCTCCGATGATAAATTATCTGAAAGAGAACAATACTGGATAAAGTATTACAATTCAATCGCGCCAAACGGTTATAATCTTACATCAGGTGGAGAAGGTACTCCTGGATTTTCTCGTCAACAATCTCAAGAAGAACGCGAGAAAAAAAGCCAGTCTTTAAAAACCTACTATCAGGCACATCCTGAAATAAAAGAACAATACCGCCAACGAATGATTGAAAATAATAATAATCTAGAATATAGAAAAAATGTTCTTGAAGGATATAAAAACTTTTGTAAAGAGAATCCAAATTATTTTTCTGGAGAAAACAATCCTTTTTATGGTAAGCACCATACAGAAGAAAATCTCCAAAAAATCCGAGAAGCCGCGGCAAAAAAGCAAAAACCAATTCAACAATTAGACAAAGATACTGGTGAAATAATTACTACTTATGCAGGAGTAAAAGAAGCCGAAAAAGCATTACAAGTATCTCATGGTTGGTTAGCTAAAGCCGCCCGTCAAGATAAAATAGCTTATGGCTACAGATGGAAATTTTTGAAAGTGTAACGACTAATTAGTAGTTTGGAGATTAGCACCAAACGAAGTGGGGAGCCCCGTGAATTACGGGTGAAGAGATAGTCTGCGAGAATATGAAAATATTCTACATGGTGCAGGGCGAACGACGCTTTTTCCGCACTTGCCTACATTGGCTTGCAAATTATGATAAGAAGGCCGTTCTACGCAATCTAGACCAGATTGCTGAATTTGGTCGCTGGGATGATCTATATGCCCTAGTTGATACCCCTTGTGAGCATGATGCTCTGTATGCTTTCGGCAAGCAGCTAGCAGTAGACTATAAGTCTAAAGGCGCAGTTTCTCTCGCGGGAAAGTGGGCTGCTTCTGAGAACGCTTCTGCTTCAACCACCAAGCGCTATGGCCGCCTAACTGCGCACGCCATGGGTCTAACTTCTCGTCAGTATCGCGTAGTGCTATCTACTCTACGTGAGCGTATTCGCGTACTAGAGCGCCTAATGTCTGCAAATCGTTGGGATGAAATTGAATTTGATAAGATTCCTTCTAAGGCTGGACTTATCTATAAGAACGCCTTTGCTCGTCGTGATCTAATCAAGGCGAAGTATGAAGCGTTTGCTAAGGATACTAATACAAAGGTAAATGCCGGTACTCTATATCCTTATGAGGTTGTGCAGAAGGCCATTAAGGTTATGGGCTCTGATGATTACTGGGGACGTCGCCCTGTTCGTGCAGACAACACTGACCGCCTAATGGTGAATAAGTACTGGGATAATCTAACTGATTATTTCCATGGAATGAGCCTTAACGCCCTTGTTGTTGCTGATACCAGCGGTAGTATGACTTCTACCTATGGCGGCAATGTCGCGCCTATTGATGTTGCTGTATCACTAGCCCTATATGCCGCAGAACGTGCAAAGGGGCCCTTCCACGGCACATACATCTCTTTCAGCCGCATTGCTAAGCTAATCCGCACTACTGGTATTGACTTCTGCGATAAGGTTGACCGCATTGTTCGCGCGAATCTATGCGAAAATACCAACCTACAGTCTGTATTTGACCTAGTACTAAATACAGCGATTTCTAATCATCTTTCTCAGAACGACCTACCTGAAGCCCTTGTTATCATTAGTGATATGGAAGTAGATAGTTTCCAGGGATATGGACATCGTAATAACTATCAGCCCTTTATGGATAAGGTTCGCGCGCAGTGGGCGAGTAGGGGCTATAAGGTTCCTAAGCTGGTGCTATGGAACGTGAATGCTCGTAACGATACCATTCTTGATGTTGGCCCTGATGTAACCTGCGTAAGCGGCGCATCTGCGGTAACTTTTGAAATGGTTCTATCTGGCAAGAGCGCTGTAGATATGATAATGGATAAGCTAAATTCTCAGCGATATAATGTTATTCATTAACATTTCAAATTCATTTTAGCCGGAATTTTTCCGCCTTTTTATTTGACTAAATATTCAATTTTTGATATAATATTTATAGAAAGAATGAAGGAGTTATATATGAAATATTGGGAATTAAAACAAATTCTATACGAAAATCATGTAGATATAATTGAAACTGTGCATGATGAATATGGGCATGAAATTCATACAAAAGATATAGTTTATTGTTTTAATACAGATTGGGAAAGAACCATTACTTTTTATCCATAAGGAGTTATTCATATGAATATTTATATTTATGTTGATGATATTCGTGAGGACGACACTTTCTTCAACCATACTTTTGATCGTGCTTTTTGGATACCTATTGTTTGCCGCACATATGAGGAAACAATTAGAGTAATTAATGAGTTTTATCATGATAATTATTTTTTTCTTGACCTTGACCATGATCTTGGTGAAGATAATAAAATGAATAATGATATTGCTCCTTCTGGATATGATATTTGTAAGTATATTGTAGAAAACCAAATTCCTATGCTTGGTTTCCATATTCATTCTATGAACCCTGTTGGTGTAGCAAACATGCGGCAGTTACTTACTCATTATGGTTATAGGGAGATTTAATATGAAAAATCCTTGGGAAAATTGTACTCATTATGATGGCTGGAATGGATTTGAAGGAGCAGTAGTAAAACATGACCGCGGTATTTGGTCTGATGAAGTATTTGATAATTGGCTAAGTGAATATTGTGAACGTTGCCCATTTTGCGAGTGGAGAGGCTTGTGTATACGGAGATGAAGATGTTATGAAAATGATGAATAGAGAAGAGATTTAATTATGCCATTTGAAGGTTAATATTGGCGAAGTGCAAGATACTTCTCCTATAACCAATGTAAAATTTACTATTTGGGAAAATATTTGACTTATTACTAAAATTATAGTATAATAATTATAGTAAAAGGAAAGGAAATAAAATAATGAATAAAGTTTTTTATTTGAATGAAATTTGTCCCAATAAAGATTTTGCACAGAAGATTATTACTCGTTATTCTGGTATAGGTTCTACGCAGTTTATTGTTGAAATGCCGCAATGGATGTATATTAATGAATTTGAACCTAATGATTGGGCAACCTGGTGGAGCGATATTTATCGTAATTATCACCTTGTTCCTGGTGAAAAAATTACAATTATTATAGGAGATTAAAATGCGTAAATACGATAAGATTGAAACCATTTTCGCGCGGGATATTGAAGGTACGAAGAAATTAATTGAAGGTCAATTTCGTGACCCTACTATTCGCTATCTTGCTCCATTAGAGTGGATATGGACTGAAAAAGTAGATGGCACCAATATTCGTGTATATTGGGATGGTCATATTGTTACCTTTGGCGGCCGCACTGACAACGCTGCAATTCCCGCTCCACTAGTGACCAAGCTTAATGAACTATTCGGCGGCGAAACTAATGCTCAAATTTTTGAGCAAATGTTTGGTGAAAAAGAAGTAATCCTTTTTGGTGAAGGTTATGGACGTAAGATTCAAAAAGTAGGAAGTTCTTATATTCCAGATGGAGTGGGCTTCATTCTCTTTGATGTTCTGATTGGAGAAAATTATCAAGAACGCGAATGGGTGGAACAAACCGCACAAGCTTTTGATATTCCAGTAATACCTATTGTTAACACCGGTTGTCTTTTTGAAGCAGTTAACTTTATTAAAACTCACCCACAATCTCTTATTGGTAATTGTCCAATGGAAGGCATTGTATGTCGTCCACGACAAGAACTACGTGATAGACGTGGAAATAGAGTTATTGTAAAGATTAAGTGGGAGGATTTTAAAAATCTATGATTATTCGTTATGAAGTTGAATTTTGGGATGAAATTGATCATGACCGAAAAACTGAAAAAGGAATTGCTGCTCGTGGAGATACCGTTGGAAATATCGTAGATAATATCTATGAATTTTATGGAAATGAAAATGTTATTTCCTTAAATATTTATGAATGTGAAGATATTCTGTGCGATGAAGAATTAGAAGAAATTTTAAAAGAAAATACTTGACTTTAAATAAAAATTATAGTATAATATTCATAGTTGAGAGGGGAACAGCAAAAATAATTACTATCTTGCTCCTGTAAAGCGATTAATAGCAAATTAAACCCTCTCGTATGATGCGGGGTAGCCAAGTTGGTAAGGCGTTTGGCTCATAACCAAAAGATTCGCGGGTCCGAGTCCCGCCTCCGCAATTCGTGGTTCTTAGCAAAATTCTTACACATAAACCATAGAAGGCCGTTGACCAGCCAAACGTAATGTGGTGGCCCGCATACTTAGCCTGCCAGCGGGAGAACAAAGGTGAGAGGTTTGAGTTGAAAACATCAGTGACAGTAGGGTTCAATCCCCTCTAGACTAGACGGAAGCGGTCTCGGATGCCTCCACGACGGTGGATAGACTCTAGAATAAGGTCGCTCCTTATTCTATTAGCGCAAAAGGAGAGTAGGGCCGTTACTCCAAAAGGTCTTATCGGCGCTATATAAATAGGAAAAACCAATTAAATACGGAGCAGAGCAAATATGACATCTAGACTTTCAACTAAGCTCTTCGCGGTTGCCCGCATAGTAGGTAGACGTGCTATGGCAGCATTGTCAAAAAATGGGAAGGAAGTCAACAACTGGATGGGTTAGGAAACTAGCGTCCTACCACTAAACAGGGTTGATCGCCTGCAAAGTGAAAGCGGAGTTCCATTGAGTCGCTGCACCAGTTTATTAACCGGTTGATTTATGTAATTAAGTCGTTAGGAGCGGCCCCAGTCGGCAGCTGGGTTATCAAATGCCGATTAGGCACCTTATCCCAAACCTCCACGTGGTGGTGCTGGAAACCAAGGAACTTTCGTAAAGAGAGCCGGGGCTAAGAGGGAACTAGGAGACTGTGACCAAGGGTGATGTGGTCTGACAGCCCGAGTGATGACCGTTGAAGTCATTCGGTATTCTAGGCTTGCCGTTAGTGTAGTGGGTATACACACTATAGTCTAAACCCCAGTATATGATGCAAACGACCTGGGTTAAAAAAGTCGCTTAGCCAAAGACGCTATATCCCGAACCGCCAAGTGGTAGCGTTGGTAATTGGCCGGCAAAGTACCAGAGTGGAAATGAGCCAAGCTAAGAGGGAACATGAGTTGCAGCGTGGTTAATCTGCAAACGGAGTTATGCAACGTTAAAAGGTTATTAGCCAAGCATACGGTTGGTAGCAGGGCTCAGCCGTTACAACAGTGGATGCATACACTTGTTAGCCCTTTTATGCTCGCGTCGTGCAAAGGTAAGTACGTTGGCCTTTCAAGCCAGAAATGTCGGGTTCAAGTCCCACCGCGAGTGCTTCTTTCCTTCTTTCTTTTAAAAGAGCCAAGTTTAATACTTGACTTTTTTTTATTTTTCTGTTATGATTATAATAGAAAATAATAAAATGAGGTGTTTTATGAAAGCAGCAGTTTACGCAGGCACGAGAAATGTATATGAAGATATGATTCCATCTATGAAATCACTTCTTATACATTCAGATGTTGATAAAATATATTTTCTAATTGAAGATGATGAATTTCCATATTATGAACTTCCGTCAGAGGTTGAATGTATTAATGTAAGTAATCAACAGTGGTTTAAACTTGATGGACCAAATATAAATAATAGATGTAGTTATATGGTCTTATTACGAGCAGCTTTTTCAAAAATATTTCCAGAATT
>JAZQTG010000026.1:0-11766 GCA_045630515.1 Acutalibacteraceae bacterium
CCGCCCTGCTTGGTGACCCAATGCTTTCGCATTCGGTACCCACCTTCGCACCTTGCAACTAAAAACAGTCCACTGGACTGTTTTATTAACGTTGCAACCCTCTTAGTGTTCAAGTCCCACCAACCTGATAGAAACAAAAAACCCAAACTAAACCTTACGGTCTAATTTGGGATTTTGGTGCCGGTGGCGGGACTTGAACCCGCACGATGTCGCCATCAATGGATTTTGAGTCCACCTCGTCTGCCAATTCCAACACACCGGCGTTTGTTAAATGCTCTAGCCATGTATGTAGCTTCAAATAACGGATATTATTATATTATAACTTTTGTAAAAAAGCAAGTGTTTTTTTATAATTAAAACTGTTTTCGCTAAACTTCTCTGCCCAACTTTAATTGTTTACCACTACACATAGCCCATTTTATGCAATATATGGCGGTTTTTACTTGACAAAATTCCCATATATTGTATAATTATATATGTATGTTTATCTTTTATTTCAATTAATATATTTTTCTATTAGGAGTGCAATATGGCAGTTAAAAAGAACGACTACACTAATGACAGTATATCCTCGCTAAAAGGTGCTGACCGCGTGCGAAAGCGCCCTGCGGTTATATTCGGTTCTGACGGTATTGATGGTTGCGAACACTCAGTTTTTGAAATAATTTCAAACTCTATTGACGAGGCGCGCGAGGGTTATGGTAAAAAAATTCTAATAACACATTTTTCAGATAACTCTATTGAGGTGCAAGACTTCGGTCGTGGTATCCCTGTTGACTATAACGAAAACGAAAAACGCTTTAACTGGGAACTCGTTTTTTGCGAAATGTATGCAGGTGGTAAGTACCAGACCAACGATGGTGGTAGTTACGAGTTCTCACTTGGCCTTAATGGCTTAGGCCTGTGCTCAACTCAATATGCATCTGAATATATGGACGTTGAAATTAAACGTGATGGTTACCTTTACACCCTGCATTTTGAACATGGCGAGAATGTTGGCGGACTAAAAAAAGAGCCGTACGACAAAAAGGATACAGGCACAAAAATCAAGTGGCGCCCTGACCTCAAGGTATTTACCGATATCAACATACCCACAAGTTACTTTATAGACATACTTCGTAGGCAAGCAGTTGTAAACGACGGCGTTGTTTTTCAACTTAAAACCCAAGAGGGTGCACGTTTCCATACCGAAGAGTTTTGTTACAAAGAGGGTATTAAGGATTATTTAAACGAGTATGTTGAAAGTGACGGGCTTTCGTCGGTACAGTTTTGGCAAACCGAAAGCCAAGGTCGTGACCGTGAGGATAAAAAGCCCTACCGCGTAAAGATTAATGCGGCGCTAAGTTTTTCCAACAAAAAGCAACTTAAAGAATATTATCATAACTCAAGTTGGCTAGAATATGGTGGCGCACCCGAAAAGGCAGTACGTAGTGCTTTTGTTTCTCAGATTGATAATTACATTAAGCAGAATAACAAATATCAAAAGAACGAAAGCAAAATTTCTTTTTCTGATATAGAAGAGTGTTTGGTGTTAGTGGTTTCTTCTTTCTCAACCCAAACTTCGTACGAAAACCAAACCAAAAAGGCTATTACCAATAAGTTTATACAAGAGGCTATGACAGATTTCTTCCGTAGAAATCTTGAAATTTACTTTATTGAAAACAAAGCAGAGGCAGATAAAATTGCTGAGCAGGTGCTTATAAATAAGCGCAGTCGCGAAAAGAGCGAGAAAGAACGCCTTAATATTAAGAACACCTTACAAAAAGGTGATGACCCACTAAACCGTATACCCAAATTTGTTGACTGTAGAAGTAGAGACACTTTACAACGCGAACTGTTTATAGTAGAGGGTGATTCGGCTCTTGGTTCTTGTAAACTAGCCCGTGACCCTGACTTTCAGGCGGTTATGGCGGTGCGCGGTAAGATTCTTAACTGCTTAAAAGCAGAGTATAATAAGATTTTCAAAAGTGAAATTATTACTAATCTCGTAAAGGTGCTTGGTTGTGGCGTTGAAGTGCAGACCAAAGCCAATAAAGATTTATCTACCTTTAATCTGGACAAGCTTCGTTGGAATAAGGTTATAATCTGTACCGATGCCGACTATGACGGCTTTCAGATTCGTACACTTATACTAACCATGATGTATAGGCTAATGCCAACCTTAATAGACGAGGGCAAGGTATATATCGCCGAAACCCCACTTTACGAAATTACAACAAAAGATAAAACTTATTTTGCATACGACGATAGTGAAAAGAATGAAATCTTAACAGAAATAGGGGACAAGAAGTATACAATTCAGCGTTCAAAGGGACTTGGTGAAAACCAACCCGATATGATGAATATGACTACTATGAACCCAGCATCGCGCAGACTTATAAAGGTCCTTGCGCGTGATGCCGAAAGAACAGCCGAGATGTTTGATTTGCTGCTAGGCGATAATCTTGCAGGCAGGAAAGAGTATATAGCCGAAAACGGCTACCGTTATTTAGATGAATTGGATTTAGTATAAGGAGGCGATAACTTATGGCACCAAGAAAGAAAAAACCAATAGAGGCAAACCCCGACGGAACACTTGCCGATAATGTGTATATAGCAGGCGCAGGTATGGTAATAGACCAACCTATAACCGAAACTTTGGAAAGCAACTATATGCCGTATGCTATGAGCGTTATCGTCTCGCGCGCAATCCCTGAAATTGACGGATTCAAGCCATCGCACAGAAAACTGTTATTTACTATGTACGAGATGGGGCTTTTAGGCAATGCCAGAATAAAATCAGCTAATATTGTAGGTAGAACCATGCAGTTAAACCCACACGGTGATGCCGCAATTTACGATACCATGGTGCGCTTGTCCGAGGGTTACCAAGCACTTTTGCATCCCTTTGTTGATTCAAAAGGTAACTTTGGTAAGGCTTATTCTCGTGATATGCAGTGTGCAGCGTCGCGTTATACCGAGGCAAAACTTTCTGGTATTGCATCTGAACTATTTCGTGATATTGGTAGCGACACGGTTGATTTTGTTGACAACTATGATGCTACAAAAAAAGAACCGGTACTATTTCCTGTAACATTTCCATCTATACTTGTTAATGCCAATAAAGGTATTGCGGTTGGTATGGCAAGTGATATATGCCCATTTAACTTAGAAGAGGTTTGCAGAACTACCATTGAGTATATTAGAGACAATGATGTAAATATTGCCGATACACTAATTGCACCTGATTTCCCTGTTGGTGGACAACTTCTTTACAATCGCGAGGAAATGGAAGAAATATATAGAACGGGTCGCGGAAGTTTTAAAGTGCGCTCGGTTTACACCTACGATAAATCGGCAAACTGTATTGATGTAACCGAAATTCCACCCACCACTACAGTAGAGGCTATAATTGAAAAGGTAATTGAATTAATTAAGGCTAAGAAAATCACCGAGATAAATGATATCCGTGATGAAACAGGTCTTAAAGGTTTAAAAATCACAATAGACTTAAAGCGTGGCACCGACCCCGAAAAACTTATGCAAAAACTCTTCAGGCTTACACCTTTTCAGGATAGTTTTGCTTGCAACTTTAATATTCTTATTTCAGGTTATCCAAAGGTTATGGGCGTGCGTGAAATACTTGACGAGTGGGTCGCTTTCCGTACCGAGTGTGTGCGCCGCAGAGTATATCATTCTTTAGAAAAAGCACGTAAGAGATTGCACCTATTAAAAGGTCTTTCAAAAATTCTTTTGGATATTGATAAGGCAATTAAAATAGTTCGCGAAACAGAGGAAGAGCGCGAGGTTGTTCCAAACCTTATGATAGGTTTCGGTATTGATGAAACTCAAGCAGAGTATGTAGCAGAAATCAAGTTGCGCCACCTCAATCGTGAGTATATTTTAAAACAACTTAAGGATATAGAAGAACTAGAAGAAGAAATTGCAAATTACGAGGCAATACTAAAATCTCGCACAAGGGTATACACCATCATTATTAAGGAACTTGAGGAGATTATTAAGAAATACGGTCAACCAAGAAAGACAAAGTTAATTAATGCCCAAGAGGTTGCGGCAGACGAGGTTGTTACCGTAGAAGTGCCCGATTATCCTGTTCATCTGTTCTTTACCAAGGACGGTTATTTTAAGAAAATTACACCTCAGTCACTTCGTATGAGTGGTGAGCAAAAACTAAAAGAGGGCGACGAGTTTATTACCATAACCGAAAGCAATAATGCTAAAGAGTTGTTGTTCTTTACAAACGCTTGTCAGGTATATAAATCGCGTTGTAGTGATTTTGAGGATAGCAAGGCAAGTTTGTTGGGTGATTATGTGCCCGGTAAACTTCAAATGGACGATGGAGAAACAACCGTTAATATGACCATTGTTGATGATTATGCAGGCTTTATGCTTTTTGTGTTTGAGAATGGCAGAGTGGCTAAGGTAGGTATGAAATCATATGAAACTAAAACAAATCGCAAGAAATTAATTAATGCATATTGCGAAAAGTTTCCGCTTGCTGCAGCCTTGTATTTAAAAGAGGATACAGATGTGCTTCTCTCTTCGTCTGGGGGAAGGCTGTTGCTTGTTAATACCTCAATGCTTGCTACTAAAACAACAAAAAACACATCAGGTGTAGCGGTTATGACCCAAAAGAAAGGGCAAAGGGTTGTTTCAGCGAAGGTTTACACAGAAGGATTTTTGCAAAAACCACACCGCTATCGTGCTAAAAACCTACCTGCAGCGGGTAGTCTTTTAAGCAGTGAAGACAGTAACGAGCAGTTAAAACTAATATAATAAAAAACACCGCAAGCAAAACTGCTTGCGGTGAACGGCAATGGTAGTTTCAAAAAATCAAAAACTAAGCAAACGCATCAAAGATTATACATCGCCGTCAACATTATTATATACATAATATCAATTTATATACAAAATATTTGACATTATATAAATTTTGTTTTATAGTATTGTTATTGTCCGCAATTTAGGAGGATTTTTGAAATGCAAAAAGAACTTGCAAAAAAATATGAGCCACAGGCCGTTGAAGATAGAATTTATAAATTCTGGACCGATGGTGGCTATTTTCATGCAGAGGTAAATAAGGATAAAAAGCCTTACACAATAGTTATACCTCCACCAAATATTACAGGCCAACTTCATATGGGTCATGCTTTGGATAACACCTTGCAGGATATCCTTATCCGTTGGCGTCGTATGCAAGGGTATGAGGCACTTTGGATGCCGGGTACTGACCATGCATCTATCGCTACTGAGGCAAAAATTGTTGAGGCTATGCGCAAAGAGGGAATTACTAAAGAAGATATCGGTAGAGATGGCTTCTTAGAGCGTGCTTGGGACTGGCGCGATAAGTTCGGTCGTAGAATAGTATCACAACTTAAAAAGTTGGGTTCTTCTTGCGATTGGGAGCGCGAACGCTTTACTCTTGACGAGGGTTGCTCAAAAGCAGTTAAAGAAGTATTTATACGCCTATATGAAAAAGGCTTGATTTATAGAGGCGAAAAAATTATTAACTGGTGCCCCCATTGCTTAACATCTATTTCTGATGCAGAGGTTGAGCATGAGGAACACGATGGTAATTTCTGGCATTTACGCTATTTCCTTTCTGATGGCAGCGGTGAAATATTATTGGCAACAACCCGTCCTGAAACCCTTTTGGGTGATACTGCAGTTGCTGTTCATCCCGATGATGAAAGATATAAGAACTTAATCGGTAAAACAGTTAAGTTGCCTTTAACCGATAGAGAAATTCCAATCATTGCCGATGAGTATGTTGAAATGGATTTTGGTACAGGCGTTGTTAAAATCACGCCTGCACACGACCCTAATGACTTTGAGGTTGGTCTTCGCCATAATCTACCTATCATAAATGTTATGACCGATGATGCGCATATGACCGAGGATTGTGGAAAATACGCAGGCCTTGACAGATATGAAGCAAGAAAACAAATGGTTGCTGATTTAGAAGAACTCGGCAACTTGGTAAAGGTTGAACCAATGAAACACAATGTTGGTTCTTGCTATCGTTGTAACACGGTTGTTGAACCTCGTATTTCAAAACAGTGGTTTGTTAAAATGCAACCTTTGGCCGAACCTGCCATTGAGGCGGTTCGCGGTGGCGATATAAAACTTATCCCACAACGTTTTGAGAAAACATATTATAACTGGATGGAGAATATTAAAGACTGGTGTATTTCCCGTCAACTTAGGTGGGGTCATCGTATACCCGCTTGGTATTGTGCCGATTGCGGTGAGGTAATCGTTTCCGGCACGACACCGGATAAGTGTCCAAAATGTAACAGTGTAAACATTCACCAAGATGAAGATACTTTGGATACATGGTTCTCATCTGCTTTATGGCCGTTCTCAACAATGGGTTGGCCTGACAAAACACCCGAATTAGATTATTTCTATCCAACAAGCACCTTGGTAACAGGATATGATATAATTTTCTTCTGGGTTGCCAGAATGATTTTCTCAGGTCTTGAGTACACAGGCAAAGCGCCTTTTAATACAGTACTTTTCCATGGTATTGTTAGGGATGCTCAAGGTAGAAAAATGTCAAAATCGTTAGGCAACGGTATTGACCCACTGGAAGAGATTGAAAAATACGGTGCCGATGCGCTTCGCTTTACGCTTGCAACAGGTAATAGTCCAGGTAATGATATGCGCTATGCACCTGATAGGGTAGAGGCAAGCCGCAACTTTGCTAATAAACTTTGGAATGCGGCGCGTTTTGTGTTAATGAATCTTGATGAAAATGAGCCTGCACCTTATATCCCCCAAAATCTTGCTACTGAGGATAAGTGGATACTCACAAAGTTTAATTCTGTAGTTGCAGATGTTACCGATAACCTTGAAAAGTTTGAGTTAGGACTAGCAGTTCAAAAACTATACGATTTCATTTGGGACGTATATTGCGATTGGTACATTGAAATTTGTAAAGCGCGTCTTAATTCTGATGATAAGGGCAAGCGTGATACTGCAAAAGGCGTGCTTGTGTACGTTCTTTCAAACACACTAAAACTTTTGCATCCGTTTATGCCTTTTATCACAGAGGAGATTTGGCAAGCCCTTCCTCATGAGGGTGAAACCATTATGGTTTCTGCTTGGCCGCAAAGTAGTGATACACTAAACTTCTCAGACGATGCGGTTGCTTTCCAAAAACTTATGGACGTTATTAAGGCTATTCGTACCCGTCGTTCAGAAATGAATGTTCCGCCTTCTAAAAAGGCAAAGGTTTATGTTGCAACGGCTGATAAGCAAATCTTTACAGACGGCGCAATATATATTGAAAAACTTGCAAGTGCATCCGAGGTTGAAGTAGGTGAGGAGTTTGATATACCATCTGCAGTAACCGTTGTTACCGATTCAGCAGTTATTTCAATTCCTATGAACGAACTTGTTGACTTAGATGCAGAACGCGCAAGACTTCAAAAAGAACTTGATGCGGCTAATAAGGATAAAGAGTTTTTTGAGAAAAAACTTAATAACAAAGGCTTTGTTGAAAAAGCACCCGCAAATGTTGTGGCTAGCCAACGTGAGTCTTTAGCAAAGGTTCTTGATAAAATTGCTATGCTAGAAGATAGCATAAAGTCTTTAGGCTAAATAAAAATAAGGGGGCGCGTTGCGTCCCCTTGATTATTGGAGTAATTTATGGATTATAATACTGCATTAAATTACATATATTCATTGGATAGATTTGGCGGCGCGGCAGGTTTGCAGAGAATAACACCTGTGCTAGAGTATTTTGGCAATCCGCAAAATAAAGTTAAATCCGTACATATTGCAGGTACTAACGGTAAAGGTTCGGTAGCGGCTATGGTAAGTGCATCTTTACAAGTGGCAGGCTATAAAACAGGTCTTTATGTTTCACCTTTTATAACCGAATTTTGTGAGAGGATACAAATTAATTCACAGTTTATACCAAAGCAAAGCTTGGCAACCCTTGTTGTAATGGTAAAGGAGGCTTGCGAAAAAATAGGTATTTTGCTCGGCCAATTTGAATTTATTACAGTAGTAGCTTTTCTGTATTTTGAGAGTGAAAAATGTGACTACATGGTTTTAGAAACAGGTCTTGGTGGTAGGTGCGATGCAACTAATATGGTAGCAAAGCCTGAAGTTTGTGTTATAACTTCGGTTTCTTTAGACCATACCGCAATACTTGGCAATAATGTTTCGGATATTGCAAGAGAAAAAGCTGGTATAATTAAAGATTCAGTACCTATTGTTACAACCTGTCAAGATAAAGATGTGCTTAGTGTTATTTCAGAAATAGCAAAACAAAAGAACGCACCTCTTACGATTACCAAAGCGCCAACCGATATACATATTAATATTACTAGTACGACATTTTCTTATGATGGCGAAAATTATACTGCATCTCTAATCGGAAAACATCAGGCACAAAATGCAACTCTTTGTATAGAAGCGTTAAGACAATTAAATGTTGAAACAGCGGATATAAAAAAAGGAGTTATAAGTGCTACTCATCCCGCAAGGTTAGAAGTGATATCTAAAGAGCCGTTGGTTATACTTGATGGTGCACATAACGAGGGTGGTGCTAAATCTTTGGCAGATTATCTGAAAGCAACCAATTTTAAAGGTACTGCAATAGTTGCTGCTATGGCAGATAAAGACGCTGAATCCATTGCTAAAAACCTAGCCCCCTACCTTAATAATATAATAGCGGTGAGCGTTCGTGATAATTCGCGTTCTCTGTCACCACAAAAAATGGCTGAATATTTTTCTTCTGTTTGCAACGTAACGACGGCAAACAGTTATGAAGAGGCACTTTCTTTAGTGGGGGATTCTCCTATAATCGTGTGCGGCAGTTTGTATCTCGCTGCCGATATTAGACCAATGCTACTGCAAAAATATAAAAAATGACAACCAAATACGGCAAATTATTTACGGACGACCCTGTATAATGATAAGGGTTGTCCGTATTTTTTATTGAAAGGAGAATTGAAATGCAAGTGAGAATTGACAAACGCGGCGAAACCATTACCGCATATTTAAGCGGTGATATTGACCATCACACAGCCAAAGCTATTAGAGAGGAGATTGATAATGAAATAGATTTGGTGAAACCATCGTTGTTGATATTAGACTTTGGCGAAGTAACCTTTATGGATAGTTCTGGTATCGGGCTTGTTATGGGGAGATTTCGCAAATTGCAAACGACAAATGGAGAAATACAAATAATTAATACGCCACTTTATATATCAAAGGTTATGCGTATTTCAGGGCTTGAAAAATTAGCAAAAATTTCAAACAAGGGGGAAATAAAATGAAAGCGATAAACGAAATGAAAATCACCTTGCAGTCGCGTTCGGTTAACGAAGGGTTTGCAAGAGTAGCGGTGGCATCCTTCCTTTCTCAACTGGATCCAACTATTGAAGAAATAAATGATATTAAAACAGCGGTTTCTGAAGCTGTAACTAACTGTATTGTCCACGCTTATAAAAATACGATAGGCAAGATATACATAAACGTAAGCATTTATGAAGACAAAATGGTGTCTATAAGAATCAGAGATAACGGTTGTGGAATTGAAGACGTAGAAAAAGCACGTGAACCGTTGTTCACAACGGCAGGCGGTGAGCGAGCAGGTCTTGGTTTTGCTGTTATGGAAAGTTTTATGGATAGGGTGCGTGTGTCTTCAAAGAAGGATAAATACACATCAGTTACTTTAAGAAAAAGAATTGGAACAAAGAAGTGAGTAGAGAAGAAACTATTACAAACAATCTGGGTCTTGTACATGCTTGCTGTAAACGATTTGTTGGTAGGGGCGTAGAATATGATGATCTTTTCCAAGCGGGCAGTATAGGTCTTATTAAAGCGGTTGATGGTTTTGATAGCAGTAAAGGTTTGCAGTTATCCACCTATGCGGTGCCTGTAATTTTGGGCGAAATTAAAAGATTATTTCGTGATGGTGGAGCGGTAAAGGTAAGCCGTAGTTTAAAAGAGTTGTCATTAAAGGCAACCAGGCTTAGTAGTGAACTTTCAAAAACTATGAACCGAGAACCAACCGTCCAAGAACTGGCTGAAAAACTATCTGTATCGGTAGAGGAGTTGAGTGAAGCGCTTTGCTCAACGCAACCAACATTGTCTTTGACTTACGATAACGAAGGAGAGGAAGGGCAAATAGATCTGCCTGTAGAATCTCACGAAACGGAGGTATCGGACAGGGTGGGCCTAATGCAGATAATCAATTCTTTGCCGGAAAAAGATAGAAAACTTATTGATTTGCGCTTTTATAAATCATTCACTCAGCAAAGAACGGCTACTGCATTGGGTATGACTCAAGTACAGGTGTCTAGAAGAGAAAAGGTTATACTTGGTAATTTGCGGCAAAAACTAGGGTAAAACAAAAAAGTTTTGTGAATTATGACAGTTATTAAAAAAAATTAAAAAAATTGAAAAAAAGTGTTGACAATGGTAGATAAAAGTGGTAATATAATCAAGCTGACCCTATGCGGAGTCGGCAGTTTGAACCTTGAAAATTAAACAACGATTAAGAAAAAAGGACCCGACAAATTCTTGATTTAGTAATTCAGGAAAACAAGGAAATAAACGCTAGACGTTTAGAAAAAATGAGCTTAAAGCTTATCTAAAGGTTTTAACGCCTAAGGGCGTTGAGATAAAATATTTAGAGAGTTTGATCCTGGCTCAGGACGAACGCTGGCGGCGTGCCTAACACATGCAAGTCGAACGGAGTTAAACCGCTGAATTGATGGTAGCTTGCTACTGGATTTTCTTGGTATAACTTAGTGGCGGACGGGTGAGTAACGCGTGAGCAACCTGCCTTACAGAGGGGGACAACATTGGGAAACCGATGCTAATACCGCATAACATATATTTAAGGCATCTTAGATATATCAAAGGAGCAATCTGCTGTAAGATGGGCTCGCGTCCGATTAGATAGTTGGTGAGGTAACGGCTCACCAAGTCAACGATCGGTAGCCGGACTGAGAGGTTGAACGGCCACATTGGGACTGAGACACGGCCCAGACTCCTACGGGAGGCAGCAGTGGGGGATATTGCACAATGGGCGCAAGCCTGATGCAGCAACGCCGCGTGAGGGAAGACGGTTTTCGGATTGTAAACCTCTGTCTTTAGGGACGAAACGATGACGGTACCTAAGGAGGAAGCCACGGCTAACTACGTGCCAGCAGCCGCGGTAATACGTAGGTGGCAAGCGTTGTCCGGAATTACTGGGTGTAAAGGGAGCGCAGGCGGGGAGGCAAGTCAGCTGTGAAAACCACGGGCTTAACCTGTGGACTGCAGTTGAAACTGTCACTCTTGAGTGAAGTAGAGGTAGGCGGAATTCCGAGTGTAGCGGTGAAATGCGTAGATATTCGGAGGAACACCAGTGGCGAAGGCGGCCTGCTGGGCTCTAACTGACGCTGAGGCTCGAAAGTGTGGGGAGCAAACAGGATTAGATACCCTGGTAGTCCACACTGTAAACGATGATTGCTAGGTGTGGGGGGTCTGACCCCTTCCGTGCCGCAGTTAACGCAATAAGCAATCCACCTGGGGAGTACGACCGCAAGGTTGAAACTCAAAGGAATTGACGGGGGCCCGCACAAGCAGTGGATTATGTGGTTTAATTCGAAGCAACGCGAAGAACCTTACCAGGTCTTGACATCCAACTAACGAACTAGAGATAGATTAGGTGCCCTTCGGGGAAAGTTGAGACAGGTGGTGCATGGTTGTCGTCAGCTCGTGTCGTGAGATGTTGGGTTAAGTCCCGCAACGAGCGCA
>JAZQTG010000027.1:0-1790 GCA_045630515.1 Acutalibacteraceae bacterium
CGTTTAGACGAAATGATAAAATCACCGCAAGGCTGACGCCTTACGGTGATTTTTCATAAAGTATTAACGGAAAATATTTTATTAAAACCTAATAAATCCCTAATTTACGCTCCCTTAGGGGCGGTTTTTTCTTGCACAAAACGAGAGAATGTTTTTTGTTAATTAATGCTATTTAAATATTCTGTTAAATTATGGTAATATAAAGTGAAATGTTGTTACAATATTTTTTTAGGGGGATTTTGGGAATGACACTTGCAAAAAGAATTTTATCAATTTCTTTAGCATTATTTATGTGTTTAGGTTTCTTTCAGGTTATTGGTTTAGCCGAGGGAACTGAAACCTCGGAACACCTTACAGAAGTACCCGAAGGGTATGTTGGTGTATATACTAAAGATGATCTTGATTATGTCAGATTAAATATGTCAGGTAAATACATATTGATGAATGACATAGTTTTTGAGGATTCAGATTTTGTTAAGGGTGGCACATTTTATAATAGTGGAAAAGGCTGGGAGCCTATAGGCACACCGTCAACCAATTTCACCGGTATTTTTGACGGTAACGGATACAAAATATCAAATCTTTACATTAATGATACCGAGCAAGATTATATGGGTTTGTTCGGCTATATTGATAGTGCCATTGTCAAAAATATAGCATTAGAAAACGGAAGTATAACAGGCGGAAATTATGTCGGTGGTATTGTTGGTGAAATTACAAACAGTTGTGTGGAAAATTGTGTTAACAGTGCCCAAATTAAAGGTAAAAAAGATGTTGGCGGTGTTGTAGGTTTTTCGTATGATGCCGATGTAAAGTTTTGTTCTAATAGCGGAGATGTAATAGCAGATGGTAGTAATGTTGGTGGAGTTGTAGGTCAATTTTTCTCTCCAAAAAACAGACGATATATCGAATGTTGCTATAATTCCGGAAATGTAAGTGGTGTTTCTCTTGTCGGAGGTGTTGCCGGTTACCCGTGCTTTAATTATACGCATACAATACACTGCTATTCCGTTGGTAAGATTACTGCAAAAACCGATTTTGGTGGATGCTTTGGTTCTACTCCCCGATACAATGATTTTTGTTATTATCTTGATGCTGGAGTGGAGAATCCGACATGCACTGTTGGTATACCAAAAAGCGAAGACCAGTTAAAAAGAATTACGGCTTATGAGCAATGGGATTTTACCACAGTATGGACAATGGCAGGGGATGCAGATTATCCATATCCAGAGTTGGTTAATGCACCTCGCTTGTGGACATCAGGTCATGAGCATACATATACAGTAAGAATAACTAAACCTGCTACACATACTGAAACAGGTATATTGACATATACTTGTAGCTGTGGTTATAGCTATACAGAAATAATTGCAAAGGATATTGGTCATAACTATGAAGCTGTTATAACAGCACCAACTTGCCACGAACAAGGGTATACAACTTACACTTGCGAGTGTGGAGATGCTTATATTAGTGATTATGTTAGTGCAAAAGGCCATACTTCATCAGGTTGGATTGTTGATCAAAAAGTTACAGTTAACTGTAATGGTGTGCAGCACAAGGAATGTACTGTTTGTGGCGAAATCCTTGAAACTGCAACAATTAAACAACTTAAATGCGGTGCAGTTACACTTACAAAGGTAGCAAATGTTACCACAGGTGTAAGGGTATACTGGTCAAAGGTAACCGGTGCGGATAGTTATCGTGTATATCGCAAGGTTAAAGGCGGTAGTTATAAAGTAATCGGTAACACAACAAAAGCCTATTATACCGATACAACCGCAAAGAGT
>JAZQTG010000028.1:0-66488 GCA_045630515.1 Acutalibacteraceae bacterium
GGGAGGTTTGGCACCTCGATGTCGGCTCATCACATCCTGGGGCTGTATTCGGTCCCAAGGGTTCGGCTGTTCGCCGATTAAAGTGGTACGCGAGCTGGGTTCAGAACGTCGTGAGACAGTTCGGTCCCTATCTGTCGTGGGCGTAGGATATTTGAAAGGAGCTGTCCCTAGTACGAGAGGACCGGGATGGACGCACCTCTGGTGCACCGGTTGTCACGCCAGTGGCATAGCCGGGCAGCTAAGTGCGGATCGGATAAACGCTGAAAGCATCTAAGCGTGAAACCGACCTTAAGATAAGATATCCCATAGCGTAAGCTAGTAAGGTCCCCGGTAGACTACCGGGTTGATAGGCTGCATGTGTAAGCACGGTGACGTGTTCAGCTAGGCAGTACTAATAGACCGAGGGCTTAACCTTTTTCGCAATCCTCTTGAAGTCTTGATTCTTTATTCAGTTTTGAAGGTGTGATAAGCAAAAGCACCGCTACAAATGCGGTGCTTTTTTAAGTAATAAGTAAAAAGTAATAGGTAATAAGTAAGGTGTTTTGGCTCGCCAAAACGATTATAAACATACATCGCTTCGGCGGTGTTTTTTGTTTATATTAGCGCGATAAAAGTAGTAGTAATTATTTTGTTTGCTTTGGTGAGAACTAGTTACAAAAAATTTTGCTTTGTAAAATACTAAAAAACCGCAGGGGTCGGAAATTTCCGTTTCCCCTACGGTTTATATTTATTATATATGCAAAATAAGCCCCTGCTTTAAAGGTGGGGGCTTGGGTTTATAAGTTTGCTTGCTTAAAAATTTCAGAAAGGGGCGTGTCTAAAGCGCGAGAAAGTGCTAACAGCATATCAAAGGAAATGCCTGTGTTAGCATTTTCAATACGGCTAATTGTTTCGTAACTAACGTCTATAGTGTCTGCAACCTGTTGTTGTGTTAGTCCGCGTTGGCGTCTGAAAAAGAATAATGCAAGACCTAAATTTCTATATTCTTCAAAATTTTTGTCTTTCATATATATCACCACATATAATATATTTGATCTTACATATATTATATTCTACATAAGGGGTTGAAATAATGAGCCAATATGATATATAATTGAGGTAACATGTAGAAAATGAGGTGTGCCATGTGGAATTTTTTAAAAAGCTAGTTGAAGAATTTGAATTATACGAACAAAAATTGCCGAAAGAACAAATAATATCTTTTCTTAAAAAAGAGGGACACAATTATCCCCTCTTGATAATTGCTATGAAGGGATATGTAATGAATGACATTCTTAATAAAAAAAGAATTGGCGATTATTTTGTGCTAGGAGGTGTTGATGACCCATTTGAGATGACAACGATATTTTTAAAATTATTTTATATGCATTTGCACCAAAAGTATATTTTCACCGACCTAATGAAATAAATATATTAAAAACATTAGTTACAGAAAGTTGATTTTTCAAAAACAAAAGCCGCAGATTTGGTTCTGCGGCTTTTAATTAAGATATATTAATGACAAATAGAACATGGGTCTAGACCTAAACTTTGTGCATCAGATAGGGTAGAGGTGTATATGTTTTTGGCATTGGAAAGACCCCTGCACCCTTTGGAAGAATGATATTTCTTACCTGTAGCAGTGGTGTATACTGTTGAGGTAATTGGTGTAGTTGTATTTGTTTGTGTGGTTTGGGTAGGAACTGATTGTACTGACAATGGTTTGCCTACTGTTTTTTTGCAGTAACTACATGTTTTTGGCTTTTTCGTAGTAGCTTTGCTGTACTTGTGATTTAGGGTGGTTACAGATTTAGAATTACTCCATGTGGAATAAATCTTTTTGCCGTTTGATGTTTTGTATGTACGAACGCGTACATAATATTTTTTGTTGCAACCCTTTAATTTACTAATTGTAACAGATTTAGTTGTTGATTTAGTAACGGTTTTTGTGTTCGCACTTTTGAATTTTGATGAGGTGCTATACTGTATCTGATAACCCTTGATTTTGTTTTTCTTGCTCCAAGTAACCTTGAAACCTTTTGCTTTCGGCTCAACTTTTGTTATAGATGTTTTAACCGAGTTTTTTGCTTTAGCCTCTACAGTGGCAGTGCCGGAGAGGACAGTAAACAGCATTACAAATGAAAGTAAAATGCTTGTTATTCTCTTTATCATATAAACAACCTTCCTTTTCAAACGAGCTTTAACACAAATAGTATAACATAAAACTTATAGGTTTTCAAATAGCAAAAAAAGCACCCTGAAAAAAGGGTGCTTTAGGTTATTAAGATTAGTCGCCGAGACGGATGTTGATGCCGCCGCCGTTTGAATTGTTGCCTGAATTAATGTTCAGGTAGGGCGTGAGGACATTCGCTGTGTTGATTATTGGCATTGACTGTATGTATACCTTACCGGGTCCTGTAACCTTTGTGTTGAAAAGACCTTCGCCGCCGAAAAACATGTTTTTCGCACCCTTTACGGTTTGGATGTCCATAGTACAGCTCTCACTCATTGCGGCAAGGTAGCCTGTATCTAGAATAATGCTTTCGCCAGGGGCTAGGTCGTACTCTTTGCAATAACCGTCAATCTCAAGGAACACTAAACCGTTACCTGTGATTTTTTGCATAATAAAACCTTCGCCGCCAAAGAAACCTTTACCAAGTTTTTTCTGAAAATAAACAGAAAGGTTTAGTCCTTTTTCCATAGCAAGAAAACCGCGTTTTTGAACGATGATGCCGTTACCTTCGCTTACCTCGTAAGGAATAATACTACCAGGGAAACTTGAAGCAAAGGCTATTATACCATTTCCGCCCTCTGCGGTATACTCGTTCATAAAGATAGATTCGCCTGCAAACAGTCTGCCAACCGCTTTTTTAAAGCCGCCGCCTGTGTTGGTTTCCATTTTCATATTTGGACTCATCCAACTCATTGCGCCACGCTCGGTCTGAAGTGATTGACCTTCTTGAAGATTGCAGATTACAACAGGTAAGTTGCCGCCTTCAATAGTGTAGTTAATCATAAATAACACCCTTTCGGTTTGTTTCTAATTTTATTATATAGTAACAATATGCGCTTTGCAAGAAAAAATTGCATAAAACGGAGTACGAAACTAAAAGTGCGCCCTTTTTAAAAGAGCGCACTAATAAAGTTATTTTAGAAAAGTTTTGTAATTTGCGGTTTTAACGACTGGGGTTGCGCCCTCAGCGTAATAGTTTTTATCACCAACCGAAACGGTATCGTTATCATTGATTGGGTACAGCGTGTAAAGAGCGTAACCGTTATACTCAAGATTTAGCGGAATTTCGGTGGTATTGTCAAACACGAAATACTTATCCAAAAAGAAATCGTGTGCCAAGTATTTGCCCTTTGCATTTGGAATTTCTGCCAAAGTTAGAGTGCCACAAGCCACAGCGTTAGGGCTAACGCCAAAGGCGGCAACCGCTATATTTTTGCCTGCAGTATTGTAAACCTTTAGAGGTTTCTTCTCGCCCTCGCAATCGGTAAAGAAGCAACTGTCGGTAACGATTGCGGCGTTATCAAAGACAAATGTTTCACCGTTTTCGGTACAAAGATGGCAGAGAACCTCTTTATCGGACCCACCAATTTTATCACTTACATAGGTTGGACCACCGCTAATTGCCCTTAGCATCGCACTGCCGACTGCCGTAGCATGCTTTGAAAAGAACATATCGTAATCGCAATTATAAAACTCGTCGTGCAGAATTGCGGTGTGCACGTTTTGAATGGTGTGCAAGCAAAAATCTTGGGGCTTGTCGGGGAAGAAATCATCTGAATTGCGCGAAATCATAGTAATTGGGCGTGCTACCATATCCTCATAAGTAGTGCCCATACAGTTGATTAGCGCGCCACCGAAAAAGTCCTGCACCGCCCTATCGTGTGCAGTTTGTGAATTAAATGTTCCGCTTGCGCCCTCGTAAAATCCGTCGCACTTGCGCTGAATGGCAGTTTGATTATCCACCTTTACAAAGTCAACACCTTGCGCTTTTAGGTAGGTATACCACTCTGCCCAGAATTCGTATGTATACTCCTCATTACCTGCAGGATATAGTCTGCCATTTGCGGTTTTTAGAAGTTTGCCTTCGTATTTTTTGGCAAGGTCGCCATTCGGCTTAATGCCATCCCAATAGCCTGTGTAGGCATGCCATACACCCACGTATTGTATGCCATATTCATTTTTAATTTTTTCAATAAGTGGTTTTAGTCCCGTGGGGAATTTCTTGCGGTCCTCATAAAAAGATACCAAATAACCACCGTCTAGTTCCGACCAACCATCATCTATAAGCAACCACTTTGGAGTGATGCCGATGGATTTAAACTCCTCTAGTTTCTCAATAATTTTATCGTGAGTAACGTCGTGATAAAATGCATCCCAAGTGCACCAACCAAAGCCGTTTAGACAATTTGGAAACTCGCGCTCCTGCTTTAGGGGGACGGTAATAATACCTGCATTTTTTTGCGCCATAACATTACCCTTTGTTGCCAACTTTGGTGAGGTGCTGATGTTAAGCGACATAACAGGGGAGTTGATTTCCATAACACCGATGACTCTTGTAGATATTTCTAAACCTTGTGAGCAGAGTTCGGCGGCAATTTTTCGGTTTACAACGGGTAAAAAGTTTACGGCGGTATCCTTTATCTTTGCGGTAATGCTAGACATTTTTTGAGGTATCGCGTGGGGCGGTTTAAAACCTACCTCTTGCCAACAAACGTTGGTGGTTGACAAATTGTAAAGGGTAGTAAATTTTTCGCCACAATAGTCGTAATCAAGATTTGCGCTATAAAATGGTGCAAGGGTATAGTTGTAAGGTCCGCAAAAGCCGTTGCATTTAAAGTTAAGATAGACCAAAAGCGCATCTGCTTGTTGTTTTAGGGTTAAACGAACACACTCTGTTTCGGCGGTGCGCACACTTTCTTCCTTTAGAGAAAAGTTTATTTCTATTTCATCCTCAGTTACTTTTACTTCGGTTGGGATATAAATTAAATTTTGCTCTCTTAAAAAATTTGCGCGTATGGTTAGATTTTGCAGTACGAGGGTATCGTTATATAAAACTGAAAGTCCCTCGTTTGAAATTTTTGCAGTGTATTTCATAGCCTCACCTCAAAAGAGTATATTATATAATTATTATACTTATTTTACCTGCTTTTGCAAGTGGGTAGAATATAAGTAGAGAAGTTTTTATTGTTTGACTATTTTGTGTAGATAATATATAATGTTAATGAAAAAGGGGGGCGTAGCGTGAAATATGAGTTTTATCTGAAAACCACACAAAAAATATCAAAAAATACAAATCTTTGCCGTGCGATTGTCGGCTTTAACAAGACGGTAACGGTGCTGATTTATATGTTTTACCCCTGTTTGCTTGGGTTTTTGTTATATTCCCAAAGTCAACTGTTTTGGAAAGTATTTATTGTTCCTGCGGTTAGTTTTGTTATTTTGAGTGCGGTTAGATATTTATTGAATTTTGCGCGCCCTTACGAAATAATTGAGGGTTTGCAACCGCTGTATAATAAAAAAACGGTTGGCAAATCTTTTCCGTCACGACACACGTTTTCAGGTTTTATTATTGGCACGGTTACACTTTTTGTGAATGTATACGTTGGTGCGCTAATACTGATTTTAAGCGGTTTGCTTGCTATTTGCCGAGTGCTAAGCGGAGTGCATTTTATACGTGATGTAGTAGTTGGCGCGCTTATTGGTATTGTATTTGGCACGCTTGGAATGTTACTTTTATAAAAAGTATAAAACAAAGAAAAACACCCAAACTAGTTTTGGGTGATTTTTTATGTCTTTAAGAACCGATTTAGCTGTAGAAAAAAGGTTAAATTTAAAACAAGATTTTAAGAGTGAAAAGATTAAATTAGGCAGAGTAGAAATAGACAGAATGACGGTGGACAAGGTGGAAAACGACGACTTGTGCCGCGGCGGTTATGTTACAATCAGTTTTGATAAATTCACACCTGACGACATTCGCGGCGAGGTGCATGCGGCAATAAAGACCGAACTGCTATCACTCTTAAAAAACCGAGAAAGTGTTTTGGTAGTAGGACTTGGTAATCGCGATATAACCCCTGATGCCATTGGTCCTAAGGTGATAGACGGCATATTTACTACACGCCACATAAAAAAAGCGGTTGCAGAGGAGGTTGGGCTACGAGGACTGAAAACCGTATCCGCAATAGCAACCGGTGTACTCGGACAAACGGGAATAGAAGCGGCAGATTTAATTTTGGCAACGGTGCAAAGAACCAAGCCTACCGCCGTAATAGTGGTTGATGCCTTGGCGGCAAGGGATATAAGCAGACTAGGGTCTACGGTACAGCTTACCAACAGCGGTATTCGTCCTGGTTCAGGGGTGGGCAACAGCAGGGCAGAAATTAGTGAAAAGACCTTGGGTGTGCCTACCGTTGCTATTGGCGTTCCGACGGTTGTAGATGCCGCAACCTTTGCAGAGGAAATTATAAAACGCGAATATTTAAATGAGCGCGGTTGCAGTTTGATGGTTACTCCGCGCGATATTGACAGTATGATAAATTATAGCGCAAAGGCAATATCGCACGCCATAAACTGTGCGCTTCAACCTGAAATAGAAAGCGAAATACTGCTATCACTATGATAAAAATTTTATAAAAAAGCACCCCGCCAAAACGCGATAAGCGTAATCGGTGGGGTTTGTTTTATAGTTGTGATTTTAAAAATCTTTTTGCGAGCCGATAGGGTTTACTATACTATATCCGACATTTACCAAGTGGTCGGCAACGCGCTCAAGACCTGCAACGGCAGAGGAAAAATAAGGGCTTGCTTCGGTATTACATCCGCCCTCGGCAAGCCTTACAAAGTGGTTTGCAATAAAGCGTTTTTTCATACCGTCAACCTCGTTTTCTAAGGAGGTTAACTCTGGCAGATTCTCGGTGTTAAGGTTGTGGAATGCTTCCATGGAAATATTTAGCATATCTAAAACCTTAGACTGCATTTCTTTAATTTCATCTTGACCTTTTTGCGAAAACTCAAGCTTTTTAGCCGACATTTCCTTATAAATATCTGTAAAGTTTTCGGCGTGGTCGCCAATACGCTCAAGGTCGTTTAGCACGTGGAAGTATGAGCCTATTGTGCGCTCGTCACTTTGCTCTACGTTAGGGGATAGTTTAATTAAAAATTTGGTTAAGGATGCGTTTGTAAAGTCTATAATCTTTTCGTTTTGACTAATTAAATCGGCAGAATCTTGCGGATTAAAAGACGCTATAATGTTTTCTTTAACAAGGCTAAACATATAATCAAGTTCTTTTTTTGACTGCATTAGCGCAATAGGTGGCGTGTTGACAAGTCTATCGTCAATGTATTTTAGAGTGAGGTTGTTGTCGCTAGGTTGTTTGTCTTTAATAACCAAACGTGAATATTTAACCAAAGCCGAAGTGAAGGGTAGAAGTATTATTGTGGTGGTTAGATTGAATATAACATGGAACAACGATACTCGCATCTGAAGTGACATAGCATCGTTATGCGGGAATATAGAAACAAGCAGATTTACAAACGGCTCTTTAAAAATCCAAACTATTGCCGTAAAGAAGATAGAGCCGATAAAGTTAAAGGTAAAGTGTATAAGGGCTACGCGTTTTGAGTTGGCGTTAGCACCGATGGATGCAAGCAAAGCGGTAACACAGGTACCAATGTTTGCACCAAGCACAATAAATAAAGCAAGGTCAAGCGGCATAATGCCTGCGCCTACCATTGTAATAACAACGCCTGTTGCAGCAGAGGAACTTTGTATAAGCGCAGTAAAGAGTGCACCAACAAAGATTAGAAGCAAAGGAAAGTTAATTACACTAAAAATGCCTCCGAACATATCTTCAACCAAGGGGTTGCCGAAAGCCTGCTCACTGCTCATTACGTTTAGGCCAACGAAAATAAGACCAAGACCGCTTAATAGCAGACCCATAAGTTTAATTTTTTCGCGCTTAAAGAAGCCTAGCATAACTCCCAAGAAAGCAGAAAGATACATAAGCATATTAAAGTAATCGTTTTTAAGGGCTACCAAAACGCCTGTTATAGTAGTACCAATGTTGGCACCCATTATAATAGGGGTTGCTTGCATAAGGGTCATAACACCTGCATTTACAAGACCTATAACCATAACCGAGGTTGCAGAAGAACTTTGTATAATTGCGGTAACCCCTGCACCTATACCCACTCCTGAAAAGCGGTTATTACTTATTTTACCAAGCAGACGCTTCATTCCGTCGCCTGCACTTTTTTCCAGCGCATCGCTTAAAAAGTTCATACCAACTATAAATACGCCAACACCTGCAAGAAGCCATATAAGACTTTCTAAAAGTTTAATAACGTCATTTACTGATAACATTTTTTATCTCCTTTTAAATAATAAAATATTTATGGTAATCTGATTTTAAGAGTAGTTTCTGCTAAGCAACAGTAAAAATACTTCTTCAATCTGTTATTGTTAATAAAAAGAATATTGCAAAAACCTTAAACCGAGTTATGTAGGGTGTAGAGTAGAGAACAGCAATCTGTTTGCGAGCGCACCCTCACGGCACGGAAGATTAGCAAGTGGGCGCACCACCAAAGCACCGCAACTATAAGCAGGGTGTAGAGGTGAGAAGGGCAATTATAATTACGCAGTTGCGAGCACCAGCCAGTAGTTTTTTACAAAGATATGTAATAGGTGAAAAAAGGTAATTGTAAAAAAATCCCACTTTTCCCCCTTATATCATTAAATAACACAAAAAGTCAATATTGTCAAGAATTTTTTTAAAGCGCAAAAAAAGAGCAAGGCGGTTAAGCCCTGCTCTAAAAACTAAAAAGATGTATTAATTACATTCTGCAACCAGTGGACCTGCAAGTTCTTTTAGATAGAAAAGTTTGCCCGGAAGTGTTGGCATATAGGTAGATGGAATCCAACGAGTTGGTCCGTAGCGAAGTGTGGTCCAAAAACTCATACCTTGCCATTGCATACCGCGTCCAAGTGCGCCATCGGCACCGCCAATGATATAATCGGCTTGCAAGAAAAGTGCAGGACCGATGGTGTTTGCTCTGCAAGGAACCAAGGTGGTGCGAGATTTGAAACTGGTAATAGCGTTTTGCTCAATAGTAAGTGGGTGGAGTTTAGCACCTAAACGATATTCTGCGGTTTTCCACTCGGCATCGCTTGCATATTCTGCGGCAAAGTGTGGCTCCCAGAAAGCAATGTGGCACATTCTACCAATACCGAAAACAAGAACTAACTTTGCGCCCTCGTCTTTTAAAGCCTTGATTTTTGCTGGATATGTAGGAAGATTTTCTTTTGTAGCAAAGTTGCGTTGAGCCTCAGGAATTGTTAGTTCGCCAAGCGGATTGAAGAAAGCATCCTTCATAGCGTTTTGGAAAGCGGCAGGGTCGTTAGCGTCAAGTGTGTTGCCCTCGCCGTCTGCCCACTCGTCCATATTAAAGGTATAAACATGGTCGCACTTAACATTCCATTCGGTTAAGAAATAAACAGCCCATTTATACATACCCATAGGACCAACAGGTAAAATCATAGCAAGTTTTTCGTTTCTGTCGCGTGCTAGTTTTATCTGCAATGCAATTTCGTGACCCATATATGTATCAAAGGTGTTGATGTCTGCACACTCTATTGGGTTAAAATCCTTGTGCCAGAAATCTTGGCGCTCGGAAACCTTGTTATCAGGATTACAACAAGCGTCAATTTTTTCCATATCCCATCCTGCAGGATAAAAGCCTTCAAGTAAAGAGCCTTTAACGGTGTCAATAAAATTCATAACAATTCTCCTTTAAAAAAATTATGGTAGTAATCTTGTAACAGGGTTTCTTAGGTCTGCTTTAAGTCTGCGGAAACCTTCTGCATATTTTACACCGCATTGCATACCGCGATAGGCGGCGTAGGTGCAGGTGTTTTGCAAAATGTCAACATTATCGTGGTCCATTAACCATACTAATTGACTCTTATGGCAAGCAAGCATTTGAAGTTTTGTTTCAATTTCCTCAGTAATATCAACATAATACTCAGGCTCGCAATTAACATTAGCCGCATTTTCCATATAAAAGATAGGTGTAAGCGGAGTGGCTTCACCAAGTTGTGGCTCGTAATGAGGTACGCTTGCCGCAAAAGATGCAGCAAAGGTAAGCTTACTTGTTGCCACATGGTCGCGCATATAATCGTCTGGTGCGTGGGTGATAATGAAATCAGGTTTTGCATCTCTGATAACCTTAACAAGTTTATCGTGTTGTTCTTTGCTTGTTTCGTCTACAAGCAGGTCGCCAACGTCTAAGGTTACAATCTTAAAACCTGCAAGTTCGCCCGAAGCCTGCGCTTCTTTAATTCGCATAGGACCTAACTCCTCAGGCGGAATTTCAACATGGCCCATATTTCCGTTTGCAACGTGGCAAACCGTAACATTATCGCCACGCTTTTTGCATCTAAGCAAGGTGCCTGAGCAGGTTATTTCCATATCATCAGGATGGCAAGAAATTGCTAGTACGTTCATAAAAAACCTCCAAGTATATTGACATATTATTACTGATATGGTAGCATTACAACTAGATTAATTCAATACATATTTGTATTGTTTTGTTATACTTTTGTAAACAGGTGATGCTAAATGCAGGTAGTTCGCAAGGAGTTAAAGGAAATAATTAACGTAAAAGGAATATATTCAATACACTATTTTGAGTTTAAAGCAGACTTCTCTTTTCACGGCGAAAGCCACGATTTTTGGGAGCTTGTGTATATAGACAAGGGCTCGGCAATAGTAACCGCAGGTGAACAGATATTTAAACTGCATGAGGGCGAGGTAATTTTTCACAAGCCAAACGAGTTTCATTCAATAGCCTCCGACCCTAAAAATCCGCCCAACGTGTTTATAATCTGCTTTGATACGAACTCGTCTGCGATGGATTTTTTCTGTGAAAGGCGACTTATAGTTCCCACCCCTTTTAGAAAGTACATTGCCGAAATTATTTCCGACGGCAGAGAGGCGTTCCATCTGACCGATGATACTCCATACAGTGAACACTTGATACCGCGTGAGGTGGCTCTTGTTGGTAGCGAACAGTTGATAAAACTAAATCTAGAAACTTTTTTGATAAAAATTGTACGCTTTTTGCAGTTGCCAAAAGAGGAGTACAGCAACGATGAAAGCACCGATACAGTTACAAACGGTATTATTGAACTACTGAAAAATAACATTTACGGTAAACTCTCGGTTGAGGAAATTTGTAGAGAAATGGGGTTTAGTCGCACCTATTTGTCGGCTCGTTTTCGTAAAAAGTGCGGCAAAACCATAGGGGAGTATTTTAGCGAACTGAAAATAAGTGAGGCTAAATATCTTATAAGAAAAGATTGCCATACAGTAGCCGAGATATCCGACTTTTTGTGTTTTGATAACCCACAGTATTTTTGCCGTGTTTTTAAAAAGGTTACTAAAATGACCCCAACCCAATATAAAAACTCGGTTTCGTATAACGATTAAGTCGGTTAAACAAACCTTGCATAAAGCGATAATAATTTATCAAAATGATATTAAGTGCTATTGACAAAGTTATGCTATAGTTGTATAATACAAGTAGAGATTTAGAGTGCAAAGTTAAATAGGTGTACTTTTTGCAGTACCCCTATTGGCTTTGCTTTTAATTTTTGTTGTAGGTGGTGGAGTTTTTGCAAAGCGTAAAAGAGAGAATTATGCGCACCCCTGTAATAGCCTCTATTCACGACAGCAGTTTTGATGAGGTAATTGCCTCACCTGTTGAGGTTATTTTTCACCTTAAAGCAAATCTTAACACAATAGCAAGTCAGGTTGAAGCGGCACATAAAAAGGGTAAGGCTTTCTTTGTGCATTTGGATTTGGCAGAGGGTATAGGCAAGGATAAAGCCGGTGTAGAGTTTTTAAAAAAACTAGGGGTAGACGGCATAATTACAACGAGGGGTAACATTGTTCGTACCTCTCGCGAGGCGGGGCTTATAGTTGTTCAGAGGTGCTTTGTTCTTGACAGTTATGGTGTGCAAAGTATAAAAGATTTACCTCACGCTTGTCCCCCTGATTTCATTGAACTTATGCCGGGTGTTGTAAGCAAGGCTATTCGCAGTATGGCAAAGCGCGATATCCCCGTTATTGCGGGCGGTCTTATAGAAACCGAGGCTGAGGTGCGCGAAGCGTTATCGGCAGGCGCGGTTGCCGTATCAACAGGTAAGGCTGAACTTTGGAATATATAGTTTGAGTTTTACATACAATTAAAAAAGAATATTAACCAAGAGATTAGAGAAATGGTAAAAGGTATAAGCGCTTTTTTTAGCGCCTTGCCTTTTGCTGTTTTCTTTTTTTATTTTATTTTTAAGGAGGAGTTATAATGGAGTTTTTAAAAATGGTTGATTGGAATTTGGTTTGCACCGTTGTATTCCGTGCGTTGTTGGCGGTTATAGTTGGCGCACTTATCGGTACCGAACGCGCAAAACACGGACGCGCGGCAGGCAGACGTACGCATATTCTGGTTTGCTTAGGCGCAATGCTTACCTCACTTACAGGAATTTACGCTATAGAGCATCTTGGAAATCAGGGTGATATGCTAAGGCTTTCGGCACAGGTTGTATCGGGCGTTGGTTTTCTTGGTGCAGGTATGATTATACTTAAAAATAATTCTGAGATAACCGGTCTTACCACGGCGGCAGGCGTGTGGGCAACCTCGGTTATAGGCATTGCCATTGGATGCGGATTTTATATTGGCGTTGCGGCGGTTACTGCGCTTTATCTTGCGGCTATAATTATATTTGCAAAGTTAGAGGCAAAGCAGAAAAACGCTGAGGTTATTTATATTGAAATTAACGATATGTATAAAACCAATGAGGTTATGGCGTGGCTAAGTGAAAAGAACAAAAATTTAAGTTTTTCGGTAACTGCGCCAAAAAGTAATTTTGCAGGCAACATAGGTATTATAATGACCGCCAAAAGCGGATATCTAGCCCCCGAAATTCTAACCGATTTAAAAGAACTTGTGTATTACGAACTACTGTAAAAGAGGATGAAAAATGGTTTACGATGTTTTGTTAGTAGGTGGCGGTGTAATAGGCGGAATGCTTGCACGCGAACTTACAAGGTATAAATTAAATGTAGTTTTATTAGAAAAAGAAAACGATGTGGCTATGGGTGCATCAAAGGCAAATAGCGGCATTATACACGGCGGTTTTGACCCTGTGCCAAACACACTTAAAGCAAAGCTTAATAAAAAAGGAATATCGCTTCTTTATAAAGCTGCAAAAGAACTTAATGTACCATATAAAAACTGCGGCAGTTTTGTATGTGCTTACAGTAGCGAGGAAGAAAAGCACCTAGAAACCTTGCTTTCGCGCGGAAAAGAGAATGGCATAGAAGGGTTGGAGATAATTTCGGGCGATAAAGCAAGAGAGCTAGAGCCGAATTTATCTACAAATGTAACCGCCGCGCTAAATGTAAAAAATTCGGGTATAATTTGCCCGTATAGCCTAACCATAGCTGCGGTTGGTAATGCTATGGATAATGGCGCCGAACTGAAACTTAATTTTGAGGTTGAGTCGGCTATAAAAAGTGACGGTATAATTACCCTAAAATCAAAACTCGGCGAGGAAGTAAAGGGTCGTTTTGTGGTAAATTGCGCAGGTATAGGTGCTAAAAACATAGCAAAACTTTTTTCGGATAACAGTATAGAACTTACCGCGCGTGCGGGTGAATATATGCTATTAGACAAAACCGAGGGGCAAAGGGTCTCGCGTACAATATTTGGTGTGCCAAGCAAAGCAGGAAAGGGTATTTTAGTTTCGCCAACTGCCGAGGGAAATCTTCTTTTGGGGCCTACGGCAGAGGAAAGAGATTATGAGGATAAAAGCACTACAATAGATGGACTTTCCGCAGTTGCCAAGGGAACAAAAAAGGCGGTGCCAAACATTAACCTTTCGGCTGTTATTACCTCCTTTTGCGGTGTTAGAGCAACCCCAAAAGGTGACGATTTTATTATAAAACAAAGCGAGTCAGAACCAAACCTACTAAACCTTGCAGGTATAGAATCACCAGGCCTTACCTGCTCTGCTTCAATTGCCGAATTAGCGGTTACAAAACTTGCGGAAATGGGTCTGAAACTTACAAAAAATGATAATTTCAATCCATACCGCGAGGATGTTTTTGCGTTTAGAAAGATGACTAAAGAAGAAAAAAATGAATTTATTAAAAATAATAGCGACTACGGTAGGGTGGTTTGCCGTTGCGAAGGTGTAAGCGAGGGTGAAATTAAAGCCGCTTTAAATAGAAATCCAAAGCCGCTTGACTTTGATGGTGTAAAACGTCGTACCAGAATGGGTATGGGTAGGTGTCAGGGTGGCTTTTGCACTCCAACTGTACTTAAAATTATGGCAGAAAACAGTCAAGATATTTTGAATGTAACCAAAAAGGGTAGCAACTCAGAATTTTTAAGCGGAAAATTATAGGAGAACAAAATGAATAATTATGATATTTTAGTAATCGGAGGCGGTCCTGCAGGAATGGCGGCAGCCGTAACGGCGTATGATAGTGGCGTTAAAAACATTGCTATCATTGAACGCGAGGATAGGCTTGGCGGAATATTAAACCAATGTATACATGCAGGCTTTGGGTTACATAAACTAGGGCGCGAATTAACAGGACCTGAATATGCAGCTGAGTATATAAATATGGTAAAGGCTCGCAATATAAAGGTGTTTTTGGGAGCTACCGTAACCGATATAAATAAGCAAAAATTGGTAACCGTGCAAAGCAGAAGCGGTGTTAAAACCTTAAAAGCAGAGGCTATAATATTATCAATGGGTTGCCGTGAGCGTAGCCGAGGAGCGCTAAATATTGCAGGCACAAGACCTGCAGGTATTTACAGTGCAGGCACAGCCCAAAAACTTATAAATATTATGGGTTACAAGGTGGGTAAAAAGGCGGTAATTTTAGGGTCAGGCGATATTGGACTTATTATGGCTAGAAGGCTAACCTTAGAAGGCGCAAAGGTTGAAGCGGTTTGCGAACTTATGCCATATTCCGGTGGACTAACAAGGAATATTGTGCAATGCCTAAACGATTACGACATACCCCTTTATTTAAGTCATACCGTTTCGGAAATTCACGGCGATAAAAGACTAGAGGGTGTAACAATAGCAAAGGTAGACGAAAACCGCAATATAATAGAAGAAACCAAACGTTATATCCCTTGCGACACTCTGCTTTTGTCGGTGGGACTTATCCCCGAAAACGAGTTAACAAAAAATGCGGGTATTGAAATAGACCCCGTTACTTCTGGCGCCGTTGTTAACGAGCAAAGAGAAACTTCCCAAAGCGGTATTTTCGCGTGTGGCAACGTACTGCATGTACACGACCTCGTGGATTATGTGTCGGAAGAGTCGGAAATTGCCGGTAGGTCGGCGGCAGAGTATGTTAAAAATGGAAACAACAATAAAAATTCGGTTAAAACCATAGCGGGTAGAGGAGTTAGATATGTGTTGCCTCAAACCATAACCAGTGGTAATAATGAACTGTTTTTCAGGGTTGCAAAACCCTTTAACAAGGTCAGAGTAAAGGCGATAATGAATGGTGAGATTTTAGCCGAAGCTATAAGGCTACGCGCTGTCCCCGGTGAAATGGAAAAGTTAAAATTAAAGCAAATTCCAATAACCCACGATATAACCGTAACGGTGGAGGAAATATAAATGGATGTGATTTGTACTGTTTGCCCAAGAGGTTGCAGTTTAAATGTAGACATAAATAAAATGTCGGTAAGCGGTAACGCTTGCAAAAGGGGAGAGACCTATGGCATTAACGAGGCTACTAATCCCAAAAGAACCGTATGCTCAACCGTGAGGGTAGAAAACGGAAAAATGGTAAGTGTAAAAACTAAAGACCCCATAAAAAAAGCGGAGATTTTTACACTTATGCAAGTGGTTCGCGAAAAGAAGGTATTGCCACCTGTAAAAATTGGTGATATTATAATAAAAAACGTGTGCGGTACAGATATTATTGCAACCGACAATGTAGAATAAAGGACGAGTAAAAATGACGGCGAAGGATATAGCAAAAAAGAAACTGTTTTTGTTTGATTTAGACGGAACATTATATTTAGGGGAGAAGATTTTCCCCTTTACAAAAGAACTGCTTAAAACCATCAAGGCTAATGGCAAGCGGTATATGTTTATGACAAATAATTCTTCCAAAAGCGCAGGGGATTACGTTGATAAAATGCAACGTCTTGGCATAGATGCTAAGGCGGAAGATTTCGTTACCTCGGCGCACGCTACTATTGAGTATTTAAAAGAGCATCATAAAACCGATACCCTTTATGTTTTGGGTACAGAGTCGCTTAAAAATGAGTTTAAGAACAGCGGCTTTAATATTACTGATGATATAAATAAGGTTGACTGCTTGGTGGTTGGTTTTGATACCGAACTAACCTTTAAAAAACTAGACGACGTTTGCAAACTATTAAGTGAAAACAAAGAGCTTCCTTATATTGCAACCCACCCAGATTTAGTTTGCCCTACCGAGTATGGCTCGGTGCCTGACTGTGGCAGTATGTGTGATATGATATTTAACGCCACCTCGCGCCGTCCGTTAGTTATTGGCAAACCCCAACCCCTAATGGCAGAACTGGGTATGAAAAGGGCAGGGGTCAGACCAGAAGAAACTGCGGTTATTGGCGATAGGATTTATACCGACGTTATGTGTGGTATTAGTGCAAACGCTTCGGCGGTGTTGGTTTTAAGTGGTGAAACCACGCCTGAAATTCTGTATGGGTCAGACATTACCCCAAATGCAGTATTAAAAAGCGCAGAAGAATTGCTTATTGCTTTGCGCAAATAATATTAATGCATAATAAAAACGCGATAAAGGTAATTTAAACCTCTATCGCGTTTAAGTTTTTTAATTAAAATCTTTTATAGCGGCGCACCGTTCCGTACTTTTTCTTTTTAGAGTTAAGGCGTATCGTAACGGCTATAAACATAATCACTATGAAAACTAAAATCAAAGCAATTATTGTGAAAACGTTTTTATGTTTTTTCAAAAACGCCATTATACTGGATGTTGCGCGGAGTATCTGCGACCCCTCTACCGACTCTGACACCACGGCATTAGCGGCTCCAATTTTTTCTTCTGCATAATATACGTTTACAACACCCACAACATCACCCTTTTTAATGGGTGCTTGCAGACGTTCTTTAGTAAATTCTACCTTTACGGTAAATGTACTGTTATCTGCATCAATGGGGACGAGTGCAAATATATCTTTAGATGGGCGAACGTTAACCGTGTCGTAATCCCAAGAGTAGTCTATCGGTATACTGTCAACCGTTTCACTACCCTCAAGCACTTGACGGTAGGTGAAATTCGTAAACACCCATCGGTAAAGTTCGGCGGTATCAATAAACTCGTACCTGTTTTCAAGCGAGTTTTCTTGCGGTGGGCAACCAAGCATTATGCAAATATAGGTCATTCCCTCATAGGTGGCGGTGGAAGCAAGGCAACGGCCTGCCTCGTTGGTGTAACCTGTTTTAAAGCCTGTAGCATAGCGGTAATAGTAACCGCTTGTTGGGTCAATAAGCAGATTGGTTGCGGCAAGTGTAATACCGTCAACCGTTTCGTAACGCGCAACCTTTGCGGTATCGGTAATGGGTGAATATTGCATAGCGTATTTTGTGAGGATGCACATATCGCGCGCGGTGGAGTAATGGTTCTCATCTTGTAGACCGTGGCAGTTTGTAAAGTTAGTAGCGGTCATACCTAGTTCGCGCGCTTTAGCGTTCATCATATCAATAAAAGCGGCTTCACTACCTGCTACATATTCGGCAATTATACCTGCCGCATCGGCACAAGATTTAACCATAGTATAGGCAAGAAGGTCGTATCCGTTAACCTTATCACCAGTTTCAAACCCTGCAATAACGGCCTCTGAATAGCGGTATCTTAAATAAATTTCTTCGCTTACGGTAAGTTCTAAATCTTTTAAATTATCGTTTTTTTCAACAAGCAAAACCGCAACCATAATTTTTGTAAGTGAGGCAGGGTATATGCGCTTGTCAGGGTTTTGCGAATAAACTACAGTATCGGTATCTACATTGTAAAGAAGTATGGCATCGGCGTGATTTTTAAAGGTAGGCTTGTACGCGTTTGCGGGTAAAGCAAGGGTTGTTATTAAAAAAATTAAACAAAATGCAAAACTTATAAATTTTTTCATAGCATTCTTCCTTAAAATGTAGTATTATATATACAAGTATAATATTTATTGTTCACTAGGTCAAGTAGAAATAAAGGCAAGTAGGTGAAAAATTTTGATTTATGTTACAGGTGATATGCACGGTAACGAGGATAGACTTTTTGATAAAGAGTGGCGCAAACTAAAAAGCGGTGATACCCTTATAGTATGCGGAGATTTTGGCTTTTTATGGGATGGAAGTAAGCGCGAGCGCGAGGCGTTGGAGTACCTTGGTAGCAGAAAGTTTAACGTGCTGTTCTTAGACGGCACGCATGAGAACTTTGATTTGCTGCAAAAATGTCGTGAAACGGTTTGGCATGGCGGTCATGTTCGCCGTGTTTGTGGCAATCTGCTTAACCTTATGCGCGGTCAGATTTTTACCATTGAGGGTAAAAAGATTTTCACCTTTGGCGGTGGAGAGAGTGCCGACCGCGATATCAGAATAGAACAGGGCAAGTGGTGGCGTAGCGAAATGCCCACCGCCGATGAGTTTAGAACGGGCGCACAAAATCTAGATGAAAACGAGTGTAAGGTGGATTACATTTTAACCCATGAACCCCCTCAACTGCTAAAAAGCGCAATGCAATTAAGAATGGGTGCCGAGCAGAAGGTGTCAAAACTTAACGGATTTTTAGAGGAGATTTCTCGCGCTTGCGAGTTTAAGCATTGGTATTTTGGTTCGTTGCATGAGGATAAGAATTTAACTCCAAAATACACCTGTGTTTTTAACAAAATTATACCTTTGGAAAAGGATTAGATAAATGGAAATTCGCAAAGCAAAAGAAAATGATTATTCTGCTGTTTGTAAACTGTTGCAGATGGGCAGAGAAAATATAGCGTCTTTGGGTATAGACCAATGGCAAAACGGCGACCCAAGTGAGCAAGACCTTAAAAACGATATACAAAATGGCAATCTTTACGTCGCCTGCGAGGGTGAGGCTATACTCGGTATGTGTTTTATCGGTTTTTACGAAAGTGATTACGATTACATATATTGGGGCAACTGGCAAAAGGGTGAGTATGCTGTAATTCATCGTGTTGCGGTTGATACTAACTCGCGTGGCAAGGGTGTGTTTTCGGCACTTATTAAAAAGGCTACAGAACTTGCCAAGGCAGAGGGCAAAAACCAACTGCGAATAGATACCCACCGAGGTAATACCACCATGCAAAAGGCGTTACGGAATAATGGTTTTTGCAGAAAAGGTATAATTTATTTGAAAAATGGCGACGATAGGGTTGCATTTCTTAAAAATATAGATTAAATTATTATATATATCAAGAGGTGATATGAATGAAGGAATTTAGATTTGTTGAAGGGTACAAGTCCTCACTTAATCTGCGCGAAACACAGCGCGCAATTAAACTTGTAAAGGACACCTTTCAGCACGAACTTAAACCTGCACTAAAATTAGAGCGTATAACTGCACCACTTTTTGTAGATAAGGCAAGCGGTATTAACGACGACCTTAACGGCGTTGAACGCAAGGTGCATTTCACCATACGCGAAACCGATACCGAGGCAGAGGTTGTGCAGTCCTTGGCTAAGTGGAAACGCTTGGCTTTGTATCGTTACGGCTTCTCGGCAGGCGAGGGTCTTTATACCGATATGAGCGCAATTCGTCGTGATGACGATATGGATAACATACATTCAATCTATGTTGACCAATGGGACTGGGAGCGCGTTATTACCGACGATCAGCGCAATTTGGATTTCTTAAAACATATTGTTAGAAAAATTGTGCGCGCTATTTCTGCTGCACACCAAAAGGTGCAGATGGAGTATCCAAGCCTTAAAAACGAAATAAACGAAGAAGTTTTCTTTATAACCACACAAGAGCTTGAAGATATGTATCCCACACTTTCTGGCAAAGAGCGTGAGTACGAAATTGTTAAAGAGCATAAAACCGTCTTTATTATGCAGATTGGTGCTACCTTAAAAAGCGGTAAAAAGCACGATGGCAGAGCACCCGATTACGACGATTGGGATTTAAACGGCGACCTTATGTTCTGGAACCCTGTACTTTCTGAACCGCTTGAGATTTCCTCAATGGGCATCCGTGTTAATGCCGAAAGTTTGCACCGTCAGTTAGAAATTGCAGGTCAACTAGAACGCGAAAAATATCCTTATCACAAGGGCATTTTAGACGGAACACTCCCACTAACCATCGGTGGCGGTATCGGTCAGTCGCGCCTTTGCCTACTGCTTTTGGAAAAAATGCATATCGGTGAAGTGCAGTCGTCTATCTGGCCCAAAGAGGTTTACGAGTACTGTGAAAAGCACGGTATAAATCTTTTATAAAAAGGGGAATGAAAAAATGTTTTTATGTTTAGCATCGTTGGCAGTTATTTTAGTAGGTATAATAGGCATAGTAGCGGCTAAAAAATTAGCCGACAGCAAAAAAGCAATCGGCGCACTTAGTATTGTTTTGGTTGTTGGTATAATTGGTGTGGTTGCTAGTTGTGTTGTTTCTGTACCAACAGGTCATACCGGCGTTGTTGCTACCTTTGGTAAGGTTGAAGATTATACATTTGAAGCAGGCGTGCATATGAAAATGCCCTTCTCTGATGTTATAAATATGGATAACCGCACACAAAAAGGCTCACTGGAAATGTCTTGTTTTTCAAGCGATATCCAAGAGGTTTCGGCTACATATACCCTTAACTATCGCATAGAAAAGGCTAATGCACAAACGATTTATAAAACCATCGGCAGTGATTATTATAATACGGTTGTAACACCCTGTATCCACGAGGCTTTAAAAACAGTTACTGCCAAGTACGATGCTGAGGATATAATCGGTTCGCGCGCAAAACTTGCAAACGAAGTTGAAACAATGCTTGCCGAAAAACTTAAAGAGTATAATATTGAACTTGTTAGCACCGCTATTGAGGACCTTGATTTTACCGATTCCTTTACACAAGCCGTTGAGGATAAACAGGTTGCGGCTCAGAATAAGTTAAAGGCGCAAACCCAAGCCGAGCAGAAGATTATTGAGGCAGAGGCATCCGCTAAAGCAAAATTAATCGCCGCAGAGGCTGAGGCAAAGGCTAACACCACAATTTCTAAATCTTTAACCGACGATATACTTTATCAACAATGGTTAGAAAAATGGAACGGCGAATTGCCACAGGTTGCAGGCTCGGACGCGAATGTTATAATTGATAGTATGACAGGCAAAACCACCGTAGAAAACGATAAAAAATAAGTAAAAATATTCATACTATAAAGGGCATTGGCAATTATAGTGGCAAGATTACCAAAACTTTTAAAATTAAAAAGAAATAAAAACATCCCCCATTCCGTGCGGAGTGGGGGATGTTTTTATTACATAGGTTGCAAATTATAAATCAAGTATACCGAGAATCACAACACCAACAAGTGTTACGCCAAGTGAAACGTAATGTTTCCACGAAAGGCGCTCTTTTAAGAAAAGCGCACTCCAAACCATTGATGCCATACAGTATGACGAGATGATGGGGGCTGCAAACATAACGTGCTCGGTGTCGGCAAGTGCATAGATATATGCAAATTGACCTGCCGTTTCAAAGATAGCACCAATATATTTCGGTCGCTCTTGCTTTGCCACAAGCGGCTGCTTTTTGATAAGCACCACATAAATAAAGCAAAATATACCTGCTGCAAAAAAGGTTAGTTCGTATGCCACGTTTGCTGCATCTTCGTTAAGGGTTTCAAGAACTACGCTGTCGGCAAAGGTACCTGCCGCATCAAGTATGCAATAGAGTACTGGAAGTAGTATTGCAAGTAACGATTTTGAATATTTAAAGTTGCCTTTTAGCTGACGTGCGGCACGAAGTTCATCATCCTCATGCGACTCAACAAAACCAAGACTGATAACGCCTGCACAAACGGCAATCAATGCAATCAGTGCAAAAACGCCGTTACCCTCAAACGAGAGCGTACCCATACAAATATACATAAGTGCAACACACGCACCAGAAGCATTGCATATCGGCGACGAAATAGAAAGCTCAATATAACGAAGTGAGATGTAGCCAATTACCATTGATACTATGTATAGAAGCGACACAGGTAGATAGGCTAAAATTACCTCAAAAGTTACCACAGTACCGCTAATCATCTCGTAAATGGCGTGTGCGCCCATTACAAGACCTACTGCCATTACCATCTTTGACTGTGCGTATTTGTCCCTTTCGCGACAGCCTATTTTTGAAAACAGGTCAGAACCTGACCAACACAAGAGTGCAATTATTGAAAATATAAACCAGTTCATTTTTTCTCCTTTCAACAACGATATCATTGAAATAAACTATAGCCCTATTTAGCACTAACGGTAGGTGGAGCATTGATGCGAAACTTACATAACAGTTGCATTGTTATTAAGTATCCATTTGTTTTAGAAAAATATTGCTCGTATAAATCAAGGCTCAGAATCTGCATACGGCAATCAATCTTTTTCAAAATGCCCACCTCCTTTAAAAACGCAACATAATAATACCATAAAAAATTATAAATGTATATATTTTATTTTAGTTGATACTAAAAATTTTAAAACTCAAAGCAGCCTACCTTTAATTGTCTGCCCTGAATGTTAATAGTGCTTTGCGGCGAGATTATTAATGCAAAAACCATAAACTTGTTTAAGTATTACCGAATAGACTAATAGCGTGTTGTTAAAAGAGAACTAAAAGCAAACCGTATAGTAAAAGAGTGAAACCAATCTTATTATTTCGTATAACTAAAAAAGGTTGATACCATAAAAAGCATCAACCTTTTGTTTTTACGCCTCAACAGGTGTAATATTTATTTTTTTCTGTTTGCCTCCTCCGATAAAACCTACTATTGTAATCGGAAGTCCAAAGAATAGATACACAGGAAAGCAAATTGTGCCGATCAAATATAGCGATGCTGCAAATTTTGCGCTTCCGCTTTTTTTATTTACATAGGCTAGCCATCCAAACAGACAACCTACAACAAAAGTAAGGATATGTATGCAGAGTAACACTAAAATCACATATAAGAATGTTAGTGCGGGTGAACTCATACCAAAGAGACTAAACGCTAATTCAAAGTACGAACCTAGGGCATCAATAAAATCTATACCACCTGCTTCTATTATCACTCCACCAAATATCCATAGCAAATATATAGAATAAAGAGTTGCTAAAATGTTTGACACTAATAAAGTTTTGCTTCTTTTCATAATGATTCTCCTTATTGCGCTACATCAAGTAATTTTTTGCTGACCCTTGCTTGAACATCAACATAATATGCAAGTTCTGCAGTGTTTAAATCTTCGCTTTCCCATTTTTCAAAGCTTGCAACAAAATCTGCATATTTGCTCATGTAACTTGAATAATCAGTTAAAAGACTTAAATCAGTAGGGTTAGCCGAGTATTTTTTCATAAAATCAACATACTCATTTATAAAGTTTTCATAACTATCCATTGCCTCTTTAAAGTCAGAGCTTAACTCATTATCTTTTGAATTATCGGGATCGGTGCTTTCGTTGTTTGTTTTTTCTTCTTTTGATTCAACGTCCTTACTTTCCGTTGCGGGCTTTTCTACTTCAGTATCTTCACTTTCAGGTTCTTCTTCAGGTAGACTATAATCTTCTTTAGCATAATAAATTACAAGGCTTTGGTCTTCAGAAACAAACTCATCGTCATCATAAATAATGTCATAATCTTTGTTAAGATCCCCATCACCGTCTAAAATGTAATCATCAATTTTAAATACGGTTCCTTTTTCAACATTCTCAAGCGGAGTTAAAAGTTTTTCAGAGAAGTTGTTTACTTTAGATTCTATTGCTGTAACGGTAAATCCATCGCCTTCTAATATGTCTATAGCATCGGTGTAATTTAATCCAAAAACATCAGTAATTTTGAATCCTTTTGGTTTTTTGTTGCCGCAAGCGGTTAAAGACAAGACCATTGCTGTTACAATAAATAAAGATAATACTTTTTTCATAATAAGACCTCCAAATTATATCTTTATATAAGTATATATCCGAATAAGTAAATTGTCAAGAGGGTATATATTTATTAAAATATAGTTTAGAGGTGATTTTGTGATAAGAATATGTTTAGAAAAAGCACTTGACAAATATAATATCAGCCGTTATGAACTTGCTAAGCGCACCGGAATACAATACCAAATTATTGATAATTATTATAAAAACAAGGTTAAGAGGTATGATGGTTTTGTGCTAGAAAGAATTTGTTTAGCACTTAATTGTGATATTAGCGAAATAATAGAACTTAAAAAAGAATAACACCTGACTCCGTGTTGGAATTGGGTGTTATTCTTTTTTAAGGGGTACAAGTACTTCCGAGAAGTTAGAAAAAATAAAAAGCACCGCTATTGCGATGCTTTTGGCGCGCTGGGAGGGACTCGAACCCCCGACCTTTTGGTTCGTAGCCAAACACTCTATCCGGCTGAGCTACCAGCGCATTGGTTTTGTTGCCATAGTATAATATCACAATAAGCGTAATAAGTCAAGGGCTTTTTTATTATTTTTATTTTTTGCTTGTAGGAGGTTGTTTTTTTGTAAGTTTAATTATTTTAGTTTGCGCGGTTTTTCTTTCTTCTTCGGTTGAAAGAACATAAAGTTCTTCACAAGCACGTTGAGCGGATATAAGTTCATTAATTGCCTTTTCGGTTGCATCAAGTAGAGTTAAATACATTTGTTTATAATCGGCCATGATATCACCCCTTTTGTTAATTATAGGTCAATTTTACCCTAATGTCAATAGGTCAAACCGCCATAATATTAGTAGGTGATGATATGAGTAGGCTTAAAAGTTTGAGAAAAGAACGCGGTTTTACACAGGTAAAAATGCAAATGCTTACAGGCATAGACCAAAGTGATTATTCCAAAATTGAAAACGGCAAAAGATATTTAAGTTTTGAACAATGTATTAAGGTTGCGGATGCTTTGGGTACCAGTATGGATTATCTTGCAGGCAGAACCGATATAAAAGAACCTTATCCCAAATCAAAAAAGTAAATATAAAGTTATCCCCCGTTCCTTGCGGAATGGGGGATATTTTTGTAGGGTTATACTGTTTGCCAGCTAGAATCTAGCATCTAAGGTCTAGCATTAATTACCCAGTGATTTTTTAACGCTAACCGAAACGTCCTCGTCGTAACAAGAGAACATATTGTTTACCTCGTCGCGTTTTAGTTTCGGTGTGATAAGGCTTACTAGAGGTACTAAAATAAGTCCTGCAATCATAGCGATTGAACCTGAGTATAGCGAATTTTCAAATACAAAGGAAAGTACGGGACCGGATACCGACATAACGCCCAAAGAAATTAGCAGTTGAACAATTTCTAAACCTGCGCCGAAGATAAAGCTTGCAACAACCGCACTCTTTGTGGTGCCTTTCCAGTATAGACCATATAGGAAAGGTGCTAAAAATGCGCCTGCAAGCGCGCCCCACGAAACGCCCATCATTTGTGCTATCATTGAGAAGTTGTAGGTGTCTTTGAGGATAGCAAGTACTGCAGAAACAGCAACAAAGAATATGATAAATAGTCGCATGATAAGAACCTTTTTCTTCTCTGTGGTTTGCTTTTTAGAGAGTATAACATCAAGTGTAAAGGTTGAGGATGAGGTTAGCACCAGGCTTGAAAGGGTAGACATTGACGCCGAAAGAACAAGCACGATTACTATAGCAATTATAGCGTCCGGAAGTTCTGAAAGCATGGTGGGTATAATTTTATCAAAACTCTTAAAGGTTGAGGGGTCGGTGGTGATTTTATCGGTGTAAAGTCTGCCAAAACCACCCAAGAAATAACAACCGCCTGCAACAACAATAGCAAAAACGGTAGAGATTATTGTGCCTTTTTTAATAGCATCTTCGTTTTTTATAGAGTAGAACTTGCCCACCATTTGAGGTAGACCCCAAGTGCCAAGCGAGGTTAGTATTACAACGATAACTAAGTATACTGGTTGTGCACCAAAGATAGAGGTGAAAGCACCAGCGTTGCCTGCTGTTTCCACATAGGGTGATTCTATCTGCGATAGTGTGCCAACCGCCTCGGATAATCCACCGTTATCGGTAAGAACTGCCGTGATAACTGCGATAATACCGCCAAGCATTATGATACCCTGAATAAAATCGTTAATTGCGGTTGCCATATATCCGCCAAAGATAACATAAACTGCTGTAAGTGCCGCCATTACTAGAATAATTGCTATGTATGGGATATCAAAGGCTATGTTAAAAAGACTTGAAAGACCGTTGTAAAGGGATGCGGTGTAGGGGATAAGGAATATAAAAACTATAACCGATGCAATAATCTTAATAATATTGGAGTTAAAGCGTTTACCAAAAAACTCAGGCATAGTTTTTGTGTCTAAATGCTGTGTCATAACGCGTGTGCGACGGCCTAGCATAGACCAAGCAAGAAGCGAGCCGATAAAGGCGTTGCCAAGACCTATCCAAGTAGAAGCCAAACCAAAATTCCAACCAAACTGACCTGCGTAACCAACAAAAATAACCGCCGAAAAATAAGAAGTACCGAAAGCAAAGGCGGTAAGCCAAGGTCCTACGCTTCTGCCACCAAGAACGAAACCGTTAACATCGGTTGCAGAACGCCTTGTATACAGTCCCACACCTATCATAAGCGCAAAGAAGCATACAAGCATAATTGCTGTTAAAACAAGGGATGTTGTTGTCATAAAAATTCTCCTTCTGCCGACAAATAATTTTAATAAGCACTTTTCCGTCGGCAGAAAAGGATCAGTGGTTGATGGTTTTGTGGTAAGGCGTTTTATAAAACAAAAAGCGCCCTCCGGAAAAATCCAGAGGACGCGATAAAGCGTGGTACCACCTCGGTTTACCAAGAAATTACTTTCTTGACCTTACAGAGCAGCCATCACTGCCCTAGGCTATAACGTGCCTGCACGCCGTGAATTTGCAACACGGGACTCACGGTACGTATTTTCACCTTCCCACAGTTAGTGCCTTGCAGCTACCGACACCTCTCTAAAAACATAAAGGGACATTACTCATTACCGATCAAAGTCGTTATGGGTATTTTACCACTCTACTACGCTAAAGTCAAGGCTTTTTTAAAATTTAATTTATTATGAGGTTTCGGCTATTAAAAAACAGAGGCGAATATCCTTTAAAATGATATAAATTTTGATAGTTTTGCAGATTGTGATATTTATTGTTTAATATTAACGCCACATCGTTTGTTTATTATAGTAATATGTAAAAAACAAAAAGGCAAAACAAAGCGTTATGCAATAGTTTGGGCGCAGAAATGCAATAAAAAATCTAAAAATAATACAAAACAACTGATAATAGGCGTTTTGCACATAATCAAGACACTAAAATTGTAAGAATTGTCAATGTTTTTTGCCTTGTTTATATGTTATTATTTATACATAATCGGGTATCTATCGCGCGTGCAAAAAAATTAGTCGTTTTTTCACCCCGTTTTTGTATTTTTTTAGGCGAAAATATTAGAAGAGTATAAAATCGCAAGTAAAGTTTCTCAAAAGTGAATTATTTTTATTCTGCTTTTGGTTATTTTAATCGGTGAAAAATCAAAATTTTGATCGTTTGTTTAAGAGCGGTGGCGCAGATTGAAAATGGATACTGAATTATTGTATAATTTATGCAAAAAAACGTGCAGTGATACTATGGGTCAGGTGGGCTTGGTAAGGTTAATATTTACTGAGGTTTTTGCACACGTTTATTTGCGAAAAAATTGAGGCATAAATCTAATTTGTAAAGGAGATAGAGAGATGAAATCAATTATTTTAAAATGCTTAAGTCTTACACTTGTGCTTTGTATGTTGCTTTCTCTTGCCGCATGCAAACCAAAGAAAAAAGACAAAAACAAAAATAATTCCAAAACAGAGAGTACGGTTTCGGATGTCATTGCAGACTTTGAAACATCTTTTCCTGATGAGTTTGTTGACGATTTTATTGCGGATGAGGCAGAGCCATTTCCTGAAGATGATTTCAGCGACGACTTTAGCGATGTGCAAAGCCGCCCTGAGGGGACCGGAGAATCTAACTTTGTTGTAGCTTTGCCAAACACAAGTGGCGAAATAAGTACAGGTATTAAGTACGATTACGACGGTGGGTTTGACGAAGACGAGTTTGGCGATGAAATCTTTGAAGAAGACTTTGAAGATATTGATTTGGGCGACGAAGTTCAGTACGAGCCTGTCATTCAAAAGTATGGTAGTGCTGTAAAAGGCCCAAAAAATGCTCGCATAATCACCGTAGACAACACAGATAAAGGCATTGCTTATACCAATTTTGACAGTATTGGTTGTAACGTATACCCAACCCAGTCTACATTTGAGGCTCAGGTTAAAAACAAAAGCAGCAAAGCCTATTTAGAGTTGCAAGCAGAACGCTTTAATGATATTAAGCCTTGCTATGCTCGTACCTGGTTCCAGATTGACTGGATGATGACCAACTATGCAGGCGATGACTATGCAAAATACGAGCGCGATTGGGAAAACAACCCCGACTATCAGGCGTATTATAAAGGCGAGTACGATTTTGAGAATGAACTTTTCCAATCCTGTGTGGACTACTGGAGTATGCTAGGTGAAGCAGGCACCAGAGTAGAGGTTTCTTTTGGTTGGAAAATTGCAACGCGTATTCAAGCTTGGTTCGGTGCCGACCCATCTCGCCAACGTATTGCTGCACCTCGCGATTTAGAGCAATATGCAGATGCTGCAAAAGAAATGTTTATATACCTTTTTGATAAGGGTGTAACAAATGTTGATATTCTTACTTTCTATAATGAGCCTTCTCGTCTTGAAGATTCTTTATATCGCGGAAGTTGGGACTACGCAGTTTTAGGTGATAAGCGTATCTACTGGGTAAAGATGGCTGAGGCTGCTAAAAAAGCACTGAAATCGGATAAACGTACAGAGCATGTTGAACTTTGGGGCGTTGAGGCTTCAGAGGCAATGAACGTTACCTCTGATGTTAACATAAACCCATACATACAAATGCATTACCCTGACTTGCTTGACGTAGTAACCGTACACGCTTACTACTGCAACGGTTTCTACAACCCTAAAAAGCAGGGTTCTTATGACGTGTTCTTTAATGCCGCACTTGAGACTCGCAATTTCTATGAGGGCAAAGACCTTATGGTTACCGAGTTCTACTGTGCCGACCGTCAGTTTACAGACGAAAACTGCACTAGTGACGATGATAGACAATATGTCTGGTACAACGTAGGTGGTTGGGATTCTTCTTATGCCAGTTACTATATTGCAATGGCTAACACAGGTTGGCGCGCAATGCTTAACTGGGGCTTTGTTGGCGGTTACTTGCCTGACCCTGTTGGCTTTGACCCTGCTAACGGCTTGCACGCTGCTTGGAAACACCCAACAGGATATGCCGAAGCAGTTAAGGTTCAGTACCAGTTCTATGAGCAATCTTTGCTTAACAACTATGTTCCAGACGATGCAAATGTTCACAAACTAACTTGGGAGGGCGAAGATATACGTACCTCTGCATTCACCTCTGCTGACGGTGAGGATACCGCTATAGTTGTTGAAAAGAACGAGGGAACAGAACTCCTTGATTTTAACATTCGTTTAAAGAAATCTCTCGGTGGTAAAAATGTTTACGTTTACAGATTTACCTTTGAGAGCAGTTTGGCAAATACCGAAGAAAGCATACATACAACCGTTGTTCCGCTTTACGATACAATAACAAAGGTTCAGAAGAGCTTTACATACAAAGAAAAAGTTGCTGAAAAAGGTCTTTACACAATTTATGTATTTTCTACCATTGAACCACTTAAACAAATTGAACTTTATAAAGCAGGCACAAGTTTTTCAGAGCAGGGCGTTGTTTCCGATATAAGCCTTATGGCAGGTGGCAAAATTTCTTTAGAGCCTAAGTTTGTAGACTGTGAAGATAGTGGCGTTACTTGGGAAATTAAACGTTATGCATGTGCTGCTGTAAATAAGGGCACTAAAAATGAAGAAAAATGTGTTGACAAGGTTTTGGCAGGAGGCGACTTAGGTGAACTTACCCAAGCGGGAAATGTTGCTACCTATAAACTACCTGACGATGCCGAGGCGGGCGATATTATAGCACTTCGTTGCACACTAAAAGGTACAGACGGCAAACGTTTTGCAGTCGCTATGTTACACGTAGTAGAATAAGAAAGGGGAGATAACAGTGAAAATTAAAAACATTTTTAAACGCACCATTTCTTTAATCATATCGGCTATGATAGTTATCTCCGCTACTTCGGGGGCAATCTATTCCTTTGCCGCCGTAGACACTTCGGACTATGATATTGATACTTCTTTTTTAAGCGACGATAACGTTGCCGCTATGGGTGAATCTCTTGTCCAGTCGGTTGAGGTTTCTAACACTTTAGACGGTGGTACTACCTACAAAACACAATCAATAAGTTCTAGCGTAATAACATCACTTACCGACGGTAAAACCTCAACCCAAGCACAGTTCACAAACAATTCGGTTTATGATAGTGCTACAGGTTTTAACAAGGGTTATTTCCATGATTACTTATATTCCGATACGGATAAAAGTATATCAAATAATCCTGCCTCTGTTGGTACCATATATGGCAAGTCGGATGATACCGGCGAGCGCAAGTTCAGAATTACCCTTACTTTAAAGGGCATGGCTAACATTAATAACATTTTGTTAGCACATGCCGGTAGTAAAGATAGTGCAAATGCAGGTAAACTAACAACTGCTTACTATGCAGTTTTTGCCTCGGACAATAAAGCCGATTTGTACAATAAAAACAAGGCAGATTTTTACCGTTTTTATGATAATAAAACGGCTAACAAATCTACCCAAAACTACAAATTCAACCAAGATGCACTTTATGGTGTAAAGTACGTTGGTGTAGAAATTTACGACCCACATATAAATTGGGACGTAAATGCTTATGTTGGACCTACCGCCAATGCTTCAAACATCTTTTATCCAAGAATTCACGAATTCAATGTATACGGTTCCTTATTTCCCGATAACATTGCATACGACGATGGCGACTTCTTAACCGAAAGCGAAAAGGGTAGCCTAACCCTGCTTTCAGAGTCTATTGAAGTAAAATCTTACCGTGGCAATAACCTAAAGGCATCAAGTAAAGACAAGATAGAAAACTTAATAGACGAAGAGTCTGCTGGCGTTGAATTTATGGAGTCTAGCGAAAACTGGGCTTTCTACCAAAAAGACGGTAGCAAGTTTAGTGAGGGCGACGTTAGGGTTGACTTTACAATAGGTGTAAAAGACAACACCGCCATTAAAAAGTTTGTTTTAGTTAACTCATCGGGCACTCCTTATTTACGTGCAAAAAAATATGAAATTTATGCCGGTAATGATAAAGCCACCCTGTTTGATAGCGCAAACAAGGTGACAACCGTACTTAACCCAAGCAACAATAAGCGCCAGATTATAAATGTTACCGAACCGACAGGTATAAGCGCAAAATATGTTGGCTTCCGCATACTTGACCCTATTGATAAGGATACCTTTGAATATTTTAATAAAACCGACGGAAACTACGCCGTTCCGCGTATTAAACAACTAGGCGTTTATGGTGACGTTAAGAAGTCTACATTCCAAAAACTTGACGACGCAACCTTGCCTTCCGATATAGGCACTAAACTTACAGGTACCGATACCGAGGCAGAGGTAAGATATTACAAAGCAGGCGTTAAATCTACAGTTACCGCTAGCAATGCTAACCTCTACGATGGTGACGGCGCAACCGCTTACGAGACCGGTGGCAGTGGTGTTATTATAACTGAGGGCGGTAGCAAGGCTATTAAAACCTATAAAGATGGCTACTACTACGAAATTGAGTATAACCTTGGCACATACGATACACTTAAAAAGGTGTATGTTGCACACCACGTAGATATAAATGACAAAAAATTGCGCGTTCAGGAGTATGAGATTTTTGCTTCTTTAAACAAGGCAGACCTTTGGAAAGCAGAAAACAAGGTTGCTACCGTTATAACCGATAACTCACGCGCACAGGTTATTACTTTAAATAAGGCTACCACCGCAAAATACGTTGGTATGCGCACCATTAAAACTGTTGCAGATAACTGTAGTTTGGATGCAGACACAGGTTATCTGAGACTTAATGATTTCACCCCGTTTGGTGAAAAGGGTGGGGATAAATGTCTTGTTCTTAAGGAAGATACAGGCACAATATCCTTGCCTGAGGGTAACTCGGTTGTTAAGAATATGTCTATTAAGGCAAAAACTCCGAAAACGAGTGCGGCTAGCACCCATACCCCATCATTAGAAGATTCTTCTGAGTACACAGTTTTTGAAAATCTAACCACTAAATTCCAAACAGGTGTACGCGTAGGTGCATCCTTTGCTAAGTTTGAGGGCGGAAGTAAAACCCTTTACCGCGATGGCACCACCGCTTACTCAGAAATTACCTATGAACTAAACGGTAAGAGCGAAATTACAGATATTTATGTTGCAGAGCATGGCGGTAATCAATGGAAAATTGCTTACGAACTATATATTTCTGATGATGCTGCTACACTATTTAGCGGCACTCCTATATATGTATACAACGATACAAGCAATACACGTTTCCAACATTTTGAATCTATCGGCTATACCGCGAAATACGTTGGTATGCGCATTACTGCGGCTACAAATACTACCGATATTTCTATGTTTGATAGCAGTTACGGTGAAGGTATTTACTATCCTCGTTTGTTTGGTTTTGCCGTATATGGCAAACGCGACTATTCAGACTCTGCACCGCTAGAGGGAGACAATATAGATGTGCCACAAGGTGAAAGCGTTGTTGATAGTATAAGCAGTTACTACTATGACGGCACAGAGAGAAAACCCGTTGCTTTGGCTAATCCAGGCGCACTTACCGATAAGTTGTTAAACAAAGACTCTTACGGTAACAATACAAGTTCACCATTTGCCTATGACGATAACGGTACAACAAAATACTATGAAGATAGGTATATGGATATTGTTCTTAAACTAAAAGGCAAGATAGAATTAAGTGACATATATATTGCAAACCACATAACTCCAAAATATATGACTCAGAAATATGCCCTGTATTTCGGTAATGATGAGGGCACATTGTTTGATGAGCCATATTACATTTGTGATAATAGCGACGATAAGAAGATTCAGAACTACACCTTCACGGATGAAACTGCAAGATATGTAGGTATGCGAATTTTCAAGGCGCATGATGATACTGTAGCGCTTAACGACTCCTATATTCGTTTGTTTGAGTTTAACGTTTTTGGTACCATTGACCCTGAAAACATTACTTACGATGATGGCGGTTTCTTAACAGAGGGTGAAAAAGGCAACCTAAAACTTCTTTCTTCTTCAATTACTGCAAAGTCCTACCGCGGTGAAACAAAGATAGCCGACGGTAAAGATGTTAGCGCTTTAATAGACGAAGAAACATTAAATGAAGTTTCCTTTATGGAAAACGGAGCAGGCAGAGATAACTGGGCCTTCTACAAAATGGACGGTAGCAGTTATAGTGAGGGCGCCACCGCCATTAACTTTACAATTACCTTAGCACCGAAATCTATTGTTAAAAAGTTTGTTTTAGTTAACTCTTCGGGCACTGCTGCTTTGCGCACAAAGAAATATGAAATCTATGCCGGTGACGACAAAGAAACATTATACCAAAGCGGAAATATAGTAGAAACTGTTGTTAACAAAACATCTTCAAAACGTCAGGTTATAAACGTTATTGACCCTATGGGAATAAAAGCAAAATATGTTGGTTTCCGTATTATAGAGGCATTTGATTATGATGGCTTTGGTCTGTTTAATAAAAACGACGGAAACAACTATGCCGTTCCACGTATTGCACATCTTGGCGTATACGGTTTAGAGGAAAGCGTTTTAGCAACCGCAAAGGTTGAAAAACTTGATGACACCACCTTGCCTTCTGATATAGGCACTAAACTTGCAGATGCCGACACCTCGGTACAGGTAAGATATTATAATGATAACGAAAAGATTGTATCAGCAAAGGATTGTTCTAATATTTACGATGGCGACGCCGATACAGGTTACGATGCAACCGACACAGCAGGTGTTATTGTAACCGAAGGAGAGAGCGCTGTTGTAAAGACCTACAAGGACGGCTATTACTACGAAATAGAGTACGACCTTGGCAGATATGATGCAATTAAAAAGGTATACGTTGCACACAACAGAGATAGTTCTAGCGTTGGTACACGTATCCAAGAGTATGAGGTTTATGCTTCTATAAACAAAGACGACCTTTGGGAAGAGAAGAACAAAGTAGGTTATGTTCAAACCGATAATACTCGCGCACAGGTTATAACATTTAAAGACGCGGTTGATGCAAGATATATTGGTTTGCGTACCATTAAAACCGTTAAGGATACTTCTACTCTCGGTGCAGGCAACGGCTACTTGAGAATTGACGAGTTTAACGTTTTTGGTGAAAAGGGCGAAAAAACCTACTTTAAACTTAAAAGCGATTTAAACGAAATAGTTCTTCCTGAGGGTAATTCGGTAGTTAAGAGAATGAAGGGTTACACCAAAACTCCTACCGATAAAGAGGCAAAATCTTATTTGCCTTCGTTTGATACCGCTACACCTCCCGACTATTCTGTATTAGAAGGCTTAACAACCGCTAATACAGGCACGGGTATCCATGCAGGTAATCCATTTGCCAAAAAGGTTGGCAATAATATTGTAATTTATCGCGATGGAACTACCGCATATACGGATATTGTTTATACCTTAGACGGTGTATGCATTGTTTCGGATATATTCGTTGCAGAGCATAGTTCAACTCGTTGGAAGATAGCATATAACCTATATGTATCTAACGATGAAAAAACCTTGTTTGACGGTGAACCGCTTTGTGTTTATAACGATACAGAAGAAACACGCTTCCAACACTATGTACTTCGCGGTATATCTGCAAAATATGTAGGTTTGCGCATCACCGCTGCTACAAACTCTACAGATATATCTAAGTATAGTGACTATGATGAAACGGTGTTCTATCCGCGCTTGTTCGGTTTCGGTGTATTGGGTGAGCCTGATATGACACTTCGCGCACCGCTAGAGGGTGACAGTCTACCTATGCCTAAGGGTGAAACCGTTGTTGACAGCGTAAGTGCTTTCTACTTTAACGGTGAAAAGCGCAACCCTGTAACTATGGCAAACGCCAGCGTTCTGTATGACGGCGAACTAAATAATAATGCTATGGGTAGCACTCAAACTTCACCTTTCGCTTATGACGATAACGGTACTACAAAATACTATGAAGATAGGTATATGGATATTGTCCTTAACCTACAAGGTAATACTCAGTTAAGCGATGTATATATTGCACATCACCCCAACCCCTCTTTAATGACTAAAGAGTATGCAATATATATCGGTGATAGAAAAGACACATTGTTTGATAACAGTCCTTATTACTATTGCGATAATACCGATAACAAGAGAATTCAGCATTATAAGTTTGACGGTCAAACCGCTAAATATGTAGGTATGCGTATTTATAAAGCACATGGCTCGGTTGAACTGGTGAACTCTTATGTTCGTTTGTTTGAGTTTAATGCTTTCGGTACTAATCTTCCTACTGTTGGGGACGAGTGGAGTTTCCAAAAACTTACCACCCTTACAAGCAATAAACTTCCTAAAGGTTTAAGTTTTGATGGATTAAAATTCCTTAACCATAAAGATACTACCTTAAGGGCTAAAGCTTATTGGGGCAGCACCTCCGAAGAAGAACGCTACAATGCAAGTATGTCTTCGGATGAAAAAATTGCCGACGGCGATTATGAAACCCAAAGTATGTTGAATACCAAGTTTGCCCTTTACGATACTTCAACAGGTAAGGTTGTAGACTATACTAAGAACAGGCAACGTTACCAAGATGTTATGTACGACTTAAAGAGCGAGGCTGATTTAAGTTTCATAAACATTGCATTCCCCACCAACTCAAACTGGGCTGCGGGTGATTATGAGGTATTTATTGGCAACGATAAGAAAACCTTGTTTGATGGTGAACCTTATGTGGTTGTTGATAACTATAATCTACGTAAAGATTATGGTGTTGAGCCAAGAATGAACGTTATTGCCTTTGATAAGACCGATAAGCAAAAAGACGTTGCAAGATATGTTGGTATTAGAATCTACAACCCAATCTGTGTTGACTTAGGTTACGATAGCGCAACTACAGTTACTGAAACCCAAAACAACATTTACGGTAGAATTCAGGATTTCCAAATTTACGGTAAATATGTTGATAAGGACTTTAACCCTGCAAAAGTAAAACAAGCCATAAAAACTACTAACGATTACGATTTCTCAAAATTAGAAAAGACCTACGGCAAAAATCTTCTTACATACGAACTTGCCACTCCTACAATTAACGGTGGTAAATCGGCTGGCGTTAACCATACCCAAAAACTTAAGCAGATTCTTGACCGCAAGGGTGACGAACTTAATGGCACCCATATTGACTTCTCGGATATTACTGCTAATTCAGAGTATATTATTTACTTTAAACTATCAAAAGAGTGGGAGTTAACTCAGGTTAACGGTTTTGTGTTCCAAGGTATTAAAAACAAAGAGAACCAAGCATATTTTGCAAGTGATTACGAGATATACGTTGTTGATGAAAAAGAGGATGTATATACAAGCGAACCTGTTTTCCATTACAACGCCGATGAGCACCCTCTATCTATGGGTCAGATTATTGAGTTCCCTGAGGGTAAACAACCACAAGGTACTTGGTTAGCGTTCAAAATGAATAACCCCGTTTACTCGGCAACCGAGGCGGCATACATGCGTTTGTCTGTATTGTACGCTTGGGGAGAGGAAGCAGAAATCAGGGCAGTTCCTGCTAACATTGCAGAAAATATGCCTTGCGAGATTAACTTCCTTAATGGCGATGCACGTACTCAAGTTTCTGAGAAAAACTTAACACCTAAGGAACTTGCCAACATTACCGATAGCATTGCTCACGAGAAAGATGGCGTTACAAACTATAAAGCCAATCTCAAAACCTACGGTACTATTGATACCAAGGGTGCCGACCGCGATACTCTTGAAATGGTTTACAACCTCTGCGGTGACGTTGATATTGACAAGATAATGGTTTCTACTTTAAATAACAAAACTACCGGCTTTAAGAAAATGAAGGTATACGCTTCAGGACTATTGCAGGGTGTTTATGATGAAAGCAGTCTTGTTTGGACCTACAACGTTTCCAAAAACGGCACAATTAAACCTACCAAGACCTTTAAAAAACCGATAAACATTCGTTATATCCGCTTTGTGTTTGAGGGAACTAAGGACGAGGTTCGTCTTTACACTATTGACGTTATCGGTAAGGATAACCAAAAGATGAAGACACGTAACCTAACAAGTTCTATTACTGCCGATAACATTACTTTTGATAGAATTACTCTTTCAACCGGCAGCAAGTCGTTCTTCCAAATACACAGCTCTCTCATTGCAAACGTTGTTAACGGTAGCGATGCCGACTACCTCGCTTTTGAAATGGGTGAGGTTGGCAAACACGGCTACTCTATGAATATTGATTTGGGCGACCTTAAAACTATTTCTAAGCTTGACCTAAGTTTCAACTACGGCTTTGAAGAGTATTGGCCTAATAAAATCAATATCTATATAGCCGAAATGGAAGCGCATCTGTTTGACGATAGAGAGCCTGACTATGTAGTTACTTCGGATAATATTGAGGGCACAGTAAAGGAAATTGCTATGCGCCCAAGACTTGCTCGCTTTATTAGACTTGATTTTGTTGAGTTTAACAAGCTTGAAAACTTTAAACTACACGACGGTACCTATCAGATAACCTCTGCTATTGCAGACATCAAATTAACCGGTACCAAGGTTAAGGGCATGCAGGCAAATGATAAAGACCAAAGACTTATCAGCTTCCTTGATAAGAAAACCAATGCTGAAATCTCTATTGAAAAGCTAGACGATAGCGATATCTTTACCAACGCTGTAGACGTTCGCTTTACACCTGAAAAGGCGACAAACAGACAGATGGATAGCCTAATGGCTAGCAACCTTAAGATTGTTGGCAAAACGGTTTACAAGATTGAGTTCCTTGACCTTTACGGCAATGTTATTGACGACCTAGGCGGACGTAACATTCAGGTTCGCTTCCCAATATCTAAGAAAGATTTGGGCGGTAAGACCCACGTTGGTAATGCTTCTAACCGTTCGGCAATGTCGGTTATTGATAGTTTAGAGGTTAGCGACAAGAACGGCAACTACGTATACGGTACCGTTATTAAAAACAATGATGGTGACACCAAGGTTGCATTGCTTAGACTTACAAACTCCAGCGACCCATATTGGACAGAAATTGGCGAGTTGGAAGACTTTAAGGACGATCTACCTGAAGAAGAGCACGATATTGAGTGGTACGACTCAATTCATACTACTGACGATAGGTTTATTGTAACACCTCTTACCTTTACGCTTAATGCAGGTGTAGAGTTCACCGCAAAAGATATTTCGGCAGAGAAAACCGAGGACGACTATTATAGTCTGCTAGAGGGTAGAACCGATGGTAAACAGGTTGCAATACTTTACAATATGAGCCTTAAGGAAAGTGGCGAGGTAATGACCTTAAACTACACCGATGTAGCCGAAATTCAGTACAATATGCCTTCATATATTACCGATAACTACGCCGATTTTGAGGTATATTATATTGATGAGTTTGGAAATAAAACATTCCTTTGGAGTGAGGTTTATGATAATACATTAACCTTCCAGACAACCACAATGGGCGATATCGCAGTTGTTGCAAAATCTTATTCTGATGACTTTGGCGATATCGGAACCGACGACTTCGGTGATGCCGGAACCGACGACTTTGGCGATATCGGAACCGATGACTTCGGTGATATTGGAGTAGATGACGGTTATACCGAGCAAGAAGGTATTGACTCACCTGTAACGGGTGAAAGCCCCGCTAATGCACTTGCAGTTATATCTATTATGGTTGCCGCTGCATTTGTGGTTGCAATATCTTCTAAGAAAAAAGACAAAAAGGTAAAGGAATAAAAACCTGCTAGTCTAAATTAAAATTTAAGCCGAAAGCTTGACCTTTTAGATCTTGCTTTCGGCTTTTTTTATAAACTTTAAATGTGATTTTAACTAAATGTAAAGACGGATATTATAATAATTTGTAATATATGGAGTATTTGTTAAATAATTATCAAAAATTTTTAAAAAGGCTTGAAAAAGCACCTTAAATTGAATATAATAACATTGTAAAACTAAAATTGGCATCATTTACAAAAAGGAGATATAATTATGACTCAGAACAAATCGGTACTAAAGTGGCTTGATGAGGTTAAGGCACTTTTAACCCCAGACCAAGTTGTGTGGGTAGACGGTAGCGAAAAGCAGATTGCAGAACTTCGCGAGCTTGCTGTAGAGCTTGGTGAGTTAGAAAAATTAAATCAGGAGAAACTTCCCGATTGCTATTTGCATCGTACCAATCCTAACGACGTTGCTCGTGTTGAGGACCGTACATTTATCTGTACTTCAAAGCGTGAAGATGCAGGTCCTACTAACAACTGGTGCGACCCTAAAGAAATGTACGAAAAACTCTACGATATTGCAAGAGGCAGTATGAAGGGTAAAACCATGTATATTATCCCATTCTCAATGGGTCCTATCGGTTCGCCTTTGGCTAAAATCGGTATTGAGGTAACTGATTCTGTATACGTTGTTCTTAATATGATTATCATGACCCGCGTTAGCCTAAAATGTCTTGACGTTCTTGGTGATAGTAACGACTGGGTACGCGGTCTACATTCTCGTTGTGATGTTGACCCTGAAAAGAGATATATCTGCCAATTCCCTGAGGATAACACTATTATCTCTGTTAACTCAGGTTACGGCGGTAACGTTCTTCTCGGTAAAAAATGTTTTGCACTTCGTATCGCTTCTTATCAAGGTTGGAAAGAGGGCTGGATGGCTGAGCATATGCTTATCCTCGGTATCCAAAATCCTAAGGGTGAGGTTAAATATGTTGCAGCTGCATTCCCATCTGCTTGCGGTAAAACCAACCTCGCTATGATGATTCCGCCTAAATATTTGCAAGAAAAAGGATACAAGGTTTGGACCGTTGGTGATGATATTGCTTGGATGCGCATCGGTAAAGATGGCAGACTTTATGCTATCAACCCTGAAAACGGTTTCTTCGGCGTTGCACCTGGTACCAACGCTCACTCAAACTACAATGCATTGGCTTCTACTACCAAAAACACTATCTTTACAAACGTTGCTCTAGACCTTAAAGATAATACTGTTTGGTGGGAAGGCTTAAATAAAAACCTACCTGAAAATGCAATTGACTGGAGAGGTAATCCTTGGGATCCTTCTAAGTTCAACAAAGCAGATAAATCAACCTGCGCTGCACATCCTAACTCTCGTTTCACCGCACCTGCAGAAAACTGCCCTTGCATTTCAGACGAGTTCAATAAGGGTGAGGGCGTGCCGATTTCTGCAATTATCTTCGGTGGCCGTCGCGCTAAGTGTGCACCTCTTGTATACCAATCTAAAGATTGGGTTAACGGTGTGTTCGTAGGCTCTGCTATGGCTTCTGAGACTACTGCTGCTGCAGCCGGTGCAGTTGGCGTTGTTCGTCGTGACCCAATGGCTATGCTACCTTTCTGTGGCTACAATATGGGCGACTACTTCCGTCACTGGTTAGAAATGGGTAAAAAACTTGGCGACAAGGCACCTAAAATCTTTAACGTTAACTGGTTCCGTACCGATGATGAAGGCAACTTTATCTGGCCAGGATTTGGTGATAACTGCCGTGTTCTTAACTGGATTATTGACCGTTGCGAAGGCAAAGCAGACGCTAAAGAAACCGCTATCGGTTACGTTCCTAACGCTGAGGATATTGACCTTACCGACCTTGACTTTGATATTGAAACATTAAAATCAATTCTTGAGATTGATAAAGATGTTTGGACAAAAGAGGCAGAGGAGATTGAGGAGCATTACAAGAAGTTTGGCGATAAATTGCCAGCAGAACTTCGCGAGCAACTTAACAACCTTAAAGCAAACCTTAAATAATTAATAAAACTAAAAGCCGTAACTTTTGTTGCGGCTTTTAATATTAACATGGAATAAAGGCTTTTGGCTTTGCCAATAATCTTTAGGGTTGAAGGGCTATTATTAACTTTACTTTTCGCTTTTTAAGTGGTAATATATATGTATGGTTTTTAGCGAAGGTGAATTACTGGTGGCAAAGCAACGCTTATTTTTTGATATGGACGGCACCCTTATTGACTCAATGGGGTTTTGGAAGAAATTAAAATATAAAATGTGTGATAGGTATTTTGAGCGCACGGGTGTTCGCATACCTCTTAACAAAAAAGACGAAAAGGCAATAGAAAAACTTAGCTTAAAGCAGGCTATAGAATATATTAATAACACCTATAACACCACCCTTGATTTTGAAAACGATGCTTGCACCATATTGCAAAATTTTTATCTTAATGAGTGTACAGTTAAACCTTACGTTCGCGAGACTTTGGAAAGATTAAAAAACGACGGATATAAAATGTGCGTAATCACCGCAACGCCGTATAAATATTCCGTTGAGGTTTTGGAGCATCTGGACCTAATAAAGTATTTTGATTTTGTGCTTACACCAACCGGATACCCAAGGGGCAAGTACACTGTTAAAATTTTTCTTGCCGCGTGCAGAAAATTTATGTGTTTACCAAAAAACGCGGTGCTTATTGACGATGCTATATATGCCCACATAACAGCCAAAAAACTCGGTATTCGCAGGGTGGGACTGTATGATAGTTTCAGGAACGAAAACTTAAGCGAAGTTACCGACCTTAACTTTAACGATTTTTCTGAGATTTTAGATTATTATATTAAAACGGAACGCTTTTAGCGTTAAGAAGGGACAAAGTAAATGGTACTTTTAGGCGTAATATTAATAACGGTTTTTGTGCTATACGTTCTTATTTGCTACGTGTCTTTCAGAATGGCGGTTTTAAGAAGCCGACCTAATGATCGTACTAAAGAGGTCTTTGCCAGCGACAATCCGCTGTATCCGTATCAACAAAGATTTATTGACGGTGGCAAGTGGATGGACGAGCAAGAGGTTGAAACGCTTACTATAACCTCGTTTGACGGCTTAAAACTCTATGCAGACCTACTTAAACTAGAGGGTAGCAAAAAGGTTGCCATTGTTTTTCACGGTTACCACTCGTCATACCGTGGCGATTTTTCAATATCACTGCCATATTATCGCGAACTGGGTTTTAATATTTTGCTTGTTGATCAGCGTAGCCACGGCAGAAGCGAGGGCAGATACCTTTCTTACGGAATTATGGAAAAGTACGATTGTCGCGATTGGGCAAATGAAATGGTAAAACTTTTCGGTAACGATTGCGAGATTGTGCTAAGCGGTATGTCTATGGGAGCCACAACGGTTATGCTTGCAGCGGGTCTTAAACTACCATCTCAGGTTAAGGCAATAACAGCCGACTGTGGTTTTACGTGTGGTTTTGATATTGTAAAAAATACTGCTAAATCAATTAACCGACATATCCCTGATTTCGTTATTCATACAACCAATCTGTTTTGTAGGGTGCTTGCAGCTTTTGATTTGCGCCAAGACAATACACAGATATCTTTGCAAAATAGCACCGTGCCGATACTATTTATTCACGGCACTCACGATACCTTCGTTCCTTGCGAAATGACCCTTAGAAATTATGCCGCTTGCAAAAGCGAAAAACAGCTTCTTACGGTTGCGGGTGCAGGGCACGGTATGAGTTATCTAATAGACGAACCGCTTGTAAAAAAGACCATGAAAGATTTTTTTGGCAAGCATCTTTCTAAATAAATAAAAACTCCCAAAGTAGAAAAACTACTCTGGGAGTTTTTTATGCCAAAAAAACTAAGATTAATCACCGTCGGTACCCTTTAAGGCAAGGGTTCTATAGGTTTGCCCTGTTATAAAGTTGTTTTTGTCAGAGCATAAAAATTCTACTAAATCTGCAACATCTTTGGCTAGGCACATTTTATTTATGTAGTTGGTGCCATATTTATAGTGGTCGTCTAAAACGGCTGTGGGGCGTGGCACACAGCCAGGTGCTACACACATAACATTAATTCCGTCCGGACCCATCTCTTTAGAGAGGGCTTTTGTAAGCGACATAATGCCGCCTTTAGAGGCAACGTAGGGCTTTGCAATACCGCCTTCTTCTTTAATTTGTTTTAATGTAGTTTCAAGTGCGGTTTCACTAATATCACACACAGCAACCGCTATACCGTTTCTTGCGAATATTCTTGCGATTTCGTTACCGATATATCCACCTGCTCCAGTAACAAAAGCAACTTTATTCATACTAATCAACCTTTATAAAAATCACCTAAAAAGCACTCTATCCCATCGTAAACGCGTTTTGCGGTTTCCAGATCTAACTGTCCAAAACTGTAAGCATCGTGGCTAGCAGGCGTAAACACCATATATCCGCCAAATATTGGGTTAAGAATTCTTGTGTACATACCTGTTTTGCCGTTGCAGAACAAGGTTACAGGGGTCTTGATTTCGCGTTTTAAGGTCATCATAGAACGGAAAGATTCTAACATTTCTTCTTCAGTATCGCAATGGCAAACTATTTTTATAATATCAGGCTTGCGCTCTTCTAAAAAGTGGCAAAGGTCAACAAGTTCTTCGGTTTTCATTGGCTTTAAAAGATGGTTTGAAAGCAAAACTTCACCGCCCATACTATGTACGCGCTCAATAAGTTCGGTTTGCTTTTTGATAATTTCGGGGTTAACAACAACCTCGCGAGGCTTGTTTTTAATAAAGGAATAATTAGCGTCAGCAAACTTTTCGTCAAAAGCAAAATGAGAGGGTCTGTCGTAGGTGTAGCCTTGAATGTCAACGCCTGCGGCGCCTGCTTCTAAACCCATCATAAGTAGGTTTATGCGCTCTTCTTCACTAGTTTCATAAACGTCCCATTCCATTGTTTGATTGTAGTTTAGCACAAGAATAGGCAATTTAGAAAATTCAATAATTTTTTTAATGGACTCTACGTTTTTATATTCGTCGTTTAAGCAAGAGAGATGCAAATCAATTCCTTTAGCGCCTTTTAGTTCGCTTTCTCTTACCTGCTTCATAGCCTCCCAAACGGTGCGCGCCCTTACAACGCCGGTTAAAACAGGTGCAGTATTTGCTACAAACGATTTTCTCATGGCAGACACTCCTTGAAAAATTATATAATACAACAGTGTAAATTTTGTACTATTTGCTAATATAATAATACTATTAATAAAGGGTTATGTAAATATAAAATATGATATTTTTGTAATTTTTGATATTTAATCTTTATAAAGTCTATTGCAAAATTTAAGTTTTTTGATATTATAAAAACAGATATCTGTAGGCTGGAAGAAAAAATTTTTTAAAAAGGTTGTAATATTATGAATAGCACAGAGTTATCTAATATGGTTATAACTAAAATATTTTCTGCAAACAATTTTTTTGGAGCAGAGGGCACCTCTTATTGTAAATCCAGACGAAATTGGTCTATTATTTTAAAATACGAGGGGAAAACCGTTTATGAAAGCGGCGGCAAAAAATTAATTTCGGATATGGATAATATAATGTTACTGCCCAAGGGTAGTAATTATAAGTGGAAATGCAAAAAAGAAGGTGGATTTTTTGTTGTTGAATTTGAGTCCGAGTTGGAGTGTGAGAATGTAATATCTTTACCCCTAAAAAACCCCGAAACTTTTTTAAAACCTTTTAGTGAACTTGTTAATGCTTGGACAGTAAAAGGACCTTTTTATAAACTGGAAACGGTTAAAATGTTGTACGAAATAATGGTAAAGTTATTAAGTTTTAACCGCGTTTATACGCCAACCGCCAAGCAAGAACGATTACAACCTGTGCTAGAATATATTTCTAAAAACTACTCAAAGGATATTTCTAACGACGAACTTGCTGAACTTTTATCTATAAGCACGGTCTATTTCAGAAAACTCTTTACCGAAACTATGAATATGTCGCCTGTAAGATATCTGCACAGATACAGAATTAAAAAGGCAAAAGAAATGCTAAAGGGTGATTATATCAGTATTTCGGATATAGCAGAAACATTAGGCTACTCAAGTATTTACTATTTTTCTAAAGTGTTTAAGCGGTATACGGGTATGTCGCCTGCACAGTATGCAAAAAAATCGTAATAAAACACCTTAAAAAGTCTGTAAAGATAAAATAAATAAAAGGCTATCTCGTTTGAGATAGCCTTTTAAAATTACAGTACATAAATTTCTACGTTTCTTCTGCCAAAGTTTACGGCATCGGAATAAGAATACATATAAAGGTCTGCTATTGTGTTACCCCAAGCGGTAAATCCTCCTGTATCAGCGGCAACCGCGTAGCCGTAAATCCAACTACCGTCGGTAGTGCGGATATACATTTCGGTACCGTAGGGGATAATGTTAGGGTCAACTGCTATATAGCCCTGCTTAACTGCAACGCCTGTAGAACATGTGTGACCTGTGCAGTATGCAGAGGCAACGCCTGTAATGAGCTTTTTGTATTTAATTGGTTTACCGCTTTTGTCAAGCAGAATGTCTTTATCACAATTAAGGTCAGACATCCAAGCGTTTTCGTTGGCTTTTTTATACTCAACGCCAACCTCAACCCTTTTTGCAACTGCCTTTTTTGTTTCGGCACGGGTTATACTTTTGTCAACCTCAACGCCGTTTACGAATTTTGTTATGGTGGTGATTTCTTCTTTACCGTCTTTACCTTCGGCTAAAACCTTGGTTTCGCCAACCTTGAGTTTTATAGAATCAATCTTTTCAACACCGCGTGGGATTTTTCTGGTAACAGTAGAGGTAATGTATTCAACATCGCTATACTTAATTACCATATTTTCTTTTAAAGAATCGTCTAAATTGTGGTTAACCTCGTCATAAACATCGGGGTTATAGCCACGGTCTTTAAGCAAAGACTTTACCGTACCGCCTGAAACCTTTAAGGTTTCGGTTTTATCCCCAACTACAAGTTTAACGGGGAATGCACGGTTAATTTCAATAGTCATATCCGAAGAAGTTTTATCGGAAACCTTTATACTGTCGTTCTTTTTGATTGCGATTGAGTTAGAGGTCAGTATGGTTTCAGCATTACTGTTGTAGGAATATACCTGAATTTCTTTGTCGCCGTCCAGAATAGATACAGATTTAACAAACTGAACAGGTATGGTTGCAACAACAACCGCCGCCATCACAATAACCGCAAAGGCTTTTCTGTGGCAACGGAGCGCAGAAACGATACGCCCGCACAAATTCTTAATCATGGAACTCTCCTTTTATAATAATGTACGCGCAAACAGTCGGCAGCCGTTTGCTACGTGACGATGCAGACACACATATATAATATATATAGCGTGGCTTTTCGCACCGACCTTTAGGATTATATAGGTAAAAAAATGATAAGTCAACACTAAAAAAGAAAAAAATCATAGGCATTTTTGACAAACTTTAGGTCGGTTTAGGTGACATAAAAGGTTACAAACCTGTAACAAAAGGGTTGTTATCTGTAATTTTTCTGTAATTGATTGTGCAATTTCACCATACAATGTGAAAATACATAACAAAACCACCCTCTGAAACGGCACCTCTTACAAAACTTCAATATATTGTGGTTGACGGCAAGTTTATAACTATATATTGTGTTGTAAATATTTGTATAATTTTTGCTCAAAATTACCCTGTAGAAATATTTTGGTTATTTTGGCTAAAAATATACAGTTTTTATATAGAAAAGACACATAAACTGTGCAAATTACCACCACCAACAAACAAAAAGTGGTGGTAAAAATTAAAAATAAGGATATTTTAGGTTGCTAAATAATTAAAAATTAAACAAAAATTATTGGAATGTGGGGAAAAGGTTGGTTTTTGGTGCTTTTGGTCAACTTTTAGAGATCAGACCATAAACATTATCTATTGTAGGAAGATAAAAAACTATTGTATTTTGAGTCAAAATATGACATAATTGGTATAAATGTTATAAATAACGAATAGGAGTATAGATATGACTGAGAATAGAAGTTCATTTACAGGCAAATTGGGTTTCGTTCTTGCCGCCGCAGGCTCTGCGGTAGGTCTTGGCAATATATGGCGTTTCCCATACCTTGCAGCAGAATATGGCGGAGGTATATTTTTGCTTGTCTACCTTGTTTTAGCCGTAACATTCGGTTTTGCATTAATGACTGCCGAAATTGCTATTGGCAGAAAAACTGGTCTTAGTGTTATAGGCGCATTTAAAAAATTAGACAAACGCTTTTCCTTTGTAGGATATCTCGCCGCTCTTGTGCCTATAATAATTCTTCCTTATTACTGTGTAATAGGCGGTTGGGTTACAAAGTATCTTGCGGTATCTGTTAGTGGCGGAATGAAAAGTGCGGCTACCGATGGCTTTTTTGGGGATTTTATTTCAGCACCGATTGAGCCGATAGGTTGGTTTTTAATCTTTTTGGGATTAACGGCGTTAATAGTTTTGTTCGGTGTGGAAAAGGGTATTGAAAAGGTTAGCAAAATAATGATGCCTGTTTTGGTTGTACTAACCTTGTTTATTGCAATATATTCAATGTGTATGCCCGGCGCATTGCAAGGTGTTATTTGGTATATAAAACCCGATTTCAGTTCTTTCTCGGTTAAAACCGTACTTGCGGCAATGGGTCAACTTTTCTATTCCATGTCGCTTGCTATGGGCATTATGGTTACATATGGCTCTTATATGAAAAAGGAAGTCAACCTTGAAAGTTCGGTTCGTAATATAGAAATATTTGATACAGGTATTGCATTTTTGGCTGGCCTTATGGTAATTCCTGCCGTGTTTGCCTTTAGCGACCCGACACAATTAAAAGCAGGTCCAAGCCTTATGTTTGTAACCTTGCCAAAGGTATTTCAGAGTATGGCAGGCGGTAGCATTATTGGTGCAGTTTTCTTCCTTTTGGTGCTTTTTGCCGCTCTTACTTCTTCAATTTCTCTTATGGAAACGGTTGTTTCTATAATTGGGGACAAATTCAAGTGGAAACGCGGAATAACCTGCCTGGTTGTCTTCTTGGGTAGTATAGCGGTTGGTGTGCTATCATTATTTGGATATAGCATTTGGGATAAGGTGCTTGTGTTTGGCTACCAGTTCTTAGATTTCTTTGACTTTATAAGCAACAGCGTGCTTATGCCAATAGTTGCGCTCCTTACCTGTGTGATGATTGGCTACTTTGTAAAGCCACAAGCGATTATTGATGAGGTAGAACTTTCGGCAAAATTCAAAAGCCGTAAGCTGTTTGTTGTGGTAATCAAGTATATTGCACCTATTTGCATAGTGCTGATACTTTTATCATCCTTGTTTATGAGTTTCTAATTAAATGTAAAAGCCCTAAGCGTTGTTTAACGTCGGGGCTTTTGTTTTTTTTCTGCACTAGGTTGTCGGTTGACTTTAACTATAGACTGTGCTATAATAATTGAGTTAAAATGCATATATATATATGTATATGCAATTAAATTTATTCTTTAAAGGGGAATTTCATTATGGAAAAATTATTAGAAATCTTAAAATCAGTTCGTGGCGACGTTGATTTTGAAAACGAAACCAAACTTATGGACGACGGTATTCTTGACAGTTTTGATATCGTTTCTATCGTTGCAGAACTTTGCGAAGAATATGATGTTACCATCACAGTTGATATGTTAGAGCCTGAAAACTTTAACAGTGCAGCAGCAATGCTTGCTATGGTTGAAAAACTTTTAGACGAAGAATAATTAATAATAAAAATTAATTTATAGAGAGATTTAGTATGGCTTTAAATTCTTTAAATTTTTTATTGTTTTTAGGCATTGTAGTTCTTATTTACTACATAGTTCCTAAAAAGTTTCAGTGGGCAATATTGCTTATTGCCAGTTACGGTTTTTACCTTAGCAGCGGTATAGACCATGTGGTTTATATTCTATTTACAACCCTGTTTACTTATGCTTCAGGCCGTTATATGCAACGCTTGAGGGACAAGCAACAGTTAAAAATAGAGGCTATGGGTGAAGAGGTAACCAAAGAGCAAAAGCGCGAACTTAAAAAAGAGGTTGCAAAAAAGGTACATACCGTTCAGGTTGTTACCGTGCTTGTTAACCTTGGCGTTTTGGCGGCTGTAAAGTGTTTGAACCTTGTAATTACTAATATGAACAAGGTGTTCAGCCTCTTTGAGTGGGACGCTTCAATGCCACTTGTAAACATTATTGTTCCGCTTGGCCTTTCTTACTACACCTTTAACTGTATTGGCTACCTTATTGATATTGGCCGCGGTAAACACGCCGCAGAGAAGCATATTGGCAAGTTTGCATTGTTTGTATCCTTCTTCCCATCAATTGTTCAAGGTCCGCTATTCCGTTTTAACGACGTTGGTGTGCAACTAGGTCAACCACATAAGTTTGATTACAACAACTTTAAATACGGCGCACAGCTTATTTTGTGGGGCTTCTTTAAAAAACTTGTTATTGCAGATAGGGTTGCTCCTGTTGCAAGAACGGTTTTTGGCGAAGGTTTCCAGTTTACTAACGGATCACAAATTTTCTTGGGCGTATTAATGTATTCATTCCAAATATACGGTGATTTCTCCGGTGGTACCGACATAACACGCGGTGCGGCACAGATATTGGGCATTGAATTACCGCTTAACTTTGAGCGTCCGTTCTTTGCTACTTCTATGGCAGATTTCTGGCGTAGATGGCATATGTCACTTGGTGCTTGGATGAGAGAGTTTGTGTTCTTCCCAATAATGTTGTGTAAACCTGTAACCGCAATTAGCAAAAAGGTTCGCAAAACCTTTGGTAACCACGCGGGCAAAATGGTGCCTTCGGTAGCGGCTCCAATGGTTGTGTTCTTCCTTATTGGTATTTGGCATGGCGTTACCTGGCAGTATATCGTTAACGGTCTTTATAACGCTATACTTATATCTTCTACCGTTGCGCTTACCCCTCTTTACGAAAAACTTGCCAAAGGTCTTCGCATTAATACAGAGGCGTTTAGTTGGCGATTGTTCCAAATGCTACGTACCTTTGTGTTGCTTTGTATATCGCGTATAATCGTAAAAGCGCCAAATCTTAGTACAGCGTTTAAGATGATTAAAACCATGTTCACCTCTATTGACCTAGGTTTTATCACAGGTGCTAACGAAAAGATATTTACCTACGGACTTGATAAAAAAGGCTTTACAGTTCTTTTCTTTGCAATCGTATTGCTTTTAGTAATCGGCATCTTGCAAGAAAGCGGTCTTAAAATCAGAGAAGCACTTTCAAGGCAAAATCTAGTTTTCCGTTGGGGATTAATCTTATTGTTATTCGCAAGCATAGTTGTTTTCGGCGTTTACGGACCTGAGTATGATGCAAGCGCCTTCATTTACGGACGTTTTTAAGTTCCGTCGTATAAGGAGAATATTATGACTAAAAAGCAGATTTTAAGATGTGTATCCTTCTTAGTTGTAGCGTTTATGACGGTGCTGTTGCTTTGCGATATGTTTCAACTTAAAAACACTTACAACTATGTTAAGAGGTTCCACACTTACAGAAATTTATCTAAAAACACGGTAGATGCTGTGTTTGTTGGCTCAAGCGGTACCGATAGATATTGGATGGCCGCAAAAGCCTATGAAGAATATGGTATGACCGCATTTACTTTATCGGTTGACGAAATGCCTTCCTGGTTATATACCAACGTTTTAGACGAGGTTTATAAGTATCAGAATCCTGAGGTTGTGTTCATTGATATTCGCGTGTTTGGTCAAAACAACACCAAACTTGAAAGAATGGATACCCGCGCAAGACGTGTGCTTGATTCTATGCCGTTGCTTTCGTATAACCGTATTAAAGCGGCTTTTAAAACCATGAAATGCATTAACAAAATGCATCCCGACCAACCTAAGTTTGATGCTTCGTTCATTCTGCCGTTTATAAAATTCCATACAAGATGGCAAGAAGAGGATTATAAACTTAAGGAAAATATCGGAAACACAGAGCATCTTTATGCAGGTTACTTTATAAATAAAACCAGAAGTGTTCAGGTTACACCTCAAAAGGCGAAGGCTTATGACTTTGACCTTGAGGTTGCGCTTGATCCGCTTGCTGAAGAGTCTTTATATGAACTTATTGATTATATTAAGGAGAAAAATATAAACGCCGTGTTTATAGACACTCCTCAGTATAAATCAAAAGAGGAAACAGGTCGCGGTAATGTGGTCTACAAAATCTTGGAAGAGAACGGTATGGAATATATTAACTTCTTTACCGATAAGAGTGACGGATCCTTTACGGTTGACCTTGACCCAAAACAAGATTTTTATGACGATGCACACGTTAACTATTACGGTGCAGAAAAGTTTACCGAATACTTTGCAAAGTACCTAAAAGAAAAATACGACTTCCCAGATAGACGTAACGATGAAAATGTTAAGGAGTATTGGGACGGTAAGTACGATGCAATTAAGGATAAAATTGCAGAGTTTAAAAGCAAAAAGAAGTAATCGGAGGGCAAAAAATGCTTAATTCTATAGCACTTATTATTCAAGAGAAAGCAACCGAAACACCAAACCAAACAGCTATTGTTGTTGGTGATGAAAGTTGTAGTTATAGCCAACTTGCATTAATGAACCGCAAGGCCGCTTTGTATTTGCAAAGCAAGGGCATTAAGGAGGGGGACAGGGTTGTTGTTGAAGCAGACCACCTACTTTCTTATGTTTATATTTGGTACGGCATTCAACTTTTAGGCGCAACCTTCGTGCCTGTTGAAAAGAGTACACCTAGCCTTCGTGTTGATGAAATTGCAAAAGAGTTAGATGCTAACACAGTTATCACCCTAACCGCTCGCGATGACCTTAAAGACGCTTGGTCACTTGAGGAGATAATTACAGAAATTAACGGTTTAGAGGATACATTTAAACCACAAGCACCAAAAGACAGTAGCCTTGCCGAAATTCTTTTCACAACAGGTACTACAGGTAAGTCTAAGGGTGTTATGGTTTCCTATTCTAACCAGATAAATATTGCTTTGGCAGGTATTGAAACCACCAATATTCAATCCGATAACGTGTGGTTGATTCCAACCCCAATGAACCATGCCGCAGGTTTGCGCAAGGTGCATATTGCTATGGCGGTTGGCAGTACAGTAGTTCTTTTAGAGGGCTTCCGTAACTTTAAGCAGTATTTTGATACCATTCACAAAAACAACGTAACTTCACTTTACTTGCCACCCTCAGCAATACACTTGCTTTTGGCGGTTGCTTCTAAAGATTTAGAGGCTTTGGCAGGTCAGTTGAGATTTATATATTCAAGCTCTACCGCTTACCCCGAAACCGATAAAGAAAAAATGCGCAAACTCTTGCCAAACGTTTATATGTATAACTGCTTTGGCTGTTCAGAGGCAGGCGTTGTTTGTACGGACGAGTTCTGTGTTTCGGGCGGTTCTAAGTATACAGGTAGCGTTGGCGTGCCTAACTCTTATAGCGAGATTGTTATTTTGGATGAGGACGGAAACGAAATAAAAGATTCTTCACCCGAAAAAACAGGTCTTTGCGCTATTCGTAGTAAGTCGGTTATGCAGGGCTATTGGAACGAGCCCGAGCAAACCGCAAAGGCACTTAAAAACGGTATGCTTGTTATGAGTGATATCTGCTACTTTGCCGAAAATGGCGAGCTTATTTTGGTTGGCAGAAGCAATGATACCATTAACCTTGGCGGTCTAAAGGTTGCACCTTTGGAGGTTGAAGAGGTTGTTATGCGAGTTGATTGTGTTGATGAGTGCTTGCTTGTACCACTGGTTCGTGGCGGTAACACCGCACTTAAACTTCTAGTTGTGCTAAAAGACGGTTACGAGCTAGACGATAAAGCAATTCGCGATACCATAGCACAGAAGTTAGAGCCTTATAAACAACCCAAACAAATTGTTGTTATTGATGAAATTATTAAAACCTTTAACGGCAAAATTGACCGCAAGCAAATGATTGCTAAATACGGCCAATAAAAGTAAACAATTTAAAAACCACCTGTTACTAACAGGTGGTTTTTTGTTTTTAAAGTATCTTTGTTTGGTGTGCGCGCAACATAGATTTTATTGATTTGGCGTACTCGGTAGGGGTAAGACCTACAAATTGTCGGAACTGACTTGAAAAATAGTGGGTGTTGTTGTAGCCCAAAAGTTCGGCAATTTTGGTTACCGAGTATTCGTTTTCGCGAAGATAACTCTTTGCTGCCTCAATCTTTAAAAAATTAAAATAATCAATAACCCCTCTGCCTGCATAGGTTTTAAAGAGGGTTTTTAAAGAGGTTGCACTTATATTAAGGTGGTGCGCTATGTCCGAAATTTTTATTTTAGAAGAAAGATTTTCAAGCATAAAATCAACTGCTTCGGCAAAGGTGTTATTATCAATCGGCTTTTTATAACCAACCCTTTCGGCTGAGTTTTCGCTATGCAAAAACAGTAGCAAAAACTCGGTTAAGTAAAGTTTTATAAGTTGCTTTGCCGCAGGTGTAGCGGTAGATTTAATATGCATTTTTTTAGTGTATGGGTCACCAAGAGGGTCCGAAAAAACTTCTAAAGCCTCATTAAGAATTTTTGAAAGCAACAGTTTTTGGGTGTTACTTATTTTTTTTACACCTCTAAAAAACTCATTTGGAAATGGGTCTGCTTTAAACGAAACAATAACCACGCTTGAAAGCTCTTTGTCGTCGGTTTTTATGTTGTGCCACTCGTTTGGTTTGTGGAAAATTATATCGCCGGAGGTTAGTTTAGTTTCGGCTTGCTCGGTTATGGCGGTAACTTCGCCTTTATCTACACAAACAAACTCCCAAAAGTTGTGGCTTTCACCTGAGAACTTATAGTTCTTTGAGTACTCAAAATAATGCACCGTTACAATGGATGAAATTTTTATATAGTCATGTAGTTTTGTAGCCCTATAATTCATAAAAATCCTCCGTTCGTTAAATACAGTTTATCACAAATGTCTAATAATGTAAATAGTTAGTCTAATATTGTATTGAAGATTTTTGTTTAAATGCTATAAATATAAGTAGAAAACAAAAAGGAGTTTTTCTTATGAGAGTAATTGTATGTGAAAATTATAATGAAATGAGTAAGGCAGGCGCAAAATTAATTGCCAGCCAACTTGTGCTAAAACCCAATAGCGTTTTGGGCCTTGCAACAGGCTCTACCCCTGTTGGTATGTACAAAGAATTAATTAGTATGAACAAGGCAGGCGAGTTGGATTTTAGCGAGGTTACTACCTTTAACCTTGATGAATATTATCCAATCAGTCGCGATAACCGTCAAAGTTACTACTATTTTATGCAAGAGAATTTGTTTTCACATATAAATATAAACCCTGAAAATACAAACATTCCAAACGGCGAGGCGGAAAATACCGATGAAGAATGTTTAAATTACGAGAAAAAAATCAAGGCATCAGGCGGTATTGATATTCAGGTTTTAGGCATTGGCAGAAACGGACATATCGGTTTTAACGAGCCAAACGCAACCCTTAACTCCCATACCCATTTAACCGCCCTAACCGAAAATACACTTAGTGCAAATTCTCGTTTTTTCAGCGAAGACGAAACCATGCCAACCGAGGCACTAACAATGGGTATTGCTACTATTTTGAGCGCAAAGAAAATAATACTTTTAGCCTCAGGTGCATCTAAAAGCCGCGTGGTTGGCGAACTTCTTAACAATAGAATTAACACAAACATACCTGCAACTATGCTAAAAACCCATCCAGACGTTGTGCTTATTTGCGATAAAGATGCATATTCCGGCGCAAGACTTGGTGTTGACATTGGCGGTACCGATATAAAGTTTGCGGTGGTAGATGGTAAAAAAGTTGTATATCAAAATAAAATTGAAACAGCAAATACTGCAGAAAAAATTATTGAGGATATTTCGGCAGAATGTAATAAAATAAAGGATAAATACAGTATCAAAACAATGGGTGTGGGCGCGCCCGGTGTAATTAAAAATGGTCGCGTAACTGCCGTTAATTTAGACTTTAAAGACATACCGCTTGAAAGTATTTTAACCGAAAAGGTAAATCTACCCGTTACGGTTGATAACGATGCAAACTGCGCCGCGTTGGGTGAGGTAGAGTTCGGTGTCGCGAAACATTGTAAGGATATTGTGCTTATAACTTTAGGCACAGGTATAGGCGGTGGTATAATTCTAGGCAGGCAAATTTGCCACACCGAGAACAATATGGGTGAAATAGGACATATTATAATTCAAACCGACGGTGGCAGACCTTGTCCTTGCGGTCAGACTGGTTGTTATGAGCAATATGCTTCAATTTCTGCTCTTTGCAGAGAGGCTGAGATTGCCGCAAACCAAAACACAAATAGCAGACTTTATCAAATATACAAAGAAAACGGCAAAATTTCCGGCAGAACCTTTTACGCCGCCTTAAAGGAAAATTGCCCCGTTGCAGAGGGTGTATACAAAAACTATCTTAAATACCTAAGCGTAGGTATAAAAAGTATAATAATGGCGTTCGGTCCTGATGCGGTTGTTCTTGCGGGCGGTATTACCAACGAGGGCAACGTTCTTCTAAAACCGTTAAAAGAATTAATTGGCAAAACCGATGTAGAAATTTTAATTTCATCACTACAAAGCGACGCAGGTGCACTCGGTGCGTGCATGTTGTAAGTTTTTTGCCATAACAAAAACGCGAAATCTTTTATTGCCAAAGTCAATCCGCGCACATTGGCTTTATCAAACTGCTCGGCAAGGCACAAAGCCTTGCCTGTGCTTTTGATTTTGCCAATGCACACGCCTTGCCATTGCCAATTAAAAGCACCGCATTTTTGTTATGGCTGGGTGTTTTTCAGTTAGTGGATTGTTGCTTCTGTTAAATGAACGGTGTTTTTTATTTAGTTGATATATTTCTTGGTTTATAGTAAAATGATAGAAAAAGGTGGGGATCGGTTTGAAGGCAATATATAACGGCACTATAGTTACCGAAAATGAGCAACTGGACGGTTATGCCATTTTGTTTTGTGATAAGATTATAGACATTGTAAAGTGCGACGAAATACCGAAAGATTGCGAACTTATTGATGCAAACGGTGGCTATATTTTGCCAGGTCTTATAGATATTCACATACACGGCCAGTTGGGTCATGAGGTTGGCTTTGCCGATATAGACGGGCTTAAGGTTATATCACGCCATCTGATAAAGCACGGCGTTACCGCTTGGTATCCAACAACCACAACCTTGCCTGAGGACAGATTAAACTGGGCGTTCGGTGAAATAAAAAAGGCAATGGATATGAATGAGGACGAGTGGCAGGGCGCAATGGTACTTGGTGCCAACAGCGAGGGCCCTTATATCAGTTACGAAAAACGCGGTGCGCAATCGCCTGAATATATAGTAAAACCCAACCCGCAGTTTATAATTGATAATAGCGATGTTGTAAAAATTGTTACCATAGCACCTGAGGTAGAAAACGGATTAGAGGCTATAAAAGAAGTAACCACCAAAACCAAAACGGTGGTATCTTTAGGGCATAGTAACGCCGATTATGAAACCGCCACAAAGGGCGTTTTAAATGGTGCTACGCTTTCTACCCACACATTTAACGGTATGTCGGCGCTTGGACATAGAGATTTAGGTGTTGTTGGTGCGGCACTTACAAGCGACGAGGTTTATTGCGAATTAATTGCCGACACCATTCATATTAATCCTGCACTTTTTTCTATGGTGGCAAAATTAAAAGGGGAAAAATTAGTGCTTATTACCGACAATATAGGTCCTGCAGGTCTGCCAGACGGTGAGTATGAATCTGGCGCGATGCCTGTTACACTAAAGTCGCCTTACTGCAAATTGCACGATGGTACAATAGCCGGTAGTGTTTACCACCTTAACGAAGCGTTAAAGAATTTCAGAAAACATACAAGCCTTAATCTTTGTGAAATTGTTAATGCGGCAAGCCTAAATCCTGCTAAACTTATGGGCGAGGATGGTTTGCGCGGAAGTTTAAAAAAAGGCAAGCGTGCTGATATAGTTATTACCGATAAAGAAATAAATGTAAAAAAGACTTTCATTTGCGGAAAAATATGTTATAATAATTAGTAGTTTTGTTTTTTGCTAAAACAATTAGGAGAGAGTGTAATGGAAAAAACAACGTTGGTTATTATGGCGGCAGGTATGGGCAGTCGCTTCGGCGGACTAAAACAGATAACACCCTTAGGTCCAAAAGGTGAAATAATTTTAGACTTTTCTGTTTTTGATGCTAAAAAAGCAGGCTTTTCAAAGGCTGTATTTATTATTAAAAAAGAAATTGAAAAAGATTTTCGCGAGGCGGCAGGCAAGCGCATTGAAAAACTAATAGACGTTGATTATGCTTTTCAGGAATTAGATAAACTGCCTGGCGGTTTCTCGGTGCCTGAGGGCAGAACAAAACCTTGGGGCACAGGTCACGCTGTGCTATGTGCTAAGGATAAAATAGACACAAGTTTTGCCGTTATAAACGCCGACGATTTTTATGGCGTAACCTCTTTCCAAAAAATACATAATCACTTGAGTTGTGGTGGCGGTACTTGTATGGTTGGCTTTAGACTTGGCAACACCTTAACCGAGAACGGCACCGTTTCAAGAGGTGTGTGTGAAGTTTGCGATGGTAGTCTTTTAAGTGTTACCGAACACACCGCGCTTGATAAAAATAGCGGAATTCCGCTAGATACCACAGTTTCTATGAATATGTGGGGCTTTAAAAAGGATATTTTCTCTCACCTGGAAAGCGGTTTTAACCATTTCTTAAAAGAAAAAGGCAACGAATTAAAAAGCGAATTTTTCCTACCATTCGTGGTAGACGATATGATAAAAAGCGGCAAAGATAAAGTTTCGGTACTGGAAACTGACGAGCGTTGGTATGGCGTTACCTATAAAGAGGATGCCGATTTGGTTAAGGCGGCAGTCCGCAAAATGATAGAGGAGGGGCAATACAATGGTTTATGATATTGAGGCTATTAGCAAAGAGTTTCAAGTTGAAGTCATAGCCCAGCCTTATGGCAATGGCCATATTAATGATACCTATGTTGTAAATGGAAGTCCACGATACATTTTGCAAAGCATAAACACCGCAATTTTTGTGGACCCTGACGGTCTTATGGAAAATATTTGCGGTATAACCGAGCATTTAAAAGAAAAGTTAATTAGGTGCGGTGGCGACCCTAATCGCGAAACCCTTACTGTTATAAAAACAAAGTCAGGTAAGTCATATTACAGGGCAGATGAAACCACCTGTTTTAGAATGTATAAGTTTATAGATGGCACGGTTTCGTATGATAACATAACCGACCCTATACAACTTTACCACGCGGCAAAGGCATTCGGCAAATTCCAAAAAATGCTTGCTGATTATCCTGCCGAAACTCTGCATGAAACAATAGTTAATTTCCACAACACTGTTGATAGGTTCCGCCAACTTCACGAAGCAATAAAAGAAAACAAAGCAGGCAGACTGCACGAAGTGAAAGAAGAAATTGCATTTGCGCTTGCAAGGGAAAAAGAGGCTTCTTTGGTAATAGACGGTATTGCAGACGGTACAATACCGTTACGCGTAACACACAACGATACCAAACTTAACAACGTTATGCTAGACGAGGTTACAGGTGAGGGTGTTTGTGTTATAGACCTAGATACAGTTATGCCGGGCTCACTTTTATACGATTTTGGTGATGCGCTACGTTTTGCAGGTTCCAGCGGTGCCGAGGATGAAACAGATTTATCAAAAATATGGTTTGACCTAGAGTGCTACGAGCAGTTTACAAAAGGCTTTTTGGAAGAACTTAAGGAAACCTTAAACCAACGCGAAGCAGAACTTTTATCCTTCTCGGTTAAACTCTTAACACTAGAGTGTGGCGTGCGCTTTTTAACAGACTACCTAAACGGTGATACCTATTTTAAAATTCACCGCGAAAAGCACAACCTTGACCGCTGTCGCACACAGTTTAAACTGGTTGAGGATATAGAAAGCAAACTTCCTTTAATGGATGAAATAAATAAAAAATACCTATAAGAAAACGGACAGTCTTGGAAAACCCAAAACTGTCCGTTATTTTTTATGCTTTATAGAATTCGTATACCGTGCGGTAGGTCATATAAACGTCTAACTTTGCTACAACCTCAAACGGTGCGTGCATTGAAAGAACAGGAACGCCGAGGTCAACAACGTCTATGCCGAGGTTTGCAATATAAACCGCAACGGTACCGCCGCCACCGATATCAACCTTACCCAGTTCGCCGTGTTGCCACACGATGCCTGCCTTATCAAGTATTGCACGAATCTCACTAACATACTCAGCAGAGGCATCAGAGGTGCCTGATTTACCCCTTGCGCCTGTATATTTTGTAATAACCGCGCCGTAGTTAAGAAGTGAAGCGTTGCGCTTTTCCGAAACATCAGAGAATGTTGGGTCAAGTGCCGAGTTAACATCGGCAGAAAGACATTTAGAATTGCTTAGTGCCGAATGTATATCACCGCTCTGCATTTTAGCAAGGTCGTAAATAAAGTATTTAAGCCAAGCCGAGTTCATACCTGTATTGCCGCCAGAGCCTGTTTCTTCCTTATCGGCAAGAATTGTAACTGCGGTCATTTTTGGTGTGTCTATATCAAGCACAGCGCGAAGTGCGGGGTATGCACAAACCCTGTCATCGTGACCGTAAGAGCCAATCATTGAACGGTCAAGACCTATATCACAAGCCTTTGCGGCAGGCACACACTCCAACTCGGCAGAGAGAAAATCTGCCTCGGTAACGCCGTATTTTTCATTAAGAAGTTTTAATATATTAAGTTTAACGGCATCGCTTTCGTCGTCGCAAAGTGGATGCGAGCCAACTAAAATATTAAGTTCTTCACCCTTAATGCCCTCGGATAGTTTTCTGGACATTTGGTCGGCGGCGAGGTGTGGCAAAAGGTCGGTGATAATAAGTTTTGGGTCACCCTCGTCTTCACCGATATTAACCTTTACGGTAGTGCCGTCTTTTTTACAAAAAACACCGTGTAGACTCAGAGGGATAGTGGTCCATTGGTATTTCTTTATACCACCGTAATAGTGGGTTTTAAAGAGTGCCAACTCTTCTGCCTCGTACAAGGGGTTTGGTTTAAGGTCTAGTCTAGGTGAATCAATGTGTGCGGCGGCTATACGAACACCGTTTTCTATAGGCTCGGTGCCGATTACCGCAACCGCCAATGCCTTACCGCGATTGTTAAAATAAACCTTATCACCGGCATTATATTTCTTGCTTTTATCAAAAGGGACAAAGCCTGCTTTTTCAATAATGCTAATAGAGGTTTCAACCGCCTCGCGCTCGGTTTTTGCATTATTTAGAAAGTTTTTATAGTCCTCACAAAAGGCGTCGCAAACTGCTAATTCCTCGTTAGAAACTAAACTTCTGCCATTCTTACGGTTTAAAAAAAGTTGCTCTTTTAAGGTAGCGGCTTCACTTTTCTTTTCACACATTGTTATCACTCCAAATTATAAAGTTTTATATATAGTTCTTTGGCTTTTAAAACCTTTTTTATATGATTGTCGGTTTCCATATAAGGAATTGAGGTTAAGGTTTCACCATTGTCTGAATATAGGGGGCTTTGTAGCCATTCTTTAACCTTGTTTACCCCTGCATTGTAGCCTGCTATGACCTCTGCCTCACCCTGTAATTCTTTTTGCAGATAACTTAATAACCATACACCGCACTTAATGTTGGTGGCAGGATCGTAAATAAGTTCGTCTTTAACATCAAAGTCGTAAATGTTTTTGCAAACAAAGTTAAAGGTTTCTGGGGTCAACTGCATAAGACCTATAGCTCCTGCCGAACTTTCGGCATTTGGGTTAAAGTTGCTTTCGCATTTAATAACGGCATAGCAAAGGGCAGTGTCAACACCAAACTCGCTACTGTATTTTTCCACCTCGGTTTGATATTTTATGGGGTATATAAGTTTTGCGGTGTAGCTTATAAGTTTATCACCGCAAAGTAACGCCAAAACCAAGGCAACAACCAAAGCAAACGAACGGCGTATAAGCCTTCTTGAAATACTGCGAATTACTCTCATACTGCCTCCGATTTTAATTTTGTAAAAAGTTCTTCTGCCGCCGTTTTGAAGTTATCAGCGGTAGAGTTATTGGTTAAAATATAGGTGCAGTTTTTTGCATAAAAATTGTCGTTTTTGCCTGCGTTAATTCTTAATTCTGCCGCATCTTTGGTTATACCGTCGCGCGACATAATACGGTCAAGGCGGATTTGCTTATCGGCTATAACGCCAACGGTTTTTTGGCAAAGCGCATTTGCACCTGCTTCAAAAAGGGTGGGTGCATCCAGCAGTATAAACCTACAGTTACTGCTTTTAATAATATTCTCTATAATGCTAAGGATATGCGGAAGCATTATGGAGTTTAGTTTTTTTACTGTGTCCTCGTTTTTAAATGCCACCGATGCGAGTGCCGCTCTGTTAAGCGAGCCGTCGTTATTTAAAATATCACCAAACTCTTTTTGTAGTATTGGTAAAAGAGGAGAACCTTTTTCGGTTACTTGGCGCGATATTTTATCAGCGTCTATGCAAAAATAACCAAGCGATTCCGCAACCTTAGTTGCGGTGGACTTGCCTGAGCCTGTAGGACCTGTAAGTCCAACTATAAATTTTTGCATAAAAACACCTCTTTTATAGTTTTATTGTGCAGAATGCGGCGGCGCGGATAAGACGGTTATACACCGCAAGACCAACACCGTCTAGCATGGGGGAGTGGGCGTAGGCAATGGTTGCGCCCTTTTCGTCCAGTTCTCTGAGGGCGGCAAAAAGACCCTCTGCCTGACCGCTACCGTCACTGTGTCCGTAGCAAACGGTGGGTACTTCTAATCCTTTTACATCTTCCGAGAAACAAAGGGCATATACACCCTCGTTGTTTTGCGAGTTAACGTAGTTTATGTATTCTTCGCGCCCTGATTCTACAAGAATAATCTTGGTTTTAGGGGCGTAGTGTTTGTATTTCATACCTGGGCTTGCAACTGGTTTGTTTTTTTCGGGCTCTGCCAAAACGGCAGGGTCTATTTGAATTTCACCTAAAACCTCGCGCAACTGTTCTATTGTAACCGCGCCAGGTCGTAATAGTTTTGGACTTCCGCAAAGCGAAACCACGGTAGACTCTAAACCAACCTCACAATCTCCTGAAATAACAATGGCATCAACCTTGCCGTCAAGGTCGTTAATGCAATGCTCTGCGGTGGTGGGACTGGGAGAACCCGAAATATTTGCGCTGGGTGCCGCAAGTGGTAGACCGCATTCTTTTATAATAGCGGCGGCAACCTCGTTTTTAGGGTAGCGTATAGCAACGGTATTAAGTCCTGCCGAAACCTCGCTTGGTATAAGGTCGGTACGCTCCAGAATCATGGTTAGGGGACCAGGCCAATATTTATCGCTTAATGCCTTTGCTTGTTCGGTAAATTCATTAACAAGCGGCTTTGCCATATCCACACTGCTAACGTGAACAATAAGCGGATTATCCTGCGGTCTGCCTTTGGCTTTAAATATTTTTGCAACTGCATCTTTATCAAGGGCGTTTGCGGCGAGTCCATACACCGTTTCGGTGGGGATGGCAACAATGCCGCCACGCTTTAGTATTTCGGCAACTTCGCGAATAGCTTCCAATTCTTTTTCGTTTTTAATTATAATATGCTTGGTTGTCATATTAATTAGCCTCTGATTTTAGCATTTCGGTGCGGTAGTAGGTGATGATAGAATCAATAACCTCGTCCATATCGCCTGAAAGCACCGAGTCAAGTTTATATAGTGTAAGACCAATTCTGTGGTCGGTAATTCTACCTTGCGGATAGTTGTAGGTGCGGATGCGTTCGCTTCTATCACCTGTACCAACCTGAGCGCGCCTGTCAGATGCGATAGCATCGGTCTGCTCGCGCAGTTTTTCTTCATAAAGGCGTGAGCGCAAAACCTTAAGAGCCTTATCTTTATTCTTGAACTGACTACGCTCGTCTTGACATTCAACAACTGTGCCTGTTGGAATGTGGGTTACACGTATTGCAGAACTTGTTTTATTGATGTGCTGACCGCCTGCACCGCTTGAACGGAAGGTGTCAATTTTTAAGTCGGCAGGGTTAAGTTCAAACTCAACCTCTTCGGCTTCAGGTAGCACGGCAACCGTAACGGTAGAGGTGTGAATTCTACCGCCTGCTTCGGTTTCGGGCACGCGCTGAACACGGTGCACGCCACTTTCGTATTTAAGGCGTGAGTAGGCACCGTCGCCCTCAATCATAAAACTGATTTCTTTATAACCACCAAGTTCGGTTTCGTTGGCGTTTACTATTTCAACCTTCCAACCGCGAGCCTCAGAGTACATAGTATACATACGTGTAAGCACGCTTGCAAACAAAGCCGCCTCTTCACCGCCTGCGCCACCGCGAATTTCAACTATAACGTTTTTATCATCGTTAGGGTCGCGCGGAAGAAGTAGTATTTTTAGTTCGGCTTCGGTTTCGGCAATCTTCTTTTTAGCATCAGACAAAGCTTCTTTAATCATTTCCTCGTCCTCGCGGTCAAGACCGCCCTCAGACAGCATTTCCAAAGCACCCTCTTCGTCGCTTATAGCACCTCTGTACTCGCGGTACTTTTCAACGATAGGCTCAAGATTTTTATATTCTTTCATAAGGTCGCGGAAAAGGTTTTGGTTGCCAATTACGGTAGGGTCGTTAAGGTTCTGGTTAATCTCCTCAAAACGCTCTTCTACGATTTGTAGTTTGTTAAGCACTAGTCAGTCTTCCTTTCGTTCGCCAAGGCTTATGCGCGTTGGCTTGTATCTATATGTTTAATAAATTTTTCAATTTTAGAGCGCGGTGTCATAATCTCATGGTCGCACTTGGTACAGCGCAGTTTAAAGTCCATACCAACGCGGGTAACCAAAAAGACATTGCAACCGCAAGGGTGTGGCTTTTTTAAAGTAACCTTATCACCAACCATAATGTCCATAAACACGCATACTCCTTTAAGATAATGTCATACACTATAATATTATAACCTATTATATAAAATATGGCAACGGTCAATTTGCTATTAATATTATTTTGTTGTAAGACCTGCACAAAGTCAACTAACCTATTTTGGATATGGTGCTAAAAATTTATGATTGCTTGAAACCTAACGTCTAATGTGGTATTATAAATGTGCTTTAAGTTATATACTTTAAGAAAGAAGGAAAGATTTTATGAGTGGTAGAAAAAGATTTTTAGCATTGTTGCTTAGCATAGTTCTTATTGTATGTCAGTTTGCTACAATAAGCGTCTATGCAGACGACTTAGGCGACTATGGCATTAATGCAAACAATATTGGTAGCGGTACGGATATTTTTGGTAGCGACACAGATATTTTTGGCAGTGGTACGGATATCGTTTTTGACGGTACGCTTGTATTAAATCAGCCGGTGTATATTAGTTCATGGCAGAGTTATTATGCTTTTACCCCAACAGAAGATGGTGAGTATGTATTTTACAGTTATCAAGAAGAAGGACAAAAAGCCGATCCGAGAATTGAAATCTTAGAAGGCGATATGTCCATAGTATACTCTGACGATTACGATGCAAATTATAATTTCAAATGCGGATGTGTTTTGAAAGGCGGTATAACTTATACAATATCTCTTTATGCTTATGCAGGTGTCGGCTCGTGCGAATATAATGTGGTGGTAGAAAGAAGTCCTATAAAAAGCATAGAGTTTATACCAAGTGGCTTTAAGTATACAGAGAATGATACTGCAAACGGTGACTGGGCAGAAAACGAAGAGGGTGAGTATTTCTGGTACGACCCATATTACGTGGTTAGGGATGCTAAAATTCTAGTTACCTACACCGAAGAAGACGGTAGAGAGCCACAGTATATACCTTATTATGACGATGAGGAGGAAGATTCACAGTTTGATTATAGCCATAATCAGCAGGATAGTCCTTGGGAAGTAGACGGCAAAAACAACACCGTTACAATTTCATATATGGGTAAAACTATAGAGTACAATGCAGAAATTGTAAAAAGTCCTGTAGAAAGCATTGAGTTCATTTCGGGCCATAACAAGTACATAGAAAACGACTATTTTATGGGCGACTGGCGAGAGGACGAAGAAGGAGAACCGTATTTCTATTATTACGCATACTGTATCACAGAAGAAACAGATGAAGAAACCGGTGAGTATGTTGTAGGAATCAAGGTTACCTACACCGAGGAGTCGGGTTTGGAAGATGAATTCTTTACCTATGAGGATGATAGATGGGGCGAAACTTTAATAATTAAGTCAAATCAAGAAGATGAACATTGGTACGTTGGCGGAGAGAACATCTTAACCTTTACCTATATGGGCAAAGAGTGCACCTACAACTGTGAGATAGTTGCAAGCCCATTTGAAGATGATGAGTTTGAGTTTTCAGTAAAGAGTCAAACAGGAAAAACTTTACGTACACGGGCTAAGACAGAACTTGACGGACACGTGATAATTCCTGAAAAGTTTGGCGAGTATACCGTTGTAGAATTGTCGTCATGTGCTTTTGAGAAACAGTCGGAAATAACAAGCGTTTACATTCCTAAAACCATAAATAATATAGAATGGTGCGCGTTTGCGGGTTGCGACTCTATAGAGTACGTGTATTATGGTGGTAGCGAAGAAGAATGGAATAACATTTGGGTTGAAAGCGATAACGACGCTTTGTATTCGGCTAATGTTTATTACCACCGCGATGAAGATGGCAAATGTATGCACAAGATGGGTGAATACAAAACCACAACAAAAGCAACCTGTACAACTGAAGGCAAAAAGACCGCTAAATGTATATATTGCGGCGGTAATAAAAAAACAAAAACCATAGAAAAATTAGGCCACAGTTATACAAACAATTGTGATACATCATGTAACAGAACGGGTTGTAAGTATACTCGTACTATTAAGCACAATTACAAAAACGTTTCTGCAGTAGCTCCAACCTGTTTAAAGACCGGTCTCACAGCAGGTAAGAAATGTTCTGTTTGTGGCCATAACACACAGACGGTTGTTAAAAAGAAAGCTCACTCTTATACAGAGTATGTAAAAACAAAAGCAACCACCAAAAAAGATGGTGCTATTTACAAAAAGTGCTCAAATGGA
>JAZQTG010000029.1:0-1073 GCA_045630515.1 Acutalibacteraceae bacterium
AAACTTAAAGTGCCAGCACTTGAGAAGTAATCTTTAAATAGATACACGTTAACAGCACCAACAAGCATCATGTTCATCATGAAAATCAATGATGCACAAAGTATTGCGATAAGTGGTTTGTTTTTTATTAAGCCTTTTAATGTCTTCTTCAAATCCATCTTTTCAGCTGAACCTTTTGGAGCAACGACGCGCTCAGTCGTAAGCTTGTAGCAAGCCATGTAGCAACTAATTGAAAGAATACCGAATAGAATTGCGGCCACGAAAAAACCGCCTGCATCTGCTTTATTATCAACAAAGACAATTTGTGGTCCCACTGCATTTATTACTAGACCAGCCAATGTTGCACCGACTGTTCGATAAGTAGAAAGGCTTGCACGTTCTACCGGATCTTCTGTAATTACGGAAGCCATTGAACCGTAAGGAATGTTTACAGTACTATATAAAGTTCCCCATACAATATAAGTTACAAAAGCATATGCCTCATAGAAACCTGTAGACATACCGGGAATATGAACGAACATTAATACCCCTGTAAATACAAGCGGGAATGACATTCTAATCACCCAAGGTCTGAACTTACCATTTTTACTAGGCTCTCTTGTGTCAATAAAGCGTCCCCAAGTAATATCTGCAACTGCGCCCCAAAGACGAGCAATTAAGAACAATCCACCAACCCAAGCCGCACTTAAACCATAAACGTCCGTGTAGTAAACCATTAAAAATGAACTTACTAACAAAAAGAAGAAATCATTACCAAAATCACCAAACAAATAGCCTAACTTATCTCGCATACCAAATGGTCTCATGCTATTATTTCCTCCAATTTGTTTTCTTAAACGAGCACTAATTATTAATATCCATTAAAACTTTTTGTTAATATTTTACTCACCTTACAAAAGAACAGCATATTTAAGCATCTTATTACTTGTTGTACGAGTTCATATATAACAAAAAGCATTTTTAATTAGACAACGTTAGTTAACTCCCGTAACTAATAAAAAATGTGTATTAAAAATTAATTACTCATACCGAGCAAATCAGCCTCTATGTAATAAAACAAAAAAGACAAAACG
>JAZQTG010000030.1:0-1445 GCA_045630515.1 Acutalibacteraceae bacterium
ATGCAACAAAAACACAACATATAGTATCACATCTCACATCACAGGCGTATATTGCCTATTTTTCGTAATTCTGATATCGCATCACACTATATCTTGTGTTTATCACAACATATAGTAATAGCAAACCGCAAAAAGCCTATAAACCGTTATGACAAAACAAATCAATCTATATATAGTATTTATGCAACGAATTACAGATGTATAAATAACTTTAATTTATACGCAGAGGACAAAATAACAAATGAGCAGTAGCAAACCGCGATCCCGTGCATACTGCGATATATCGCACCAAACCGCAAATAAACAAATGACGGTTTGCGCCTAATTACCGTTTATGTGTATTTACGGGCTAAAATGCGCTACAATTGATTTTAGAGGCATAAGGAATACAACTATACTATGAATTGTTACAACGTCAAAAAAGGGGCTTTAAACGCAAATTAGAATACTATACGCGGTATAATATGAGAAACGATAATAAATTATCGAATAACGATAAATTATATTGTACTGGCTGCGATTTGCTTTTTTGCCTATATAATAGTATAGTGCGGTTTATGACTCTGAATTGTTGTCAAGCTCTTGTAATTCAATCACAAGTTTACAGTTGATTGATTCCGCTATACGTTGCATTTGTAGCAATGATATATTATCTCTATTCAAGGCATTTGATAAACCATTAGCAGACAGCCCGATCTTTTCCGCTATATAGCGTTGATTCAATCCTTTTTCTATTAGCTTTTTCTTAACTTCTTTTCCGTACTGATTCATATTATATCACCTCTTTTTATAGGCATAATGCACAAATAGCTGTATTAATTCCCATATAGCTATTATACAAGTGTAACAAACTTATGTTAAATGAAAATTATAATTCCCAAATAGCTTGACTATTTCCCAAATACGTGTTATTATATAATCACAGCAAGGGACAACGACAAAACACACCAAACGCTAAGAGGTAAAGCGAATCCGAAACTACCTTGAAACTTTACCGAAAATATGAACGCGAAAACAAAACAGGCGGCTGTATAACAAGTCTGAATAGTAGCAGTTTGGCGGGTATCTTGCTAACAGTAGACGGGTGCTTAAATCCCTTGAAAAATCGTCGTTTGTGATAGTATATCAGTGCTGAATATCTCAACATTGATATTATAGCACAAACACAAACAAAAGTCAATAAATCAATAATTTTAAGGAGGTCAAAATCATGACTACATACAAAGTTTATTACAAAGAAATAGGAGCTAAAAAACATGGTATTTGGTCAAGTCAAGGTACATGGTATATAGAAGTATCTGACGAGTACGGACGCAAAAAAGCACAAAAGGCAAGAGAGGCTTTTTATAACACACATGATAAAAACAGATACGAAATTGTAAGAGTCGTTAAAGACTGTTGACAAAGCGCGGTTTATTCCGCGTATTAGCCTATAAATCAATATT
>JAZQTG010000031.1:0-29308 GCA_045630515.1 Acutalibacteraceae bacterium
AGTTACAGGATTTGCATATACGTCTTCGTTCCACTCTACGTTGCCTTCGTTGTCTCTCTTTACGGTGTAGCCGTAAATTTCTTTAACAACGATTGCATTAACAACTGCTGGGTCAAGATACTCACCCTCTACAACCTGAATTGTCTTAATAACCTTTTGAGTTGCATCAACAAAGTTAACAGGATAGGTTGTAACAAGGTCTTGCACATCGTATTTAGCGGTAAGAGTTACATCGCCACCTGCTAAATCGTAGGTGTACTCTGCAGTTGCAGAAACAAGTTTGTCGCCATTGTACCAACCGTTAAAGGTGTACTCTTTACTGTTAACTTCGTCTTTGTAATACTCTATAGCATTAATGATTTGAGTACCTGCTACATATTTGCCATTGTTATCCTTAGGACCTGTGTAAACAGCATCCTCTTTGCTTGCGAATGAAGCAGGAACGCCATCCTCTGTAGCAACGGTAACCTCTGCATTGAGAGGGTTAACATATTGACCGTGTAGGTCTAATCTGTTCCAAGTGAACCATAAATTAGTTCTTTTACGTGTAGTCCAGTTGTAAGTGCTGAATTCGTTGTATGGTTGATAGAAACGAACGGCAACATACTTTGCTCTAACAGGAGTATTAAAGGCAACCTTAGTAATATTTTTAATGGTGTCTTTAGAGTGGTCAACATTAACTACAGTTGCACCTTCGCCAGTAAGAAGTGCTTCCTCTGTGTCGGCGAAAATGTACTGATAACTTTGTGGTGCCCATTGGCTAATGGTATCATCTGTTTTATTAAGGTCGGCTAATATTACCTCGCTAATGTCTGCCTCAGCAGCCAAAGCATAATGTACCTGGAACCATTGTTTATTAACATCAGGTGTATCTAACTTGGTTATGTAGTTATTGCTATCATACTGCATAAACATTTCCCAACACAAGCCATTACACAACATAAATGCAGGTTGTAAAGCACCAACCACGTTTTCTGTCATGGTTGCATGTTCTGTGTGCTGGAACCAGTCTTTAGAAGAAACGGTTGGGGTAGATGTCTGATAAATTTCAGGGTCCTTAGTATCTGTATTGTAATAGTAAGCGGTATGTGTAGGAATATCGTCTAATAGGTTATAAGTTGGGTCAACATCATAGCTATTTCTGTTGTTATAACCTGAAACGGTATAAGGAAGTTCTTCAGCCTTTGAACCATGAACATCTAATCTGTTCCACTTCATCCATCTGCTTCCAATACCATTTCCTACTATATTGTTCGCGTTAGGATTAAGGGTATTGTAGTGCTGATACATACGAACTGCCATATACTTTGCAGTAATTGGCTTATTTAGTGTAACGGTGGTAATGTTCTTAATTGTGTCTTCGTTATGGTCAACGGTAACTACGGTTGCACCAAGACCCGAAACAAGACCACCTGGAGTATCAGAGAATATGTACTGATATGTTGTAGGTGTATATTGGCTAACTGTGTCTTTAGCCTCAAAGCATGACAAAGTAACATCGGTAATTTTTGAACGGTTAGGTAAAGTATAGTTAGCTTGTACCCATTGCTTTTCACTTGGGGTGTCTATACTTGTTATTTTGCCATCAGCTTTTTTGAAGAATAATTCTTGTTGTAACGAACTTGAAGTCCAGAATGCAGGCTGAACGCTGCCACCAGGTAGGTTGGTTTCAAGTGTACCAAAGTTTTCATTAGCAGTCCAACCCGGCATAGAAACTAAAGTAGCTTGATCGGTGTATGTTGCACCGCCGTTTGCTTTTGTGTCAGCCTCATCAACATTATACCAATAGAAACTATCGGGAGTTGTATTGTTAAGAAGGCTATCTTTTGGGTCAAGGTTGAAGTTTGATTGGTTGTTGTAACCTGAAACGGTATATGAAGCCTCTTCAGCTTTTGTACCGTGAACGTCAAAACGGTTCCATTGATACCAACGTGATGTTTTAGTTTTGTTAATCATTGAAGAAGAACAATTAACAACGTTGTATGGCTGAAGCATACGAATAGCAACATACTTTGCGGTAACCGGTTTGCTTAATGTAACGGTAGTAACGTTTTGAATTGTTTGAGCGGTATGGTTAACATCAATAACGGTTGCACCAATGCCTGAAACAAGACCGCCAGGAGTATCAGACAATATGTACTGATATGCAGTTGGTGTATACAAACTTAGGGTTTCGTTTGTCTCAAATCTTGATAATGTAAGATCTGTAATTACGGATCTTTCAGGCAAGGTGTAGTTGGTTTGTACCCACTGCATATTTTCGTCAGGAGCATCCATAGCGTCACATTTGTTATCGCTGTTGTAGTGCAAGAACATATAATGACTTAAATAGTTACACATTTGGAATGCTTGTTCAATAGTACCTGTAGGTACGTTAGTTTCACATGTAGCATTATCCAGATGGTCTGAACCAATCCAACCGGTATCAGTAATTTTTGTAGGTTGTGCGGTATATGTTGCATCTCCACTATCTCTTGCATCAACATTATACCAATAAAAATTGGTAGGACTTACATTGTTGAGAAGATTATCTTTTGGGTCAAATGCGAAGTTGGCACTGTTGTTATAACCCGAAAGGGTATAATCTGTGCCGGCAGTTAGTTTTGTCTTTGCAGCTGAACCGAAGTTTGCTACTGCAAAAAGACTAACTACAATACTAACAATTAGGGTAATGCTGAGTATACGCTTTTTCATTTTCTCTTTTTCCTCCTTAAATTTTTGTAAAAAATACAAAAGCACTTTTCCTTGTACTATCATTTTATACAAAACTTACGCCTGGGTCAACCTACTTATAGTAGACATTCACTAGTGTTTTAGCGGCTTTAAGACTGCACATATTGTGTCTTAACCCCTCGTTTGCCGTGTTTAAACCATTTTAACTCTCTACTTTCCGCATAGATTTAAACTATGAAGGTTTGTTTTTTATGTTTTTTTGTTTGTTTTGGTGTCGTTTTATACTGCTTTTCTTTTTAAAACAAACTTTTTAAGGTTACTGAATTATCCTTTTTACCCTACAAACAAAAACTTTTTGCCATTGTTATTGTTATTTTTATGTGTTACAATAAGAAGCGCAGGCGTGATGCCTGCGCAACTTTGGTAAATATTATTTATTGTTTTGTTTATTTTCGCTTTGTTGCTTGTTTTTATTCTGCTGGTTTTGATTATTATTGTTCTGCTGATTGTTCTGCTTGTTATTATTATCCTGTCTATTGTTCTGCATTAGTATCACCACGCTTTCGCACTTAGTATTAGCAAAAGGATACTTGTTATACAAAATTTAAGGAGTTTTTAAGTGATTTTTCCAAACGATTTTTTAAATTCATTAAAACTAATTGCACAAAATTATACCGATAGTAAGGAGTTTTTAGCCTCGCTAAATGGTTCTGCTTTTCGTGGTATCAGGGCGAACACCCTAAAATGCTCTCGCGAAAAGTTAGCCTCTCTTTGCAACCTCAGTAAGCCAACCCCTTTTTGCAAAAGCGGTTTTTATGTTGACGAAGATTTTTCCATAGGCAACAATCCGCTACACCATGCAGGTGCTTACTATTCGCAAGAGCCGTCGGCAACATCTGCCGTAACTGTGCTTGACCCCCAAAAAAACGAATATGTTTTAGATTTATGTGCCGCGCCGGGTGGTAAGGCTACACAAATTGCCGCCGCACTCGGTGGTACTGGTCTTATTTGGAGTAATGAACCCATCGCCAAACGCGCCTCTATACTTATTTCTAACTTTGAGCGCATGGGTATACATAATGGCGTTGTTTCTGCCACTATGCCCGATATCCTTTGCGCCGCCCTTGAGGGTTGTTTTGATAAGGTTTTGGTTGATGCGCCCTGTTCAGGTGAGGGTATGATTCGCAAAGAGCCTAAGGTCTTGGAAAATTGGAGTAAAGAAAACGTTAAAAGTTGTGCCGTAAGACAGTTAAAGATTTTAGATTCCGCGGCTACAGCCTTGCGCAAGGGCGGTAGACTTGTTTACTCAACCTGCACCTACTCTTATGAAGAAAATGAGGATGTTATTACAGAGTTTTTAAAAAAACACCCTGATTTTAGCATTATACAAATAGAACAGAACTTTGGCAGACAGGGCATAGGCATAAAAGAGGTTAGGCGCATATTTACACTAGACGGCGGAGAGGGTCATTTTGTAGCTCTACTTCAAAAGCAGGGGGATGCAGAGCGTAAGCCTATAGACTTTGCACCAAAGAAACCACTAAAATCAACTACCGACCTAAAGTTTTTGCAAGACTTTATAAAGCAAAATAAAATAACCCTACCTAACGGTAAAATTGTAGCAAAAGGGGATAGGGTGTACCTAACCCCAAACATCACTCCGCCAGAAAATCTTGGTATTCTTCGCACAGGTTTACTACTAAACGAGCCCAACCCAAAAAGATTTATTCCCTCGCACGCTATGTATATGTGTCCTGCGGTTATCTGCGAAAATCATATTGACCTACCCCTTAACGACCCACGTGTAGCGGCTTTTCTGCACGGCGAGGAGATTGATGCAGAGGGTATTAACGGTTACGCGCGCGTATTAATAGAAGGTATACCCTGCGGTTTTGGAAAGGCAAGCGGCGGTAGACTTAAAAACTACTACCCAAAAGGTCTGCGAACACTTTAAAGCAGAGCACGGCGAATAGTTTTAGCAATTTTTGTCTCACTTTTAAATCTTTTTTTAATTTTGTTGCATTAGTTGCTGCAACGTTGCATTGCACCACCCCTTTTATTTAGAAGGACTTTTGTCTTTACTAAATGCAAAGGGGTATTTTTTATGACCGTTTTAGACCTTGTTGAATTAAACGAAGAAAAGGAAGAGTATATAAAACTCGGTTTGCACAAAGGCGCACGCGGTTGGCTTTGGAACAAAAAGCATAAAGGCGGCGCTTGGCTTATTAAGTTTCCTATATTTAAAGACGGTCAAGATTTTTTGGAAATCTATGTTAAAGACGACGACCTCAGGCTCATTTCTACTTGGGAATGGGTAATCTGAAATTAAAAAATTTTAAAAAACGCTTGTAATAGCCGAAAAACAGGTGTATAATACTAAAAAATAATACGCTTGCAGCAAAAGTTATTTTAAGCGGCAGCGGGAAATTATTGTATCAATACCCATTTTTAATTAAGCGTGCTTCAAGCCAGGGAGTATTAGGTAAAATTAGCCTTTCCTGAGGTTGAAAATTTTGATACATAAAATTTTTCGTACCGCACGGCAAAAACGCAGTAAATCCTTTTATGGATTTACGAGTATTTTAACAAAGCGGCAGCGGAAAATTATTGTATCAAAACTAATTTTAACTAATACGAAATGGCTATAAAATAAAACGAAAGGTGATGAGCATTGATGGATTCCGGTAGCAGTAGTAGTACAAAACCCCGAGTGAGCAGCTTCTGCTTTGTCGGTTTACCCTTATGCTCTTATTCCGACAAAGCATAGTCTTTGGCAGAATTTCTGTCTTTTGCTTGTTTTGTGCTATCTACCTTTGGCAGTTTTCTGCCTATCCAGAGTCCTACATAAATTATTATGTAGGCTTTTTTGCGCCCATTTTTAAGAAAAGGAGATAGACTATGCTTGAAACAGTTTTAAGTTTGCTTGAAAATAAACGTTTTTCACCATTGCGCGAACTATTGCTTGAAATCAACCCTGTTGATATCGCGCTTATGTTTGAAGAACTTACCGCCGAGCAACGCATTTTATTATTCAGACTATTACCAAAAGAAGAAGCCGCCGAAACCTTTGCATACCTTGAAAGCGATATGCAAGAAACCCTTATTAAAAGTTTCAGCGATAAGGAACTAAAGGCCGTTTTGGACGAACTTTATATTGACGACGCGGTTGATATTATTGAGGAAATGCCCGCAGGCGTTGTAAAACGTATGCTTCGCGGTGTTGATTCCGATACAAGAAAAATCATAAACGATCTGCTTAAATATCCAAAAGACAGTGCAGGTAGTATTATGACGCCTGAGTTCATTGACCTTAAGCGTAATATGACGGTTGAGCAGGCGTTTCGCCACATTAAGAAAACAGGTATTGATAAAGAAACCGTCTACACCTGTTATGTTACCGACAGTAACCGCAAACTAAAGGGTATTGTTACGGTTAAAGATTTACTCTTTGCAGAAGGCGACACCACCTTAAAAGAAATTATGGAAACCAACGTTATCTATGCAGGCACGCTTGACGATAAAGAAGACGTTGCTATCCTTTTTGATAAGTACGATTTATCTGCTTTGCCTGTTGTTGATAACGAAAACCGCCTTGTTGGTATCGTTACGGTTGACGACGCTATTGACGTTATTCAGGAAGAAAACACCGAGGATATTGAAAAGATGGCGGCTATTATTTCAACCGATAAACCTTACCTTAAAACAGGTATCTTTGAAACGGTTAAAAACCGCATACCTTGGCTTTTAATTCTTATGCTTTCGGCAACCTTTACAGGTGCTATTATTTCAGGTTTTGAGGCTAAACTTCAGGCTCTCGTCGTGCTAACCGCATTTATCCCTATGCTTATGGGTACAGGCGGTAACTCAGGTTCGCAATCATCTGTTACGATTATCCGCGGTTTATCTCTTGGTGAAATTGAAATTGCCGATATACTAAAGGTCGTTTGGAAAGAACTTCGCGTTGGTTTCCTTTGTGGTATTGGCCTTGGCGTTATTAATTACATTAAAATACTGCTTGTTGATTACCTACTTATCGGCACCTTCCAAGGCTATTCGTTTAATGAAACCTGTGTCATCGCGCTTGTGGTTTCTCTTACAATAGCGGTAACTGTTATTGTAGCAAAATTGGTTGGTTGTGTGCTACCGATTTTAGCCGAACGTATGCATCTTGACCCTGCCGTTATGGCAAGCCCCTTTATTACCACTATCGTTGACGCCATCTCGCTACTAATCTACTTCGGCGTAACAACATTATTCCTCACACCTTTAATGTAATGTTAAAAAAGCACCCAACTATAAAATTTGGGTGCTTTTTATATTTCTAATTCTCTTAAAAGTTTTTCTTTATGTTCATTCAAAGTTTCTTCTTCAAAGTTTACATATATGCTGTCTTGGCAATTACCTTGTATGTCAAGATGAACACTTTTCAAAATACATTTGCCCTGTTTTTGATATATACAAAATTCATTTTCGCAAGATATATGTGCCATAACATCACCTCTTAAAGATTTTAACATAAATATTTATTAATATCAAGTACACGAAGTATTTTTACACCACCTTTGTCTATACTTATTTACAGAGTTATCAAGTACACGAAGTATAGGGTGGTTATAATGAAATTAAACGAAGCAGTTGCATGCAGAATTAAAGAACTTTGCAACGAACGTGGAATAACACAGTACCAATTATTCTTAAAAACAGGCGTTCCACAATCAACCCTAAGTACAATTATGAAATGTTCTTACCCTAGTATGAAGCTTAGAATTATTTACGAAATTTGCGACGGTTTAGAAATAGACCTGCAAGACTTTTTCTCTTCAGAACTATTTAACCGCAACAACATAGATGAATGTTAAAAAAGCACCTGAAAATCAGGTGCTTTTTCTTATAGATTAATTATTTAGTCAACACGCTCGGTGCCGAAGAAGAATAGTGCAACTGTACCTGGGCCTGTGTGGCTACCGATAGTAGTGCCAATATCATAAATCTGTGGCTCGCCGTCTAGGTACTTAAACTTTTCCTTTACAAGTTCTGCCACAGCAGTTGCATCGTCGTAACAGTTTGAGTGGCTGATATATGCCTTGCCGTTATAATTTAAGCCGCCCTCTGCATTTTCTACCATTTTATCTACAATTTCGGTAATAACCTTTTGCTTACCGCGAATTTTAAAGCGCGGAACAAGTTTACCGTCGTAACTCATATTAAGTAGTGGACAGATTTTTAGCACGGTGCCAAACCAACCCGATGCTTTAGAAATTCTACCGCCTTTTATAAAGAATGTAAGGTCGGTTGAGAAGAACCAAAGATGTACTTTTAAGCGGTTTGCTATTGCCCAATCATAAAGTTGCTCAATAGAATAACCCTCATCGCGCAGATCTGCAAGTTTGTCCATTAACAGACCATAACCCGATGATGCGCCAAGTGAGTCTACAACCATAATTTTTCTTTGCGGATATTTTTCGCGCAATTCCTCTGCCGCAATGCAAGCCGAGTTGTAACTGCCCGAAAGTCCGGAAGAAAGGCACACACAGAATATATCTTTATCCTGCTTTAAGATGCCCTCAAAATATTCAATATACTCGTCAACGTTTATTTGCGAGGTTTTTGTTTCGGCACCGTTAGCCATCGCCTCGTAAAAATCTTTAAACGGAATGGTTTGACCGAGGTCGTCAGGATAGGAAACACCGTCTAAGGTGTAATGGAAACAAATATAATCAATATTTCTTTTCTTTAGATGCTCTACCGTAAGGTCGGCTGTTGAGCCACAGCTTATTACATAATCTGCCATTATTTTTTCTCCTTTTACATATGTAAAACGTTGTTAAATTTGCCCTTTAAAGAGCCTTTTCTTTAGCATTAAGGGGTACATGTTCTTTTCGCGTAACCGCCTTACAAATGCATTTTACCAAATTATAGGTTAAATTTCTACCCACTATGCTAAATTTTTGTTATACTCTTAAAAGACAAAAAGTAGAGTTGGCAAAAACCAACTCTACTCCCAGTAGAAACTCAGTGTTTATGCGGTGTTTAGGGGGTATTTTTAGAGCTTTGCAAGTTTTTCTGCAATATCCTTTAGGTCGTCTTTAGAGTAAAATTCAATGGTAATTGTGCCTTTTTCTTTGCCTTTACCCTCAATTTTTACCTTTCTACCTATTTCATTTTTAAGCGCAAGCTCGGTTTCTCTATAATAATTATCCTGCTTTTTAGGGGCTTTGGTTCCGCTTTGTTTTTTCTTTGTGGCTAACCTTTCAAGCTCGCGCACGGAGGCACCCTTTTGTGCCATTATAACTGCCTGCTCGCGCAATGCCTCGTCGGTAATTGCAAGTATTGCTCTGCCGTGGCCTGCGGTAAGTTCGCCAATTTTAATTAGTTCTAAAATATCTTGCGGAAGCGCCAATAACCTTATAGCGTTTGCTACTGCAGGACGCGATTTCCCACAAGTTTCTGCAACCTGCTCTTGAGTTAACGAAAAGTTATCCATTAAATATTTATAGCCTGCCGCCTCTTCAATAGGGTTTAGATCCTCGCGCTGTAGGTTTTCAATCATTGCAAGTTCCATAGCCTCGCCATCATCAATCTGACGGATTATAACAGGCACCTCAGTAAGCCCTGCCATACGGCTTGCGCGCCAACGCCTTTCGCCTGCAACGAGCTGATAACTGCCGTCTGGCATAGTGCGAACAACCAAAGGTTGCAAAAGTCCGTGCTTTTCAATACTGTCGGCAAGCTCTCTTAAAGCCTCCTCATCAAACTCTTTTCGCGGTTGGTCGCGGTTAGGCTCAATTTCAGAAAGTCTTAATGTATCAGCACCCGAACTGTCAAGCGCATTCTCTTCCCACAGTGCGCTAAAGCCTCTGTCTAGTCCACCTTTTTTAGCCATATTATCACCTTTTCTTATCTATTTCTTTTCAAAAATTCTTTAGCAAGTGCTTTGTATGCGGCACAACCCTTGCCTTTTGGGTCGTAATATTCTATTGGCATACCGTAACTTGGAGCCTCGCTTATCCTTACAGAACGGGGGATAGCGGTTGAATAAAGCTTATTTGCAAAATACTTTTTAACCTCTGCTACAACCTGTTGTGTAAGATTAAGTCTGCCATCGTACATTGTAAGCACAATGCCCTCAAGGTCAAGATTAGGATTATAAAGCCTTTTTACCTCTCTTACCGATACCATTAACTGCGAAAGACCTTCCATAGAAAGATATTCGCACTGCATCGGCACAATAAATGAATCAGACGCGCAAAGACCATTGATTGATACAAGCCCAATTGATGGTGGGCAGTCAATAAATATGTAGTCATACTCGGCATCAAGCAAGGCGAGTGCTTTTTTAAGCAGTGCTTCGCGATGCTCTTTACCTATAAGTTCTACCTCTGCGCCTGCCATATCCCTATTTGATGGAATTATGTCAACATTTTTAAATTTTGTTTTGATAATTGCAGATTTCGGCTCGGCACTGCCTGTTAGCAGATTATAAGAAGAAACCTTAAGGTCGCGCTTATTAATACCGTAACCGCTTGTGGTGTTGCCCTGTTGGTCTATATCCACAACAAGCACCTTTTTACCCAAACTACCCACCGCGGCGGACAGATTAACGGCGGTTGTGGTTTTACCAACGCCACCCTTTTGATTGAATATTGAAACTATTTTAGCCAACTATTTACCTCCATATATGACGCTTTACGCGACAGAAAGGATATATATTATATTTTTTCTTTATAGAAATATTATAGCAAAAACAAAACTGTATGTAAAGGCTAAAATATAGAATTTAATTTATTTTCTACATTTTATCTATAGTGTTTTGTTTTTTGGCATTAGATAGCAGTTTATTTTCGTGTTAATGTTTCAGTTTGCATATCTTTTAAAAGCACCCATTTATACATAAAAATAGCCAAGGTTTAAACCTTTTAACCTTGGCACAAAGTTAATATTTTTCTTTATGTTTCACATGAAACATTTTGTCGTAATGTGGTGTTTTTCCGCATAATTACAGGGTTTGTGCGGTTTTTTTGTTTTACTGATTTTCTTTTTGTTCAACGAACTTTGCCACCTCGGTACCGCTATAATAATGGGTTAAAATCTCATCATAACTTTTGCCTTGTTTTGCAAGATAATTGGCACCGTTCTGACTCATTCCAACCTGATGCCCATATCCGCGCACCGTAAAAACAATATTCTTTTTGCCTAATTCAATATCAAAATTATTAGACCTAAGTGAAAACAGGCGCGAAATTTCAGCACCGGTTATTTCAATCTCACCAACAGTAATCTTAATAACATTACCACTTTCGGTTTTGTCTGTTTCGCCCTTTGAAAGTTCAGCCGCCGTAACACCTTTGGCTTTTAAGATACCGTTAGCCTCTGCTATTGTTACCTTTTGCTCGCTTAAATAACCGTCTGCGAGTTTATCGCCGTCGCTTAAAACAGGCTTTAAATAATCAAGCGACGTATTCCAAACGTACTTACAATCCTCGGTTTTGCCCGCCGACATAGCGTGATACACCGCTAAAATAGGGGAATCCTTATAAAAAATGCAATAGTCATAAACCTCGTCTATAAGGTCGTTTAGTTTTTGGTCGTAAGTTTCGGCTTTGCTACCCCAATTTTCATACGCCTTTTCCTTGCTTATATAATTTTGGCTTGTTTCGGGGTCGGTTGTAACATCATACTCCTCGCCTGCATTCGCCTTCATTCTGTAAAGAGTATAGGTTTTTGCGGCAACAATTTGTGCCTTTATAGCCTCTTCGTGATAAAGCATAGGACATTCACCGGCCACTACGCCATAAATATACTCTCTCAAATCAATCTCTTTTGTGGTTTCGGTTTCTTGGTCATAAAGTCTTACATATGTGTTATATCTAAATTCTTTCTCGGCGTTTTGTTGGGAGGATACAGTATTTTGTGGCATAGATACAAAGCCCGCGCCTGCCTCTAAAGTTTTGCTTGATTTGTCGTTTTTAAGCACGGCAAGGGGAGATAACACTATAGTAAGTGCTAATACAAATACCGTAAAAAAATTAATGCCTTTCATTTGAATCATCTCCTCTTAAAAGTTGTTGACTTTTTTAAAAGCGTATTATATACTTGTTTATATAAATATATATGTAGGTTGTCCACAATAAATTACTGAGAGGTTTTAAATAATGCCACATAAAAATATTCTACAAATTTTTTCGCTTTCCACATTTTTTACAGTAGTGTTGCGCTTTTTTCAACTCTACTTCACTATTGATACTAAAACAGGCTTTTCTGTTACAGGTAGATATGAAAAAATCAATATTATACTTTACGTTTTAATGCTGGTATTAATAGCACTTCCTACCTTTTTCAGCGCGGTTTCAAGCAACAGACAACCAACACGTGCGCCCATACCTAAAAGTTTTCCGCTTTTAACAATCTCTAATTTTGTGGTTGCTATATGCTTTTTAGCAAAAGCAGGTATTTTGTTTTTATCCCTAGAAGCCCTAGTTTTTTACGATGTTTTAGGTATATTGCTTTATTTGGTATCTGCGGTATGGTTTATAATTTATGGAACAGCAGGCTTGGTTAAAATTAAATTACCGGTAGTTTTTTCAATAGCACCTATTTTTCTCTATTTATACCAATTGGTATCGCTGTTTATAAGTCATAACGGTCTTACAAACATTTCTGAAAACATTATTTCTACCATATATTTATGTGTTTTACTTTATTATTTACTGTTACAAAGCAAAATTCTTTGCAGAATTACCATTCGTAAAACAAGCCGTGTAATTTTCCCAATAGGTTTACTTACCTTTATGCTTATGGCAGTGGGCAACCTACCTGCACTTGCAATTAGGTTGATTGGCAGTGGCGACGTACTACATTCTTCAAGCGTATTTAACATTGAATATTTTGTACTTGGTCTTTATGCTTTAATCTTTACACTACAACTTTACTCAAAGAGCAAATGGCCAACCTCACCTTACCAACGCTCAACCGAGCGTATGGAAGTTCCTCGCGGCAACAACCCCTTTATTATGGAACAAAAAGAAGAAAATTAATTGTAAGGGCTGTGCAACAAAAATCGCTGCACAGCCCTTACTTTATGGGGATGAATATGGGTGGGTTAAATAATCTTGCCCTAATAATAGGGAAATAAAGGACAAACCGCTAGTTATATTTACAGGCTTTGAGTTGAGGTTATGGCATTAATGTTAAAGGGCTTGTCCTTTGATTATATATTACATTGTTTTATTGATGTTTTGCAAGAAAAACAGTTTTACAATATAACAACAAAAAACCGTTGTAACAACAAATTACAACGGTTTTTTTGATATTTTAGCACTTATTCTTGGGAATTGTGGTGGAGTTTGCGATATCTTTTTAATTTTCACAAACACTCTCTGGCTATCGTCGGGCAAGGTTTCATTTATTTGCACCGCTTTTTCTCCACCTAATTTCTTAATAGCAGTCATTGCATCCTCTAACTCTTCGGTTGCTGTAGGGCCTTTCATGGCAACAAAACTGCCGCCGACCTTTACAAAGGGCAAACAATACTCACTTAACACATTAAGCCTTGCAACCGCCCTAGCCGTTGCAACATCGTATTTTTCGCGGTAATCCGACCTTTTACCCGCATCTTCGGCGCGACTATGTATGGTTTCAACCTCTAACCCTAATTCTTTGCAAACCTCGTTTAAAAAGATTAGACGCTTATTTAATCCGTCTAAAAGAGTTACCTTTAGGTCGGGTCGTGCAATTTTCAGCACAAGACCGGGGAATCCTGCACCTGTTCCAACGTCAATAATTTTGGCGTTTTGTGGTATTTCATTGTGTTTTAAGAATAAAAGGCAATCGTAAAAATGTTTAATAATTATCTCGTTAGGTTCGGTAATTGCGGTTAAATTCATTTTGCCGTTCCATTCTATTAATAGTTCGGCATATTTTTCTAACTTATTGGCAGTTTCTTCCGATAACACATAAAAGTCTTTACAGAGTTCTGCCAGTAAGGTATATCTTTCGTTCATTTACTTTTTTCCTTTCAACTTCTGCAGATAAATAAGTATAACCGAGATATCGGCAGGGGAAACTCCCGAAATGCGCGACGCCTGTCCTACGGATATAGGTTGCACTTTTTTAAGTTTTTCCACTGCTTCCAGGCGCAAACCTGATATATCATCATAGTTAATATCTTTTGGAAACATTTTATTTTCTAAATGTTTAAGATCCTCTACTTGAAGCAGTTGCCTTTTTATATACCCCTCATATTTAATTTCAACCTCAACCTTGTCGGCAATATCGCGTGGTAAGTCGGGGCGTTCTTTGTCGTAGGGGGCTAAATCATCATAGGTAATCTGTGGTCTGCACAAGAGTTCGGAAAGTTTCACGCCTGTGTTTAACGGTGATGTTTCACGTGAAACTAATAAATCATTTACTCCGCTTTTTGGCGAAATAACTGTGTTTTTAAGGCGTTCTATTTCCTTTTCTTTTAGCGAAACCCTCTCTAAAAACGCCTGCCATTTATTTTCGTCAATCAATCCGTTCTCGTATCCTTTGCCCATTAAACGCTCGTCGGCATTATTTTGGCGCAGTAATAAACGGTATTCGCTACGGCTTGTCATCATACGATAGGGGTCGGTGCAACCCTTTGTGCAAAGGTCGTCAATAAGTGTGCCGATATAAGACTCGCTTCTTGGCATATACATTGGCTCTTTGCCTTGCAGACTTCTAGCAGCATTGATGCCTGCTATTAAGCCTTGTGCCGCCGCCTCCTCGTATCCTGAAGAACCATTGAACTGCCCTGCGCCGTAAAGACCTTCGTGTCCTTTTATTTGTAGGGTTACTTCTAGTGCTTGTGGGTCAATACAGTCATACTCTATAGCATAGGCATTTCGCATTATCTTGCAGTTTTCCAAGCCCTCTATAGAGTGATATATTTCTATCTGCACTTCTTCAGGCAAAGAGGACGACATACCTTGCAAATACATTTCCTCAGTATTATCACCGCAAGGCTCTATAAATAACTGATGCCTTTTTTTGTCGGCAAACCTAACAATTTTATCCTCTATACTTGGGCAATAGCGCGGACCAACGCCCTTGATATCACCAGAAAATAGCGGTGAACGGTGTAGGTTATCTAAAATAACCTGCTTAGTTTTATCATTAGTGTAGGCAATGTAACACACCGCATCGTTTCTGGGGGTATAGTCGGTTGAATAACTAAACGGCACGATTTCGTCGTCACCATACTGAATTTCCATTTTGCTAAAATCTATACTGCTTTTTAGCACCCTTGCAGGAGTACCTGTTTTAAAACGGCGCAAGGGTAAACCTAGTTCTAACAATTTATCCGTTAAACGATTAGCAGGGAAGGTACCGTCAGGACCACCGTCATAATTTACCTCACCTACGAATATTTTACTGTTAAGATATACGCCCGAAGCAATGATTACCTTTTTGAAAATATACTCAGCATTAAGGTTTGTAAACAAATGCCAACCCTTTTCATCATGCTTAATATCAATAATTTCGGCTTGTTTGAGTAATAAATTAGGCGCACACTCCAGTTGGTGTTTCATATATTCTGCATAGGCGCGTCTGTCAATTTGGGCGCGCAAAGAGTGTACCGCAGGACCTTTACCGCGGTTTAGCATACGACTTTGCAAGGTGGTTTTATCCGCCGCCTTACCCATTTCGCCACCCAAAGCATCTATTTCGCGCACAAGGTGACCCTTTGCAGTACCGCCAATAGATGGGTTGCACGGCATATTGCCAACCATATCCAAATTAATTGTAAAAATTACGGTAGAAAAACCCATACGGCTAGGGGCTAGAGCCGCTTCAATACCGGCATGTCCCGCGCCTATAACGGCTATATCAAATTCGCCTGCAAAATAACTCAAAACTAAACACTTCCAAAAATAAATATACTGTTTTTAAAATGCGTTATTGTTTTTATTTAATAACGCATTTTTCCTTTTAGCCTATTTTACCAAAAAAACTTATACTTTGCAATATTTTGTTTAATCCAACAAATAGAGCACCCTAAAAAATCAGGATGCTCTATAAAATATCTAGCTTTTATTATCTAGCATTATTCTTCAACTTTTGCTTCTGCAATAATCTTTTCGGCTATTTGTGCGGGTGCTTCTTCATACCTTGCAAACTCTATAGAGAAAGTTGCAACGCCTTGGGTTATTGAGCGTAATGCTGTAGCAAAATCGCCCATTTCTGCCATGGGTACTTCTGCAACGATTTGCTTATGTTTAGAGTCAATTGGGTCCATTCCAAGAACTCTGCCGCGACGCTTGGTAATATCACCAATAACATCACCCATATAGTCGTCGGTTACTTTAACGTTTAAGGTGCCGACAGGCTCTAATATTGTTGGGTTAGCCTCAGGTATACCTGCTCTATATGCTAAAGCTGCAGCGGTTTTAAATGCCATTTCTGAAGAATCTACAGGATGATAAGAACCGTCAACAAGCGTAGCCTTTACGCCAACCATTGGATATCCTGCAAGAACGCCTTTTGTTATGCTATCGCGCAGACCCTTTTCAACAGCAGGGAAGAAGTTCTTAGGAACCGAGCCGCCAAATATTTTTTCTTCAAAAACAAATTCTTCTTCACAAGGAGAAAACTCAATCCAAACGTCACCAAACTGTCCATGACCGCCTGATTGTTTCTTATGTCTACCCTGAACCTTAACGAACTTTTTAATAGTTTCGCGGTATGCCACCTTTGCAGGTGCAAGTTCAACGTCAACCGAGAATTTTGTTTTAAGTTTTGTTTTAATAATATCAAGGTGTTGTTCGCCAAGACCCGACAAAATCTGCTCTTTTGTTTCACGGTTATTTTCAAGAGAAATTGTTGGATCTTCTTCAATTAGCCTTAATATACCTTGGTTAATTTTTTCCTCATCACCGCGTTTTACTGCTTTAACAGCAACAGATAGGCAAGGTTTAGCAAATGGTGCGGTAGGTATAGCCTCAGTAATTGATGGACTGCAAAGTGTATCACCTGTGAGCACGTTACCAAGTTTTGCAGTACAACCGATATCACCTGCAACAATCTTTGTAGCATCTAACTGTTTTCCGCCTTTTAAGTACATTACTTTAGAAAGTTTTTCCTCATTATCTGTACGTAGGTTTTTAAGTTTGGAATCGGGAGATATGTTACCCGAAGCCACCTTAAAGTATGAAAGTTTACCAACAAATGGGTCGGCAACGGTTTTAAATACAATAGCCGAATCTCCACCTTCTTTGATAAAACCAACCTCATTTGGTGATGGATATATTTCACAAAGTGCATCTAATAGCATAGGCACACCATCGCCTGTTTGGTTAATACCTGCAAATACAGGGTGAATATTACCCTCAACAAAGCCTTGCTTAATAGCATTTTTAATTTCTTCTACAGTTAGTTCTTCGCCCTCAAAATACTTTTCTAAAAGTTCCTCATTAGCAGATGCGGCAGCCTCAATTAAAACTGTACGTAGATTTTCAATATCTGCAGATTGTGGAACAGGTACTTCTGTAGCATTGATACCATCGTACTTATACGCTTTATTTTCAATTAAGTTAACGAAACATTGTACAACATCATTCTCAACATACGGTACGGTAATAGGGCATACGGCAGAGCCATATTTACCTGTAAGTTGGCTCATAACCATATAAAAGTGAGCGCGAGGAGAATTAAGTTTACCAACAAAGAAAGCAATGGGTTTACCTAATTCTTTTGCACTGTCATAATTAAGTTCACTACCAACATTTAAACCTGATTTACCTGAAAGTGCAATAATAACGGCATCGGCGGCGGTTAAACTTTCGCTAACGCCTGCAGTAAAATCAAAGAAACCGGGCGCATCTAAGAGGTTAATTTTATAGCCATTATATTCAGCTGCATAGCAAGCGGTACTAATAGAACAACCTCTTTTTTTCTCCTCATTATCAAAATCAAGAAGTGTTGACCCTTCTGCAATATTACCTATTTTATCAGTTTCGCCACAAGAATAAATTAACGCTTCACAAAGTGTTGTTTTACCCGCGCTACCGTGGCCTAAAACGGCAATATTCCTTATTTTTTCGCTAGTGTAGTCCTTCATAATGGGGTCAATCCTTTCTTAAATAGCATTTTATTGTAAAAAATGCATAAAAATTTTTAAATATTTTATATTTTTTGATTGATTATTCACATTATATCACAGTATAATTCTTTTTTCAATACCTTTTACAATAAAATATACAACCCATATATCCACTATTAATATTTTTATATTGTTTTCTTATTATCTTTATTTTTAGATTATTAAAAATATTCCTAATTTTTAAGTTTGTCCATTTTTATTTTTTAAAATTAAAAACACACTATGCTGAAAAATGCGTTTATTTTGTCTTTTTTCGCGTTTTTTTGAAAGATTAATAAAAAAGTATTGATATATTATAAAATATCTGTTATTATTATATATGTATTATTATATTAAATAGATATATATATAAATATATAGAAAGGATTTTTGCTTTATGAATTCTTATATGGATCTTTGGAATGCTATTGGCGCGCACATGCGTGAGAATAATTATATTTCCGAGCCGGGTTATAATATGTGGCTACAAGAATCGTATATTATAGAACTTAAAGATTCTACACTTTACATATCTGTACCTACAAATTTTCACAGAGACGTTATTGAAAATACATATCACGAAAAACTTAAAAGCAGTGTTCAAACCCTTATGGGTACTTTACTTAATATTGAATATATTATTAATCAAGATGAAAGACGTGGCATTTTTGATGAAGAGTTGCAAAGTGCACAAATTGAAAATGCAAAAACAAAAACAGTTTCTGTTGGTAGCGGTTTCACCTTTGATAACTTTGTATTAGGTAATTCTAACCGTTATGCACACGCTGCCGCTATGGCTGTTGCAGAGGACCCTTCTAACGAATATTATAATCCTTTGCTGATTTATGGTACTAGCGGTGTTGGTAAAACCCACTTAATGTTTGCTATCAAAAATAAAATTATGGAAAAGTTTCCTAATAAAAAGATAGAGTACATTTGTTGTGAGGATTTTGTTAACGATTATATTGAGGCTATTCAGTCTGGTACAATTAAACTTTTTCATACAAAATTCAGGTTGGTTGACGTTTTGCTTATTGATGATATTCAGTTTATTGAAAACAAAGAATCATCACAAGAAGAATTGTTTAATACAATAAATTCACTTTCTCTTTACAATAAACAGGTTGTTATAACATCTGATAGGGCGCCGAAAGATATTAATGGTTTAGACATTCGTTTGCGCTCTCGTTTTGAAAAGGGTGTTATGACCGATATATCAACCCCAGACCTTGAAACAAGGGTTGGTATAGCAAAGAAAAAGGCTTATAACCTCGGTCTTTCTTTAGATGAAGATTTAGTTTATTACATTGCCGAACAAATAAAAGCAAACATAAGGCAAATTGAGGGTATAATAAACCAAATTTATGCTTACTATAATCTACATAAAACTTTGCCCACTATAACTACTATACAGGGCTTTATAAGAAACATTACTTTAGAATCAAAACCTGACCCTATTGATATTGATAAAATTGTTTCTGAAGTAAGCCGTGCATTAACTGTGAGTGAGAGTGATATAAGATCACGTAAACGTCAAGCAGACATTGCTTTTGCAAGGCACGTTTGTATGTACGTTATTTCAAAACTTACAAGTATATCAATTACTCAGATTTCTAAAGAATTTAAAATGGACCATTCCTCTGTTGGACATGCAATTAAAAAGATAGAAACTAGGATTAGTGAAAATATGCATGATAAAAAGTTGGTTAACGGCATAATGGAAAACATTAAAAAATTCCAATAATTTATCCACAAAATTATCCACTTTTCAACTTAATCCTTATGCCACTTTTCCACCTAATGTGGAAAGGCAAAAAACTTTCAACATTTTCCACATTTTTTAAAAATTATACCCACAATAAAAAATTAGTGGTTTTTAGCACAAAATAAAGGCAAAACTTAGTTTTCCACGTTTTGCAACCCCCTTATTATTAATACTAATATATATATATATATTATAGAAAAAATTTTTTAAAAATTGCAATTTTTCTTTAAAGGAGTATTTTTATGAAATTCGTTGTTGATAAACACAGTATTTCAGATGCAGTTTCAAAATTATCACGTGCAGTGGCACAAAAATCTTCAGTTCCTGTTTTAGAGGGTATTCTTTTCTCAGCAGAGGAAGGCATACTTACTATGGCGGCATATAATTTTGAGATTGGTATTAAAAAGGTTTTACCTATAAAATGTTTTGAGGCAGGAGATATTGTTTTACCTGCAAAACTTTTATTAGACATTATCAGAAAAATGCCAAGTGACGAAATTATGATTGAGGTTGATGCTCGTCTGGTTTGCCATATTTCATGTGGAGCATCGCATTTTGATATTGTTGGTATTGATGCTAGCGATTTTCCTGAAATTCCATCTGCTGCAGGCGGTAATGATTTACAACTACCTGGTTCATTATTAAAATCAATGGTAAGGCAGACTGTTTTTGCGGTTGTTGAAGAAAGTTCAATGCCAATGTATACAGGTATCTATTTTGAGGTAGAGCGCGACTATATTAAATTAGTTGCTCTTGACGGACTTAGAATTGCTATCAGAAAAGAAACTGCTAAAAATAATATTCCGCTTAATTTTGTAATTACAGGTAAATCTATCAGCGAAGTTTTCCGCATGATAGAGGATGAAAATGAAAATATCAAAATGTGTGTTGCAAAAAATCATATTAGTTTTGATATTGGCGGTTATCATTTGGTATCGCGTTTAATTGACGGTACATATCTTGATTATAATTCCGTTATTAAAAAGGAACATTCTACTTCATTAAAGGTTAACACTAATGAAGTTATTGATGCTATTGAGCGTATTTCGCTAATTATTAATAATCCAAACAATACACCTGTTAGATGTAATATAACCGAAGAAGAAATTAAATTTACCTGCGCTACTACGGTTGGTAGAGCAAGTGATAGTTGCCCAATAGAAAAAGAGGGTAATAATTTAGAGTTTGGATTTAATGCAAGATTTATGTTAGAAGCATTACGCGCGGCAGAAACAGACGAGGTTATTTTAACCTTAAACGGAGAAATTGCTCCTATTCAAATTAAGGGCATTTCAGGTGATGATTTCTTGTATGTTGTAATGCCTATGAGGATTAGAAATGACTAACGTTAAAATTACAACCGAATATATAAGACTTGACGACCTGCTTAAACTTACAGGTGAAGCAAGTACAGGCGGCCATGCAAAGTTTTTAATAAAGGGCGCAGAGGTAAAGGTAAACGGTGAAGTTTGCTTAATGCGCGGTAAAAAATTACGCGCAGGCGACCAAGTTGAATATAATAATAAAACCTATTTGGTGGAATAAATGTATATAAAAAAATATAAGTTTATAAACTACCGAAATTTAAGTGATAAAGAAATTACTCCCTCAAAAGAAATGAACATTATATGTGGAGAAAATGCACAGGGTAAAACAAATTTAATTGAGGGTATGTATCTTTTTTCAGGTCAGCGTAGTTTTCGTGGGTCTAAGGATAGTGAGTTGGTTAGTTTTGATAAAGAGCAGGCAAAACTAAAAATAATATTCTTTTCACACGAAAGGGAACAAGAGGCGGAAATAGAAATAGAACAGCACCGCAAAATAACACTAAATGGTGTTCCGCTAAAAAGCGCATCAGAAATTGGTGAGCAGTGCCATATTGTAGTTTTTTCGCCTGACCTATTAACTATTATCAAAGAAAGTCCTGAAGGTAGAAGAAAGTTTTTAAACGGCGGCATCAGTGCCATGTATCCTATTTATAGTGAAAACCTAAAAAAATATAATAGGTTATTAGCACAAAGAAACAATCTTTTAAAACAGATTAAAAAAAATCCGCAGTATAAAGATTTGCTTAATGAGTATGATATTGCGCTTTCTCGTTTTGGCGCACATATAGTTACAACGCGTCGCAGATATATAACGAGGTTAATGCAGTATCTACCAAAAATTTTTGAGGAGTTTACAAGCAGTCGCGAAAAAATAGAAATAGAATATATCTGCCAAGGTTATGAGGGCAGTGAAGAAAGTCTACTTAAAGAACTTAAAAAAAATCGCGATAACGATATTTTGTTTGGTACAACAAGTGTAGGTCCACACCGCGACGATATTGAGTTTTTAATTAACGGTGTGTCGGCTAAAAATTTTGGCTCGCAAGGGCAACAAAGAAGCGTAATTATTGCCGTAAAACTTGCAGAGGCGGAAATGTTAAAAGAAATTTGCGGTGAACAACCTATCGCACTTTTAGACGACGTTATGAGTGAACTTGACGAAAAGCGGCAAGATTACATTTTAAACCACATAAAAAACTGGCAGGTGTTTATAACCTGTTGCGATTCAGCTACTATTGAAAGACTTAAAAAAGGAAAAGTTTTTAGTATAAATGGCGGAAAGGTAAAAAGAAAAGGTAAAACATAAAATGTATATACATTTAGGTAGTGATACACTTATTCGCGGTGAAGATATAATCGGTATATTTGATATTGATAAGGTAACGGTTAAAAAAGATTCACGCACCTTTTTAAAAAAAGCAGAGCAAAATGGAAACGTTGTAAATGTAAATTATGAGCTGCCAAGGTCTTTTGTGGTATGTAGTAATAAAAAAAATAAAACAAAGGTATATATAACCCAACTTTCACCTAAAACATTAGGTAAGCGCGCTAGCGTTAACGATTTTGTTTTAGGATAAAATAAAAAACACGAAACCAAGAAATTGGAGGAAAATAAAATGAGCAACATTAACGAGCAAGTTATGGAATCTTATGACGAAAATTCCATACAGGTCTTAGAAGGACTTGAAGCGGTTAGAAAAAGGCCGGGTATGTACATTGGCTCTACCGGTGAGCGCGGTCTGCACCATTTGGTTTATGAAATAGTGGATAACTCTATTGATGAAACCTTGGCAGGCTATTGCGATAAAATCACGGTAGAACTTTTAGACGACGGAATTATCAGGGTTACCGATAACGGTCGTGGTATACCTGTTGGTATACATCCGCAAAAGGGCATTCCTACCGTAACGGTTGTATTTACAATACTTCACGCAGGCGGTAAGTTTGGCGGTAGCGGATATAAAGTATCTGGCGGTTTGCACGGTGTTGGTGCCTCGGTTGTTAATGCTCTTTCCTCTTGGTTAGAGGTTGAGGTTAAAGACGGTACACATATCCATCGTCAACGTTACGAAAAGGGTAACGCCGTAACCGGTCTTGAGGTTATTGGTGATACTACCGAGTCGGGTACCAGTGTTACCTTTAAACCAGACCCAGATATATTTACCGATACTACTACTTATGATTATGATACGCTTCTCAACAGACTTCGCGAGCAAGCATTCTTAAATGCAGGTATAAGGGTTGTTTTACAAGATAAACGTACCGATGTTCCAAACCCACGCGAAGACGACCTACATTTTGAGGGTGGTATTAAGAGTTACGTTGAATATCTTTTAGAGCAGAAAAAGAAGGATAGAATTAACTCTGATGTTATTTATCTGAATACAACTTCTCAAGATTCATCGGCAGAAATTGCATTTATTTGGTCAAATGGATACCAAAGAGACGGTGTAATTTCTTTTGCTAATACACTACATACCGTTGATGGTGGTACGCATGAAAGCGCATTCCGTAATTCTCTTGTTCGTGCAATAAATAAATACGGCTTAAAGTTTAAGTTCCTAAAAGAAAGTGATGCAAAACTTAAGGCCGATGATATCATAGAGGGCTTAATTGCTGTTGTTTCTGTAAAACTTACCGATGCTCAGTTTGAAAGCCAGACCAAAGCAAAACTAGGTAATACCTCAATAGGCACACTTGTTAACGGTATGGTTGGCGATCAGTTGGCACAATACTTAGAAGATAATCCACAAGAAGCTAAAATTATTATGGATAAGTGTATTGCAGCTGCAGGCGCCAGAGAAGCCGCTCAGCGTGCACGCGACCTAGAGCGTAAAAAGACAGGTATTTCGGGTCGCCAACGTATGCCCGAAAAACTTGCAGACTGTATTTCTAAAAACCCAGAAGAAACCGAACTCTTTATCGTTGAGGGAGATTCTGCGGGCGGTTCTGCAATTAAAGGCAGAGATACAAATACACAAGCAATCTTGGCACTATGGGGTAAAATGCTTAACGTTGAAAAGGTTAGGGTAGATAAGGTTTACGGTAACGATAAACTTTCACCGGTTATCATTTCACTCGGCACAGGCATTGCAGAAAACTTTGATATTTCCAAACTCCGTTACGGCAAGGTTATAATCATGGCCGATGCCGACGTTGACGGTGCACATATTTCAACCCTTTTGATGACCTTCTTCTACCGCTTTATGCCTGAGATTATTACTGAAGGACATCTTTATATCGCACAACCGCCTCTATTCAAGGTTAGCCGTGGTAAGCAACACTTTTATGCTTACTCCGACCCTGAAAGAGATATGTATATTGAACAACTTGGCGGTAAGGCAAACGTTCAACGCTATAAAGGTCTTGGTGAAATGGATGCCGAACAACTTTGGGAAACCACTATGGACCCCGAAAATCGCTCAATGCTTAAGGTTACTATTGAGGATGCCGAGCAAGCAGATGCCGCAATCTCAATGCTAATGGGTGACGAGGTTGAGCCAAGGCGTGAATTTATTGAGGAAAATGCACAGTATGTGCAAAACCTTGATATTTAATTGGCAGAGGAAAAAATATGGAAAAGATAAATTTTTCGTACTCCTTGACCGATGAGGTGCTTGATAACGGAATAAAACTTTCTGGTCTGTTTAAACCCTCTAGGGCAAGGCAGATTACATTATCCTCTTTAATGGCTTTTGTTTTTTTCAATGCAGTTTACGGAACTATATCCATAAAAGAACTAACACTTCGCAATCTGTTTTATTTAATCGCATCGGCGGTAATAATTGCTATTCTTTGGTTAGAACCGATACTTCGCATTAAAAATTATAAAAAAAGTCTTTTAGGAAAAAACGCCGATATTGAGGTTACAAAGGGTAAAATAACCATTCTGTTTGGTGAAGAAAAACTTAATATCATCGGCGAGGGGCTTAAAGGCTTTCGCGATGAGGGTGAATATATAATTATATATTTTGCTAGTGAATATGCCCTATTACCTAAGGCACAAAAATCGCAAGAGGAAATAGATGCAGTACTAAACATATTAACAAATTTTCTTGCAGTAAAGGAAGAACAGTAATATGAGCGACGAAATTATAATGAATAATCAACAAGAGAATAACGACGGACAGATTACCAATGTTGAAATCGCAAGCGAAATGAAAAAGCGTTTCCTTGAATATTCAATGTCGGTTATTGTTGCACGTGCACTACCCGATGTGCGCGACGGTTTAAAACCTGTTCACCGCCGTATTCTTTATACAATGTATGAAAACGGTCTGACTCCGGATGAAGCATACAGAAAGTGTGCCGATACGGTTGGTTCTGTGCTTGGCCGTTACCATCCGCACGGTGATGCCAGCGTTTACGATGCTATGGTTCGTATGGCGCAGGACTTCTCACTTCGTTATATGTTAGTAGACGGTCACGGTAACTTCGGTTCTATTGACGGATACGCTGCCGCTGCCTACAGATATACCGAGGCCAGAATGAGCAAACTTTCCTTACATATGTTAGACGATATTGATAAGGACACCGTTGACTTTGTTTCAAACTACGACGATAGACTTAAAGAGCCTACCGTTTTACCTGCTCGTTTTCCACAACTTTTGGTAAACGGCTCTAACGGTATTGCAGTTGGTATGGCAACCAAAATTCCTCCTCATAACTTAGGTGAGGTTATTGACGGTATGTGCTGTCTAATAGATAACCCTGATGCTACTATGGAGGATATCTGCGAGCATATTAAGGGTCCTGACTTCCCAACCGGTGGTATCATAATGGGTCATTCAGGTATCCGCGCCGCTTATGCTACAGGTCGCGGTAGGGTAGTGCTTCGCGCTAAAACCTCAGTAGAGGAAATGAAGGGCGGCAGAAGTAAAATCACTGTTACCGAAATTCCTTATATGGTTAATAAGTTAGAACTCGTTAAAACCATTAACGACCTTATTGACGAAAAGCGTATAGAAGGTCTTGAAGATTGTGTTGACCTTTCGGGTAGAGACGGTATCAGAATAGAACTTATCGTTAAAAGGGATATCAGTCCTGAATTAGTTCTTAACCACCTATTCTCTTACACACAACTTCAAACCACGTTCGGCGTAATTATGCTAGCACTTGTAGACGGTAGACCAAAAATTCTTACCTTAAAAGAGATGCTTCAAAACTACATTGACTATCAGTGTGAGATAATTACAAGAAGAACTATTTTTGACCTAAAAAAAGCACGCGAGCGCGCCCATATTTTAGAGGGTTACAAAATTGCGCTTGATTATATAGACGAGGTTATTAAAATCATCCGCGCAAGCAAAACCGTTGGTGAAGCAAAAGAGGCACTTTCAGAGCGTTTCTCATTAGATGATGTTCAGACAACCGCTATCGTTCAGATGCCTCTTGGTAGACTTAGCGGTATGGAGCGTCAGAAAATTGAGGACGAACTTGCAGAAAAGCACGCCAAGATTGAAGAGTACGAGGGCATCCTTGCAGATAGAAGCAAGGTTCTTGACATTGTTAAAACAGAGGCTCTAAACCTACGCGATAAGTTTAACGATGACCGCCGTACCGAGATTACCGCGGTATCGGGCGATGTTGATATTGAGGACCTTATCCCTGTTGAAGATTGCGTACTTACCAAAACTACACGCGGTAATATTAAGCGTATCCCTTGTGCCGAATATTCTGCACAAAATCGTGGCGGTAAGGGTATAATAGGTATGACTACTCGCGACGACGATAATGTTGAAAGTATGTTCGTTTGCTCATCGCACAATACAATTATGCTATTTAGCAACCTCGGTCGTGTTTACAGAATGAAGGCTTACGAAATTCCTGAGGGTAGCAGAACATCTAAAGGTCTTAACATTATTAACCTATTGCCTCTAATGGAGGGCGAGAAGATTACAGTTATGCTTCCTGTTCCACCGTTTGAGAGTGATAACTACGTTAATATGGTAACCAAAAAGGGTGTTATAAAGAGAACTGCTATTTCACTTTATAAGCATATCCGCAAAACAGGTGTTATTGCTATTAATATTGATGATGACGACGAACTTGCATTCGTAACCGTAACCGACGGTAGCGACCAGTTGGTTGTTGCTACCAAAAAGGGTATGGCTATCAGGTTTGATGAAGCATCTATCCGTCCGCTTGGCAGAACAGCAAGAGGTGTTAGGGTAATAAGACTACGCGAGGGTGACTTCGTTGTTGGTATGGCTAAGGTTACCGACGATACTAAACTCTTAACCATAACCGAAACAGGTTACGGCAGATGTTCTAACTTTGATGACTACCGCGTTCAAGCCAGAGGCGGTAAGGGTATTACCAACTATCGCACCGCTAAGTACGGTGATGTTGCAGGCGTTTTGGCGGTTGACGACGATAAGGATATCATCATGATGGCATCCGACGGTGTTATTATAAGAATCTCGGCTAAAGATATCAGCACCTTCGCACGTCCTTCAAAGGGTGTAAGGGTTATGAAGTTTAAGGGCGAGAATGCTTATGTATTGCAGATAGCCTGTGTTGACCACGATGAAGAAGAGGAAACTGTTCTTCCCGATGCGCCAGACGCAGATAGCGCAGATGTAGGAGAGCCGGAAATCATTGAAGATGATGTAGTAGAGCCCGACGATGAGGTAGAAACCGAAGAGGCAGGAGAGCAAGAATAAATAAAACACAACGGCGGCGGATTTACCGTCGCCGTTAATCTAAATTAGGAGTATATATGCAAGGTAGTTTATATAACAGCAAAAAGGTTTTAGAGCGAAATGATATAAAAAAGTTTTCTAACTGTGTTGGCGGCGCCTTTCTTATCGGTGAAGCACTTAGTTGGATGCTACAGTATGTCTTGGTTTTCGTGCTATCTCTTTTTGGTAAAACCGACATAATTAACGATTCGGGTATAAGTTGGATGTTGCAGATTTTGATTTCAACAATCTTATTTACAATACCCTTTATAATAATGTCATACCCAATGGGTACAAGTCCTGCAAGATGTTGTGCCTTTTCAAAACCAAATAAAGATAATTTAGTTCCGCTGCTTTTAGTGGGGCTTGGCGTTTGTATGCTTGCTAATCTTTTAGGCGGTATGTTTAGTTCGGTGTTTGAGGCAATCGGCATTGAATCAAATCCATCTGATTTTGAATCAGATATTTTAAAGGGTTGGTATTTCCCTGTTATCACGATGTTAGGTGGTGCTATCCTACCCGCATTGGTAGAGGAGTTTGCCCTTAGAGGCATCGTTCTTGGCGCACTTCGTAAGTACGGTGATACCTTTGCCATTGTTGTTTCCGCAGCATTGTTCGGTCTTATGCACGGTAACCTAAGCCAGATACCCTTTGCTTTCATAATAGGTCTGTATCTCGGTTTTATTACTATAAAAACCGGCTCGGTTTGGTCGGCGGTGTTATTGCATTTCATAAACAACGCCTTTGCCTTTATGTTTGATATTTTTGCAACAGTTCTCGGCAGCGCAGAAACAGTTATAAATGTTGCATATTTCTTTACTATGATTTTGCTTGGCTTCGTTGGTATTGCAAAAGCAAAAAAAGTGGAACTTTTTGTCCTCCCACGTGATAAAGGGTTTGAGTTAAATCTGTCGCAAAAGGTATTAACCGTTTTGTCGGCACCTTGTATTGCAATATATATAGGTTATATTGTTTTTAAAATGATACTGGTTAATTTGTTGGTGTAAAAAATGAAATGTAATGTTTTTATGAGGGAAGCGTTGGCGCTTGCCAAAAAAGCCGAAGCAGAGGGAGAAGTGCCTGTTGGCGCAGTAGTCGTAAAAAATAATGAAATAATAGGTCGCGGTTATAATAAGCGCGAAACATTACTCTCGCCACTTGCCCACGCCGAAATAGAGGCTATTCATGAGGCGGCAAAAAATCTTGGCAGTTGGCGGCTAACCGATTGTGACCTTTATGTAACCTTAGAGCCTTGCCCAATGTGTGCAGGCGCAATTATTAATTCGCGAATCGCCAGGGTCTTTTACGGCGCGTATGACAATAAGGCAGGCTCGTTCGGTACGCTGTGCGATTTATCTCTTGTTAAGTATAATTCAATACCTGAAATTCACGGCGGTATTTTAGAGGACGAGTGCAAGAAAATATTAAGTGAATTTTTTAAGGAAATAAGATAAAGAATAGCCGAGGCGAAAAACCTCGGCTTTATTATATATGTATATGATATATTGCCTCGCAAAAATTATAAAAAGTTATCCGTCAATATCAACAGTATATTGTGGTTTCTTTTGTAAAAAAACACAATAAATAGAAATGTCGTAAAAATTTTAAAAAAAGTTTCAAAAAATATAAAAAAAGTGTTGACAATGGTAGATAAAAGTGGTAATATAATCAAGCTGACCCTATGCGGAGTCGGCAGTTTGAACCTTGAAAATTAAACAACGATTAAGAAAAAAGGACCCGACAAATTCTTGATTTAGTA
>JAZQTG010000032.1:0-1776 GCA_045630515.1 Acutalibacteraceae bacterium
ATAATCAATATGCGCTATTTCTCTTTTGCAAAGTCTACACCAGCCCACTTCGGCGTTATGCGGTTCCATACCGTTAAAATTAATATACATTTCATCAAAAAACTCACAATCCCAGCATTTAGGCGGCATATCCATATTAACTATTAAACTCATTTTTCTACCCCTTCTTATATAGTTTTACTCATGTCCTCTATACGCTCACGTAAAAAGTTTATTATATTAACGGCTGAATCTAAAAGCTCGCTATATAAATCAATATAATAGTTAAACTGTTCTCTACTTACGACGTCGGCCGCTGGGATTCTTTTTAAAGCTTCATAATCAACTAAACCGTTTGAGGTAATATCGCCTATTAAATTAAAATCAATATATTTCTCCATTTTTAGAACCTTCCTTTATATTTATGGAAGAAAAAAGCCCCGTTTCCGGGGCCTTTTCTTTAGTTGTCGGTTTACTCGAAGTCGTCTAGCGAGTGATCGACGTAAACATCGTCGCTGTTCTTCCACGCGGAAAGCCAAAGCGTCCAGGCGGTTTTTTCGTTGCCTTCCTCATCAAAGTATTTACGCGGTGCCAGGTTTGCGTGCTTTTTATCAAACTCGATATTAAGAGGGCAAGTTTCCGGCTTCGGCTGGCCGCACTCGTCACGGAATTTGACGCTTGCGGTAATATCTTCGCCGTCTTTTCTGCGCATGGTCGTAATATAGTTAAAAAATACCTTGCCGCTTTCTGTGTTACGTTTCTTTGCAAAAATAGTGATCTTCATAATGATTATTTCTCCTTTTCTTTTTTCATTTTTGTAGCTAATGTGATAAACTGTTCTTCCGGCATACTATAAAAGTCGTTATGCTGGACCGCCCGAAGGCACGTTACAAATTTTTCCTTTTTCGTTGTAAAGAGCCGTTCCCCGCGCTTATTAATCATATCACGCGTGTGATGCCCGCACAACGTAAAAGTCTTCCGGAATTGTTCTTTTGTCTTTAAATTGATCATAAGACAATTCGCGCTTGTTGTTTGTACCGTTCTTGATACTACCCTTTTACGTGGCATTTTTAACCCCCTTTCTTATTTAATGATTCCCGGCCGGTCGGTCAAGTAGTCGAAGATCGCGTAAGCCGTGTCCAGCGCGTCGGCGTCGTTAGCGTAATAGTGCCGGTGCATGATCGCGCCGAAAAGATTAATAAATTTAATGCTTCTATCTTCTTCGTCGATCTCCAGGCGCCTTATATAAGACGTGGACTTCTTAACGATCGGGTTAACTTGTTCTAATAACTGAATTGCTTTTTTAGTTGTCATTGTGCTTTTTCCCCCTTTTCTAATTCCTGGGCCAAGTTGGCGTTTACTTCGTGGTAGGTTTTGTTATACGATTCGATTAGTGAATTTAAAACGTGATAGCGGCCCATTAATCCGCGGTTAATGGCGTTTTGTTTTTGCGCTTCTAATTCTAATATATAGTAGTCAAGCGCAAAAAGTAAGTCGCGGGCTTGCTGGTTTGATATTAAAATAGACATTTTGTTTTTTCTCCCTTCGTGTTGTGCGTTGCTTGTTCCGTGGTTATAGTACTATGACGTACTTAATAAGTCAAATAAAACTTTGCGCTTGATAATTTTTTAACGAACCACCCCAACACGGACCGGCACCGCCCGCCCACAGCCGGCAACGATCAGCGGGACCCGGCGGCGATCGGCCAGGTGAAAGAGAAACGCGCAAAAAGAAAAGGTACTTGTAAGTACCTTTTCTTATTTTTACGTGATTTTGTGCAAGTTTTGGCATTGATTC
>JAZQTG010000033.1:0-5170 GCA_045630515.1 Acutalibacteraceae bacterium
GTATTAATCATATTTTGAATAGTTAAAAGCACTGCCTGTTCTAACTTATCAATACGGATAGTGTGATTTGTACACGCTGATTTTTTAAGTTTCCTTGCTGTTACACAGCGATAGTAATGATACGTACCGTATGTGTGTTGATTGGTCTTTTTATTCATCACACGCTTGCAGTCGGCACACCGCACAAGCCCCGAAAACAAATCAACGTTTTTCTTTTTGGGGCTCTTGCGAATACTCTTGTTAAATAGTGCCTGTGCATTGTCAAAGGTCTCTTGGCTAATGATTGGCTCGTGTGTACCTTGGACAATAATCCACTCATCCTTAGGAATCGCGCGGCATTGCTTAATCTTATAACTGTAGGTTGTGTTCCTACCTTGCACCATATCGCCAACATACATTCGGTTTTGCAAAATTCGGCGCACCGAACTATCAGGCCATAGACCGTCATTGCTTCTACCACAGGGATGCCTGTAATTGAAGCCTTTTTGTTTTTTATACATTGATGGGTTGGGTATGCCCATTTCATTAAGGTCTTTTGTGATGCCAATGATACTCTCACCCCCAATAAATCGCTCGTAAATCATTTGAACAATTGGTGCAGTTTCCTCATCAATGATAAGATGATGATTATCGTCCGGATCCTTTAGATATCCGTATGTGGGGAAAGAACCAATAAACTTACCCTGCTGACGTCTGAGGTTCAGCGTTCCTCGCACGTTAACAGACGTGTTTGCTGCCAGAGATTCATTCATAATATTGGTGACGCCAACCTTCACCAAATCGTTAAATGAATTTATACCTCTGATACCGATATCAATCTGGTTGTTAATTGCAATAAAGCGAACCCCAAGTTTTACGAAAATCTTATCAAGGTAGATACCGCCCTCGGTGTGGTTTCTAGAAAAACGCGAAAGGTCTTTAACCAAAACGCAATTTACCTTGTGGGCATAAATATCGTCCATCATTCTGTTAAAGTCAGGACGGTCAAAATTTGTACCGCTGTAGCCGTCATCCACATATATATCATAAATTTCCATATCTGGATAACGCTTAATATATTCTTTTAAAATTTCTCGTTGCGATGCAATTGAGTTACTCTCCGATTCCGTACCGTCATCACGGGACAGACGAAGATAAAGAGCAGTCTTCCAAACCTTTTTTGGTACGGAGGACTGCTCTAAAATATCTGCATATTTAGAATTTGCCATAAAGCATAAGCCTCCATATTTTTTAATATGAAGGTATGGCCGTTTTTTCTACACATCCGTAGTATACCATACCTTCGCTTTTTAATCAACCCAAATTTGTTTGGTAATTTGCTCCAGACGAAAATACTGAACCGAGAGCATCAGTAAAAGTTCGGTTTCCGCCGAAACTCACCTTCACTCTTACATCGCCGACTTTAAAAAGATAAGGGTTTTTAATTTGCTCAAAATAGTCATTCATTTTCTCAGTCACAGATTTCTCTGCGTCTATCTTCACATCATGCAAATCAACAAGGCTATCTTTAGAACAATCGGCAATGTCAACATTTCTTAACATAATTAAATCAAAAGAATCTAACATAACTTGCCATTCCTTTCATAAGATATTTTTCACCTTGCGAAAAACATTTATACAGCATTTACCAATTGTATTAAGAATCTTTATAAATGATAATTTGTCTTTCTACAAAATACGTACCAATATTTCCTGCGCTGCGCTTAGCAAAAGCGCAGTTAATCCTTTCGGTATTAACCTCACGATCTAAAATTTCACGCATTTTATCCTCATAATACTTTTTATCCATTGCACATCCTCCTTTCATAAATTAATAATGAATTTCGCCTTAAATTCTATGGCGGCTCAAATTTAAGTTTTAAAATTCATGATATAAATATGAAAAGGTGTTTGAGCCATTTCAAGAAAATATTAACAGCACCTATACAAAGATAAGTGCTGTTAAAACTAAAAATATAAATATAAAAATACGATGTCCCCGGATAATTTTATCCGTATGCAACAATCAGATAGTACCGATGTTTTAGTGAACGTTTATGCAACTAACGTATGATACCAAAAGAAAAAACTTAATATAACAAGCAGATGATACTGTGCCTAATTACTGTATATAACAACTGAATGTACCATTATATGAATTTCTAATACAACATTGGTGTGATACCAATAATTATATTTCGATATAACAAGTTAGTGTCCTCAGTCAATATGTGTTGAATATACTATTCCGATGGTACCATTCCAACTTTTATAATTTTGGCAGGCATAAATTTAAAAGGGCCTAATAAACGTCAAATCCATTTTTGGAAAATATCCTCTCCCTTATAGGGTAATTTATGATTTCTAATCATAAATGTTACATTTCGTGTACGATAACGCTGTTCTTCTATCAAAAGTAGTTTTTATCCTATTAAATCATTTAAAATCATTAATTTTCGTTTTTCTATGACCATAAGTATAAACTCTATAGAGATGATTAACAGTTTGTGATGATTAGAGTTTGAGAGTTTTTTTGCGTCTTTCGTTTTTGGTGTTTTAAACATTTTGAGAGAGCAAAAATGATGCTCTGTTTTTTACAGATTTATTTTCTTTTTTAGTCTTAAGAGCATCATGCTTTCTGTTATAAATGACAAAGAAATTATTTTCATTTTGAGGTTGACAAGAGGGAGAGCAATCTGAGCATTCCAAAGTGACAGTCATCTTTTATAATCTCTAAATGTAAATCATCGTAAATTGAATCGCCCGAAATGAGTAGACCAGCATATCTAATGTTGAACATCAGGTTGCAAGAAAGTGCAATTAAGAACTATGATGTTATGGGTTAGTTTACCCTTAAAATATTTATCTTTTCTTTTTTAAGCAAGAATGCAAATGCACCAAGGGAAACGATACTATCAAAGGCGTTACCGATACCAAACAGCAGGGCAATTCCTATAAGTGAAGGTGTCCACATTCCTGTTAAATATAGAATAAATGCAATTCCATAATAAATAGTGTTTGTTACTACCGACTCAAATAGCATATAGTTAGTTTTACCTAGTCCGTAAAATATTGAGTCGGATACATTTTGGAATGCATACAGCACATAAAAACCGACAAGAACAAGCACAAGTTCAAATAATTTATCTACATCAGTAAACTGTAAGACATTTGCCATAAAGGGTTTCCAAAGCGCTCATTCCATAGTTCTTTAATTGAATATTTAGACATTATTTTTCTCCTTAAAATTACTTACCTTAATACTGATGTAATAAGGTGACAGAAGAAATAAATTAACATCATTTTGACAGATTATGAACGGACATAAAAACGCCTGCAGATATTATCCGCAGGCGTCACGCAACAAAAAATTGACGACTAATTATTATTTCAAAGAAATAGAAACTGCAAACATAAAAACATACGTTCATCACTGTTATTACAGTGAAGTCGGGTTACATAGGGCTGTCACCCCCGTCTGTAAACCGCAGCGGATATCCGTGTAATATCCGTTTATGTCACATTCACTTGTGTAAAGTTATTATAGTAACGATAAATAAGAATGTCAATTGTTAGTATAATATTCTATCGCCTGTGAAACAAATTCAGCCGTACCGTCGCCGTTTTTATTGATGTTAGTTTTGAATCGTTCATCAGCGACATACATTTGACCGAGACCTGCGAGAATTTGGTTTGTACAGGTGTAGTAATTCTCGGTAATATAGTTTTGCAGTTCTTTCACGATCAACTGAGCCTCATTTGAATCGGCGGTATTGCCGTTGTTCTTACACTCTGCAAATTTAGTGAAAATGACCATCAATCCATCGTTTACGTCTTGCCATTTATCTTTAGTGTATTTTGCAGTCTTTTCTGCGTGTTCTTTATAGGCATCAGTTTCTCCCCATCGCTGTTTTGCCTCAACTTCATACTGCTTACGTGCAGTTTCATAATCACTGTTATCAAACACTGTCATTGTAACCTTTCCTTTCGTGGCACCGTCCAAAGCATCGATAATTCTCTCTAATCGTTCCTTTTTTAACTCTAAGAGTTTTCGTTGCTCGGCGAATGCTTTTTGCTTGTCGTAATCGGGAGATGATAAAATCTCTAAAATGCTCTTAAGCGGGAAATCAAGTTCGCGATAAAACAGTATCTCTTGCATACGCAGAAGAGAATTTTCGTCATAAAACCTATAGCCGTTTTGTGCGTCCACAAGGGCGGGTTTTAAGAGTCCTGTTTCATCATAATAGTGCAGTGTGCGCACACTGACACCCGTAAGTTTTGCAAACTCTTTTATCTGCATTTTCATAATAAAATCACCCCTCATTTGACAGTATAAGGTATTACGTTACGTCAAAGTCAAGTGTTTTATTTTACAACCTCATACGGCCAGTCTATGATGCCGCCGAATTCTTTTACGTTGGTGTAACCGAGTTTAACAAGTTCCTCGGATGCGATTTTACTTCTTCTACCGCTGCGACAGTATACTAATATCAGTTGCTCTTTATCGGGCAGTTCTTCTTCGGCACGATTTGCTATTTCATATTCCGGGATTAAAATTGCGTTTCCGATATGTCCCTCGGCGAATTCTTCCTCAGTTCTCGCATCGATAATAACATAATCCTTTTCGGTGTCCATAACGGTTTTGGCTTGCTCGGCGGTAATCTGTTCGTAGGTCGATGTTTTCCCATTTTCGCCATCACAAGCGGTCATTCCAAATAATGAGAGTGATATTAAAAGCATTATAATCAATCCTTTAAGTTTTTTCATAGTATTTGCACCTCTTTAATTAGTATAACATTTTCTAAAACTTTTCTCAATCCTCTTTAGTGTTGTTGACTTTCAAATTTTATATGCTATAATATTATCAAACCGACGGCGGTGGTACGCCGCCGCAATGCCAATGGCATTATGAAAATCCAAGATTTTCGTTTGAGAATATTGAATCATTAAATCTGCCGCATTGCGATGCGGCTAGCGGCAACACCGCTTTCAAGCCTTCGTCTTGGATTTATGATATAATAAACAAAAAGAATACTGGTCACCGGAGGCAGAGTGCCGTAGCGCTCAAATGCCGGATTAGGTGTCCGAGTGAGCTCGGGTTATTGTGTGTGCAATGACCGGAGTTTTTTATTTTTAGGAGGTTTATATGAAAAAGACTAATGTTACACTTGTTCCCTTAACTGAGGATGAC
>JAZQTG010000034.1:0-93560 GCA_045630515.1 Acutalibacteraceae bacterium
ATATATGAGAAATCCGTCTTAGCGAAATCGGGATGTTGCATCATAGCAATAAACATCGTTGGAACGCCGTTAAACGCAGTTATATGCTCGTTATGAACGCAAGCGAGCGCAGGTTGAGGTGAGAAATAAGGAAGCGGCAACATTGTTGTTCCATGAGTCATAGAAGCAGTCATCGAAAGAACCATTCCGAAGCAATGGAACATTGGAACCTGAATCATCATTCTATCCGCTGTTGAGAGTTCCATATGATCTCCAATGTATTTACCGTTATTAACAACGTTATAATGAGTTAACATAACACCTTTTGGGAAACCTGTTGTGCCTGATGTATATTGCATATTGCAAACATCATCTTTATCAACAGCTGCCGCCATGCGCAATACCTCTTCCAAAGGCACGGATGAAGCGCGCTCAATAGCATTTTCCCAAGTAAGACAACCCTTTTGCTTAAAGCCAACAGTAATAACGTTACGAAGGAAAGGCAAACGGCGTGCATGCAAAGGTTTGCCCACAGGTGTAGTTGCTAATTCAGGGCAGAGTTCTGCAATAATTTCACCATAGTTACAGTCCTTACTGCCCTCTGTCATAATAAGCGTGTGGGTATCGGACTGACGTAGCAAATACTCAACCTCGTGGATTTTATATGCAGTGTTAACTGTTACCAAAACTGCACCGATTTTTGCCGCCGCCCAGAATGCAATATACCATTGTGGTACGTTTGATGCCCAAACTGCAACGTGCGTACCAGCTTTAACGCCCATATCTATAAAAGCTCTGGCACAGGTATTTACATCATCACGAAACTCACTATAAGTACGTGTATAATCAAGTGTTGTGTATTTAAAGGCATACTGGTCAGGGAATTCCTCAACCATACGGTCCAAAACGTCAGAGAAAGTTTCATCAATAAGTAAATCTTTCTTCCAAACATACTGACCTGTGCGAGTCTCGTTATAATAAAGTGTTCTCTCGTTACGCGAGGTGTCACTAAACTGCTTCATATAGTTAACAAACTGCGAGAATATGATTTCCATATCGTCAAGTTCTTCGCACCAAGTTGGATCCCAAACTAACGAAATATATCCATCATAGTTAACAGAACGAAGCGTTAACATAAACTCAGAGATGGGCAGTTCGCCCTCACCTGCCAAGCAATATTCAATACCGTTTTCGGTTTTAATAGCATCATTAAGCTGAACGTGCTTAATATATTTTCCTAGATTTTTAACAATTTCCTCAGAACTTTCACCGCACGTAAAGTATGCTGCTGACATCTGCCACAAAGCCGCCAAGTTATCCGATGCAAAGCAGTCTAGTACTTCGCGCAATGTTTTGGTACTGCTAAATATACCTGAGGTTTCAATAAGCAATGTTACGCCTATTTCTTCTGCTTTTGGCAACACGGAACTTATAGTTTCCTTAACAGCATCAACACTACCACCTGCAAAAGCGCGCATACGAATTGATGGAATGTGGAGATTTTCTGCAATATTTAAACAACGCTCAATCTCATTAATCGTTTCTTTGGCAGCATTGGTATCACCCAAGTCAAGAATAGCATCAATACACGGTATCTCTAATTTTTTCTCATACAACTTGCGCAAGGTTGAGGCGGCTGTATAATCGTGAAAAGCACCGTCTTTATCGGTAAAAAGTCTATTATTTATATTATGAAGTTCAATGCCTTGGAATTTTAATTCTTCAGCAATATCACAAAAATCTTGAAAGGTGGAATTATGCCAACCTTTAGTAGAAAATGACAGTTTCATTAAGCCTTACGCCTCCTCATAAACTATCTTGTTAATTGCATTTATATAAGCACGAATGCTTGCGCCTATAATATCTGTTGAAATACCATTACCGGAATAGAGTTTACCACCGCTTCTGAGTTTAACCAACGCTTGACCCATAGCGCCTTTACCCTCGGTAACAGATTGAATTTGAAAATCATCTAGTTCGTAGTGATGCCCGATAACCTGTTCTATAGCCAAAAATGCTGCATCAATAGGACCATCACCATTGCTTATGCCCTGCATTTGTTTATCACCTTTGGTTAAGGTTACCTGTGCACTTGCAGTAATCACGTTACCATTATTAATAACATAACTCTGTAGTTTATATGTTGCGGGCACCTGCAAAGCAACACTTGCAACAATAGCATCTAACTCTTTTGCGCCAACATTTTTCTTATCGGCAACCCTTAAAAACTCCTCATAAACCTTTGCACAATCATCTTCAGAAAGGTCATAACCTAGCACCTTAACTGCAGATATAACTGCCGCTTGATCATCCTTTTTATCAAGGCGAATTCTATCGTCATCTACCTCGGCGACAGTAACTGCAGATTTACTATTGCTTGCATTGTTGCTTATCCAAAGCACCTGCTTTACGATACGATTTAATTCAGAATATTTAATATTACTTTCTATTTCGTACGAAATGCCACAGTTCTTAATAAGAGTACTAAAGGTTTCTAAAGAAACACCCTCGCCACCAATTTCGGTTTTAACAAGTGAAGCTCCTTTTCTTACGCTCATAACAACCGATGCTACTGCAAGACCGTTTTTATCGCTACAAGAAACGCCCACAGGCACAGAGCAACTGCTTGCAATATTATTTGCAAACTCTGCAAACTCGTCAGGCATCATACCATCAGCAGTGTCACAAACAGAAATGCTTGTTGCGCCTGCATTTATTGCGGTTTTTATTGCCTCTTTTAAAAATTCGGGTTCGGCTCTGGTAGCGTCAACAGCTGAGAATTCAACCTCGCTGCATTTTTCTTTAGCAAGTTTAACTGTTTTTTCAATCCACTCAAGCATCTTTGGTGCTTTTTTGTGGCAGGTGTACTCCATACCAACCGTAGATGTGGGAAGTTCAATACGAATTGCAGGTTTTTTTGAAGCACTTAGTGCTGCTACTGCATTTTCTATACTTTCTATACTGCTACCTGCAGCAACTGATATAACACTATTTTTAACAAAAGAAGATATCGTGCGAACAAGCAATGTATCAACCTTTACATTATCAATTTCGGGTAATTCAATAACATCAACATTAAGTTTTTCCAGTTGACGTGCGATTTCAATTTTCTCTTTAAAAGAAAAATTGCTACCCTTGATACAAAGTGTTGAATCTGCGACCTTAATTTTTTTCATAAAACCAATTCCTCTCTTGTTATTTATTGGGATAGTATAGATGTAAACTTGGGTTAATGTGAATAATACAAATGCGTTCATCCCACCTCAAAATTGGCAGATTTCGATTGATTTTTAACCGAGTTAGTTGCAGTAAGGCTTTGTGCCTTGCAAAAATAAATCGGTTGAAAAGCGACGAAATGTGCTTTTTGAGGAGTATTTGTAGTATACACATTAACCCACAAACATAAAAAAGTCCCTGAAATAGTGTATGACTATTTCAGGGACGAATATTATATCCGCGGTACCACCCTGGTTGCTGAAAATCCAGCCACCTCAATAAAGCTCTATTAAGCCTTTTGCCTTGATAACGGGGCATGCCGTAACCACTTACTTTAATGTTCGGCGGTTCTGCTAAGGAACGAGACTTGCTACATCTTACCGCACTGCCTTGCACCAAACGGCAGCTCTCTGAAGCGGGGTGGGATATGCAATAATTCCCTCAACGCATTTAAAAGTATGAAGGTATTATAACACCGAAAATACGCTTTGTCAACACCTTTTTGCAAAAGAATCTCTCCTTGTTTTATTTAATTACAAATTCGTTTGAGTATATTTCGGTTTCTGTGAAATCTTCCGTCACTTTTATGCGGTATGTACCCTCTTTAAGCGGTAAATTATAAGCACTCTTTATACCTACACTATAGGTTGTTGTAGTAGGTCCTTGTGTGAAAATAGTAGCATAATCATTCCAAATCAAATCCTCTTTATACTCAACAGAGATAAACTTACCACTTTCTTTTTTCTGTAATTCAAACTCGTTGCTAATGTAATAGTCTTTATCGGTGTTTATTATAGCATCACATTCAATTACCGTTACATCGGTGGGATACTCGGTTTGCTTTGTAGTTAAAACCACAACAGGCGTTTTCTTGCAACTAGTAAAGAAGCACATAGAAAATGTTATGCACAAAACCATACTAATAAGTTTTTTCAAAACTATCTCTCCTTTTATGCAGTTATATTTCGATATAGCATATAAACGTTATATACCGTGCTAGTTATTCTAGTGAAATATGATTCATTGCTACTATTTCTACCCTTATGTAAGCCAATTATTTTATACACATCGTTTTGTTCTATATACACAGGACCTCCGCTCATTCCACTAGACGCAATTGTGTTGGTGCTTTGCAGTAAATATGTATAGCTAGCATTAATTTTTCCGTTTGAGCGATATAAAACTTCAGTATACTCTTCATTCGGATCCTTACCTGGATATCCGTTCAACCTCATATATGTGCCATTATATGTTGTCGTTTGAGTCTTTAATGCCATCCATCCTACCGTATAGCCTATATTAGTTCCAAGTTCTATTAATCCCCAATCATAATTGTCATTTTCACTATCTGCCCATTCATTGGCAACAGAATAAGAGGTTGTCGTATATGGTCCATAAGGCTCACTATCTCCAGTTTTAGCAGGATAAACCTTCACCTCATGAGTAAATCCCCCAAATTTTTCAGTATTATATATAACATGACCTGCCGTTGCAACCGCATTAGGCCCTATCATAAAACCAGTTCCTCTAACCCACTTGCCATTTGGTCTTTTTGCCAATATAAAAACCGTACTTCGATAAGCATCATAATTTGTGTTGGTAATTGCTGTGGTTTTACCTTGATAAGACCTTGCAGATTCCGTTGCAACCTTTGTGGGTAAAACTTCTGCTGTAATAGGATGATACCCTTTAGATTCCGCACCATCTTCGGTCATAGTGTTATATGCGGAATTCCTTTTTGATATATTAGGATCTATTTCAACCTTTGTGGTTTCTCTTGTTTTTGTGTCATATTTAACCATAACTATATTTTTTTCTCTTAGTACGGTGTTTTCGTCTGCAAACGCAGGCACACTTAAAGTAACGGTAAAAACAAAAATAACAACTAATACGCTTGATAATAACTTTTTAAACACAATTCTTTCTCCCATCTTTTGAATTTTAAAGGTTACTAAAAGTACTGTAAAACCACATCGGTATCTCCTCCTTGATTCAAATATATCATAATTCCCATATTTTGTCAAGTTACACTTAATTTAGTTAATACTGTTAATATAATTTAGCATTTTTGAACAAAAAATGGCATATCAGCGTTTTGCCAATATGCCACTTATAAATATTTTAATTTATTTTGTAGGTCCAGCCGAATTTATCTTCTAATTTGCCCCACTGAATACCTGTCAGAGTATCGTAAAGGTGTTGGGTAACCTCGCCGATTTTGCCACCGCCAACGGTGTACTTCTTACCTTTATAGCAAAGTTCACCGATTGGAGAAACAACTGCGGCAGTACCGCAACCCCAAGCCTCTTCCAAAGTGCCGTTATTCATAGCCGCGTCAAGCTCGTCTATGCTAATAAGTCTTTCGGTAACTTTATAGCCTTCGCTCTTTAAAAGCTCTATGCAAGATTTACGTGTAATACCCGGAAGGATTGAGCCTGAAAGCATAGGTGTAACAATTTCGCCGGCGATTTTGAACATAACATTCATAGCGCCAACTTCTTCAATGTACTTTCTTTCAACGCCGTCTAGCCACAATACTTGTGAATAGCCCTGCTTTTCTGCACGCTCGCCTGCTCTGTTACTTGCGGCATAGTTACCACCGCATTTAGCGTAACCTGTACCGCCACGAACTGCACGAACATCCTCGTCCTCAATCATAATTTTAACAGGGTTAATACCCTCTTTATAATAACTACCAACGGGAGATGCGATAATAACATATGTTGCATTATTAACTGCATGAACACCCAAAGATTCGTCATTACCAAATAGGAACGGACGAAGATAAAGTGAAGTACCCTCAGCAGAAGGTGTCCAATCTTTTTCGGTTTCAACAAACTTGGTTAAAACTTCTAGAGCCAAATCTTCAGGAATTTGTGGCAAGCAAAGTCTTTCTGCTGAACGGTTTAGACGAGCAATATTTTCCTCAGGTCTAAACATTTGCACACTTCCGTCTGCCTTTCTGTAAGCCTTTAAGCCCTCAAAAATTTCAGAGCCGTAGTGCAAAACGGTTGATGCAGGGTGCAAAGAAATGTTTTGGAATGGGATAATTCTTGCATCGTGCCAACCCTGTTCTTTAGAATAATCCATTATAAACATATGGTCAGTAAAAACTTTACCAAAGCCTAATGTACTACTATCTGGTTTTTCTTTTGGTGTTTCTGTTTTGATAAATTTAATTTCCATTTATAATACACCTTTCTTAATAATCTGCGCCAAGTTTAATTGCCTTTAGATTAATTTCAAGCATATCTGCTTTTTTAGGCGGAATAACCTTTTTAAGAGTAGCGGTTATAGCCTCTTCGTTGTAATCACCAAGTACTTTCAAAAGTTTACCTAAAATAATCATATTAGCAAGTTTTGGCATACCGTTATCGCCAGCTAGTTTTGTAGCAGGAACATAGTAGGTTTCTACGTCATCACGCTCTACCTTACGTTCAATAAGTGAAGAATCGGCAATTATTACGCCACCCTTTGCTACTGCGCTTTCATATCTATCTAAAGAAGGTAGATTCATAGCAATAAGGATGTCAGGTGTGGAAACGATTGGCGAACCTACACCCTCGTCACTAATGATTACGCCACAACTTGCGGTACCACCGCGCATTTCAGGACCGTATGAAGGAAGCCAACTAACCTGCTTTTCTTCAATAAGACCTTTATAGGCAACGAATTTGCCCGAGAAAAGTATACCCTGACCACCGAAGCCTGAAAACAACATTTGTTTAGTAGCCATTATGCTTCCTCCTTTTCTGCGGACCTATCCTTATATACACCTAGCGGATAGTAAGGCAACATTTTTTCGTCTACCCATTTTAAAGCGTCTTGCGGAGTCATACCCCAGTTGGTAGGACAGGTAGAAACAACCTCAACCAATGAGAAACCTTTGCCGTCAATTTGGTTTTGGAAAGCCTTTTTGATTGCCTTTTTAGCATTTTTTATATTCTTAACACTATTAACCGTTACACGCTCTAAATACTCGGGACCCTCTAGTTCGGAAAGCATTTCACAAACTCTGATAGGATAGCCGCAATGGTTAACATCACGACCATAAGGTGAGGTTTGTGTAACCTGACCGGGCAAAGAGGTAGGTGCCATTTGGCCACCGGTCATACCATAAATAGCGTTGTTTACAAATATAACGGTAATATTCTCGTTTCTAGCAGCAGAGTGTACGGTTTCTGCCATACCGATTGATGCCAAGTCGCCATCACCCTGATATGTAAAAACAATATTGTTTTCGGGGTCGGAACGCTTAACACCTGTTGCAATAGCAGGTGCACGGCCGTGTGCTGCCTCAATCATATCGCAATTGAAATAATTATACGCCATAACAGAACAACCAACAGGTGCAATACCGATAGTTCTGCCTTCTATTCCAAGTTCATCAATAACCTCGGCTACCAAGCGGTGAATTATACCGTGGGTACAACCTGGGCAATAATGCATTGGAACGTCGCGCAATGCGTGTGGTTTATCAAACACTACCATTATTTTGCACCTCCCATTTTATTAGCCTCAATTATAGCTTCCAACACCTGCTCAGGTGAAGGAATCATACCACCTGCACGATTGCAAAGAGTTACAGGCTTTTTGCACTCGGTGGCTAGTTTTACATCTTCAATCATTTGACCCATTGAAAGTTCTACCGAGATGAAAGATTTAACCTTATCTGCGGCGGCTTTAAATGGTGCTACAGGGAACGGCCATAAGGTGATAGGTCTAATCATACCAACCTTAATGCCCTGCTCTCTGGCGGCATTTATTGCATTTTTTGCAACGCGTGATGCTATGCCAAATGCTGCAATACAAATTTCTGCATCCTCCATCATATACTCTTCGTACATAACTTCGGTTTCTTCAATTTTCTTATATCTCTCGTAGCGTTCAAAGTTAAGTTGCTCTAACTCTTCGGGCACCAAAGAAAGTGAGTTAACGATATTATGCTCGCGCTCCATTTTGGTACCTGTAGTTGCCCAAGGTTTTGCAGGCTCAGGTTTAATATCATAATCAAGAGATACAGGCTCCATCATCTGACCCATAGTACCGTCTGCCAAAATCATAGAGGTCATACGATATTTATCTGCAAGTTCAAAACCTTTTATAGTAAGTTCTGCCATTTCTTGAACAGAAGAAGGTGCTAAAACTATCATTTTAAAGTCGCCGTGACCGCCTGCTTTTGTTGCCTGGAAATAGTCTGACTGGCTAGGTTGAATACCGCCAAGACCAGGACCGCCACGTTGAACGTTAACTACAAGTGAAGGTAGATCAGCACCTGCTAAATATGAAAGGCCCTCACTCTTTAGTGATATACCTGGGCTTGATGAGGAAGTCATAACCCTTTTACCTGTTGAGGCAACGCCGTATACCATATTTATAGCAGCAACTTCGCTTTCTGCTTGAAGAAAGCAACCGCCAATCTTTGGCATTTTCTTTGCCATATATGCCGCGATTTCTGTTTGCGGTGTAATAGGATAACCGAAGTAATGCTTGCAACCTGCAATTATTGCAGCCTCTGCAATTGCTTCGTTTCCTTTCATTAAAACTTTATCTGCCATTGCTTTTCACTTACCTTTCCACCTTGATTATACAATCGGGACACATGGTTGCACAAAAAGCACAGCCGATACATTCCTCTTGATTTACAACCTCTGCAGGATGATGCCCCTTTTTGTTAATCTTATCGGGAGCAAGTCTTAAAATTTTCTTTGGGCATACGTCAATACATAGCCCGCAACCCTTACAGTTGTCAGTTTTGAAGGTTAACTTTGCCATATTTAGCTCTCCTTTTTCCTAAAATCACTAAGTGATTGAGTTTATATAATTTTACTTTGCAGTTTAAGCGGTAGCACATTATCCAGTCTATCCTTAACCTCACCGTAAATGCTTTCTTCAACGGTAGTTAGCACCAACGGACAACCGCTAAGCCGCGCAACTTCTAGTGCCAGCTTATTGGTTTTAACAACATCCTCGCCCTTGGTTTCTGCACCGAGGTTTGAGTTATTGATAAGACCTGTGAATTTAATTTTGCAAGCAGTTTCAATCTCCGCCATAACCTCTAATACCGATTCTGCATCGCGCGTTAGGGGTCGGTAAAAGTTAAGCACCATATACATATCATAATTGTTCTCGGCTAAAATTGCAGGGGTTAAACGGCCTAGTGCCAAAGCACCCCTATCATCACCGCCAACATCTATAATTGCCTTAATACTGCGGTCCTCGGTTAATGCATAGATATCTTGCGGAAGTGCAGGAATATCAACATTACTGTTTGCATAATCCGAACAGATAAGGCGAATGCCTAAATCTTGGAATTCACCGCTACTGTCCTTAGTGCGAAAGTACGGATTAACAATATCAAGGTCAGCTATGGTGGTTTTGTCATGCTGTTGTTTTAGCAGATATGCCATATTAACGGCAATATTTGTTTTACCGCTACCATAATGGCCGCAAAGTAGTGTTAGTCTTTTAAATTCCATAGTTAAAATTATAACTTGTTACGTTGAATTTTACCGCTAACTGTTTTTGGAAGTTCTGTTCTAAACTCTACAATACGTGGGTATTTGTAAGGTGCGGTTCTATCCTTAACATAACGTTGTATTTCTTTCTTTAATTCTTCTGTGCCTTCGGTACCGTTTACCAAAACGATGCTCGCTTTAACTATCTGACCGCGAACCTCATCGGGTGCCGCCGAAACGCCACACTCTAAAACGTATGGGAGTTCCATAATAACACTCTCAATTTCAAACGGTCCTATGCGGTAGCCTGAAGACTTAATAACATCGTCTACCCTACCTACATACCAGAAGAAGCCATCTTCATCGCGCCAAGCAGTATCGCCTGTGTGGTAGTAACCATCGTGCCAAGCCTCTGCAGTTTTCTCAGGGTCGTTATAATAACCAACCGCCAAACCGCAAGGTGAACCGTTTTTCAGATTAACAACAATCTCACCCGTTTCACCATCGGGCACCGAATTACCGTCGGCATCAACAATATCAACATCGTAAACGGGTACTGCCCTACCCATTGAACCAATCTTATGGGGAGCACCTACCATATTACCTATAATCATAGTGCTTTCGGACTGACCGAAGCCCTCTATAATTTGTAAGCCTGTTGCCTTTTCAAACTGTCTATAAACCTCAGGGTTTAAAGCCTCACCTGCGGTAGTCATATGCTGAACCGACGAGAAATCATAGTTTGAAAGGTCTTGCTTAATCATCATCCTAAGCATTGTGGGGGGTGCACAGAAGGTGGTTATTTGATACTTTTTGAACATTGGCATAATTTTTGCCGCATCAAAACGCTCAAAATCGTATACAAATGTAGCCGCCTCGCAAAGCCACTGGCCGTATAATTTGCCCCACATAGCCTTTGCCCAACCTGTGTCCGAAATGGTGAAGTGTAGACCATCAGGGTCAACACTGTGCCAATACTTTGCAGTATGGAAATGGCCTAAGGGATATTTATAGTTATGGGCAGCAATTTTTGGATAGCCTGATGTACCCGAAGTGAAGTACATAAGCATTAAATCTTCACCGCAAGGTGAATCTTTAGTACGTTTAAAGTGGGTACTGTAAAGATTGAACTCTTCATCAAAATTACGCCAACCCTCACGAGAACCATTTACAATAAGTTTGTGTTTTAAGCAAGGTGCTTTTTCTGCCGCTAGGTCAACCTGATTTGCAGTTTCACCGTCTGCGGTACAAATTATAGCAGAAACACCTGCTGAGTTAAAGCGATACTCAAAATCTTTTTCTAACAACTGGTTAGTTGCAGGGATTGCAACTGCACCAAGTTTGTTTAGACCAATCATAGCAAACCAGAACTGATAATGGCGCTTAAGTACAAGCATAACCTTATCGCCTTTTTTAATGCCGAGCGCCTTAAAATAGTTTGCGCATTGGTTTGAAGCACGCTTTATATCTTTAAAGGTAAAACGACGCTCTGTAAGGTCTTCCGAAATATGTAACATAGCAAGTTTTTCAGGCTCGCGTTCTGCTAGTGCATCAACCAAATCAAAAGCAAAGTTAAAAGTATCAGTATTTTTAAAGTTAATTGCAGTAGGTGTGCCGTTTTCGTTTTCGGTTACATCTACAAACTTGCTGTAAATACGATCGCTCTTATCTTTGTGAACAGTGCGGTTATCCTTTATCATTTTAGCGGGTACTAATTCTGGAATAGGCTCGCCCGTTGGATTAAGAACTATTGCATAAAAAACACAGTCCTCACCGTTAACCGCAATCATACCATGTGGTTTATCACTATCGTAATAAATGCTATCGCCAGGGCCAAGCACCTCCTTGTGCTCACCGACTTGAACCATAAGGTGACCCTCTATAACCAAATCGCACTCTTGGCCTGCATGTGTAGTTAACTCTATATCGCGTTGCTCTGCCATAGCATCATACGGGCAACGAACATAAAGAGGCTCAGCAATACGATTTTGGAAAGCGTAAGCCAAGTTATAATATATCATACCATGTGCCTGTGCAATTTTTTGACCCGACCCAGCCCTAGTCACAGTATATGACTTAAGGGTAGGACTGTAACCTTCAATAATATCGGTTACGTTTACATTCAGTGCCATGGCACACCTATATATGAACGCAAAGTTAAGGTCGCAATTACCTGCTTCACATTCCTTATATTCTTCTATTGAAACAGCAGTTTTTTCTGCCATTTCGGCAGGGGTTAGCCCCTCTATCTCGCGAAGTTCGCGGATACGGGCGGCCATTTCTTTAATTTTGTAATCAAGCCCTGTAATTTGTTCCATAACATACCTATCCTTTCGGGGACGAAAAAAGCACCCGTCCCAAAGCTTATGACTTTGAGACGAGCGCGCTTATTAGCTTTACACCCGCGGTACCACTCAAATTGCAGTAATACTGCCACTCTTGGAGTCTATCAACCCCTATGCCTTTACGCAGCAATCACGAGGAGGTTCTACTAACCTTTTTAAAGGTTTTCTTCCGCCCGACTCTGAAGCTACATACGTAACACCCTTGACCTACGACTTGCACCAACCGCCGCTTCTCTAAAAGGTTTAATGTTACGAACTCTTCGTCAACGCCTTTACCTAGAGTAGTATATCATAACTTTGATTTTATGTCAATATATAAAATTTAATAGGATATTAGAGTTTATTACGCTGAATTTTACCGCTGATTGTTTTAGGTAGTTCGTCTTTGAAAACAACTATACGTGGGTATTTGTAAGGTGCGGTATGTTGTTTTACATAGTTTTGGATATCCTTCTTTAACTCCTCGCTTGGTTCGGTGCCTTTTACAAGCACAATGCTTGCTTTTACTACCTGACCACGAACCTCATCAGGTGCAGCAGAAACGCCACACTCTAAAACATAAGGAAGTTCCATAATAACGCTTTCAATCTCAAAAGGTCCTATGCGGTAGCCTGACGACTTAATAACATCGTCTACCCTACCTACATACCAGAAGAAACCATCTTCATCGCGCCAAGCAGTATCGCCTGTATGGTAATAACCGTCGTACCATACCTCATCGGTTTTTTCTTGGTTTTTATAATAACCTGAGAACAGTCCGCAAGGTACCTTGTCGGAAGTTTTAACAACAATTTCGCCTGTTTCACCATCGGCTACAGGGTTGCCGTCAGCATCTAATATATCAACATCGTAAAGTGGTGTAGGTTTACCCATTGAGCCAAGTTTATGTGAATTGCCCATAAGATTTGCTATAACCAAAGTTAATTCGGTTTGACCGAAGCCTTCCATTATCTGTAAGCCTGTTGCTTTTTCAAACTGTTTATACACCTCTGGGTTTAGTGCCTCACCTGCTGTGGTCATATGTTTGATTGATGAAAGGTCGTACTTTGAAATATCCTCTTTAACCATCATTCTAAGCATTGTAGGCGGTGCGCAGAAAGTTGTAATGTTATATTTTGCGAACATTGGCAAGATATCTGTGGCATCAAAACGGTCAAAGTCGTAGGTAAAGATTGCGCCCTCGGCAAGCCACTGACCATAGAGTTTACCCCAAAGAGCTTTACCCCAACCGGTTTCGGATATGGTAAAATGAAGTCCATCTTCACTTACACCGTGCCAGTATTTAGCGGTTATATAATGACCCAAAGCATACTTATAACTGTGTGCGGCAATTTTTGGATAACCAGTTGTACCCGAAGTAAAGAACATAAGCATTAGGTCATCACCGCAAGCAGTATCCTCTGTACGATAATAGTGCGCACTATATAAAGGAAACTCCTCGTCAAAATCGTGCCAACCATCACGAACGCCACCAACCATGATTTTTGTTTTTAAGGTTGGACTGTTTTTCTCTGCAAGGTCAATTTGGTTAGATACGTCGCCCTCGGCAGTACATACAACTGCACTTACATCAGCGGCGTTAAAACGATAGTCAAGATCGTGCTCTTGCAAAAGATTGGTTGCAGGAATTGCGATTGCACCCAGTTTATGAAGTGCCAAAATTGCATACCAGAACTGATAGTGGCGTTTGAGTATAAGCATTACCCTATCGCCTTTTTTAATGCCAAGCGCTTTAAAATAGTTAGCGCATTGGTTTGAAGCGCGTTTCATATCGTTAAACGATAAGCGGCGTTCAACATTATTCTTATCAATGTGCAACATTGCAAGTTTGCCCGGGTCTTTCTTTGCAATTTCATCAACAATATCAAAAGCAAAGTTAAATTTATCTTCGTTCTTGAAATCAATTTTTTGCAATATGCCCTTATCGTCTTCCTCGCATGTTATGAATTTTGAAGACACAAGTTGACCTTTAGTAGCATTAGCAGATACTAAAGTTTCTCTTACAACGTCTTCGTCTTCATTTTCGCCGGGGAGTACAACCGCAACGAAAAGACAATCTTCACCGCCAACAGCAATCATACCGTGTGGAGTTGAACTGTTGTAATAGATGCTATCTCCTGCCTCTAAAAACTCAACATTATCACCAACTTGCACCTTGAGTTTACCGCTCATAACAAAGTCAAATTCTTGGCCTGAGTGCTTGGTTAAGTGTATAGGCTTATTTTGTAATTCCTCATTATATTCATATTTAACCCAATAGGGTTCGGCAATTTTTCTTCTAAACAACGGCGCGAGGTTTCTGATGCTTATACCCTCTTCTTTAGCGGTTTCCTGACCCTGTCCTTTTCTGGTAATTGTATAAGAAGAAAGGTTTGCACTTTTACCTTCTAATAGGTCTGTAATACCAATTCCAAACACCAAAGCGCACTTATGAATAAAGGTGAACGGGAAATCTAATTTTCCATCCTCATAATCCTTGTACTCTTCAACGCTAACTTCGGTCTTCTCTGCCATTTCGGAAATAGACAGTGAGAAAATCTCACGCATTTCGCGAATTCGCGATGCAACCTGCATAAGTTTTTGGGTTTCTACTGTAGCCATTTACTTTTCCTCCTTAACATTGACTAATTTTCGGGAGGGCTGAAACAAAAAACGCCCATCCCAAAGATAACTTTGAGACGGGCGTGTGAATCACATCCGCGGTACCACTCAAATTGCAGTTAACAAACTGCCACCTCTTGAGGTCTATCAACCTCTATGCATTTACGCAGCAATCACGGGAGAAATTAATTACGGAAAAACCGTGTTCATACCTCCAGCTCGGAAGTGATAGGCGTTTTAGAATACTTACTATCGGTTCGCACCAACCACCGACTCTCTTAAAGTTTATACCCTATGCCGTCTTCGTCACAGCCTTTATCGTTTGGAATTATAACACACAACTCCTCGCTTGTCAACATAAATTTTACAATTTTTTGTGTTTACCCGATAACGATTTATTTTTCAATTTTTTAATAATTAAAGTTCAAATTAGCTGTTTAAATTTTTAAGTAAAATTTTCTTTTAGTTTTTCTAAGGCTTTCTTTTCTATTCTTGATACATACGAACGCGAAATATGTAGCCTTTTTGCAACCTCTCTTTGCGGTAATTCACTATACCCAAAAAGTCCGTATCTCATATACATAATCTTTTGCTCACGCGGAGTTAGTTTGGTTTTCAAAAGAGTGTGTAGCTGTTCTATCTTAAGTTTAATATCCACATCTTCTATAATATCAACATCGTCTGCTATTATATCTCCCAACGTTAAAGAGTTTCCGTCAGAATCGGTGTCAATCGGGTCGCTTATGTGAACATCTTGAGCAGTCTTTTTAAGGCTCCTAAAACACATTAGTATTTCATTTTCTATGCATCGCGAAGCATATGTTGCAAGTTTAATGCCTTTATTGCCTTTATACGTAGACACCGCCTTAATAAGACCTACAGTTCCAATAGATATCAAGTCCTCTTGCTCTATGTTGCTTGAAGAATATTTTTTAACAATATGTGCTACAAGCCTTAGGTTATGTTCAATTAGTTTTGTTCGTGCAGTTTCATCACCATCAAACATCTTTTCTATATACTCTTGTTCTTTCTTTTTTGATAACGGCGGCGGAAACTGTCCGTTACTGCTTACATGCAAAACCACATAGGCTATATGTGACATAGCGGATAAGATTAGTTCTAAAAACATTGATTATTCACCCCAAAAGAATATACGCTTATTATCGCTTGACCTATTACAAAAATTAAAATACCCTTTACAAATTCTCAAAATGTAGTAAAATGTAGGTATGTAGTTTACTAATTTTATTTTTTAGGTGAAACGTAATGAGAAAAATTATTTCTGCTATACTTGCTGCCGTAGCCGTTATAAATATAGGTATTGCAATATATATGTATGTTGCCGGCAGTGCTGCAGATAAAATCATAACTGAATATGAAAAAGTAACCACCTACAAGTTGCGCGAACCTAGTACACGATACACATTTAAAAAGGTAGACAGAAGTTATTTTGACGATGCTTTGTTCATAGGCGATTCACGCACTGTTGGTTTGCATAGATATGCCGAAATATATAATGCAGACTTTCTTGCAGAAGTTGGCGGTACCATTCACGGCGTGTATGGTGTAACTTGTGCTGACGAGAATGGTAATTATACGCTTATGGACCTGCTAAAAAATCGTACCTATGGCAAGGTTTATATTATGTTTGGCGTTAACGAAATTGCAGGCGACTTGCAAAACAACGCCGATGCTTTTGAGGAATTGGTTAAAACGGTCAAAGAGCACCAACCAAACGCAATTATTTACGTTTGTGCAAATTTACACGTAGGCGAAGAATACTCAAACTCTAGCCCATTTTACAGCAATCAAAGGCTTGACACCTACAACGAAATGCTATCAAAACTTGCTGACGGCACAACCACCTTTTATATTGACGTTAACGAGGTTTACGACGATAAAAACGGAAACCTTTCTTCAGAGTATACAGGCGACGGACTGCATCTTTACGAAAGTTGTTATCCTATATGGGCATCTTGGCTTTGCGCCAGAGCGATAGACAAGGAGTAGGTTTATGCACTTAATACTAACCTCCTGTGACTTTAGCAACGAAAATTCACGTAGAACTATTTTTGAGAATCTTAAAGTTACCGTAGATAAATGCAGAATATTGTTTATACCTAACGAGCGTGCAAGAAGAAACGCTATTCTATCTGATAAGTTTTATCTTCATCTAATGCAGTATGGTTTTAAGCGAGAAAATATCTATGTGCTTGACTACTATGATGCCGAGAAATTTGCAGACCTACCGATAGATGCTATCTTTGTCGGCGGTGGAAACACCTTTGGTACCTTTTACAGAATTAAAAAACACGGTTTTTTAGAGCCACTTAAAAGATATATTGAATCGGGCGTTACCTATATTGGAGGTAGTGCAGGCGTGCATATCGTTTCTAAAAGCACCAAGCATGTTCTCCCCTACGACCCAGACCGAAACAATACAGAAGACTACACTGCATTAGGTTATTTTGACGGTATTGTTATTTGCCACTTTTCAGATGAGCGCAGAGCTCACTACGAAGAACTGAAAAAGCAGGGTGAATTTAAGGTGTACACCCTTACTAACGACCAAGCAATAGTTATTGATGAATAGTAAAAGCAAGCACATTAATTTTGCGCTTGCTTTTTATTATTTTTATTAAATATTACTTGTTAATGTAACGATATAATGTTATAATATTAGTATTAAAGAAGGTGGTTAAAATCAATTCTAATATCTTTGGTGCGGCAGTTGCTTTTTTAATAGGCGCATTAATTGCCGCAGGTAATTATTTTCTGTCTAAATACATGCTAAAAACTAAGCCACAACAATTTGCCGCCACACACATCTTGCGACAAATTATAGTTGTTGCATATTTGGTTATTATTTACTGTTTTGGAGGTTATACCCCTTATAGTGTTACTTGGTTACTTGTTGGAGGATGTCTTGGTATAACCATTCCTACTTTTTATTTTACCTTTAAACTTGTAAAACTAAACGATAAAAAGGAGGATTCTCAGAATGGGTGAAGGCTCTAAGGTTTTATTTAGCCTCTTTGGTGTACTTGACGTTACGGGCGAGGTTGTTACTATGTGGATAATTCTTGCTGTAGTTACCCTGATCTCCTTAATAATAAAACTTAACTTAAAAGAGAAACCCGGCAAATTTCAAAATATGGTTGAAACCGGTGTAGAATGGCTTGATAACTTTTTTGGCGACCTGCTTGGCAAAAAGAAATCCAGACAATACTTCACCTTTTTAGCATCACTTTTCATATTTATTATTTTTGCCAACTATTCAGGTTTATTTCCGGGAGTAGGTCTAACCGATTACGTTAAAGCACCTACCGCTTCGTTATCTGTAACGGCAGGACTTGGCGCGGTTACTTTTGTGTTTTTACAAATTGCAGGCCTTAAATGCGGTGTGAAACATTATTTCAAAAGATTTATAAGTCCTATGTTCTTTATGTTACCGCTGCTACTCTTAGACGAATTCATTAAACCTGCTTCTCTTGCACTTCGTCTGTTTGGTAACGTTTTCGGTGAGGAAATGGTTACCGAAGAACTTTACCACATTTTCCCAATTGGCGTACCGGTTGTTATGATGGTGCTTTCTATATTATTCTGCGCCTTACAAGCACTGGTATTTACAATGCTTACCTCTATCTATTTAGATGAGGTAACCGAAATAGAATAACTTTTAAAGGAGTAATAAATTATGTCATCACCAATTATTGCAATCGCTGCGGCTCTTGCTATTGCCGTAAGTACCCTAGGCCCTGCTATCGCACAGGGTATGACCGCTAAAAGTGCTATGGAAAGTATCGCCCGCCAACCAGATGCGGCTAAGGATATCCGTTCCACACTTATCATTTCGCTTGCACTTATGGAGGCTCTTACCATTTACGGTTTGCTTATAGCCTTTATGTTAGTTGCAAAGATCTAAAATATTATGACGATACAACTATCGGTAACTATTTGGACGATTATTTGCTTTGTTGCATTAATGTTAATACTTAACAATCTGCTTTTTAAACCCATACTTAAAATTATGGACGAGAGAAAAGAGCGGATTAATAATGCTGCCCAAAAGGAAGTCCAATTAGAAAAGATTAAAGCCGAACACGCCGCACTAACAGAGCAAAAACTTATAGAGTTTAAAGAGCATGAACGCTTAGAACTTAAAGCAGAAATCGCCAAGGCTAGAGAGGCAAGTATTTTAGATATTGAAACCGCTAAAAAAGAGCGCATAGAATCGGTTGATGCATGCCTTAAATTAACTGAACAACAACATAACGAAATACTTGAAATTTTAAGTGTTCACACTATGGATATAGCCCACTCGTTTGCAGATAGTATTTTAAAGGAGTAAAACATGGAATTACATTATGTACTGATAAACTTCCTTATACTCACTTTTCTTATACTATTATTTTTCCGTAAACTGATAGTAGGTATATTCAAAAACCGTCGCGAAAAGATTTTAAACGACCTCTCGCACGCTGAAGAGATTGAAAATACACCCTTTCACGATTATAAGGAACCACAATTTAAAAAGGCTGATCACCTTAAAAGCGACCAACTCTTAGAGTTTCATGAAGCAACAAAAGAAAAGGTGCAGACAATAAAAGATTTCGGCACTCGCGAATGCAATGAAATACACCGCACCATGATTGAAAAAACAAAAAAGCAGTTTTTCAAAACCATGGAAAACGGCGTTGCCGAAGTTTTTTCAAAAGAGCCTTACTTGTCTAAAATACGCGCTAAAGAGCAAAGTCAGATTGACGAAATTTTGGGTATGATAAAACTTACACCCGGCGATAAATCATATTTAAGACGCCACAGTGTTCTTTATGTTACCCTTACTTCAGCATTCCCTTTAGATGAAGCGTTGGTTAATAAGGTTGACAAGGTTACAACCGAACTGCTTAACACAGTAAACGGCAAAACTTCGCTTTGGGTTAAGGTTGACCCCACCCTTATCGGCGGCGTTATGCTTCGTATTGGTGACACAGTATATGACGCTACTGTTAAAGAAGAACTTTACCACTTTGAAAATGGCATTACAAGAGAACCCATCACCTTTGATGAAGCAGCTAAAGAAGTTTATGCAGAATTTAAACACAATGCAGAAAACTTTATCCCTAAAATTCACACCTATCAACTTGGTCGCGTGTTACAGATTTCCGACGGCGTTTGTTGGATGGATGGTCTTGCCGACATTATGTATGGCGAGGTTATTGAATTTGACTGCGGTGAACGTGGTATGATTTTAGACATACAACCCGAACGTATCGGTTGTGTTGTTTTTGGAGAGTATGAAAGCATTGAAAGTGGAAGCCGCGTAAGAAGGGTTGGCAGAATTGCATCTGTGCCTGTTGGCGAAACTCTACTCGGCAGAGTTGTTGATGCAGTTGGTAATCCCATTGACGGCGAAGGTCATCTTTATTTCAATGAAAGAAGACCTATTGAATTCCACGCGCCTGCCATTCTTGACCGCGCACCAGTTTGTGAACCCTTACACACAGGCATTAAAGCCATTGATGCTTTGGTACCGCTTGGCAAAGGTCAACGCGAACTTATTATAGGTGATAGACAGACCGGAAAATCGGCTATTGCCATTGATACAATTATTAACCAAAAAGGCAAAAACACCTTTTGTATATATGTTGCTATAGGTCAAAAAGAAACCACTATTTCTGAAATAAAAGAAAAACTAGAGCACTACGGCGCTATGGAATATACAACCATTGTTGCGGCTACTGCTTCAGGCTCGGCTGCAACACAGTATATTGCACCATTCTCAGGTACCGCTATGGCAGAGTATTTTATGTATAGCGGTCGCGATGTTCTTATTGTTTACGACGACCTTTCAAAACATGCCGTAGCCTATCGCGAACTCTCGCTTCTTTTACACCGACCATCAGGTAGAGAAGCCTATCCGGGTGACATTTTCTATTTACATTCAAGATTATTAGAGCGTTCGGCACACCTTTCAGAAGAACTTGGCGGCGGTTCAATTACCGCTATCCCAATAATTGAAACCCTTGCTGGTGATATTTCGGCATATATTCCCACCAACGTTATATCTATAACCGATGGACAGATTTTCCTAGAAAGCGAACTATTTTACGAAGGTCAGCGTCCTGCTATTAATGTTGGTCTTTCGGTATCACGCGTGGGCGGTGCCGCACAAACAAAATTAATGAAACAGATTTCTGCAAGCCTTAGAACAAGACTTGCACAGTATCGCGAACTCGCCGACTTTACACAAATCGGCACAGATGTTGACAATGCTACTAAAAAAACCTTATCTTCTGGTGCACATCTTATGGCCGCGCTGAAGCAAGGCAGGTATAAACCATTAGATAACTGGAAACAAGCGTTACTTCTTTTTGCAGTTGCCGAAGGTTATGCCGACAATTTATCCCTTGATGCAGTTGCCGATTTTGAACAAGATCTGTTCCCGTTCTTTGAAGAAGAATATTCGCAACTTACCGAGCCTTTGAAAACAGGAAATAAAGCATCAGAACAGATACTTGCAGAAATTCGCAACGCATTAGACGAATTCATAAAGAGGTATTAATATGCCTGCTATACAAAATTTAAAAAAGCATCTGCGCGGTATTAGTTCTACAAAGAAGTTAACCAAAGCAATGAAAACCGTTTCTACTGTTAAGTTCTCAAAGCTTAACAACATATATAATGACTACCACGCTTACAGTGATGAGTGCATGCTGTTGCTTTCAAAATACGGTGAAGATCTTTTAAAACCCCTTGGTAAAGAAGATCACTTTGCACCCGAAATGTTTGTTGTAATAGCCTCAAACAAAGGTATGTGTGGTAGTTTTAATGCAGAATTACTTTCTTTCGCAAAGGGGTTAATTGACCAAAATCCAAACCATTTGGTTGTTGCTTGCGGAAAAAGAGCTATAAACTATTTTAAAACAAAAAATATTGCCATATATAACCAATATATCTTTGATGATATCCCCTCTTATACCGATAGCAATAAACTACTTTGGGATTTGGTTGAATTGCGTAAAAGAGGTAAAATATCAAAGGTGCACATTATTTACCAAAAATATTATAATATGATGCACCAAGCACCTACCCTTTTTGAATTGTTTAATGTTGAGGGTAAAGCAACTATTGATAATACTCTGGTTATACCTGATATTGAAACTATTATTGCAAGAACTGCAAAAAATGTTTTTAGTTCCATTCTTTATGGTTTAGTTTTAGAATCCGCTATTGGCGCACAAGCGGCAACCCTTATGACAATGCGCTCGGCTTATGATACAGCAAGCGAGAAGCACGATGAACTTGTATCACAAATAAACCGAATAAGGCAAAGCGCGGTTACTGCCGACGTTATTGAAACCGCAGAACACTATTAAACTTTAACTAATTGCAATTTGCTTTTGGATAAAACAAGGAGGCTTTATAATGGCAAAAGGCTCTTTAGGGATGGTAGAAAGAATTACAGGTCCTGTTGTTGACATTTCTTTTGACTGTCTGGATTTGCCCGACATTACCCATGCAGTTACCATAGAGCACGGCGGAGAAACCTTTGTGCTTGAGGTTAGCCAGCATTTAGGTAACGGCGAAGTCAGATGTATTTCAATGCACCCAACCGACGGTTTATCACGCGGATTAACCGCTACCGATACAGGTGAGCCGATATCGGTTTGTGTTGGCACCGAAACTCTTGGCAGAATGGTTAATGTTATTGGCGAACCTATTGATAAAAAAGAACCTATTACTTCAAAACAAAAATGGCCCATTCACCACCCTGCTCCAAAATTTTCCGATATTGTTCCATCTAGTGAAATTTTAGAAACCGGTATTAAAGTTATTGACCTTATGACCCCTTATGTTAAGGGTGGCAAAATCGGTCTTTTTGGCGGTGCGGGAGTTGGCAAAACCGTACTCATTATGGAACTTATCCGCAACGTAGCATTTGAACACGATGGATACTCGGTTTTTGCAGGTGTAGGCGAACGCTCGCGAGAGGGCAACGACCTATACAATGAAATGAAACAATCAGGTGTTCTTGAAAAAACTGCTCTTGTTTTCGGTCAGATGAATGAAACTGCAGGTGCAAGACTTCGCGTGCCACTTGTTGGACTTACTATGGCAGAATATTTTCGCGAAGAAACACATAAAGACTCTCTATTGTTCATTGATAATATTTTCCGTTTTACCCAAGCAGGATCTGAAGTATCTGCTCTTTTAGGCAGGCCACCTTCGGCAGTTGGTTACCAACCAACACTTGCGAGCGAAATGGGTAAATTGCAAGAAAGAATTGTATCTACAGGTAACGGCTCTATAACCTCTGTTCAAGCGGTATACGTGCCTGCAGACGACCTTACCGACCCTGCACCTGCTACCACCTTTTCACACCTTGATGCTACCACCGTGCTTTCGCGCAGTATTGTTGAACTTGGCATCTACCCTGCCGTTGATCCATTGCAATCATCTTCACGCATGTTAACCCAAGACGTTGTTGGTGATAGACACTACCGCGCAGCAAAAGAGGTTCAACGCGTTTTACAAAAGTATAACGAACTACTTGATATTATTGCAATTCTAGGTATGGAAGAACTTTCGGCAGAAGATAAAGTTACGGTAAAACGCGCGCGCAGAATACAAAGATTTTTAAGCCAACCTTTCCACGTTGCCGAAAGTTTTACAGGTATGAAAGGTGTTTATGTGCCACTACAAAAGACTATTGAGGGCGTTGAGGAAATACTAAGCGGAAACATGGATGATATCCCAGAACAACATTTCCTTATGTGTGGTGACATTAACGAGGTTTATAAAAAGGCAAAACAGTAGGTGATAAAATGGATAGGCTAACATTAAAAATTGTAAGCCCTTTGGGGTCAATAAAGCCAATTAAGTGTGACTCTATACACCTTACCATACACGACGATGCAAATGGAAAAGGCGGCGGAAGTTACGGCATAAGAGCAGGACAGGTTGATACCCTATTTGCTATAAGTCATGGTCCCGTTACCGCCTACCACGAAGGAAAAGAGATTTTTAAATGCACTTTACAAAACGGTTTTGCTACCGTTATTAATAACCTTGTAACCGTTACGGTTGAGTGTTATAACGATATTAAAGAATAAAATGAAACGACTGCGTTTAAACACAGTCGTTCTCTTTTTTGTAAACTATTTTTTGTTTTTTCTATAATTCAAGTAATCTTCTAAAATTATTGTTGCGGCAACCGAGTCAACAACATTTTTGCGCTTTTTGGTTTCTATACCGTTCATCTGCAAACTTATATGAGCAGAAATTGTTGTGCATCTCTCATCCCATAATTCAATAGGTATATCTGTTAACTGTTTTAGCGCCTCTACTGCCGCGTGGCTTTCTTCTGCCTTAAAGCCCTCGCTACCGTCCATGTTTTTGGGCAAACCAATAACGATTAACTCTGCCTTTTCAGCCTTGGCTTTTTCTGCTATAGCCATATAAAGTTTTTCTCTATTATACTCTTTAATTATGCCGCGCGGGAATGAGAAGGTTTCGCTACTGTCGCTTACCGCAAGACCTGTTCTTGCAGCGCCTAAATCAACCGCTAAAATTACCATTACTCTTCCCCCTTTTTTATTTTACCCAAGCCGACACAGGCTCTGCTAATGCATCGGAACTTAAATGCGAAATATCGTTTTCGCATTCTAAATAAAATTCTCCGTTTTCGTAAACAATATAGTTAATACCGGTGTTATCACACCAGTCTACCTCTTTAATACCGGTTGGTCCAAAACCTTTTATTACGCGTATAAGGTTGCGAATTGCACAACCATGGCTTGCTATTGCAATAACGCTATCAGGGTTTTGCTCTGCCACACGTTTTAATGCATTAGAAACCCTATCGGCTACCTCTCGCATTGTTTCGCCACCCTCTACGTAAAACCTATCAGGCTCGGTTAACCAAGAGGCTGTTTGCTCGTCCGACATTTCACTAACGGGTCTACCATCTAAAACACCAAGATTAATTTCAATAAAATCAGGCTCAACGATAATCGGTGCACCACTGTGTTTATTTATAGCCTCGGCTGTTTTTTTAGCACGCAAAAGCGGACTTGTATAAACCTTATCCAGTTTTATATCCTTAAAATATTGCGAAAGACAATTTAACTGAAGTTTACCCTTTTCACTTATATCAACATCACTATGTCCTGCAAAAGAGTGCAAAAGATTTCCCATAGATTCGCAATGCCTTACAACATAAATCTTTGTCAACATATTCACTCCAAAATCAATCTTAGTTAATTATAGTTTAATTCTTATTAAATTGCAACGATTTTTATTGATATTTATTTTAAAAAGGGGTATACTTATTTTATGGATATTTTACTAATTAAGAAGGCAGATAATTATGGTATACACCGTTACTCTTAACCCATCTCTAGATTATAACGCGCAGGTAGAAACCTTAAATTTTGGCAAAACAAATCGCACTTTTGGTGAGTATATAGTACCTGGTGGCAAGGGCATTAATGTTTCAATAATACTTGCAAGGCTCGGTATTAAAACCACCGCCTTTGGCTTTTGCGCAGGTTTTACAGGAAACGAGCTTAAAAATCTTATGGCAAACCAAGGTTGTGCTTGCGATTTTATTGACCTTAATAAAGGTTTTACAAGAATAAACGTTAAACTTGTATCAAACCAAGTAACCGAATATAACGGAAGCGGAATATCCATTACCTCTGATGATATAGAACAACTTAAAAACAAAATATCCCATCTTTGTGAAAATGATGTATTAGTGCTTTCGGGCAGTTTGCCAAAAGGTGTTAGTGAAGATGCTTATTATAAACTCGCATTGGTAGCACCAAAAGGTGTAAAGGTAATAATTGATACAACAGGCAAACCATTAAAACATGCTTTGAATAGTAATCCGTTTTTAATTAAACCAAATATTGATGAACTTAATGAGTTTTTTGGTATAAACATCTCAAACATGGAAGATGTTGTAAAATACGCTAAACTACTACAAAACATGGGTGCGCAAAACGTTCTTGTTTCTATGGACGAAAAAGGTGCAGTTCTTGTAACATACGATGGTAAAGAGTTTTATTGTGACACCCCTGCTGGTAATTTTAAAAACAGTGTTGGCGCAGGTGATTCTATGGTCGCTGGCTTTATATGTGAATATTCAAAATCCGAAAATATGGGCAAATCGCTTAAGTTTTCGGTTGCGTCAGGAAGTGCTACCGCCTATTCTGATTGGCTTGCACAAAAAGATGATATTATAAAACTTTATGAAATAATGTAGTTTGAAGGAGCATTTACTTGAAAATTCTTTTTTACGATACCAAACAATATGACCGTGAGTCTTTTGACGAAATTTTACCAAATTTTCCGAACATTACTATAGATTATTTAAAGACCGATATTTCCAAAAGAACTGCTAGCCTTGCAAACGGTTACGATGCGGTTTGCCTTTTTGTTGCCTCAGAAGCAGGCAAGGAAATTATACACATTTTAAAAGACTGTGGCGTTAAACTTATCTTACTAAGATGTGCAGGTTTTAACAATGTTGACCTTGAAGCCGCTAAGGCGTGCGGAATTACCGTTATGCGCGTACCAGGTTATTCTCCTGAAGCGGTTGCAGAACATGCTTTGGCACTAGCTTTTGCAGTTAACCGCAGAATTCATAAAGCATATATAAAAGTGCGCGAGAATAACTTTAGCCTTATAGGTCTAACAGGTCTAAACTTTCACGGAAAAACTGCTGGCGTTATAGGAACGGGTAAAATTGGTGCCGCTTTTTGCCGTGCGGTGCATGGTCTTGGCATGAAGGTTATTGCCTATGACAAGTACGAAAACCCTGATTTGCCATTTGTAGAATATGTTTCTATGGATAGACTTTTAGCAGAAAGCGACCTTATCTCACTACACTGCCCCCTAACCGAAGAAACCTATCATATAATAAATATTAATGCTATAGAAAAAATGAAAAATAATGTTATACTTGTAAACACTTCGCGTGGTGCACTTATTAGCACGGCGGACCTTATTAAAGGTATAAGAATGCTAAAATTTGCAGGCGTAGGACTTGACGTTTACGAGGAAGAACAAGAAAACGTTTTTGAAAACAGAGAAGATGATATCCTTGAAACCTCAATTACTGCAAGGTTGCTTTCCTTCCCTAATGTGATTGTTACTTCACACCAAGGATTTCTTACAAAAGAAGCTCTGGTAGCCATTAGCGAAACCACCCTACAAAACGCCGAAAGTTTTATAAAAGGCAACGCTATTGACACCAACGTTGTAACTATTTAACCTTAAAAAGCACCTAACTTTTATATAAGTCAAGGTGCTTTTTTTGTATTAATTTTTAGAAATTTAGCTCAAAAGTTCTTGATTATTAAATGCTGTTGTGCTATACTTACTTGTAGCCAAATGTGGTACATTTTTTATATATGCGGATGTGGCGAAATTGGCAGACGCGCTAGATTCAGGTTCTAGTGGTAGCAATACCTTGTGGGTTCAAGTCCCGTCATCCGCACCATAACGGGTGTCGATATAGGAACTGAGGGTTCTTTATATCGCACCCGTTTTAATTTTGCCTGTTTTTACCCGCAGTGGTCTAAAGCGGATACATATGTTATATCTACGCCTTTACGGGTCTGCAACGTGATTTGAGGGATTGGTATTTCAATTTCTTTCGGTATCTCTATAGAACCGATACAATTGTAAAATATGTCAATCCGTTGAGTTTGCTTACCTTCAACCATTTCTGCATGATGTACTTCTATATGATCTACAAGTTCATTTAATATACGCGGTGTCAATTTTTTGATTCGCGTATATTTTTTTATAGCAGACAGAAACACTTCGGTATTTGCAACTAATTGATTATGCTCGTTGTATTCTTTGTTGAGTTCATCTAATACTGGCAGAATAATAAGCACCATCGCCTTCATCGGGATGATATGTAAACCAATCTCGTGGATTTTTACCACTATCAACTTTCTCTAATTTATCTATAAAATTATTATAACTACATACAGAGTACACTAGTGATGAAACTCCATTTTTGTTTCCTAAAGAGGATAAATTGGAAGCGGTTGTTACTGCTTCGCCAATCCATACTTTGCTGTTTATGCCGACATCCTTTCTTCCGGCTTTAACTACTAACTCCTGTGCACTTGACATTCCAATGCCGACTTCTATTTGAGGCAAAGCTCTTTCTTTCAAAATCTCGTTTAGCATCTTCATATAGGTGTTAATATAAAAGGATTTATCGGCTATCTCATATATATCATCCTTTTTAGGGGTTGTATATATAGCATAAACACAATCTCCTCTTATTCCTATTTCTCTAAGATTATCATCTTTTCTTAGGATTTCAATAATTTCAGAGGTGAAACACCGAATGATTTTCGACACCTTTTCTTTATCCTCCTCCGCAAACAATTCAGAAGAGTCACGAATATCAACAAAAATGGCGGTAACCCAACTATAGTAACCATTTGAAAACGTAAAAGAGTCATCATTAGGTAATTCATTTTGTTCGATGACTTCCAAATCGTTATCTAAAATTTCTACTATACGTTCTTTCCCTTTTTTATAATCATAATCTGCCATAGTGTTCTCCTTAATAGATATATATACCAATCAACAAAATTGAAACGAATAAAAGAAATCCCACAATTGATAGTTTGAATCCTGAATTGTAATTGTCGTACTTTTTAGTTGCTATATCAGCATTTATATAGATTTCAATAATTAATTCATCCAAGAGTTCTTCTTTATTCATTGCATAAAACTTTTTCTTATATTGCTCTAAATTATCATTTTTGATAATTCCTGAAAAAAATATTCTAGAATTATATGAATTCAGTATTTTAGCACTTGCTTTTGTTCGTGCAATCAGGACGCTACCTAATTTATACATTCCAAACAATAAGATTACAATACTGCTTATTAAACAAAGCAAGTACAAAATATTGCAGAATGTTTTTTCAATAACACAACTGTTAATTATCTTAAAAATTGCATTCAATCCATCATTCGTAAGAATAATAGTGAGCAAGACTCCCAATGCAGTTAAAATAATAGATGTTTTGTTATCGCAACCACTTATAAATCCAATATTCCGCTCAAGGGTTTGAGTTGCTTTTTCTATTTTATACTCAATCTCTTCTTCTTTGAGAAGAGTTGAATCGGGTACGGTTTGTAATTCTGACATGTTATAGTTCCTCCTCAATCCACTTATCGAAAGCCGTTTCAACGATATTGCAGTGATAGAAATCAATGTTCCAAGCATATCCATCGGAATGACTTTTTATCCAAGTTTTATATTCGTGACCTTCTTCGTATAAAAGATCTATTATATTAGAGTAAAATACAGGGCTCATTGCTATTGGAGAGATTCCTTTCCGATTTGCAATATTTGATAAGTGAGCGGCATCAACAACCGCTTTGCCAATCCAAATTTTATCATTTATTCCACTTCCGTTTTGCCCCGCTTTCACGATAAGGTCCCGTCCACACCCTAAACCTATTCCAGCTTGTATAGTATCATAGTTGTTTTGTTTCAGTAATATATTAAGCATATTCATAAAGGTGTTAATGCGATATGCGTGTCTGAATATCTCAACTAAATCTTCCTGGAATCCTGTTGTATAGATACAATATACGCAATCTCCACGGATTCCAATCTCCCTATAATTGGGGTCGTCTTTAAGGATTGATATTATCTCCGAACAAAAGCACCTAATGATACGAGCAGTATCTTCATTTGCTGATTTAAATAATCTACTAGAGTTAACTATATCAACAAATAACGCTCCAACCCATGCTTTTATTCCATTTTCATATGTAAATTCGGAGTCTGAGGGTATGGTGTCTTTTTCTTCAATTTTTGTCGGGGATTCTAATATCTCTTTGATCGCGTCTTTGGATTTTTTATAATCATACAATTTATTCACTTCCTAGTAATTGTTTGAAACTGCTATTAGTACTTGGTTATTTAATAATAAGTTTCTGCTTGCAAATAACACCACTTCTAATATGACTATATCTTTAGATTTTCAACTTACAATAACTACAAATTATTATAAGTAAATGAAGGAGAAAATAATGTCTAATATTTTTTCAACCCAAAACATAATTGATAGAATAGATGAAACTCGATATGTTGTTGAGGATATAAATAAAAACAAATGTAAAAATAAAGTGCTCTTTATTTGGTCTGATTCTGGGTTAGGTAAAACATCAATTGTAAAAAAAGCAAGTTTAAACGATGAATTGAGCAAACCCATAATTATTGTAGATACACCGCCTATAAATAAAAAGAATTGGTTGGAAATGGAGATTTTATTTCTTACGTTTCTGAGGCGATTAGCAATTATTTTCAAAATGAAAAGATGTCATTAAAGGATTTTTTAGCATTAGGTATGAGTGAAAGGCTAAAAAAAGCGAAGGCAGTAAAGTTTTAGAAAATTTAGATAATTTGCCGGCTGCAGTTTTTTCAGCATTATGCGAACGTATATTGTCATTAAATGCAGCAGACGCAGAAAAAATTATTAATGGATATGATTTGGATAGCATTCTTATAAACTGTGAATATGTAAAATATATGATAGAAACGTATCGTTTCGTTTTGAACATTAGTAATATTCAAAATGCAGATTCTATGTCAATTATGCAATTGCAAAAAATTATGGATGCAAACAACGGACTATATTTTATTTTCGAATATACAACCAAAAACAAAAAAACCGATGAATTGTGGAAGTTAGCAAAAATATTTGAAAATGTCGCTGATGTTGATGTTTATGAAATTAATGAACTACCAATAGAATATGCTTTAACTATTGTAAACCCATCAAATTACAATATGATTGATGAGTTAGAACATTTCTATAAAAACATTGCTAAAGGTAACTTATATAAATTGTGTAAAATTAAAAATGAACTTGATGGAAGTTCTATATTAAAATTGAAAACAGATCCTATCAAAACAAAAATAGACAAGTTGAACTATCAGCAAAAACTTTTGTTATCAATTATATGCTTACATGACGGAAATATAAGCATAGATGAATTTGAAGATATCATTAATTTTATTTCAAAAAAATATTATGTTTCATATAACGATATTCACGGATTAAAGTATTTGATTGAAAAAACAGATAAGTTGTATAAATTGCAACATGCATCTATAATCGATAGTCTTGAAATTGGTATTGAAAATTTTGCTTCTGTTACAGCATATAAATTTTTACAAGAATACTACACTGAAAAAATCAAAAACAATGCTGAAAATGAAAATTTAAAGAATGAATATAATTTTCAAATTTTAAAATTATATTCCATTTTAGAACCTACAAAAATAGTAAATAGATTAGATGATTTCAAATCAATTATTATATCTTGCATTTCAGAAACTCAAGGTGAAAAATTATTAAATAAAATATTTTATTCTTTTCCCAACAATACAAACGATAAAATTAAACTTTACATCGTAAATTTGGCATATGAGGTTGGTTTTTATAAAACCGCATATAATCTTTTAAAAAAATATATTCTAATACTGAAGAAAAAAATATATTAGAGTGTATGCTACTCAATAGAATAGATAGGCACTACGATACAATTAAAAAATGCAAAATTTTATTAAAAGAAAAAGGCCATACTTCTCGCTTTTATTTAATTATTAACATGATAAAGATGTTAAGTGAAAGGTCATTAAATCTTGTAACTGAGTATCAAAAAACTTTTAAGAAAGTGTTCAAAAACAAAAAATACGAAGATCTATATGAATACGGATTTCTTTTGAGAAACTCTCAAATTATTTTTTCGTACAAAGACAGTTTACAATATATAAACGAAAGCATGAACTTCTTTTCTTCTAAAAAGGCTAATAAAGATGCTGCTTGCTCTGAATTGACTTATGCCGTACAATTATCGCGGTTAGGATTTCTGGAAGAGGCAAACAATCATATAAACAATATAAAATTCACTTTATTAAATTCAACATTTGAAAAACATATTGTTTATTTAAATCAATCTTCGCTAGCGTTGTTGAGCGATTCTTCTAATGAAGAAACTCTTATACTTTTAGAAAAGTCTTTGCTTTCAGCAACAACAAACTTTGATAAAATCGCTATTTTGAACAACAAATTATGTTGGTATATAAAACACGGTGTCGAAGATCGCCTTTTTCAAAACCTAAAATCCCAATTAGATCAGTTGTTGTTAATTGAACCTGATTCAAGATTACATAGACGTGTTTATATTAATTATTCAAATTATTATAAATATGTATCAGGTAACAATGTTATATCTAACGCGTGGTTAAAAAAAGCTTCAGAGATTCCTTCAAACAATGACGAATTAGGAGATATCTATATTCATGGCATAAACGAGAATTCAAACTACGATTTTTTATCTAAGCAGAAAATCTATGTTTCATTTATCACCTATTGTCATTTTGATCTTCCCATGAATTAATTGCATTTGCAATTAGTGTTTCAAGCATTTTCGTGTAAGTGTATCCAGAATTTTTAAAAGCCAAACTTACACTACCGGTTATGTTTAAACTACAATCTGGAGATAATTCTATCAAATGAAATTTGTTGTTACTAATTCTTCCGTCTATTCGCATTACTTCAACTTTGCCCAATGAATTAAATAAATCAAGTAATTTCTTTTTTTCCTCATAAGGCAAAGCATTGTTCGCAGGTTCTATTATTCGTGGACAATCATGCATTTTCTTTATTTCTGCGCTTAAAATTTCATGTGTAAAAAAATATTTATTGCCTATTTTTTGTTTCATAATTTGAAATACATCTATGGATTTGTTTGTTCCGGCTATACATACGCAAACTTCTTCGCCAACCAAATATCCTTCCGCAATTACTGGAGAGTAAAACTTCAACAAATCACAACTAACACGCTTAGCGTCTTGGATGTTTTTAACAACACTGTTTTCGAATATACCAATTGAGCCGCCCTCCAAGTTTGGTTTAATTATTATTGGAAATTGTAAATTTTCCAATAGCCATAAATCTTTTTCGTCATAAAGCAAAACATCTTTTGCGCTTGGAATATTAAAGCGACTGCAGATTTCTTTGCTTAAATGTTTGTCTGCAGAAACAATATGTAAATATGAATCTGCGCCTACATATGGTATATTATGAGCTTCGCAAATAGAAGGCACCAAAGCCTTTCTGTTTCTTGATTTTTTCACCTGACCAAATAGACAGTACGACATCATTTTTATGTAAATTTATATTATTTAAAAACTCTTCTGGACTTTCATAATGCGTAAGATTTGAATCGATTTCCTTCAACGAGGTATAAAGCTCATTAAAGTACTCATCCTCAGCAAACTCTAGAGTAGTACTTTTAAAGGTTGTGTTATTGTGATTTTTAACTCTATCAGCAACTAGAACAATATTTTTATTCATCATTTTACAACTCCCCAATTTTCACTTTATAAAATTGCCAATAATATAATTAGGTGCCAATAGCAATATTTTGGGTGAAAAAATAATATATTGATTTCTTTTACCATTATTGGTTGATATGAATGGTAGATCAAGGATATGTTTATCAATAAGCAGCGGCATTTTCCAAAGTTGGTCTAGAAACGGACAAACCGCACCAGGTACAAGATCCATTGAGGCCAACACTTCTAAACTTGCCAAATATACATTTTTTACATTAAAATAATCTTTAATTTTTCTTAATGATATTTGGTCTTCTCCAAAGATGTTAATTGTACATAGACCGTTATTTGTTTCTAAAACTAAAGTTTTTAGTTCGTGTTTTAATGGGATTCCTTTAGCAGATGCTGCTTCCTTGCACGATATAACATCATGTTCTAATTGATATATTTCAAATTGATAATCAACAAAATTAAAACGATGATTACCTATATGGATTAATTTTTTCATATCGTTCTATTCCTTACGGTTTCTATGATTTTTTACATTTAATTACAATAATTTGTAGTTATTGTAAGATTTTCTTTTGTAATATTCTACCATATTTTGATAAAATAAGCAATGAATTTATCAAAATATGAGGTGCAATATGAAAAATTTAGATTTATTGTCAAATGATTTTATTGCTATAATGCAAACAACAAAAAACTTGTCGCCAAAAACAATTTTGGCCTATCAATCAGATCTAAAGGATTTTAGTTGTTTTTCAAAAGATAAGCTGTTGGACGATACTCTTGTAATGCGATATGTTCAACACTTATCACAAGAACGTCAATTACAAGACAGCGCTATAAATAGGAAATTAATAGTTTTAAAACTATTTTTCAAATATCTATATTCAAAAAATCTAATAGAACAAAATTATTATCAAGCTCATGCATTTAAATTTAAAAAGGAACGTAAACTTCCTAAGACACTTGCCATAAAAGAAACAAAAAAATTATTGGATTATACAAACAAACAATGTCTTGATGCAGGCAGTAAATTTAAAATTTGGAAAGCAGCGCGAGATTTGGCTTTAATAGATGTTTTAATAAGCACCGGTATCCGCATTGCAGAAGCATCAAACATATCGCTAAATGACATTGCATATTCCGAACGCACTATACTAATTCATGGAAAAGGGCGCAAACAGCGCTTAATTTATATCTCTTGTCCTCAAACTTGGAACAATCTGCTACAATGAAAAATCAGAAAAGCACAAACCTTATTAACCGATAAATTATTTGTTAACCGTTGCGGAAAACAATTAAGTATTCATGGTATCGAGTACATATATAACACTATAAAAAATCTGCTAATATTAAAAAACAATCTACTCCACATTACCTTCGCCATACTTTTGCAACTAATTTACTTGCCAATGGTGCAGATTTAAGATCCGTGCAAGAAATACTTGGGCATAGTAGCGTAGCAACAACAGAAATATATACCTAAGTTACTGTGAAACGCAAAAGGCAAGTATTAAATAAGTACAACTATAGAAATAAACTGTAACCCATCTTATGCTTCCTTACCTGTTTTCTCCCTGCTATCATCCGTTTTAATCGAATCTCTCATGTTCCATAAGAAGAAATTTAACTTGTTTTCAAATGCGTTCCTACATATAAAACAAAAAATTATAATTTATGACAGTTAAAAAACAAAACTTTAAAACATACCGAACTTCTTTTCTCATAATTAAAATAACATTTGATAAATTATTAATATCAAAATATTTTTAATAATTGACAGTGTGAATTTTACAGGTATAATAAACTATATAATATGGTTTTTATGTGAGTTATTTTGTAATTATATGGGGGTTTTATTATGAAATGGAGTATCGTTTCTATAGCAAATTTAACAAGTGAAGAATACGACTACTGGTTTTCTTTAATGAGCGAAGAAAAAAAGAAGAAAGTCAATAATTATAAAGACAATAACGACAAAAAGAGATCCGTCGCAGGTGAAATGATTGCAAGAAAACTAATTGCCGAACATTGTACTATTACACCAGAATCTATGGTTTTTTCAACAGGCCCATACGGAAAACCTGAAGTTAAAAATATTAATATAAGTTTTAACATAAGTCATTCGGAAGAATTCGTTATTTGTTGCATCAGTACCAATCAAATTGGAATTGATATAGAAAAAATCAAACCTTTAAACATAAATATTTTAAACAAGGTTTGCACATATGAAGATCTTGAGTATATTTATGATGAAAAAGTTACAAGTTGCAAATTTCCATTATCCACAAAAGAATTAAAAAGATTTTATGAAATTTGGACAGTAAAAGAAGCATATTTTAAATGCATTGGCACCGGGATAAAGAACTTAAAGAGCATTACAATTAATATGTTACCAAATGCACGAACAATCTTTTGGCTAGATGCTTATGTTGTAACAATTATAGAAAAGATTTAACTAAAAGATGGATGCTATTTCAGCATCCATCTTTGTTATTCACAATATTAATAATTGGTGTTGCACTAAATATTGTATCATTTAATTTTACTTAGCAATCGGAACTCTTCGTCAGCTATCCTACTCACATTATCTCTAATTTCAAATAGTATATTATCATTTTTTGTAACAATATATTTAAGTTGAAGCATTCTAGTGTTTTCAGACAGAGTATAAATATTTTTATAATCATTAACCATTTGTTCAGATATAATCTGATTATTTTGCAAGAATTCAAAACGCTTCAACATCAAGGCTTTGTGCTCTGAAACTAATTTAAGCATTCTACAATCTTTAAAAACAATTTCTCTAACAATACCCCTTGAAATATAATCACTTATATGCTTATACACCTTCATTCCATATGCCGCCGGTTTATTTTCATTTTCAACATCTTTTGAATCAATATATATTTTTAAATCGTTTATTATTTGATTTAAATCCTCCACATAATCTTTTGCTTCTTCAATTTTAAATCCTTGTAAAAAGCCTTCGCTAACATCTTCTCTATAATTTCTATTATATTTTGAATACCATGCCTTATCAAAACAATCCATAGAAACCTCTAACTTATTGTAATGTCCTGTGTTGTCATATGTTGCAATGTAATATAACTGTTTTTCTTCATCATACCCATATATTAATACATCGTGCGGAAAATGATACTCATTATATGGACGGGTCCCAGCCATATAATATTCATCAACATTAGTACAATAAACATAGAAATCATCATCTAAAAGCGCTTTAAAAATACTTTTATAATAGTCTTTTATATAACGTTTCCACATATGTTGCTTATACAGGAATGGTACATCTACAAAAACTCCAGATTTTATAATATGAATGCTATCATTTGATAAAATATATTTCCAAAATATATATAGGTTTAAATACAAATTATCCATCCGAGGATCGTTGTGACCACACACATCAAGTGCTCCCATATAATTGTATGTACAATACTTGGGTGAAGTATATAGCAGTTTTTTCTCATTACTTATCCCCCCCTAATCCAAGTGTCTATTTAATATCAATTAAAATATTTTATCTTTTTAATAATGTTTTCACAATATATCAATTACGATTAAATCCATTAACTTTCTTTATTCTTAATAAAACTATATAATCTACCAAACTGTGAAACAATACTTTCAATGCCTTTTTATCATCCTGAGAAAGTCCACACTCTTCTATTGAATAACAACTAATCCTATCAACAATTACTTCCCATTGTTTTAAAAATTCATTAATTTTATTACTTTCGAAAGATTTTTTGAGTTGATTTAAAAGTGTTAAAAACATTATTTTTCTAGTATAACATTCTAAATCACTATAAAATCTCAAAACATATTCATGTTGCAAAATTATTGCATCAAGCAAATCAAACTTATATAATGAAAACTTTCCATTACTTTGGCTATTTTTTCTATATAAATAGTTATAATATTTTTTTGTTTAATATAGCGATTTTTTCAGATTTTTCCAACAAACGATAGGTAGTATATATATCTTCATAAGACTTACCAATAGGATATTGCATGTGCTTAAAAAGATCTTTTTTATATAATTTATTCCATACCGCAACATCTCTACTTAAAATATAATACGATATAATATCAAATTTATTAGATAAAACACATTCATTTTGATTATTAAATGCCAAATTTGCATTTTCAAAACAAGATTTATCATCTTCATTTTGTTTTATATATTTATATCCACATACTGATAAATTTACATTATTAGTTTTTACAATTTTATAAAGTGACTCATACATCATCGGTTCTATCCAATCATCGCAGTCAACAAATCCGATCCACTTTCCTTTTGCACAACTAATCCCCCTATTCCTTGCCGCAGAAACGCCAGAATTTTCTTGTTGTAAAACAACAATTCTCTTATCCTTATTAGAAAACCTCTTGGCTATTTCTAAAGAATTGTCAGTAGAACCATCATCAATTATTATAATTTCTAAGTTTTTATATGTTTGTGAAATGACACTCTCGATACACTTTTCAAGATGTTTTTGAGAATTATATACTGCTATTATAATTTAGATCATTTTTTTCTGTTTTCATAATTCAATCCATTAAAATACAGATTATATCCTTTTGTTCACAATCTTTACATTTGGTTCTTCATCTAAATTGATTATCTTATTACATATTGATATAGGAGAATCTCGATGTGAAATAATGATTATTATGTGTTCTGGTGAAAGTTCAAGTATTTCTTTAAATATTTCAGCCTCTGTTGTAGGTTCTATAGCACTAGTCGCTTCATCAAAAATTATTAGACTATTGTTTCGTAGAAACTGTCTAGCCAAAATAAGTCTTTGCTTTTGGCCACCTGATAACTTTATACCATTATCTCCAACGATTGTGTCAAACCCTTCCTCCATAGCTAATATCTCATCCAAAATACACGCTTTTTTACAAGCCGCTTTGACTCCCTCCAAAGAAGAATTTTGACTATATCTTAAATTTTGCAAAATTGAAGTATTAAATATCTGACTATTTTGCATTACATAACCGATGTTTTTATATAATTCCTTAATTGGTATTTTATTTATATCTATTCCATCAAATAAAATCATACCTTTATTTGCTTTTTCAACACCTGATATTATTTTTGCCAATGTACTTTTGCCAACACCACTTTTACCAGTTATTGCAACTATATCTCCTTTAAAAAGTTGTAAATTAAGATTGTTAAACAACCAATTATCCGTATTTTTATATTTAAACCCGACACCAATCAATTCAATTTTATTTATTTTTTCATTATTCTTGTTTTTTCTATTTGAAACATAATAGTCAGTATTATTTTTCGCTAACAAATATTCATCCATCAATCTTTCTAAATAAGGTAAAGATTCTAATAACTTAGAATTTTTTTGAGCGAAGCCATTAACACTTTCTTTCAATATATCAAAATAAATAATAAAAACCAATAATGAACCTATTGCTATTTGTTGCTGAACAATTAACAATCCGCCAAAAAAATATAGCATTATCTCCATCAAAAATTCATCTTTGAATCTTGGAAAAATTCTATAACTTAATACCCATAAATTCATCCATTTACTATTATTTATAGAATGAACATCTAAATATTCGTCATATTTAGACGATATATTTTCTTGTAAATTCAAGGATTTTACAGTTCGCCAATTAATTATATTAGACTTTAACCACTCATTAGTGTTTTTTTGATTTTTTCTCATAATATCATTATAATATCCACGTCTTGTTCCTAGAATATTCTCTATGATAATCGTTATAGGTATGATGAGTATTGCATATGTAGCCAAATTCACGTTGATGGTATAGAGCAGTATAATCGTCACAATGATTTTTATTAAAACTAACAACAAATCAATTGTTTGATCTTCTATAAAGATTTCCAAATGATTTGAATCATCTTCAATTCTCATTTTAACTTCATTTGCATCATATTCTTTTGAACAAATAGGACGATATAAGGTCCCTTTAAAAAGTCTAGATTTCAACCTAAAAAGTGAACTGTTTAAAAATTTGTTTTTTATATTAAAATGTATATATCCCACAAATGTATTAATAGCAAAATTCAAAAGAAAACCAACAACTATATAGAACATTAAATGCATGTTTTTATTAACAATAACATTATTAATGAAAATCTCATACAACCGTGGTGAAACAAAAGACAAAATTGTTGTTATTATGGAACATATAGCCAATATAGCATAATTTTTTTTTGCATTAATAAGCATCGGGAAAAAACTTTTAAATAAATATACTCTTTTTTTAAATAATTTAAGCATTATTTATCTTCCTTTAAAAAAATTTCATTAAAGCAGCTAGAGGTCTGTAAAAGGTCGTCTGGAATACCGCACTCAACTATTTTTCCTTCTTTTATTACTATTGCCTCGTCACATTTTAATATCACATCTAATCTATGTGCAATTACAATAGCAGTCTTCCCTGCTAGCACCTCTTCCCATGCTAATAAAACTTCTCTCTCTGTATCTTTATCTAAAGAACTAGTAGATTCATCAAAAATAACAATTGGAGGATTTTGTAGATATAGTCTTGCTACGGCAATTCTTTGACCTTGACCTCCGGACACTCCTCGCCCTGTTTCGCCTATAATAGTATCAAGTTGCTCTGGTAATGATAAAACAAACTCATATATTCCTGCTTTTTTGCACGCATTTAATATTTGCTCATCAGAAACATTTTTCATACCCATTGATATATTCTCTCTTATGCTTGTGTTGAAAATAACTGTTTCTTGAAAAACAATACCTATATTTTCTCTTAAACTATGTAAACTTAATTCGTTGATATCTATATCTTCTATGAAAATCTTACCTTGACTCGGCTTGAAAAAATTAAGCAACAAATACACCAATGTAGATTTTCCGCAACCACTTTTTCCAACTATTCCTATTTTTTTGTTTGGCAAAAATTCCACACTAATATTTTCTAATATGCTGTTGTTATCATAGCCAAAAGAAACATTTTCATATTTCACTTTTCCATATTTAACAGTTAATTGTTTTCCTTTATATAAATCTTCCTCTTCTTCTTTAGTAAAATCATGCAAACGCTTAATATATTCAATTCTATTTTTGGAATCAAAATGAGCATTAACCATAGCACCTACACACAACTTGACATCCGAATAATATGCTAATATTACAAGTATAGAACCAAGCGTAACTTCATTTTTGAATGCAAAATACGCCAGTGCAGTATATAAGAGCATTTGCAAAAGAAGCTGAGAAACTTCAAGTGTATTTTGAGCGTTAAAATTAGTTAAAGAATTTTTGGTTTTTAAATGTATTAATTCTTTATTATCCTTAGAAAAATTCAACATTACTTTATTCTGTGCTGCCAATAGTTTAATTTGCTTTACTGAAGATAAAATTTCAAACAACTTACCATTATAATTCGAATAAAGCTCTTGTGTTTTGTTTGCAAATTTGCGAATCCTCTCTCCAAAAAAATGCGAAATAAAAACGGAAATCGGAACCATTACAGTTATTAGCAAACCCATTTTCCAATTTATTATCAAAATATAAATCATACAAAATACAATATTGAAAAAATTATTAAAATGATGAATTACATTTTTTATGAAAAAATTTAAACATTCTTGCGAATAACTATCAACGATAGTCAACAATTCACCCGAACTATTTTTACTCAAAAAACCAGGTGAGCATCTAAATAAATGTCTCAATGCATCAGATTTAATGTCATAAGTAAAATGTGCTGTAAGATAACTATGTTCTCTATATGTAACATAGTATATGTAACTATAAAATAAAACAAAACTTAACTGCACGATTCCTAAGGAGATAAATAATTTAAGGTTTTGATAATAAACAACTTGATCAAGCATGATTCCACTAACAATAGGTACAATTATAAATAATACGTAATCTAATAGACAACCACTATAAAACACCAAAAAACTTCCCAAATATTTTTTTGCATATTTTGAAAGAAAAGACAAACAAGATGCATAATTAAATTTTTTATTCATTTGTTTTCCCGCCTTTTAGAAACACACACTTTAGAAGACTAGTTGAACCCATTGTAATTTCATAGGTGTGTATTTTGTGAAAATTTTTTAAAAAGTAATAATCTTTCGTTTCAAAAACAAGAAAATTGTTTTTTATAGTATAGCGCACCTTGATAACTTTTTCATTGTTATTTTCTCTTATATATAATACGCCTTCGTCTTGTACAGCATCGCCAATATCTGCTGTCTTAATTTTATATACATCATCACATCTCTCTGCCTTCGCCTGAAAAGAACGATTAATTGGCACATTTATACTGAACATTTCGACAATTAAAAGTATAATAAAGATAGCGTAAACTGTTATTATCAAGATCATTCTATTAGTTTTATTCATACGATAATCACCACAATCTATTTGTGTTTATTTAGACCATTCTTATAAATATATTATACGATAGCTCTTTGTGTTGTATATATTACACTAACATTTTTCTAGCACTTTAAGAACAAAACCATTTTTGTTTAATTCTTTTTGTTTTTTAATAAATCTCGTATATTTCCCATTTACTTCTTCTAAATTGTCAATATTATCAAAAAGGTTCTGTAATTGCTGCGTAAATAGAATAGGATTTCCTGAAATAGATTCAATTTCAATCTCATAATCCGTAGATCCTAAATAAAAATTTTTATCTAAAGAAATAACATAATCATTACAATAAAAATCATATCTTTCGGTAACTAATTCTCCTATTTTATTAACAATTTGACCTTCGTATTCTATAATTTGTGGCAAAACATCTATTTCTATTATTGTTTCATCGCTTATCACGGTGTTGTTGTGCGTTAATAGATGATTTTTAATTTGAAATTCTAATTTATCATTTTTAAATCTAACTCGAATTGTTTTGTTATTTCTCCAAATATCGTAATTTTGAGTATCGTAATAATAATTAACTTGTATATATTTTTTACTGCTATAAGAAGTAATTAGTTTTTCCAAAATCTCACAATACTGACTCTCATTCAACATTGTTTTCTGTTCATATTCTTTCTCATATTTAACTGTACGCAAAGTTGTATCTCCCTTTATCTCCCTTGGCATTTAACAATTATTTTATCACTTGCAGTTGTTTTACCTATTAATAACCTTGATGTCGGATCATGCATAAAGTAGTTTCTTTTCGCAAATTCAAAAGATGTATTCGCATAACAATAAATACAACCATTTAAGCAAGAATTATAAGCACCTATATCTATACTATCAACGCATTTGCACAGTTTTCTCTGACCAGGAGCTCGCTTTAATTTTAACATTTTTCCGCACGTTGATTCTATAAGCTCTTTATCTATGCATCCTCCGCCTTCTATTCCCACATTCATCAAATTTATTTCTTCACAGCACGTTTGTATTTTTAATCCTTTTTTTCTGGCAATTTCAGATAAACATTTAGCAATATTTTTTATATCATCGTACGACATAATATTAAATGCTCCAATTTTTCTTGTCTTTTTATATATATCAACAAAACTTATTATTACTTTTCGAGTATGCTGTGATAAAACATCACACATTCGCGAAAATGCTTTTTTGTGAAATTCAAAATCGTACTTTTCGTTAATTAAAATTGGATCATATCTCCATATTATTTTATCAGGTCCTATTCTACGACTTAAATCACAAAAATTATTTATAATGTTTTTTTTGGATTGCAAATTCAGCTCTATATCTGGACCATACGGAGTAATTGTATATTGGAAACAATATTTATATCCTAAAAGATCAATAGCCTCAAGTTTATCCATAATGTTTGTTGCATCCTTTGTCCAAAAAACAATACAATCAACATTTTCGGGGGATATCCATAACTCACTTACTTGCGTCGAGTTATAAGGATTTCTAACGGAAACAACACCTTCTTTTAATCGATTAAGCATCCACTTAGAATAATAACAAGGTATATCTGTCCTTCTTGATGCAGAAATAATCATATTTCCTCCTAAAATAAACAGAATTATAAATTTTATAATTGTTTTATTAAATGACAATAAAGTTTTTCGTCCATTAAAAAAATCTCTAGAAGCAATTGTTTATAATTTGTTGTTTCTTTTCCTTTGAAGTTGTTTATATCTATTATCGTTTTAAGATTATCAACTTTAGTAAGCAGTACATTCAAAACTGGTATATCAAAATCTATATACTCAAAAAACAACTTTAATCTTAATAAGATTTTTTTATAAATTGAAAGAAAAACAGTGGTTTGATTCAATGAAATATCATTAAAATTTATCGTTAATAATGGATATTTATATTTTTTGATTTCTTTGGCAAACATTTGTTTAACATCATTATAAATGTTATTCTGTTTTTTTTCAAGAACTTCTAAAGAAATAATATTTCCATTATATATATTCTCCATTTTTTCATCACTAATCGTCGTTGAAAATGTCGGGTAATCGTTAAATATATTATTACAGTTATTACGAAAGTAATAGCAAATGTAATGATCTTCCCTGGCCAAAGTTAATCCAAATTTAGTCTTGATATAATCAGGAACAACACAAATTAGATAGTACAAATTATTACTTGTCGTCTTTAGTAGTTGCCACAATAATGATATTTTTTTTACATCGTAATTAACCAAGGATATCAAATGCAACTCTTCATAGGCAATTTCATGAATTCTTGTAATTCCTACATATTTGTACTGATTAATAGAATTAGAATTTATTACATCAGTTAATAAGTCTGTTGAACTTATATAGCTCTTGTAGAAAAGACATCTATAATCAATTGAATGCCTTTTTAAAATACTAAGGGTATAATTTTCAACGCAAGAAAAACCAAGTTCATTAACAGCTACATTGTTTCTTTTCATCTACACTTTCCTTTACAATTTTCTCAACGCTCGCTATTTCGTTATGCAGTTTATCTGTGCTGTCAGCATAAAACATCAAATACATTCTTCCAGATGTATTGTCCTCACCATAAGGTTCTCATCATCAATGGTCACTTCCCAACTTGACTTACCGCTTGCTTCATAATTTTCCGGAAAAGTAGTTTCTTTAACTGTATAGGTTCCAAAATTAATCTTTTTGGATTTCGCATATCCATCTTTAGTGGGACCTATAGATGTTACGTAAGTGCCATCCTCTTTATATACTTTGAACTTGGCTCCATCAAGTTTATTGCCATCAGGGTCTTTCTTGTTTATTTCAATATTTCCTTTAGCAATGAATTCGGGAGTATTACCGTAAAAGCATATCATTTCCTGTTCAGCATAACCACTGGCCGATGTTAAATTCACAAAACCTACAAGTGTGTCTGTATCTCCTTCATAACGTGCATCTGAGACATATGCTTCTATTTTACTTAGGATGGTTTTATATGCTTCAAGTGCAGGTGTACCCTTTAAGGTGTTTCTATATGTGTTGTCTTCAAGTTCTGAGGTAGGTTTCTTTCTTGCACCCGTCTGAATTTCCCATATAAGCGCTTGTGTTGCAACGTAAGCATCAGCAGCTTTTTCTACACCTAAGTTCTTCGCACTTTGCGCCGGATACCCGAAAGCCGCAACTAAAGCAATTCCTTCTCTTTTAGTTTTTGAAAGGGATTCCCAATACTTGCTTTCACCAAGCTCAACAGCTTTATAATAGGTGTTGGTAAAAACAGCATTGTGCTCGATACAATAACACGGGTTGTTTTCAAACTCCCGTACCCGAAAAAAACAATATGGCAACCCATCTGACATAATATATGGATTTCCTGTATCGCTATTATTGGCAGTCGTTCTCGTATCCACATATAGGGTATCCCCATCCTCCGGATTAGCTGCAATTGCAGGCATATGGATGTTCAAAAACATAACTAACGCCACTAATAGGGCAAAAGTCTTTTTGATAGTTTTCATAGAATTCTCTCCTTTGTTGAAAATAAAATAGCTGCCTGCATTTTTTATAATGCAAACAGCTTAAAGTTAGTGATATTAAATTATCCGTAGTTTTCTATAGATGAATTTATGCAGCAATACCAGTTACCATTTTTTATATATAACCCGATGCCATCAAATTTCAATTCCTCACTCATAAGAGAAGTCCAATGGCTATTGCTGTTTTTGAATCCTTCAACTATATATTTTGCCAGTTTCTCATTATCCATGTTGAGAACTTTACCTTTGCCACAGTTTTCGTCACTGCCAAAGGAATAACTCTCAATAACTTTTCCGGTTTCAATGATAGTGTCAGTCGAAGCATCGTATCTGGTTTCGGGTTCTTTAGTATATTCTCCATATTTGAAATGCATTGCGGCATATTCGGCTGCATCCCAAACGGTTCCTTCTTCATCGGTCCACTCATGAGAAAAATCTGTGCTGAGTTGTTTTACCCGAAACTGTGCTATTTTATTTAGCCCTGGAAGTAATCTTCGTTTTGAAACTCCTTGGTTAATACGGTGCTCGTTTAAAAGATCGCATACTTTCTGCACAACTTTTTGCTCACTAATTCGTTTCTTTTTAGAAGTGGACATCTTGGATGAAACCACACGTTCTGCAGTTTTCTCAGGAATTTTATCTTTAGAAGATTCTGTAACATTAGTCAATTTGGATACAACTGATACCGTTGATTCCGCCGCTTGACTTGTAGCGGTTTCAAGTTCCTTTTTTTCTACCTTGTTGACACTTGGAGCCGTTCCTTTTACACTGACTTTTTCAGATTCCCTTACACAACTTTCAGAAGACTCTTTTGTCAATGCAAATATTTCTCTGGTCGTATCCGAATTGGTAACAGAATTCAGTGAACCAGTAACTTCGACTGGCGGAATTTCTGATGCACATGCTATTCTGCTGTCGGTATTGATTTTTCCGGATTCTTGACAACCGCAAAATACTATTGAACATAATAAGACTATTGCAAATACCTTTTTCATGCTTCTCGTCCTTTCTGCAACGAACTGCTATAACTTCTTAAGAATTCCAAGAAAAGTCTTTCTACTTCGGTAGTATCCAAAAGTATATCTGAAAACTCTTCTAAAGCATTTGTTTTTATGGTTATAGATAAAGGCTTATGCTTTGGTGCTTTGAGGAAAATGTTATTTAACGCGCCAACGGTAACAGAACCACATTCATCAAGAAATTTTATCTCTTTGACTTGTGCTTGCTTAACTTTTATACCTTTTTCTATAATTTCTTTGAAAAGCAGAAGCTGTGTATTAGGTGTGAGGTATGAAATGGCTACTCCTATTTTAAAGCCCAGCTCACCTTCATCAACCATATTGAGTAAGTTTGTATTAAGGTATGTAAGACGAATAATGTATGCAACCATTCTACGACTATCTTTATTTTCTTTTCCTACCTCACTCAAGGAATCTTTCTTGCCATTACCGTCCAAGTCAGTACGTTTTCCTCGACTACTTTGGAGTTCAATACGCATTTTATATGCGAAGGCTTTTTCGCTGTATGAAAGACTGGGTCTTTGCTCGAGATTAGTGTCAAGCATTATCATTGCGGCTCCAACATCATCTATATCCGTGCGTACAATGGCGGGGATATCCGTTTTGCCACAAAAACGAGATGCTCTTGCTCGGTTTCTTCCGGCAAGTATTTGGTATTTACCATCTTCAAGCGGACGAACGATAATCGGGTTAATAACTCCGTTTTCCTTAATACTCTTTGCAAGAGATTCAAGACTTTCCTGACTGTGTGCCTTAAAAGGCTGAGGACGTCCCGTAATACTTTCAAAGGCATCGTCGGAATATTCAACGAGTCTTTCTAACGGAATTATTGTTATTTTTGCTGTATCATTTGGGCTTCGTGCGGAGGATACGATTTCATCAAAATCGTTCTCCGAGTCGGAAGACACGAAATTCAGTTGTTGGCGCCGTGCTTCCAAGTCTGATTTCTTCATTTGAACATCACCTCCATCGCTATCTTAGCGTAGGATTGTGCTGCCTCAATTCTTGGTGCATATTCGTGAATAGAAAGTCCAAATTCGGGAGCCTCTGCAATATTGATGGAATACTTAATGTGTTCATCGAATATATGCATTCGGTTTCCGTATCCTTCTTTTACAACGTCACGGATATTGCGACAGCAGTTGGTGTTGTTCTGGAACTTTGTAAGCAAGATGCCGTCAACCTTCAAACTTGGATTGAGGTGTCTCTGTACCGTTCCAATAAGCTTTTCTACTTGATCAAGTCCTTCAAGCCCAAGCGGATGAGCTTCTACAGGGATGATAACACTATCTGATACGGCGAGTGCATTGATTGCAAACAGGTCGCATCCGGGGTGGCAGTCTATGAAGATATAATCATACTCGTTTTCGAGATGCTTCAAGATACCCTTTAATATGAACTCTCTGCAGGTAGCGGTGGGGAGCACCTTGTCAAGTATAAATAGTTTCGCTGTTGATGGGAGAACGTCAACCGTCGTTGACTTTGTAATAGCTTTATGAACCATCTCATTCATTTCGCTATCCGAACAATCATCCATCGCTGAGTTGAACAAATCATAAATGGTTGGCTTATCTTTAAGGTGTCCTGGAAATATGCCAAAGTGTTTTGATAGGTTATGTTGGTAATCCAAATCCACGGCGAGAACTCGTTTGCCTTGGGTGTGGATATATGAGCTGATGTTGACGGCAGTTGTGGTTTTGCCAACACCGCCCTTGCATGATATTACCGATATAATCTTGCACATGTTTTTGCCTCCATTTCTTTTTAAAACATCGTTGATTTTTTGTGTCAAAAAGATTATACTGAATATGGATTTTGAGGCAAAATAACTGGTATGAATATCAATTTAAATAGGTAATGTACTGTTTATAGGCTGTTAAAACCCTTGATTTTACTGGCTTTTTGCTATGTTCCTATATCGATACCCGCACCAACACAATCTACCTATGTTGGTGGATTGTGTTTTACACCGAAAGGATGTTATTTATGGATTTAAAAAACAAAACTATTTTATTTTTAGGCGATAGCATTACTGAAGGTCACGGCACAACAAGCGAAGAAAAAAGGTTTTCTAACATTGTTGCAAAGGCTTTGGGTGCTAACTTTATAAACGACGGTATCGGTGGCAGCAGATATGCACGCCAGCACAATTATAATCCTGAAGCAAGATGCGATAACGACTTTTGTATGAGAACAGAAGCGCGCGAAGGCAATCTTGACTGTATTGTTATTTTCGGCGGAACTAACGACTATGACCACGGCGATGCTCCGCTAGGCACTTTTGAAGACCGTACACCTATGACTTTTTATGGTGCATTACATACCGTTTATTCTACTTTTATGCAAAAATATCCAGGCACACCAATTGTTGTGCTTACACCACTACACCGCGGTAACGAAACTAAAGCATGGATTGGTGATAATCATCTTATTGATTACGTTAATGCTATTCGCGAGGTTGCTGAGTATTATTCCCTACCCGTACTTGACCTCTATGCACGCTCTGGCATACAACCTAAAGTGCCTGCAATTAAAGAAAAGTTTATGCCAGACGACCTACATCCAAACGATGCAGGCCACGAAGTTTTATCAAATATGATTATTAATTTTTTAAAGGCGTTATAATTATAAAGCCGAACAGTGTAAAACTGTTCGGCTTTTATTTTATTCAAGTTCAAAGGCGCCTGTGTAAAGTTTATAGTACACGCCCTTTTCCTCTATTAACTTTTTATGGTCGCCACGTTCTATAATTTTTCCGTGATCTAAAACCATTATAACATCAGAGTTCTTTACGGTTGAAAGCCTATGCGCAATAACAAATACCGTTCTGCCCTCCATAAGTTTATCCATACCGCGTTGAACAATAGCCTCGGTACGAGTGTCTATAGAAGATGTTGCCTCGTCCAAAATCATAACAGGTGGGTCTGCAACCGCAGCGCGTGCTATAGCAATTAACTGACGTTGCCCTTGTGAAAGATTTGTACCGTTTGCAGTTAGCATTGTATTGTATCCTTCGGGTAAACGCGATATAAAATCGTGTGCACTTGCCAACTTTGAGGCTTCAATACACTCATCATCGGTTGCATCAAGTTTACCATAACGAATGTTATCCATTACAGTACCTGTGAACAAATTAGTTTCTTGTAGCACTATGCCTAGTGAGCGGCGCAGGTCAGATTTTTTAATTTTGTTAATATTAATTCCATCATACCTAACCTTGCCGTCAGCAATATCGTAAAAACGGTTAATAAGATTGGTTATGGTTGTTTTGCCTGCACCTGTAGCACCAACGAAAGCAACCTTTTGACCGGGTTCTGCATAAACCGTTACTCCGTGAAGCACCTGTTTACCCTCTTCATAACCGAAATCTACCTCGGCAAGTCTAACATCACCTTTTAATTTTGTTAGGGTTGTAGTACCGTCCCCATGTGGATGTTTCCAAGCCCAAACGCCTGTGCGCTTTTTAGTTTCTTCTAATTCACCATTTGGTTTTTCAATAGCATTAACTAATGTAACATAACCATTATCTACTTCTGGCTCTTGGTCCATTAGGCTAAATATTCTATCTGCGCCTGCCATGCCCATTACAACAGCATTAATCTGTTGCGATACCTGGTTTATGTTGCCTGTAAATTGCTTGGTCATATTTAAAAACGGTACCAATATGCTTATATTAAGAGCCATACCAGATAGGCTTATATTCTTAACACCAAGGCTTAAGAATATACCACCCACTATGGCAATTAATACATATAAAACGTTGCCTATATTCATAATAATCGGACCCAGCATATTTGCATAAGCATGTGCACGATAACTATCTTCAAAAAGTTGTTGGTTAATTTTGTTAAAATCTTCCTTTGCAGCATCTTCGTGACAGAAAACCTTAACTACCTTTTGGCCGTTCATAATTTCCTGAACATAACCCTCAGACGCCGCTACGGATTTTTGTTGGCGCACAAAGTATTTTGCACTACCGCCGCCAATCTTTTTAGAAACAAGTAACATAGCTACAACGCCAATCAACAATACGCCCGTCATCAAAATACTATAATAAAGCATTATTGAGAACACACAAAGTACAATGGCAAACGACTGCAAAAGTGCAGGCAATGCTTGTGATACAAGTTGGCGCAAAGTATCAATATCATTAGTATAATAACTCATTATATCGCCATGTTTGTTAGTATCAAAATAGCGAATAGGTAAGTTTTGCATACCGCTAAACATTGCAACACGAAGTTTGGATAAATAACCTTGAGTCATATAAGCAGTTAACTGTGTATGAATTGCTATTGATAACATTGATAGCAGGTAAAACGTACCAAGCAGAAGCACCATTGGCAATATTTCTGCCGATGCGCTTACCCAATCTCCAGTTTGTTGCCAAACCTCTATAACCACAATTATTTTTTGAATAAATATTGCAGGCATAGCAGAAGTAAGTGCTGAGAAAAGTATACAAAGCGCGGTTATCGGTACCAGCACGGGATAAAACTTAAACAGCATTTTAATTGCCCTTGCTACACCTTTAATACCACCGGAGGTTTTATTAGTCTTCACTGCTATCACCTCCGCTTATCTGTTGCTCATAAGTTTCTCTATAAATCTCGCTAGCATTTAATAACTCTTTATGTGTACCTATTGCCGAGATTTTACCATTATCCAGAACTAGAATTAAGTCGGCATCCTCTACCGAAGAAATTCTTTGGGCAATTATAATTTTTGTAGTTTCAGGAATATAACTCTTAAATCCATTTCTTATAAGCGCATCAGTTTTAGTATCAACCGCACTTGTGGAATCATCTAAAATTAATATTTTAGGTTTTTTAAGTAATGCACGAGCAATACAAAGGCGTTGCTTTTGACCACCTGATACGTTAGTACCGCCCTGTTCTATTTTAGTGTTATAACCATCAGGGAAAGTTTTAATAAACTCATCCGCTTGGGCAAGTTTGCAAGCAGCTACCAATTCTTCATCTGTAGCGTTTGGGTTACCCCAACGTAAGTTTTCACTAATGGTGCCGGAAAACAATAGATTTTTTTGAAGTACCATAGCAACACCGCTACGAAGAGCATCTAGGCTATATTTTTTAACATCTACTCCGCCAACCTTTACAGAGCCTTCGGTTACATCATAGAGTCTTGGTATCAGTTGCACCAATGTGGTTTTACCGGCACCTGTTGAGCCGACTATACCAACCGTAGTGCCTGATTTTATTGAAAGATTTATACCCTCTAACGCATTACGTTTAGCACTTGCTGAATACTTAAAACTTACATTTTTAAATTCAATAGAACCGTCGCTAACGATATTGATAGGATTTTTGGGGTCGGTTAGCGCAGACTCCTCTGCCAAAACCTCAGATATACGTTTAAAAGATTCTGCAGAAATTGTAAGTATAACATACACCATAGAAAGCATCATTAGCGATATCAATACCTGCATACCATATGTTAACATTGCAGAAATTTGACCAACATCAATTGCCGTACCGCCGCTTGTAATTGCAAGACGTGAACCCACGATTAACACAAATATCATATTAAAATACAAACAGAACTGCATTATAGGTGTGTTAAGCGCAACTATACGCTCGGCTTTAGTAAAATCCTTGCAGATATCTTCTGAAGCTGTGGTAAACTTTTGCTTTTCATATTCCTCACGCGAAAAGCCTTTTACAACACGCATAGCACGTACGTTTTCTTCTATTGACTCATTTAACTTATCGTACTTTTTAAACACCCTACGAAATGCAGGCATAGCCTTTCGGCTTACGAAAAGCAAACCCAGTGCCAACACCGGTATTATTACTACGAACGCACTACTTAGCGGTCCGCCCATAATGTACGCCATTACAACAGCAAAGATAAGCATTAACGGACTTCTTATAGCAGTACGAATAACCATCATATAAGACATTTGAACGTTATTTATATCGGTGGTCATTCTGGTTACCAAAGAAGAAGTAGAAAACTTATCTATATTGCTAAATGAATACTCTTGAATACGCGCAAAAATATCATGCCTTAAATTTTTGGCAAAACCTGCCGATGCCTTAGCACATGTAAAACCTGCTATGCCGCCAAAACTTAAAGAAAGCGCCGCCATAACTACAAGGAATAAACCCGTTTGCAGTATTTCCTGTGGTTTTGCACCTGATTTAATATTATTAACTAAATTTGCGGTAATAAAAGGAATTAACACCTCTATTACAACCTCTGCCACAATAAAAACTAATGTTAATATTGTTGGTTTTTTGTATTCTCTGACACTTTTTGCCAGACGCTTTACCATTGAAAATTTCCTTCTTTCAAAATTTGCTTTATTATTTCTCTAATAACCTATTCATTATAAGATAATATACATATATATTCAAGTATTATTTGTTAAATTATGTTAAGTATATACTGCAAATTTTCATCTGAATATTCTATCTCTGCAGAGTACATTCTAGCAATCTCAATTATCTTTTTTATACTAATGTTTTCATAGCTTTTACATATCTCTTTTATGCAGTTATAACTTACTACTGCAAACTTTAAACGTTCTTGCAAATGTCCATCATCTATTCCTCCGCTTAAATGCCTGTATACAAAATACACCAACAACTGTTCTGCTATAATATCCCAATCAGTTGGCAAACTGTACTCTTGCTTGGATAAAAGTTTATTTAGTTCTTCATCCCATAGCGCATCTAATCTTTCTAAAGGATAATATATATTATATATTTCCTTACGCTTGTACTCTTTTTGATTCACACCTAAGATATCTAAAATATATATTATTCTTTCATTTATGTTTATCTTTCTATCTAAAATTATTTCTAATATTCTGTTTCGCAAATCAAAAAAAGCTTTTTCTTCTATATTTTCTATATGTGCGCCGTCGTTCATTTTTATTATATTAACCTTTTTGGTGTTAGTTAATATAATTCGTGCCGCCTCTTCACAACAAAGACCTAAGCCTATCTCTACCCTGCTTTCAAAATAATTTACAAAGCGCGGATGCAAACTGCATATCTCACAAAGAGCATCTTCGCCCAAAGTTAAGATAATATCGCAAAGGTTTTCTTTATTTAAAAAAGGGCAACGACCACCGCTTGCCAATACAAAATGCGGAGTTTCGTTACCGGCAATGTTTTGTTTTAACAGTTTAGCAAAATTGCCACTAGTATTAAGGTATTTATTGTATGTATCGTTATCTATATCTATTTCCCAACCGATGCAACAGTTGTGTTTGCATCGGCTTTTAATACACGAAAATTCGTTATAATAACTTGGTATGTAAGTTTGCACTTTTTTACCCGCCTTTTTTAAAATATATGCCGCACCGTTTCGGTGCGGCATAGGTTATATTATTTAAGTGAAATAGCACGTTTTACAGCATCTACTATATTCACTGCGCGGAGTGAAAAAGCATCAAGCAAATCGTTAGCAGGACCTGATTTTCCAAATTCATCATTTACGCCAACCTTAATTACGGGAACCGGACAGTTTTCGGATACAACATCGCAAACTGCAGAGCCAAGACCGCCAATTACTGAATGTTCCTCAGCGGTTACAATAGCACCTGTTTCCTTAGCGGCACGAATAACAATTTCATTATCAAGTGGTTTAATGGTGTGCATATTAATAATACGAGCCTTTATACCTTCTGCCAAAAGCATATCGTAAGCCTGTAATGCCTCATTAACCATAAGACCGGTAGCAATAACGGTAACATCATTACCCCCACGAAGTTCTACGCCTTTACCTACTCTAAAATCATAATTATCATCAAAGATAACGGGTAAAGCAAGTCTGCCAAAACGGATATAAACAGGACCGTCTATATTAAGTGCGGCAAGCACTGCGGCTTTGGTTTCGGTAGCATCAGCTGGGTTGATAATTGTCATACCAGGGATTGTGCGCATTAAAGCAATATCCTCGTTACACTGGTGGGTTGCACCGTCTTCACCAACCGAGATACCTGCATGTGTTGCACCGATAATAACGTTTAAATGAGGATAACCGATTGAGTTACGAACCTGCTCAAAGGCACGACCTGCTGCAAACATAGCAAATGAACTTGCAAATACACGTTTGCCTGTTGCGGCAATACCTGCAGCAATACTAATCATATTGCCTTCTGCTATACCGCAGTTGTAAAATCTTTCAGGAAATTCTTTCTTAAATACGCCTGTTTTTGTTGCAGCAGAAAGGTCTGCATCAAGAACAACAAAATCGGAATTTATTTTACCTGCTTCAACCAATGCTTTACCGTAAGCATCGCGGGTTGCAACTTTAACTACTTCTGCCATATTATTTGCCCTCCAATTCTGCTAACTGTGCATTTAACTCATTAAGTGCAATCTCTGCTTGTTCAGCATTAGGTGCTGAACCATGCCAACTAACCTGATTTTCCATAAATGAAACGCCTTTGCCCTTAACTGTTTTAGCAATTATAGCTGTTGGTTTACCTTTGCATTCACGTGCAGCATTAAGTGCCGCTTCAATCTCGTCAAAATTATGGCCGTCTATAGTAATAACATTCCAACCGAATGCCTCAAACTTTTTATCAAAAGGTGCAGGAGAGTTTACCTCTTCAATAGTTCCATCAATTTGAAGACCGTTATAATCAATAAAAGCAACAAGATTGTCTAATTTTTTAGATGCGGCAAACATTGCTGCTTCCCAAACCTGTCCTTCTTCTGATTCACCGTCGCCAACAATGGTGTATACTCTAAAACCTAAATCAAAATGTTTTGATGATAATGCCATACCGCAAGCAGTAGAAATACCTTGACCTAACGAACCGGAAGACATATCTACACCTGGGATATTTTTCATATCAGGATGGCCTTGCAAGCGCGAACCTAAATGACGTAAAGTTTCAAGTTCTTCTACCTCAAAATATCCACGATTGGCCAGCACAGAGTATAGACCTGGTGCGGCGTGACCCTTAGATAGTACAAATCTATCACGATTTTCCATTTTAGGATTTTTAGGATCAATATTCATTTCCTTAAAATATAAGTAGGTAAGAATATCGGAAATTGAAAGTGAACCACCCGGATGTCCGGATTTTGCCGCTGCTGTGGATTTAATAACCCCCATTCTAACCTTGCAGGCTGTTTTTTGTAAGGATAATTTTAAATTGTTATCCATTTACCTCTCCCTTTCTTTGAATGTGATTGGTTGTTAAGTAATTTATAAAATCGGCTACTGCGCCGCATTTTACTGATTTTGTTATAAATTTAGCTAATGGTTTAATATCGTTTGGTGCATCGCAGGTAAAGGCACCGACAGCCCCTGCCTTTACGAGTTCAACATCGTTATAGTAATCACCTATTGTAAATAGTTTATCCGCACTGATACCTAGCATACTTAGTAATTTTGGTAGATTTAAAGCCTTATTAACACCGCCAACATGCACCTCGTAAAAAATAGGTGAAGTTACAATATACTCGGCGCTTTGTGGCTTAATGCCTGCCATAAACTCTTTTACCTTGGCTAACAACTCTTGGTCGTCGGTCATAAAAAGTGTTTTTACCCACTGAAGTTCTTTTGCCTCATCACAAGTATATGGTATATATTTAAAACCATCATAATTTCTGTGCCATCTCGTAGTAGCATTATCATTAACCGTGATGATTTTATCTATAAGATTTACCTCGGCACCAATATCTGAAAAGTTTTCAACAACCTTTTTTACAAGGTCTTTACATTCCTCGCTTAGATAATCAGCGTGAATTACCTTGTCCTCCCAAACATCATAAACTATAGAGCCGTTTGAAAAGAGCACAGGTGCATTTACCCCAAGGTCTTTGGCTATTTGTTTACCAACCGATGGACCTCTACCGCTTGCTACAGTAAAAAGTCCGCCCTCTGATTTAAAAAAGTTTATTGCATCAAAATTATTTTGCGGAATTATATTATCATGCAAGAGTGTACCGTCTATATCTGACACCAACAAGCAACCTGAAAATATGCCCATTACTCTACCTCCTGCAATTTAGATAAAAAGTCTTTAAAATACTCAGGCAATTCCGAATCCAGTACTATTTGCTTATTATCTTTAGGGTGTACAAAACCGATAAGTCTTGCGTGCAAGCATTGACCATTTAGACCGTGTGTGTTTTTTTGGCCACCATAAACTGTATCGCCTGCAACAGCATGCCCTATACTCGCCATATGCACCCTTATTTGATGAGTTCTGCCTGTTTCTAATTTTAGCCTTACATGTGTAAAGCCTTTATACCTTGCAATTACGGTGTAATGGGTTACTGCGTTTTTAGAGTTGCGAATGGTTACTGCCATTTGCTTGCGGTCCTTTGGGTTTCTGCCAATAGGTTTGTCAATTACTCCGCTATCCTCTTTAACATTACCGCAAACAACCGCCTCGTACTCGCGAAGAAAACTATGCTCTTTAATCTGTTCTGCTAAAAATTTGTGTGAAGCATCGTTTTTAGCAACAATTAAAAGTCCACTTGTATCTTTATCTATTCTATGAACAATACCTGGTCGCATTACTCCGTTTATACCAGACAGACTGCCTTTACAATGATGAAGTAGCGCATTAACAAGAGTATGATTTGGGTTGCCTGCCGCGGGGTGAACTACCATACCTTTCGGTTTGTTAACCACAAGCAAGCAATCATCCTCGTAAACAATGTCTAAGGCTATGTCCTCCGGTTCCGCCTCAAGCGGTTGTGGGTCGGGTAAAGTTACCTCTAAAACATCGTTATCTGTTAATTTGTGATTTTTCTTTATTTGTTTTCCACAAAGGGTTACCAAGCCGTTCTCAATTAAGGTTGCGGCAGAAGTTCTTGTAAGGTTCTCTATGTTATCAGAAAGAAAGACATCTGCCCTAACGCCGCAAATATTACATTTAAGGGTTATCTGTTCCACTTGTAGCCTGTTCCTTTTTAGATTTAGTTTCTTTTATTAAATCCACAATAAAATAATAAATTATTAATGCTGCGCCAACCGTTACGCAGATATCGGCAACATTAAATATAGGAAAATCTATAAAGTCGGTTTTAATGAAATCCACCACGGCGCCGCCGTTGAAAACTCTATCTATAAGATTACCTATACCACCCGAAACCACCAAGCAAAAGCCCCAATCGGTAAGCGGATGTCTAAATACACCTTTTACTAACAAGAAAATAATTAGCGCAATAACTATAGCGGTAAAACCAATTAAAAATATAGTTTGACCTGTAAATATGCTAAAACCTGCACCTGTATTTGCTGTGTAGTAAAAGCTTAAAAAATTGTTAATTAAGGGAACCGTATCACCTGTAACCGCAATTGTGTTAAGCACAACAGCCTTTGTTACTTGGTCAACAACAACCATAATTACTCCAACAATCGTGGCAAAAATCAGCGACACAGTTACACCTCCTAATTACATTTTATATTTATGGTACAACAATATTGAGTATAAATATACTTATTATCATTCTAAAGAGGGGGATAATACCCCCTCTTTTTTTATTCTTCTATATCATCTGTAGAAATATCAAAATTAATTTCTGCAGGCTCTGTTTCCTCTGCAGAGAAAGAAGATATTTCAGGCATATCTTCCTCTGTTGCCTCGGTATCTATAGGTGCAACCGTAGGCTCAATCTCAGATTCATCATTAGTAATAACCTCTGGGATATCCTCAATTTTGCTATCAATAGAAATTGCGTTAAGCTGGCGAAGTTGCTCTTCATAGAAGCCTGTAATGGCATTCTTAACCTCTGCAAAATCAACACGAAGTTTTTCGCAAAGTTCATGCTCGGTCTTAAGTTTTTCACGAGTAGAAGAAAGCATTTGACCCGAACGAGCAACTGCTTCATTAATAATATTCTCTGCTTCTGCACGCGCTGCCGCATTAAGCGACTCTTCCTTGCGCTCGGCATCTGCTAAAATAGCGTTTGCTTTTTCTATAGTATCCTCGCTTTCACGGTCTGCACGAGCAATAATTTCGCGTGCGTCGTCTGCCGCTTTATCTAAAAGTTCGCGTGATGACTGGCGTGCCTCGTCCTCAATCTGCTCGGCAAGTTTTTGTGCACGAACCAGCAAGGACTGGATACCATAATCTGAAATACCGTCACTATTCTTAGGTAGGATTTCGGGTATTTCCGGTTTTTCTATGGGAATCTCTACAGGCTTTGGCTCTTCAACAGGCATAGTAATATTTTGTTGAAGCTTACCTGCATTAAATTTTTCTTTTTCCAAAGCGCGAATTTTAGCGGTCATACTTTCAATGCAAACTGCAACCTCTTCTAAAAATAGGTCAACGTCTGATTTTTTGTAACCGCCTATTTTTGCATTTTGAAATATAACGCTGCGTACCTCTTCTGCTGTCATAATAAAATCCCCCTATATGTATTTATTCCATTTAAGAATTAATCTGCCTTTTTTAGTATAGTTGCCGGCTTCGGTTATTTTAAATCTACCGTAGCCGCGAACACTAACAACATCACCTAATGCAATAGTTCGGGTTGGTTTTAGAACCCCCACCGAATTAACCGAAACCAAACCTTTTTCTATAACCTCTGCAGAAACGTTACGGCTTTTACCAATTAGTGCAGACACGACACAGTCTGCCCTTAAAGATGCTACAGACATTGTGCACTCAGACACCACCGACTGTTCGGGTAATTTGCCTACTACACCTTCTGAAACCGTTACACCAACGCCACCAACCTTAGAGATTTGTGAGATTACATAGGGTGCAATTTCGTTGGTTAGAAATATTACTGCCTTGCCCTTTTCAACAAGTATATCACCAACCGCTTCACGTTTAATGCCAAGCGACATTAAAGTACCCAGAAAATCGCGGTGTGAAAGAATGTAGTTCTCTTTAAATGTGAAGGTTAATGGGGTTATTGGAAACTCACCATTGTCCCCCTCGCACCAATCAGGTAACACGCCTAGTACAGTTCTCTCTGCCCCTTGATAGCCACCGAAAAACTTATGTTTCACTTTTGCTAAAAAAGGCACACACTCTGCGCACTGGGATGGTGATAGAAAGCCTATAAACCTAGGCACCGAGCGAAGTTCAGTTAAATTTATTGCATCGCTAACTCTATCGGTTATGCTTATATCAGACATCTAAATAAAGTCCGCTATTTTCAAGTTCATCAAGAATCATATCACCCATAATGTCAACCGCCTTAGGTGTTATAATATAGGTTGAGTTTGCAACCCTTTTTAAAGTGCCTTCATTAGCATAGGCAACGCCTGTTAAAAAGTCTATAAGGCGACGGCAAACGTCTTTATTAATACCCTCAAGATTAAGCACAACCGTACGCTTTTGATTAACGTGGTCTGCTACTGCAGGACCCTCTTCAAAATTAACAGGTCTTGCAAGAACAACCTTCATATTAGCAAGTGGGCGTATATTAGCCTGTGACTGTTCTCTGTTAACAGGTTTCTTTATTCTAATAATCGGTTCGTTTTCTTGAACCTCTTCTACAGCTTGTTCTTCAACCGCCTCTGCATTTTCATCATCCACAGGAACACTCATTACATTCATAAACCACTCGGTAAATTTCATTGTGCTAACTCCTTCATAAATTATTTATACGGTGCCATAATTTCTGGCACCAAAAAGTAGTGAGCCTACCCTTACAATGTTAGCACCACACATAATTGCCTGTTCGTAATCGTGCGACATGCCCATTGAAAGATATTCTATACTACTATTATCTATGTTTTTAGTCTTTATGTCAATAAATAACTTGTGCATTTTTGTAAAATATTCAATTATTTCGTCATTTTCTTCGCAAATCGGGGGTATTGCCATAAGACCCTTAATTTTTATAGCAGGTAATTTTGCAATTTCTCTTGCGGTTTCCTCTAAAAATTCGGGCGAAATACCCGATTTACTTTCCTCTCCGCCAATATTAACCTCCAACAAAATATCGGTTGTTATATTATTTTTAAGGCTATGTTTTGAAATTTCTTTTGCAAGTTTTACAGAATGTACAGACTCTATAAGTTCTACCTTACCAACAATATCCTTAACCTTGTTGGTTTGCAAATGACCTATAAAGTGCTTATGCACATCTATAAGCGCATCGTCTTTACTTAAAAACTCTTGCACACGGTTTTCTCCTACATATTTTAATCCGCTTTTTATGGCATGATTAATTACCTCTACAGGTACGGTTTTGGTTGCAGCAAGTAATATTATATCTTTTGGGTTTCTGCCGCTTTTTATAGCCGCCGATTCTATACGGCTTAACACATACTTATAATTGTCGTCAAAAATAGCACACTTTTCGGCTATTTCGTTATTCAACAACCTTTCCGTCATACAAGTTTTTCCCCTTTATAACAATCTCATCATACAGTTTTATGCGCACACCGGTTGTCTGTTCTTCACATATACAATAACTGTCGGTAGAATATAGCACGTTAACAGGCACAAAATTAATTGACGAACCCGAAAGCACATATACACCTTTTTTACCATCAACAAAACGAATGGCTTTAGAGTTCACCTGCAAACCTGAATAGGTTTCTAAAACAGCTGTCATTTCCTTTTGGCGCATTGTTGCCAAATCACCGTTTACATAATTGCAAGAAAATACAACTACCGCTTCGTTACCCTCTTTGCCCTTATTGATATGGCTTACAGTTACAGGCAACTCAGGTATAGATTCAAACCCTGTTAAAAGGGTTAAACTATCACCTGCTTTAAATTTCAAACTTTCATCTAAAGATACTATAGTGGCAAGGTACCACTCATAATCGGATACGATTTTACCCACGATTCTTCCCTTATAATCTACATCTTTAGGTTTTAAATTTGACAACTTATCGGGCGTGATTTTCTTTATATCTTCACTGCCAACAACCGTTTCGTATCCGTCAATTTGCGATACGAAATAACCCGAACGATCACTTTTAACGGTCGCTTTGGCACCATTCTTACTATTTTTCAGGTCAGAAAGTTCTTTTTTCGCGCTATTTAGTTGAGAAGTAAAGCCATCGGTAACTCCTGTAGCAATTTGCCTACGGTTGATAAGTTTTAGTAGTTTTGCAGAAGCTTCAGCACTTGCGGAAATTTTTCCGCTATTGACCTCACTAATTAAATTTATAAGTGCTTCGCTAATGTTATCATCAAGCCTGTCAATATCAACCGCCTCAGAATTGTTATAGCCATTAACCTCTTCTAAATCAGCAATAATTGTTTCTAAATTCTCTATTTCTGTTTCTATGTTTGCATCGCTTCTATTGGCATATATGTTAGCAACACTACCGTTATTCTTCACCTTTTCACCATCGGTAATGTTATAACTTATGTAGCCGCTTTTATTAGTGGTAAGTACCTCTTCATCACGTATTGCATAGGCGGTAATTTTAATTCCATTATAGGTTGAATAGTTTATTACCGAATCGGTTGTTATTGGCTTATAAAATGCTCTGAACAACTGAAGAAAAATTATAAGCGCAACCAACGATATGCTTGCAAATTTAATTATTCTTCCTGAGGATTTCATAATTATTCCGCCTTTCTTTTAGTTTTTGCTAATTATATTAAGTGCAGTTTCTTTCATATTGTCGTTAAATTCCAAATTAACGGTATCCTCTCGCCTTGAGAACCAAGTTATCTGACGTTTGGCATATCGTCTGGTTGCAGTTTTTAAATTTTCAATAGCCTCGTCAAATGATATTTCACCATCAAAATACGGATACAATTCTTTGTGGCCTATTGCCTGCCCTGCGCCGTTTTCACTACATAAAGGTCTATATAATCTCGCCTCTTGCTCTAGTCCGTTTTGCACCATTATATCTACCCTATTATTAATTCGGTTATGCAAAACCTTTCTATCGTTAAATGAGATATTAAACCACGTAGCATCATACCTTGAGGGCGACACGCGTGACAGTTCATTAAGTTTTGAAAATGTGGTGCCGGATGCTAAATATACCTCTAATGCACGAATTACGCGACGTGTATTATTAGGGTTTATTTTTTCTGCCGCATCTTTATCAACTTTTATTAGCATATCATAAAGATGTTCTGCACCGAGCGTATTTAATTTTTCTTCCAGTTGCCCACGAATTTCAGTGCTACCTATATCCGAAAAGGATATATCGTCTACAAGGCTATTTATATAAAGTCCTGTTCCGCCAACGATTATAGGTGTTTTGTTTCTACCAACAATATCCTTAATAACCTCGTGCGCCATATCGCAATAGTCGGCAACCGAGAAGGGTGTTCCAACATCTAAAAAACCCATTAGGTGATGTGGTATGCCCTGCATTTCTTCTTTGGTTGGTTGTGCCGAGGCTATGGGTATGCCTTTATAAATCTGCATTGAGTCTGCAGAAACAATTTCGCCCGACAGCTCTTTAGCAAGGGATATGCCAAGACCCGTTTTACCGGATGCAGTAGGACCGCTAATTACTATAATCTTTATCTTTTGAGGTTGCATAATACCTCTACCCTAGCCTTCCAAACATTTTTTCCAACTCTTTTTCGCTTAGTTCTATAGCAACCGGTCTGCCATGTGGACAGTAACGAATTTTAGGGTTGGTTAACGCTTCACGCATTAACTCGCGCAACTGAGGCTCGCTTGAAGTGTAGCCAGCCTTTACTGCCGCTTTGCATGCAACGGTGTGATATATCCTATCTAGTTTTTCTATCATAACAGAATTAGTTTTCATTAAACTCTCTGCAATCTCACTTAACAGTGCCGTATAATCGGTTGTGGCAAGCAACGAAGGTACCGCCCTTATAAGTAACGCGCCATCGCCAAAATCGTCAACATCAAAGCCAGCTAAAATAAGTTTATCGGCATTTTCAATTAAGGCGGCGTGCTCTTGCTTTGTAAGAGTAACCGTAATAGGAGTTAAAAGTAGCTGACTTTCTGCCTTAGTGTTAGCCTTTTGTTTTTCAAACAAAATTCTTTCGTGGGTAGCATGCTTGTCTATCAAATACAGCTTGTCCTCATATTCTGCAATAATATAGGTCTTAAATGCCTCGCCTATATATCTTGGCTCTAGCATCGGTTTTTGAGCCTCTTGTTCTTTTTCCTCTTTTACAGTTGTCTTTTCTGTATAGGTTTTTGGTATGGTTATTTCAGGCTCTACAACTTTAAATACCGGAAAAGAGTCAACTCTGCTTGTTTTCGGTTTTTCTGTTTCTTTACTTTTGAAAAGTTCTGCCGAGGATATAGTAGAGTCATCCCTCAATATATTGAAACTATTATTTGGTGTATTTACCTCTACCTTATTAGCCACAGGTTGATTGCTTATTGGAAGCGGTGACGTTTCACTTGGCTTTTTGTTTTCTGCCGCCATTATCTCTAAAAACTCTTTAGAGGTCATACGCTCTTTAAAAACTTGTTGTGTTGGTTTTGCCTTTATTTCAGGGCGAGACGTATCCCCTGCAAGTGCCTGTTTAACTGCAAACCTTATTGCATCAAACACCAGATTTTCGTTGGAGAAGCGCACCTCTGTTTTAGCAGGATGCACATTAACATCAACCATTTCATAGGGCATTTCAATATTTAAAACACAATAAGGGAATTTACCTACCATTGCAGAATTTTTATAGCCAACGTCTAATGCTGCCATAGCGGTTTTTGATTTAATAAATCTGCCATTTAAGAATGTTAACTGCAAATTTCTATTTGGTCTGCATTTAAAGGGCTTACAAATCAAGCCGTGCACCCTTACACCTTCATAAGCGTAATCAATAGGCATTGTACCAAGCGCAATTTCCCTACCAAGTACAGAATATGTAGCATCTTTAAGGTCACCGTTACCTTGGGTGGTTAATGTTCTTTTTCCGTCCTTAATAAACTCAAAGGCAATTTCAGGGTGTGAGAGCGCAATTCTATCTATAGTAGCGGCTACATTTGCCCCCTCTTTCATATCCTTTTTTAAGAACTTCATTCTGGCAGGGGTGTTATAAAACAGGTCGCGCACCTCAATAATGGTACCTACACTACAACCTATTTCTTCAATAAGCACCTCTTCACCGCCGTCAATTATATAACGAGTACCCATCTCCTCAGAGTCTGTTCTGGTTATCATAGAAACTCTGGAAACTGTAGAAATAGCGGCAAGCGCCTCACCTCTAAAACCTAAAGTACCAATGCTATCAAGGTCTGTACCCTTTGAGATTTTACTGGTTGCATGGCGCAAGAAGGCTTTTTTAACATCCTCTTTCATAATACCGCAACCGTTATCGGTAACGCGCATCATAGCGATGCCGCCACCCTCAATTTCAACAGTAATTCTGGTGGCACCTGCATCTATTGAGTTTTCAACCATTTCTTTTATTGCAGAGGCAGGTCTTTCAACCACCTCACCTGCGGCAATAAGTTCAGCCGTTGCTTTATCAAGCACATTAATTTTTGGCATTGTGCCACCTCCTTTTAAAAATTAGTTTAAACCTTTTGCCTTTTCTACAAACTCTGCTAAGGTTTGCATAGCTGTAATAGGTGTCATATTATTCACATCAACAAGACTTAATTCTTGCGATAACATGGAATTACCTTGATCAATTAAAGAAATTTGATCACTATAACTGTCGGTATTAACCGATTTTGGTGTGCTTCCACCTTCACTTTCAATTTGTGCCAGCGCCTGTTTTGCGCGATTTATAACCGATAGCGGTATACCTGAAAGTTTTGCAACCTCTATACCATAACTATCATCTGCTCCGCCGCGCATAATTTTACGAAGGAATGTTATATCGTCACCGCGTTTTTTAACCGCGATATTGTAGTTTTTAACACCCTTAATTTCGGTCTCAAGGGCGGTTAATTCGTGATAGTGGGTAGCAAAAAGTGTTTTTGCACCAATCTTTTTGCGGTCGCAACAATGTTCTAACACAGCACGAGCAATAGACATACCGTCGTAAGTAGAGGTGCCTCTACCAATCTCGTCTAGAATAAGCAAACTGTTTCTGGTTGCATTTTTTAGTATATATGCAACCTCGCTCATCTCTACCATAAAGGTAGATTGACCTGAAGAAAGGTCATCAGAAGCGCCCACTCTGGTATAAACTGCATCGCAAATTGAAACATCGGCAAAACTTGCAGGTACAAACGAGCCGACCTGTGCCATTATGGTTATAAGCGCTACTTGGCGCATATAGGTTGATTTACCCGCCATATTAGGACCGGTGATTATTGCGCAACGATTCTCTGCAGTGTCAAGCATAGTATCGTTAGGAACAAATGGTTCCCTTAAAATTTGTTCTACAACAGGATGCCTACCCTCGCTAATCTTTAAAACACCTTTATCGTTAAGTCCGGGTCTTGTATAGTTGTTGCGAACGGCAACCTCTGCCAAAGATGCTATCGCATCAAGTCTTGCCAATGCATCGGCAGTAGCCAAAATTCTAGCACGATTATCGGCTACAAAGCAACGAATCTCGTCAAAGATTTCATATTCTAATTGATTTACGCGCTCTCTGGCACCCAACACACGACTTTCTAACACTTTTAGTTCGTCGGTAATATATCTCTCACAGTTTGTTAAGGTTTGTTTTCTTATGTAGGTATCGGGCACCTGACCTTTGAAACTGTTAGGCACCTCAATATAATAGCCGAAAACTTTATTATATCTTACCTTAAGAGTTTTAATTCCTGTGTTCTCACGCTCGGTTGCTTCTATATTGCTTATAAAATTCTTACCGTCAGAAAAAATCTCGCGCAGTTCGTCAACCTCGGCACTAAAGCCTTTTCTGATAATATTACCCTCGCGTACTAATGCCGCAGGCTCATCATCAATGGTAGCGTGAATTCTATCCGAAATATCGTTAAGCAGGTCAATTTCGCTATATATTTTTTTAAGCAGTCTGCTTTCGCAATTTTCAAGTTGATTTTTTATTTCCGGCATAAAATCAATAGATGCAGCAATGGTATTAAGGTCGCGCGCACCTGCGGTACCATATATAACACGGCTCATCAAACGCTCTAAATCTTTTATGCCACTAAGATTTTGGCGAATCTCACCACGCTTAATTGCAGAGATAGTAATTTCCTCTACTGCATTTAGTCGCATATTGATTTCGTTTATGTTAAGTAGAGGTTGCTCAACCATACCACGAAGTTTACGTTTGCCTAACGCGGTTTTAGTTTTGTCAAGCACCCACAGTAAAGAACCTTTTTTATCACCGCCGCGCATAGTTTCGCAAAGTTCAAGATTGCGCATGGCACTGATATCTAATCGCATATACTCTTTGTCGGTATAATAGTCAATATTGGATATTGCATCTAGCCCTGTTTTACGGGTTTCATAAAGATAATTTAGCGCAGAGCCAAGTGCCATTACCGAGGGTGAACCCTCTAAAAGTCCCAGGTTATCAAGACTTAATGTGCTAAAGTGATTTAAGATTATATCTTTTGATGCATCAGGATTAAAACTTTCTTTTGACCTATCTGTTATGCGGCAACGAGTTCTGCCACCAATGAAATCTCTGATTTCGGTGTGGCTTTCTAATGCATTTGAAATAAGTTCGGTTGGATTAAACCTACCTATTTCACCTATAATGCGTTGGTCAACCCCATCACCCAATAGTTCGGTTAAATGCAATAATCCAGTAGATGCATCTACGAAGCAAACACCTGCACCGCCATCGCCATAAGCCACGGAACAAAGGTAATTATTGCGCGACTCGTCAAGCATACTATCTTCTATAACAGTGCCGGGAGTTATAACGCTTGTTACCTCTCTGCGAACAAGACCTTTTGCTTTTGAGGGATCCTCAGTCTGCTCGCAAATAGCAACGCGATAACCTTTTGAGATAAGCCTTGAAATATATCCTTCGCAACTATGGTATGGAACACCGCACATTGGCGCGCGTTCTTCCTGACCACAATCTCTGCCTGTAAGCACCAAATCAAGTTCTTCAGAGGCAACCTTTGCATCGTCAAAAAACATTTCATAAAAGTCGCCCAATCTGAAGAATAAAATGCTATCAGGGTTATCCTTTTTAATTTCAAAATATTGCTTCATCATCGGTGATAATTCAGCCATACTTGTAACCTACCGTTTCAAAAATAAAATTAATGTTAGTGGCAACCGCCGCAACTTCCACAGTTGCCGCTGCAACCGTCCTCCATAGTAACCTCACTTGGATTTTCTCCGCTTGCGCATTTAACAATTACAGAGTAAATACCTGCTACCAAACGGTCAAGTTCGGCTTTGGATTTTTGGAACTGCTGCATACTTTCGTTAACCATAATGTTGCTATATATCTGGCGCAACTTAGTGTTTAGTTCGCGGAATTTTTCCTCATCGCGTTCCTCTTTGGAAAGTTGCTCATCAATAGAAAGTTTAACAATATTAAACTCACCTATTTGATTTTGCAAATCTTCATCGTTATCGTTAACATCTTTAGCGTGCATATAGTCTTTATAGCACTGCTCCTCTTGTAAAAGAGCACCTAACTCGCGCGAAAGTTCTAAAATTTTATCCATTTTATTTTCCTCCAAAATTAATCTATACTTATTATCTCACCCTCTAAAACAGAGGATTTGTTATTAACCTTAACTGTTACAAAATTACCAATAATATCTTCGTTTGCTTTAAACTCTATTACCGCGTTCTCATAAGTTCTGCCTGCAATATATCCCTCACTTCTGCCTTTGCCTTCGCAAAGTACACGTTTGGTTTTGCCGACGTAACGTTCTGCAAGCTTGTCCGCAATTCCATCTTGTACCGATAGCAATTCGCTAAACCATTTACCCTTTTCTTCTCTTGAAATTGGGTCTGGCATTGTTGCGGCAGGAGTACCATTACGAGGTGAAAAAATAAAGGTAAACAAACTACTGTACTCAACCTCTTTAACTAACGATAGGGTATCTAAAAAATCCTCATACGTTTCGCCCGGAAAACCTACTATGATATCACTTGTAATATCAAGTTCAGGCATTTTTGCTTTAGCGTAGTTAATAAGGTCTAAATACTGCTCGCGTGTGTAGTGTCGGTTCATAGCCTTTAAAATTCTATCAGAACCACTTTGAAACGGCAGGTGCAAATGATTGCAAACCTTTTCGCAGTCCGCCATTGTGTCCAAAAGTTCCTTTGTGCAGTCCCTTGGATGCGAGGTCATAAACCTAACTCTGAAATCACCCTCAATATCATTAACCATTCTTAAAAGTTTTGCAAAGTTAACGCCGTGGCTTTCACCCTTGCCGTAAGAGTTAACATTCTGACCAAGCAAGGTTATCTCCTTAAAGCCTTTATCTACGAGTTCTTTTATCTCGTTTAAAATATCCTGTGGCTCTCGCGAACGCTCGCGACCTCTTACGTAAGGCACAATGCAGTAGGTACAAAAATTATTGCAACCGTACATAATTGGTACCCAACCTTTAAAACTACCGTCACGCTTTACGGGAAAACCTTCAACAATATCGTTAGCGGTTTCGCCTATTTCAAAAATACGCGGACTGCCCGAAAGACGCCTATAAACAAACTCCGGCAAACGCCAACGACAATAGGTGCCAAAAACTATATCTACATACGGAAAACTTTTTTTGGCCCTTTCGGCATTTTTTTGTTGCTGAAACATGCAACCACAAAGTGCGATTATAAGGTTAGGATTTTTTTGCTTTAATTTTTTCAAGAGACCTACATTACCCCAAACCCTATCCTCTGCATGCTCTCGCACAGCACAGGTGTTAAAGAGAATAAGGTCGGCCTCTTCTGCATTATCGCAAGGCAGATATCCTATTTCTACAAGTTGGCCTTGCATACGCTCGCTATCGCTAACGTTCTGTTGGCAACCATAGGTGTGAACAAAAACCTTTGGTGTATATGAAAACTGTTCCGAAATTTTTTGCTTTGCTAAAGAAGTATAGGTGGATTGCTGTGCCAAAACTTCGGCAGAATCTATAATAATTTTATTTCCCAAACCAATAAAACTCCAATCAAACAGGTTAAAACTATATATAAGACTAAAATAATATATATATTATACTATATAAGGGGTATTTGTTCAAGTCTAAAAGAAAATTTTTAAAAAATATATTGACTTTTCATTTTCAGTGTGATACTATTTATAGGCTACCAAACGGAGAGATACCGAAGTGGTCATAACGGAACGGTCTTGAAAACCGTCGTACCTTACGGGTACCGTGGGTTCGAATCCCACTCTCTCCGCCATATTTTTTAAAAATGTTTACCAAATGGAGAAGTACTCAAGTTGGTGACGAGGCACCCCTGCTAAGGGTGTAGGTCGGGTAACCGGCGCGAGAGTTCGAGTCTCTCCTTCTCCGCCAAAGCAAAAACACCGCAATAGCGGTGTTTTTGTTTTTATAATAATTTAAAACGAGAACTCTCGCGACGATACGGCGAGGGCGAAATGGCGCAGCGGTCAAAATTTTGTGACGCTCCAAGCCGCATAAAATTTTGGGCACCGCAAGAGGGGTTGCAAAGCAACGAGAGTCTCTCCTTCTCCGCCAAAAACAAGAAACATCCACTCGCTTAAGTGAGTGGATGTTTCTTTATTAGTTATTAAATTTCAACCATTATTGCATCGGTTGCGGGGATAGTTACCGACTTACCGTTAAGTTTGCAAGTAACGTTACGGTCGTGAGGATTAACAAGAATTTGTACCTTTTTTCCCTCTATGCTTTCCCAAGCGGTAGAAAGTATTTCGGGCAAGGTTATTCCTCGTTTCCTGTCATCAAATTCTAATACAATATCTTTACACTGCAAAGGTTTACCTGCAATCATTTTACCTGCATATAGGTAGTCTTTAGCTGTTTCGTTATAGAATTTTGTTAGATTTTTAATTAAACGTAGAGTCTTTTCTTTATTAGGTGCATGCACAAAATCGCGTGTACCCCAATGTGTCATAAGGTCACCGTTTGGAGTTAAAACAAGTGTCATACAATCGCCTGCTGCAAAGGAATATGCGATACGATAGCGCAAGGTATCAACGTCTGTTCTAAAGGGGCAAGCAACCTGATTACCCATAAAATTACGCAAATATTCGTGATATATATAAGCGTGCATAGGAACCGGTTGACCTATTTTATAGTTAACCTCAAATCTATTATCACTAAACTGTAGATTGCCGATAAATGGCTCTGCCGCCGCAGACTCACAACCAAACAACATATTGGGTGCAAGGTCATTCCACTCACCTAACATATCCTGCATATTCTCGGTCATCCAAGCACCCGGTGCCACAGGGTGACCATGCTCACGGCTATAACAGAAATACTGACCACCACCATGGTTTTGGTCAAGGATTTGCGCATAGTCCACGCCGCTTTTAAAGAGTGGCACATAAGCCTCTTTAAGAAGCTCGCGGCCTACTTCGGATGCAGGACAAATATCATAGCCTGAGCGTTGGCCGGTACAGATATTACTAATCTCAACCTTGCCATCAGGACCTGCACACATACCACGCCACAATTCGCGCTTATCATACTCTTCTTGCATATTGTACTCTTTAATCAAATTACTTTGAATGGTGTAACCAAAGCCAGAGCAATATACACCAAGCAAATCGCCGTTATCGTGCAAAGTATTCATAAATTCATTAAAGTTTTCTAAGTCGCCATAGGGTTCCCACACATAAGGAGGTGCCCATGGAGCAGTACCCTCCCAATGCATTAAAAGGGTTAGTATACGGCTACCTGTAGCCTCTTTAATCTCATTAATCAGCGGCAATGCATTTGTATATGGATAAAGGGCATTTGGATCCATTTTATCCATATCGTGAATTCCTCTTACACAGTAAGAAACAATTAGTGGTGCATCCTTATACCACTCTGGCAAGTTTGGGTTTTCTTGTACCTTTTTAACCCTTTTTGGCAACGATTTTTGGAACCACTCGCGATACTTTTCTGCCGCGGATTCCCAAGTTGAATCAACTGCCGCCAATACAACAGGATAATCATTTGCAAAGGTTTCACCATAGTTTACGCCGCAGAATAAACGCATCTGCAAAACTACACCGTTTGGAATTTCAAAAAAGTCCAGTCCTTTTACGCCACGTTTTTTATCGTGAGCGGCAAAATAAAGGCCTATATCGTCAAAAATATACGCCATCATTTGCGAACATAACATATTTGGGAAAATGTTATAATTACCGCAAGAAGGATACTCAGCATCACGATACTGCAGTTCTGCATACTCGCGGCCTGTAGAATCGGAAATAAGCACACCTTCATTGAAAGGCATTAAAATTTTACCGCCATTACCCTCATAATTATTTTCACATAAAGTTGGTAATGCTACAAGCGGAAAATCAACCCACTCTACAAGATATTCATCACTTGAAGGGGTAACCGAAATAAACCACTCTGCTTGATTATCAACGTCTTGAAGTTTAACAGTAACCCTCATTCCATCTTGACCGCTAAAACCACTGTATGTAGCGACATTATCCGATACAGTACACTCTGCGGCATCAAAAGAAGTTAATATAAACTTTTCTGCATTCTGGTTGCGCAACCTTATACGAAATATTGGTTGCTCGCCAACAATTCTCTCTTTCCCAGCGAGGTTTAAAGAGATAATTTTGCCACCGTTAAAGTCAACTTTTAGTGATAGTTTTTTGAGGTTTAATTGATACATAACAATTTCTCCAATTCTAATAGTTTACTTTCAAGATATTTTGTGCTATATTTATAGTATAATGATTGTATATCATAAAATCTATACGAAAGGCGCGCAAAAACAATGCAAAAACACGCATTTGCAAATAATATAAAACAATACGAAACTCATTACGACCCTCTACCGATAGAAAAAAGTGCCGCGCTTTACTATGACAAAACTGAAGTTTCTCTACCCTATTTTGAAGATTTTCCTGAATTACACTATCACAACAGATATGAAATTGGCGTGTGCATAAAAGGTGATGGATTATTCCTATCAGAAGGTAAATTTGCATCAGTCTCAAAAGGAGATGTAATCTTTATTTCTCCAAAAAGCCGACACTACTCTCGCTCTATAGATAAAAACAATCCCTGCCTTTGCAGATTCTTTTACTATAAACCTGATAGAATTTCCCAATTATTAGAAAAAGGGAATTTTCAAGAGCAAGAGCTAGAAAATATAATTAATAAAATTCCCACCATCATAAGAGCTTCTGAGTATCCGAACGCCCAAAAAGCTTTTAAAGAACTTGCAGATTTAGTTATTAGCGAGCAGATGCAAAAAGGCTTACTTATAGGTTTGCGACTTTCGGCTCTGTTTTTAGAAGCAAGAACTTGGTTTGACACAGAAAATACAGAGTTAAAGAGCATATCTACAAACTTTAGAAGGCAAAGCATTAAAGAGGTCGCCGACTTTATAACACTGCATTACAACGAAGATATTAACTCAAAACAATTATCAAACATTTGCCACCTAAGCGAAAGTCAACTACGGCGCCAATTTATAGCCGCCTACGGCGTCCCCCCTATCGCATACCGCAACCGTCTGCGCGGTGATATCGCCGCAGAACTTTTACGCCGAAGCGACCAATCGGTTTCCGAAATTGCTGAAAGTCTTGGTTATACTTCAACCTCAGATTTTTACAGAATGTTTAAATCTTTTTATGGAATTCCACCCTCAAAATATCGCAAACTTAATACCCTACCATAAACAAAAAACCGCCTTATTAAAGGCGGTTTTTACTATAATACACGATTATTTTTTAATTTTATTTAAGATAATTTTTGCACAGTCAATCTGATTAGGAATGTTACCATTCTCATCACGAACTCTCCAGATATCAGGTGTAATTTCGTCGGCAACGAAAATTTTACCTGTTTCGTCATAACCAACTTCAATCTTAAAGTCAATAAGGGTAAGACCCATTTCTTTTAATTCAACCTTAAGAACTTCACCTACTCTTGCAACAACATCAAGAGCCTCATCATACTGACCCTCTTTTAAGATACCTTTCATTTGGCAAAGACGGTCGCTAATTAGCGGATCGCCCTGCTCGTCATCCTTTAGGGTTACCTCTGCATAAGGAGGATCAAAAGGGATGCCCTCTTCTAATGTAAAACGACGGCACATACTACCTGCTGTGAAATAACGAACAACAAACTCTAAACGGGGAACTGTAAGGTTGCGAACCTTCATAAGACCCTTTTCAATATCAGAACCAAGATAATGTGTAGGGATACCGTTTTTCTCCATAATCTCAAAGAAATAACTTGATACCTCTAGACCTACTTTACCCTTTCCATCAACAGAGCCGCCTACTGTATTTGAGCCTGGGTCAAATACACCATTCTCGCCTGTCGCACTATCCTTAAAGAAAAGATGGACAACATTGGTAGCCTCGTCTAACATAACGTTTTTGGTTTTACCATCGTAAAGCAATTTCATATTTTTAACCTCCAAATAGAATATACCTATTAAATCTTTGCCATTAATACCTACAAATTATAACACAGGAAAACACTTTATTGCAATAGAAAATCGCAAAAAAATAGCTAAGTTTTGCAATTTTGACAATTTACATAAAAATTATGTTCTTGGAATAAAGGTTTCAAAAATATATGTACAAAAATCTTTATAAGATGCATCCAATTCCTCTTGGTTTACAAAGGTCCAACCTACAGGATACGCTCCAAGAAGTGTGCAAATTTTACGATTAAGTTGATTTTTATAGGCGTGCTCATAAGAAATAAAGTCAGGGCGCGATAAAAAGTTAAACAATAACGCACCTGCTATTCTTTTATATAATTCTTCACCTTTAAAGGCGGACGAAAGTTGGCCGCGCATTATATCAGGACGATGCTTTTTGTACCAAGAAAGCACCAGAGGATAGAAAGATTGAACATAATATTTGCCGTTATAATCTTTTAACACTTCATTAGCCGCAATGCATAATTGTTTGTAATTTTTGAAGTTAGCCTTGAACTCTATAAGCAAGGGCACGCTGCCGTTTACTGCCTTTAAACATTCGCGCAAGGTAGGTATCTCTGCTACACCTTTTACCTTATACCCTTTTATTTCTTTTAAGGTTAGTTCAGATATTAGTTTATCCACACCGCACATACGAAGAAGATTATCGTCGTGAAAAACCACAACCTCTCCGTCCTTAGTTAAATGTATATCATTCTCAATAATATAACCGTTTTTCACGGCATACAAAAATGCATCTATAGTGTTTTCATATACATCAGGATAAACCGTGTGCAAACCGCGGTGGGCTACATATTTACCCTTTAGTTCTTCCCTATCACTATGCTTTCTAAGGGTTGGACATATTAAGAAAAGCCACAACAACAGTAACACAAAGACAATTAATAAAATAGGAAGCATATTAATCCTCCACGTTAAAATTTTCTAATATAGACTTTGCCTTTTGCGGTTTTTGGTCACCGTGTTTTACCATAGACATTGTTATAAAGGATAGCACGGAAAATAGCACGGCATAAGGAAATAGCACGTTATATCCAAAACCTAATTTATCAATTAAAAGGCCTGAAAGCAAGGGGGTTGTAATTTGTGCCGCCATTGAAAATGTGTAGTAAAATCCTGTATATTTACCAACATCGGCGCCACTACTCATTTCAACAACCATTGGGAAGGAGTTAACATTTATTGCCGCCCAACCTATGCCTACTATACCAAAAATAGCATACATTATTGGGGTTTGTGTTCTTAAAAAGATTGCTATAAAATAACAAACAGTCATCATAACAATACCGATTAACACTGTATTTTTTCTGCCAACCTTTGCGGATAAAAAGCCAAGTGGCACAAAGGCTGCTATTGCCGCTACGGTTGCGGTTAAAAGATAACTTGACGAGGTGCCAAGGTCTGCGCCCCATATATTTACACAGTAGCGCGAAAAGGCAGTAGTTACGGCATTATATGCCATAAACCAAAGAAAAACAGAAAGTAAAATTAAAACCAAACTTTTAAAAACAGGCTTTGAAAGTTTAGAGTTATTAATTGCCTCTTCCCCTTCTGCAACCATATATGGTTTTGCTTTCTCTAACTCCTTATTTTCTTTTACGGCAAACACCATAATAAGCACCGCTATTAGCATAAATACGGCTATTGTTATAAACACAGGGTAAAAGGATTGGTCTTTGCTATAAACGGTTTCTCCGCTTGCGGTTTTACTGGATTTTAGCATAAACATCATAACAACCGTTGCGAAAATACCGCCTATATAACCTACTAAATTAATAATAGCATTACCTTGGCTTCGCAAAGATTTTGGAGTAACGTCTGGCATATATGCAACTGCAGGTGTACGATAAATTGCCATAACTATAAGCAATGCTATAAGGGTTATAATAAATCCCCAAAAATTAACCTTGCCCACAAACACCGACATAACAAGCATAAGGATTACCGCTGCAATTGTACCAAACAGAATATAGGGAGTGCGCTTGCCCAACGGTGTTTTTGTTTTGTCTGAAATCATACCGAAAAGCGGTAGCATAAAAATAGCCAATACATTATCTATAGACATTATTGCATTTGCCTGAAATGTGCTAAGTGAGAAAACCTTTTCTAACAAATACGGTATTACTTGGTCATAAAACTGCCAAAAGGCAAGGATTGACATAAATGCAAAACCGATTAGAATTGTGCGTTTATAGTTTAGTTTCATCGCGCGCCGCCTCCGTAATTTATTTACCCTAAAATTATACCATTATAATGCCCAGTTTTCAAGAAAAACATAAGCCAACGAATAATCGTTGGCTTATATCATTTATTTCCTTAATGTTTTTAAATATGCTTTTGCAGTTTTGCTTACACGATAACTTTCTATTGCTTTGGAAATGGTTTTATTGTGTACGAATTTTGGAAGATTGCCACCCTCAATGTATGGAATTGTGGTGTTATACTGCTTCGCCAAAGCGGTAGCAAAGTACCAAGCGCACATCATATTAACATAATACTCTTCACTTTTTATTGAAGCGACCATTTTTAAATATTTATCATCAAAATCAGCATCTAAAAAATGGTCCATCAACATTTTTATTCCAAAGCGTACTGTATATGTTTCTCTACTTTGCAACCATTTTTCTATATACGTCAAAAGCAATTGTTTATTGGTTTTAAAGGCTTTTGGCGAAAGCATATCACAAGTTGCCCAGTTGTTTATATATGGCAAAAACTCGTCTATTTTTTCTATTGCCTCATTAAAATCGGTTATACCACCTATAATAAGGGCGTGCATATTATTCTCCTCATAATACCTATGCGGCAACGAGTTTATAAACTGCTCTGTTTTAGAGTTTTTGCATATTTCCTTATACAGTTTCCTAATATTCGGCACCCTGACACCTATTACAGTATCAGGATTTACGGTTGGCATAAGTTTACAGTGAAAAGCTTTGTACCCCTCGTCTTTAAATTCTAATAACCCATTTAAAATATAATCTTGCATAATAAAATTAAAGCGAGTCGGCTATATCAAGTATAAGTTTTTCGGTCTTTTCCCAACCAAGACATGGGTCGGTTATAGATTTGCCATATACACCGTCGTGTACGCCTTGTGCACCATCTTCAATATAACTTTCTATCATAAGGCCTTTAACCATATTCTTAATGTCATTATTATGACTCATACTATAAAGCACATCTTTTGATATACGAACCTGCTCTAAATAGCGTTTGCCTGAGTTAGCATGGTTGGCATCAATGATAACTGCAGGGTTTTTAAGACCACTTTTTTGATACAATTCCGAAAGTTCTGCCAAATCTTCATAATGATAGTTAGGCATATTTTTACCCGAAAGGTCAACATATCCGCGGAGTATTGCATGTGCGTACTCATTACCCTTGCTCTCAACCTCCCAACCGCGATAAATAAAGGTATGTGAAGCCTGTGCTGCGGTAATGGAATTCATCATTATTGAAAGGCCACCCTCTGTTGGATTTTTCATACCAACAGGTATATCCAAGCCGCTTGCTGTTAAACGGTGTTGTTGATTTTCTACCGAACGCGCGCCAATTGCAACATAACCTAATATGTCAGACAAATATCTGTAGTTATCAGGATAAAGCATCTCATCAGCACAAGTAAAACCATAATCCCTCAAAGCCGACATATGCAGGTCACGAATTGCAATAATGCCCTTTAACACATCGGGTATTTCATTTGGGTTGGGTTGATGAAGCATGCCTTTATATCCAATACCTGTTGTTCTGGGCTTGTTGGTGTATATGCGCGGTATTATAATAATTTTTTCACTTACATGCTCGCTTACCTTTTTAAGCCTGCCGATATAATCCATAACAGCATCACGATTATCGGCAGAGCAAGGGCCGATAACCAGTATAAATTTATCACTTTCACTACGGAACACCTTTGCAATTTCCTCATCGCGCTGTGTCTTTACTTTCGCCATTTCATCGCTTACAGGGAACTGCGCTTTTATATCCATAGGTATTGGTAACTTTCTTTTAAATTCCATATTCATAATAATACATCCTTTCGTTTATTTATCAAAATTACATCTACGCTTTGTAGAAAGGCGCATCATTTCTTTCATAGTTTCCGTATCGTCAGAAATAAGTGCTTGCTTTAGCCTTTTAAAACTATCCTCAAAATTTTCCATCTGATGCACAAGTTCTTGTTTATTAAGGCTAAAAAGTTCGCTCCACATTTCTTCGTTTATTTTTGCTATTCTTGTAAGGTCGCGGAATGAGTCACCCGTAAACTTTACAAGGTCTGGGTCATCACTGCTACACATAAGACTTACCGCAATACAGTGGGTTAACTGCGACAAAAAGGCTATCATATTATCGTGTTTTTGAGGCGTTAAAACCGACACCCTTCTAAACCCTAAAATATGACCTAGTTCTATACAGAGTTCTACTGCATCTTCTGTGTTCTTTTCGGTTGGAACTACTATATAGTTAGCATCGCGGAAGATTGCATCATCACTATTTTGCACTCCTCCAACCTCACGGCCTGCCATTGGGTGAGCCGATATAAACTCAACCCCATCCTTTAAGGAGTTTTGCACCTTATCAATTATTGCCGTTTTTACACCGGTTACGTCGGTTATTACTGCGCCGGATTTTATTAAATATCCATAGTTTTCTATCCATTCTAAAAACACGTGAGGATATAAAGCAAAAATTATAAGGTCTGCATTTTTTACTAAATCTTCTTCTACCTCTGTTGTACCGTAGGTAATTATATCCTTTTCAATCGCATAGTCTATATCTTCTTTTTTTAGGGTGATTGCCGACACCTTATATCCCCAACGCCTTAGTGCCATACCATAACAACCGCCCAAAAGACCTAAACCTACGATTAATATGTTTTTATTTTTATCAAGTATCATTGATTTTTGCCTCTATACCAAGTGATTTTATAACGTTAAAATAATTAGGCCAACTTTTATTTACCGCCTCTGCACCCATTATTTTGCCGCCTACTAGTGAACAAAGCAAACTTGTTGCCATAACAATTCTGTGGTCGTTATGCGATGATATAATATCTTTAGGCGGTTTTATACCACTTCCAACAATTATATTATTATCCTCTATTTGCACCGCTACCGAGAATTTTTTAAGTTCCTCTTTCATAGCGGCACCTCTGTCGCTTTCTTTAATCTTTAACCTTTCGGTACCATAAAAAACTCCACCATGATTTGCCGCGGCTACTGCAAAAAGCACAGGCGCTAAATCAGGACAATTTTCCAAAGACATTTCTGCCTTACCGTTTAATAACGCCATAAAATGCTCTTCACAAATTTTATCGCCTTGTAAACTGTTTTCATTGAGTCCCAAAACATTTACGCCGCCACCAATATAATTGAAACCAAGCAAAAATGCCGCGTTGGAATAATCACCCTCTACGGTTAGTTCTCTGGGTGAAAACTCACCGGCATGTATCTTATACACATTATTTTTCTTAGTAACTTTTATACCGAATTTTGCTAACGCATCCACCGTCATATCTACATAGGGTGCGCTTTTTAAAGGTGTTGTAAGCACGATTTCACTATTTTCTTTGAGTGTAGCAAGAGCAAAAAGCATACCGCTTATAAACTGACTGCTTACATCACCTTTCATCTTATATGTACCTGCAACTAGCTTTCCGACAACACTAACGCTACTGTCTGTTTGGGTGTAGTTTACTCCTATTTCTTCAAACAACCTTTTGTACTCATCCAAAGGGCGTTTAAACAAACATTTTTCGCCCGAAAGTGTGGTACTTCCAAAGGCAAGACAAACAGGAAGCAACATACGCAAAGTGCTTCCGCTTTCGTTACAAAAGGCTTCTATTTTATCTTTTTTACCTTCTGCACCTACTACTGTAACCGTATTTTCGGATATAGTATAGTCCGCACCAAAAGACTTAATTACCCCTAAGGTTGCCTCTATATCTTTTGAAAGTTCTACATTATGTATTTTAGATACACCCCTAGATAGTGCAGCACAGATTAAATACCTATGTGCCATACTTTTTGAAGGGGGTGCCATAACACTACCCCTTGCTACTGAGGGGGTTATTTCTACTACCATTAAATCAGTTCCTTATTTCGTTTAAAATAAATTTCATATTATCTTCTAAACTGTCAACCGCAACAAAACTTACATCTGCCGCCGCTTGATATTTAGGATATCGTTCGCTATACAGTTTTTCTAAATCTGCTTTTTTGGAAGATAGCGGTCTATTGTCTGTAACAGTTAGCCAATCTAACGGCCTATCAATAAAATATATCCTACCGTTTTGGCGCAGGTTATCAACATTTTGTGGGTTAAGAATTGCACCTCCGCCAGTTGAAATTACAACACCGCTAAGAGCAGACACTTCAGCTATTACTTCACATTCTATTTTTCTGAAACCTTGTTCGCCCACAGATTTAAAAATATCGGTTATAGGCATTTTCTCGCGGTTTACAATCATTTCGTCGGTGTCAATAAATTTTATATTTAATTCTTTTGAAAGCGCCTTGCCTATTGTTGATTTACCGCAAGATGGCATACCGATTAAAACTATATTTTCTTTTTGTGCATTAATCTTTTTATAAACTTCCAAGGTTTTATCTGCACTTATCTCGTAGTCCAAAAATAGTTCAACCGCCTTTACTGCTTGGGCAACCAACATATAAAGTCCGCCTTCTGCTTTAATGCCACGACGTTTTGCTTCAAGTATAAGTTTTGTGCGCAAAGGATTATACACCGCATCTACTACACCCGAAAGATTTTGAAATTTGGCTAAATCAAGCGGAATAGCATCAGGATTAGGGTACATACCCAAAGGCGTGGTATTTATGATAATATCTGCATCTGAGTGGTTTTGGTACGCTTCTTCGTAAGTGATAAGTCCCTCACCGCCACTACGCGATACAGTATATACACTTTTAGCCATTAGCGCCCTTGCCACCGCATTTGCAGTTGAAGAAGTGCCACCGCTACCCAACACAAGCACCTTTTTATCTTTAAGGTCAATGCCAGCGTGATTAATTAATGCCGTCATACCATAAAAATCGGTGTTGTAGCCATACAGTTTACCACCCTTATTTACTATGGTATTAACCGCATTAATTTGCTTTGCAATATCGCTGATATAGTCTAAGTACGGAATTACCTCACGCTTATACGGAATGGTTACGTTTATGGCATTAAAATCCTTCGCCAACATAAATTCCTTTAAACTGCCTTTAGGTATTTCCTTTATTTCGTAATTATAATCTGCAAGCAAAGCGTGTATTTCTTTTGAAAAACTATGCTTTAGTTTTTCACCTATACAACCATACTCCATATTATTCACCAAGGTAATTTGTGCCAAAACGAGTTACAAGCAAATCACAAAGCGCTATGGCTGCAATACTTTCAATAACAGGTCTGCATCTATGAACAATGCAAGGGTCGTGTCTACCATTTATCTTTAATTTAACCTGCTTGTTCTCTTTAAAATCAACTGTATCCTGTTCTTTATAAATAGATGGTGTAGGTTTAATTGCACACTTAAAGGTTATAGGCATACCGTTTGTAATGCCACCGTTTATTCCGCCGTTATTATTAGTGGTAGTTACAATATTTCCGTTCTCTATAATGAATGGGTCGTTAGCCTCGCTACCCTTTTTGTTAGCAAAATCAAAGCCAATACCAAACTCAACGCCTTTAACCGCAGGAACGCTAAAGAGCGCGTGCGAAAGCACGCTTTCTATAGAGTCAAACCAAGGTTCACCAACGCCTTTAGGGGTTCCGAAAATTACGGTTTCAATAACACCGCCTACGCTATCCCCTTCATTAGCCGCATTGGATATAACCTTTAACATTTCCTCGCGTTTTTGTACATCAAGAACGCCGAAAGTTGAATCTTTAAGCAAGTCATAATCTGCGTCAAAATCTACGAACGTTCTATCCGAAACGTCAGCAATACTGCTTATATGCGAGGCAATTTTTATACCTTTTTTCTCTAGTGCCGAAAGTGCTATTGCACCAACTGCCACAAGCGCCGCAGTTACTCTACCGCTAAAATGACCGCCACCGCGAGCATCTTGATATCCACCATATTTACACTCTGCCGCAAAGTCGGCGTGACCTGGACGCGCTTTGGATAACATATCACCGTAATCGTGACTTTTTTGGCTACTGTTTTCAATAAAAATACAGATCGGTGTACCTGTTGAATAACCCTCATATACACCGCTTAAAATTTTAAAATTATCTGCCTCTTGCCTTTTTGTAGAAATATTACCTGATGGACGACGAAGTGTTAAACGATGCTTTATATACTCTTCGTCAATCTTAACTCCCGGTGCAATTCCATCAATAACTGCACCTATTCCGCTACCGTGACTTTCGCCAAAAAGCGTAACCGAAAAATTGTTACCAAATGTATTTTTCATCAGTTTAGCACCCCTTCCATTTCTGAAACTAAATCTTTAGGTGAAATTTCTTTCATTATAAAATTGCCTATTTCATTTACATAAATAACCGTTAAAGTTTCTCCCAACATTTTCTTGTCGTGCATAAATGCATTTAATACATTCTCTTTACTGAGTGATACTGTTGTTGGCAAACCTAGTTTTTCCAACACGATTTTTAGTTCTTCTTTTACCTCACTAGCGCACATTGGCAACATACCTATAGCCACACATTCGCCGTGGTAAAGACCTTCTAAATTATACTGATTTTCTATAGCGTGAGCTAAAGTATGGCCAAAGTTTAAGACCTTGCGAAGTCCACCCTCTTTTTCATCTTGCTCTACTATATTCTTTTTGATAAGCAAAGAGCCCTCTATTATTTTATCAATGTTCTCATTGATATCACCATTCTTAATTAGTTCAAAAAGCCCTTTGTCGCAGGTTAGTGCCATTTTAACGCTTTCGGCAAGACCGTTTGAAATTTGCCTTTTAGGTAATGTTTTTAACACATCAGGGTCAACTATAACACCTTTTGGTTGATAAAACGCGCCAACGGTGTTTTTATAGCCGCAAAAATCTATTGCCACCTTGCCACCAATAGAGGAATCTACTTGTGATAGTACCGTGGTAGGAATATTATAAAAATCTATTCCGCGCATATATGTAGCCGCCGCAAAACCCGAAAGGTCGCCAACTACACCACCGCCAACCGCAACTACACAGTCGCCTCTTGTAAACTCATACTCGGTTAGTTTTTGCAATAAATATGTATACTGCTCTATACACTTTGTCTGCTCACCCTCAGGCACTACACATATATACGGTTCTTTGCATTGCGATGCTACCGCCTTTGCATACTGCATAGGCACTCCGCTATCTGTTACTACAAGAACCTTACGATTAAGGTTAAAATAACCTGCGGCACGGTTAATTCCACCGCGCTCTATATATATGTTGTAACTATTTTCCGAAAGGTTTAGTTTTATAACCATATTTCCACCCGATGTTATATTTTTTCTTCCTTCTCGTATGTACCTACAATTTTCAGGTCGCTACATACTGAAGATAAATCTTGTTCTAATTTCTTTAAGTTTTGCTCTGTAAGCTCACCGATGCCCTCAACATAAAAGTAATATCTGAATAAGTGCTCTTTATTAGGTCTGCTTTTTAAAGCCTGCATGTTTATACCATTTTCGCCGATTACGGATACCGCTTTGCTAAGGCTACCCGGCTCATTCTTAACACAGAAGAACATAATTAAATGTTTATCCTCTGCCGTTCTGTTTGGGGTTCTTGAAAACACTGCAAAACGAGTTGTGTTTTTACTGCTTTTATTAATACTACGCTCTAAAATTTCTAAGCCGTATAATTTTGCAGTTTCCTCACTTGCAATAGCCGCTACAGTCTTATCACCGTTATCTGCCACCTGCTTTGCGGCTTCTGCGGTATTAGACGCTTCCACTCTATTTAAACCTTTTTCACCAATATATTCTGCACACTGGTCAAGTGCTTGCGCATGACTTACAACCGTCTTTATATCATTGGTAGTAGCGCCTTTTACAGCTAAAAGATTTTGAGTAATTTCTAAATCATATACGCCGTTTATATAAAGGCTGCCGAAAAAGGATAGGTCCATAACCTGTGCTACGTCACCTGCATAACTATTTTCAATAGGTAGCACCGCACAGTCGCACTCACCGTTTTCAACCGCTTTATATGCATCTTTAAAACTACTATAAGATACAAGTTCACCGTCAGGGAAAACCCTACTCGCAGCAATGTGAGCAAACGCGCCCTTTACACCACTATAGGCTATCTTCATACCAGAAATCAGTCTGCGTTGATAATCGCGACTTAAAGACATTGTACCTTTTATAAAATTAACATAATAATCTTTTATTTCGCGGTCACTAATGAGTTCTGAATTGCGCTCAATAACTTCTTGTTCTCTTGAAGCATTAAGTACAGGTAGTCCCTCTTTGCGCTTAACCTCTGCCACTAGTTTTACGGCTTCCATACGGCGTGCAAAGAGTTCTGCCATACTGCTATCAATCTCATTAATTGTTTCTCTTGCCTTTTGTAATTCGTCCTTCATAACATTACTCCGTTATTTATACTCGTTATATAATTTTTCAAATGCAGGCATAGCATTTTCAATCTGCTCTGTAGTTACACAATAGGCAATTCTCACATAACCGGGGAAACCAAAGTCATCACTTGGTACAAGTAAAAGTTCGTACTTTTTAGCCTTTTCACAAAATGCATATGCATCGTCCTCTAACGCCTTCATAAATAGATAAAACGCTCCGTCAGGGGTCGCCATTGTGTAGCCGATTTTTGAAAGTCCGTTTAATAGAAGTTCTCTATTTTTGCGGTAAATTTCTGTATCTGCAGTAAGTCCTAAGCACTCTTTAGCCACAAACTGCCACATACTAGGCGCACACACAAAGCCTAGTGCTCTTCCTGCACCGCAAACCGCGGCAAAAAGGTCGCCACTATTCTTAGCTTTTGGTGATACAAGTATATAACCAATACGCTCACCAGGTAGTGATAACGACTTACTAAAAGAATAGCAAACCACCGTATTATCATAAAACTTGGTAGCGTAAGGAACCTCGTCACCTGTATATACAAGTTCGCGATATGGCTCATCTGCGATAAGGTAAATCTCGGAATCATACTCTTGTTGTTTTTTATCTAAAAGGGCGCCGAGTTTAATTAAACATTCCTCGCTTAAAATTACGCCGGAAGGATTATTTGGCGAATTGATTATTATACCTTTTGTGTTTTTATTAATTGCAGATTCAAGCGCTTCAAAATCTATTTGAAAATCCGCCTCGTTAGATTTAACTATTATGGGTGTTGCGCCAGCCTTTTCAATAAACACACGATACTCAGGGAAAAACGGTGCGATAATAATTATCTCATCACCCTTATTAACTATAGCGTTAAGGGTTATGGTTAAAGATGCCGCCGCGCCACAGGTCATATAAATTAACTGCGAACTAACATTTGCATCATAAGTTTTATTTATGTAATCGGCAATAGCCTCGCGAACACCGTTATCACCAACTGCAGAGGTGTAGCCGTGAAGTACTACAGGGTCAACGGTATCAACAAGATTTTTTATAACCTCGCCTACCTTTTTTGGTGCAGGAACGCTTGGATTACCTATGCTAAAATCAAAAACCTTATCTGCGCCTATTTCTGCTTTGCGCTTTTTACTGTACTCAAAAATTTCACGTATTACGGAACTTTTTTTGCCAAGTGCCATCATTTTTTCTGAAATCATTATATTCTCACCTTTTAAAACAAAAATACCCGCAAATCCAACCTTTTTTTGAAAAGCGGAAAAGCGGGCTTACTATACAACATAAACTTTTAAGGGTTAAAAGTTATTGCACAGAAAGCTCGCGCTAGTAAAGTAATAAAAATAACTGTTTGCAAAGTACATTCTGCACACTTCCCTTTCAAAAGTTTTTAATATTATACACCTCTAAAATCGCCTTGTCAATACCTTTTACCGCTAAAAATCAACAAATTTGCGATTTTTTGATATTAATAAATAATGTATACTATGCATAAATATTAATTAAAAATATGTTGACATAAGTTTGCTTTAGTGATATACTTTAAAAAAATGATAAACCGATGAGTAAGAGTAGTAGCTTTACCTTAACCTTTTAGAGAGTTGCTGTGGCTGGAAATGCAATAGGCACGGTACTGTGAATGGACTTACGAGGGCAACCGAAAGCATTTTGTGCAAGTAGCAGTTGACGGGGGCGTTTCCGTTACAAACCGCACCGTATGTTAGTACGGGTTAAGTGGACGGTATATTCGTCAATTTGGGTGGCACCGCAGGATTTTTAAGTCTTGTCCCATGTAGTTCATGGAACAGGGCTTTTTTATTTTGCAAAAAGAGGTAAAAATTATGTATCTTACAAAACGATGGCGAAACTAAAATTTAAATGCAACACATTATTTATATACAATAAGGGGAAATTACAATGAACAAATATAAAGATTTTGATAACTATTTAAAAGAATATCCCAGTGAAGACGGATATTTTGGTGAGTACGGCGGCGCCTACGTTGCACCCGAACTTGAGCCTGCATTCCGTGAAGCAAGCAATGCATACCAAGCAATTTGCCAGTCGGCACAATTTATTAACGAACTAAGACGTATAAGAAAAGATTTTCAGGGCAGACCAACACCTGTTTATCACTGTGAACGCCTTTCTAAACTATTTGGCAACTGCCAAATCTACCTTAAACGTGAAGACCTTAACCACACAGGTGCACACAAACTTAATCACTGTATGGGGGAAGGCTTACTTGCTAAATACATGGGTAAGAAAAAGCTTATTGCCGAAACAGGTGCAGGTCAACACGGCGTTGCACTTGCTACCGCCGCTGCATACTTTGGTTTAAAGTGTGACATTTATATGGGCGAGGTTGACATTGAAAAACAAAAACCAAATGTTATCCGCATGAAAATGCTTGGCGCAAACGTTATTCCTGTTTCTAAAGGTCTAAAAACCTTAAAAGAAGCAGTTGATGCCGCATTTGAAGCATATATGAACGAATATGAGGATGCTATTTACTGTATCGGTTCTTGCCTTGGCCCTCACCCATTTCCACTAATGGTTAGAGATTTCCAATCTATTATAGGTATAGAGGCGCGTGAGCAGTTCTTAGATATGACAGGACATCTGCCGGATGCCATTACTGCATGTGTTGGCGGTGGCTCTAACTCGCTCGGTATGTTCGTACCGTTCTTGGCTGACCCTGTTGAAATTTACGGTATTGAGCCGCTTGGACGCGGCGCAGGAGTTGGCGACCACGCCGCTACAATGCAATTTGGTACAAAGGGTAGAATTCACGGTTTTGACAGTTATGTTCTTCAAGATGAAAACGGCGAGCCCTTACCGGTTTACTCAATTGCCAGTGGCCTTGATTACCCAGGCGTTGGCCCTGAACACGCTTTCTTGCGCGACCAAGGTAGAATTAATTACGATGCCATTACCGACGAAGAGGCTATGGAAGCGTTCTTCCTACTCTCTCGTTACGAAGGTATTATCCCTGCTATTGAAAGTTCGCACGCCGTTGCTTATGCGATTAAATATGCTAAAACCCATAAGTCAGGCTCTATACTTGCTTGCCTTTCCGGCAGAGGTGATAAAGACATTGACTATGTTTACGAAAACTACGGTTGCGGTGAAAAGTTTTTTAAATAACTAGACACTAAACCCCTCGGTAAATTAACCGAGGGGTTCTTTTTTATGCATGATAAAGGTTATCGGATTGATATCTTGGCTCGCAAGTTAGATTAATACCTAGGTTTTTGAACACGTTTATATCAACCTGACTTAAGCAAACCGAACTGTGCGCCTCACATCCACGTAGTTTTGAAAGTTGAGAGATAGCAAGTTTTGCCTCCTCGCTAGTTACTGCGGATATGCAAAGTGCTGTTAAAATTTCGTCGGTATGAAGTAGCGGATTGCTTTTGCCTAAATACTCGGTATTTAAGTTTTGCACCGGCTCAATAACATTTGGTGGAATCAAGGTTACGGGTTTTGCTATGCCTGCCAAATGCTTTAGCGCATTTAGTAACATAGCCGACGATGCGCCGAGAAGCGCGGTAGTCTTGCCTGTAATAACCGTTCCATCAGGCAATTCTATTGCGGCGGCAGGACCACCCGTTTCCTCTGCACGTTTAACTGCAGCAGGTATAACCGCTCTATCATTTATATTAGCACCAGCTTGTTTAAGCAGAAGTTCAATTTTCATAACCTCTTCGTCATTACCATTGCCCTTTACACGTTTGCAAAGTGCTTCGTAATAACGACGAATTATTTCACCGCAAGCGGCGGCACGAACTGCCTTATCATCAAAAATACAGTTACCAGCCATATTAACGCCCATATCGGTTGGTGATTTATATGGACATTCTCCCAAAATTCTTTCCATCATAGCCTCAACCACAGGGAAAACCTCAACATCGCGGTTGTAGTTTACGGTAGTAACTCCATAAGCATCAAGATGGAATGGGTCTATCATATTAACATCATTCAAGTCGGCAGTAGCCGCCTCGTATGCTAGGTTTACGGGATGTTTTAAGGGTATATTCCAAATTGGGAAGGTTTCAAACTTTGCATAGCCTGCCGAAATGCCACGCTTATGCTCATGATAAAGTTGGCTAAGGCAGGTTGCCATTTTACCACTGCCTGGGCCTGGAGCAGTAACCACAACCAAATTACGCTTGGTTTCAATATACTCGTTTTTACCAAAGCCGTTATCCGACACGATAAGTTTAACATCGGAGGGGTAACCCTCAATGGAGTAATGGTGATATACAGGGATACCTAGGCGGTTAAGTTTATCTGCAAAGGCATCGGCAGATGGCTGACCCATATAGCGAGTTAGCACTACACTACCTACATAAAGGCCGAAACTACGGAAAGCGTCTATAAGGCGAAGTACATCAAGGTCGTAAGTAATGCCGATGTCACCACGGATTTTGTTTTTCTCAATATCAGCAGAGTTTATGGCAATAACTATTTCTGCAACATCACGCAGTTTAGAAAGCATACGGATTTTTGAATCCGGCTCAAATCCGGGTAGCACGCGTGAAGCGTGGAAATCATCAAAAAGTTTACCGCCAAACTCTAAATAAAGTTTACCGCCAAACTTAGCTATCCTCTCTTCAATATGTTGAGATTGCAGTTTAAGATACTTACTGTTGTCAAAGCCTTTTGCGTACACCCTTGTACCCTCCCCAAAATAAACTTCCAAAAAGTATGATACCACATTTATTTTAACTTTACAAGCCGAATTATATTATAAATTTATATATTTTTTAAATTAAATGTGCCGACCGCAAAAGCAGTCGGCAATAATTAAGGTTACTTATTTTTATTTTGTTCTCGTTGCTTTTTCATCCACTCGCCCGTTTCTTTTTGCCACATCAGTTTTTCATATTCCAAATCTGTATACACAACTCCGTCGTGCGGCATATATGGTGATGATGCGACGTAGTAGATACCCTCAAACAAAACACTAAATGCTAAATATCCCCAAAACAATCCATCCGAAATATAAGAAAACACTACCAGCAAAATAAGATTTACTAACATAATTATCCAAAAAAGAGCCGTAGGTTTAGCGCGCAGTACAGCGTTGCAAACGGTACATTCTTTAAACGGCATTACGCCCCATTGATAACGCCACATAGTTCTATGGTCAATTGATAAGTATTTGATATCACCGCCACATATAGGGCATTTATTAGAAAGAAGTTTAAATTTCATAAGTAACTCTCCTCTTCTATGTAATTATATCACTATATGAAAATATTTTCCATAAGTGTTTGCTACAAAGTTTTGCCGTGTAATTTGTTAGTATTGCTACAAAAAAACAGGTCGGAAAAAGCGACCTGTTTTAATGTGTTTTTAGTCTTGGTATGCAACTGCTTTGTCATAAAGTTCTTCAACCTCGGCTGAGGGCTTTTTGGTAAGAAGAGTTACAACCACTGCTGCGATAAGGCTTGCTATGAAACCGGGTAGGATTTCGTAAATGCCTACATTTGACAAGAATGCAAGCCAAGCAATATCAACAACTGCGCCTGTGATAATACCTGCAATAGCGCCTGCAAAGTTAAAACGTTTCCAGAAAAGTGAAAGTATTATTGTTGGACCAAATGCGGCACCGAACACGCCCCAAGCGTTTGAAACAAGGCTCATGATAGAACCTGCATTTGGGTTAGCGGCAATAATAAGTGCTACTGCTGCTATACCTAAAACAACAAATCTGCCCGCCCAAAGCATCTCTTTTTCACTTGCCTTTTCTTTGCGGATTACCGGCTTGTAAACGTCGCTTGCGAATGCAGATGCAGCCGATAAAAGTTGGCTATCTGCAGTACTCATAGATGCGGCAAGAACTGCCGACAACAAAAGGCCTGAAAGAAGAGGTAGGAACTTGAATATTTTACGAACCATATTGATAAACACAAGTTCGCTGGCGGCAACAGACTCGTCAAAGCCTAAGTACATACGGCCGATTATACCGATAGCAGCGGCAAATATTAAAACAAGCACCGTCCAAGCAATACCGATTCTTGCAGACTTCTTAACGTCTTTTTGAGATTTTAGTGACATAAAGCGGATGATAATGTGTGGCATACCAAAGTAGCCAAGACCCCAAGCAAGACCCGAAACAATGTCTTTCCAATTAGTAACAGGGTTCCAGAAATTAGCCTCAATACCTACGGTGTTTAGTGTGCCAAAATCAATAGCGCTCATAGCAAAGATAGGAGCAATAAGCATAGCGCCTATGATAATTAAGCCTTGGAAGAAGTCGGTCCAGCAAACCGCCGAGAAACCGCCTAAGAAGGTATAACCGATAATAATAACTGCGGCTATGTACATTGCAATTTTCTGGTCAATGCCCGTAACAGTATTGAACAGAGTACCGCAAGCCTTTACGCTTGATGCGGCATAAATTGTGTATGCTACCAAGAAAACAACGGCGCATATAATTTGCAATGCCTTTGATTTAGACAAGAAACGTTTGGTTAAATATTGCGGAACGGTAATAGAGTCGTCAGCAACAACCGAGAAACGACGAAGTCTTGGTGCTTCTACAAGCCAACTGAGTATGTAACCGATAGCAAGACCTACCGATACCCAAACCTGACCCAAACCTGCCGCGTAAATAGAGGTGGGTAGACCCATAAGAACCCAAGCGCTCATATCCGATGCGCCCGCAGAAAGTGCCGAAACCCAAGGGCCCATTTTTCTGCCACCGAGGAAATATGTTTTTTCGCCGCCTTCCTTATCCTTGAAGAAAAAGTAAACGCCGATGCCCAACATGAAGGCAAGATAAATTACAAATACTATTAACTCTTGTATTTGTGCCGAAGACATAACAGTCATCCTTTCTAAAATAAAAATTACTAGGGCATTATACCATAATGTTTATTAGACTAAAATACAGAACGGAGTACAGACTAATTTCTGTACTCCGTTATAAAATTACATATTTTTTCGCATAAATAAAGGATTTTTTAGCATTATCAAAACTAGACTAAAAAATAAACTAAAAATAAAATTTTATTTTTTATTTAAAAAACCTGCTAAAAACATGGGGAAAATTTGCGAAGAATACTTGCGAAGCGAATATTCCCCTTCACTTAAACACCAATCATAAATAAGTGCCCGCTCGCACAAAGCATACGCCTTTTCTATTTCAGATACGGTGAAGTTTTCTGAAAACTCACCCGACTGTAGACCTTCGGAAATAATTGCACGAAGCATACGGTAATAACTACGCCTACGGTCTAAAAGATGCTTTTCACCTTTGGTTATAAGTTGGGTGGAATATAAGCCTTGCAACAATTCTATAGGAATGCTATTCTCTATCATACCAAAGAGTTCGCGGTTTAAAAAAAGCAATTTATCGCAAGCCGAAGAAATTTCTTTTAACTTGGGTTCAAGCGCATCATACTTTTCATCAAACAAAATTGAAAGCGAATGCAGTAGTGCATCCTTACCGTTAAAGTAGTGATAAAAAGAACCTTTGGAAGTTTCAGACTCATATATAATATCATCAACGGTGGTATTGTCATACCCCTGTTCATAAAACAGTTTCCAAGCGGCTGATACTATTCTGCTTTTTGTATTACGCGCCGGTTTCTTTGGCATAACCACACCCCCATTGCAAACTAATAATCGCCAACATATTTATTATAACATAAATTATACCAAAAGTGGTAGTAGAAAATTTAAGTTATTTTTTGTATACTTTGCGAATAGACAAATGTCCGGTTACTTGCTATAATAAAGACAACAAAAGAAAGGAGTAAGGACCAATGCAAAAAGATCCACCTAAAATGCAATCAAAATAAACGTAAAGGGGTGAGTCCAAAGTACAGTTAAGTCCTAAACTCAAAAACTAAAATTTTATGAAATAGGTGAGTCCAAAAGTTTAAGTAATTTTATTTGGAACATTATAGTAACAAAACAGAGGTTTGTTACAGAAAAAAGGGTGAGTCCAATGGACAGTGAAGTTTTTAATTAAATATCAATTATTATCGGCTATGTGCACTTTCGGCTTACGAAGTAATTAGAAAATAGTTTGGATAATGTTAAATTGATTGAATAAAAATTTAAAAACGGTGAGTCCGATGATAATTTGAAACCAATTTTCATATAAATTTAAATAGACTAATAGTCAACCTAATGTAGTGGTAAATGCCACTACCATAAAACGAAACAAAACACACGGTGTGGGTCTTCACTCGCCGTGTGTTTATTTTTACTAATTTAACAAATTTTTTTGCTAAATGTTGTTAATATTGCTACTTGTAGAAATTCTAAAGATATGTTAAAATGTCTTAAAGAAAATATGTAGTTTGGAGAGAGATTATGTTCAAAAAGGTTTTTTCTATGATTTTAGTGGCACTTTTAACAATTTCTGTTTTATTGCCTACTTTAACCAGCAATGCGGCAGAGGTTGATGGCGCAATTGTATTGGCTCCGCTATCTTCTGACGGTACAGTTACAGTTTGCTTAAAAACTTCAGACAATATAAACAATGTCAGAGGTATGCAATTTGTTCTAGATCTGCCAGAAGGTTTCCAGATTCAATCAACCGAAAGTTTGCTTGATGAAATTTGGGAAATTTACTATGTAAGTGATTCTAACAGATTTTTAGTTTACAACCTAAATGCAAAAGCCGTTGAACAAACAGAAACGGCGAAAGACGGATTGTACGAGTTGTTTAAAATTAATTGTGAAGTAACTGAACCTTACACCTCTGGTGAAATTCTAACCGCAACGGTTAAAATTGAGGATATCAGTACTGGGCAACATGTTTCTAACGTTGGTAGTGCTACTACCGAAACCACATTCGTTTATGTTGATTCTGCTTTCAGCACAGAAGATTTCACATATACCGTTAACGAAGACGAGGCTACAATTACTAGATATATAGGCGACAGCACTGAGGTTGAAATTCCTGAAATAGTTGGTGCATATTCTGTTGTTTCTATTTCTGATGGTGCTTTTTCCCTAACTCCTTCTATTCAAAAAGTTACCATACCTGCCAATGTTACCAACATTGGTGGCGATGCATTTAGCGGATGCAATGCACTTACCATTTACGGATATACCGAAACTTATGCTGAAACCTATGCTAATGAAAACAACATCCCGTTTGTTTCTCTCGTTAATTATTTCACCGTAAAATTCATTGATGCAACCAACACTGTAATCAAAGAGATTCAGGTTGAGGAAGGCACCTTTATTGATATAGATGTTGTAAATGCCATCTCCGTTAAAAACATTTACGGTTACACCGTTTTAAGAGACGATGAGGGTAATGTTGTTTGGAATAATCCATTTGATGAGGAAGTTCACAGTGATTTAACCTACTTTGTTAAGTATAAAGCACTTGATATATCTTCACTCGTAACTCTATACAAAACCGATAGCGACGAGTACTATGTTCATGAGCATTATAAGTACGATACCGCTATTGACCTTGTGTATGACGGTGCAAACAGTTGGGTAGATGAGGAGGGCACTGTTATCATTGGTGCACCTACAGGCAGAATTTATGCTTCTGGCGACAGAATGAAACTTTATGCTAAATCGGAAGTAAAAGAAGCACTAAATGTTGCAATCGTAGGTAAGGCACATGAGTATGCTAAAGGCTTCTCTGTATTTGCACACGTAAATATCCAAAATGCAGACGCTTACGGTATCATTTTTGCAAGCGATTCTTTCCATTCTGAAAAAGCAAACTTTGATATCACT
>JAZQTG010000035.1:0-1480 GCA_045630515.1 Acutalibacteraceae bacterium
GTTGCACGTAAGAACGGTAGTTGAATTGCCGTTGTAAAATTGGGGAAAATCGGTGGAAATCTGAAAAGAAAAAGAGTACTTATTCATACTCTTTAACCAACAGTCTTAAAGCCTTGTCTAGTAATTTAGAAACGGGTATCATAGTTTCCTTTGATACTTCTTGTAATTTTTCGTACAAATCTTTGTCTATCGCGTTAGAAATTCTAACCCTATTCTTTAGTCCGTATTTGTTTTCAGACATTAATATCACCTCAAAAAAAATTATACACCAAAACATCTATTGATTGCAACTGATTGCAATTGATGGTAGTATATAAGTAAGAGGTGATTAAATGGAAAAGTATACGGTATATATGCACAAATGTTTAAAAAACAATAAGGTTTACATAGGTATAACAAACAACACTAAAAGGCGTTGGAGGAACGGCGGTATAGAGTACAGACCTCCTAAAAAAGATAATCAAAACGGGAGAAGTTTTTGGAATGCTATACAAAAGTATGGTTGGGAAAACTTCGAAAGTGTAGTTTTGGAATACGGGTTAACATTTGAGCAAGCTATTGAAGTGGAAAAAGGGTACATAGAATTATATGATTCTACTAACAAGAGTCGTGGATATAACATATCTAAAGGTGGTAATGGCGGTCTCGTTTACGAAGAACACCCGAAAGGTATGTTGGGTAAGCCACAAACAGAACACCAAAAAGAGAGTCAACGTGAATGGGCTTCTAAAGAAAATAATAATTGTATGAAAAACGGTCAAGTTGTGTGGGGGGTAACTCACGAACACCCTAAAGGGATGCAAGGTAAAACTCATTCGGATGAATTTAAAAAGAAGATAAGCGAGCTATTCAGTGGTGGGAAACACCCTAACGCTAAAAAAATAGTAGCAAAGCAAAACGGCAAAACAATTATATTTGAATGTGCTGGAGATTGCGCTGAATACTATAAAACTAGCAGAGCGATGGTGTTTAGAATCTTAAAGTCGAATGAATGCTATACATTAAAGCCTTCTAATACTAGAAAAGAATCAACAAAGCATATGGTAGGGTTAAAACTAGAACGCTATTCAGAAAACACCGAGGTAAATAATCAGATTGCGAAAGGCTGATTATCACCGTAACGCGTAGAGGGTGAATAAATATAATCCCTCCAAGAGTCCCCAACAACCTTAAATGGTTGAAAATGTACGCTAAACTGGGTTAGAAATGACTAACCGATGAAAATGAGGGTGACCTCCAGAGCCGTGGATAAAAAGCTACGGGATAATAACGATTGAAATCAACAATAGCATCCGGCATCGGGTTATATATGCAAGTTGCAGATGGCGAGCCAGGCGCAGAAGTTTATGCGGTATCAACGAAAAAAGATGCTGCTAAAATCGTATGGCTAGAATCTAAACGAATGGTTAATAAATCGCCAGCATTACGCAAACGAATTAAACCTTTAGTAGCTGAATTAAGAGCCGATTTTAATGATTCG
>JAZQTG010000036.1:0-1118 GCA_045630515.1 Acutalibacteraceae bacterium
TCAGACAAATTACTGTTCAGTATACTTATGTCTATTTAACTAAAGTACAGTAAAATTCATTTTATCGAATGAATAGTTCAAATATCTTATATATTAGAAACTACATACACTCAAAACGATTATCTAAAAAATATTTAGTAAATGCATTTATATTACATTAAGTACCATAAATTATTTTTGTAAAAAACTTATCTTCACCTAACCAAACTTTAACAACAGTAGAAAAATACGGTTTTACTGACTCTTTACCAAAACACGTGCTTGACCTTTAGTTAAACAAAAGATTTCATAGCCATTCGCGCAGTTGCCTGCCGCAGAACGAATTGATTATTGCGTTCTATCCTTTAAGAAGAAATAGCTACCATTCTATTTCTTTTTCAGAACGTAAAGAACGCAACACGTTTGCATTTGTGCGGTAAACGCCGCATGAACGTGAAGAATGAGACCGTGCGCATTTTGCAGGCTCATGCGGAACGTGCACATGCGCAAATGCGAAAGAACAACCTTTTCAGTATGCATCTTTTAAAAGCAAGAACAGATTTTAGTGTTGAACTTTTTTACTCCTAAGTTAACATCCCTATATGCACTTCCTCAAACACTTATAATCTCAAACAAATAGAAAAGCCTACAAGAGTAAACTCTTGTAGGCTATCACACTACTAATTACGGTTACGACGATTTCGTAAGAACGTCGGAATATCTAATTGATCATCTTGTGGCACTTGGCGCACTTGCTCTTGTTGTACAGGCTCTTGTCGAACTGGTTGTGGTTGTACTGGTGCTGCTGTATGACGACCACCAAGTGTCGGACGTGGCGCTTGTACTGGTGCAATATCATCTGAGAATCCAGTTGCAATTACTGTCACAATGATTTCATCGTTTAAGTTTTCATTGATAACCGAACCGAAAATCATATTTACCTCTTCATCTGAAGCAGATGCCACAATATCTGCCGCTTCTTGAACTTCATAGAGCGATAAGTTCATACCACCTGTAATGTTCATAATAACACCTTTTGCTCCATCGATTGATGTTTCAAGAAGTGGACTTGAAATTGCTTTTTTTGCTGCCTCTGTTGCACGGCTTTCACCAGTCGCAATACCAATTCCCATAAGCGC
>JAZQTG010000037.1:0-1207 GCA_045630515.1 Acutalibacteraceae bacterium
TCTTTTTTCTTTTCCATTGTTAAATGCCACAATTATCTCACTCGCTTCCATTGTCAATTTTTCTACTTCATAATGAGCAAAGCTGGAAACAGTTATTTCCTTAACCGAACATTATTCAAGTCTATAACCTTCGCACTTTTAATAGCTATAGTAGAAACTAGCGTTAGAAATACACGCTAGTTTCTACTACGGCTCCTATTCTATTCAGTTCCTTTTAAACCGACAGGCAAGTAATACGAAAGGTTATTCGTAATCCTTCCGCCAACTCGGTAACCAATTGCTGCTGGTTTTCCGTTTAGTAAAAAGCTTCCTATTAATATATTCCCTGTCTGTAGCCCTTTTTCACTTTGAAACGGTATAGTAGGATGCTCGATAAATTGCTGGTATACAGGGACATACGCTGTGTAAGATTGTTGCTTATCTGCATCGATTAACTCGCCGTCTTTATTAAATATTTCTACTGTATCGCCCTCTCGCCCAAAGGCAGGCTTTTTCACATAGGAAATACCTTTTTGTAAAAAAGGCTGTGCTTCAAGATAAGTCGGCAAAAAATATTCCTCAATCCATCTATGCTCCTGTTCGGTAAAAAACGGATGACCTTCTTCGTGTAATCCCCAAATAACAGCTTGAACAGCTTTATTTTGCAATAAAAAAGCTGAAGGCGGATTGATAATAGCAAGTTTCCTTTCCTCAACGAGTTCGAGTAACCATAAACCAATTGGATTTCCGTCTTGATCTTTGTCTAGTATCATATTTTCGATAGGGAATGTTTGACGATACAAAATATCAATTTTTACCCCATTTTCATCAAAAAGCCCTACTCCTTTTTGAATGCGGAGCTGATGGAGAGGTGTAAATTTTGACGAGGGTACACTTTGCTGAAGGTACAAAACCGTTTTATAGTCCTCGATATTGTCCTCGTGAGCTGTAAAAACAATATGCGGGCCCTTTTTATTCGTACTGTTGTAAACACTGTCAGAAACAGCTTTTCGTAAAAGCTGTTCCATCCCGTCGTTTGGATTTTGTACGCCAAACTCTTTGCATATTGTTCCGTTTATAGAAAATAACTCTTTAATAAAAGTAGGTGTATCTGTATTAATTTCAATACACTTATAGCTCTCTCCGTACGGAATTAAGTCGAGCCGTGAAATAACACTGGCAACCGGAAGCGTTTTTAGTCTTAAAAAGGAAAGTGTCTCTTTTGGAA
>JAZQTG010000038.1:0-10859 GCA_045630515.1 Acutalibacteraceae bacterium
GGGCTTGTAGAAAAGGTAGCACATTGCACAAAAACTGCACACCTTTTTTTGTGCAACTTGCACAAAACATTTGTTCGATTTGTGCAAACTGCACAAAACTCCACGCAAAGCTCTTGGATCATAAGCCCTTTGTGCAAATTGCACAAAAATAGTAAACGGGCTGTATTTCGTATTGAAAAGTACACAAAAAACATGATATATTTATAGTAAAGTTTGTACACATTGTACAGCCCATCTTATGCTATACTTGACATAGAGTGTAATATCACTCAGGGCTAAGCCCGGACAGATCCGGTAACAGCCCGGAAAGGCGATACATGAGTAATGATACTTTTTACGCTGACAGTGCAGCAGATCAGGCACTACAGCCAGCAGATCAGACAGCAGATCAAGAAGCTTTTAACAGCTGGATAGAATACGGACGGTTACGCCGGATCTGCAAAAGCATAGATTGCTATGCTTGCGTGTTTGAAAACAATAATAAGCGTTATGCTGCCTTTAGTACCGGCTTAGTAATAGGTCTTGATAAGTTTAAAGGTATCAAAAGCGAAACTGTTAAAGGCTGGCTATTAGCACTATATTTAATAAGCAAAGGGAGGTGAGCAAATGACATTATATGAATATTTAGAAGAGATTGAAAACTTGACATTTGAATTTTTGACTGATGGTGATCTTGATCCGGATAAAATAAAAGATATTTTTAGCAGGGTAGAAAGTATTTTTTATTATGCAGTCGGAGCTTTGGAAGAGGTGAAGAAATGATAAATATTAGATTAAAGAAAATGAAAAAGTTTAAGTGCAGCGATTGCGGGCAATATATCTATCCGGGTAAACGTGCAGACGGGCTTCCAAACGGTGTAGGTTTCCGCTTGTCAAATGGAGGTATTATAAATGTTTGTACAGATTGTATAATGAAGAAGGGAGAAGAAGTAGAAGATGGTAAAGATAACTAATAATGAAATAATAATAGAAAGTAAACGCTTAAAGCTTCAGATCAAAACACAGCTTTGGTTACCATCTACTAAAAAGAAGTTTACTCAACTGCTTAACATGATGGAAGATTATGCAGGCATAACCAACTTAAATTTTGAGCTAGAGCTTTTACTTACTCAAATTGATAAAATGATAGATGATCTAATAGAAGATCAGGCAGATCCAGCGCTTATTAAGAAGATGGGAAGCAGAAGAGATCAGCTTTATACATTTATAGAGCAGTGGAGGTTATTTAATGGAGCTTGATTTATTTATGAAGTTAACGGAGCTATGGAAGCAATACAATTTGTTTAAGCCGCTGCAGTGCGCTACCTGCATTTATAGAAACGAGTGCAAAACAAAATACTTCTTAGCTCCTGAGATCAGAGATACTTGCTTAGCTTATGTGATGGACGGTTATTATAAGACGATTGTATTATCGTTAGAAAAGAGGTAAAATGAATTTTCTTGAAATAGTTGAGATTTGCAAATCATATGAGGTTAATCTAGAAATATATGTAAGATTAGAAAAACCTATAATTATATTAAGAAAATATGATCATGATATAGTTACAAAATATACACTAACTATTGAAAGTGTATCAAGAGAAGTATTAGATTATGTATGTTACAAAATGTGTATGGAAATAGAGAAATACAAATCATAGGAGGTATAAAGCATGGCTACCGTAGTAAACAGCGATATTTACAAACAGATAGACCGCTTAAACAAGCGTATGGAAAATGCTATAAAGCAGGCTGACAAGCTTCAGACGATGGAGCTTGTCAACAAGTATGAAAATGTAATGAGAGCTGCAATCCCTAAAGAGTTTTTGAGCAGAAATAAAAAAGATATTCTGATCATTTCAAAATCTAAGCTTGCTCAGACTACCATCACTCAGGACATGTTAGACAGAATAGAAGGGCTGGAAAGTCCCGGAAGTTTTGAAAGTGATGTACTAAAGGCTACCGCTTCCGAAACCGGGCAATCGGTGGAAGACGTAACTATTGAAGAAATGCAGGAGTACTTAGACGATAAAAAAACCGTCGAAGACGCAGAAGACGCAAAAGGAAAAATACACTACTCCGAAGAGTACAGCTCTTTAATGCAGGCTAAAGGATCTAAGACATATAAAGAGCTGGCGGAAGTAGTACGGGCTTATGAAGCTAAAGAAAATGAAAATAAGACCGTTGATCATCGTCCAAAGAAGGTGGTAAGTGATTATGACAGCAACCATGCAAAAGGTTTATCTCAGATCCGGGGCGGTAGAAGCACAAGTAATCGAGTACGTTAACCAGCAGATTAAAATACCTACCGGCGGGCGGATCGTACCGATATTTTGTGGAAAAGACGAAAACGGGGGAAAGGTAAGTAAAGATTATATACCTTTATATATGGGTTTTGATATTGAGACCACAAACGTAATACGTGGAGATTATAAAGCAGCATATATGTATATAGCGCAATGCTGCATAGCAACACATAAAGGCGCTTATCTATATATCTTTCGTACATGGGAAGCAGTTATAACATTTTTCCAAAAACTGCAGGCATACTTATCTTTAGGAGAAAAGCGTCGAGTTATCTGCTGGATAGCTAATGCAGGGTTTGAGCTGCAATTTTTACGAAAGCGCTTACAATGGCAAACGGAAAAATTTGATTTTTTCGCTAAAGAGATCCGTAAACCACTTTTAGCAACTGCATACGGTATCGAGTTTAGAGAAGCTCTATCGATAACCGGCGGAAGCTTGGCAAGCTTGGCAAAAGACTATTGTACTACACAAAAGCTTAAAGGTGATCTAGATTATGCAAAAAGTGAGATAACCGGACAGCCTAGAAATAATACTACGCCGTTATCACCGAAAGAGCTGCAGTACTGCTACAATGATGTGATTATACTCAGCGAGTTTTCCGAACAGATCTACACCCGATATATAAGAGGTATGAAAAAAGTACCACTGACCAAAACGGGGCTACTTAGAGCAGAAGTAAAAGAAGAGTTTAAACAGATTCCGGAGTGGAGAGAATACAAGCAGCTTATAACGTGGGCTTTTCCGGATAAGATCCAATACAACTTTTGGAAGGAGTATCTTTTCCGGGGCGGTTATGTGCATGCTAACGTACTTTATGCCGGGCAGACTTTGGATAAATGGCTGCATAAAAATTACGACATTACCAGCAGTTACCCGGCTCAGATGAATTTACGGTACTTTCCTATGTCAAAGTTTATGCCGGTAGAATTTACAACGATGGAAGCTTTTAAGCAATTATGCCGGAAAAAGTGTGTAATATTCATTGCTACTTTTACCAACTTAGAGCAGACAACGACGCACTCCATCGAGAGTTTATCAAAAGTAATATCTATATCAGGTACTTACGAGCTGGATAACGGCAGGATCAGGAGCGTTAAAGGAAAGATAACGGTAGCTTTGACAGAGATCGATTTTTATATCTATACACTCTTTTACAAGTGGGAAGGTGATCCGTACATATACGACGTGTACACTGCAGAACGTGGCTACTTACCTCCGTATATACTTAACGTACTTAACCGCCACTATATCAAAAAAGCGGAAATGAAAAAAGCGCACTGGGATAAAGACGGTGATCCTGAGCATGCAAGCGCCTACGCAATAGAAAAGAGTGGAGTAAACAGCTTCTTTGGTATGTTAATAACTTGGCTTTCCGAAAACACTATAAAATTTGATGGAGAGTGGAGCGAAGTAAAAGATACGATAGACTATGAACGTGAGCGCAAAAATCAGATCTTATTACCACAATGGGGCATATACGTAACCTGCTGGGGAAGGTATCAGCTCTTAACCACTCTTAAAAAGATATATGATACATGCGGTAATATAACAGAGTACGGAGATACAGACAGTTTGAAAAACCGTTATCACCCGCTTTTACAAAATGTTATAGATGAAGTTAATGCAGATATACACAGACTGCAGAAAAAGCGCGGGATAACAGATCCGATCTTTTACGATCTCGGCTGCTTCGATTGTGAACCGGACTATGTAAAAGCGAAGTTTAACGGCGCTAAAAGGTACTTAGTGCAATATGTTGACGGCTCTGTGCATGCCACTATAGCGGGGCTTCCAAAAGACGCTATACTGAAATATGAGGGCGATCCGTTTAAAAAGTTTTCTAATCATGGCATGGAGATAGAAGCAGCTCTATCCGGAAAAATCGGCTACTCTTACAAAGATGAAGCAACCAGCGACATAATAGACGGTGTGGAAATGCACGAGAAAAGCAGCATAGCACTCTTTGACATGACTTTTAATATGAAGATAGATAAAGCTTACCATGAGCTGATGGTAACTTATATTAAAGAAGGAGAGTACGAGTAATGGTAGAAAAAGCGGAAATAAAATACCTTAACAATAACCCGGATAACGGTATAGATTTTTCATGGAAAGAGATCATAAAAGACTATAAGAAGATAGTAAAGGCTAAAAATATTTATGATCCTACACTTATACCGTTTGATCATATACGCTATGCAATATTAATGAGCATACGAAAAACCGGTAAAACTAATACGCTGCTTACGATGGCTTTAATATCAAGCTGGAAGTACGGCACTATTACAGCAGTAATAAGACAGACTGAAGAAATGATTGAGTATAGGAATATAAAAAGCTTCTTTGAAGTGCAGACAAGAAATAACTATATTTCTATAATTACCGGCGGAGAGTTTACCGGAGTAAAGATAAAAGGTGACTATGCTTATTTTGTACATTATGACGAAAATATGAAGATAGATAAGTACTCTGATCCGGTAGTTTATTTCATGGCTATTACTAAGCTGGAAGAGTACAAATCAAATCTTAACTTACCTAACTGCAATATTATCATATTCGATGAATTTGTAAGCAGTAAGTACCGATATAATGAGTTTGTGGACTTTTCTCAGATTTTAAGTACACTGATAAGAGATAAATTAAATACAATGATATTTATGCTTGCTAATAGTATAAGCACATATAATCAATATTTCTTTGAATTATGTATATCTAAGGAAGTTAAGAAGCTCAAACCCGGAGACAACGCAATCATAAGAACGAAAAAGGGTACTTCGATTTATATTGAGCTTATAAACGGTATAAGCCCGGAGCGTGAGCGATTAAATCACTTGTATTTTGGTTTTGATAACCCAAAGTTAGGTACTATTACCGGCGGAGACTGGGCAGTTGCTAATTACCCCCACCCGGAAAGACAAGAGCGCACTATGATAACGCAGGGTATTTACATGCGATATACAGACGTGTTACTGCAGCTGGATCTAGTTACCAGTGCAGAGCTTGGACTTCATATAATAGCGCATAGAGCTAACAAAATTTCTGAAAAGGCATTGACAATATACACGATAGATGATATAAAAGAACGTAGAGAGCAGTTTGGTTTTGGCGCCGGGCGTTTTAGTAAAATTATATGGAAGCTTTACGATGCTCACAAGTGGTACTACTCCGATAACGAGATCGGAGACATAGTAGAAAATTATGTAAATCAAGCGCAAACGATGTAGTAGTTTTTGCAGGCTTTTCTAAAAAATAACAGATAAAGGATCGCTGGGGAATAACCGGAAAGCCTAAACGTGCGACACGTTATGAAAAACCTGCTTATGTATTTATATAATATATTTTATAAGAAGGAGGTTACTTTTATGGGTAACGCAAAGAAGACAGCCGGAAAGACGGCAGAGATTCCTGAGAGCAGGACGGTTAATGTATGTGGTGTTATTTCTGACATGATGTACGGAAAGAGAACGTACAACAACGGCAGGAAAGACAAGGAAGATAAGTACAGATTATCTTTAAAGCTTGCCGATGGAGAGATGGAAAAATTCGCAGAGATTGCAGCTCCATACTATGCTAATGCAGATGATGTCTATATCCCTAAGTTTTTAAAGGAAGACGCAGAAGCGGAAGACTTAGAGTACTTGAATTTTAAAAGCTCTTACTCTTGGAAGTTTGTACAGCGTACTGAAGAGGGAGAGTTTGAAGAGCTGGGAGACTTTAACACTGTTTTAGAGAAGTACGGTAATATAAACGGATCTAAAATAGTTATGACGGTAAAGCTTAAAGATGGAGCTTTTTACCCGGTAGGCTGCTGCATAGTAGAATTAAATCAGAAGAGCTTAACAGAGTTTTATAACGATATGGACTTTGAAGAGCTGCCTTTTTAAAGCCTTGGTTACTTCTTTAACTTCATAGCCTCGTTAAGAGCATGCGAAACAGAACATTTGTTTTGCATGCTCTTGACTTTTATACAGAAATATGTTATATATCAATTATAGGCATAGACTACACTTATAGAAAAGGAGGTAATTTATTTATGAGCTATGATCCTAACTACCTAAACAACAACGACGTTGATGATGTGATCAATGCAGCGTATGCGATTGCTACCGGTAAAGAAGCTATAAACCCGGACGGAAACGCTTTAACGCTTAAAGACATCATAGACGCCGGAAGCTCAGACGGTGGAGCTTTAGCCGGAAAGAAAGAGCAGTTTACTAAAGCTTTGATTTCTATGTGGGCGAGAAACTTCTACACCGATACTAAAAAGGACGATAACGAAGATGATCCGTACTATGTAGATAGCAGGCAGTGGGGCGCTATTGTACAGATGATAAGCGCACAAGCTCCGGCAGTGCAGGAAAGTCACGCTTGGCGTCAATTTGTTTCCGGCTCTTCTACAGTAGGAAGTTATACCGTTTACTTACCTATTGTATCTGCAAAGTATTATGGTAAGTCTATCAGCTGGGAGCTTCCTATTACTATTTCTTACGAGCAGTACGCTGACGCTTTCAAGAGTGCCGATGGATTTAACGAGTTTAGAGCTTATATCTTTACAGTGCTTGAGAATGCAATCACACAGCATCGTAAGAACATGAACAACGCAAACCGTAACAACTTTATCGCAGAAAAGTATATCTATCAGAATACAGTTATACAGCAGGGCGAGTATTACTTTGATATTTCTACCGCTGCAGCTGCTACCGATGTTATCACTATTTGCGGTAAAGATATTACTTGGGTATCTTCGGGAGCTACCGGAGATCAGATCAACTTACCCGGCACAAATAACGCAGCTAATGAAGCTGCAGCGCTTGTTGCTTTCCTTAACGCTAGTACCGATAGCAAGATCAGCAACTTTACTTGGACTCAGGGAACAAATACGCATACTAACAGAGTTATCGCTAAGCAGGACGCTGACGCCGTACATGCAGTACCGGTTACCGCTGTAGTTGACGCAGGCGAAACAATGGCTATATCTGCTGTTACTGAAAGTAAAGAGATCATTAACCCGCAGGGCGTGCATGTACTTAATCTTAGAAGCATGTACAATGCAGAAATGTCACCGGGTAGCAGCGTAGCAAGTGCAGCTGCATTTATGGCTGACAAAGAATGCTTGCGTTATATGTCTCGTAAGATGGCAGAATACGCCGGGTATATGATGGAGCAGAGTGTTTTATTTAATACAGAGCAGAAAGTTAAGTTTGTACCTCGTAAGCGTTTAGTTGTTGAGATCTTAGGTTACGCAGAGCAGGCAGCTAACAGCATACTGCAGTCTGACACTTTCCATGATATGTACACTAAGCTTCCTAACCATTATACCGTTAGTGCTTGGGAAGGCTTGGGAGACGGAGACAATAACGGAGTACAGAATATCGCTTTTTCTGATGTATCAAGAATTAACGTAAAGGTTGACGATGGATCGCAGGACGGACGTTTAGTAAATCTTACCGGTGTAGTTGGTTTTATCGCAGACAAGTACGCAATTTTGCACACAATTCGCAGTACTCGTGTCGGGGCACAGTCGTTTGATATTGACGCAGTTGACCACTACGCTTACCAATTTAGAGATCAGTACATGAACAATCTTACACAGAATGCAATCGTATTTGTTGTAGATTAATCCTTATACTTAACTCAATAATCCGCAGAACGTGCGACGGTATTTACTCCGTCGCATTTTCTGCATAAAGGAGGTATAAACTTGAATACTTTAGAATTAATTTGTAAATATTCAAAGCACGCCGGGGAGATCCAAAAGTATAATTTAAGAGAAGTATTAAAGACTAATATACTTACTTCCTTAAATGGCATGTTTGAATATACCGGGCTTCCGGAAACTATACGACCGGAGTTTTTAGAAAGCTACTTACATCATGAAGGTACTGCAGTGCTTTACCAGCAGGACGGAAACTGGATAGCAGCAATGGGCGATTATGCTAATCAGCCGGACGTTTACGGGCTTGGTACTGAAGTAATAGCAACTACCTTAAACGGTATAGCGACGCATGGACTAAAACCCGATAAAGATTGTGTAGTAGTTTGGAATAACAGCAGCTTAACCGGCGACCTACCTATTATAAATATAGCCGTAGATATTTTAACAGAGCTTTTCTGCAGCTTAAAAAGTAATATAATTTACAGTAGATTAAAACCCATCTTTAGAGCTGATAACGATACTATAAAAAGAGCGATAGAAGAAGCATTTAAAAAGGTAACTGACAATGATCCGATCATCGTTACTTCTGACAACTTACTAAACAAGTTAGTTGAAGGGCAGAGCTGGGAAGATGTAAACGTGCTTAATATTACAGATCCGGAAAACGCTACAAAAATGCAGTATCTTGTAAAATGCGTCGATGATGTATTGCGCTGGATCTATGGAGTTTTCGGGCAGACTATACAAGGTAACGGGAAACTAGCGCAGCAGACAGTAGACGAAGTAAACGGAGATACTTCTTTATCTTTTATAATTCCAAACAATATGCTTAATCAGCGCCGTAAAGCATTAGAGATCTTTAACCAGCTTTCCGGGAATAATGCAAGCGTTGACTTTAGCAAGGCATGGAAGACCGAAGAAGTAAAATATATCAGTGAAGCAGATAAAACGGAAGCGGAAGCTGAGAAGCTGGAAGCAGAAGCTGAAAATGCTGAAAATGCTGAAAATAACGAAAATAATAACATTTCATCTACAGAAAATGAAGGTGAAAAGGAAGGAGAAGCAGAAAATGAGTAAAGTTTGGTATAAGCTGGAAGATATAGAAGATTTTGAGCATACTGCTGCTAATTTCTTTAAAGCTTCATATGCTCCAACACTTGAAGAAAACGCAGTCACAATTGACTTATGGACTGATGATAATTTCAAAGATGTTTTTGATATGCAGAGCGAAAAGTCTATTTTGCTTAAAGAGACTAGCGACGCATGGGGAAGCTTTAAAAATAAATACTCGCAGTGGATAGCTCGTAACGGAGCGCTTATAGCTAATGAAGCATATACTTTATTTATGAAGTATAACCCTATACATAATTACGACAGACATGAAGAATACACCGGCACAGATACAGTCACTAAAACGCCTACTGACTGGAAAGAAACAAAAACAGAAACGCCTAACAACTGGAAAGAGACAACCACTCAGACGCCGACAAACTGGGAGAAAACTACAACGCAGACTCCTACAGCTTGGGAATTGACTGATACGGACACTTTTACTGATTATACTGAGACAAATACACAGACGCCGACGGGCTGGAAAAAAGAGACTAAGAGTACTGATTTTCTTAACCCGTCTATCGATGTAAATAAAGTAGTACCTTTTGACAGTGATACACTTACAGCAGTTAGCGCAACACAGAAGATGATAAATAATACTGAAGAGCAGAAAGGTACTATGCAGGATCAGAAGACGGTAACCGGATCTAAAACGCATACCAGCGAGCAGACGGGTACTTATCAGACTACCGAAGAGCAGGCAGGTACTTATACCACTGAAAGAGCAGAAAGCGGAAGCCGAAGCTTTACAACTGAGCAAGAGGGTACTTTTGAAGATGCAACGGAGTACGGGAAAATAGTTGATATTTACGGGAATATCGGCACGTTAACAACCGGAGCGATGATAAAGGAGACAGTGGAGCTTTACGACGCTGATTTTGTCGCTAGATGGCTTAATAGGTTTTTTAATACCTATTGTGCTTATGTGTAATAAAAGAGTAATTTTATTGGAAAGGAAGTGTATTAAGTGGCTAATATTTTAATTGGTAAAAGAACGACAGATACTCCGTCAATTTTAACCGAATTTTATATAGAAGAAAACTGTCTTACTAATACCGCAATATTTACCGGTATAGGCGTTGACGGAAATTATTATGAATATATAAAACCGGTAGGAGTGTTGAACACATCTATTTATGGTGACTGGCAGTTTGGTTTTGTTTCGCAAAATCCTATTAGTACAGATATAAACTGGTATAGGGTAAATTCAAACGGAACAGGAGCACAATCTAAAAGTGGACACTCACCTACCGACGCTTCATACAGGGAAATTGTAGGCGACCATATTGTATATACGTTAGATAATAATGTTATACCTTATTTTAACAATGACACAGACGCTTCTTTATGGTCAAGAGGATTACCTTGTAATGAAGAAAATTGGGTGGGAGGTATGCCAATTACTCCGCCTTATAATTGGGTAAGTGTTCCGTCGGTAAGCGGTAAAAATGGGATTTTATCGTTTAGCACAATAGAGCAGAGTGCCATAAATGATGGTAACCCGGTTACCGGAGCAGGTAATGAAGACGTACACTTAGCAGATCAGACATGGTTAAACACACTGATAACTAATATACCGTACTTAGTTGAAGCTGACGTAATTTATGCCGGCAGCGTTGATTATATGAGCATAAGTAGAGGTAATATAGTTTTATTAGATCCCAAAGTTAATCTGAAGTTTTACATGGGAGGGAACAGCACGCCGTTTTATACCATTACAGATCATAATTATACTAACAGCTGGCTGGGCTTCCTGATTGATGAAGAAAACGAAGTAGCTAAACCGTCTATCATTACTAGAACG
>JAZQTG010000039.1:0-1808 GCA_045630515.1 Acutalibacteraceae bacterium
ATTCGCTTCAAGAAAATCTGCAACAGAGCATTTTAGATTGTGGAGCATAATTTATTTCTGCCACAGCACATCCCCACACAAAAAATTTGTCACCCCAATTATACCACATATCCCCCAACATTTCCACACCTACATTTATGCTAAAATTTTATACGCATAAATCAAAGAAAAACGAGCAGACCGAAATCTGCTCGTTGGTTTTATATATTCAGCACAACAAATTGGAATTTGTCAACCAAAGGTAGGTTCTTCTAGAGTGGTAAGCCGAATATTTTGTGGATTTTCAAGGATATACAAGTAGTCTTGTTCTTCACCGAAACAATCAACAAATGTCCCCTTCGCTGAAACAAGGTCGTTCTCGGAAAATTCCATCACAACCGTATCCATCGCATAAGTTTCCATGTCTAAATTAACCTCCATTCTGCCGTGATTTGCTCACCGACCTGCCATCAGTATAAGTCGCTCTTCGTTCTTTCGTCTATCAAATGCCTTTTCCATTTGCTCAAATCACGATGCAAAATAGCTTTTACATACTCATTTAAGGTAGTTTGCCCCCGTCCTATCAAGAAACGAGGGCAGATCTTTAGTCTTTATTTTCGTATTACGGTGTTTCTTGCTGCGTTCCTTCACGTAGCTTTATGAAATAATCTGTAATATTATCTTCGGATGTAGGAAGATCTCCCACAACTATAAGTTCCATAAGTTCTTCCTTTATCTCGTCAGACATTCCAATACCTTCAAAATAGCCGTCCGAACCAATCGTAATAACATATGTTTCTTCGCCAACGACTTCCGTAAATGTGACCTTTTCCACGTTGTTTTCAAATTCGACGGAACCTTCCCCTCGCACAAAACCAAACAAAACAATGCCAACAACGGCAACAATCAAACAAGTGAGAATAATAATTCCCCAAATTTTTATTACTTTTATTATCAAGCCAGCAAGTTTTTCTGTATTGCTTACCTTTTCGTAGATAACTTCCTTTGTGTCGTTTCCGGTTAATTCATCCAAACTGACACTAAATACCTGTGATAAAACTTGTGCTTGCTTAATGTCAGGCGCAGTTTCACCAAGCTCCCATTTTGAAATTGTTTGTCTCGATACACCGACCTTTTCGGCAAGCTGTTCTTGCGAGAGGTTTGCCTTCTTTCTTAGTTCATAGACCTGTTTACCAAGTTCCATGTTATCAACTCCTTTCGCTATGAATTCTATCATTACCAAGCCGAAAACTCTACCAATTCACCTTGGAAAAGCCGCCCGTTTTCTTAACATTGCTTATTTTTATATTCTCTGCTGCAAACGAAGGCAGTTTTTTTAGCGGACACCGCAGGAGTGGTGTCCCTACGCGATCATTTCAAACTGTGCGACAAATTCTTATTTTCCTAACTGTTCGACCTATTGGAATTGGGTTAATTCGCATTGGTAGCGAATAGCAGCTTCTGCACCATAGGTTTCAGAGAACTCCATAATATCGAAACCATTCTTCTGATAAAACCCAACGGCATCATTATCTGTTTCAGCATATACAGACAATAAATCATAATTATTTATCACTTGTTTTATCATATAAGAACCAATACCTTTGCCACGAGCAGATAAATCAACCGCAATTCCTAATATCTCAACTTTCTTCTGTTCAATAAAAGAAACAGCCATAACACCCACAATCTTTCCGTGACTAAAACAAGCAAAGATTTTTACAGAGTTATTATTCAGAAATTGTTCTACCTTCTTATTAAACTTTTCTTCGGTAGGCATAAACATACAGTGTTTGTAAATCTCATATGTTTGTAAAATATCGTTCTTG
>JAZQTG010000040.1:0-1266 GCA_045630515.1 Acutalibacteraceae bacterium
TTCGCGCCAAATAGCGCGAAATGATGTCTTTTCTTATGTGGATTTCCTTGAAAACTTATACTTTCCTCTCCACTAAAAAAGCCTAAGAGATCAACTGTTGTAAACAGTAATCTCCCAGGCTTTTATCCTTCCGTGACATAGCAACTTACTATGCGCTTTCTCTCGGACCAGACCAATGAAGCATTGCGGAACCCTAGAAAACTTTTTATCTAATTATTTTCTATTATAGCAATCATTTTATTAAAACCCAAGTTAAATAGTGCGTAAAATATTTGCCTGATCTAAACGTTGACGTACGATGACACCAACCCAAGCAACAAGTGTAGCTTTAATAACTCCGACTATTAAGAACGGAACAACACCTGATAACAATGCAGCGGTCCAAGAAAGTTCAGCTATATATTTTAGCCATACAGCGCCAAATGCTAATGTAACAAGCGTGCCTAATATATTAGCAACTAGTGCATGAGTAAATGTCAGGCGTGTTTTCTCAAGGTAAAAGCCGATGACAAGGGCAGTTGGGATAAAGCCAATTATATAACCCCCTGTAGGACCAAATAAAATACCTAAACCGCCCGTGAAACTTTGAAATACTGGTAAACCGATTGCCCCAAGTGAAATATAGAGCAGTACAGCATATGTACCGTGCTTTAAGCCTAAAATCGTTACGACAAGTCCAATTGCAAGTGTTTGGCCTGTGATAGGGATGAGTGGTAGCGGAATTATAATTTGTGCAAGTACTGCAATAATCGCCGCGCATAACGCTGTTAAAATCATAGGGAAAACTGAACTTTTCATACGTCACCTCATTTATGTTAACTTAATTAGTTTTATGGTTAACGTAATGTTAAAATAATCAGTATACTTTGTCAATATGAAAATAGCATTCTATAGTTTGATTGCAAGGAGACACAAATTTTGGGGATTTTTAATATCCTTATGTTTTTTGAAATACGACAATAGGTATTTAGGTGTCTAATAACTTTTGTAAGTTAACACGTCTTTGTAAACTGTTTATGCTTACTTAAGTTGAAAATTTCTGTTGACGAAGTATTTTGAAATAATATTTTTGTTGCAAAATGTTTATAGTGCTGTTAGCATAATTTTTATCTTGAAAAACATATTAACTTGCTTTTAAGCAAGTGAAGACAACGCGTTGAATGCTGTGGATAAAACTATAGCAGGAGCATTTTCTGGAGAGAACGCATTAGCGTCGCCGAAGGGTTCACTATCTCAGGCAAAAGGACAGAAGGGTAATAAAGCAAG
>JAZQTG010000041.1:0-4290 GCA_045630515.1 Acutalibacteraceae bacterium
TTCCTCGTTCTAAGTTCAAGAATGATATCTTTTGTTTCCATAGCATTATCACCTCAATACCTATTATATCGTAAGAGTTCCAAAAAACAAGCAACCACCTGTTGCCATAAAAAATCCGCCCGAAGAAATTCGGGCGGATAAATTTTGCTTTATAATCTAATTACTTAGATTCTTTGATTGCAGCCTGTGGTGCAGTACGCAAAAGGGGAAAGCGTTGTTAAATTAAAATGGCGGTGTTCTTAATATTAGTTTCCATTATACATTGTACTATCACTTTGCTTTTTGTTATTTTCTTCACCAATGATTATTTCATAGAGGCTATTGGCAAAAAGGGCATGCATTTCAGATATTGGATGATTTATTCTATTGGCTAAAAGCATAGTGATATCCTTTGTTTTTGAGAGTTCCTTCCATTTTGAATAACAGTCGCAAACAAAAACACCCATACTGTTAGCAAGCTCTATTGCCGAATATATAAATTCATCCATTTTTCCGTTATTTTGAATTTCGGCTGTTGCTTTAGCATAGTTGCGCAGGTTCTCGCAGGTATCATCAGCAACATATGTATTAAGCATATTTGGTGTCATAAAAATCACTTCACTGTTTGCTGCTAAGCTTTTTTCAAAAATAACCTTTAATGCGTTTAAATAAACGTCTAACGCACCATTAACGTCGTTTAAGCCGAAACAAACAATCATCAAATCGGGTGAGTGCTTGAGGGCTTGACTTTCAAGTCTGTTAAGTGAGCTGTGAGCAGTTGTTCCACCAATCGATGCGTTAATCATATTAACAGGCATATAATCGCGCAGTTTATTAAGTTTTTTCTTTAAAATATTCCAATAAACGTTTTCATAATCAATATATCCGTTGACCGCTCCGTGTGAAACACTGTCGCCAAATATTACGATGTTTATAGGGCCATATTTTTCAAGTCCTACTCTGTCTAAAAATAACTTTTCTTTTATTTTCACAGTGCTATTCCCTCAGTTTGCTATGAGTGTGTTGTATAATAATTTATTTAATATCATAGCACATAATGATTTAAAAAACAAGTCTGCCAAAAATCCCCCTGCCGATTTCTCAGCAGAGGGATAATTTTTGCTTTATAAATCTAATTACTTAGATTCCTTGATAGCAGCTTGGGCGGCGGCTAGACGTGCGATGGGCACGCGGAATGGTGAGCAAGATACGTAGTTGAGGCCGATCTTGTGGCAGAACTCAACAGATGTTGGGTCGCCGCCGTGCTCGCCGCAGATGCCGAGGTGCATTTCTGGACGAACAGCCTTACCCTTGGTAACAGCCATTTCCATAAGTGCGCCAACGCCGGTCTGGTCAAGTTTAGCAAATGGATCGTTCTCGTAAATCTTTGTATCATAGTAAGCATCAAGGAACTTACCAGCATCGTCACGGCTGAAGCCGAATGTCATCTGAGTAAGGTCGTTGGTACCGAAGCAGAAGAACTCAGCCTCTTTAGCGATTTCGTCTGCAGTGATACATGCTCTAGGAATCTCAATCATAGTACCTACTTCGTACTTGAGGTCTGCGCCTGCTGCAGCGATTTCTGCATCAGCAGTAGCAACAACAACATCCTTAACGAACTTCATTTCCTTAACTTCGCCGGTTAAAGGAATCATGATTTCTGGAACGAGTGCCCAATCAGGATGTGCTTTCTTAACATTGATAGCTGCACGAATAACAGCCTTGGTTTGCATCTTTGCAATTTCAGGATAGGTAACTGCAAGACGGCAACCACGGTGACCCATCATTGGGTTGAACTCGTGTAAAGAATCAATGATAGCTTTGATATCAGCAACAGTTTTGCCTTGTGATTTAGCCAAAGCTTCAATGTCAGCTTCCTCGGTAGGAACGAACTCGTGTAGAGGAGGATCAAGAAAACGAATGGTAACAGGGCAACCTTCAAGAGCCTCATAAAGTTTCTCAAAGTCGCCTTGTTGATAAGGCATAATCTTATTAAGAGCTGCTTCTCTTTCTTCTACGGTGTCAGCACAAATCATCTCACGGAAAGCAGCAATTCTCTCTGCTTCAAAGAACATGTGCTCGGTACGGCAAAGACCGATACCCTCGGCACCAAGTTCGCGAGCCTTTTTAGCATCAGCAGGAGTATCAGCATTGGTACGAACCTTAAGGGTTCTGTATTTATCAGCCCAAGCCATAATTCTGCCGAACTCGCCAGCGATTTCAGCATCAACAGTAGGAATGATGCCATCATAAATATTACCGGTAGAACCGTCAATAGAAATGAAGTCGCCTTCGTGGTATACTTTACCGCCAAGTTCAAACTTCTTGTTTTCTTCATCCATTTTGATATCGCCACAACCAGATACACAGCAAGTACCCATACCACGAGCAACAACGGCTGCGTGAGAAGTCATACCGCCACGAACGGTGAGGATACCCTGAGAAGCCTTCATACCTGTAATATCTTCAGGAGAAGTCTCAAGACGAACAAGAACAACCTTTTCGCCACGGTTATTCCAAGCCTCTGCATCTTCAGCAGTAAATACTACCTTACCGCAAGCAGCACCCGGAGATGCGCCAAGACCTTTACCTGCAGGAACTGCAGCTTTAAGTGCTTTAGCATCAAACTGTGGATGTAAAAGTGTATCAAGGTTACGAGGATCAATCATAGCAACTGCTTGTTTCTCGTCAATCATCTTTTCGTCAACGAGGTCGCAAGCAATTTTGAGAGCAGCCTTAGCAGTTCTCTTACCGTTACGGGTCTGAAGCATATAAAGTTTACCGTTTTGAATGGTGAACTCCATATCCTGCATATCGCGGTAGTGGTCTTCAAGGATTGCGCAAACTTTGTTAAACTCTGCGAAAGCCTCTGGGAATTTCTCTGCCATCTGTGCGATAGGCATTGGAGTACGAACGCCGGCAACAACGTCTTCACCCTGAGCGTTAACAAGGAACTCACCCATAAGACCTTTTTCACCTGTAGCAGGGTCACGAGTAAATGCAACACCTGTACCGCAATCGTCACCCATGTTACCGAAAGCCATCATCTGAACGTTAACAGCGGTACCCCATGAATAAGGGATATCATTGTCGCGGCGGTAAACGTTTGCACGTGGGTTATCCCATGAACGGAAAACAGCCTCAACAGCGCCCATTAACTGCTCTTTAGGATCGGATGGGAAATCTTTACCGATTTTGTTTTTGTATTCAGCTTTAAACTGAGCTGCGAGTTCTTTAAGGTCATCAGCGCTAAGCTCAACGTCTTGAGTAACGCCTTTAGCCTCTTTCATTTCGTCAATAAGTTGCTCAAAGTATTTCTTACCAACCTCCATAACAACGTCGGAGTACATTTGGATAAATCTTCTATAGCAGTCGTAAGCCCAACGAGCATTGCCGGACTTCTCAGCCATAACTTCAACAACTTCCTCGTTAAGACCGAGGTTAAGAATGGTATCCATCATACCAGGCATAGAAGCGCGTGCGCCTGAACGAACAGAAACGAGAAGAGGATTCTCTTTATCGCCGAACTTCATACCGGTGATGCCTTCCATCTTATCAATGTATTCCATGATTTGTGCCTGGATATCATCATTGATTTTTCTGCCATCTTCGTAGTACTGTGTACAAGCCTCTGTAGTAACTGTGAAACCTTGAGGAACAGGTAGACCGATTTTGGTCATTTCTGCAAGGTTAGCACCCTTACCGCCAAGAAGCTCGCGCATAGTAGCGTCGCCTTCTGAGAAAAGGTAAACAAACTTGTGACTCATTTAGAATCAACCTCCTAAAAAATTTTTAACTGCCTTAAGTTACTGTTTTACAGCAATAAACACCCATACGGCTACACATAGTTTAGCCAGTTTTTTGAGTATCCACTTAATTATACCAAAACTTAAATTAGATTTCTACCCTTTTTTAAGAAAAATTTGAATTAATATGTAATATTTTTTTGTGTATTTATGCTAAATAAACCGCCGCAAGAGCCATTAAGACACCTGCGGCGGTTGTCGGTTAACCATTTACTTTTTAGTAGTAACCTTTTTGGCGGTTGACCACTCTGACTTGTAATCGCCCTTTACGGTACGTACACGTACGTAGTAGGTCTTTTTAGCCTTTAGTTTTTTTACGGTTACTGAAGCAGTTTTGTTGCTCTTAACCTTTACTGTTTTTGCGCCTTTAAATGATTTTGAGGTGCTGTACTGAATCTCATAACCAGAGCCTGAGGTCTGTTTTGAGTATTTTACAGTAAATGCTTTCTTGCCTGCTTTAACTGAGCTTACTGCAGACTTCTTAGGTAGAATCTTAAAGGTTAAG
>JAZQTG010000042.1:0-1987 GCA_045630515.1 Acutalibacteraceae bacterium
CGTGGCTATACGTCGCTCAAAATACACCTAGCATTGTGCGGTGATTATCATGACAATGTTTAAAGATGTTATTAAACTAGTCGGCTATACGGTTACGTTAGATGAATTGATGCAAGAAGTAAAAACGCCCATAGAAAAACAAGTATTCGCTAACAAGCGCAGTGTATCGCAAACGGAATTTTTTAATGGTGGTCAAGGCGGTTTAAGACCGCAATACCAATTTATGATTCGATTAAGCGAATACAACGACGAGAGCGAACTGATTTTCGAGAGCAAAACTTATTCAATTTACCGAACGTATGAAAACGGCGAAAACATCGAATTGTATTGCGAGTTAAGGGTTGGTGAAAATCATGGCGATTAACATTGATGATTTAGCTAGAGAAATCAACGAACGACTCGCAGAATATGCGAACGGTGTAGGTGAAGAAATTGGCGTATTGGCTGAAAAAACAGCGAAAAACGGCGCAAAGCTCTTAAAGGCTAATAGCCCAAAAGATTCCGGCGACTACCGCAAAGGTTGGAGAGCGAAAAAAGTTAATAATACTTGGGTTGTCCACAACTCAACAAATTACCAATTAACACACCTACTCGAAAAAGGTCACGCTAAAGTTGGCGGCGGTCGTGTAGCACCTCGCGTGCATATCGAGCCGGTAGAACAAGAGATGATTAACGAGTTTGTACAAGGTGTAGAGGAGGCGATACGAGGGTGAATTTGACGCAACTAGCACAAGGTTTACACGCCATTGTCGGCGTAAAACTTTGTGCTTTCTCCTACAGGCGTTTCAGACATTGACACAGCGCCCGGGATTCGGACAGGTGTACCATATGTGTATGTCCCGTCTTCGCCTTCCGTGATAACTGCATAATGGACTTTATTTAAACCAAATGTAACTTTGTTAGCCATTTGAGCCCCTCCTAATTAATTAACTTTATAGAAAAAATGCATTGAAAAACGTCCTCCGATTCGATGTAAACCGTGGACGTTTTCAAATACGGTATTTTATTTGCTTTTAGAAAATCTTTAATTTTCTTTTCGGCAACTAAATCTTTGTTTATTGTATATAACTCTATATTAACAAGCGTACCCTCTACCAAAACCTCATTGTCGGCATGGAAATTTTCCTCGCCGTCGTCGATGTAACAAATAAAAGGCGGCTTTTGTTTTTTCTCAAAGTGTGAGTAACGAGTAGGATATAATTCGTTCAACCCTTGTGCTAACTGCGCTAAGTTCATCCTCTAATCGCCTCCTCTACACCTTGTTCAAACTTATCAATCATTTCTCGTTCGACTGGAGCAATATGCACTCGAGGCGCTACGCGACCGCCGCCAACTTTAGCGTGACCTTTTTCGAGTAGGTGCGTTAATTGGTAGTTGGTAGCATTGTGAACAACCCATGTGTTATCGACCTTTTTCGCTCTCCAACCTTTACCATAATCGCCGCTATCTTTCGGGCTGTTAGCTTTTAAGCGCTTAACTCCGTCTTTGGCTACTTTTTGGGCTACGGCTTCGATTTCTTCACCGACACCGTTTGCATATTCTGCGAGTTGTCTGTTGATTTCTCTAGCTAAATCGTTAATATTAGTCATCTCCGACACGCACCTCGCAATACAATTCGATGTTTTCGCCTTTTTCGTATACTCGATAAATTGAATAAGTCTTGCCGTCAAAAATCAGTTCGCTCTCTCCGCCATATTCACTTAATCGTATTTCGAATTGGTATTGCGGTCTTAAACCGCCTTGACCACCATTAAAAAATTCCGTTTGCGATACACTGCGCTTGTTAGCGAATACTTGTTTTTCTATGGGCGTTTTCACTTCTTGCATCAATTCATCTAACGTAACCGTATAGCCGACTAGTTTAATAACATCTTTAAACATTGTCATGGTAGTCACCGCACAATGCTAAATGTATTTTGAGCGACGTATAGCCACGCAAATACTTTTCGCTATCCTCGTTAGATAGCCCAAAATGCGCTTTACTGTA
>JAZQTG010000043.1:0-59749 GCA_045630515.1 Acutalibacteraceae bacterium
ATTTGACCGTTATCCGCGGCACCCCCGTAATCGAGCAGGTTATGATCATGTACTTTGTTATCTTCGCTACTAGCAGAAATAAGCTCATGATTGGTGCATTGTCCTTCGGTATCAATTCCGGTGCATATGTTGCGGAAATCATTCGTGGCGGTATTATGTCCGTTGATGCAGGTCAGATGGAAGCAGGCCGTAGCTTGGGCTTCGGTTATGTTCCTACCATGCAGCACATCATTCTGCCTCAGGCATTCAAGAATGTTCTGCCTACTTTGGCAAACGAATTCATTGTTCTGCTGAAGGAAACTTCCGTTGCAGGTTACATCGGCTTGACCGACCTGACCTACGCAGGTAACATTGTTGGCGGCAACAGCTACGACTACCTGTTCCCCCTGCTGGTTACCGCAATTATCTACTTGATCATGGTAATGTTCTTCACTTACCTTGTAGGCAAACTGGAAAGGAGACTGAGAAGCAGTGAGCGCTAATCCTATTATTCAGGCTTTCAACGTTGAAAAGCACTATAACAAGGGTACCATCCATGCATTGGACGGCGTTACCGCATCCATCGAACGCGGCGAAGTAGTCTGCGTCATCGGGCCCTCCGGCTCTGGCAAGTCTACCTTCCTGCGCTGTCTGAACCTTTTGGAAAAGCCTACCGCAGGTCAGATTCTGTTTGAAGGTGTAGACATCACCGACAAGAAGGCTAACATCAATATTCACCGTCAGAAAATGGGCATGGTGTTCCAGCACTTTAACCTGTTCCCCCACATGACCATTCTCAAGAACATGACCCTGGCACCCATGAAGCTTCTCGGTAAGAGCAAGGCAGATGCTGAAGCACAGGCAATGGCTCTGCTGGAACGTGTTGGCTTGGCTGACCGTGCAAACGCATACCCCAGCCAGCTGTCCGGTGGTCAGAAGCAGCGTGTAGCAATCGTGCGCGCACTGTGCATGGATCCTCAGGTTATGTTGTTTGACGAACCCACCTCCGCATTGGACCCCGAAATGGTCGGCGAAGTATTGGATGTTATGAAGGAACTGGCACACGAAGGCATGACCATGGTACTGGTTACTCACGAAATGGGCTTTGCAAGAGATGTTGCAGACCGCGTTATATTTATGAGCGACGGCGTTATTGTTGAAGAAGGCTCGCCCGAGGAAATCTTCTCAAACCCAAAAGAACGACGCACCAAAGACTTTTTGGCGCACGTACTATAAAAAAACAAACGGCATTTTGGATTACCAAAATGCCGTTTTGTGTTATTGTGTTATTAGTTTTTAGTGTGGTGTTAGATTAGTTTAAGCGATTTTTTAGCCGCCCAGCCTTGTCTTACACCATTTTTAGTTGCGGCTACGCCGTAGCAGTATTTATAGGTATCACTGCTAACAATGTCCACTATGTACATAGTGGCGTTTTTCTTTTTTAGTCTTGTGCCGCCGTTTCCACCCCAGTATATGTAACCATTAACAGATACTTTACTACCTACTTTTAAGGTGGCTTTCTTTTTTTTAGCTGTCTTTTCGGGCTTATTTATAACCTGCTTGTCGTAATCGGTAAGCGAAAACTGTTCAATTAGGGTAACAAGTAGATTTTCGTAGCTCAAAGAGGTTGCCCAACCGTCTTCTCTTATAAGTTTGCAGGCAAGTTTATAATCTGTAACGCCCTTTAGGTTTGCATAACGAGGGTACTGTAAAAATTTATAATATCCCTCAATGCCTTTTGTTAGTGAGGTGTATTTTCTAAACTTTGCGGTAATTGTGTAATATGAACCATCGGCACGTTGTTCTTGAGTTTTAAAGGCAACATATTTTGTTCCGCAACCTTCTACCCATTTCATACCAAAATAGTTGTGGTATTTTTGTGATAGGGTAGATTTACCCCAACCGCTTTCTAAAATAGCCTGAGCAATGGTAAGACTGGGCAGAATTTTGTGTGTTGGGTAGAGTTTAACCGCGGCATTACCTATTTTTTTAATAAGTGCACTATTAGTCAAGCTTATCAGCCTCCTTCATATTCATAACCGCCGCAAGACCTGCCGCAATGCAAGAGGTAGCAAGTCCGCATATCGTAGAGCCAAATTCGTTGAATGTTATGCCCGTAAAATACATAACTATATTAGCAGAGGCAAAACCTACTGCCGCTTGCAAAAAAGTACGTAGGGCGCGTTTTAACCAAACCTTCATCTTATCAAACCTTTCATATTTTTTGTTCGTGATATTTTTCCAGATGCTCTATGCGCTTTTTGTGGTCGTCCAGTTCAGACTGCATAATGGGGATTTTAACGGCAAAGTTATTGTGTTTTTCTACCTTGCTTTCAAGTTGTTGTATGCGATAGTTGGTAAGTTTAGAGGAGGTTAATATTCCGCCAAAGGTACCAATCATAGTGCCAAAGAGCGCAATTAAAGCAACCATTATATCGGTCATAGGTCCTCGCCCCCTAATGCCACCTCTTCCCATTCGCCGAGTATGGCGTTTTTGCCTAACGTATAAACTGGCTTATATACTTTATCGTCGTTGGGGTGTTCTGAAGTTATTACTCTGTAAAAGCCTTGTCGGTTGTGAATTTCTTCACTAGTAGTAAAAACATCCTTGCCCTCTATTTTTAAGGGTCTAGGTGCTTTTTCTATTGTGTAATTATCAATAATTTTAAAAAACATTATATTTCACCGCCTAATAAAAAATTACCTGTGCCTTGATTTTCAAAGAACTCACCACTTATTAAATCATATAAACCGGCAACGCGGTCTGCTTTACGGTAACAAGGTTTAAAACTTCTTAATTGTGTTCTTATACCCTCTGTTACACCGTCATAAATATCGCAAGAGTATAGTTTTATTTTTGAGGGCAAGTAGCCTTTTGTACCATTATTGTAAGTGGCAAATATCTCTAAATTTGCAGGCGTGGTAAAATCGCTTTTTGACACTTGAAGTTTAAAATTACCATCAAAATACAAAGTCCTGTGATTTTTCATTGCTATATGTCTTTTAGTGTCGGCAACGTCTACTTCTGAATTGGTGGCATCATAACCTGTTATAAAATTACCGTTACTGCTTATATTAAAAGTATACATTTTATCGCCTGATGATGCTCGGCTGCCGAAAACAAACGAGGGCGAAATTTCGGTTAATTGAAAATCAATATCAACCTTTGTGTTGCCATTTGCAATAATGCCTGTATCAATCCACTCTTGACCTGTACTTTGGATATATTCTACAAATACATAAGGCTCTTTGTTTTGGCTCATTAAGGCTCGTCTGCGTTCTAGTAGGGTCATTCTATAAGACCTCCAACCACAACACCGTTTTTAATGTTTAACTCCCAAGTTTCACCGTTTGCAAAGGTAGGCACACCGCCAATATATTTGCTCTGGGGTAAGGTTAATGTAATATCACCGTCATCTGCAAGCGTAATGTCTAATGAAGCGATAAAATCGGTTTCGGGGTAAACCACAGTTAGTGTGTTTATTGTGTTTTCGGCATAGTAGGTGGTGTTGTCTGCAAGGGTTATAGTATCTCCGTTTTGAACTAAAACTTTTTGAGAAATGTTAGCCTTATCTTCAATATCGCTTGGCACTAGATAACCGCTGTCATTTTCAAGTTCTGAGACCTTTGTGGGTTGTAAGCTATCAACATATCCTTTAGTTGCGGCATCGGTATCTTTAGTAGGTGTCGGAACACTACCATATTTATAGTATATATTGGCGTTGGTAAGTGCTGTACTATATTTTTTGTCAAGAGATATTGCATCCCATTGCTCCTTAGTGCCGTTATAATAGACATCTGTAAGTGCAGTGTTAGAGAATGCATTATTTCCTATTGATGTAACGCTAGCTGGTATAGTTACACTTGCAAATAAGGGACAGCGGTTAAATGCAGAAACGCCTATTGATGTAACACTATTTCCTATTTTAATGCTTTTTAGCGAACTGCAACCATAGAATGCAGAAGCGTGTATAGCTGTAACACTGTCACCCATTACGACATCTGTAAGATTAGTACAACCTGAAAATGCACTTGAGTATATAATAGAAACGCTGTTAGGTATTTCAATTTTTGTAAGTGCAGTGCAACCTGAAAACGCATCTCCACCTATGTTAGAAATACCATTGCCTAACGTAACACTTTCAAGCGAGGTGCAATTCTTAAACGTGTTATTACCGAGTCGCGTAATACTGTTAGGTATAACTATGCTTGTAAGTGCCTCACAACCTAAAAACACGCTATCGTTAAACGAGGCAACGCGGTATCCGTTTATCGTGTCGGGTATAACGTGAGTACCGCTTATACTTGTATCACAACCTGTAATGGTAACTTTTCCTTTAGATATAGAATAGGTGATATAGTCAAGTGTTTTGCTTTTTTCGGCTTTGCTATTTATATCACTTGCCACCAAATAACCGCTATCGTTTTCAAGTTCGGAAACTTTACTTGGGATATCCGAAAAATTTGCTTTGTTTTGTAGAGTTTCTTCTGCTGCTTTTAATATTTCTGCGCAGTCTGATACTTTTTCTGCGCATTTTTCTACCTTTTCTTCGCAATCTTCTACCATGCTACCCATAGATTCTGCCAAAGCCGTGCCGTTATCAACATAGTGTGCAAGTTCTGTTATTGCGCTTTCGGCATTGTCAAGCACTTGATCCGAAACCTCGTGGGTAGGCTCTATGGAATGTTTTACTTTTGCAGTAACTATATCCGATTTAAAAATGCGCAGAACCTCTCCGTCGTCACTAACCGAATAGCCTTCAAGTTGGATAAGCAAGGGGCTAGTTGTTAACATAACGCACTGAGGTATAGAATAGGTAACCTCTTGGTTTTTTGCGTAAAGGCGTTCGGAAAGATAATCACCCAGAATAACCCTAAAATAACCAACGGCAGATGTAATTTTTTCATTGGGTTTGAAAAGCAGGGTAGAAACATTATGTTCTCCTTGGCTACCAACCGAAATATTATTTGGGGTAACTACGCCAAAGGCATCTACAACCAAACTAATAGTTCGCATATAACTCCTCCTTTTAAAAATATTTTTATTGGGTAAAATAACCCTAGGGCAGCAAAAGGGTTATTCCCCATATAATAGAGGGGGTAAAATGCAACGTTGCAGCAACTGATGCAACTTAATGTAAAATTAACAGGTAGTTAACAATTTTTTGCTTGCTATGTAACAATCTTTCTATAGTATAATAGACAAAGATATAAACCTATTAAAAGGAGATTTATATGGATAATTTTGAGAATAACGGTCTAAACGGTTTTGATTCTGCAACTCCTGTAGACCCTGAAGTTAAAGAAGAAATTTTGGAAAATCAACCAGAGAACAATATTAACCCCAGCAGTAACGAAGAACCTCAAGGGTATGTTGTAACTCCGGGTGGTGGATATTATGAGGGCGTTAAGGAGGAGCAAAAAAAAGAGGAACCAAAGGGTAATTCTTTCTTCCCAAGCGGTAACTATGGTGAGCAGGAGCAACCCCAGTTTACCCCTATGTATAACCCTTACGTAGCAGAGGCAAAAACACCTCCTCCGCCAAAACCTCCCAAAAAGAAAAAGCAAGGCGGATTCTCCTTTGGTGCATTAATTGCAGTAGCGGTTATAACTGCGGTTATAACAAGTGGTTGTTTTTATATACTTAGCGGTATAAATAAAGGTCAAACACCTAGTGCTACTGATACACAAGAAAATAATAAAACTACCCAAAAGGTAGTTAGTATAAATGGCTCTATTGAACAGTTGGCAGAAACAGCGGCAGAAGCGGCTATGGATAGTGTTGTAGGTGTTCAAACCACATTCGCAGTGCAAAACTTTTTTAGCGGTCAGTCAACTACTTCGGGTAGCGGCTCAGGTGTTATATACAAGTCAAACGGATATATTATTACCAACTACCACGTTATTGCTGATGCTATTGAATCGCAAAAATCAAGCATTCGCGTGTTCTTGAATAACGAAAGCGAAAAAGGTTATGAAGCAGATGTTATAAACTATAACATCTCTTGTGACTTGGCGGTACTAAAAATAGATAAAACAGGATTAAACGCCGTAAAAATAGCAGATAGCAAAAACCTAAAGGTAGGTCAGTATGTAGTTGCAATAGGCAGTCCCGGTGGATTAGAGTTTATGGGCTCAACCACCTTTGGTATTATTAGCGGTCTAGACAGGCAGATATCTACTACCGACGGCAATATGAAACTTATTCAAACCGACGCTGCAATCAATCCAGGTAACTCAGGCGGCGCGCTTGTTAATACCAAAGGTGAACTTATCGGTATCAGTTCTTCAAAACTTGTTAGCGAAAGTTACGAAGGTATGGGCTTTGCAATACCTGTTGATACTGTAGTGGAAATTTGCGATAATCTTATTGCCCACGAAGGCGAAGGCGAGGCATATACAGGCATTTCGGTAAGTTATAATTACACATCGCGAGTATTGCAATTCTATGGTTACCCTGAGGGTGCTGTTGTTGCATCGGTAGACGAGGGAAGTCCTGCAGAAGCAGCAGGCATTAAGCGTGGCGATATAATTACCAAATTTGGTGATACAAAAATTTCCGAGTACACACAGTACGAATCGGCACTAAAGAGCCATTATAAAGGCGATAAGGTAGAGGTAACCTATTATCGTTCAGGTCAAACCTATACCACCGCAATAACCATCGGCGCAGGAAACTAAATAGCGAAAAATAAAAACCACCGAAAATTCGGTGGTTTTATTATTTAATATTAACCTTTAAGTTGTTTATCTATAGACTCAGCGGCGGTTTTACCTGCACCCATAGCAAGTATTACGGTTGCGGCACCTGTTACGGCGTCGCCGCCTGCCCAAACGCCCTCTTTTGAGGTGGCGCCTGTTTCTTCCTCTACAATTATGCCACCGCGCGAATTAACATTTAGTCCCTCGGTGGTGTCTTTAATTAGCGGATTAGGACTTGTACCAATAGACATAATTACACAGTCTACATCTAACGTAAATTCAGAGCCTTGCTTTTCTATAGGTCTACGCCTTCCTGAAGCATCTGGCTCGCCAAGTTCCATTTCTACACACTCTATTGCGGTAACTGTACCGTTTTTAAGGTCGCGCTTATCGTCGGGATTTTGGTAGCCTAGAATCTTTTTAGGATTACATAAAAGTTTAAATTCTATGCCCTCCTCCATAGCGTGCTCAACCTCTTCTTTACGTGCCGGTAATTCGTGTAAACTACGGCGGTAAACTATGTAAACATTTTCGGCGCCAAGGCGTAATGCGGTACGCGCCGCGTCCATAGCAACATTACCACCACCAACAACTGCAACCTTTTTGGCTTTTAAGATAGGGGTGGTGCTATTATCTTTATAGGCTTTCATAAGGTTGTTTCTTGTTAAAAACTCGTTAGCGGAGTAAACACCCTTAAGACTTTCGCCCTCTATACCCATAAAGCGTGGAAGCCCTGCACCGCTACCTATAAATACAGCCTTGAATCCCATAGAGAAAAGTTCATCAATGGTAAGGGTTTTGCCTATAACTATATTGGTTTCAATCTTAACGCCAAGTTTTTTTAGAGCGTCAACTTCTTTTTGTACGATGGCCTTAGGTAGTCTGAACTCAGGTATTCCGTATACTAAAACGCCACCTGCTACGTGCAACGCTTCAAATACTGTAACCTCGTAACCTTTCTTTGCAAGGTCGCCGGCACAAGTAAGACCCGAAGGGCCTGAACCAACTACTGCAACCTTAATGCCATTGCTAGCAGACTTTTCCTGTTCTTCGTTGCAAAAATCATTGTACCAATCGGCAACAAAACGCTCAAGTCTGCCAATGCCAACAGGCTCACCCTTAATACCGCGAACACACTTTTGTTCGCACTGGGTTTCTTGTGGGCAAACTCTACCGCAAACAGCAGGCAGAGAAGAGGACTTAGAAATTATTTTATAAGCCTCTAAAAACTCGCCTTTTTGCACCTTTTCTATAAACTCAGGTATGTGAATCTTAACAGGGCAACCGCTAACACAAGGCATATTTTTACAGTTAAGGCAACGCATAGCCTCGGCAATTGCAGTTTCTTCACTATAACCCAAAGCAACCTCAGAGAAATTTTTTGCGCGCTCTTTGGGGTCTCTGGTTGGCATAGGATGTTTTCCTTTTTGCATGTTAGCCATTATTCCGCCCCCTTAAACAAATTGCAAGTTTCTTCATAAGCGTGGCGTTCAAACTCGGCGTACATAGAGCTACGGCTAATAGCCTCGTCAAAGTCAACTAGAAAGCCGTCAAAATCAGGACCGTCAACACAAGCAAACTTGGTTTCGCCACCAACAGTCAGTCTGCAACCACCACACATACCTGTTCCGTCAATCATAATAGGATTCATAGAAACGGTGGTTTTAACGCCGTGCGGTTTTGTGGTTGCCACTACAAATTTCATCATAACAAGTGGACCGATTGCAATTACTTCTTGGAAATCTGCACCGGAAATAAGGGCTTCTTCTAAAGGTTTTGTAACAACACCTTTTTCACCGTAACTACCGTCGTCGGTCATAATTGTAAGGGTGTTGGAATAAGCGCGAAACTCATCTTCTAAAATAATCAAATCTTTGTTTCTGAAACCTATTATAGAATGCACCTCTGCACCCATATCGTGCAAAGCCTTAGCGATAGGCAGTGCGATAGCACAACCAACACCGCCACCTACAATGCAGACCTTTTTAAGCCCATCTAACTTGGTGGGCTTTCCAAGTGGACCAACGAAATCAGAGATATACTCACCCTCTTGTTTTTTGGAAAGAGCCAAGGTGGTAGCACCTACAATTTGAAAAATAATTTTTACAGAGCCACGTTCTCTATCATTACCTGCAACGGTAAGGGGAATGCGCTCACCCTCGCTGTCAACCCTTAAGATAATAAACTGACCAGCTTGTGCCTTAGCGGCAACAAAGGGGGCTTCAATATCCATCATAACAACGGTGGGGTTAAGCACCTTTTTGGAAAGAATTTTATACATACATTTTTGCCTTCTCTAATAACTATATTAAATAACTTAAATATTATAGTATGTTTTTTGGCAAAATGCAAATTTTTTTACTATTTTCTGCTTTTTATTGAAAGTTAAATAATAAATTATAGCAACTTTTGTATATCGTACATAGAAGAAAGCACGGCGTAAAGTGGTGGATAAAATCTGTTTATTGTCCAAATGCCAAGTCCCAGAAGGTCATATTCGTTAATAAGTTTTAATTTTGCTTCTATGCTTCTTGCATCGTCAAACCACACAACGTGGTCCTTACCGTTTGCATCTTTATATGAAAAGAAAGGTGTGGCAGAGGCTTCATCAAACCGAATGGTACTGCCTGTGCTAGAGGCTAAAGATACGGCGCCTGAATGGGTTAAGTATTTTGCGCGAGTGCCAGGGGTGTAGGGCAAGGTCCAGTCGTAAGCGTAGTTTGGAAAACCCATCATAAGTTTTTGAGGCGGTATTATTTTTGTGGCGTAGCGGAGTACCCTTTCTACCTCGTTTATTGGCGAAACAGCCATTGGAGGACCTGCAACATAACCCCAATCGTATGTCATTAAAAGTATCCAGTCGCACGCCTCACCTAATGCTTTATAGTCGTGTCCCTCAAATAATATTCCGCTTTGATTATCCGAACTTTTTGGTGCTAGTGCGGTGGTAAGAATTAGACCTTCGGCGCGAAGCCGTTCACCCAAAGCGCGCATAAACACGTTATAGTCTTCGCGGTTTTCGGCATATACATACTCAAAATCAAGGTTAATGCCCATATAACCCTTTTGTTTTAAATAGGCAGGAATTCCGTCAATAAAATTTCTTTGTGCCACATCGTTGCGCAAGAATCTAAAACTTAAATCAGAGTCAAAACTTTGGTCGGCGTTAAGGTTGGTAACCGTCATTAGCGGTGCAACGTTAGCCTCTCTAGCCATGGTAATTATTCTATCGTCGTTTGTAAGCCCCTTTAAACTGCCGTTTGGACGAATGTCGTAACTGAATATAGAGATATAGGTAAGATAGGGCAGTGTTTTCCTAAGGGTTTCGTCGCTAATGTTGGGGTAGCAGTATCCGTTTACCGCAATTGTGCCGAGTTTTGCACCACTAGGTAGAATTATAGTATCACCAGGCATTATGGTATAAGGGGGTTTTAAGCGCGGATTATATTGCAAAAGTTGCGGAACGGTTAGACCGTATTCGGTTGCTATAGAAAATAAACTATCCCCACGGCGAACGGTGGTTGATGTATTTTCGGTTGGAATAACAAGTGCGGTCCCGATAGGTAGGGGCTCATTTCCGCTAAGTCCGTTCGCGTTTTGCAGTTCCGAAAGGGTTATGCCAAATTCCCTTGCAATTTTAAATAAACTGTCGCCGCTTTTTACATTGTAAATAATCATAATATCACCTTTCTTTTAATAGTTTAACTGACCTGTGAAATACATAAACATAAGATATACCGTGGCGGTAACACCTCCGCCAACCGCAATTCTCAAAAGACTGCCGTTAACACTCTGCATAGCAAAAAGGGCAAGCGCGCAACCAACTACTATAGCAACGGTTGGCAAAATAACCCAACGAGCGAGTTTTGTTTTAGTTTTAGTTACCTTTAATAACCTTTTTAGGTTAAGCAGTGAGGTTAAAAGATTACTGTATACCATAATTAAAAGGAAACCTTGCATGCCCTTTGCCGCTACAATAAACCAAATAAGAATTATGCGCGAACCTGAATCTATAATTCCGTAATAAAAAGAGTGCTTTTGTTGGTCAAGCCCTTTTAAGATGCCATCGCACACGCTTTCTAAATACATAAAGGGCACTAGCGGAGAGAGTGAGCGAATAAGTATACCTGTATCAGACGAGCCGTATAAAAGTAGGGCTATATCATCACCGCAAACAAAGAATATACCGCCAATAAGGGTAGCGGCTATAACCGTTATGGTTATTGATTTATCGGTAACGCGCCTAACGGTAGAAATTCTGCCCACCGCCATAGCCTCACTTATTTCAGGTATCATAAGGGTAGAAAAAGCGGTTAAAAAGGAAGCAGGGAAGAAGAGCAGAGGTATAGCCATACCTTTAATCATACCGAACTGTTCCAGTGATTTTGAACGGTCGCTTGAAAACACACTTAACCGCAAAGGGATAATCAGATTTTCTATTGTACGCAAAAGGGTGTGTATGTATCTGCCAGCTGTAATTGGTGCCGCTATATGCAAAAGTTTGTGTGTAACGGGCAGATTAGCCGATTTGTTCCTTTCCGTGTTTTTCCTTTCGCGAATGTAAAAAATATATAGCAGTCCACAACCAACCGCTTCGCTAACGCCGTCTCCCAAAATAATAGCGGCTGAGGTGTAGGTAAGTCCGTAAGGCGCCGCTAAGGTAACAAGCCAAACTATAATAGCCATTCGCACAAGTTGTTCTGTAAGTTGCCCAATACTTGGAAAGGCGGTTTTGCGAACACCTATAAAATAACCGCGCATTATAGAAGAAAGACCCATAAAAGGCAAGGCTATTACTAATATTTTAATTGCCTTTACCGCGCGCATATCAAATAATAGGTATCTGCAAATAGGCTCGGCAAAAAAATAAATTAATCCACCGCTAACAAAGGCAATAATAAGGGTTAAGGCGGTTGCCCTTTTCATTACTTTTGAAATTTGACTGCTACCTTCGGGCAGTTCCGAAACAAGCCTTGTTACTGCGGTGCAAATACCTGTAGTGGCAAATGTGCTACCTAAAACGTATACCGATAAAATAAGGCTGTAAAGTCCCATACCCTCGGCACCGATAGAGCGTGTCATCCATACTCTAAAGAAAATTCCAAAGGTGCGAAGTATCAAAGAGGTTACCGTAAGTATGGCGGCGTTTTTAATAAAGGTCTTGTGTTTCAATAGTAATCCCCCAACATAAGAAAATGTCTATATAAATAAATATAATGGGGTTGTACAAATTATTCCTTGGGTGTATAATATAGGTGTGTAATAAGTGAAAGGAAGTGTAGCAATAGTGTCAGCACCATTGGCAGATAGAATTCGTCCAAAAAGCATAGATGAGGTTGTCGGTCAAAAGCACCTTTTGGGCGAGGGCAAGATACTGCGCGGTATCATAGAGTCAGGGCATATACCAAATATGATTTTCTATGGTCCGTCGGGCGTGGGTAAAACCACCGTTGCGCGTATTATTGCTAATTTAAGCGGTATGCGCTTGCACAAACTAAACGCTACCACTGCTTCCACTTCCGATATAAAGGATGTTGTGGCAGAAATCGGTACGGTTGCAGGTATAAATGGCATCCTTTTGTATTTAGATGAGATACAGTATTTTAATAAAAAACAGCAACAAATTCTTTTAGAGTACATAGAGTCGGGTCAGATAACCTTAATTGCATCTACTACCGAAAATCCGTATTTTTATATTTACAATGCAATTTTAAGCCGTTCGTCTGTGTTTGAGTTTAAACAGGTAACGCCAGAGGATATTTTGCCGGCAATCAAAAGGGCGGTAGAATTTATGGAGGGCGAACTTTCAAAAAAGATAGTAATGTCAGACTATGTTGCTAATATGATTGCTTTTGGTTGTGGCGGAGATGTAAGAAAGTCTATAAATATGGTAGAACTTGTTGCACTTTCTTCAAAACAAACCGCAAAGCAAATAAAGATAGAGCAAGATTTGGTGCGGGAACTCTTAGGTCGTAGTGCTATGCGGTATGATAGAGAGGGCGACGAGCATTATGATATAGTGTCTGCTTACCAAAAATCTATGCGCGGGTCCGACCCTGATGCTGCTTTGCATTATTTGGCAAGGCTACTTGCGGCAGGCGACTTGCCCTCTGCTTGTAGGCGTCTTATGGTATGTGCGGCAGAGGATGTAGGGCTTGCAAATCCACAAATATTGCCAATAGTAAAAGCGGCGGTGGATATGGCAAACGCTGTGGGACTGCCAGAAGCGCGTTTACCGCTTGCAGATGCAGTAGTGTTAGTTGCAATAAGTCCAAAATCTAATTCTGCGCATGATGCCATAAATGCTGCTATGCGCGATATTGAACAGGGTAAATCAGGGCCTATTCCGCGCAATCTTCAAAACAAGCATTACGATGGTGTGGATAATGCAAACCCCGGCCAGTTTTACATATACCCTCACGATTACCCTGACCATTGGGCAAAACAAAACTATCTGCCCGAAACCCTAAAGGATGTTAGTTATTATAAGTTTGGAGATAACAAAACCGAGCAGGGCTATAAAGCATATTGGGATGCGGTAAAATCGCGCAATAAAAATAAATAAAGCATTTTTGCTAAAACTAATTGGGGCAGATTTTCTGCCCCAATATTTATAAAAAGGTGAAGTTATGTCGGTTTTTGAAAAAATATATAAGGTTGTATGCGAAATACCGAAAGGCAAGGTAGCAACCTATGGTCAAGTAGCAACACTTGCAGGCAATCCTCGGTGGGCAAGGGTGGTAGGTTATGCTCTGCACAATAACCCTGCGCCTATCATTATTCCTTGTCATAGGGTTGTAAATCGCGAGGGCAGGGTTGCCGAGGCTTTTGTCTTTGGTGGCGGAAATGAGCAACGTCGTTTACTAGAAGAAGAGGGGGTAACCTTTTTAAAAGATGGAAGCGTGGATATTGAAAAGCATTTATACAATCCGTGCGATGTATAAAAATACAAAGCATATGCATAAATAGGTGTATATTTGAATAAAAATACAAACAGTTGTGCATAAATGTATATTTATAAAAATTATAACAAATAAAAGTTGCTTTTTCATGGGTTTGTTTGTATAAATATACAAATATTATAAAAAGGTATTGACTTTATGCAGGATAAGTGGCAAAATATAAATAGCAAATTTAAATGCGGTGCAGTATATATTATGCATCGTTAGAAAAATTTTTGGAGGAAAAGTTATGAAAAAATTATTAGCACTTATCATGGCATTAGCAATGGTTGTAGCTTGCTTTGCAGGTTGCGGCGCAAAGAAAGGCAACACTATTGTTGAAGGCAAACTCACAATGGGCACAAATGCTACATTCCCACCTTATGAGTACACAGATGATAGCGGTAAAATCGTTGGTATTGATGCAGAGATTGCAGAAGCAGTTGCTGAGAAGTTAGATTTAGAACTTGTTATTAAAGATATGGAGTTTGATTCACTTCTTACTGCAGTTCAAAGCAATTCTATTGATATTGTTTTTGCCGGTTTAACCGTTACTGATGAGCGTAAAGAGGCTGTTGATTTCTCTGAGACCTATGCACAAGGCGTTCAGGTTGTTATCGTTCCTGAAAAGAGCAAAATTAAGGATATTGATGGTTTAGCTAAGGCTAAAATCGGTGTTCAAACAGGTACTACAGGTTATATCTACTGTACCGACGAGTTTGGTCAGGAGAATGTTAAGCAGTTCCAAAACGGTGCATTAGCAGTTGCTGCACTTGCAAATGGTCAGATTGACTGTGTTGTTATTGATAACGAACCTGCTAAGGCTTTCGTTGCTGCTAACAAAGGTCTAAAGATTCTTGATACAGAGTATGCTGTTGAAGATTATGCAGCTGCTATTTCAAAGAGCAATCCTGAATTAAGAGATGCTGTTAACAAGGCTATGAAAGAGCTTCAAGAGGATGGCACTATTGATTCAATCATCGGTAAATACATTAAAGCCGAATAATTAAACTAAAACTTTTAGGGGCGGCTTTCGCCGCCCCTAATTTTATGCTTTGAAAGGGAAGTATTAAATGAATTTACTTACTTTTGAAGGTTGGTTAGAAACTGCGCCGGAATGGATAGCAAGCGTACCATCTTGGCTACAAACCTTTTTCTTTCAGTTATATCAAACCTTCATATACCAAAATCGTTGGACATTCTTTACTAATGGATTAAAAATAACATTTATTGTTACAATCGGCGCACTGCTTTTGGGCGTTATAATCGGTTTAATTGTAGGTGTTATCCGCACATCGTATGAGAACGTTGCAAAGGCTAAAAAGCCAAACTTTATTTTGCGTGCGGTAAATACCTTTTGTGAGGTTTATTTAACAGTTATCCGCGGCACGCCTATGATGGTACAACTACTTATTATGGGTTTTGTTGTTATGGTACCTAAGACCGATAACGGTATGATTGTTTGCGGTATTGTAACGCTTGGTATCAACTCAGGTGCCTATGTTGCCGAGATTTTTAGAGGCGGCATAATGTCTATAGACCCAGGTCAAATGGAAGCAGGCAGAAGTTTGGGCTTTAATTATGTGCAAACTATGTGGGAGATTGTTGTTCCACAAGCCTTTAAAAACATTTTACCTGCACTCGGTAATGAAATGATTACACTTTTAAAAGACACCTCTTTGGTGTCGGTAATAGCCTTGCGCGACCTTACTAAACAGGCGCAAAACATAGTAAGTATTACATACCAAGCATACGTGCCTTATATAAGTTTGGCATTAATATATCTTGTTATGGTTATTATTCTTACAAAGTTACTAGGCGTTCTAGAGAGGAGGCTGCGTAAGAGTGAGCACTAATAATGCTATTATTAAGACCGAAAACCTGATCAAAAACTTTGGTGATGTTAAGGTTTTAAAGGGTATCTCAACCGAAATAAAGCGCGGAGAAGTGGTTGTTGTTATCGGTCCTTCGGGTTGCGGTAAATCAACCTTTTTGCGTTGCCTTAATCTTTTAGAAAATCCAAGTGGTGGCAAGGTTATTTTTGAGGGTACCGATATTACCGATAAAAAGGTTGATGTTAACAGTCACCGTATGAAAATGGGTATGGTGTTCCAACAGTTCAATCTTTTCCCACATAAAACAATAATGGGCAATCTTACACTAGCACCTACAAAACTTTTAAAAATGCCAAAAGCCGAGGCTGAAAAGAGGGCGTTGGAACTTCTTAAAACAGTTGGCCTTGAAGATAGGGCAGAGGCGTATCCGTCACAGTTATCCGGCGGTCAAAAACAGCGTGTTGCAATAGTTCGCGCGCTAGCAATGAACCCTCAGGTAATGCTTTTTGATGAGCCTACCAGTGCGCTTGATCCCGAAATGGTCGGTGAAGTTTTGGATGTTATGAAAGAACTTGCCAAAAGCGGTATGACCATGGTGGTTGTAACACACGAAATGGGCTTCGCTCGTGAGGTTGCAGATAGGGTCTTGTTTATGAGTGAAGGTATAATTGAGGAAGAGGGCTCACCTGAGGATCTCTTCTCAAACCCAAAATCTCCACGCACACAGCAGTTCTTAAATTGTGTATTATAAAAATAAAAGCGGTAGATTAGCATATACTAATCTACCGTTTTGTTTTTCACTCATTGACGAAATAGCAAAGATGTGTTAAAATAATGGAGGTAAAAAGCAATATAGATGCAATAAATTTAATGTGTGGTAAATTTTTTGCAAATTGCAATAATATAATATTTTAAGTATTGCTTTTGGAGGAAGAGAGAATGGGCAAGTATTTTGGTACAGATGGCTTCCGTGGTGAAGCTGGCGTAAATCTAACTTCAGAACACGCCTACAAAATAGGTAGATTTTTAGGTTGGTATTATGGTGATAACAGTGGCGAACATAAGGTGAGGGTTGTTATCGGTAAGGATACAAGGCTATCAAGTTATATGTTTGAGTATGCTATTGTAGCAGGTCTTACCGCTTCTGGTGCGGATGCATATATGCTACATGTTACCACTACACCAAGTGTATCTTACATTACTCGTCAAGACGAGTTTGATTGCGGTATTATGATTTCTGCTAGCCATAACCCCTTTTACGATAATGGAATAAAAATTGTTAATAGATATGGCGAAAAGTTTGATGATAAAACCACCGCTAAAATTGAACAGTATCTAGACGGCGACTTAAAAGCACTAGGATTGGAAGAGGATATCCCTTTCGCATCGGGTGATAAAATTGGCAAGAGCGTAGACTATTCGTCGGGCAGAAACCGTTATATAGGCTCTTTGATATCCCTTTCTGCAAATTCTTTCAGAGGGTTAAAGATTGCACTTGATTGTGCAAACGGTAGTGCTTGGATGATAGCAAAAAATGTTTTTGAAACTCTGGGTGCGAATACTTATATTATAAACGCCCAACCAAACGGTACTAATATAAATATGAACGCAGGCTCTACCCATATTGAAGGATTGCAAAAATTCGTTAAAGAGAACGGATTGGATATGGGTTTTGCTTTTGATGGTGATGCAGACCGTTGCCTTGCAGTAGATGAAAACGGTAATCTTATAAACGGAGACCATATACTTTATATTTTTGGCAAATACTTAAAGGATAAAGGCGCCCTTAACGGCAACACCGTTGTTACTACTATAATGTCTAATATGGGGCTTTATAAAGCGCTTAAAGAGGAGGGTATAAACTATACCCAAACTACCGTTGGCGATAGATTTGTTTATGAAAATATGGTTGAAAACGGCTACAATGTTGGTGGAGAGCAGTCGGGGCATATAATCCTTAGCAAGTATGCTACCACAGGCGACGGCATTTTAACAGCAATAAAACTAACCGATGCCTGCCTTAAATACAAACTAACCTTATCAAAACTTGCCGAGCCGGTAAAAATGTTCCCTCAGGTATTAAAAAATGTTAGGGTAGCAGACAAAGCGGCAATACGTGAGAATGAAGCGGTAAAAACGGCAGTTAAAAAGGTTGAAGATGCACTAGGATTAAGTGGTAGAATTTTGCTTCGCGAAAGCGGAACAGAACCTGTAATTCGCGTTATGGTTGAAGCCGAAAGTGAAAACCTTTGCGAGCAGTATGTAGATGAAGTTGTTGCAGTTATAGAAGCACAACTATAATAAGTCAAAAAGCAATACCCCCTACTTTTTGTAGGGGGTATTTTTTATTGTTCAGATATGTTTTTTTCTGTTCTTTTAACAACCGAGGTAAACCAACAGTAAAGTGCTTCGCCAAGTTCGTGATAAACAGGGTCGCCATCGTGCGAGCAAAGCATGGCAAAGGTTTGACCTATGCGACGCTCAACATCGTTTCCGCGCCTAAAGGCTAGGTAGTAAAAGGAAAGTGCGCCGTTATCGGTTGCACCGGTATACAGTTCGGGACTATTGCTTTTTAGGTACTCAAGAAAAGTGCGCTTTGCGGCAGAGAGATAATCACTGTTTTTGCAAAACTGCTCAAAACCCGAAATAGCGGCAAAAGAAAGTAGAATCTGCCTTTGTAGCAGCAATTCTTGGTTATCTGTTTCTCCGCCGAGGGTCTGGTTTTTAATGGCATCTATAAATTTTTCTGCCACCGTTTGCCCAAGTTTTTTGCCCATAGCGGTATGTTCTTTGCTATGCGCCGCCTCTGCTTCTAGTTTACGTCGTTTAATATCTGCAGAAGGGGTGTCACTGGCGATTTTAATATCTATATCGTCGCGCATTGGTATCACCTCTGTATCAAAGATTTAGTTTTTCTTAAAGTTCACCGTCTTTATATTTTTTTATAGCGGTGGCGAGTTGGTCTGGGCAGGAGGTTGACTTAAAACCGCAGGTTATACCTTGTAATTTCTCAATAACTTCATCAACAGAAAGTCCTTCAACCAAACTTGCAATACCTTTTAGGTTTCCGTTACAACCGCCCATAAACTTTACGTTTTGCACGCGCCCGTCAACTATTTCAAAGTCAATACTTCTAGAGCAAGTGCCACTGGTTTTATATGTGTATTTCATATTAATCTCCTTTAGGACAGCCTTATTAATTAATATTTGAAAAGTGGTGTTAATATTACTTAAAGGTTACGCCTGAAAACTTTTTGCGCATATATTCGCTAACGTCGTTAAAAACGTTACGAAAACTGCAAATGCCGTTAGGGTGTGTGCAACCGTCACCGTCACATCGGCTAACTTCTAAGGTGCCATAAACCTGTTCTACCACCTCTAAAAGTGTGATATCAGATGGGTCTTTTGCAAGTGAATATCCGCCGGATGCTCCTTTAAATGATTTTACAATTCCAACTGATACAAGACCGTGCAAAATTTTTAATGTGAATTTTGGTGTAACACCTGTTTTGGCGGCTATAGATTTAGCATCAAGTTTTGCTTCTTTTGAAAGGCATTGCACAATTCTTATTGCATAATCGGTTTCTAAATTAAGTAGCATGTAGGTTACCTATCCTTAAACTTGTTGCTACGAACAGGGTGGCGTAGTTTTCTTAAAGCCTTGGCTTCAATCTGTCTGATACGTTCTCTAGTAACCTCAAATTTAGAGCCAACCTCTTCAAGTGTATGGCAACGACCGTCTTGCAAACCAAAGCGTAGGCGGATAACCTGCTCTTCTCTTGGAAGCAGAGTTTTAAGAACGGCGTCAATATCCTCGTTGGTAATAGACTTTAATGCAGCATCATCAGGTGCCAAAGCATCTTCGTCGCGAATAAAGTCCATAAGTCTGCTATCTTCTTCAGGACCGATAGGTGTTTCCATAGAAACAGGCTCTTGAGCAACGCGCATAATTTCGCGAACACGCTCAACGGCAAGTTCCATTTTTTCGGCAATCATTTCCTCGGTAGGCTCTTTGCCGCTTTCGTGCAGTAGTTGGCTTTGAACCTTTTTAAGTCTGTTAATGGTTTCAACCATATGAACAGGTATACGAATGGTTCTTGCTTGGTCGGCAATGGCGCGTGTTATGGCCTGTCTAATCCACCAAGTAGCATAGGTAGAAAACTTAAAACCTTTAGAGTGGTCAAATTTTTCAACTGCTTTAATAAGACCAACGTTGCCCTCTTGAATAAGATCTAAGAAGTGCATACCTCTGCCAACATAACGCTTTGCAATACTAACAACTAAGCGAAGGTTAGCCTCGGTTAAACGTTTTTTGGCATACTCGTTACCGTCGCTGATAAGCACAGCAAGTTCAACCTCTTCATCACTTGAAAGAAGCGGAACTCTACCAATTTCTTTAAGGTAAACTTTAACAGGGTCGTCTAACGAAATATTATCGCTAGTTTCATTTTCAAGTTCCTCAATTTTTCTTGCTTCTTCATTACCGTCTTCAAAATCAATATCAAGAAGTGGCGCTTCTTCGCCAAGCGCATCAAGATCTTCCGGGGATATTTCAAGTTCCTCGTCATCTAAATCTTTTGCGGTTGGTTCTTTAATATCATCCAAACGATTGTCAATACTAGTTTCAGTGTTTTTCTTTTCCATATTCATTAACCTCACTTTTTATTATTGGCAATTTGTCTTATATTCCGCGCCCACTCATCATCGGAAATATCTTTTTCTGCCGTGCTTTGATTTATATTTTCCTGTAGCAAAACATTTATGCAGTCAGATAGTTCTTCCTTAGCATTTTCGCTTTTAACGATTCTGTTTTGATACTCTGCAACTCTGCCGCTTTCGGCAGGAGTGAAATCACCTGTAAGCAGTGAAACGCTAAACACCTGCTCGCCGTGTATAACCTCTAAAAGCCTTTCGTAAACTCTGCGGTTAAAACTTGTAATAAAGTGCTTTGGAGTAAGTTTTTCTTCAACCTTTGGTAGCAGGTCAGGACTGTACATTAGTATTGAGATTATTTTTTCTTCGGCCGTAGCAGCCCTCAAGTTTTTCTGCTTTTCTGGATTTACGTCGTGTGTATTGAGTTTGGGCTTAATAATTTCGTTTATTTTTTTCTGCCCTTCGCGACGCCTTAACTGTTTTGCGCGTTGTTTTACTTGTGAAAGTATTGCATCTTTAGAAATTTTAAACCTATCCGAAAGTCTGCCTGCATAGAGGTCAACTGCAATATCGTCATGCAGTTCGCCAAGCAAGGTGGCGCAGCGTTTTAAATATTCAAGCCTGCCTGAATCGGTGTTAATATCAATACCGTCTGCCGCCTCAATGATTTTATATTCAATGCTGTTCATAGAGCCTTCCAGCAAATCCCTGAAAGCATTGGCGGCATTTTTGCCGTGCTTCCTAATAAATTCATCAGGGTCCTTACCGTCAGGGATATGAAGCACCCTAACAGGCAAACCAGTTTTAGAAAGAATTTTTATTGCCCTTTCGGTTGCTTGTTTACCAGCCGCGTCCGAGTCAAGCGTTAAAACTATTTCCGAAGTGTACCTTGAAAGTAGTGATGCATGCTCGTCGGTAAAGGCGGTGCCAAGTGCCGCAACTGCATTGGTTATGCCTGCCTGGTGCAGTGCAATAACATCCATATAACCTTCTGCTAAAACGATTCGTTTTTGGCAATTGCTTTTTGCAATGTTAAGGGCGTATAGGTTTTGACTCTTTTTAAATATTGGCGTATCGCTGGTGTTTATGTATTTTGCGCCTTTTTTATCTTCGCCTGGTAGCGCCCTGCCACCGAAAGCTATAACATTTCCTCTTAAATCAATTATAGGGAACATGGCACGGTTTCTAAATCTATCGTAAAAACCGCCACGTTGACCGCGCATTACAACGTTTGCTGTAAGCATTTCATCCTCGCGGTAGCCTTTGCTTCGTAGATGTTTTATAAGTGCATCCCACTCGTTAGGTGCGGCACCAAGTCCAAATTTGCGAATGGTTGCCATTGTTAACCCGCGTGACAAAAAGTAGTCTAATATAGGTTTACCGCCCGCGCTCATTAAATAATTATGGAAGAAACGTGCGGTTTCGCGGTTAATCTCGTATAATCGGCGTTTAAGTTTTGCAAAACTATCGTCATAACCGGCGTTTGGCATTTGAAGTCCTGCACGGTCGGCAAGGAGTTTTACCGCCTCAAAAAAGTCTAAATTCTCAATTTGTCTAACAAAGGTAACGGGACCTCCGCCTGCTCCACAACCGAAGCAGTAATAAGAGTTGGTGTCTAAAAACACTGTAAAGGAACCCGTTTTCTCGTTATGAAAGGGGCATAGACCAACCATACGGTTGCCGCGCGATTTTAATTGTACATAGTTAGAAATAAGGTCGCCAATATCTGTTCTTTGGTTAACCTCAGCCAAAAATTCGTCTGGTACCGAAGGCATAGTTTATACTCTCCTTTCTTTATAAGTGTAATTAATTTGCAACTATCGTTGCGGTTTCGCACGCCAAATTTTCGGTATGGCGTTGTTTTTATTTTTGTAAGGCACAAAGCCTTACTGCAAATTTTAAACTTTGCCATACACAAAAATGTGTCGGCAGAAACTGCCTAACAAAAGTTTTTGTTAGCGCAACACAGTCACAAACTAATTACACAAGTGAAATTAAATTGCAACTATCGTTGCGGTTTCGCACGCCAAATTTTCGGTATGGCGTTGTTTTTATTTTTGTAATGCACAAAAATCTGCAACTATCGTTGCGGTTTCGTTTTTTATATGTTCCAAGATTTTGGAATGTAAATGTTTTCGTAAAATTTAATTGCAAAGGTATCTGTCATGCCTGCAATATAGTCTGTTACCGCACGCTCAATACCTTCACTTGCAACAACTCTTGCATATTGCTCAGGCATAAATTGTGGATTCTTTGTAAGATAGGTGTAAATGCCAGTTATTATACCGTCAACCTTGGTTTCTTCTGCTTTAGCGGAATAGTTAAGGTAAACGCGGTCGTATAAAAAGTTGTGCAGTTCGTTAAAGCAGGCGTGGTCATCATTTGCCATTATAATATTGTCATGGCTATTTTCTATTAAAGAAAGCACCATTTTATTAATACGCGAAGATTTGGTTTCGCCAAACTGTGCACGAATGTGTTTGGGTATATCGGTAGGCTTAATAACTTCGCCGCGCACCGCATCGTCAATATCGTGGTTTATGTATGCAATCTGGTCACACCAACGTACAATACGTCCCTCTAGAGTATCAGCATCGGCGCCTTTAGTGTGACAGGCAATACCGTTAAGTGTTTCGCGAGTTAGGTTAAGGCCTTTACCTTGTTTTTCAAGTTTAGTGCAAACCCTAACGCTTTGTAGATAGTGCTTAAAACCGCCCGAATAAAGCTTGTCCAACGCGCGCTCGCCCGCGTGACCGAAAGGGGTGTGCCCAAGGTCGTGCCCTAAAGCAATAGCCTCAGCCAAATCTTCATTAAGTCTAAGTGCCCTAGCCACCGTGCGCGAGATTTGTGCAACCTCTAAAGTGTGGGTAAGCCTTGTTCTGTAATGGTCACCCTCAGGAGATAAGAAAACCTGAGTTTTATGTTTAAGTCTTCTGAATGCGCCGCTATGAATAATACGGTCGCGGTCGCGCTGATATTCTGTACGGATATCACAAGGAATTTCTTTGCGCTCTCTGGTTGCCGAATCGCTAAATGCGGCAAGAGGAGAAAGAATCAAACGCTCATTCTTTTCGGTTTGCTTACGAATATTGTCCATAAGATGCACCTCTTAATTGCTTCTATAAAATATATACGCGAAAAAACTAAAAAACCCTTTTTATTTTACAAAAAAATTTAAAATTTTTTATTCTTCAAAGAATCCGTATTTTTCACCCAAAACAGTGGTGGTAAGTCTGCCACAGAATTTATCGGTTAACTTTTGATTAAAGGTTTCAAAAGCATCACTTTTAATAAGTAGGTTTAGTGTAACACCGTCTAGAAACTCGGTGTTATCAACCGTAACGTCTTGGCTTTCACATAGTCTTAAAAGTTGCTCATAATCGGGATAGGGGCAGTTTACCGAGAAAAGAGTGCAAGGTTTAGCCTTTACAACGCCTGCGGCATCAAGAGAAAGAGAAGTAGCAGAAGAATAAGCACGAACAAGACCGCCTGTGCCCAAAAGCACGCCACCGAAATAGCGTGTAACAATAACAAGGCAATCAGTAATGTCGCGTTTTTTTAGAACATTTAAAACGGGAACACCTGCTGTGCCTGAAGGCTCACCATCGTCGGTGTAGCGGCAAATACCACCATCTCGCAAAATGTAGGCGTAAACATTGTGGCGCGCATCCCAATATTTCTTTTTGGCATTAGCAATATGCTCTAACGCTTCACCTTCGGATTTAATAGGAAAAGCATGGGCAATAAACCGCGAACGCTTTTCTATAAGTTCTTCCATAGCCTCTTTCGCTATGGTTGTGTATTCTCTCATACTACACCTTCTTTCTTTGAAATAAAAAAAGTCGCAGCCTATGTTGGCTGCGACTTAAAACTTACTTGCTAACGCTCATACGTTTGTTGAACCTATCAACACGACCGCCGGAGTCAACCAGCTTTTGTTTGCCGGTAAAGAACGGATGACATTTTGAGCAAATATCTAACTTAATGTCTTTCTTAGTAGAACGTGTCTCAAACTCGGCACCGCAAGCACATTTTACTGTTACAGTCTCATACTGCGGATGAATTCCTTCTTTCACAACTGTCACTCCTTTTCTATAATCCTTAAATAACATACCGATTATATCATACTATTTTTTGAATTGCAAGTATTATTTTTTAAAACCAAGAATTTATTTTTTCTCTAGTGGCGGTTAGTAGCTCTACTACCTTGAATCGCACCTTGTAGTTTTCTGCATTTTCTACGGTATCTTTACTGCCCTCGCTTAAGGTTTTTCCAAAGTTTGCGCTTGCACTAATGCAGATTTCAGGAAAGAGCACACACCACCAGTTTTTGCCTTCTGCTTTGCCCAGACTAATTCTCACAGCATCGTAATATCCAGCAGGCAGGGTAAAACCATCATATTGTCTTGTGTTAAAATAAGCCTTACAAATTTCGCCCGTTACCATGTAGTTAAACCCATTTTCTTTTAAGGTTCTTTTTGCAATATCTATAATCTTTGGTAAACTATTTTGAGCGTTAGAAAGGGCTTCTTCCTTAGAAGTTGCACTTTGAAAAATATTTTCGCTTTCTTTTAAAATGTTATCGCGCACCTTGAGTTTTACCGCTTGGTCAACCTCGTTGTCGGAATTAGCGAGAATGTGTAGTCTTAGTACGCCATTTTCAATTTCGTTACAGTGTGCCGAAAAATTTGTAAAAGATAAAAGAAGAACAAATACAAGAGATAATACTAGAGATAATTCAAATCGTTTTTTAATGGTCATTTTAATTTCCTACCTTTTTGTATGTATTATTTAGCCGTAAGGCTTGTGGTAGGATTATTGACCGTTAAAAAAAGATTTATTCAACTATTTCTACGCCTGGACTTGACTTAGGCGCGCAAAGGTAAATATCGCTGTATTTTTGGCATAATGTTTTATAGGCGTTTTCACCCATACCTTTTTTAAATATACCGAAAACCGAAGGTCCACTGCCTGAGAGTTTTGCGGTAACAGCACCTGCTTTAATTAAATCGTTTTCAATTTCTGAAAGATTATTGCCCCAAACCAAAGAGAAAACATTGTAAAAGTTTTCGCAAGCCTTTAAAAAGTTATCGCTTTCTATTGCACATAAAACCTCGGCGGTATCTGGGCGTTTAACAATTTCGCATTGGTCTAGCTTTTCGTAAAGAGCAGAAGTAGAAGGCTTAGTAGCGTTTTTGATAATGATGATATCACAATCACCGAAGTCGTGTAGTTTGCGTAATTTTTCACCAATACCGCTTGCATAAGCAGTGCCTCCAAACAGGCAAAACGGAACGTCGGCACCAAGTTTTTTGCATAGCGCAAAAAGTTCATCATCAGAAAGGGGGCTACCATATAATATATTGAGAGCTTTAAGGATAGCCGCACCATCAGTACTGCCACCGCCAAGACCTGCGGCTATAGGTATATTTTTTGTAAGGATTATTTTAGCGCCGCCTGTTTGATTTGCAACGCTAAAAAACAGTTTAGCGGCTTTATAGCAAATGTTATCTTTTTCGTCAATGCGACTGGCAGTAATAACCGATATGCCACCATTTGTACGCTCTACCTCTAATGTATCAAAAAGCGTAACCGATTGAAAAACAGATTCAATATCGTGGTAACCGTCAGCGCGCTTTTTAGAAACATCAAGTGTTAGATTAAGTTTTGCAAAAGCCTTAACTTTAACCTTCATTTTAATCACCTAAAAAATATTTTTTATAATTATAACATAAAGTAGTGCAAAACGGAATAGATTGTGGTACAATATTAAATGGAAATTTTTAAGAAATTACGGAGGTATAGAAAATGAAGGCAGTTATCACTGTTGTAGGTAAGGATATGGTAGGTATATTAGCCTCTATATCGGGAGAGTGCGCAAAGTACGGGGCTAATGTTAATGAGGTATCCCAAACCATTTTGCAGGATATGTTTTGTATGATTATGATTTGTGATGTTGATAGCATTACCGTACCGTTTGGAAAATTTGCTGAAGAATTAAAAGAGCGCGGTAAGGAAAAGAATTTAGTTGTTCACGTAATGCACGAAGATATTTTTAATTCAATGCACAGAATTTAAGGTGGTACATAATGGGAATGATTAATACTAACGACATACTTGAAACAATAGCCATGATTGAGGAAGAGCATCTTGATATACGTACCGTTACAATGGGTATATCGTTGCTTGATTGTGCTGACTCTGATATAGATAAGGCTTGCGAAAAGGTTTACAATAAGATTGTAACTAAGGCAGAAAGACTAGTGCCTGTTTGTGAAGAGATAGAAAGTAATTTTGGTATACCTATTATAAATAAGCGTATATCTGTTACACCTATTGCAATTCTCACCGCCGCTTGTGAAAATAAAGACCCTATAAGGTTTGCGCACGCGCTAGAACGTGCGGCAAGAAAGGTAGGGGTTAACTTTATTGGCGGATACTCTGCTTTGGTGCAAAAAGGTTTTTCTGCAGGGGATAGGGAACTTATTGAATCTATACCCAGAGCACTTGCAGAAACCCAACATATATGCTCATCTGTAAATATTGGTTCTACCAAGACAGGTATAAATATGGACGCCGTGGCATTAATGGGCGGTGTTGTAAAGCAGGCGGCAGAACTAACCAAGGATAACGATTGTATCGGTGCCGCAAAACTTGTAGTATTTTGTAACGCGCCTGAGGATAATCCGTTTATGGCAGGTGCATTTCACGGCGTTGGCGAGCCCGATTGTGTTATAAATGTTGGCGTATCGGGTCCTGGCGTTGTTCGTGCTGCTTTGGCTAAAGCAGGGGATGATATAAACCTTACCGCCGTTGCCGACCTTATTAAGCGTACTGCATTTAAAATTACCAGAATGGGTCAACTTGTAGCTGTAGAGGCTTCAACGAGGCTAGGCGTACCTTTTGGTATTGTTGACTTGTCTTTGGCACCAACACCTGCGGTTGGCGATTCGGTTGCCCATATTTTAGAAGAAATCGGTCTCTCAAGCGTGGGTAGTTGTGGTACGACAGCCGCACTTGCAATGCTTAACGATGCGGTTAAAAAGGGTGGCGTAATGGCATCTTCACACGTAGGCGGTCTTTCAGGTGCCTTTATTCCTGTTACTGAGGATGCGGGTATGATAGATGCTTCACGCAGTGGTGCTTTGACAATAGAGAAGCTAGAGGCGATGACTGCGGTTTGCTCGGTTGGCCTTGATATGATTAATATTCCAGGCGACACACCAGACGAGGTAATTGCGGCAATTATTGCAGACGAAGCAGCTATTGGTATGGTTAACTCTAAAACCACAGCCGTTAGGGTAATTCCTGCTATCGGCAAAAAGGTAGGGGAAGAACTCTCGTTTGGCGGTTTGCTAGGTAGCGGACCTGTTATGAAGGTAAGTACCGAGTCACCGTTAAAAATGATAAAACGCGGTGGTAGAATTCCTGCTCCAATGCATAGCCTTAAAAACTAATCTGCTAAAAAATATTCATATAGTTTTAAAAAAGACACTTTCTGGTTCTTGAAAGTGTCTTTTTATTTGCAAAAACATAGCAGGTTACTTTTATGGAATATAAATTTTAAGATTGCTTTGTATCTGTAAAGAATTACAGAATTTCGTTAAAATTCAAAGCCCAACCTATCACCGATAAGTTGGGCTTTGTTAATATTAAAGTATTTCTTCAATGATTCTGTCGGTAACATGACCGTCGCAATTAGCGAGATATTTATTACGGAAATTATCTAGTGCCGTATAGTCGTAATTTTCAATATCCAAAACTGCTTTAGTAAGTTCGTTGGGATCACTAAAGATAGGACCAGGAGCAATATCTTTATAGTCAAAGCAGGTATCTTTGTTGTAAAAATATGTGTTAATGTCTGGTGTGTACAGTAGTATTGGCTTTCTTGTTGAGGAGAAGGTAAATGTTTCACGCCTGTAATCGCCAATCATAATATCGGCAACCGCCATAAGTTCAGGCAGAGAAAGTTCGCCGAATACATTGTGCATAAATTGTGTATGATATTTTGCCAAAGGCAATTCGCGTTTGCGTTTCCAATAAAATAGCAACACATATTCATCGCTTAAATACTCGTTAAATTCTTTGTAATCAATAAAAACATTACTTGAAGGCTTTGTAAGTGTTTTTCTAGGTTTGTGTAGATAAACAATGATTTTTTTGCCGATGGATTCAGGGAAAAACTCGTGGAGTTTTTCTAATGTTTCGGCCTTAAAGTTTTCATCTACTAAAAGGTCGGTGGTTGCATTACCAATCGGCTTTACAGTATTTTCATCAGAGATGTTGAACGATTTTTTGTATATATCGGTAAGGGCATCAGAAGCGATGGGAACCAACGAGTAGTTTTTGTGTAATGGCATAACGTCCAATCGGTCATTCTCCATGCCTGAAAGAACCTTTCTTGTAGAGTAACCAAAGGTTTCAAATGGGAAGCATTTATCCCATAATTGAACAACTTTAGTATCCTCTCTAATATCCAAAAGGTTAATAATCTTATGCGCTGTGGTGATGAAAATGGTTTCGGAAGTAGCCATTTCCTTAATTAACTTCCTTAGTCTTGAATTGGTTGACGAAAGGAAAGTAACATTCTTTTTGCCTTCCAGTTTTTGCGCAATATAAGATAAAGTTGTGTTAATTTCTTTTTTGTAAAGCATAAGAACTTTATCTTTAACAATTCCGCGTTTTGAATATTTTTTATAAAGGCGGTTTGCTTTAAGAGAAAGTTTTTTCGCATTTTCTAGACGTGTTTTACGTGCGGAAGGTGTGTCCTTGAAATTGGGTAGATCGTGATAAGTTCCTTCTAACGGAATTTCTTTTTTGTGGTTGTTTAAATCATCGCCGAAGACAAGGTCCATTAATCTTTCGGTAGCATGTCCATCGCAAGATGACATAAACTTTTCACGGAATGCATGTACCCTTTCTTTATCAAAACGAGTGTCAATGTTTTTAATGTAATCAATCATAGGAACATTGGTTTTGAAAACAGGGCCGGGTGCCAATTCGTCGTAATCGTAGTAGAAACCACGCCAATCAAAATATTCGTCAAGGTCGTAAGAGAAGAAGATAAGAGGTCTTTCGTAAATTGAGTACTCAAACACCAGTGAAGAGTAGTCAGAAATACAAATATCACTAACTGCAAGTAATTCTTCAATGCTCATAGCATCGGTAAGGTTGGAACAAAATTCTCTGCAATCAACAGGGACGTTTCTTGGCTTACGAACCAGAGGATGATATTTTAGTACCAAAACATACTCATCGCCTAATTCTTCCATAAACATAGGAATATTAAGCATAGGCGGAATTTCTGCCTTTGCAACTCTACCTCTGAATGTAGGGGCGTAGAGTATAACCTTTTTGCCAACAGAAGAAGGCATAAATGCATGCAATTTTTCGTATGCAGCTTTAGTAAACTCTTCGTCGTAGAAAACGTCGGTACGGCTTGTACCGATAGGTTTAATAACCTCTTTTTCGTTGTAGAGGTTCATAGCCTCTTCGTATGCCCAAGCAACTTCGGGACTACTGATAGTAAGGTGTGTGTAATTTTTGTAGTGTGGGAATCTTAACTTTTCTTTTAAAGATTCACCGAAGAGTAGTTCTGCTGTAGAAAAACCAAACTTTTTAAATGCGCCGCAACCGTGCCAGGTTTGTGTAACAATGGTTTCTTTTCTCATCTTAACACAACTTAACACGTTTGTACCTTCGTTTATGAAAACATATTTAGCGGTTGCAACATCTTCCATCATCTCGCGGCTACGCTTAATGTATTTTTTAAGCGATACGTAACCGTTGCGCAAGAAGTGGCAATGAAGGTCGTAGTCGTAGTTTTTAGCAAGTTCATCGTAAATAAGTTTAAAGCTGTTTGTTAGGGTGGGAAGGCGCAATTCAACAAATACGATTTTGTTAGGGTCTATAGGTTTTCTCGCGTTTTTATAATAAGCAAATGGATATATTATGCGCAAGGACAGATACTTGTAATATCTAACTCTGATTTTTTTATATACCTTGCGAGCAAATCTTTTAATAATTCTATATAATTTTAGAAATCCTCTAAAGTTTAGGTTTCTGCGAATTCTTTTTAAAAATTCTCTCATTGTTCTTCTGCCTCCATAAAAGCCTCATACTCATCAAGTATTTCATTGGCTTTTCCAATCCCCATAATTTTTCCGTCATGCATCCACATTACCTTGTCGCAAAGCTTTCTTAAGGTTGAAATATTGTGAGATACGATAACAACAGTACGTGTTTTGTCTTTTATAAGACTCTGCATTTTTTCATAGCTCTTTTTCTTGAATCGTTGGTCGCCAACGCTTAATACCTCGTCAATTAGCATTATATCGGTTTCAAGCATAGCGGTAATAGAAAAGGCCAATTTTGAATGCATACCGCTGGAGTAAGTTCTCACAGGCATATCAATAAATTTACCCAAACCGGAGAATTTAATTATGTCATCCATTTTTTCGCGTATTTGATTTTCGCTAAATCCTAAAAGCAAACCTGAAAGCAAGATATTTTCCCTGCCGGAAAGCTCTTTTTGAAAGCCAACGCCGATAGCCAGAAGCGAAATTGTGTTGTTAAAAGTTTCAATCGTTCCCTCGTCGGGCGAGAAAATACCTGCCAAAGCCTTAAGCATGGTGGATTTACCGCTACCGTTTTTACCAATTATGCCAAGTATTTGACCTTTAGGTACTTCAAAAGAAACATTGTTAACAGCAACAAAATCTTCTTTTTTTGGCTTTTTGAAATTTAGCAAAGTGTTTCTTAAAGAGTATGATACAAGGTTTTTGTACCGTATCGTAAGGTTAGAAACCTTTATTGCCAGATTATCCATTAAATCACCTTTACATAACTGTTTTCATTTTTATAAATAGTTCTTACACCAAAGGTGCATAAAGCAAGGCCCAAAACCAACCAAATAACAAGAACCTCTATGTTTACGCCCTCGCTATAAATAATACAAGAACGTGCACTGCTAACTATAAAAGCAAGTGGGTTAAACTTACCGAGTATTGTTGCAAGTTCTGGGTATTTTGCACCGATGCGGCTTTCTATTGAATAGAATATACCTGTCATATAAAAAACCAATTTAAGCACTATATTTACGATGTTTGAGAGGTCTAAAATGTATACTCCAAAATGTAAAAGTATACACATAGTACCAAAAGTAATAAGTATCAAGGTTAAAAACAACGGTATAACATAAAGTATGTTTAGCGTAACAGGAACTCTAAACACCAACATAAGAACAACCACTATGCCTAACGAGATAAGGGTTTTAAACCCATATACCATCATTTTAGCTTCTGCTAAAACAAATTTAGGCATGTATACTTTAGAAACAATGCTCTTTTTGTTTTTAACTAATTTTACACTAGCGCGAACACTTTTGCTAAAAAACTCCCAAACGGTTAAGCCAAGATAAACAAATATGGGGAAATAAGGTTCCGATGCTTTAAAAACAAAATCAAATATAAAGGTATATATAAGCATAAAGCAAAGCGGCTCTAAAATCCACCAAATCCAATTTAGGTATGAACTGGCAACCTCGGCTTTAAGTTCGCTTTTGGCGGCATATATTCCATAGCCCCAATATTTCTTAAAATCTTTAAAAAACCTTTTCATACATTCTCCTAAGCGGTTTAAGCAAGGCTCAAACCATTAAAAACTCATTTAATCACAAAGTACATGGGTTCGGCAAAATGCCGAAAATTTATATGATTTACTCTGCATCCCAAATCATTATGGTTTTGCCAATAAGTTTATGGATGTCTTTTTCAAATGCGGCAGACATATCCTTGATCGTTTTGACTTTGATTTGTTCGCCCACAATGTTTTCAAGATAAGAAACAACTTCGGTTTTTTCAGAGTAAAGGTTTACTAGGTCTACAAAATCTTCTCTACCACTTCTGCTACTACCAAAAACCCTAAGTCCTTTTTCAAGAATCATACGGGTGTTAAGGGGCGCAAGTTCTTCTGTAACGCCTAAAATAGAAATGGTACCCTCTGGCTTGATGTAATCAATAATTTGGTTTATAGCCCTAGGTGCAGGTGAGCCGCCAACACATTCAAAGGCGTGGTCAACTGCAAAATCTTTTGGTAATTCGTTTACCTTATAAGTTTCGTCAACAAAGGTAAAGTCGTTAAGTTTAGATTCGTCTATACCAAGCACAACCACACGGCAATTTGGGAAACGCTTTTTGAAAAGAAGCGCGGTAACAAAGCCCAGATTGCCATCACCCCAAATACCGATAACGTCTCGGCTGCTATGGGCAATTTTATCAAAACGGGTAATAGCGTGGTAACTAACGCTAACAATTTCTGTAAAAGCCGCAACGGTAGGGTTTACCTCGTCGGGTAGGGCTACCAATCTATCAGGAATAGTTTTAACATATTCCTGCATAAATCCATCTGTACTGCTTGCTCTGAATTTGCTGCTGCGAAGGTAGTTTTCTGCAATATTAGGATGGGTTTCAATAGGCATGTTAGGTATCATAACAACCCTTTGTCCAATTTTAAATGTGCCGGTAGGGTCGTAAACAACCTTGCCAATACCTTCGTGAATTAAACACATAGGAAGTTTTTGGCGAAGCACATCTTCGGGGCGGTTGCCTTGATAATATCTTTGGTCAGCGTTGCAAATTGAAAGGTGAGTAGGACGCACGATAACATGCTCGTTATCAAATGTAATGTCCTCATAACACAATTCAAATTGGCGAGGTCTTTTTAATTGAAATTTTGCATTAAGCATTTATTATTCTCCTTTAGTTTTAGAAGGTTATCCCTTTTTCTCCCCAAGCAAAGCCTCGGCAACCTTTAGGTCGTAAGGATAGGTGATTTTCATATTACTGGTTTCACCTTCTACCAAGTGCACCTTTTCACCTTTTAGCACCATGATTTTACAAGCGTCGGTAAGAATTTTCTTTTCCTCTTCGGTAAGGCCTAAATACATATCTTTAAGTTTTTTTGCCTTAAAAGATTGAGGTGTTTGACCCTGATACATTTTGCTACGGTCGGGGATTTCACTGATAATTTCACCATCTTGACTGCAAACTATAGTATCGGTTGCGGGAATTACTGTATCGCAAGCACCATATTCTTTGGCAAACTTAACGTTGTCTGCAATAATTCTGTGGCTAACAAAAGGACGAACCGAGTCATGAGTAACGATAATTGTATCCTCGTTAAGCGCAAAGTTAGTTTCAATGAAGTTAATTGCGTTCATAATAGTTCCGTTGCGGTCTGCACCGCCTTCAATTACGTGGATATTTAAACCGGCAGGTAAATGCTTCTTAACAAGGTCTTTGGTGTGGTTAACCCATTGTTTTGGTGTTAAAACAATAACGGCCTCCATATCCTCGTTAAGTATAAATTTTTCTATAGTGTGTATTATAATGGGTTTGCCGCCAATGTTTAGGTATTGCTTTGGCTTTTCTACATTACCCATTCTTGTACCGATGCCACCTGCAAGTATGGCGGCAAAAACGTTTTTCTTATCCATTTTCAGTTACCTCCGCTAAAACTAATAAATAACACAAATTAGTGTTTGCAAAATTGTGTGGAAATATTTACCCACACAACAACATTATACCACTAAAAGTATACTATTGCAACTATTATATATAGTGACATAACGTTGCTCAAAATCTACTTTTTGTAGAGTGGTTAATATAATCGGTATATTTGTTAAGGGTTAACTTTGCGGTGCTGTAAATATTTTTACATTCTTCTTCGGTTGCGGTATTTAATATTTTATGGTTTGGGATCCCCCAAATATTAAAGAAATTAGGACCGAACCAACCGTGATATGCGGTGTCTTTAAAGCAACCCAAAAGTACGCTTAACGCGGCAGTTTTCGGCTTCATAAATATAATTTTCATAGGGCGTTTTATTAAGGCGAATATAAGTTTTGGATAGTGTGCAGTTATGTTGGTAAAGGTAATGCCTGGGTGGGTTATCGCAAGGGATACATTTTTTTCGTTTTTAAAAAGCTCGTATAACGAAAACATAAGATATCGTTTGGCGTTACCGTAAACTATGCTTGCCTTTTTAGTCGTTTTTAAATCAGGGTCGTTTTTGTTGGTTTTAGAATAGTTGTGCGCTATACTTCCAACCGCAATAACTCTGCCGCCGCGCTTTTGTAAATTAGGTAGTAGACGGTTGATTATGTAGTAGGGGGAAAGAAAGTTAATTTGAAACACATTGTCAAAACCGCTTTTGCAGATTTTACGCGGAATACTGTATGCGCCTGCGTTGTGCAAGAAAATATCTATTGGTAATTTTTCTAATTCGTTGCAAGCAGAAAAAACTGAACTTTCACTCTCAAGGTTCAGGGTTAAGGGCGTGATTTTGGCGTGGGGATATTTCTTTATTAACTTGTTTATTAAAGCGTTTTGTTTTTCTTTGTTGCGGTCTAAAAGTACAAGGCGAGCACCGAGATATAGCAGGTAATCGCAAAGCCATTCACCAATGCCACCAGTAGAGCCTGTAATTGCAACCGTTTTGTCTAAAAGAGAACCGCAATTTTTGTCAATCCATTTGTAAATGTTCATATTAAAATTTTACCACTAGCAGTATAACTTGTCAAATTAAATAATCCCCTAAACCAACGGTCAGGGGATTACAAGGTTTTATTAAGATAAATAATATTTTTACATTTCTTTTCTGCCTTCAAGGGCTTTTTGCAGAGTTACCGAGTCGGTATATTCAAGACTGCCGTTTACGGGTATGCCGTATGCAAGTCTTGTAACAGTAATGCCAAGTGGCTTAATAAGACGAGAAAGATAACTTGCGGTGGTTTCACCCTCAACCGAGGGGTTTGTTGCCATGATAATTTCTTTAACCTTATCGTCTGAAAGTCTAGACATAAGTTCCTTAATGCGAAGTTGTTCAGGTCCGATGTTATCAATGGGCGAAAGCACGCCGTGTAGCACATGGTAAAGACCTTTGTAGTCGCGTGTTTTTTCAAGTTTAATAACATCGCGCGGGTCCTCAACAACACAGATAACCGAGCCATCTCTTAAACTATCGCTGCAAACAGGACAAAGTTCGCGGTCGGTAAGGTTTTGGCATACAGGGCAGTAATGTAGGTCGGCGCGAGCAGACTTAATAGAGTCAATAAACTCGGTTGCTTCTTTATCGCTCATAGAAAGGGCGTAAAAGGCAAGTCTTGCTGCCGATTTTCTGCCAACTCCGGGGAGTCTTGCAAAAGCATCGGTTAAGCGCGAAAGGGGAGGTAAATCGTAACTAGCCATTAAAACATACCTGGCATACCGGGGATATTAAGACCTGCGGTAATGCTGCCCATTTCGCTTTCTGCAGTTTTGGTTGCGTTGGTAATAGCCTCGTTTACGGCAACTGTAACAAGGTCTTCTAACATTTCAACATCGTCAGGGTCAACTGCATCAGGACTTATTTTTATAGCCTTGATTTCGTGCTTACCGTTAACGGTAACTTCAACCATGCCGCCGCCAGAAGTAGCGGTAAATTCTCTTTCGTCAAGGTCGGCTTGTAGCGCCGCCATATCTGCTTGCATTTGTTGTGCTTTTTGAAGCATGGCGTTCATATTGCCGCCGCCTTTTTGCATACCAGGTACTCTTGCTTTCATAACTATTATCTCCTTAAAGGTTATTTAATTTATTCATAAAACTGAACATAGGGTCGGTATCGTCAACCTGTTTTTCTTTTTCCATAACAGGCGTGTACGCTTTGCCAAGAACGTTAATTATTGCTTGACACAAGCCTTTATAATTAAGGTCGTCATGTTTGGCAAGTGTAGCACGTAACCCACGCGATTGAGAATGAATTATAATTTTATCATCCTGAAAAGATGCAGACGAACCATTTAAAAGACCGCGAACAAGGGGTGCGGTTTTAAAACATTCAGAAACAATATCGTTCCAATTAGTGCAGGGGATTACACCCTTTTTTGTGTCGTATTGTGGTGCAGGTTCTTTTTGTACTGTAGGTTTTGGCTGTTCTTCCGCTTTTTTAGGCACAGGTTTAGGTATCATCGGTGTTTCTTCTTTTGATGGTGCGGGCGGAATAACTTTTTCGGTAACAGTAGCTTTTTCTTTAATGATGCTTTTTGGTGTAGGAGTTGTTGTTACCGCAACGCCAGATGCAAGTTTTTGCTCTAAAGAGGCAATTCTTGCCATAACCGCATCAAGCGAATAATCAAGACCCGGTGTTGCAAGTTTAATTATTGCCATTTCAAGAACACTGCGCCTGTTTCCGCTAGACATAAGTGTTAGTGCATCGTTAAATGCAGAGAGATATCTCAAAGCACCCTCAATGCCAATTACTTTAGAAAACTCTTGGTATTTCTTTACCGTTTCACCAACGCTGGAGGTGGCTTTTTCGGCTTCTATACCTGAGCAAATAAGGGTTATATTTCTATAAAAACTGCAAAGCTCTGCGCATAGGCGTTGCATATCTACACTGTCGCGATGTAAAGATTCAATAATCTCTAAAGCACCTGCTGCATCCATATCCTTAATTTTTGTAGCAAGCTGGAACAGATACTCGGTTGATGCCCTACCGCAAATAGAGTTAACAACCTCTTCTGTAATCTCTTGCTCACTATTAGCGCAAAGGTCTAAAATAGATAATGCATCACGCATACCGCCATCTGCCAAAGCGGCAATAAGTGCGGCGGCATCGTCGGTAATTTTAAGGCTTTCTTTGTCGCAAACATATTTAATGCGGTCACTTATAACCTTTGGCTCAATCCGCTTAAAATCAAACCTTTGGCAACGCGAAAGTATTGTTGGTAAAATAGCATTAATCTCGGTTGTGGCAAGTATAAAAACCGCATGTGACGGTGGCTCTTCCAAGGTCTTTAAAAGAGCGTTTGAAGCGGCGGCGGAAAGCATATGCACCTCGTCTATAATATAAACCTTGTACTTAGCCTTAACAGGTGCAAAAGCAATGCGGTCACGAAGATCGCGTATGTATTCAACGCCGTTGTTAGAAGCGGCGTCAATCTCCATAACATCGGGCAAAGAGTCCTTTAAAATAGCGGTACAGTTTTCGCACTCGCCACAGGGGTTGCCTCCGTTTTGGTTAAGACAATTTATAGCGCGCGCTAAAATTTTAGCGCAGGTGGTTTTACCTGTACCTCTGGAGCCTGTAAATAAATAGGCGTGCGAAATATTACCCTTTTCTACCTGACGGCGAAGGGTGGTTGTAACATGTTCTTGCCCAACAACATCTGAAAACTGAAGAGGGCGATATTTACGGTAAAGCGCCTTGTACATTTATTTACCTCCAAACAATTTAAGCCTTAGTTAAAAAGCGTGCTCTTAAGTGTACAAACGAACAGATTTACTGCGGCGCACAGAAAAATCCACTTAATGCTGCTCGGTTCCCCGCCTGACATGGTTCGTGGCATTCTGTCGCACAGGACCCGCCCGTTTGCACGCTTAAAAGTACGCCTGCTAAAGTATTATACTATGTTTAAGTAAAAAAAACAAGTGCATTTATCAAGTTTATTTTATTGTACAATATATTAATATATACATTTTAAAATAGGGGGTTGCAAAATGTAAAAAAGTGTGTTATAATCACTAGCGTAAGATATTGTTTTAAAAGGAGAGTGGGTTCTGCCCACTCTCTTAGTTTTGTAAAAGGTGTTTCTTTGCAAAGCGCAAAACTTAAAAAGGAGATGTATTTGTTGGCAGGTAGCAAAACTACGCAAATTGTTGAAGCAATAGTCCGCCCTGTTATAGAGGAACTAGGGCTAAGGCTTTGGGACGTGCGCTTTTTAAAAGAGGGCGCATCGTGGTACCTAAGGGTGTTTATTGATAGTGATAACGGTATTGATATTAACAACTGTACCGACGTTTCACACGCTATTGACCCATTGATTGATGAGGCTGACCCAATTAAAGTTCCGTATTACTTAGAGGTTTGTTCACCGGGGATTAACCGTGAACTTGTAACCGATGCACATTTTGAAGTGTGCGTAGGTAAACCCGTTTTGGTGCATACCGTTCGCGAAGAAAACGGTTGCCGTGATTTTAAAGGTACACTCATAGCGCGCACGCGAGATGAGGTTGTGATAAACACCGAAAACGGTGAAATTAAAATTCAAAAGTCAAACATCGGCAAAGTAAATTTAGACGATGAAAAAATTATAATGGAGGAATAAGAAAAATGAGTGGCGAAATTATTAGTGCAATTAAATTTATGGCAGAGGAAAAGGGCATAGACCCACAACTTCTAGCCGAAACTATTGGTAATGCTATTGTTACATCTTGTAAAAAAGCATATGGTGGTAATGAGATTACACACCAAGAAACTAATATGGAAAAGAATATTTTCCGCATTTACATTGTTAAAAATGTTGTAGAGGAAATTGAAAATGAGTATACCGACATTCTTTTAGACGATGCTAAAAAGTATAACAAAAAAGCAGAGATTGGCTCGGTAGTAGAGATTGACCTAGACACCAAAAAATTTGGTAGAATTATTGCTCAATCTGCAAAGAACGTTATCCATCAGGGTATCCGCGAGGCAGAGCATGGCAAGGTTTTAGAAGAGTTCCGTAGCAAAAATAAGGAAATTGTTACAGCACAGGTGCACCGTATTGACCCTAAAACAGGCAACGCTACAATTACAATTAACGGCAGCGAGGCGGTTTTACCTAAGTCAGAGCAAATTCCTGATGAGGTACTACGCGATGGCGACCTTATCAAAGTTTACATTGTAGACGTACGCTCTACCGAAAAAGGTCCAAAGGTTATGATTTCACGTACACACCCAGGCCTTGTAACAAGACTTTTTGAAAATGAAGTGCCTGAACTTTTTGATGGTACTATTGAAATTAAGGCAGTTTCACGTCAGGCAGGTTCTCGTACCAAGATGGCAGTATACAGCGCAAATGAGGAGATTGATGCTATCGGCGCTTGTATCGGTCAACGTGGTATGCGTATTAACAGCATAGTTGAAGAACTTGGCGGTGAAAAAATTGACCTTATCAAATATTCAGAAAATCCTGTTGCTTTCGTTTCGGAAGCACTTTCTCCTGCAAAGGTTGTATCGGTTGAGATTTTAAGTGAAGAAGAAAAATCTTGCCGTGCTACCGTTCCCGATTCACAGTTATCACTTGCTATTGGTAACAAGGGTCAGAATGTTCGCCTTGCCGCAAAACTTACGGGTTGGAAAATTGATATTCGTCCTGAAAGCGGTTTCTTTGGCGAAGACGAAGAAGATTAATAATACCTCGCGAAAGAAGGTAAAATTATGCAAAAGAAAATACCTATGCGCCAATGTTGCGGTTGCTTAACAATGAAGCCCAAGCGCGAACTTATCAGGGTTGTTCGCTCACCCGAAGGTCAAGTGGCATTAGATTTTGTTGGCAAGGCATCAGGTAGGGGCGCCTACCTTTGCAATAGTGAAGAGTGCTTAAAAAAAGCGCGTAAAACAGGAAAAATTGCAAGGGCACTAGAGGTAACCATTCCCGACGAGGTTTATGCTCAAATGGAAAGTAGGCTCTTAAATGAGTGATAAATGTTTGAACCTTTTAGGTATCTGCAGAAAGGCAGGCAAGCTAACAATCGGTGCACAAAAAACAACCGAACTTGTTAGCGTCGGCAAGGCGCAACTTGTTATTATCGCTTGCGACCTTTCTGAAAAAACCGAGAAAGAGCTTAAATTTACCGCAAAAAATAAAAACGTGGCTGTGGTACGTACAGAATATAGTATAGAGCAGTTGAGTGCCGCAATCGGTGTACCTGCAGGGGTGGTATCGGTTAGCGATCAAGGTTTTGCCACAGCGTTAAATAAATTAATAAATGGAGGAAGCCGGAATGACAGTTAAATACCGCGTCCATGAGGTCGCAAAAGATTTTGAAGTTTCCAGCAAAGAAGTTTTAGATATTCTTGCCGCCAACTGCGAAGGCGAAAAGAAGAGTATGACTGCGCTTGAGGAAGATGAGTTAAATATTGTTTTTGATCTTCTTACCGCTAAGCACAGCGTTAAAAATATAAAGGAATATTTAGAAGACGGCAAGGCACAAAGGGCTGCTAAAAAGCAAGAAGAACCCGAAGAGCCTAAGGCAGAAGATCCTACAGATAGCCGTCGTGCAGAGCAAGAAAGAATTTTGGCATTACTACAGCAAGCCAAAGCGGCAGAAGAGGCAGAAAAGAAGGCAAAAACCGAGCCTAAAAAAGAGGCAACAAAACCTGCTGAAAAGAAGACCGCGCCTAAGACTGCCGAAAAACCTGCAGAGAAAAAGGTTAAAGAAGAACCTAAAAAAGCAGAGCCCAAAAAGGCAGATGCCAAACCTCAAGAGCCTAAAAAGGAAACAAAAGCAGCAGAGCCAAACTTACATCCTTTCCAGGCTAAAGAGAAAAAGCAACCAGGTGAGCAACCAAATCGTGGTCCTGCTCAGGTGCGCCGTATAGATACACGTACAGTTAATGTTAATATTGATAAATATAACGAGAAGTACGAGAATATTGCGCCTGCACATTCCTTTAAGGACAATATGCAGCGCAAACAAAAAATCAAGCAGAAGTCTAAGGACTATAGCCGTCCACATGGTGCAAAACGCGAGACCGAGGCAGATAAACTACGCCGCTTGCAATTAGAAAAAATCAAGAAAACACCGGTTACCGTTACCATTGGTGATGAGGTTGTTGTTCGTGACCTTGCGGTTGCTATGAAAAAGTCTGCTACCGATATTATAAAAACACTTATGAAACTCGGCGTAATGGCTTCAATTAATGATACTATTGATTTTGATACTGCCGAACTCATCGCAACCGAACTTGGTTGTAAAGTAAACCGTCAGGTAACGGTTACTATTGAAGAGCGCATTATGGATGAAACCGAGGATAAGGCAGAAGATCTACGTCCGCGTGATCCGGTTGTTGTTGTTATGGGTCACGTTGACCATGGTAAGACCTCTATTCTTGACGCTATTCGTCATTCCGCAGTTACTGATACAGAGGCTGGCGGTATTACACAGCATATCGGTGCTTACAGGGTTAATAAACAGGGTAGAGATATCACTTTCCTTGATACTCCGGGACACGCCGCATTTACCTCTATGCGTTTGCGCGGTGCACAAAGTACAGATATTGCAGTTTTGGTTGTTGCCGCAGACGATGGTATAATGCCACAGACTATTGAGGCTATTAACCATGCCAAAGCCGCCGAGGTTCAAATAATTGTTGCTATGAATAAAATGGATAAACCTGAGGCTAATCCTGACCGCATTAAGCAACAGTTAACCGAGCACAGTTTGGTACCTGAAGAGTGGGGCGGAGATATCATTTGTGTTCCTGTTTCCGCAAAAACCCACGAAGGTATTGATGATTTACTAGAAAACATTTTGCTTGTTGCAGATATGATGGAATTAAAAGCAAACCCAGACCGTAAGGCAAAGGGTGTTGTTATTGAAGCAAGACTTGATAAAGGTCGCGGTCCTGTGGCTACCATACTTGTTCAAAACGGTACACTTCATTCAGGTGATATCATAGTTGCAGGTAACTCTGTTGGCCGTGTTCGTGTAATGACCAACGAAAACGGTAAAGAGTTAAACATTGCAGGTCCTTCTGTTCCTGTTGAAATTACAGGTCTTGCCGAAGTTCCTTCAGCAGGTGATGCTTTTGACGCCGTTTCCGACGAGCGTTTGGCACGTCAACTTGTTGAACAACGTAAGCATAAGCAGAAAGAGGACGTATGGAATTCTGCTTCTAAGGTAACACTTGATAACCTCTTCTCTAAACTTGAGCAGGGTGAGGTTAAAGACCTTAATGTTATCGTTAAGGCAGACGTGCAAGGTTCTGTTGAGGCAGTTCGCGAGAGTTTGGAAAAACTTTCTAACGAAGAGGTACGCGTTCGCGTAATTCATGGTGGCGTTGGTGCCGTTAATGAAAGTGACGTTATGCTTGCAGGCACGTCAGGTGCAATTATCGTTGGATTTAATGTTCGTCCCGACCCTGTTGCTAAAGAGGCGGCAGAGCGCGACGGTATAGAACTACGCTTATATAGAATTATTTACGACTGCATAGAGGAAATTGAGGCCGCTATGAAGGGTATGCTTGCACCTAAATTCCGCGAGGTTATTTTGGGTACTATTGATGTGCGTGAAACCTACAAAATTTCAGGTGTTGGTACCATTGCAGGTTCGTACGTTACCAACGGTAAGGTTACAAGGGCTTGCGAAATCCGTGTTGTTCGCGACGGTATAGTTGTGGCAGAGGATAAAATTCAGTCTTTACGCCGTTTTAAAGACGACGTTAAAGAGGTAGCACAAGGCTATGAGTGTGGTATCGGTCTTGAGAAATTCCAAGACGTTAAAGAGGGCGACGTTTTTGAAGCCTTTATTATGGAAGAATACCGCGATTGATAAAACTATATAGGGCAAAGCCAAAACCTTTGCCCTAACTTTAGAATTATAAAATTAGGAGTGTTTTAATGTCAGGATTTAAAAACGGTAGAATTACATCGGATATCCATCGCGAATTAGCATCACTTATCCGCACTGTAAAAGACCCGCGAGTATCCTCTCTTACAAGCATTGTTAAGGTAGACGTAAGTGGTGACCTGTCTTATACAAAGGTGTATATCAGTTGTATTGACGGTGCAGAAACCACTGCCGAAACCGTAAAAGGTTTAAAAAGCGCGGCAGGTTATTTACGCCGTGAATTAAGCAATAGACTTAAACTTCGCAAAACACCCGAACTTAAATTTATTGCAGATGATTCTATTGTAAGAAGTGCAAACATTGCAAGCATAATAGATTCGTTCTCAAAAAAAGAGGTGCAGGACGATGAGCAGTAAAATCTTTACTCTTAAAGACACCTCAGAATATTTGCTAAAAAAGGATAACTTTACTTTGCTAACCCACGCCCAGCCTGATGGTGACACAATAGGCTCTGCCTATGCGCTAGCCTATGCGTTAAAGGCAAAGGGTAAGCGTGTAAGGGTGCTTTGCGGCGACCATATTCCATCAAAGTTTAAATATATAATGAATAGCCTTATGCACGATGATATTAAAAATGGTACAGTTGTTGCTTTAGATGTTGCTGACAGTAAACTTTTAGGCAGTTTAGAGGATGAGTATAAGGATATTGTAGACCTTTGCATAGACCATCATATTTCAAACAGAGAGTATGCAAAGTATATGTTGCTTGACCCAGAGGCATCTGCCACCTGCGAGATAGTTTATCGCGTTATAAAGGAATTAGGGGTTGAGTTCAACAAGCATATTTTAGACGGCCTTTATACAGGAATAATTACCGATACAGGTTGCTTTAAATATTCCAACTGTACTGCAAAAACCCATATAATTGCGGCAGAACTTATTGACCTTGGTGTAGATTATGCCGAAATTAACCGTATTATGTTTGATACAAAATCGCGTCAAAGAATTAAAATTGAGGCGTTGGTTATGGACAATATGGAGTTTATGTTTGGCGGTAGAGTGGCAATAATTGCTGTAACTAAAGATATGATTAAAGAGGCAGGTTGTACCACAAGCGACCTAGACGGAATTAACACTCTTTCTCGCACGATAGAGGGGGTTATGGTAGGTGTTACCCTTCGCGAAAAAGATGGTGGCAAGTATAAGGTTTCGCTTAGAACAAACGCGCCTATAGATGCTACAAAAATCTGTGCCGAGTTCGGTGGCGGCGGTCATCCAAGGGCGGCAGGTTGCGAACTGGAATGCAGTTTAAATGAAGCAATAGAGCGCATCATTCCTGTAGTTAAGGCGGCGTTGGAGGAAAACGGATGCCTTATCTAGTATTACTTAATAAACCAAAAGGCGTAACCTCTTTTGGCGCGGTTGCAAGGGTGCGCCGTGCACTTTCGGAAAAACGAATTGGACATACCGGCACGCTTGACCCTATGGCAACAGGTGTCTTACCTCTTTTAACAGGCAGAGCGTCGCGCCTAAGTTCATTAATGTTAGAGAGTGATAAAAGTTATCGCGCAACCGTAAGGCTTGGCACCGTTACCGATACCTTGGATATTACGGGTGAAGTGTTAAAAACCAACGAGGTTAATGTAAACGATCAAGAATTAACAGAGGCTTTAGAATATTTTAAAGGCGAAATCAGTCAGGTGCCACCTATGTTTTCCGCTATAAAGAAGGACGGAGTAAGGCTTTACGACCTTGCTCGCGAAGGCATTGAGGTTGAGCGTGAAAGTCGTATTGTTACCATTAAAGAAATAACATTGGTGCAAAGACTTAATGAAACCGATTTTATAATGGATGTTACCTGTTCTAAAGGCACCTATATAAGAACACTTGGCGCCGATATAGGTGAATATTTGGGTGTTGGTGCTTGCCTTACAGAGTTAGAGCGTACCTCGGTTTCGGGCTTTTCTATTGATAAATGTGTTACTCTAGAGGAGTTTGAAAATGACCCAACACAATATTTACTTAGTGCCGAAGAATGTGTTAAGCACTTAAAAAGCGTAAACACTACTAAAGCACAGGCAGAACGATTTTTACACGGTGGTCAACTAGATCTCAATCGGTTGAAAATCAGTGATGTAACCGATGGAGAAAATATACGCGTAAAGTTTGATGATGAGTTTCTGGGAATAGGAAAGATTGATTTACAAAGGAATCAGTTAAATATTGGGTGTGTAATTAAAGATTAAAAAAATGGGGGGATATAAATGGCAGTTGTTTCGGCGGCACTAGGTACTTTTGACGGTTTGCATAAAGGCCATATAGAAGTACTAAAGAGCGCACTTAAAAACGAAAACGCTATTTGTGTTACCTTTTTATACCCACCCAATGCTCAAAGCGGCGTGATAATGCAACCTCATATAAAGATAAACAGACTTAAAAGTATGGGCTTTAGCAAGGTGATTAGCCTTGATTTTTCTCAGGTTAAGGATATACCACCCAAAGAGTTTTTAAATATGCTAAACCGAGAATATGGTATTAATCATTTTTGCTGCGGTTTTGATTATCGGTTCGGTAAAAACGCAGAGGGTACCGTAGACACAATGCTGGCTTTTTGTAAAGAGAACGGATTTACCACAACAATTACTCCTCAGTTTAGCAGAAATGGTATTAAGGTTAGTTCTACAAGCATTAGAAATTATATTGCAGATGGAAAAATGGAAAGGGCAAATTCTATGCTTTCAGAACCCTTTTGCTTAGAGATGCCTGTAATTCATGGCGATGCCAGAGGTAGAACACTAGGTTATCCAACCATAAATCAACCCTTGCCAAAAGGTATGGTTAAAATGCGTTTTGGTGTATATATCAGTCAGGTAGAGGTTGATGGGGTAACATATCGCGGTATTACTAATATTGGTATCCGCCCAACCTACATTACAAAAGAACCACTCTGCGAAACCTATATTATAGGTTACAAGGGTGATGCATACGGTAAAACTTTGCTGTTAAGACCCATGCAGTTTATAAGAGATGAAGAAAAATTTGGCACGGTTAACGAACTTAAAAATGCTATAAATCAAGATGTTAGAATTGCAGAATTCTATTGAAGGTGAAGATATGATTTATAAATTTAATTGTAACAGTGATAATTTTGGCGTATACAACGAGCAAGGCGAGTTGAAATATACTGTAAAACTTACTACTGAATATAGTTTTTATGGCGAAATTTTTGATGAACTTTCGGTATCACAATTAGCGGATATAAGAATAACCGAAAAGGGATATGCTATATCGGCGTTTGACTCACCGATAGGACTTTTAAAGAAAACCGAAAGCGGATACGCTAGCGATAGTGGAGATATCAACCTTACCGACAAAGGCGAGCGTGGATATTTTGCAAAGGTTTTAGGCGATACGGCTAGAATCGCGGTTAGAGGCGACTCGGTTGCAATGCAAACCGAAAACGAATCAGGCGTAATCTTAATTATCGCGCTTGGTTTAATGATTTTGGCAGAGGAAAAAAGGCTTAAAAAAAGCCAAGACACTATTGTTGTGCAAGAGCCAACGCTACATAAACCAGAAAAAAGTAAAAGTGTAAGGGAAATAACGGATGCGGTATTTACAGCCATCGGCAAGTTTGTTTCAACAGGCGGAAAAACGCTTTGGGAAAACCGCCGTGTGCATGGTAAAACTGCGCTTGTGTTTGTGATTGGCATTGCGCTTTCTTTAGTGTTGTTGCTTTCTGGAATTATTAGTTGTGTAGTTAATACAAACAGAGCAGAAAAATATTCCAAAACAAATGCAACGGTGTACGTTTTAAGTAAAAAGTCAATAGCTAGGTTTACCGTAGGCGGATATTACTATAAAGTAGATGTAAAAACAAAGGAAAAAACAGGGCATAGCGTAGCCATTTACTATACTTTAGACGATAAGGGCAGGGTAGACAAATGCACATTCAATAAGCCTTCAACCACTAGTGGAATAATTTTATCCGCTTTTGGTGCGGCAAGTGCTTTAACCCTTGCATTTTTAATGTTCTTTGGGTTGCCAAAACTCCCCATAAACCCATTCAAAAAAGAAACACCGCAGATAGCGGATAATCAAGAATAATTTAACGCCCCAAGTGTTTGGGGCGTTTTTTGTAACAAAAAATTAAATTAGGAATAATATAAGTTTAGGGACTAATGTGAGGGTGTAATTTCTAAAACGGAAACACCTACCTGCCGAACACATGGTACCCTTTAATATAAAAAACGCGTGGTGATAATTTTCACCGCGCGTTTAGTTTTTTTATTATCTGTTTCCGTACATCTGTTCGTAATAGTTTTGGTATTCACCCGAAATAATGGTTTCCCACCATTCCTTGTTGTTAAGATACCACTCTATAGTTTTATCAATACCGTCAGCAAACTTTGTTTCAGGTAACCAACCAAGTTCAGAGTGGATCTTTGTGGGGTCAATAGCGTAACGCATATCATGTCCCTTGCGGTCGGCAACATAGGTGATAAGGCTTTCAGGTTTGCCTAATTTTTTGCAAATAAGTTTAACAATGTCAATGTTAGCCATTTCGTTATGTCCGCCAACATTGTAAACCTCGCCAACTCGTCCTTTATGAATAATTAAGTCTATGGCTTTGCAGTGGTCCTCAACATACAACCAGTCGCGAATGTTCTCACCCTTGCCGTAAACTGGTAGGGGTTTGTCATTTAGCGCGTTTGCTATCATTAAGGGGATTAGTTTTTCAGGGAAGTGGTAAGGGCCGTAGTTGTTAGAGCAACGGCTAATTGTAACAGGCAAGCCAAATGTGCGGTGGTATGCAAGCACAAGAAGGTCTGCGCCTGCTTTAGAACTGGAATATGGACTGCTTGTGTGTATAGGTGTTTCCTCAGTAAAGAAAAGGTCAGGGCGGTCTAGCGGTAGGTCGCCGTAAACCTCATCAGTAGAAACCTGATGATAACGGTCAATACCGTATTTTCTGCAAGCATCCATTAAAACCTGAGTGCCTAAAATATTGGTCTGCAAAAACACCTCAGGGTTTTCAATTGAGCGGTCAACATGGCTTTCAGCCGCAAAGTTAACCACAATATCCGGCTTTTCGCTTTGGAATATTTTATATATTTCCTCGCGGTCGCAAATATTTGTTTTGAAAAACTTAAAATTAGGGTTTTTCATAGCCTCTTTTAAGGTAGACATATTACCGGCATAAGTAAGGCAGTCAACACAAAGTATGCGATAATCGGGGTATTTGTTTAGCATATGGTAGCAGAAGTTTGAGCCAATAAAACCTGCACCGCCTGTAACTAAAATTGTCATATATTTGCCTCCTTAACAAGTGAAATTAGATATTGACCATACTCGGTCATTTTAAGTTCTTCACCTAAAGCCAGTAATTGCTCGTCATTAATAAAACCTCTACGCCAAGCAATTTCTTCTATACAAGATACGTAAAAACCTTGTCTGTCTTGCACAGCCTTTACAAATTCTGCCGCCCCAAGCATACCTTCAGGGGTGCCTGTATCAAGCCATGCCATACCTCTGCCAAGTAGGGTAACGTTAAGTTCGCCTTTTTCCAAGTAGGCGTTATTAACGGAAGTAATTTCAATTTCACCACGAGCAGATGGCTTTACGTTTTTAGCAATTTCTACAACGCGATTGTCGTAAAAATATAATCCTGGTACTGCATATTTAGATTTTGGGTTTTTCGGTTTTTCTTCAATAGATTTAACCTTGCGGTTTTCATCAAACTCAACAACACCAAAAGAGGTAGGGTCTTTAACAGGGTAGCCAAAGACCGTGGCACCTGTTTTATTATCCATAGCCTGTCTTAGCAGTTTGGTCATATTCTGGCCATAAAAAACATTGTCGCCAAGTATTAGGCAAACACTGTCGTCGCCAATAAATTCCTCACCTAAAATAAAGGCATCTGCAAGACCTCTGGGGGTTTCTTGTACTTTATATGTAATAGAAATGCCAAGTTTTTCACCGTTGCCCAAAAGTCTTTCGTAATTAGGGGTATCCTCAGGGGTAGAGATAATTAATATCTCCTTAATGCTTGCAAGCAACAATATAGATAATGGGTAGTAAATAAGGGGTTTGTCATAAATAGGCAACAGTTGTTTAGAAACAACCTTCGTCATAGGGTAAAGCCTGGTGCCTTTTCCACCGGCTAAGATAATACCTTTCATATTGGCATCTCCTTAAATTGAAAAATTTATTTTAAGATAACATCGCAAATACGGTCAACATCTTCTATTGTCAAATCTGCATACATAGGAAGTGTTAGCACACTCTCTGCGGCTTTTTTAGCAACAGGGGTGTTCTCTGTAGCACAACCGTAAATATCTTTATAGCATGCAAGTTCGTTGGTTAGTGGGTAGAAATATTTTCTGGCAAAGATGTTTTCTTTAGCAAGTAGCTCTTGTACTTGGTTGCGGTCATATTTATAACCGTCAAAGAAAACAGGGAAGTAAGAATAGTTTTGTCTAACATCTTTTTGTGGTGCGATAAGTTTAATTCCTTTAACGCCGCTAAGACGCTCAATATATCTTTTTGCAGCCTTTTCACGTTTTGCAATTTCTGAATCAATGTGGCGCAAATTACAAATACCCATAGCGGCTTCGTACTCATTCATACGGGCGTTGGTGCTAACGTAATCAACTTCCTCGTGGCTAACAAAACCAAAGTTGATAAGGGTGTTTGTTCTATCTAAAATCTCCTTGTCTTTAAATGCGGTAATACCGCCTTCAATTGTGTGGAAAACCTTTGTGGCGTGGCAACTGAACATTGAAGCGTCGCCATAGTTTGCAACACCCTTTCCGTTAATTGTTACACCGAAAGCGTGTGCGGCATCGTAAATTACCTTTAGATTGTGCTTTTTAGCAATAGCCTCAATTTTTTCTACATCGCAAACAAAACCATAAACGTGTGTAGCCACAATAGCGCAGGTTTTGTCGGTTATGTATTTTTCAATCTGGTCAGCATCAATTGTAAAATCGCGATCATTTACATCGCAAAAAACAGGTGTAAGACCGTTTCTTACAATAGAGTGGGTGGTTGAACAGTGGGTGTAAGGTGTGGTTATAACCTCGCCTTTAAGTTTAAATGCATCAATAGCAACCTCTAAGCCAACATGTCCGTTAGCAAACAGTGTTAGGTAAGGTACATCTAAATAATCTTGCAGTTGCTTTTCAAATTCTTTGTGCTTTGCACCTGCATTAGAAAGCCAACGACTTTCCCAAAGGTCTTTAATTTCTTCGCAATATTCTTCGTAAGAAGGCATAGAAGAACGGGTAACGTTAATTCTTTTGTTTTCCATTTTCACATCTCCTAAAGTGTATTAAAAATTGCAGTCGGTTTGGCTAAAGAAGGGGGCGTTTTTATCTTTGTCGGATAAAATCAACTCGTCCATTTGCCAGTCTATTGCAATATCGGGGTCGTTGTATCTTACAGAACGGTCGTTTTCGGGACTGTAAAAATTATCTGCAAAATATTCAATCATAGTGTTATCTTCCAGAGAAATAACACCGTGCGCAAAACCGCGCGGAATATAAAGCTGCCTTTTGTTTTCGGCAGAAAGTTCTACCTTAACGTATTTTAAGAAGGTAGGCGAGTCTTTCCTAAGGTCAATAGCATAGTCCATAACTCTACCCATTGTGCATCTTACAATTTTAGCCTGTGCCATGGGGTTATTCTGAAAATGCAAGCCACGAATGGTACCTTTTTTAAGCGAAAAAGCGCAGTTTTCTTGGCAGGGGGTGAAATCAATACCCTCGTTTTTTAGAGAATTTAGATTAAAACTCTCATAGAAAAATCCTCTATCGTCGCCAAACACTCTCGGCTCAATAATTTTAACGTCGTTAATTTCGGTAGGTATTATCATAATTAAAAATCCGTTCTTTTATTAATTTTTTCTTTTTTGGCAGAGGCCTTTTTAACCGAAAGACCCTCAATTTTGCCGATGTACATTGCCACTAAACCGAATAGCACTGCGATTGAGCCAACCACAATAACTATGGGATAGTATTGTTTATAAAGGAAAAGAGAAACCTGCTCTCCAAAATTGCCACCAACAATAATGGCAATTATAAAAGGTATAAAGGGCACAAAACCGCCGAAGAAAGAAGCGGTCATCAATATACCGTACAGTTTATTAAATATTTCGTAAAGTTTTTCACGCATAACCCTTTCTCCTTCCTAAATAAGTCCCCAAATGGGAAGCCAGCCTAACATAATTACAACAGAAAGTATGTAGTGCAGGGCTACCCAAACCATACAGTTTGAAAGTGTTGGCTTAAGTTCACTTTGGGCAATACCCATACCTGTATAAACGCAAGCACAGTATGGCGGTGTAACGCCGTGCATAGCACCACAGATACAAGGTAACATACCTGCAATAAGCATAGGATTGCAACCTGCGGCGGCTAGAATGGATATTATAATTCCGCCAAATATTTTAACCTGTGTAGAGCCTGGTAAAAGCATACCTAAAACGGCAGTAAATAGTGGAATGAAAATACATAAAAGCATTTTTGGCATATTAAGGGAACTGATAAAATCGCCTATTGCCACTTCAACGTTAAGCACCTCAAAAACATTACTTACAAAGTAAGCAAACATAACAAGCGCAGCGGTTGGAACAACCTTTAGCATACCTTTTGTTATATCTTGGAACATGGTTTTAATTGTAACTTGTTTTATGGTTTCTTTGCCAGAAAGCAAAATTCCGCAAATAACAATTAAGGAAGGTATAAACAGCAACAGACTGCTCCCTAATGCCGATGCGCCATCTTTGCCTAAACGTGCGGTAAAGAATTCACTAAATTCGCTAGTAAGTAAGAAGGGTACAAAAACAATTATAGGTAGGAATATAGCCTTCCAACCTCTTTTTAATGATTGCTTGAAACTTGGAATATCTTCCTTTTTCATAGGTTTTACTTTGTAATAGCGGCACATAAAATAAAGGGTTAAAATTCTTTGCAAAACGAACCACAAAGCAATGCCCCAAAGTAACATCCAGTATTGCGAAAGGGTATAGGTGTTAGGGTAAAGGCCATCTAAAATAGCGAAGGCAATTGCTATCATGCCGGCGGGAGGTATCATATTACCCATAGTGCTGGAGTGTGCTTCAACGTTAGCAGCAAGATGCGGAGGAAAACCCGTTTTTATCATAGCAGGGATTGTAAACACACCTGTTGTTGCAACGTTTCCGGGGCCTGAACCCGAAAGAGAACCCATATAAGAACTGCCAATTATAGCAACAAAGCCTGCGCCACCTCTAAATCTGCCGAAAATGGAAAGTATAATTGCAATACAGTCATCAATAACGGTGGTTTTTGAAAGTAGGTCGGCCGAAATAATAAAGACGAATATTACATAAAGCGTGGGCTCTTTTAAGGCATCCCAAATAAATGTACCAACGCTACCGAAGGTGCCTGTAATTGCAACAAGCACAACGAAAGCGGCAATCATACATTCGTATAACGGACGTTTTAACACAGCAAATCCGAAAATAGCAACCGCAAAAACGGCGGCAAGATATAGAAATTCAATAGGCATAAAGTATCCTCCAAAGTAAAGCTGAAATTAATCTAAATCAAAACGCGAAACAATCATATCTTTGCCGTCAGTATCGGTGATTTTAAGGGTTGAATAAATCCATTTTATAGTTTCTTTTGCCGATTCCTTGTTGTCGCACACAATGTCAATTTCACAAAAACGCTGGCTTACGTTGTGGGTTTCGGTGATTTCATCGCCAACAACATATCTGTCAAAAACAGAAACAACATTTTTATTGGCACGTATTTCATCCAGTCCTTCAATACTGCCGATAATTCCTCCATGCAGGGTAGGCAAAACCTGAAAAGCAACCTTGCCACCTAGCCAAATATCATCATCCTTGAACGAAGCCGAGTCATCAGAAGCTTTGCCGGTAAGGGCAAACTCTATTAGCGGATAGAAAACATTTTTACCTGTAGCGGCTTTAAACATACGCTCATATTCGCCACCCGGAAGTCGCAATCCCGGATCATAAAAACGAACAGTATCGCCATCTACAAATCCTTGCATAAACATAGGCGCGGTGTAAAGTCCTACGTCTTTAATAAACGCTTCAATTTTCTTATGAACATTTTTCATATAAAGGTCGGTAAAAACCGAGGGCATTGTAGCACCAACTGCAAGCTTATCCAGACCATCTTCATATTTACCTAAAATTCTGTCAACGGTGCGGTAAGGATATGCTTTACCGTTTATAACAATAATGGTCATTGAGAAGTCGTTGTTTTGACCCATGTATTTTTCTATAACAATTTCACCATTTGAACTTTCGCTTTTAGCAAACTCAATACCCTTTATGGCTTCTTCATAAGTTTTGCAGATAGATTGTCCCCTTGACCCACGAGAATCGCAGGGTTTTATAAGTATAGGAAACTCTACTGTGTCGTTGCATTTTTCTAGACTGCTAAAATCATCAATTTGATACTCAGGTATTACATCAACGCCGTTTTTGCGACAGTAACTTTTAAAGGTGTTTTTGTCGGTTAGTATTTTGTACTGTTCGGCGGTACCAAAGCAAGGTTTATTAAGCCTTTCGCAAAGGTGTTGGTATGGGCGTTGACAAGCATCAAGCGACGTAGAGATAACGCCATCAATACCTTGCGACTCGCAAAGTTCGCAAAGTTCGTCGTAATCTGTAATGTTGTAAATATAATGCTTGTCTGCTAATAGTTTAGCGGGTGAGCGGTCAGGCTCTAAATAGTCGCAAACATATACTATAACGCCTAATTCTTTAGCGGCTTCTACTAATTTGCAGTGCTGAAAAGCACCGCCAAGCACCAATAATTTTTTACCCTTTAAGTTTTGCATAATTAACCTCGGCTTTTAATAGATTTAAATTTGCTAGTGATAATGTTAACAACTTTTTCGTAGTACATTTTTAGTTGTTTAAAGTAAAGTGAACATATTAACAAGAAAACAACACCTTGAGCAATAAACATATGTGACGCGGTATGCTCTAGGATAATTTGAACAATGATAAGTATGTAAACGATATGGTCGCGAATGAGATTTACTTTGAATTTCATATACTTGCGCGAGAACAAAAGGCGTAAAAGCCAAACAAAGTAAAATGAAACTGCGGTTGCTATTGCTGCGCCCATAGCGGCAAACCTAGGTATAAGCAGTAGGTTTAAAACAACGTTTATTATAGCCGCAATAAAGGTGGTTGTAGCAAGGCTTTTATTTTTTTTGGTGGCACTGAAAATACCACCCAAAAAACTACCAAGACCGCTAAACAGCATTGCCAAAACCAAAAAAGAAGAGTATTGCCACGCCTCAAAAAAGTCCTTAGCAAACATTATTTTTGAAAGGGGAATATTAACCAGCACCAAGCCTGAACAGGAAATAGCCAAGCCTGCACTGAAAGCGCCGTATACCTTTGCAAAGAAACCGTCGCTATCATTTTTGTCAAATTCCTTAATCGCGGAAATACCCCAAGCCTGACAGAATATGTTGCATAACATAGACATAAGGTTGGAGATTTTATATGAAACGGCAAAAATGCCATTTAGTGCGGCGCCCTTAAGCCAAATGATAAAATATTTGTTTATACTGTTGTTAATCCACCAACCAAGTTGATTAAAGATTAGCGGTATGGAATATTTAAGCATACCCTTGTGTAACTGTTTATCATAATCTTTATCAATAGGTTCTTTTTTGAATGGTAGAAGTGTGCAAAGTGGGAATATTGTAGATACAAACGGACCCATAAACATAGATAATAAATATCCAAGCACGCCCATTTTAAATACAACGAGTGTAACAACGCAGGAAAGTAAGCGAACAAGGGTAGAAAGTATGCTTGAAATGGTCATCATCTTAACCTTATCAATAGCCCTTAGGTATTGGTAAAGCATAGTTTGTAGCGAGTCGGCTAAAAAGGTTAGGAATAAAAATACATAACAATAGCTTTCCCACTTAATAAGGTTGAACGCCCAAAATACAATCATTCCCGCAAGTACAACTGTAGCACCTGCAAAAATAACCTTAAATCCGTAAAATAAAACTCGTTGTTTATTTTCTTTAGAGTCAATAGCAAAGCGCAGAACAGCCGAACTTATGTTAAGTGTAAATACATACATGAGTATCATAGCGCTTGTGGTTATGATATCGGCTGTGCTATAGTCCTCGGTGGTTAATATGTTTGTATATAAAGGTACTAAAAAGAAGGTTAGTATCTTTGAAGAAAACGAGGATATTGTAAATAGCAAGGTGTTTTGCGCCAAATAGCCGTATTTATTTATTTTGCCTTTTTTCATTGATTCACCTAGATTTTATTTTTCGTTGGTTTTAGCACCAAAAATTTTATTCAGTACACCTTTGAGGTCGCCGTGTACAATCTTTTTAAAAGCTCTTACACATTTGCGGTAAAGAGTAATAAAAGGGGTATTGTATCCCATAATTCTGTTACGCTTCTTTTCGTACTCAATGTCGGGTATAACAAAAGAAGTGTGTTTTAGCGGAAACTCTAATTCATAGGTTTGCATATTAAAAATCTTTCTCATTCCGCGAGGCATATTTTTTAAAGAGTCAGCATGCGCAGAGTCCTCGGTACAACCGATGTTGCTAATAAGATTAACTTTTGGGATAATTTGCAATTGATTATATCCGTACATAGCAAATGCGCGAAAGAACTCGGTTGCCGCTACGTGTCCGCCGTAATTGGCGTTTTTAGAATATCCAAAAATTTTCTTTCTAAAAGTAGGATTATGTCTTGTGCGCTGCTTAAGCAAGCCTAGTATGTATTGGTCGTCTTTATAAGAAAACTCTCTGTCACGCATTTGAACGGCGCGTTTCCAAGTAGCAGTACCCCATATTGAACCTTGACGCGAAAAGAAATAGTCTGCATTAACTTCTTTGCTAACTCCAAGATGGTTCATGCCGCAAATACAGTCAATTCGTGTATCGTCTTTATAACGTTCTAAAAGTTCTGCGCAATACTCAAAAAAACTTACAGAGGGTAAAATATCGTCCTCTAAAAAGATGCATCTGTCCACTCGTTCCCAAATGAAATCTGCAATCTTTCTGCCCATGGTGTAAAGCCCTTGGTTTTCGGTTTCGTATATTTTATAAACGGTGCAATCCCAATCAATGCCCTCGTCAAACAATTTGCGGTTTTTATGTATAGCCTCCCACTCTTTGTCGTTTCTTCCGCCGTCAGATTGAAGAAACAGTATACTGGGGCGCGCTTTTTTTAATACCTCAAACTGCCTTTTTTGACATTCGGGGCGTATCCATATATTAACTCTAACAGGAACATCTACCAAGAACGGTTTCATTTTACACCTCGTATAAATAGTTATTATAGAAGCCTAGTTATATTAAATGCAGTTTTATAAGTAGACTTTTAATTTTTTGTTTTATAAATGATTTTGTAAGTATAGTGCCGATAAGCCAGTCGTAATTTTTGCCTTTGGCGAATTCATTAAGTAGTTTTTCGCGTTTTATCGGCTTTTGGCTTGGAGCGGTTAACTGCCCATTGTAAGCTGTTGCGCGTTCAGAATCGGCGTTTGTTAAATACATATCAGATAAGGATAATAATTCTTTACCCTTTTCGGTTTGGCATAAAACCAATGAAATACCCTTTCCTTGTTCCTGCTTGTCCATTTTCGTACCCCAGGAATCGCCAAGTGTTATATCTGAAACACGCTCTTTTTTTGCATAGTTACAGTTGTAACAATTTTCCGTATAGTTAAGAGAAGATAAAAACGAAAGAGTATAACAGTCGCAAGTGCCTTTCAAAAACGTACCGCCAGTTTCGTATAAACCAAACTGGTGCTTATTTCTAAAACTGATATCTTTCAGGTCGGCAAGATTTAATTTGTGTTGGTGCAGATACTTGCTTAAAAGTTTTTGCGAGGGTGTGCCGTGACATATTAAATCAATAGTATAAAGATTATCTTGATTCTTTATGTATTTTTTTAATGCTGCCACTTGGCAGGGTAGGGCAATAAACAGAACTTTTTTTGTTTTTAATTGCTCGCAAACCTTCTCGTATATATCTTTTGGGTTGCTTTTAACATATTTAGAGCCTGCAAATTGTTTTAAATCTTCTAAGGAGTTAGCAATATTAAAACAGAACTCTCCGCTTAGAAATACGCAACTGCAAACCGCACCGCCGTTTTCAACAAATGCCTTTGAAATAGCCGAAGCCGCACCGCCCGAAGCGGCGAGTTTTCTTAAATCTTGGTCATTTGCCCAACCTTCTTGCCAACTAATAGGTTGGAGTAACTCTAGCGGGTGGTTGATTTGGCATACATTGTAGCATTGATTACAGTTAATGCATTTACTTTGGTCAATCACTGAGTTTAAAGAAACCATATTGTCGGTAACGGTTATGGCGTTACTGGGACATTTTTGCACACAAGCCATACAACCGGTGCACATATGGAGATTGCATACTGTTTTAGGTGTGTTATTCATTAATTGCCCTTCCTAAAAATTCATACGATTTTTTTCTTTCTTCCTCTAACTTAGCGTTTATTTCGGTGTAGTCCATAGTGGTATCGCAAAGGTTTTGGTTGCCACTCAAAACGTAGTGGCTTTCAAGCCCTAAAAGTTTTATTAAACTTTCAAGTCGTGTGTTGTATCTTGGTGCAGGGAATATGTATAAAGGTTTTTGCATATTAACCGAAAGTGCGGTGCCGTGGAAAGAGTCGGTAACGACACATTCGGCATTATTTATATATCCAACAACCTCTTCGTGTGAAGCAATAATCTTGTTTTTGGCGTTTTTATTGAAGTCGTAAGTTGTGGCAAGATTTATAACTTTAAGATTGTGTGCTTTTGCAAGGTTGTTTGCAAACTTGTGTAGTTCCTTGTTTCTGTAAAGCCCGTAAACAAAAACATATTTTTCTGGTTGCTTTTTGTTTTTGGCTAGAGAACGCCAATCATCACCGTTTAGCAAGAATGTTGGGTCAAGAACCAACTTTGCATCAACACCTAAAGTTTTTAGCAGTTCTACTGCGCTACTTTCTCTAACCGAAATTACCTTGTACCCCGAAAGCAAACGGGCAAACTCTTCTTTCGTGTCGTCAGTTATATCATTAAAACTATCCATACCTATGCTGGAGGCGTATGATATTTTTTTTGATTTATCGTTTTCAAAATTAAGTAGGTAAGGTTTTATGTTTTGAAGGGTGTCAAATTTCAAGTTCCACACCTGGTCACTACCGGTTATAAGAAGGTCGTAATCTGAACTTTGCTGAGTCAAATCATTGGGTTTTTTATAAGTTTTTCCAGAAACGGTTAAATGTTTTTTTGCAAAATTTTTGGTGGTAATAAATTCTGTAGTTTTACAAACAACATAGGGCGCACATTTAACCAAAAATTCTTTTAAACTTTTTTTGCAAAGTTGACCGAAAACAAGGTTTTTAAAGGTAAACCTTGTAGGGATATAATTAATTATTTCAACGGCATGACCTAGGTTTTTTAAATAGCGAGCTAGAGCCCAGGTTTGATATCCTGCTCCGTAACTAAGCGCTCTGTGAAAAGTTATAATACCTATCTTCAAAACAGTTCTCTCTTTCATAAAAATTGATGAATACAAACAATAAAACATGAACCCACACTATAACAGAATAATTATAAACCTAAAGACTGTAAATGTCAAGAAAAAGCACATAGTTTAAGAGGGGGAGTAATTAAAGAAACTTCACTTAAATATACATAATATAAAGGGGAGTGAATGAAATGTACAGTAAGGCGGCACGTGTGATATCTTCGGTGCTAGCAGTGGTATCACTTGTGGTTTCTACAACCCTTTATTTAAATTACGGAGAGGCGGTAGCAGAGGCTGTAGTATCACTTCCGCAACTTGAAACAACAAACACATATCAAGTCGCAAAAGAGGTGGGGGTAGTATTAAGTAAAGTAAGCACCAATATAGATACTAACCAAGAAGATACAAGCAGTACTGAGAATACGAAAAAGGAAAAAAAGCAAGGTAATATTATATCGCAATTTTTAACACCATATAAAGCCAATACGGTGTATAACAACATATACGTAAATAATCAGTCGGGCGAAAATATTAATATAAAGAAATTAATTGCGGGGTACAAGTCGGGCGTAAAGATAAAAAGCAATCAACCACAGGTGCTTATAATGCACACTCACGGCACCGAAAACTATGTTCGCCACGACCAAAATATTTACTTTAAAAGTGATACCACTAGGACAAGTAACGAGAAGTACAGCGTGGTTGGAGTGGGCGCAAAACTAAAAGAAATATTAGAGGAGGGCGGAGTGTCGGTAATACACGACAAAACATTACACGATAGCCCATCGTATTCGGGCAGTTACAATCGTTCTGCCGCTACTGTGCAAAGATATTTGGATAAGTACCCAAGCATAAAGATTGTTTTAGACCTACACAGAGATGCGCTTGGCAGTGGTAATGATATAGTGAAACCAATAAAAAAGATAAATGGCAAGAATGCGGCACAGGTAATGATTTGTGTTGGCAGTCAGACAGGTATTGTTGATGATTTCCCAAATTGGCGCGAAAATTTAAAGTTAGGTTTAAAATTACAACAAACTATGGAGGTTATGTATCCTGGTCTTGCGCGTGCTTTGTATCTGTCTTACGAGCATACGTATAATCAAAACCTAAGTAATGGCTCAATTATCATAGAGGTTGGCACAAACGGTAACAGTTTTAAAGAGGCTAACTACTCTGCTACACTTGTCGGTAATGCATTGGTGGCATTGTTCAAAAACAGTAATTCTTAATTATTTGTAAACAAAATTATTTTGCTTGAAATAACTTTGAATATATGATAATATGAAAATAGAAATAAAAAATGGTTTTTAAGGAGGATAAAAAATGATTAATTGGTTTAAATTTTCAAAGCGCATTATGGCAGCATTTCTTTCGGTTGTTATGTTATTAACTGTCTCATCAGTAACCGTATTTGCTAATGATGATAGACAACCTGCAGATGGTGGATACATAGGTGGCAGTCAAGATGAAATGATTAACGACGATGATGAGTGTAACCATAAATATACGAATTGCACAGATGCCACATGTAATAACTGTGGATACGAACGTCAAGCACCTGGCCACAAATACAAAAACGTTTCTGCAGTAGCTCCAACCTGTTTAAAGACCGGTCTTACAGCAGGTAAGAAATGTTCTGTTTGTGGCCATAACACACAGACGGTTGTTAAAAAGAAAGCTCACTCTTATACAGAGTATGTAAAAACAAAA
>JAZQTG010000044.1:0-17472 GCA_045630515.1 Acutalibacteraceae bacterium
GGGGTATTAGGGTGTTTGTTTTAGTCCGCCCTCTTCGAGGTCAGACATAAAACAGAACAACACCCTATACCCTTTTAATACATTTGTTGCCATATAATCATTGTGTTATAATTCGTGGCTTGCCAAGGTAAAGATAAAGTTAACGGTACGCTACGCTCCATAAAAAAAGCACCCTATGGCGTGGGTGCATAATTTCAAAGGGTAATTATATAAAAGGTAAATATATGGCGTTATCTTCCTTTGTTTATATTATACCAATTTATTACCATTTGTGTAGTTTTTGTACCTTCTTTTATTTAACGTTGTAGTGGCTTAATAACTTGTACTGCAATAATAAACACAAACCGCCTACAACAAATAATACTAACTCTTTCTTACCCATTTAATCACTCCTAATTAGCCTATGGCTATATAATTAAAGTTTGTGCCTGTCGTGTTTGTTCTTGTCATAAATATAGTAAAGCCGTTGCGGTCTACTTCTCCTATACTGTGCGTTACTAATTGTGGCACGGCGCTTTTAGCCTCTATTGTAACAAAAGGCACGGTTTTAAAAGGTTTGTCAAAGGTTATTCTCTGTGATGTAACCGTATTGGATGCTGTTGGCACTACGTTAAAGTTACCGCCCTGCATAGTTAACTCGTTAGAAAAGGTTTTTAATTGCTCCCATTCTCCCCAAACTCCTGCCATTTTCCGCCTTTTAAACACTTGGAATTCTAATGTAGCACTTTCTATTGTTTGTGTGGCGTAACCGTCTGTTCTTTCAATGTGTGTAACAAATCCTGCACCGCTTAACATTTCTGCGGGTTTTCCTATTGCATTTGTTAAAGAGTGTGAATAGTACGTTCCGTTTTTACTTAAGGTGTTTAAATTAAGTGCTGCGTGTACTGTTGTTAACTCTTCATAAGCAACTGCATTATTCAACAACACTTGCCCGTTTAACACTCTTAAAAGGTCGCTACCTCCTGCTGTTCTTGGAAAGTTTAGCCCTTCTGTTCCTCCGTCTGTTGGATCATTAAAATATAAGCCGTCAATATTGCTTATACTTTTGTTGTGCATGTTGATTCCGCCGTTCATATCTAAATATGAAAGTTTGGCATTTCCCCCTTCTTTAATTACGTTAAAAGACTTTGAATTATAAACAAAAGCATTTAATTTACAAAATACCTTGTCTGTATCCTCTTTTGTTATTGTTGGTGTAGAAAATTTTAGGTTTAAGTCTAGTGTATTGAATAAAAAGGGCTCGTTTGCTTTTATTGTGAATTGACTTCTTGCAACTTGCCTTACCTGTTTCGTTGTATCTCCTGTTCCTAATACTTCTTTTATACTTATACCTTCTTCTCCTAAAAACTCTTGGTATTCTGTTGTGTTTCCGCTTAGTAAAAGGTTTGGCATACCGCTTAATAAAAAACCAACATTCGATAATATGTCGTCATACATAGGTCCAGATAATATTTGTGCTGTTCTTTCTCTGTAAACTATGGTAGACATTGATAAAACAACAGTATCATACATGCCTGCGTTCTCGTGTATTTGTGTAATTAACTCTGGTAAATATCCTTTTTCTCCTATTAAAAACCATTTATCTTGGTAACCTTTACCAAACGGCACAACAGGGTTAGTAGATACACTAGCGTTTACTAACTCCGTTTTAATTTCTGCGTTTGATATATTAGCGGTAACAGTTGTACTTGGGTCTAGTTTTAAATCGCCTTTAATTTCTGCTTGTACGGTTGTACCTTCTGCTAATTTTAAATCGCCTGCAACTTGTATTGGCTCTGTAATTACTGCATTAACCGTTGTACCTTCTTCTAGCCTCATATCGCCTTGTATGTACGCGTCTATCTGCCCGCCTTTTACTACCATGTCGCCCGCTACGTTCGCCGTACCGCTAAATTGTGCCGCCCCTGTTTCCTCTTTAATTTCGTCTTTAAACGTTTTTACTGTGACAAAGTTAAAAGGTTGTTCGTTGTCGCTTTTAATCTGTTTATTGATTCGCAATTCATAATCGCTGTTAGGTAAAATAACGTAAGAGTAGGGGTTAACGCGGTCTGCTAATTGTTGTGCGTAATATACCTCTAAAGCGTAAGGGCTTTGGTTTTCAATTTTTAAACTGCAACCGTCAACATTTAAAAAGTATTGTAATTGGTCTTGGTTTTTAATTTGTGTATCGTTAAATATTTCAATAAACATTAAATACCCCCTAGTTGTCCTGCTATACTTGTACTGCCTACCATTTGTACTAGTGCAAAAATAAGTAATATTAAGCCAATAACAACTAACACAACTTTAAAACCTACTGCTACACCATTACTAACTAAAAAATCGCCTAACCCTTCGCTTTCGCCTAAATCGGTTGTATTTAATAGGTTGTTAATTTGTAAAAAGGTTGTTGTTGCTCCGCCCTCTACTTCGTCAAAAGGCGTATTAATTCGGCTTGCTATTGTTCTAACAATATTGCTTGCTGTGTCGCTAAAGTTGGTTAGTGTGCTTGACAAACTGCCTAGCGTTGTTGTTGTGTCGTCTCCGTAAAAGGCTATATGTACGTGATCGTAATGGTCGTTGCTCCAACCGTCTAAAGGGCTGTATATAACTTGTTTGTATTTACCTGTATTTACCGCCCATTTATAAAATAGTGCCATTTTCGCCTTACCGCCTGCTGTTAATCCTTCTGGCGGTGCAAAATCATAAGCCTGCCCCTTTGCGTGGTCGCTGTTAGGGTTTTGCTGTGTTAAAGGGTGGTCTTTCCCCCTAAATCCGCTTGTAATCTGTAAGCCCATTTCTTTGGCTTTAAAATAAGCCTCATCTGATAAAGGCGTGCGTTTAATTCCCTCTGTTGCCTTTGTTTCCATTATTACTGCTGGTTGCCATGTTTCCGTATAACTTCCCCCTTTACCTAAAAAAAGGCTTGCCTCTTCGTTACGTCTGTTTACTAAACCCTGTAATACTTTACCCCCGCCTTTGTTGTATTCTTTCATTTTGGCGGCTGCTTTTTCCCATTGCTTGTTGTTTATGTACGTTAAAAGCGTGCTACCTTGTAATATGTATTTACCTAGGTTGTATTGAAAAGAGGCTAGGGCATCGTATTGGTTTTGAGTTAACGGCACTTTTACATAATTAAAAATCGTGCTGGCGTGTTCGTCTATGTCTTTTCTTAATAACGCCTCTGCCTCTGCTTTTGTAATCTTCATACCTGCTGTAACAGGTTTACCGTTAATAACAGTTGTACCGTAGCCAATAGTCCAAATACCAACAGGATCCTTATAACTCTCCAAATATAAACCTTCCCATTTCTTCACTAGGTTTATGGCGTTTTGGCTTACTTTCATATTGCTATATGTCGGCATGTTTTACGCCTCCTACTCTTCTTTAATTACGCTTGGGTAACCTTTCTTTTTTAACTCTTCTGCTAGTGCCTCTGCGTTTTTCTTATCTGAAAAAGCCCCTACTTGTACTCTGTATAACTTTTTGCTTGTTGTCGTTGTTGGTGTAGGTGTAGGTGTTGCACTTTTAGGCTTAATACCTAAACCTGCTAAAATACCATAAGCATTAGCCTTAATAATCGCCGTTAATTTTGTTTTTAAAAGTGTTGCATCTGTTGGGTTATTAATGAAAAGGTTTTCAAGTAAAATAGCGTGCATGTTGGTTTTTTCTAATACCGTAAAGGCTTGTTTTTTCTGTCCTCTGTCTTTTACATTCAATACTTTTAAATGTTTCATAATTTCGGTATGTACTTTATTTTGAAAGTTTTTTGTTGCTTGGTTGTTACCGTTATACATAAAACTTTCAAACCCTGTACCGTTTGTACCTGCTGCACTGTTAATATGAAAACTAATAAAATAATCTACTTTTTGTGAATTCGCTTTTATTGTTCTATCTGTCAACTCTAAAAAGGTATCGTTCATACGTGTATAAAATACCTTTACGCCGTTGTCGGTTAAAATCTTCCCTACTGCTAAAGCAATGGTTAGGTTAAGGTCTTTTTCCCTTAACCCATTACCAACTGCTCCGCTATCTTTCCCGCCATGTCCTGCATCTAACATAACACTTACCAATTAAAACACTCCTTTAAACTTTTAATACTTGCCCTACTTGTATTTTATTTACGTCTTTAATATTGTTGTTTTTGGCAATCGTATTAACCGTTGTATTATATTTTTTTGCAATAGCATATAATGTATCGCCTTTAACTACTTTGTGTGTCTTGGTTGTCTTGGTTGTTGTCGTTGTTTTAGCGGGTGTATAAGTTGGCGTTTTAATCACTTGCCCCGCTTTAATTACATTTGGGTTAGTAATCGTTGTTGGATTCGCTTTTACAATTTCATTAACCGTTGTGCCAATTTCTTTTGCAATACTTGTTAACGTTTGCCCGCTGTCTACTGTATACGTTGTTGCTGTTGCGTTCGTCTTTGGTGCTGTTGTAGTAGGTGCTGTTACAACAGGTTTTACAGGTTGTTCTGTTACTTTTGGTGGCGTTTGTGCTTGTACTGGCGGTGTATAAGCAATAGGCTCATTTACTGCCTTGTTATTGTCGCCTGTAATGGTTTGGTTATTACTGTCCTGTATACTTTGGTTGTTGTTGTGCGTTTCTGCATTGTTTGTAATAGCACCGTTATTAACTCTTATTTCATACATGCTAGTAGGTATATATACGGTATCGTTTTTGTAATTTGGCACAATAGCACCGTTAACATTTGTGCCCTCGCTTGTTGTACTAGGGCGATTCATTGCAAATAAAATACCTACTAAACCTGCTACACCGCCTGCCATGTATAACTTTGTTTTGCCGTCTAGTCCTTCAAACATTATTTATTACACCCCTTTATAGGTGCTGCGCTTGCCTGTATAGGCGTTACACCGTGTGTAATCGTTTGTGCTGGTATATTTACACCGTAAACATTGACAATATCTGGCGTGCTGTATACTGCGGGTGCTGCACTCATAAGGCTAGTAGTAAAAATAAAAGCCCCATGATGTAAAATCTTGTCGCCTAAACTAAAATTAACGTTAGGTGCTGTAATTAAGTTTGGTTGTGTAATAGGTAGTGTTGGTAAAACAACACTACCCTTTAAATGTTCTTGGAAATTCATAAAGGCTACCCCTTCCTATTATTCGCCTTGTGCGTAGTCTATAACTCCGTTACCGTCTGCTCGTCTGCCTTGTAACAGTCCAATAACATTTGATATTGCCTGCGTGCCTGTACTTAATAATTGATTAGCCCCTTTAAAGTACATTAAAACTAAACCAATTAAAATTAAATAAAACATATATTTTGTAATTTGTTCCATTGTGTTTTTTCCCCTTTACGGTTATTTTTTTGCTTTCTTTTTTAACGCCTCTGCTTTTCGCAATTCAACTAATTCCTTTTTCATTCTAGCAATATTAGGCTCTTTTATTTTTATATACTTGTTTAAACCCGCCCAATATTTTCTGGTAGGTGCTCCTGCTGTTAATCCTCGTTTTTTTAAATCGTCTTTACTTTTTTTTAATTCGTCTTTGGCTTTCTTTAATTCTTTTTCCTCTACTGCTATTGCTTTTTTCATTCTTTCAACACTTGTCATTTTTACCTACTCCTTGTAAATTATTTTGTTTATACTGTCGCTTTGCGTAAATAATAAAAACATAAGTATTAACACTAAAGCGCCGTATATTAAGTTGTACCCTGTCCTTGTCTTGCTTGCCATGTAAAGAAAGAATAGGATTAAAACCCAACCAATAAAACTAAATCGTTTATTCATTTAATTACCCCCTGCAAAGTTAGAGTAACTTTTAATCATATTTTCTACTTGGTTGTTAATTAACGTGCCAAAAGGATTAATACTCGCCTGTGCTAGCCCTAGCCCAATTTGTGCCTCTTGCTGTAATACATAACTACCTGCATTAATAACTGAATTAACAGCCGTATTAGGCGTTTCTTCTTCCTCTTCCTCGCCTAACTCGTCTTGCATTTCTGCCCTGCCAATTAATACGCGCCAAATAAGCCCTAAACGTGTTACGCCTTTGCCCTCGTCATCTTCTAACCCTTCAACAGGTTTTAAAGCGAATAGAATAAAGATTATAGCACCTAGTAAAATACCAATACCGCCTACAACAGGTATAGCATTAATACCGCTTTTAATAGCACTTGGTAACTGTTCTGCCGTTTGTAAACCCTTATGTACTAGTTTATTTTCGGTTTTCTCGGCTACTTCTTCCAAAGGCTCTTCAATAGTTTTCGGTATTTCAACTTCTACGCCGTTTTCGGTTACAACGTCTGGTGCTGCCTCTAAAACTTCCTCTACAAAATCCGTTGCACCTTCTACCGTGCCTGCTAATTTGTCGCCTAACCCTTCTTTTACTTCCTCTACTTTTTCTGTCGTTTCGTTAACAATGAATTCACTGATAATGTCGCCTGCTTGCTGTTTGCCAAACCGTTGTGCTACTTTCCCGCCCAACATCTTGGCTATAAAAGGTGCTGCCATTCCCCCTACCTCGCTTTACTCCGTTAATTTTAAGTTATGAGGTGTAAATATAGCACTTAACAATGTACCTGTATTACCTAGAATAGCCGTCCAAATAAGTAAACCTGCCAATACTAATAAAATAATAGGCGTAGCCCTCATAGTGGTTACGCCCCTTTGTTACTGCCATTAATGGCGCTAGTAATAGTATCTAATTTGTTATTAATTAAATCGTATTTATTGGCAAAAGTTTTCAATAAATCTTGGCTTTCTTGGTTTAATTGCTGTGCTTTTGATAACTCCAACATTAACTGCTCTTTTTCTTTCTTTCCTTCTTTTCGCGTATCCCAAAATAACCAACCAAATAAAATTAAGAATACGCCCTCTTTACCGTTTGTTAATAAAAAGTCTACTAGTGCTGTTTCCATGGTGTATCACTCCTTAATAAGAAGGGTAGGTATTGTTTTTAAACAATACCTAAACCTGCCGTATTTAGTGCAATACCAAAGTTAATAACGCGTGGTGTAATACCGTTAGCATCCGTTGTCTGTTCTACTTTATAACCAATACGTGTAGAGGCAAACCCGCCGCTCGTTAAGTTAAGTGGGTAGTTAGAGGCTTTAGCACTTACGTTTTGTGCGTTCTCGGTTGTGCCGTCGTGTGCGATAAATACGCCCTCGTCAAAGTCGAAGCCATAATGAGATCTAATATGTCGGTAATATTCCGCTACTCCGCCGTTACGTTCTGTGTACTCGATATGGGCGTTACGGCTATCTTCTTGTGTTTCAAGTACAAACTCTTTAATATTGCCTGCACTTGCAAACTTGTCTGACTGTCTACCGTCAACAACAATAGAAAGTAACTTATAGAAAGGCATTGGTGTACGTAAGTTAGCATACTGCGTAACGTTACTGCCTAGCGGTGTAATAGTTGGTAATTGAATCGCTTGAATACTGCCTTTTGTAGAAGGTGTAGACATATTAGGCTGTAAAATACTCGTTACTGTTTTACTTTGTCCGTTACGGTAATATAAAACTACGTCAATTTTACTTCCTGCCATTACTTCCCCTGTTGCTCCGCCTGTTAAGTTAATAACGTTATCAACTGGATCACTACCAAATACATTTGCTGTTTGTAGCCCAATAGATAAGCGTGTACCTGTACCGTAAATTGGTAAAATACCCTCTACTGATTGCGGGTGTAAGTTATTTAATTCGTATTCGCTAATAAAAGTGAATTCGTTTTCTCCGTCTTGTAACGTTGTAGGCACTTTATGTAACATTTCATCAATAGCCGCTACTGTTTTACCTGCACTACGCCCTGTTTCAATACGGTTATACCCTTCCATTTGTGCTAATACTTTTGTTAAGTATGGATACAATGTAACTACTCGGCTACCAAAGTTAATATTAAGCATATTAATAAAGTTATACGGTGCGCCTGCGTTAAGTTTGGCATCTCCGCTACCTTTTGTAATATCTACTTTAATTTTGTGCTTAATTGCAATACGTGTTACCCATGCACCTGATAACGTTGGTGCTGTAAATAACATATTATAGGCTTGCTTATAATCGTTATTTCCCTCTGCAATAGCCAAAGAGTGATGTTCGGTTGTCATTCCCATAAATTGAGAGTTAACTAAATCTTGATCTGCCTGTAATTGTGCTAGGCTTGGTTGTTCTGGTTGTTTAGCCATTTTTTCTTTTCCCCCTAAAAATTTTTTTTAAATTATTCATTATTCTAACCCTGCTACTTCTTCTGCTTTTTCTACTACGCCGCCTACTACTGGCACTTTCTTTAATACGGCGCGTAAAAGCCCTAAAAAGAATAAAGCAACAAACAAACTAATTAAAAATACGCCATAGTCTTTAATAAAATTCATGCAATTTTTCCCCCTATTAGTATTTTTTGTAAACCTATACAACCATTAAACTACTTAACTTATCAAAAAGCAATAGGTTTTACAATGGTCTTTACTCTTTTTTACATATTTTATTTAAATCCCTTTTTTTTCAATTTCTCCCATTCTCTTTTTGCCTCTTTCCAATTTTGGCTGTGTGGTAAACTTCTTAAAATAAAACTAAATAATTCATTTGCTTTCTTTTGGCTATCTTCCATTTTTAAAATGGTTTCTAATTTTTTCCTCGCCATTTCTTTTACCCCCTATTCTAACCCAAAAAACTCTTGGGCGTTTTTGTAGTAATACGGTTTACCCTTTTTACTCTGGATGGGCTCGTTTACATTACGATAGAAAAAACCCCTCTTGTGTAGTACGTTCTCTTCTGCACTGTCGCCAAATAAATCTTTTAACTTCTTTTTATCTTCCTTGGCGTTTAAATTGAATTTAAAAGAGTGCATTAATTGGCTTGTTACTTCCATAGGCAATAAGCGGGCTACCTGTGACAAGGCTAAAACACTAATACCCATACCTCGCCCTTGCTTTAATAAAATCTTTAAACCATTTGGCGGGTATTGGTTACCGCTTATACTACTTAATTCATCAATAAATACTATACAAGGCTGTTTAGTCTGTTTTGCGTGTACGTAAATACTTGTGAAAAAGTCGTCATACATTTGTTTGTCATCATACAACGGTTGCCAAACAATAAAAGGGCTACCGTCTTTGTTTTCCATAGGCGGTAGGTCTTGCCCTTTATAAGCAACACCTACACCTTTTTTAATAAACATGTCAAAATCGCCGTATTGTTTTGAATCAATAATAAATACTCTTACTTTTCCTCTTGTTGCGTTTGCTAGTGTAATAACAAGTTGGGTAGCAAAAAAAGTTTTGCCTGTTCCTGTGCCCCCAAAAACTCCAAAATGATCGCCTAGCCTTATGCGTATCTTTGGCTTTTTTTCTGCCATACTATAACCCCCATTCGCTATAACTGTGTGCCTCTTCGAAAAGTTTATTAATTTCTTCCTCTGTCATTTTTTCCAACTCTTCCCTTTTGTACTCGTTAAACATTGATAAAATAAAATTAATTCTGTGCTCCATTATTCATCTTCTCCCAACTCTTTAGCGTTAAAAGGTATTTCTTTACCGTCTAAATGGTTTAAGCCATTCTCTAACACTAAATATATTGCATACTCTAGGTTATCCATGTCTTTTAATTCTTTTGGTTTTTTAATCCCTGCAAACATAAACAAAGTAGGTAGCATATTAGCCATTAGCCCTTTCATACCTTCCGCTTGTTTGTTGTCTGCGTTGTTTAAATTATCGAAAATTACGTTAATTAGTTGTTCTTCTACTTCTTCTCGTTCTAAACCATACCGCTTACCGTTAATATTAAATTTAATCATTTTGTTTTATCTCCCTTAATCCAAAATAGTTTAGGCTGTTCTTTGTTGCCTTTTTCCCATACATACCATGCATAAGCAATAGCACCGCTACCTTTACTAACCTTGCCCTCATAAAAAGCAATACGGTTAGAAAATACATAAATACGTGCTGGTGGGTATTCTTTAAAAAACTCGTAACGCTTTTGGCTTTCTAAAAAGTTTAGGCGTAAAAGCATCGCTGTTTTACCTTCTGCTTGTTGCACGCTCTTTTTAACAAAGTCTAGTGCAATGTTATAAGGCGGGTTGGTAATAATGTTTTGTGCTTTTCTGTCGCTTTCCATAAAGTCTAAAATATGTATTTCTTTGTTGCCTCTGTCGTATTTATCACTTGCAAAAACGGTATAGCCGTTGTTTTTCAATGTTTCCGCCATGTGTCCTTGCCCTGCTGCGTTCTCCCATATTTCCCCGCTAAACGTTTCTTGGTCTAATAGTGCCTGCGTTACATAATTTGGTGTAGGGTAAAAATCCCCTTCTGGTTTATTTTTCCGCTTGTCTAATATCGCCATTTTTTAACCCCTTTAACGTGTTTTTGTAGTGTTCCTGTAATACGTCAAACCCCTTTTTATTAATAACACCCGCTTTATAATTGCGGGTGTTTTCGTTCATCTTGTCTAAATACATATTAACTAGCAACTCGTTAAGGCTGTTGTCTAAACGCCCCAAATAAACCGCCCCCTGTATCAAACTCTGGTAAATACGTTTTAACCGTTTCAATAAACCTTGGCATTAAGATAAAACCAACTTGTAAGCGTTTGTGATTTGTTGCAATACCTTTTACTGCTCCTGCTAAAACTGGGCTACGTGTTGCACCTTCAACAAGTGTACTTGCTAATACTTCTATTTCTTCATCATCTATACTAGTCCAAATATGGATGTTAGTTTTTTTACTTGTTTTTTCGATGCCCTTATCTGCGTATTTAAAGAAAGTTTTTAAGGCATCTTTCATCTGTGGCAAATATTGATTCGCCTGTTTTTGTGTTAGTGGCTCTTTTTCTTTATCTTTTTCTACTGGCTTATTACCCTCTTTACTGCCAATAGGTTTAGGTAAATCAAGTACAACGCCTTTTGGTTTTTTTACTCCTCTGTCGGTGGATTGATCAAGCGTGCTATAATCGTCAAGGCTGCTGTCACTTCCTGCAATAACTCCCGCTCGCTCATCAAGTCCGCTATCTGCTCCTGCATTATCTCGGTTGTCGCTTTTAACTCCGCTGTCGCTGTCGTCTGTTCCTGTTTCACTTGTTCCATTGTTTCCTTCAAAAAGGCTAGGTTTTGTATGATGTACTGGGCTGTTTCCTTGCTCTCTTTTGCTTTTAATTCGTTCAAGGATACTTGTTTTAACTCCGTTTGTACTTCCTTCATTTCCTGCTGTTGTTCCTTCAACTGTTCCTGCACTTGCTCCGTCTTCGTTTCTACTTGGTTTAAGTCCTTCTCCGTTACTTCCTGTTGTTGTTCCTGCGTTGGGTTTGTTACCTCTACTTTTACCTCTTGTTTCTCTTCCGCCATGTTCCGCTTGCTCCCCTTCCATAAAATCAAAGTTATATTCTTTTTCTTCTTGCTGTTCTCGTTCTAACGTCTTTTTGTTTCTACTTCCCTTTGGTCTTGCCAATTAAAACACCCCTTTAAACAGGCTTAATATTAGTACGGATTAAAATAACACTTGTATTACTGTTTGCTTTTAAAATTGAATTCGTAACTAGGTTTAATTTATTAAAACCTGCTTGCAATGTTTCGGTATATAAAATACCTAACGTATCAATTTTTAAAGTAAACTCTTCGTATGGATTAATAACCGCTGTGTACTTATAGCCCTCATTGTCAAATAAAATACCGTCTGTTGTAATTGTTACTATTTCTGTTTTTGTTTCTGGTAACTCATCTTTTTTCTGCTCTTCTAAAAACTCGCTTAACTTTTGTAAAACACTTTCTTTATATACTTCTCGTTGTTCCTGTTTGGCTTGGCGTTCTTCCTCTTGTTTTTTTAACTCTTCAATTTGCTTTAATTTCGCCTTGCGTTCTTCCTCGGTTAATCCTGTTTGGGCTTGTCCTACTAACTTTTTTAACTCATCAAACATTATTTAACTTCCCCCTCTAACTCATTTAACGCCTCTTTAAAGTCTTTTAGGGCGTTCTCATAAGCCTCAATTTCTTTTACAACGCGTGCCTTTTTTTCTTCTGTTGTTAAATATTGGTCTAAAAATTGTTTAATTCCCTCTGTCATTTTATTTAATCCCCTTCATATTCATTAGTAGTAAAATACTTTCTTGTTGTAAATTAATTACTTTGTTTTGTACGCTAATTTGTTCTTGGTAATACTCAATTAAATCCTGCTGTGACAAAATTAAATCAATTAGTGTATCTTTTTCTAACTCCAACCCTAATACTTCTAACTCTTTTAAAAAATCATCTTTAACCATATTTACCTACTCCTCGTGTTTTGTGTAGTAACCGCTTTGTACTCTTCTTGATATAAAAAACTTTAGCACCGCTAGGCGTTCCCTTATCGTGTGTTCTTCAATGGGTGTTGTGGCTTGCGTGCATAAAAAATTGTACGTGCGATTCGTCTTGCGTTTATAATTGTAATACCGTAAAACTTGCTCTTGGTACCAATTATAAAAGTTACCTTTAAAAAATGGGTCTAACACTTCCATTAAATATAAATATAACTCTTTATAATCTTCCTCTGTAAAGCCTTCTACTGTCAACTCGCATTGTACTACCCTTGTTTTGGTTAATTCTTGGTGCAACGCCAATATTAATTGTTTCATTTTACCCCTTCCTTTTTTTGATTAACACAATGTTAAATAATTACTTCTCTGTTATATTAATTGTAAAGTTTACAAAAAAAACCTCTACTGTATTTTAACACATTGGGAACACATACCCAATATGTTACAGTAAAGGTTTTTTATTTTATTTCATTTTATTTTATTTAACATTTTCTTTTATGTATTTTTCAAGGTGTTTATTCTCTTCTTCAATGGCTAATAAAATATTATTAAATAAATCCATAATATTTTCTTCTCCGCCATTGGCTAAACTGTTGTAATATTCTTGCTCCATTTTTTCTATAAAGTCTGTTCGTTCTCTTTCCTGTCTTTCTAAAAACATTTCGTATAACTCTAACTCTAACATTTCCTGCTCGTGTCTTTTCATATTAAAGCACCCCCTTAAATCTAACTTCTTCTGATATCGAATCAACCAGTACAACCATTTCCTCTGTGTCTATATCTTCACTAATACCCCAACCTAATATTCTTTCATTTTCCAACATAACGTAAACATTAAAATAAAGTAAATCATATTCATTTTCTTTCTCTTCTAACTCTTCAATACCTACTGCTACAAAGTCAATACCTTTAATTTTTAACGCTGTATGCAAGGCATCCCTAAAAATGTACTCTATACTCATGATTAATTACCCCCTTTTTAATAATAAGGGTAGCCTTGGAAAAACTACCCTTTTTTACCTTCTATACTTATTATACATAATTTTTAGCATTTTGTTAAACTTTTTTAAACTTTTTTAAACTTTATTTTTCTTCATTGTTTACATATTTTTCTTTACGTTTCTGTGCGTGTTTCCAAATATTCATAGCGGAACAGTTAAACATCTCGCCTAGTACAGTTGTTGCATACCCTTCAACCCAATATAAGCGGGCTACCTCTTCCCGTTGTTGTTTAGTTAATTTTTGTTTATTTACCATAATTAAACACTCCCTTTTTTTTAAAAGTAGTGCAAAGGGTATTACTACCCTTTGCTGTTTTGTATTTCTTCCTCAACTCGTTTTAATAACGCGTCAAACTCTTCTTGTGTTTTGCACTCTCTCGCGCGTGTTTCTTTTACTTTGCGTATCGTTCTAACACTTACACCAAACTTATCGGCTAACATTTGGCGCTCTTCCGCTTGTGTCATTTTAGGTTTTGTTGTTTTTTTCTTTGTACTCTTTTTTTCGATAAACGGTGTAAACTTTCCTACCTCTTTGAATCGTTCCTCTGTTCGTTCTCTTAAAAAAGGTAATGTTCCGTCTAACAAACCAACAAAAATACCTAAATTACCTGCAATACTTACTGGATCTGTTTTAATAATACGCTTGGTTAACTCTGTTATTCTCGGTGTACGTTCTGCTAAAGCACGCTTTGGCATTACGCGTAGTACGTCTACAAGTTGCTCTTCTTCAATAGTTGCACCAAACAACTTATATACTTCCGTTTCGGTAATTTCGCCTTTAATTAGTGCCTTTTTATAAGCGTTAACGTAACCTGCATTAATCAATACATTGTGTTTTACGCCTAATACTTCGTATTCTTTCCCATTGTATGGGTTAACCTCTAGGCGTATTGTTTTAAAAGCCTCTTCCCATGTTCCTACTATATCGCCTTTGCTTTGGTCTTGGTTTACAGTATTAATACCTAGTGCTTTCGTTATGATATTGCCCTCTTTGTCTTTCATTTCATAACGCCCAATACCTAGCGTGTAAAGGTCTGTAAACTCTTCTACCTCGGAAAAATAGCCTAGCGTTTTTTCTGCTCTAACGCCTGTATAGGCACATAACTTGTCAGTATCTTTTAAAACATCTACAATAATATCAGTAGGTAACATTCGTGCTAGGTCGCCTGTTGTTAATTCTCTGCCCGCCATGTCCTCTAGGTTTAGTATTGTTTCATCTTCAAAAGTCCAATAAATGGCATCTGTCATTTGCGTTAATACTTTTGCGCCGTTCTTTTTCAGTAACTCGGTTGTGTGCTGTAAGATTAGGCGGGTATAAGCCGTAACTAAACTGGCAATAATAGGATTAAATATTTCTGCTGCGCTGTGCCCTACAAAGTGTGCGCCGTCTTTATCTTCCTCATAAAGGCGGTGCGTTTCAAAAGTCTTACCATACATTGCTGCCATAGCCTGCTTAACACTTAAATCACTTTTACCTTCCGCTTTTAACTTCATACGTAAATTAAATAACTTTTCTACTACCTTTTTAAAAGGGCTGTGTTCGTCTGTTGTTGTTACTTTTACAATTTCTACAACTTCCAATACTTCTACGCCTTTTTTCTTTGCGTATTCAATTTCCTCGTATACTGCTGTTGTCATAAATATTCCTGTTGGGCGTGCGTTTTTAATTGTTCCTCTTTCCTCGTTTTCGCCTGCAAACTGCTTTGTTTTTCCTCTTGGTGTTTTAATCGTTAGTGTGTGCTCTGTTCCGCTTGGTACATCTACAACACAACGTATAAAATAAAACTCGTTGCGTGCTACTTCTCTTGGGTATTCTTCTACTAACTCTATTGTAGAGTTATCAAACCTTGGCAATGTTCTTAAAACACTTGCATACGCTCCTGTTAAATCCGCCATAGCACCCTTTTTAGCATACCCCAACGCTAATACCTCAATTAAACCTGCGCTGTAACTTTCTAAAAATAAGTTGCTGGCTTTTAGCATTGTTTCTTGGCTTATTCCTTGTGTTTCCCAATTTTTCATACAGGCTAGGTAGCCTATTGAGTTGTATTCTTCTGTGCTTAATTCTGTGCTTAATACATACTTTGCTAAACTTCCTGTACTAACAACACTTTTAATCGGTGTGCCAAACAACTGCTGTAAATCTTCTGTGATTCCATACGCTAGCATTTTTGTTAAATAAGCATCTGTTTTGTTTGCTAATACTACTTTTTCCTTGTAACTTCTTTCTTTTTCGTAACGTTCCCAATTAATGTTGTCTTTGTATTGGCTGTTTAATTCGGTAAACAAATAACCTTGCTTTTTTCCGTTCTCGCAAAGTGTTCCGCCATACAGGTCTGCAATATTGTAGCCCCAAACCGTTAAAGGCTTTTTGGCTAAATATACTTTTTCGCCTGCATCATTGAATTCAAACGGTAAAAAGTAAAATAGGTACGTGTCTTTTACAATTTTGCTTATACCAACTTCTAATAAGCGTTTTACTACTCTTTCTCTGCCTACTTCTTTGTACTCTGCAACGTCTGTACGTGCTATTGGCTCTACTACCCATGCACCTTTAGAAAACTCGCCTTGTACGTAACCTACTCGGCTTGTGCTTTTCTCTACTTCTTCTTTGTTGTAACCATTGTTTTCTAATAATAAGCGGTGTATTAATTTACCGTCATCATCTCCCCAAAAGGCTAGATTATAATTCTTACCTTTCTCTTGGTGGTTGTAACAGGCTCTTAAATATCGTGTAAATGTTTCTACAATATAACTAGCGCCTTTGTTTTCGTAACACTTGTAACCGCCATTGTAAAAGCCAATCATTTTTACTTCGCCTGTTTCTCTTACTTTGCGTATGTTAACGCCTACAAAGTCCATTGGTATAGTGCCTAGGTTTTTCTTAACGTCTGCTTTAGGTACTTCAAACTGTTTAATTAAACCAAAGTGCTTTGTATCTGTGCCGTGTTCTCTAAAAACTTTTTGCATACCTGCATAATCTTTAACCTCTAATTCTTTCTTTAGAAGATATACAGGATTTTCTAAAGTGTTCGCCATATAACTACCCCCTTCGTTAATAAACCGCTACATAATGGCTTGGTATAGACGTATCAACTTCCATACGTGACATGCTCTCTTCTACCGTATAGCCATTTGTTAAAGCATCGTGCAACACTGCATAACCGTAACTATCGCCTCTTGGTAATCCTACTTTAGCGTTAATTTCGTCTGCCTTGTTTTCTAACTGCCTTAAATTAACACCGTTAAAACTTTTTTTGTAGTTTGGTTTAGGTATACCGCTTGTTGGTCTACCTTCTTTAACTGCTCGCCAATAACGTTGGGCTTTATTCGCCTCTGCACTTAAGGCGCTCCAATTTTGGTTGCGTTGTTTCGTGTTGATAAACTCGCCTTTTTCGATTAGTTTATCAATTTTGTTAAGCGGTGTTTTTTGTACTTTTCTTACTTCATCTGGTGTTAATCCAAAGAAAGCATCCCCTTTTTCTTTTAAGCGTTCTCTTGTATATTCTAATACGATCTTATTCTGTTCTCGCTTACCTGTAAAAGCACCTTGGTTTTTGCCTCGGTCTTTATTAAAAATATATTCTACAATTTTCTCTGGTACGCCCTGTTTCTGCATTTTTTCCATTTTGTTGCTTAACTCTGTTGCACGTCTTACAGCCTCTTCATTTCCTGTTGTAACTCGTCTTGCTTGTTTCTCTGTTAACCCTGTCTTTACCAACGTTTCTACCGCTGTTTTTTTCGCCATTTTCTTTTGTAATCGTTTCTTCGCCATATAATTACCCCTTTCTTATTTTTAAACAACGTATTTTACAGTATTTAACTGTTTTAGCCTTCTTATATATTCTACCATAAAACATAAACCTTTTTAAACTTTTTTAAACTTTTTTTATTCAACCTGTAAATACTTGTTATAATCCTATAAAGAGCCTACCATTAAAATACATTTGATACAAATAGTGCAAAAATACTTAAATTGCCGCAAAGTTGCCGCATCGAGGGGCTACGCCTATATTCAATATTGAATCAAGATTCAAAACTCACCATATTCCGCCCTTTACAGGTGGGGGCGGTAGAGATACAAGCAAGAGCATTTAAAAGCAAAAAACAAGAGCATTACAAAGATATATTGATATAAAGATGAATAGATTAAAATATTATAAAATAATGTAATGTTAACAAAGCACTTAGGGGTTGGTGTGCGTTTTAGTTTTATGTCTGCCGAAGGCGGACTAAAACTAGCAC
>JAZQTG010000045.1:0-2701 GCA_045630515.1 Acutalibacteraceae bacterium
TGTGTATTCGTTGTATTCATCTAAAGTTAAGTATGGTTGCGTGTTCACTCTTCCACCTTCTTTTTGCGTGTACGCTTCGGTTTAACTTCTTCAGTGACTTCTTCAGTTTCCATTGACAATTTCTTCATAAAGCCACTTCCAGCCTTTTTTATAGCTTCATCTAGATCCTTGATTAGTTGTTCATCTGTTACTTCTATAACTTCACCACGTTTAACAAGGCGTTGCTGTGACACGCTATGATAATCTGTCAATACTTCATATTTCATATTTCAACCTCTTTTCGTTGCGTATTGTAGGTATAACTACATTCTCATTGTACCATAAAAAATAATTTCAAAAAGTTTTAAACTTTTTTATTAAAAAGTATTGACGTACAAAACAATACGTGTTATTATTAGTATATAGAAAGGGAACAGAAAGTTCTCGCGAGGAGGAAATAAAATGAAAACAGTAAAACATTATTCGGTAGAGGCAAAAGTAAATAAAGAATCGGTAGAAGTTTTAAACAGAACAATCCCTTTCACTTTTGAAGACATGACGGAATTAGGGTTAAAAAAATACGTTTTCTTATCACGTCAAGAACTAACGTTCGCTATCAATGAAGATTGGGACCAAAAAAAATCATTAGAATTTATCGTATCTTTAGAAAAGAAAATCATTGAAGCTGCTGAACAGTTAAATAATAAATAAAAATTTTTTCAAAAAGTATTGACTTACAAAACAAAGCGTGTTATATTTAATATAACGAAAGGGACAACGAGCCCTAAAATAGGAGGAAAACAAAATGGCAAACTTACAAATCGGTATCGTAAAAAACGAAAATGAAAAATTAGGTCAAGTATTCTACAAAGGCGTAATGGTAACTGTTGAATTCACATTCGGCACAATCGTAATGACAAAAGGAAATCGAGTTTATAGTCAATGTGGAAAGTTCGCTCCAGTTCCTAAAACACTTACTAAATTATACAATGAAATGGTAGAAGCTATCGAAGCTTACTAAAAGAAAACCCCCACCGCGAAAGGTAGGGGCTTCTTTTTATGTGTGTAAGTTGAATTCTACTTTGTCGGATTTATCTACACGTCTTTGCGGTTGCTTATCCTTGAATGTGAATACATAGTGTTTTTGTCCGTCCATTACAGAGAATATTGGATATAAATGTTCAGTTTTACCATTAATCGTTAGTTCCATTTTCATACACAATTGCTCCTTTTAATGTTTAGTTTCCTATAACCATCACATGCACAATCGTTCCATCTGAAGCATCTATTTGTTGCATAGCCGCTAGTAATCCAGCGCTTGAAATTTTAAACGCTCTACCTCTTACATAGTAAGTTGTTTTTGCTGTAATCATAGCACTCAAAGGCATGTCAGCTTCTGCGAACCCGTTATCCTCTACAGCCACTTGTACATTGTGTATTTCAGTGAAGCCTAGGTTTTGTAGGTCAACATAGAATATACCGCCTGAAGTTGTAACCGTTGTTACGTACATTTTAGGATTAGTTAATCCGATTACTTCAACCCCAGGATCGCCTTTGTCGCCTTTCGGTCCTGGTTCGCCAGGTAAACCTTGTAAACCTCTAGGACCTTGCAAACCTCCGTCGCCTTGAGGACCTTCTAGCATTTGTATATTGACGTTGCCGTCTTCGTCGGGTAAGTTATAATTAACTGTTAATACTACCATATTAAACCCCCCTTAAATTTCTTGAACTATTACGCGAGAGTAGTTTTGTCTAAGACTAGCTGTTGTATTATTAGACATTGCATTAACTTGTAAATAATAAGGACCCGTTGCACCTGCTGTAAATATAAGATCAAAAGGACCTGAAGAAATTCCGTTGTGTGTACCAGCTGCATTATGCCAAATAGAATTTACGTATAAAGGTATATTGGAACCACTAGGACCGATTAACAATATTTGAACCCAACCCGTAGCAACATCAAATAGCCAAGAAGCTGTAACGGAAACTCTATAAGTTTTACCTTGCGTTAGAGTAAAACTTCCGTTTGAAGTGCTTCCCGTAATACCTCTATTAGTTATAACTCTATTAAAAATAAGGTTTGTATTAGGGACCGTTATGTTTTGTTGCGACAAGTCTCTCCCCATAACGAGAAAATCTTTTTGAGGTATAATAGGGCTATTCCCTGGAGGTCCTTGTGGTCCAATCGGTCCTTGTGGTCCTTCAGGTCCAACTAATAAACTTCCGCGAACAAAACCAGGTTGTGCAATTTGTGTAGGATCATCAGACCAAACATAAAGACGTCCTTCCGCCCAATACGCATCACCTTCTACTCCCGTTTGTGGTAACTCACCTTCACTATTAACTTCACCTTTCAATACTATTCCAGTACCTTTTTCGCCACGCTCTCCTCTAGGACCTTGTACACCAGGTACACCTTGACTTCCTCTAGGTCCAGTTTCGCCTTGAGGTCCTTCAGGTCCTTGTATACCTTGCTCCCCTCTATCACCCTTAACGCCAGTTAGTTGAGATTGGAATTCAAAAGCTGTATCAGTTTTGACAAATAATTTTCCGTTGTCTGCATCTTGCGAGTTAATTAAAACGAAGTCGTTCACTTGCGTATCAGTTCCTGAAAAATCTGCGTTCATTTCGTCAACAGATGCATAAACTTTAGCTATAGCAAAGCCGTTACCCATATCACCCTTCGGTCCTTGTGGTCCAGTTTGCCCTTGCGCGCCTTGTG
>JAZQTG010000046.1:0-2762 GCA_045630515.1 Acutalibacteraceae bacterium
CATATTTGTTACAGATATCCTGCACTTCAACTGGTGCTTCGGTGTCGTAAATAATTGTGCCTGTGTCTGGCATGATCGGAAACAGCAAAAGAAATACTGCTGTTATAACTCCAATTCCTCGCATAATTTGCCCCCTGCAAATAAAGCTATGCCCACAAGCAAAAGTGTTAGTGTTGGAATAAGTGACGGCGAATCGGCCAAGGCCGTGCCAAGAATAATACAGAATACCCCTATACTATTTGCTTTTTCCATTGCTCATTATCTCCCTGTTTTTTCTGCGCACTAAGTACGATTTCATATACTGGATTGTCAGCTGGTATTACGTGGCCATCTATTGATTTAACGTGCTTTCCGTTAGCCAGTATATGTACGACTTTTGGTTTTCTCATAACTCCCACCTTTTAACTGAAACAGTTTTAACCCTCATAAAAATAACTGATTGGAACATTAAAGAACTTCGATAATTTTTCAAGGCTATTTAAAGACGGCTTAGTTGCGCCGCTTTTCCATAGTGAAATAATTGATCGGTTCAGCCCTGCACGCTTACTAACGTAATAATCAGTAAGGTGTTCTTTGTCGCGTAGTTTCGCGTAATTCAAGTAACATTGTGAAACCATTTTTTTGCCCCTTTTTAAGTTAGTTTTATGTTAGTTTGTTTAAAGTCTGATTATATGCTATCATTAGCATGTATCGTGCGTTTGATAGACGTTTAATTTATAAACTTTAAGCAAACTTTCTAAAACAATAATAAATCCTTTATTAAACTTCTGTCAAACCCAAAATTGTTTTATTTAAAGGGGAATCGATTATGACGTATGATGAGTATTGCAAAAAAAGGGATGCCAAGGACTTGACAGATAACGCAGTTGCGCAGCTTTCTGGGGTTTCAAAATCAACAATCAGCTTATGGAAAAATGGCAAAATTTCGCCAAGCAAAAAGACGATTAAACGTTTAGAATTGTTTTTTGAAGTTTACGATCCAAGTGCCGAAACGTATACAGTGAAAGATATTATGCCGGATTTTGATATTTTAGCGCAGGATTCTGAACCAATAAAGCAGACATTTTGGATTGAAAGTTTTAACGTGCGTATAAATGACGGCCGTCCTTTAGAACTAACAGAACGACAGTTTAATGAATTACGGTCTGCAACAGAAATATTTGCTGAAACGTGGCTGCGTACAAAAGGTTTAATAAAAAGGTTTAAAAGTCCGTTTTTGTCTGAAAGGGATAAAACATGAATGTTGCAGGATATGTGCGTGTTTCTGGCGAAAGCCAAGTCGAAAACTATTCAATTCCGCAACAGAAGAAGTTTCTTGAAGATTATTGCGCAATAAAAGGCTGGAATCTGATTAAAATTTATGTTGATGCTGGATATACAGGCGCAAACATTCAACGTCCAGCTTTGCAGGATCTTCTTGAAAACATAGCTATGTATGATATTGTTTTGGTTTATAGGCTTGACCGTTTGTCCAGATCGCAAAAAGACATTTTATACTTAATCGACGTATTCAAGGATAATATGTGTAAATTTGCGTCGATTTACGAAAATTTCGACACAACAACACCACTGGGCATAGCCATGCTTGGAATTATGGCGGCGTTTGCGCAACTTGAAAGGGAAACAATAAAAGAACGTATGGCAATTGGTAGAAAAGGAAGAACACAAAAAGGGCTTTGGCGTGCCGGATCTAATGTGCCCACCGGATATGATTATATAGACGGCCATTTAGTTATTCGTGAGGATGAAGCTGTACAGATACGCAAAATATTTGAACTGTATCTGCAAGGCTGGACAATCAATAAAATTCGGCAGTATATGCACGCCAATTACACTAACCGTTACAGTTCATGGGCACAAGCCAGTGCAATTTCAACAACACTGCGTAATGCTCTTTATATTGGCAAACTGCCAAGTAAAACCGAAGGCAAGGTTTATCAAGGCGAACACGAAGCCATAATTGACGAAGTAACTTTTAATCGTGTTCAGCAGCTGTTAAATGCAAGGCTTGAAAACTTTGACCCAGCATTAAAACATCCCTTTGTCGCCAAGCATCTTCTAACTGGCTTTACTTACTGCGCAGAATGTGGCGGCCGTGTTTCCTGTGTCGGCACACATAAATATTCTTATTATGGCTGCCATCGTAACACGGCAGATCCGCGCAAAAGAAACAAGCCAAAATGCAAAACCCCGAATTATAATGTAAAAATTCTGGATAAGCTTGTTATTGATGAAGTTATGAAGCTGGCCTTTGATGAAGAAGCCATTAAGGCCATCATTAAGCCGCGGAAACAATCTGATCATAGAAAAGCTATCAAATCACTTGAAAAGCAAAAATCAAGGCTTATCGATTTGTATAGTATTGGTGGCATTGAACTGGAAGAACTGACAATCAGAATTAACAGCCTTACAGAACGAATAAACCTGCTTAAGCATGATAAACCAGAACCGCCGGAACTATCTTTTGAAGATGCCAAGAAGCTATTTGAAGATGCAAAAAGGATCTTCGAACAGGAAGGTAACACCGAACAAAAGCGGGCCATCCTGCAATCGCTGATTAAAAAGATTGTACTTAATGGGGATGCTGTCGAAATATACTGGCGATTTGAATAAATCTTTAAATTTTAAAAGTTTATCTTTAGTTTTTGCGATTTTTTTGCATTTTATTGCAGTTTAATGCTGATTATTTAAGATTTAATAAGTTTTAATAAGATTTAACACGAATAGTAATTACTTTTGGTACTACTTAAGTAATTACTTAA
>JAZQTG010000047.1:0-1526 GCA_045630515.1 Acutalibacteraceae bacterium
GAAGTAAACGATTTTATCGTCTGGAAGCTCTGTGATACAGAAGTTCATAAACTCCCAGAAGTTCTTTGCCATTGAGGTGTACTTGTCGAAAGTTTTAACATCACTGTTCGCCATGTACTCGTTTACGATCAAGTAAGTGCAATCATCGACAATAATTGCCGGTGAGGTTGTCTTGAGCATAAGCTCTTTAATAGTCTTGTAGTTGCCAACGTTAGCAACTGCAAGATCACAAGGGAAAGGCATAGGCTTTTTAGATACGTTTATTACGCTTGCTTCGCCTTTTTTGAAATTACGCAGAGAGGTACTTTTACCGGTTCCACTCTGTCCGATTACCATAACAATACTTGCCATAGTTTTACTTACTCCTTTTTATTTAGATTTTTTTTTAGAGCTGATTTAAATTCAGGTGATAGGCTAAAGCCTTGTAGTAGTCTGACTTGTCCTGAAGTTTCCATCTTTTCTTGTCGCTTTTTGCCTTGAGTGATTTCTGCTCCAGGCGCTCCGCCTTGTACATAAGTCTTTCGTACTTGTTTCTTTTCATTTTGTTCGCGCTCCTATTCGCGTAGAAAATAAAAAAGCCGCCCAACTGGTACGAGCAGCTAGGCGGCTGTATAATTTAAGAGAAGTGTGAGTTCTCTAAAATCCAAAGCAATTACACAACGCTCGTACTGTTGTTTACTCCTACAGTTTAGAGGTTAATTTTGAGAATGTCAAGAATAAAATGCAAATTGTAGGTGTTTTTTTTATTTGCATTATTTTGAAAGTGGGTTTACTATCATTTTCGGTGGCTTGAGGGAAGGACTGTTTTTATGACTGAATACCAGCAGAAACAGTTAAGAAAGTCAATTTATATTCCAATGGTTGCCGAAGGTAAAATAACAAATCTTGTTGCCTGTCAAAAAATCGGCATTTCAATTAACTCTGTAGTACAGCTTAAAAAACGTTACCGCCTTTATGGTGATACTGTTTTTAAGCGGCCTTCCCACCCAGGCTATAATATAAAATATGATGAGCAATTTGTAAAACATTTAATTTGTATTTATCACAAGTACTATGAAGGCGCTCCCTTTGCTGCCTTCTGGCGCGGTTTGAGGGATATTGAAAATATAAATATCCCTCTTCCTTCACTGCGTTACATTATGAAAAAAAATCATATTAAGAGCGGTAAGGAATACGTTATAAAAAAACAAGTCAAACACGAAAGCAGAAAAGAAAGGCGCTGCACCGGTGAGCTTGTGCAGATGGATGCTTCAAAACATGACTGGTTTATGAATGGAACTTATACAAATCTTCATGGTGCTATTGATGACGCAACACATACCGTAACAGGACTGTACTTCTGTGATAATGAATGCAGACTTGGTTACAATGAAGTGTTAAGACAAACGTTTGAAAACTACGGAGTTATGGAAGCGGTCTATATAGACAGACACTCAAGTTTTGTAAGTACACCGCGCCATAAAACTTTAGAAGAACGTCTAGAATATGAGAAGTCCAGTGATACCCATTTTAATGACTTATGCAGA
>JAZQTG010000048.1:0-1012 GCA_045630515.1 Acutalibacteraceae bacterium
TCTCAGCTGCACTCTGCATAACTTTTTTACCAGTAGCTGATGATCCAGTAAAGCTTACTTTATCAATATTTGGATGTTCTGTAATCCATGGGCCTAAATGATCATCTCCTGACAACACATTGAAAACGCCAGGCGGGAAGAACTGTTGCGCTAATTCGCCTAACATTAGTGCAGTTAATGGTGTGTAAGGCGATGGTTTCAGAATAACTGTGTTACCTGCAAGTAAAGCAGCAGGCACCTTTAACATAATGAGCACAATAGGGAAATTCCACGGAACAATTGCCGCAACTACCCCAACTGGAGCATAGGATTTTTCAACAATATATTGGTCTGTTTCTTCGATTACTTCACTGTTCAAATTATATTTAGCTGTCTCCCTACACCATTGAACAGCCATATCTAACTCCACTCTAGCAAAATTAAGTGGTTTCCCTTGCTCCAACGTTAATAATTGCGCCAGTTCTTCTTTCTTTTCTAAAATTTTTTCAGCAAATCTACTAATCAATTCACTGCGTTCCTCTAAACTTTTAGCACTCCAACTAGGTAATGCATTTCTAGCTGCCTCTACCGCGCTATTTAAATGCTCCTTTGTTGCTACAGGTACATATGCCAATATTTCTTCCGTTGCTGGATTAATAACATGTAGTTGTTGTTCTGTCGTCACTTTTTCCCCGTTTATTGACATACTATAAATATTTTTAGTTACTTCCATCACAAAACCTCTCCCTTATATAGTTTGAACTTCTTAAATATTCCTACAACGACCCTATACTACATAGTATCGTTCTTAAAATATAAGCAAAAATTAAGGTTTGTAGAACAAGCACCTCAATATTTTATCGAAGAAATGTTTGTGATTAGTTATTCTATCAGTCTATAACCTTACAAAAAATGGCCTGTCAAAAAGACAGACCGTAACTAAGCCATGATTTACTGTTCATCATTACTGATTTTGTTCGACTAACTGACCGTTTGCTTTCGCTTTTTTATACTGGTAAACGTTATAAACAAA
>JAZQTG010000049.1:0-1110 GCA_045630515.1 Acutalibacteraceae bacterium
TTGCTTGATCCCGAAGATATGGGCTGATCTTGAAATAAAAAAGCAGAGCTTATGGAACGTACTCTAAAGGACAGTAAAAAAGGAAGCACGAATATTCGTGCTTCCTTTTAATTTTGTCTTATACCGTAGCAAGCAGGGAAAATGTATATCACATTTTCCGCTTTTTAGGAGAACCTAAAACCCTTTTCTAAACAAATATCATCTATTCGATAAATTGGAATTTACCTATCTCTTTATCTTGCTTTGTTACAAGAATATTGGAATTTATCTGTTAGATTTTTTGCTTCATCAAACCGTGTTTGTTACAATAGATATACAGAATACCACTGCCACGAAAATTTAGTCTTGTTTCTGCATTGCCTTCGGGATAGAATTTTACAAACTGCACTCTATCAGTGGTTATATAAGCAACAAACGAAATGTAATGTTCTTTTGTCATATCGTGATTAATGGTGATAAAGTGTTCGTCTTCCACTTTTTCTATAGTTATTTGGTGGTTCTCGTCAGTTTCATCTGCTTCGAGTGATGGCAGAGTGATTCCATGGCAGCTTATAACTGCATCGCCTACAGTTCTAATGATATTATGACAAACAGGGCAAACATAAAACTTTGAGCGCAAAATATTAGATGAAATGTTCTTATTTATAATGGTATTGCCTGTCATCAGTTCCATCACTGAAACCGAAAGTGCGTTAGCAAGGGGTTCAATTAAGCTTATATCGGGAAGCCCCTTTGCGGTTTCCCATTTAGATACCGCTTTGCTACTCACCCCGAGCATATCAGCAAGTTCTGTTTGAGTAAGTCCTTTTTTCTCCCGTAAGTTTTTTATCGTTAAACCTGTTACGTATGTATCCATTGAGAACACACTCCTTTATGGATGCATTATAATACAAAGACATTAATAGAACAACCTACGCTGCGTCGAAAACTGTCAGTTCGCTAAATTCTTATTTTCCTAACTGTTCGACCTATTGGAATTTGTCTATCGGCTCCAAGCCATAACCAACTCTTTTTCGTTGGTATTATCATCCGTGTTTTCTGATTGAACTACAAATTGTTCTCTCTGATAAAATTGAATTGCACGGATATTCTTATTATAAACGCTCAAAT
>JAZQTG010000050.1:0-3073 GCA_045630515.1 Acutalibacteraceae bacterium
TTTTGTTTTTACATACTCTGTATAAGAGTGAGCTTTCTTTTTAACAACCGTCTGTGTGTTATGGCCACAAACAGAACATTTCTTACCTGCTGTAAGACCGGTCTTTAAACAGGTTGGAGCTACTGCAGAAACGTTTTTGTAATTGTGCTTAATAGTACGAGTATACTTACAATCCGTTCTGTTACATGATGTATCACAATTGTTTGTATAACTGTGGCCTAATGCTTCACCTGTTTTAGCACCGCAATCTTTACAGGTTTTAGGTGCAGTACATGTTGCATCTTTGTAATTGTGGCCAGGTGCTTGACGTTCGTATCCGCAACCAGCGTTATTGCAAGTGGTATCTGCGCAATTCGTATAGCTGTGTGCTTTCTGAGCAGTGCGAGTCTCATTACAATTCTCGTTGTTACAAGTAGCATCGGTACAATCACTATATTTGTGTGCTTTTGCTTCGCGAGATTCATTACAGTTCTCGTTCTGACAATTAGTTTGCTCACAATTTGTGAACTTGTGTGTTCCTGCTACGCGTGTGTCCTCACAACCTGTGTTACCACAAGCAGTTTGTGTACAGTTAGTGTAATTATGGTCCGCTTTAACATCTGGGTTAGCGTACTCACAACCCTCATTTTCGCAAGTAGCGGTTGTACAGTAAGTGAACTTATGCTCGGTTTCTGCATTGTCGCGAGTTTCATTACAGTTAGCATTCTGACACTCTGTATCTGTGCAGAATGGGAAACTATGATTTATAGCATCGCGGGTATGTGCACAACCTGTATTATCACAAGCAGTTTGTGTACAGTTGGTGTAATTGTGGTCTGCTTTAACATCTGGGTTAGCGTACTCACAACCCTCATTTTCGCAAGTAGCGGTTGTACAGTAAGTGAACTTATGATTATCAGGGTTCTTTAGGTTGTTTTCGTCGGTCTGGGTGTCTTTAGCATCGCAGTAGATACAGGTTCCGGTCTTTGTGCCATCTTTAACACAAGTAGCATCGTTATTGCTTGTGTAGTTGCTATAACTATGCTCAGCAGTGTCGTTTGCGGCTCCGCAAACATTACAGTTAGTATCGGTTTCGCAATTAGTGTATTTGTGGGTTTCGCAAGGCTCAGCACCGTTGTAACTTAAGGTAGAAAGAATTGTTGCTGCATAAATCTTTGCACCGAAATCGTTGGGGTGGTTGTAGCAGTTATGTGTGTAATCAATAGGAGATTTAACAGATAACATACTTTCGGTAATGCTGTATACAGGAGCAACGATAACATTATCATACTCTTCTGCTAACTCGTAGAAACCTTGCTCTTGCTCGCCAAGTTTGTAACTTGTAAGTTGTTGGGAATCAGAGTACATATTTGGATAGAAAGCAGAAACAAGAACGATAGCGCGATCAGGGTTGAGTTTTCTTACATAATCAATAATTTTTCTTGTGTTAGCATTTTGTGTTTCTTTTGTGTTATCTTTTTCGTTCATACCGTAGCCTATAAATAATAGGTCAGGAGTGGGGCAAGAATGATATTTATCGGCGGTGCCCAAGAGAACATCCATATTCACTTCTTGTGAACCCCAACCGGAAGCGGTAGAACCAATAGCGCGGTTGTTGTATGTTATATTGTTGCCATATTTTTCTTTTAATGCATTTGTTACGGCAACAGGCCAGGTGTCGCAAACCCAGTCAGGCAGATTGTTTACTTCTAAATTAAAGGTGTCTGCTTTTGTGCGAGTTCCTTTTGATAGTTTATCAGCGGTAACGCCACCTGTGTATAGGTAACCGTAGTCGTTCATACCGGTAGAACTGCAACCGGTTGAAATACTGTCACCATAGAATACAACATTGGTCTGCTCGCCGCTTTCGGCTTTCTTAACAAATTTTTGGATTGCGCCTAGGTTACCTTTAGGTGCGGTTTCATATGCATAATTTTTGCCCCAAGTGGTATCGTGGGTATAGGTAACCATTATCTGGTATTGCCATTGTACTTTTTCCCAAGCACTAACCTTATTGAAATCAACCACGGTTGTGTTTTCTTTAAAGTTGTAGAAATCTGATGGGGTGGCGTATACCTTTATAGCAGAACCTTCAAGAATCTGTAATTCACCATCGTCGGTTACTTTAAAGTCAGTACCTTCGTAGTATACCGTTTGTAGGTCAAACGAACGAACCGATATGATGTCTTTTATTGGATATAGAAGTTTTACGGTAGTTCTATCTTTGTGAATGAAAGCACATTCATTGTAAGTTGCATTACTACCCCAAAGTTGTGGGTCATAGGTTGTGCTGTTTTTGGAAAGGTCTATACCATTCCAGATGTCATTAGTTGGTGTAGTAGCGTCTTTGTCGGTTTCAACCTTAATCTTCATGCCTTCTACTAATTCGGGTGTAGTGTAAATGCCCTCGTCTGCAGTAAGAATGATATCGTCTTTACCATCTTGAACTATTTTAACCTCTGTAACGTTAGCACCGTTCTTGGTGGTTACAGTAAACTGCTTGGTTTTGCCTGGCATTAGAGATAGACCGCAATTATAACCTTTAACTACAACTGCATCATTGTGCTCGGTTTCAATAGAATCGTAAGTCTCACCAAATACGCCAATGTCATATAGGTCAAGACGAGTGTTACTGTTTGTTTCACCTTGATAAAGTTTGTAACCAACATATTTACCAACAGGTTTTGTGCCGGTAAATGTCCAAACTTGACCGTCTGAACGTCTAAGGTTTGCAGGAGCATCAATAGCTATACCGTTAAGCGAGTAGTTATCTGCTACGGTATAACCATTATAGTAGTCAAAGGATGCAACTTCGTTGTCTTTACTATAAAGTGTATCTTTATCGTTACCTACATACACTTTATATGTACACCAACTAAGATTTTTACGGAAGTGTGCCAGTGCATAGATAGCCTCAATCTCTGTTTCGCCTTCAAGAGTGAGGGTTAGGGTAAAGTCATAATCACCGGTCTCAAAACGCTTTGCACCTTTGGTAGCTGAAGAACTACCAACTAATCCGGTTATACCATTACCTGGGATACCTGTCTGATTGCCAAGAGTATCAAACAAATCGTTATCGGTAGCATAGGTAAAG
>JAZQTG010000051.1:0-1904 GCA_045630515.1 Acutalibacteraceae bacterium
CGGGTAGTTATGTTAACAAGGAAGGCGTTACAGTGTATACAAGCGATGTAATTGTACAAGAGTTAGAGTTTCTAACTAGCAAGCAACAAGCAACACAAGCGCCACAACCACAACAGCAGTATCAACAACCAATGCAGCAACCACAATACCAACAAATGAACGTGGGACAATTAGCGCCAACGTTCGGACAACCACAACAACAATTCGCTCCAGGCGGTGGGCCGTTAAACGTTTCAGAAGACGATTTACCCTTCTGATGAACAAATAAATATTATAAATAAAAATCTAAGCGCTCTAAATGGGCGCTTTTTTCATGAGGTGAACTATGAGCAAATACAATAATACTAAAGTAGAAGCAGACGGATACAAGTTTGCAAGTAAGATTGAGTATGAATATTACAAGTACTTGCTAGAACAACAGAAACAGGGCATAGTAAAGAGTTTTGATATGCAAGTACCATTTATCCTATTAGAAGGTTACGAGATGGGAGAACGCAAAATTAGACCCGTGAAGCTAGTTGTCGACTTTGTTGTAAACTATTCGGACGGGAGAACAGAAGTGCATGACACAAAAGGTATGGTTAAACCTATCGATATTTTAAAAAAGAAAATGTTTGAGAGTAAATTTAAAGAACCGCTTATATTCATCGGTAAATCAATAATAGATGGTGGCTTCGTGGATCATGAAGTTATAAAAGAAGCACGAAAGAAACGAAAACAATTAAAATTATCTAAAAAATAAATAAAATATAAAAATTCTATATACAATATATATAAAATATGGTAATCTTTAAATATAGCAAAGCTATGCTAAAGGTAAGGAGGTATAACGTGTTAGAGAGACGATATTTATACGTTACGCCCGAGGATTTCGAGACAGCAAAGAGAAACGGCATACATGAAAAACTAGTAAAAACTAGAGTTTATAGGGACGGTTGGGAGATTAACCGAGCTATAACTCAAAAAGTCACTAGCAAGGTTTATGAACCGTGGGAACGTTGGAAAGACAAGGCAGTAGTGAACAAAATGACTTTCTACAGTCGCATGAACAACAGCGCAAAAGGTTGGACAGAAGAAGAGGCAGCGTTAACACCTAAGGGGGCTTATCCTGGAGGGCATCGAAACGCTATAAAGCTAACGCAAGAACAAATGGCTATAGCGACTTCTAACGGCATCACAAGAAGAATGATCCGTCACAGGATTGTAAAGTCGGGGATGACATTAGAAGAAGCTATAACAACACCTAAAATGTCTAAAAAAGACGCCGGTAAAATACGAGCACAACAAAGGTGGAATAGCAAATGACTGACTATAAAAAACAGAAAATTTTAACTGATGTGAAAAAGATTCTAGAAAAGCAAACGATGAAGGGTTTGAAAAAGTACGGCACAACGGTTAACCCGAGTGCATTAGAAACAACAGAGTGGATTGACCATGCGTGTGAGGAAATAGTAGATACGCTAGTATACTTGCAGTGTATCAAGGAGCGATTAAAAAATGAATATCGAGATAACAGTTAAAGGCATAACAATCAAGGTTCAATCAACAGACCGTAAACACGCCGATAAATTGATTCTAGCGGCGATTGATTATGAAAACGGGTTAGACTTCAAGGAATCATATTTAAACGGCTTAGAGGCGAATTATGAGCGTCCTAAGGTGAAAGGCGAAACAAAGCAACAAACGAAGAACCTTCGAAACTTTGTGCCGGAAGTAAACGGGGTTAAAACATACACAAACGGGGTCATGCAATATAAATGCTCGTATTATTGCGGATGTGGTAACAAAGGCGTTAGATGGCTAGACGGGGACGAAAAAACGGTGAAATGTCACGAGTGCAAAGAAAGTTTAGGCGTTATGGCTGCTTCGCCAACAGAGGCGCATGACCATGAGTATAACTATTT
>JAZQTG010000052.1:0-1888 GCA_045630515.1 Acutalibacteraceae bacterium
TAAATTTTTAAAAACTTTTTTAAGGTATTTTCGTCACTGCGTTACAGATGTGATATAATAAGAATAGTTAGAGAGAGGGACAACAAGCAGTAACAAGTTCCCTCTCACTAGCGCCAAACTAAAACAACCGAAAAGGGGAAATTAAAATGACAACAAACACAATGACAATCAAAAAGGCAGTACAAATCGCGAGTGTGCCGGAAGTATTAGAAGCACAATCAATCGAAACGATTGAAGAAATCGTGGCAGTAATCACAGCTTCTCAAGACAAAAAAGCACACAAAAAGCTAGACATCGTAAAAGGCATCCTAGCTAACAAAAAGAAAGCGGGCGCTGATACTGCAAAAATCGAGCAAATTGAAAACAGCATCAAAGGGGCAAACAAACCTAAAGTTATCCGTCCTAGCCAAAAGGCAAAAGAGCAAGCGCAAAAACAAGCTGATAAAGTAGAAGAACAGGCAACTCTTGAATTAGACGCAGAGCCAAAAACTTTATTTGAAAAGCAAAAAATCACACTAGCGCAAAACATCGTAAAAGCGGAGAAAATGGCAGACCTTCGCCCAATCGCTAAAGCATTAGGGGTTACAGTAAAAGTAGGGACATCAACTGAAAAGCTACGTACTCAATTATTAGAAGCGGTAGACGCTCTTAAAGAGTTACCAAAAGAGCCAGTGGCAGAACAACAACCGGAAAAACAAGAGCCGGAAAAAGCACCACAGGCAGACGGAATCTTCCCTAACGTGATTGAAGCAGAGGGAGGGGTAGAAATGAAGCGTATCCAGTTAGGAGACTTGGCAACAGCAATCTACGAAACTCCTTACAAAGTTATCTGCTTAATTCAAGAGCCGGGTGCTGATGATGTAACACAATTCTTAGTGACATACGCAAACAAAGGGGTAGTCGTACTGCTAGACGTAAGCGTTGAGATTGATTCGGTTCTACCAATGAGTACAAAGTCATTCAACAAAAAGCATCAAGTTAAATTAGATGGCGAGTTTTGTCCAGTAGCTTTCTATCAACCAACAAAATAAAGGACAGCCCCCTCGGGGGCATCCTTCTTATACATAAACTAAAGGAGCGGATACAAAATGGCAGTATTAATGAGACAGTTAGAGGAACACAACATCGGCAGTTTAATTCAAGATATAGCTTATGAAATTGGCGATGAAAGCGACTTAGGATTTTTCCTAGCATGGGTAAAGTCACCACAGGCTAAACAAGTTCAATTTAGACGTTTAGTGGCAGAAATCAAAAACCGCGCAAGAGAGGTCGCATTACACGCGCATTTAGTGGAGGATGGCAGAGAGCCATTGGCAGTATATAAAGTTGAGAGATTGGCAGAGAGTTACTTCTTGAACTTGGCAATGGGAGCATAAGGCTCCTCTTTTTTATGTCCTCATTGGCACGATGGCACGGCTGTAGAGAAAACAAATTTTTTCACGCGCCCGCACCCGCGAGGAAGGGTCGGTTGGTTGTTTAAGAAAAGAAGCTGAAAGAAAACTGAAAAGAATGTGTGGAAAACGTGGAACGTGGGGGAACTGGAACCGTGGGAACGTGGGGAAATTTTTCTATAATGCGAAAAGGAAACCTCAAAATTTTCCCCTAAAGGAAACCCCAAATTTTCAAAAGGAAACCTCAAAAATTTTTTGCAGAAACCCCGGGAAAAATTCCGGAAAAGACCTTCTATATAAAGCCCTTTATTTAGACCCTTATAATAAGCCCCTATATAGCCCCTCTATATAAGACCCCTTATATACCCCTTCTATATAACCCGCTTTTATTTAGCCTATATACAAGCCCTATATAAGCCCTTATATACAAGCCCTATATATACAATAAATAATAATAATAATAATAATAATAATAACTATATATATATATACACATT
>JAZQTG010000053.1:0-7363 GCA_045630515.1 Acutalibacteraceae bacterium
AATCGCTAACATGGGTTATAATATTGAAGATTTACCCGCACCCAAGAATGATATTTCTAGCGTTGATTTTAGAAAAATAGTCAAAGAGCGTGGATTAAATGCGGCTTTAAATATGCTTTAATATTGGGAAATAAAAAACTAAAATAAATTAGTATTTTTCAAAAATAGAAAGAAAACAAAACATGATAACTGAAGATTTTAATAATAAATTGAATGCACTTTTTCCGACACTCACAAACGCCGATAGCAACGGAAACACACTTGCAACTGGCGATTTGTGGCAAGGTGTAAGTGAAAAATTTGCCGAATCCGTAAGTAAAATAATTGCCCCCGTAAAGGATTGCATTCTGGACGTACAAACTGATTTGCAAGTGCGCAACCCTGACGCTTGCCCCGTTGTGCAAGTTGAAGTCATTGAAAGCATGGGTGCCGCAATGATTGACGGCGAAAATTGGAATACAAGCGCAATCAAGAATAAATATGTTGATGTTAAATTAAAGCGAGTTTCCCGCCCCTTTAAGTTGACGGCGTATGACATTATGCGCGGCGAACGCGTAGAAAGCAAGGTAAAGGCCGCTATGGAAGCGGTCGCTCAGGGTGTAAATATTTTATTCATGACTGAGGTATTTAATACTATGTTAGAGACAAAAAAGAGCAGCGAAGCCGTTGCAGACTTCAGCCCCGAAAAAGTTGCAGAAATTTCTGGCGTTTTCGGCGCAAAGTCTGACGTTGAGACTCTTATTCTTTCACCAGTAGCATATTCAAAGATTGTCCCGACAAATGGTCTTGGCTTGAATCCTAATGTAGAAGGCGCATATGGCATCAATCACATTTATAAGGGAGATACTTCTTATTCTCTTTCTTCAATGGGTGAAGGGGCTGATTATATCGCTCTCGGCAAGGGCGCAATCGTTGGCGCAGTTGCAACACCTGAAATTTTATTTACTAAGGTAGGGCAAGGTATGCAGTATTTGGGCGAAATCGGCGGAATTCCAATGGTGCTTATCTCTTCTTTTGATTATGACACCCAGACCGTAAAATGCAGCGTTGAAACGCTCGCGGGCTTCGCTACGGGTAGCGGCCACGTTCAAACAGGTGTTTTAGAGCCCTCACTCTAATTTTAAAAACATTACTTTTGATTTAAGGCGGTATAGTTCAATATACCGCCTTTTTATTCTGGAAAATCAAAAAATAAATAGAAACATGCTTAAAAAGTTTTTTCAGGAGTCTCTAAAGGATCAATTAAAAATACAGGGTGAAGAATGCACAATTTGCGATAAAATCCACCAAACAGAAAGCGCACCTTTTCAGGCGATAGTAACAACAAAAAATTCGGATATTCAAGTTGAAATTGGGTCTATTGTTTACAACATTGACGCTCATGCACTGATTCCCGAATCAGTCGGGCAAGAAAAAATTACGGGTAACAGACTGAAGACAAAAAACGGTGAATATATCATTACAAGCGCGGTAAAGTCACTCAATGAAGCCGCCTTTTCGTGCGATTTAGTTAAAATTAAAAGCATCTAATGAGAGAAGATTTAAAGATATTATATTGGCGAATCACTGATAATTTTGATTCACTTTATAGAATATATAATAAAGGGTTTAGAGATGCGCAGGCCAAAGCAGTAACGGCCACGATTAACGAAATTTTTAAATATACTTTGCCGAATTCACCGACAACTGGCGACATGAATTTTAACAAAAAATCTCCTTCAAAAAGTAAAACAGAAATGAAGCAGAATCTTGAAGCCTTGCGACAGAGAATTAAAAAAGATATTTTATGCGCGCATACCGAAACGAAAGAAAACGGCAAAGATAAATTAGTTAAAAATATTCCAAGCGCAATTCCCGCAAACGAAAACGGCATCATAGCCCGAAATACGAAAAAAGGCAATATAAAACAAGGCTATGTAATTTTGCGAAAAAGCAAAAAGAGAAAGCAAATTATACCCCGCAATTTTACAAGCAGCCCCGATGCTCTTATTAAGCACATAGAAAAATCAACGAATCTTTACAAGAAAAAAGGTAAAGTAGCATTCAGACTGAAAAGAAAAGGATCTAGTGTAATTTGGATTGACAGCGCGAAAACCGCCGAAGCCGCCGCCGAAAAAATGAGCCGTGATGCTGGCGCACTTTTAAGCGGCTGGCGTGCGCTGCAAAGCAAGATTTTACGCATAAAAGGGCAAGAATTAGGCGTAAGCAATGATATTTTGTCTGACGTGTTGAAGAAAACGAATCCCAACAAATCAAAAGGCACGGGCAGCATTACACAAACCGATGATAAATTAAACGTAAAAGCAGAAAACCCGAACGTAGAAAAACCCGTTCAAAACTACCAAAATAAAGTAGTAAATGATAATATTGGCAAGAATTTGAAGAAGCATCTAGAAAGAGAAGTAGAGTATTTTCTAGACTCAGTAAAAAAGGAAATGCGAAAAAACAATAAAAGAAAATGACGAATTTAAACGAAGCATTAAATCAAATCGCGGTAGACTTAAAAAAGAATCAGCCTGAATCTACTTTTCATTGGGATATTCGGGGCGAAATTCCTAATGAAGAAATAGACGAAAACAAAAACTTGATAGCGATTCTGCACTTAAAGACGCAAGACGAAATTATACCGAATAATAAAACTATGCGCATTTTTGCAGATTTATCAGGCCAAATTCTTATCCGCGAATATTCAAATGAAACTATAAAAAAAGAAGTCGCTCAAATTGAAGAATATATTCAGGGCTTCATCTCAAGTTTGTATTTTTATGAAGTACAAGACGCGCTTATTCTTGAAGCGAATTCTAGCATGATAGAAACGGCAACGGATGAAATTTATCTCACGTTTAATTTACCTTTAGAATTCGTTATTCAATTTTGATTTTTTGGGAAAAGTTTCTTTAAAAATAAAGTATTATTCAAATTAAAAATAGAAAGAAAATTTAGAAAATGGCAAAGATTTTAAGACACGGAAAAACACCGCTTTGGGGCACTGGTTTAACACAGGACGGCATGATTATAGATTCATTAAATATTACGCCTGAACTAAAAGACTACGAGCAAACGGATGAAAACGGCGCAGTGTGCGGATATTTGGTTTACGACCAGACCGTAAATTATGATATTAGCGGAACGATTATCGCCAATGAAGAGGGAAACGGGTATTATTTTGGATGTTTAAGACCCTCTGATATCGGAAATCATACATCATTTGATTTTCTTTTCCGTTCAGTGAATTGCAGTATAAATACCCCAACAACAAATATTTTAAAGTCATTTAGCATATCTAGAAGCGCAGGCAACGCAGCAACATTTAGCGCAAGTGTTACAGGGTACGCTTTTGATTAAAATAAATCAAGACTTCATTTCAAGCGGTAGAATATTCTACCGCTTTTTTATTCATGGAAATGAATATTTTAAATAAAAAACATGAATTATAATTTAAATATAAACGAAGTAGATTTAGCGGCTTTTTTGATTGCTTTGGGGTTTGAAATGCAAAATTATACCGTAACAAGCACGATAGATTTTAATCAAAATAATAAAAGATATAAATCAGGCGCATGGATATTTTCGGACTATTCTATTTACAAAGAATTAGGCGACTGTACTAACGTATTAAAAAAATATAAATTACCAGAAAAGGGAGAAAGACCCAAAAATATAGCGGAATATGCTAAACTAACCGCGCATAATTATCAGGTTTTAAAATCAGTTTTAACGGAAAATAAACCATTGAAGCAAATAATCGGCAGCGGGTATACAATGCTAAAAAATGAAAACGGCGATTTTATTCCAATTTCAAAAGAATCATTTTATAAATTAGATGAAACGCGCGACTTGATGAACGTGGCGATTGCTTGCGCTTTAGGTTGCAGAGTTGCTAATTATTTCTTCAATGAAAAACGAGAATTAGTAGTTTGTCTTTATCCGTCAACTGACGGCATCACGCCAATTTTAATAGAAAAAGAAAAACAAAATCCCGCAGTAGAAGACGAAACAAATTTTAATCTTTTACCCGTGCTTATTGCCTATTCAATTAATAGAAAAGAATTATTAAAAGGCGTATATCAAAATGAAAAAATACGAATAATTAGAGGTAGCAAACAAGGAATATTCAATAAAAATGCAAGTGAAGAAATTAAAGAAAGAATCATTAAAGAATTGAACGCTTAAAAGGAAAAATCTATAAAAATTAAATGAGTGGTAAAGTAAAAATAGACGTTGAAGCGAACGTAAGCAGCGCAAAAAAGGCTTTAAGAAGTTTAGAATCTGATATTAAAAGGACTTCTAAAGCCGCCGAAAAATACAGCGGTAAAAGCGGGCGCAGTGGGTTTAATTCTGGCACGGGTAACGGAGATTTAAAGAGCGTTTTTTCTGAATTCGCATCTTCAAAATTAAAGGGTCTGGACAAGTTCGGAATTGCTGATAAATTGGGTAAATTCGGGCGTTTGGGGGGATATGCTGGCGCAGCCATTGCGCCAATTATGGCCGCTTACGGCGTTGGTAAATGGGGCGAAATGCGCGCCGAAAAAGGCAAAGAATATTATTCTAGAGAATTAACACTTAATCAGAGTTTAGGCCAAATTTCTAAAAATATGGGCGGGTCTGGATTCGTTGCTAATCTTTCAAAAGATTTGATAGATTTAGGCATAAAAGGCAAAACCCCGTTTGAAGAATTAACGCGAAGCGCGCAAAAATTAATGTTGGCATTTAAAGGCAATCAAACCGAAGTTAAAAAATGGGTAAACTTGATTGCTGATATGAGCGCAGGAACGGGCGAAAGTGCTTCTTTTTTTACTGAATTAATTGTAAAAGCGCAACAATTTGGCACCGTAGAAAACGAATCAATAAAACAACTATCAGAAAAAGGCATTCCGATATATAAAACACTGGCGGATTTATTAGGCGTATCATCGGATGAAGCCAAAAAGATAGCGGAGCAAGGCAAAATCACGGCAGACCAATTTAAAAAAGCAGCCGAACAAGCAGTAAAAATTAGCGTTGCTGGCTCAAATAATTCAGCCGTTTTAAAAGATTCTGGATATTACGAGAAACAAAAACTAGAGTTAGAAAACGCCGTTTATTCTTCAACTTATACAAAACAAATGGAAGAAATGAAGACGCGCCACGCCAAACAAAGAGCCGAAAAAGCCGCTTCATATTACCAAGAAAATGACGTGCAAATAATGCACGAAGAATTAGCCCGAATGACAACGGCGATTATTGAAGTCATGGAAATATTCAAAGATAATTTTGAAGATTTTTCTATCTGGTTTGGGGAAACGGTCGGAAAATTAATGGCGTTTGCAAGTCACCATTTGAACAACAAACAAAACATAGACGCACAAAACGCAATTAATAAATTGGCATCGTACACTATCGGACATAATGCAGGGATCCAAACTAATAAAATTTCTTTAGCCGATTTGGTTTACAACATGGAAGAGGGAAATTCAGTGGCGGCTTTATCGGCTAGAATTGAAGAAATTAAAAGCGCGATTCAAACCGCCGAAAAAGAAATTTCTGATTCCTACGTTGACGAAAACCGCCGTAAAAACGGGCAAGCCGTCATTGATGAAGCAAAGCAGCATTTAGCGATTTTAGAAGCAACTCTAGAGAAAAAACAAAAAGATATTTCTCTAGAAGAAGAGCGACATCGCAAGGCTAAAAAGGCTTTAGAATTGCAGACCCAATATTTAACAAATGAAGCGAAAAACCCCGAAGATTATTTAAAGGCCTGGAATTTGAATTCTACGCAACGATTCAAGTCACTTTCTGACGCGCAAAACGCTTATAAAGCAAGTATAGCAGCCATTAAAAGCGGCTCAGGCACCGAAGAAGACGAATCTATAATTAAGCATTTCAAGCCGATGCAAGCCATGATAGAAGCGCAGGAAAACGGGCGAAAAGAATTTAAATTGAGCGAACGAGCAAGCGCGGGTGATTTAGGTGCAAAGTTTGAATTAGAGTTTAATAAAACTTTTAAATCAATGGAAAAATTAGGCTATACAGTTGACGAAATGCAAAAATTCGCAACTGAAAAGGCCACTTCTTTAAAGGCTCAAGCAAGCGCAAAATTGCAGACTTTAGAGCCAAAACAAACCGATTTATTAACTTCAATTAAAGAATATGAAGACAAACTAAATTTGCATTGGTGTACTAAAACAGACGGCGCGGAAAAAATCAACTCATACGAGCGCGGCGCGTGGGGACAAGGTTTAAAAATGCAACATTACGACCCCGCATTATTAACGGCAAAGCAGCAACTTCAGGCCATGCAAGAGCAAAGCAAAAGCCTGCAATGCCAGATAAATTTGACAAAACAAGAATTAAACGCAATTTCAAAAATCAACCTTATACCACGCGCAATTTAAGGAAAAATAGAATAAATAACTTTTAATAAAATTATGAATAATAGAGAAACAACTTTTTTTAATTCATCAATTCCGAATAATGAAACCGTTTCAGGCATTAAGCCCGTTTCTATTGGCTCTATCGCGCTCTTGCAAATGTTGAATAATCCATTCGTGGGTGTAATGCTCAATGGCGACGAATTACCGATTAATAATATTCTTGCTATGCTTGAATTCGTTTATATTCATACAAACGACCAAAGCGAAGTAGCGCGCGAAATTATGAAAAGCAGACCGAATCCCGAAGCATTTACCGAAAAAATTATTAACTACGGATTAAATATAGATTTAGATGAATTAGTAATTTTTATTCGCGATATTATGCGAGATAAAGATAATATCAATAACTCAAAAACTAAATCAATTAAGCAAAATAATAGCGCATCAAAAAACGAGCCGAGCCAAGTATAACGGTATTTCTCACGGCATACTTGGCAAAAAATATGCACTTAAAAGAAGAAGAAATTAACACAATGCCCTTTTACAAAGTTTTGCTATATTCTCACGCTTTGAGCGTAATGGACGGGGCAGAAACTGACTGGGCTAATGCAGATGCAGCAACGCCAAAAATTGAATTAAACGAGATTGAAAATTTAATAAACTAGATATAAAATAAAGGGGGATTCTTGAAGAATCCCCCGATATGTTTCTATTTAATCTTCTAAATATTCGCGCCCAAATTCATCTACTACTTGTTCTATAAAGCAACCGTTTGAAATATCGTCTAAAAAGTCTTCTAACGTCATACCGCTCAGCCATGCCATGAATAAATCTTTTGCCGAATATTCTTCTTCTTTAATATAAAACTTAAATGAATTCAAGAGACTGCACGGCACCGCGAATTCTACTTCTTCATTTAATGATAGATTTTTTTCTTTAATGTTTTTTCGTGCTTGATTTTGCATTTTATTCAAAACAGAATCAGCCCAATTACCCAATTTCAAAAGCGT
>JAZQTG010000054.1:0-1022 GCA_045630515.1 Acutalibacteraceae bacterium
TGTGCGTGAATCAGAAGAACTTATGGTCGAAGCTTCAGAGATTGCGCGTACGGTAATTGAAAAGTATGTAAATAAAGATACGTTTGAATGGACAAATATTAAACAAGAGATCCGTGACGAACTAAACACTTACTTATTCCAAAAGACGAAGCGCCGACCAATGATTATCCCAATTATTATGGAATATTAAGACACACAAAGGATTTTCTTTCGCTCACGAAGCAGAAAGGAGATCCTTTTTTTAAAATATAACTCAATATGAGCAAAAATTAATCTTGAAAATACCAATAGTAAAAAGTTAAAAATAAAGATTCTCCATTTTTGATTGCTATCAGCCGTTCGCGCTAGCCGCCAAACGAGCCGGAGCCAACTGCGTTGTCTCCACGGTTCGTTCTGCGGCAGGCAAAGGCGCGAACGACTAAATAATTGTCTGCTACTAAACATCTAGAGAATAGCACACAGTGGGAAAGTGGATTGATACAATACTTTAACAAGTATTAGAATGGGGAAAACCCTTTAAATATGTAAAGAAGGGGGTATTTTTGCCGTAGCGCGTCACAGCCACAGGAGCCAAGGTTTCCTTTGCGACGAAAGCAGGGCGACAGGAGCAAGAGTGGGAAATAGCGTGTCTTACCAACGCTAGTTCCTGCTACGGCTGTGGCAAAGCGCGAAGGCTACCAACTTGATTAATATTTGCTCATTATAAGTATTTAGTTCTTGTTAAAAGAAAGTAGGTGAAATGCATGGCTGAGAAAAAAAGTAAGAAAAAGGGGAAGGGACAAACAAAGGCGAAGTCGAAAAGTAATAAGGAGTTACATCCGTTAGCTTATGAAATTATGGGAGTAGTGTTAATTGCCTTTGCTGTTATTACTTTTTTTGAACTTGGTATTGTTGGGCAAGTAGTCTATAACATTTCACTGTTTTTACTAGGCAATTTGCATTTCTTTGTTCCGTTTTTATGTATTTTAATCGCTGGTATGTTAATGGTTAGAAGGCGCGGCGTAAAGCTAACGAATCGCATT
>JAZQTG010000055.1:0-1152 GCA_045630515.1 Acutalibacteraceae bacterium
AATCCCTCCTTCTCCGCCATTGGCCCGTTGGTCAAGTGGTTAAGACACCGCCCTTTCACGGCGGTAACACGGGTTCGAATCCCGTACGGGTCATCATAAAAGTCCGAGACGATATAATAATCGTTTCGGGCTTTTTTTATTATTTAGGAAGTTTGATTGCTTCATCTTGTGCTACCCATCTTTCGGAGCCTTTTTGATGTTGGCATACGAGGAACTACAGTTGGTATCAAGTGATAAACGTCTCTTTCCATTTGTATACCTGATGAAGTATTTTGGCGCAACCAAGTATTCATTTTTAGCAAGAACAGATTTCGGTGTTGAATCAACTATATAGAGATAAATTTTTATCGAAGTATAAGTTTGGGAAATGACAAATGAGTAATTTATACTTTAATTTAGGTGAACTAGCTTTTCTAATAAAAATTTAGGTTCAACATCAAAATTAGTTCTTGTTTTTAAAAGATACATACCCAAAAGGTTGTTCTTTCGCATTTGCGCATGAGCACGTTCCGCATGAGCCGTAAAATGTACGCGGTCTCATTCTCCACGCTCATGCGGCGTTTACTGCACAAATGCAAACGTAATGCGTCCTCTATGTTCAAAAAAAGAAATAGAATAGTTACTACTCCTTTTTACATGATAGAACGCAATCATCACCCCATACGCGCTTAAGCCTACCGCAGAACGAACCGCATGAGCCAACTGTGTTGGCTCATGCGGATTGGCCGTTAGCGCCAATGGCTATAAAATCTTTTATTTAACTAAATGTTAAGCATCCGTTTTGGTAAAGAGCCAAAATTCAAAGAAAAGGATGACAACAAAAACCATTTTCGGTTATGGTAGTAAATATAAGTTATTAAGATAGATTGTATTTTAAAAGCAGCATTATATCTCTTTGTTCATTTGATATAGTGTCTTTCGAAAAGAATAACTTTTTATAAAAAAATTAAAAAAAGGTATTGCATTTATTTATAGATGTGATATTATAAATCTTGTCCTTAAGAAAAGGATAACTACTAGCGAAGAGCTAGTAATAAGTGAAGTGATGATGGCAAAGAGGTCACACCCGTTCCCATACCGAACACGGAAGTTAAGCTCTTTAGCGCCGATGGTAGTTGGGGGCTTCCCCCTGCGAGAGTAGGACGTCGCTTC
>JAZQTG010000056.1:0-1410 GCA_045630515.1 Acutalibacteraceae bacterium
TTAGACATAGTTTGTTTACAAGAAAAAAGCCGCTCCGTACCATAAGGATATGTGCTACGCAATATTTGTTTCGTTCATAGCTTGACAGCTCCAAACCAAACAGACCTGCTCCGACAGCGTTCCTTTTTTCAATTGGAGAATGAAAAAAATGTATCGGTTTGTCAGAACCGATACTGTCACGCAATACCAGTTTTGTCAAAGCTGAAAAAATCAGCTCCGACACAACAGAGCCCCGCAAAGAAAAAACGAGCGTATTTTTTCAGCGGGACAGCTCCACCGCGTAAGGGCGAACCCCTTAAACCCTGCACACTTTTTTTGAAAAGAGCTGCAAAAAATCACACGGCGGGAAGCCGCCCACAAATCATTTTACAATGAAAAAAGGTGATGTAATGATAACTTTAATTATAGGTCTGCCGGGCTGCGGTAAGAGCACCAAAGCAAAAGAGCTGATAAAAAACGGCGGGCTTGTTTACGATCTTGACGCAATCGCCGCCGCGTTTACATTGTCCGCACCGCATGAAGATAACAACCCACAAGCGCGGCAAATGGCTAACGATTTACTAAAAGGATTTGCGTTGACTGCGCCCCGCTATCATGACAATATTGTTATCATAAGGACAGCGCCAACAAGAAACGAGCTTTATTTTTTAAAGCCGGATCTGATAATTTACAAGCGCACAAACTATGTAGAACGCGAAACAGAAAACACGGACTTTAAAAAATACAGAATAAAAGAAGTGCTGCAATATGCAACACTAAGACAGATAAAAGTGATAACAGAGTAAACGCGCCGCACCCTCGGAGCAGGTCAAGAAGCTTCAGAGCCTTGACGATCTGACAGAGGGAGCAGCTCCCGAGCTGACACCTGCGGGCGCTTACATTACAAGCAAATAACATAAATGTATATTATAACATAAGCAAAAGAAATATGCAAGGGTTAAAAAGGTGTAAAGAGGTACAAAGCGGACGCAAACCGCGTTAAATTGGAATAAACCCCAAATTGAAAACGATATTTATATTTTAAGTTTGTGAAATAATGATATTTACAAATATGAAATTATACAGTAAAATATAAATATGATTAAGAACCGCGGATAAAATAAAAAACGGTAACCGCTGCAAACAGTTACCGCTCACGGATTTTTTTGTAGATTGACACGCCTACAAACCCGCGTTCTAAACACAAGTTGATTATAACAGATAAAAACAACAATGTCAACATAGATTTACGGCAAATCACATTTAAGTGTGAAAGTTTGTGTATGTTACACAACACAACACAACATACACAATTACAGATTTGCCAAATTATATGGCTATAAATCGTTATAACTCTTTTTGTGTTTAGAGCGCGGGGAGCGATCCCGAACCCCTTTATTTTGTCCGCTCAACACGAAAGGAGTTATTTTA
>JAZQTG010000057.1:0-1037 GCA_045630515.1 Acutalibacteraceae bacterium
TGTTGTTCCCACCATACAATTTGGCCCTGTGGTGCAGTCGGTTAGCACGCCAGCCTGTCACGCTGGAGGTCGACGGTTCGAGTCCGTTCGGGGTCGCCATATAATGCATCTGTGGAGAGCTAAGGCTCTCCACAATATGCCTCTGTAGCTCAGTAGGTAGAGCAGCGGACTGAAAATCCGCGTGTCGTTGGTTCGATTCCGACCGGAGGCACCACGGTTCCTTTTCGGAGCCGAGATGCGGGTGTAGCTCATCCGGTAGAGCGCCACCTTGCCAAGGTGGAGGTAGCGAGTTCGAGCCTCGTCACCCGCTCCAATCAAATAGAATAGGAACGCTAAGCGTTCCTATTTTTATAAATGGTACCGTAGCCAAGTGGTAAGGCACGAGTCTGCAAAACTCTGATCCGCCAGTTCAAATCTGGCCGGTACCTCCAAAGCCCCCAAGGACGAATGTTCTTGGGGGCTTACTTATTACCTATTACCTCTTCACTCTTACTTCAAAAATGTCCTTGGGGCTTTGGGAAGTAATAAGTAAGAAGTAAGAGGTAATAAGTATTTTTGCAAGGCTTTGCATTGCTCTTTTTGTTTTATAGTGGTATAATTATGGCAAGAAGGGTGGTATTGTTATGGCAGATAGTCCGTTAATTATAAAATCGAAAGAATTTGCTTTGCAGATTATAAAAGTTTGTAACTATGTAAAACAAACCAAAAAGGAAAGTGTACTTACAAACCAACTTATCCGTAGCGGGACAAGCGTTGGTGCTAATATTCGTGAAGCATTTTATGGGCATGGAACTGCTGACTTTATCGCCAAACTTCAAATCGCCCTTAAAGAATGTTCTGAAAGTGAATATTGGTTAGAACTTCTAATTGAAAGCGGTTATTACAATAATAATGATATTTTAGAAAAATGTATTGAAGTTAAAAAGTTATTAGTTACTTCAATAAATACCGCTAAAAGCAAGTTAAAGAAATAACCAAGGTCGGTGATTTTTATGTATATGCTTCCGCTTGTGTTACTTTTTACTATTATTTTTGCA
>JAZQTG010000058.1:0-2006 GCA_045630515.1 Acutalibacteraceae bacterium
CTTTACCTATGCTACCGATAACGATTTGTTTGATACTCTTGGCAATCAGACAGGTATCCCAGGTAATGGTATAACCGGATTAGTTGGTAGTTCTTCAGCTACCAAAGGTGCAAAGCGTTTTGAGACCGGTGATTATGACTTCACCCTTACCCTTACTCTTGATGCTGTAACCGAGATTAATTCTATCTATGCACTGGCACACTTCCGTAAAAATCTTAGTTGGTGTACATATAAAGTGTATGTAGGTAACGATAAAGATACACTTTATAGTAAAGACAACGAAGTTGCATCCTTTGACTACTATAATGGTTATACCGGAACAGATAACTACTCGCTTAACGGTATAGCTATTGATGCTCCTGCAAACCTTAGACGTTCAGACGGTCAAGTTTGGACATTTACCGGCACAAAACCTGTTGGTAAATATGTTGGTTACAAACTTTATCAAGGTGAAACAACAAGTAACACTCGTCTTGACCTATATGACATTGGCGTTTACGGTAATGCTAAGTTTGATGTAGCAGATTATGTTTCTGTTGCTGATGCTACAAACGCTTCTGATAAAGCATTTGCTTTCGGCACTTCCGGTGCAACCTATAGCGTTGCTGATGCAGAGGGTAACGAGGCTATCTATTTTGAAGAAGGTAAAAAATATACCTTAACCGCTTCTAATACTAATGATAAGTTTGTATTTGACGGTTGGTATAAAGGCGAAACAAAGGTTTCTTCTGATATAGCATACACTGTTGACAGTTATGTTGCAGGTGATGCTTATGTAGCAAAATATGTAACCGATGTTATCATTAAACTAGATCCGCAAAATACAAACATTACATTAAATATGGAAAAAGTTCTTACTTCAGAATATGACGAGCAAGAAGATGCTGTTAAGTTTAATGTTACAACCAATGCAAACGGAAACGGTGGTAGCCATAACATAAGCGAATTTACTGTAAATGGTGCTAATATACTTGACACACAATTCAAACCTTGGACTACTTATAAATTAACCATAAAGATTAAGTATGAGTATAAAGAAGGTAAAAAATTACATTTCTCTTATGCACCAAGCATAATTGCAAGTGGTACTGCTACATATATTAATAGTGGTGCCGGTTGGTATACCTTAACATACTACTTCAATAGTGGTGCTGCAGACTTTGACCGTAATGATAAGATTATCGGTACTAAGTCATTAAATAAGAATGCTATTAACGTTTCACAAACAGCTATTGATGAGGGTGAAACCGCAGCATTATATATAAAAGAGTATACTATTGAAAAAGCAGATAACGTTACTGTTACAGCAGAAAATGCTACTGTTACTTTAGCAACTGCTAACAACTTTAAGTGGGCTGCACCTAGCAGCAGTTATGCAAAACGTGTTACCGAAGACCCCGAAGCATACGGTGGTTTTGGTATAACCGAAAATTATGATGATACAACTGCAAATATCCACGATGTTAACACTTGGCAGGCTGAAGACCTTGCAAAAGCAGGCATCGTAGGTGCTGCTGATGGTACTGTTTCCTTCACAGTTGCTGCTGACGAAGGCTACAAAGTAGATACCGTTACTGTTAACGGCCAAGTTGTTGAGGCTAACGATGGCGTTTATACCGCAGACTACTCAGCACTTGCTTATAGTTACGACAGCACCGCAGCACACGACTATAGCGGTTGTGATGTTGCTAACATCGTTGTTACAACTTCAGCTCGTGCTCAGTACACCGTAACCTATAAAGCAGAAGGTCAAGAAGATATCGTTATAGATGTATACGAAGGCGATACAATAGATGTTCCTGAAGTACCCCAAAAGGTAGGTCACACTGGCGAGTGGGATGCAGACCTAAATGGTGCTGCTATTGAAGACAACTTGGTTGTAAACGCTGTTTACACTCCAATTCCTCTTACCGTAACCTACAAAGCAGAAGGCTTTGATGATATCGTTATAGACGTTAACTACGGCGATACAATTGAAGTTCCTGCAGTTCCCGTAAAAGAAGGCT
>JAZQTG010000059.1:0-47478 GCA_045630515.1 Acutalibacteraceae bacterium
AGCATTTACTGTAAAATACTCAAAACAGACCTCAGGCTCTGGTTATGAGATTCAGTACAGCACCTCAAAATCATTTAAAGGCGCAAAAACAGTAAAGGTTAAGAGCAACAAAACTACTTCAGTAACCGTTAAGAAACTAAAGGCTAAAAAGACCTACTACGTACGTGTACGTACCGTAAAGGGCGATTACAAGTCAGAGTGGTCAAACGCCAAAAAGGTTACTACTAAAAAATAAAAACTAATTTTAGGGCGTGGTTTTTACCACGCCCTAATTTAATATTTAAAACTTTACATAATGGTTTAGGTATAGTATAATATTGGTGAGGTGATACCGATGAGCAATTTTACTTATCAAGAAAAGGAAACTTTAAATAGTTTGGAAACTTTTGAGTGGGATAATGTTTGGATAGACCACGCTACAGATAATGAACTTCCGCGTGTGCTTTATATAGGCGACTCAATATCATGCGGTACCAGAAGGGTTGCAACCCTTGCTACCGGCGAAAAACTTTTGTTTGACGGTTTTGGCACTTCAAAGGGTTTGGATAATCCGTTTTTTAAAGAATCGGTGCTGCTTTTTGCAAAGCAACAGCCTCATCGTAATGCAATAATTATAAATAACGGCTTACATGGTTGGCATTTAAACGACGACGAAGAGTATGGAAAGTACTATAAAGAAATGCTGAACTTTTTACAAGATAGTTTTAAAAACACACCTATATACATAGTTACTACCACCTATGTTGAAAGAGAAGAAAGGAAAGATAGGGTTGTTGCGCGCAACAAGGTTGCTATAAAACTAGCGGAAGAACTAGGTCTTGAGGTAATAGACCTTTATAAAGTATCTGCCGATAACCCTAAACTCTTGGGTGGCGATGGTGTGCACTTCAGTCCTGAGGGTTACGAAACTTTGGCAAAAACAATTTTAGAAAAATTGTCAGAGAAAATTGAATTTTAGTAAAAATTATAAAAGCACTCAGGTAAAAAAACTGAGTGCTTTTTTTTAATGGGCAGTAATTTTTAATATATGTTTGTTTGCTTTTTGCAATGCAAGAATAATTGGAACTATAAGTATAGCACCACATATTGTATTGCTGACACCGTGAATAATATCAAACGGTAATCCGCTAATTATCCAAGCAATAGTTGCTTTAAAATTAAGCCCAAACAATAGCGCTTGTGCGGGTGCATAAAGAACGCCAAACAAAAAACCGTGTGCACCGCAAATTGCGGTGTATAGTATAGGCTTTAAAAAGGCAGGCATTTTCTTTGGCAGCAGCATAGTTGCTAACCAAAGTAATAGCCAAATGTATAAATAGGGCAACCACCAGGTTGCAAAGCCTGCTACAAAGCCGTTTATAAAAATATAGGTATAAATGGGGTAGAGGGCTTTCGCACGGTAAACTACGGTAAGTGCTACTATAAACACACCTAGCAAGTGAATGTTGGGTAATATTTCCGTAATCCACTTTAGCGAAAACATAAGCGCCCCTAAAAAGCCGAACAGCACGGTTTCGCGTATATTTAATTTCATATTATTTTGAAACCACAAACGCGTAGGTTGCACCATTGGTAATCTCGGTTGAGTCAACGCCTGTTGCTGCCATTTCACCATTTACATAAAACGCCCAATAGGTTTTATCTAGGTCGTAATCAGCAACAATTCCGTTTACCTCTTTAACATAAAGACCATATTCGCTTTCATCACCCGAAATTAAGTTCAGTTCCTGTAAGGCATCGCCAACAACAGTTTTGTCGGTGTTAATCAGGAATTTTTGGGTGTTGCCGTCTTTGTCGGTAACTTCAAAGTTGAACTGGGTTTTGCCCTCACCTAACTCTTTTACCGCGATTTGCGATTGGCTGGATGTTGGCTCGCTTGTAGTGTTTTTGTCTTTACAACCGCTATTAGTCAGTGCTGTAGCCGCAATAAGCACGATTAAAAGGAGTAAAGACAAGGTTCTTTTAATACTTGTCATTCTCATAATTTTAATTCTCCTAAAATTTTATTCCCCTTCGCGTTTGCTTAAGTTGGCGCTCGCAACTGTTTTTAAGAAGGGTTGTAACGTTTGGATATTCCGACTAAGACGCACTTTAAACTTCAGCCTTCTCAGGTTTCCCCAATGGCAGTGTCCCAAAAAAAGCGGCTTTTTTGGTAAGAAGCAAAGCATATTAACGCCATACGGCGACGGGCTCGTGCAGGATTCACACCTGCTTCCCCAAACATCAAGTGTATTATACACTAATTTTAGTATCTATGCAACCATAGAAACCAAAGAATTTTGCACAAAACAAATACCGCAGAGGTGTTAACCTCTGCGGTAAATTAAGATATTAACCAATTCTGCCATAAAGTGGTGCATCACCCTCAGAATCGCTTCTGGGCTCGCGTGAAGGAGCATCTACTTTTTGTGTAGGTGCATTTCTGCGGTCACGTCCGCCTCTACCACCACGACGGTCGCGGTTATCGTTTTTCCTAGGTGTAACACCGTCTGGACAGATAACTACGTGCCTTCTTGTGCCGTCACCAACCGAGTGTGAACTAACACCCTCAATCTCTTGAATCTCGGTGTGGATGATACGACGCTCGTAAGGGTTCATAGGCTCAAGTGAGCGTGCACGACTTGTGCGGATACACTGTGCGGCTATACGGCGTGCGAGAGATTTTAAGGTTTCCTCACGCTTTTCGCGATAGTTGCCTGTGTTAAGCACAATTCTGTAATAACCTGAAGTGCCTGCATTAGCTGCGAAAGATGCTAGATATTGTAAAGCATCTAAGGTTTCACCGCGGCGTCCAATAATAACGCCAAGGTTAGCACCGTCAATATGCAATTGTGAGCCATTTTCAATCTCAGCAACCTTAACGCTGATGTCGGTTACACCTAACTTCTCCAAAACTGCAACAACATAGTTTGCGGCAGTAGCGGCAGGTGTGCCTTTTTCAATCTTATCCAACTCAACATAGTTGAGGGTTGGCTTTTGCTCTGGCTCTTTAACTTCTTTTTCGGAAGTTGGTTTAACTTTTTCTTTGTTTTTGTTAGGCTTATCTTGCTTTTTGTTCTGCTTCTTTTTAGGAGCATCAGGACACTCATAAAAAGCCCTTACCTTTGCAGGATGTCCGCCGAAAATACCTAATACTTTAGGCTTAACATCGTCAATTACTTCTATAGTGTAATCGGCATCGCCGGGGTTAAGCATTTTAATTGCCTGCTCGGTAGCCTCTTCAATAGAGTTACCGTAGCCAAATTCTTCCTTAACCAAGGTATATTCCTCCGTTCTTTTAAGGTGTGGTATGCGCTGTTCCTCGCTAGATTATGCGTTGCGAGTACGCTGTTTTTCTTCGTTATTACGCTTAATTATTAACTTTGCTTGTTCTTCAGCCAAAAGCCTTTGAGGGCTATAAATAACCTGAACGGCAGCTTGTAAAAGACCTGCAACAAGGCTAGAGAACGCCCAATATAAACCAACAGCGGCAGGTAGGCTAAATGCAAAGAATAGCGAGATTAATGGCATAGAAAGCATCATACCTGTCATATTAGGTTGGTCGGGGTTCATTTTCTTTTGAAGTTTTAATGAAATAACGCTTGTAAGCATTTGTGCACCAAATGCAAGCAAAGGAATAATCCAAAGTTTTAAATCGTCAGCAGTTATTTCGGCAAAGTTAAAACTGAAACGAGGGGTGTCTTTTAACTGAATTCCAAAGAATGTAAAATCCCACTCTGCAATTTGTGCCCAAAGTTCTGCAGTAACGCCTTTAGTAGTTTCTGTAAGTTTGCTGAAAACCGACATTTGATAGTAGCCGGTAGCTTTAACGCCAACTGCTTTAGCAAGTTTTTCAATAGTAGCAGTAGGAAGATTAAAGATATACTCTAGTGGCGACTGGATAACGCGATAAACGGCAAATAGGAATGGAAGCCTTATAAGCATAGGAAGGCAACCGCCGGACATAGAAACATTTTCTTTTTGATAAAGTTCTTGCATTTCTTGCTGATACTTCATCTTGTCCTGTTGAGACATATTATCGCCGTACTTCTTTTTAAGCGCATCTAATTTTGGGCGAAGCATTTGTTGTTTAGCGGTAGAACGCTGAGTTTTGATGGTAAGTGGCATTAATAATAGGTTTACTATAAGGGTAAGCATAAACATAAGGAAAGCGAAGTTATGGCCAAAGACATAACTTAGACCCTTAAATATATAACTTATCGGTATTGCAAAAATATTTAAAATAAAATCCATAATTAACCGCCTTTACCAAGAATAGTGGTGGTCGGCCTATTCCGACCGTAGCCATTAGCGAAATATTGCCAGGCTATTTAGTAGAAGATTTTTGTTTTTTTGGTGGTACCGGATCGTAACCACCTTTGCAGAACGGATGGCAACGTAAAACCCTGTAAATACTAAGTGCAGTTCCTTTAAAAAAACCGTGTGTACTAAGTGCCTCTATACAGTAATGCGAACAGGTGGGTATAAACCTACAACACCCGCGCGAAAGTTTATTAGGCGAAACATACTTTTGATATGCCCTTATAATAGATATAAGTAATCTTGACATAACTAATCACCGCAAACGCCGAAATCAGACAAATGCTTATTAATGATTTGGGCAATTTCGTGGCTTTTTGCTTTAAGTATACGTCTGCGCGCAACAAAAACAATATCGCACCCTTTGGTAATATTCGGCAAGCAATCTCTAAATGCCGCCGTAATCACCCTACGTGCACGGTTACGCTCTACAGCGCAGCCTACCTTTTTGGCGGTAGTTATGCCTATGCGACACACGTCACGATTTGTAGAAACAATATAGGTAACAATTTCGGGCGCAACAAAACTTTTGCCGCGACCATAAATGCGCCTAAAATCAGGGTTGCTCTTTAGCTTTATAAAGCAGTTCAAAAAAATCATCCGTTCCCTTTGCTGATAAATAAAGCCTGCTTAAGAGCAGGTTAACACAAACTACAGAATTAGTAAGTAAGTGTTTTGCGGCCCTTTGCTCTGCGGCGGGCAAGTACCTTGCGACCGTTAGCAGTAGACATTCTCTTCATGAAGCCGTGCTCTTTCTTTCTGTGAAGTTTTTTAGGCTGATAGGTTCTTTTCATTTTTTACGCCTCCTTGACATTTAAGGTTTATTGTGTGGATATCAATATTGCATTTGGCAATAGTAACCCAATCATCTATTGATTATACAATAGGGGGTGGTTAAATGTCAATCTTTTTTTAGCGTAATGTAGCAAAATTTTAAGTGCACTTGATTTTAAAGGATAGGTATAATATAATATGTTTGCAGTTAAGTTAATTTTAGATTAGAGGTATATTGATGATTTTAACTATTGATATAGGCAATACCAATATTACGCTTGGCGGATATAAAGACGATAAACTTCAGTTTGTTGCCCGTCTTGCAACCGATGCTTCACTTACTGCCGACCAGTATGCAGTGCAGTTAAGCAGTATTTTGCAACTACACGGTTATAGGGGAGAGGTAAGGGACGCAATTATCGGCTCGGTTGTTCCTACCACAGGTAATGCAATTACAGGTGCTATAAAGTTAATTACAGGTAAAGCACCTATTATTTTAGGACCAGGTGTTAAAACCGGGCTTAATATTAAACTTGATAATCCTGCACAATTAGGTGCCGACCTTGCCGCAGGTGCGGTGGGTGCTATGGGCAAATATAAAATGCCCTGTGTAATTATTGATATGGGTACCGCAACCACCGTTAGCGTAATGGATAAAGACGGTGCATTTATGGGCGGTGTGATAGCCGCAGGCATACGTTCAACATTAGATGCGCTAACCTCAAAAACCGCGCAACTTCCTGCAATTAATATTGAGGCGCCAAAGAGTGTTATCGGTAAAAATACTGTTGATAGTATGAAGTCAGGCCTTGTTTTTGGCGCGGCGGCAATGCTAGACGGTATTGTTGATAGGATTATAGAAGAAACAGGTGAGAACGCTACAGTTGTAGCGACCGGCGGCCTTGCAGAAATGGTTGTTAAAAACTGCAAGCGCGAAGTGATTATTGATAACGACCTGCTTTTAGAAGGTCTTTACAAAATCTATAAAAAGAATAGTTAGGTTTTATTACCACAAGGTATTAAAATAAATTTCAACGAATTGTATCCTAAAGTCGCATTTATTATAGCGTGACGAAAAGGAACAGTATCAGGAGGAAGAAAAAATGAAAAAATCGCAAAAAACAGCAATCTACGGGTTATTTACAGCAGTAATTGTTATACTGCAACTGCTAAGTTACTTCGTAAAAATAGGCACCTTTAATCTATCCCTTGTGCTAATACCCATTATCTTGGGTGCGCACTTGTATGGCGCAAAAATGGGTGCAGTGTTTGGTGGTGTGTTCGGCGCAGTAGTTTCACTTTGTTGTGTAACAGGGTTAGACGGCGGCGGATATATCCTATTTACAGCAAGTCCTATTTTAACTGTACTTGTTTGTATGGTAAAGGGCATTGCCGCAGGTGCTGCAGCAGGTGGAGTATCAACACTGATTAAAGGCAAAAGCACGTATGTTGCCATAATTCTCTCGGCTATCGTTGCACCGCTTGTTAATACAGGCCTCTTTATTGTGGCACTGCTTGTGTTCTTTAAAGATATTTTGGCATCTTGGGCAGGCGGCACAGACCTTGTAACTTTTATTTTAGTAGGTCTTGTTGGCGTAAACTTTTTAATTGAACTTGTAATAAATCTTATAATGGCACCTTCGCTTTTAACCGTAACAAAAGCGTTGGGGAAAAGATAAGGGAATTTTATGTATAATCTTTCGGATATTGGCGTAATAAAACAACTGCTTTTTGAAGCAGGCTTCAGTTTTAAAAAATCACTTGGTCAAAACTTTCTAATAAACCCATCGGTCTGTCCTGATATGGCGGAGGCTAGCGGATGTACCGACATAGGCGTTATTGAAATCGGTACAGGTGTTGGCGTTTTAACGGTAGAACTTTGTAAACGCGCAAAAAAGGTAGTTTGCATTGAGATTGACACCAGGCTTAAACCCATTTTAGATAAAACTTTAAAGGACTTCAACAACTGCGAAGTTATATATGAAGACGTTATGAAGGTTGATTTAGCGGCACTAATACGCGAAAAGTTTGGGGATATGCCGGTTGTGGTATGTGCCAATTTGCCGTACTACATAACCTCACCGATAATAATGATGTTACTAGAAAGTCGCTTGCCAATAAACGCCATAACCGTAATGGTGCAAAAAGAGGCGGCAGATAGGCTAACCGCAGAGGTTGGCTCCAGAGAGGCAGGTGCGGTTACGGTAGCGGTAAATTATTATGCAACCGCAAGTACCGTTCGCAAGGTGTCGCGCGGCTCGTTTATGCCAAGCCCTAATGTTGATAGTGCGGTAATAAGGCTGGATTTAAGAAAAGAACCACCTGCCACACTTTTAAACGAAAAGGCGTTTTTTGGGCTTGTAAGGGCTGGCTTTAACCAACGTAGAAAGACCTTGCAAAACTCGGTGTCGTCGGCAATAGGCATCAGTAAAGATACACTTAAAACCGCATTGCAAAATAGTGGCCTTGAGCCAACTGTAAGGGCAGAGGCACTAACAATGGGGCAACTCTGCACCTTGTCAAATGAAATAGAAAAACTAAAATAAAATGAACCGCGGTAGGATATCCTACCGCGGATTTTTTATGCAAATATTTGTACCATTATAGGCAAGGTTATCAAGGAGAGTATGCTTGAAATAAAGGCTAGACCTGCACCTATTTCGCATCTTTCACCCACAAGTCTTGGAAAAACTATTGTGTTAAGTCCACATGGCATAGAGTATGACATAAGTGCGGGTATTATAACATCGGTCATTCTCAAAAGTTTTAGCGTGCCGCAAATAATAAGTGGCATCACCACAAGTCTTAATGCAGAGGTTATGTAGTAGCATTTATCTTTAAGTAAATCTTTAACCTTAAAGGCGGAGAGTGATATACCCATTAGTAACATTGCTATAGGCGACATACACGCCGCGCCGTTATTTAAAATATCACCGACAACCGAGGGTAGTTTCACACCTGTTATGCCAACTATCATACCTAAAAAAATGCCAATCATCATAGGGTTAAGCAATTGCTTTATGCTTATCTTAGACTTGGTTAGCATATAAAAGCCGAAGGTATAGATATAAACCGATATTGGCAGTGCAAACATCATTAGGTTAAGTAGCATTTGTTCGCCAAAAATGGCGGAGGTTAGAGCGTAACCCATATAACCGTAGGTTGAAATAACAAGCGAATATTTATAAACGTTTCTGCCATAAGGGTCTTTGGTAAGAGTCTTTGCGATAAAATGCGAAAGCAAAACAACGGTGCAAAGCACAATAATTGAAACGAATATGTAGTAATATTTTTCGCTAAGATATTTAACAGTAAAGTTCTCAGAAAATGTTTTGAACACCGTTGCAGGCAGGAACACGTAAACCTCTAACGTAGATAAAAGTTTTGCTTGCTTGTTATCAATTATTCCTGCACGGCAAAGAAAAAAGCCAATAGATGCAAAGAAAATAAGTATAAAAATTTGCTGGAATACTAAAATCAATTAAATCACCCAGAGGCATTATACACCCAAATAAAGTATATGTAAATATAAAATTTGATAGTTCCAAAACAAGATGAGCATATTTTACAAGTATGGCTATTAATCATCACAAAGTTCAATAATGGTTTTATTTTTTCTTATTGATAATTCTTTATATTGATAAGCCCCACCAAAAGTGAATTTAACGAAAGTTACAACCACGTCGGAATGGTTATCATCCATTCATTTCTTTTGCATATGGCAAATCGCAAAGGCGCTTTTTCAATACCTTCTGGATAGATAGAGTTTTTTAATAGTTCATCACTAAAAGTATACTTTGGCATATATGCCAGAACAATGGTATATTTTATGTGAGAAAATGTTTTTTGCAAATTTAATAGTTCTCTTTGTGCCATTAAATCAAAAGCACCATTATTGCCTATATAAAAATTATCTGCACCGTGTTTTGTAATCAACTCTACTAAAGTTGCATGTAATTTTGGTATTATATTAGTATCTGCATCTCTATTGCCAAAAAAAAGTTACTGTCATAAAAACGCCTCTTTTTTAAGGTTGCACTTATATAGGTGCATAATTATAATACAGCTAAATAAAAACGGAATAAAAAAACGCGGCAGATTTTATATCTGCCGCGTTGTGCTTTTTAAACTAATCTTTATTTGAGAAAATTTTGTTAATAAGCATGGTTGCTAAAATTATAACGCCTATTATAACGAATATAACCAACATACCCTTGCCCATGTAGGAAAGCATTTCTACAAATTTTTGTGGCTCAAAAACAATTTCAGGTGTTTTGTGTGCTTCGGTTACCTTTGAGGCCGAAAGAATATTAAAAATAACACTAAACAATTTCATATCTTTTACCTCCATTAACCAAAGAAACTAAGAATTATGCCGCCTGCTATAACAGAGGCAATCTGACCCGAAACATTAACACCGATTGAGTGCATTAAAAGGAAGTTTTGTGGATCCTCTTTTAGTGCCATTTTGTGTACTATTCTACCTGACATTGGGAAGGCAGAAATACCGGCCGCACCAATCATTGGGTTAACCTTTGTTTTAGCAAAAATGTTAATAACCTTTGCAAACAAAACGCCGCCTGCGGTATCAACAATAAATGCAATAAGTCCAAGGCCTAGAATTAAAAGTGTGTCAACCTTAAAGAATTTCTCAGCCGTCATATTAAATGCTACAGAAACGCCAAGGAAGATGGTAACCAGGTTTGCAAGAACTTTTTGTGCAGTTTCGGAAAGTGATTCTAAAACGCCACATTCTCTGATAAGGTTACCAAACATTAAAAAGCCTATAAGTGCAGTTGCTTGCGGCACAACGGCAGAAACAACTATTGTAATAATTACAGGGAACATAATGCGTGTGAGCTTGGAAACCGACTTTTGCTCGTAAGGCATACGAATTAGGCGCTCTTTTTTTGTGGTTAAAAGTTTAATAACAGGTGGTTGGATAATCGGTACTAGTGCCATATACGAGTAAGCCGCAACCGTAATAGCACCAACATAAGAAGAGCCTAGAGTGTTAGCAACAGCAATAGATGTAGGACCGTCTGCCGCGCCGATAATGGCAATAGATGCCGCATCGGTTTCGGGGAAGAAAATGCGCGCCATACAAAGCGTAAAGAATATACCAAACTGTGCGGCGGCACCAAAGAGCATAAGTTTTGGGTTTGTTAAAAGAGGACCAAAATCTATCATTGCGCCGATGCCGATAAACAATAAAAGCGGAAAAAGTTCGTTTGCAATACCTGCATTATAAAGCTCTTCAATAGGTCCTGTAAGCGCATCCGAAAAAGGAATGTTTACAAGAATTGTACCAAATCCCATTGGCAATAGCAGTGTGGGTTCCATTTCCTTTTTGATTGCTAAATAGATAAGTATGCAACCAATAAGAATCATAACAACCTGTTGCCAGGTAAATGCCAAAAGATTACTGTATAAAATATCCATATGTTTTATTCTACCTCCAAAATTTTTGCGAATAATATTCTATCATACACAGAAGAAAAACACAACATAAAATTATTCTGTAGGATTATCCAATAAATAATGCATAAGCCTTTCAGGACTTTCAAAAAACGCTTTACAAGTTTTATAATGTTCTGTATCTTTATAGTCTACTTTATTTATGCCCTTGCTTGAAAGTTTAAGAACGCAAGCCTTTGGAAAAGCCATTAGGAAAGGCGAGTGTGTTGCAATAATAAATTGAGAGTTATTTTGTACAAGCCTATGCATTTCTGAAAGAAGAACCAAAAGTCGCATGGGTGATAGTGCGGCTTCAGGCTCGTCTAAAATATATAATCCGTTACCGGAAAAACGATTCTTAACGAGGGTTAAAAAACTTTCACCGTGGGATTGGTTGTGTAGTGAAACGCCTCCGTATGACGAAATAATAGGTGGCGCGGCGGCTACTGTTTTATCAAGTTCGTCAATGTTAGAAGCTACGTTAAAAAAACTTTCTGCTCTTAAGAAGAAACCATCTTTTGCGGTGTTTCTGCGAGATATTGCCAAGTGGTTATAAAGGTCAGAATGAGCCTTGGCAGTAGAAAAACTAAAATTTCTGGTACCACCTTCTGCGTTAAAACCGCAAGCAATAGCGATTGCCTCTATTAGTGTTGACTTGCCTGTACCATTTTCGCCGACAAGCACGGTTACATTGTTATTAAAATTAATCTTGTTACCGTCTATAAGGTATTTAACTGCAGGAATATTGTTAAGGTAGGAGGCTTTATCAATAGGTTTATCAATAAACACCGAGTCTATGTATTTGCGGTCCATCTAACCACCTCTTAAAATTTTCACTATATGCTTAGGTAAAGTTGTTAAAATCGGTGCTACGGCAGTTAAGCAACCAATCAATCCAGCAACGCCGTGGCGGTAAAGGTGGTCATATTTAAGTCCACGCTCGTCCGCACCGTTAAGATAAATAGGCAAATCGGCATAATTGTCAGAATAAAACACACCGTAGTTCATAATACCGTTTTTTCTTTCGGATAAAAATTAAAATTCATCTTAAAGTTCATTGTTTATTGCCTTTTTGTTAAAATATACATCCTTAAAAACAATCAACTCGGCTACCAAACAAACGGGTAGGGCGGCAAAGAAGTCTATTACAGAATGCTGCTTGATAAATACAGTAGATAGACAAACGCTAATACAGAAAATTGTTATAAGGCATTTAACTACAGGTGAGGCACTTTTCTCCCTTAACCAGACCGATGCAATGCCGATAGAGTATGCGCAGTGTAAAGAAGGACAAACGCCTGTATTTGTATCAATACTATACAAATACCCCACCACATCTGTAAATATATTATCGTTTACAAAGGTTTCTGGTCTTAGATTTTGGCATGTGGGGAAAATAACGTATACTGCTAAGCCAATGGCTTGGGTTATCATTATGTAAATTTGTAGGCGTTTAAAGTTTGTAACATTATAAAAAAGAAAATATAAAAGCGAGCCTGCAATAAGCAGATACCACAAAACATAGGGGATTATAAATATTTCGCAAAAAGGTATCATATCATCTAAAACGCTATGCATAGGATAACAGGAACTAACCGGTATTAATTCTTCGGTAAGAAAGAAAAGCACTAAATAAACCACCCACCCTAAAAGTAGCAAAAGGTGAGAATATGTAGGCTCGCCTATTTTTGAAAGTTTAAAACCTTTATAACTAACTGTAGGTTTCTTCATCTTAATTCTCCTAATTAAATCTTAAAGCATTTTTTGTAAAGTTTCTAAAAGTTCTGGCATAATGCACTCGTCTGCCGTACTATTAAGCGAAACGGTAGAATAAGGCTTAATGGCATCTTTCGCATTTTTTGGTGTAAAGGAAATATCGCCTGCTTTTATCATACTTAAATCGTTCTCGTTGTCGCCAACAGTAACTAGTGTTTTAGCACCCGCCAATACTTTAAGTTTTAAAGCAGAACTGCCTTTGTCTACACCTAAAGGGGTGCACTCGTAACTGTAAGTAAAACCCCTGTAGCAGTTGCATTTTTTATAAAGTGCAATGTCGTTGGCGTGATTTTTAATTTTTGCAACGGTATCTTCATCTGTCCAGAACGCTACCATAAAAGCATCGCGTGGGGCATCCTCAAACCTATCAATTTTTATTATAGGTTCAACTATAAATTTCGCGTGTATGTCTGTGAATTGGTTAGCGTTAAAGGAATAAATGCTTTGGGGAGTGCAAAATTCTGCATCGCTTTGTGGGAAAGTGTTGCAAATTTTTAAAAATTCGTCGTAAACCTTTGGCTCAAAACTTGCTTTGTAAATAATTTTTTCGGCATTGCCAATAAGTCCACCATTGCAAGCAATACAGTAAGTGTTGCAAATATCTTTACCTATGGAGGTTACGTCTTTAAGCATTCTTCCTGAAGCCAGCGCAAAGAGTCCGCCCTCATTAGTAAAGTAGTTTATGGCATCAATGTTCTTTTTGTGCAACTTAAAGTCACTGCCGTATAAAGTGCCGTCTATATCAGAAGTAATTAGCACACCGCTAAACTTACCCATTAATTCAAACCTCTCTCTAAACAATATCATATTAATTATACTATTTACTAAAAATAAAGTCAACAAAAGCCGACAAAACGTCGGCTTAAATTTATATATTATAGGTGTTTACACCACTTTTTGTAACGTAACTTTCGCCCCGTAAAATAACCTCGGTGGGTTTGTCGGTTTTAATGGTTAAAACGCTATCTTTAAGTGAAACCGAAATTTCACCGCATTTAAGATTTACACTACCCGAAAACTCTCTAAGTCCCGAGTTAAGACAGGGCATAATTACCGCCTTGCCGCACGAAAGTTTAACGCCCATAAGCCCTGTGTAAAGGGTGTGCAAACAACAACCAAATGCGGGGTGGTTGTGGCTTGCCTCGTTTACAAAAAGGTATTCGTAAAGGGTGGTGGCGCCGTTTTTACGCATGGCATTAAAGCCAATTTCGGTGTTTTTGGAACCAATAAGTTTTATTGCAAGGTCGCCTCTGCCAATGCCGAAAAGGGTGCTGCAAAGAATTTCGGTACCGATAAAGCCGGTGTCAAAGGTGTCTCGCGCTTCGTAATGTTTAATAAGCGACTCTTTTAGTCCGTCGCCTAAAAGTTCCGCCCACAAAGCAAAGGCGTCTGCGCCTTGAAGCCCTCCAAGATAACTGCCGTTTTTGTAGTAATTATCATACAAAGCCTTTTTGTGTATTTCGGCGGTTTTTCTTAAATTGTCGCCGTCAGGAAGTCCTAAAATATCTGAAATATCCGCCATAATAAGAATGGATTTCACCATACAGCAGGTGTTAACAAAATTTTTATCAATCTCGGTCTTCTTGGGCGCTAACCACTCGCCCAAACACCAACCGCCCTCTTCTTCGCGAACAAGCAGTCCATTTTCACAGTGGCTTTGCATATATTTTAACCACTCAAGCATTTTTGGGTAGGCGATTTTAAGCATTCCTGTGTCGCCGTATACATTATAATAATTATATGGCGTAAATACTATGGCGCAACCCCAACCGCCAGGGCCACCGCCACCGCCCATAAATGGCGCGGTGTGCCCAACGTGTCCGGATACCTTGCACTGACAGTCAAAAATATCTTCAATCCATTTTTTATAAGCGGCTTGTGAGTCAAAGGTAAGCATGCCAGACATACTAACAATCTGCCCGTCGCCCGTGTACCCAAGACGCTCTCTGTGTGGGCAGTCGGAAGGCACACAACCGTGCATATTGCCAAGGTAACCTCTTTTAAAGGCGTCGTACGCCCAATTTATAACCTCGTTATCGCAACTAAAACCAGAGGTTAGGGGCAGGTCGGTGTGGATAACCTCGCAGCGCAGTTCTGAAATTTCAACTTCGCCCACGATTTTAAAATATCTAAACCCGTGGAAAACAAATTCGGGGTAAAGTTCGGTTTCTTTGCCGTTAAGTATATAGGTGTCGGCTTGAATTTGGTTTTCCCCGTTACTGCCAATAGCACCGCCGCCCGCGGTGGTAAAATCAAGTTCGCCGTTTCTTAATTCTTCGGCGTGATACACCTTAATTATATCTCCGCTTTTGCCTTTCCCTTTAATATAAACCCTGCCGCTTACGTTTTCTTTAAGGTCGTAAATGCCGCCGCCAAGATGGGTGGGGGAGATGGTACGAATAACGCGGTCAAGCGGGCAGTCTTGCAAATGCAAATCCCCCAGTAACGAATCATCAAAAAGGAAGGTGTCGGCAGGTTTTAAATCGGTAAGGAACATGCGGGTGTCAACCGTTTCTCCATAGAACATATTGCTTTCTAAAATAGGGTAGATAAAAGCCTGCTCGCTACCATCACTTGAAACAATGCAAGTGCCGTTTTGGTCGCTGATTTTTATATCAAAAACCGTGCAAACAAGGTCGGAGTAAGATACATTACCCTCGGCAATTCTTAAATCTTGTCTGAACCATCCGTTGCCAACAAGCACGCGAATTTCATTTTCGCCCTCTACAATATGCTCGGTAATATCATAATTAAGGTAAAAAACCTTGTGGGTAAAGGTGTCGCGTATGGGATATTTAAAATTTAAGGTGTCCCTTTTTGCATAGTCGGTCTGGGCGGGCACAAATGGGGTGCTAACCCTAATGCCGTTAACAAAAAGCACAAAATAGCCAAGCCCTGAAATATCAATTTGGGCATTAGCGTTTTTTGAAACTATAAATTTTTTAGAAAACATTGGTGTTTTCACGTCCGCATTACTGCAAATCCATTTGCCCAGCATACCCTTTACCTCCAAAGTATATCTTTAAAAAAAATAGTAGCACAATAATTTTTTAAATTCAAGATAAATAGAATGATGGATAAAAAATTTATATTTTTTGTTTAATTTTATAGCAAAAATACTATTGACTTTAGCGTGATAAAGTGCTAATATGTTAAAGAACAAAAGTGAAGGAGTAAAAAACATATGAATTTACATACTGAAAGCCTAGATAAATTGTTTAGTGCAATACTCAAATTAGAATCGGTAGATGAGTGTTACCGCTTCTTTGAGGACGTTTGCACAATTAAAGAATTACAGGATATTTCGCAACGTTTAGAGGTTGCATTTTTGCTTAATGAAGGTAAAAACTACCAAGAAATATCTGCTATGACAGGGGTAAGCACCGCCACAATAAGCCGTGTTAACAAATGTCTTAACTATGGTAGCGGTGGCTACAAGGCAGTAATAGAGAAAGCCGAGGCTTAATTTATGAAAGAACTTAACGATAATGGCGTATTAAGTAGTTTGCGCAAATTATACCGCAAGCACGGATACTTGCAGTATCATATGAGCAAGTTTGAAGAATATGACCTATACGCTAAAAATAAAGACTTTTTAATATCAGAAGGCGTTATTACATTTAATGATACCGACGGCAGACTTTTAGCCCTAAAACCAGACGTTACCTTGTCTATTATAAAAAATGGTAGCGATGGTGAAATGCAAAAGGTTTATTATGATGAAAATGTATATAGGGTTTCGGGAAGTACCAGAAACTTTCGCGAAATTCGTCAATTGGGCCTTGAGTGTATAGGCGAGATTGACGATTATTGTATTTTTGAGGTCTTAGATTTAAGCCTTAAAACCCTAGCCTCTATTTCAGATAGTTATGTTTTAGACGTTTCGCATAGCGGTATTATATCGGCTATATTGGACGGACTTAATTTAAGCGCCGAAAACAAAGCAAAAGTGCTATCTTTAATAGCGCAAAAAAATCTACACGAACTAAAGGATGTAGTAACCGATACAAATGGTGCAGAAACGTTGCTCTCGGTTGCAAAACTTTGCGGTAAACCAAGTGAGGTTTTAAATGAGTTAGAAAATCTTTTAATTGGGTATGATTGCGCCGTCCCATTTGCACAACTAAAAGAACTTTGCAGTGCCATTAGTGACGATAAACTTAATATAGACTTTTCTGTAGAAGGGGATATGAGTTACTATAACGGTATAGTTTTCAAAGGCTTCATTAAGGGCGTTCCCGAAAGCGTGCTTTCAGGCGGTCAGTACGACCCACTACTCAAAAAGATGAACAGAAAAAGCGGTGCTATCGGTTTTGCGGTATATCTTGATTCACTGGAAAGACTTTGGGAAAACAGCGAGGCTACTACCGTTGATGTGGTTTTGCTTTATAGCGGTGCCGATGATATAGCCGAAATAAACGCCACAGCAGAAAAACTTATAGATGATGGCAAAAGGGTGGCTGTGCTAAAGTCCGTGCCTAAGAATATAAGGTATAAACAATTGCTTAAATTCAGTGAAGGTGGGGTGGCTTTAGTTGAGTAATATTTTAAATGTTGCACTACCTAAAGGTAGACTTGGCGAAAAGGTTTACGCTATTTTAGAGCGTGCGGGTTTTCCGTGTCCCGAATTACTTGACAAAAGCAGTCGTAAACTTATTTTTGAAAATAAGGAAGCAGGGGTAAGATATTTCTGGGTAAAGCCTTCCGATGTTGCTATTTATGTAGAAAGAGGTGCCGCAGATATCGGTGTTGCAGGCAAGGACATTTTGCTTGAGTATAAACCTGATGTTTACGAGTTACTGGATTTGGGTATAGGCAAATGTAAAATGGCGGTTGCCGCCAAAAACGGTTTTAGGGATGACCCACATAAAACCTTAAGGGTAGCAACAAAGTTTACAAATATTGCAAAAAATTACTATGCCGCTCAGGGTAGAGATATTGATATAATTCACCTTAACGGCTCTATAGAAATCGCGCCAATACTGGAACTTTCAGATGTTATTGTAGACATTGTTGAAACGGGCAAAACCTTAGCGGAGAACAACCTTTCGGTTTATAGTGATATTGTGCCGATAAGCGCAAGGCTGATTGCAAATAAAGCAAACTATAAGTTCAAAGGTGATATAGTGCAAAAGATAATTAAAAGTATAGAGGAAAACGCAAATGATTAGTATTTTAAAATATGGCGAAGTAGAGAATAGCAAAATCTTTGCTCGTGCCGAAGCAGAGGTTGATGTATCTGCTATCGTTTCGGATATAATCGCAAATGTTAAAGCAAACGGAGACAAGGCGGTTTTAGAGTATTGCGAAAAGTTTGATAAAGCAAAACTAACTTCTTTACAGGTAACCGCAGAAGAAATTCAAGAGGCAAGAAGTTTAGTTGAGCCAAAGTTTTTAGAAATTTTGGAAAAAGCGGCAGATAATATTCGCGCTTTTCATAGCCGTCAGGTTCGTAACAGTTTTATAATAAACGAGCAAGCAGGTGTTGTAACAGGTCAAAAGGTAACGCCTGTTGACAGGGCTGGTATATACGTACCCGGTGGTACTGCCGCATACCCCTCAACCGTTTTGATGGACTCAATCCCTGCAAAGATTGCAGGTTGCCCTGAGGTTGTAATGGTAACACCACCTAATAGTGAGGGTAAAGTTAACCCTGTAATACTTGCCGCGGCAAGCGTAGCAGGGGTTGATAAAATATTTAAAGTTGGTGGCGCACAAGCGGTATCGGCTTTAGCCTATGGTACCGAAAGCATACCTAAAGTTGATAAAATTTTAGGCCCCGGTAACGCCTTTGTTGCAGAGGCAAAACGTCAGGTATATGGTCAAGTATCAATAGATATGATTGCAGGCCCTAGTGAAATACTTGTTGTGGCAGATAAAACCGCCAACCCAAAATACGTTGCGGCAGACCTTTTATCACAAGCCGAGCATGATAAACTTGCTTCTGCCGTGCTTGTAACCGACAGTATGGAGTTGGCGCAGGCAGTTAGTGAGGAATTAGAAAAACAAATTCCTACACTTTCTCGCAGTGAAATTGCAAGACATTCTATTGATAAAAACGGCAAGATAATTGTAGCCGATACACTGTTGGCGGCAATAGAAATTTCAAACGAAATTGCGCCTGAACACTTAGAACTTTGTGTAGACAACCCATTTGACTATCTTGATAGTATCCGCCATGCAGGGTCAATATTTATGGGTAAATATTGTCCTGAAGCGTTGGGTGATTATTATGCAGGCCCCAACCACACCTTGCCAACTAGCGGTACTGCTAAATTTTCAAGTCCGTTATCGGTAGATGATTTTGTAAAGAAAACACAGTACACCTACTACACACGTGACGCGCTTGAAAAGGTTGCAAGGGATATAGAGTATTTTGCAAATAAAGAAGGTCTTACCGCACACGCAAAAAGCACAGTAATCCGATTGGAAGATGAATAATGAGCAAATTTTTTAATACAAAGTATAGTGATTTGGTGCCCTACACTCCGGGCGAACAACCAAAAAATATGCGCTATACAAAATTAAATACTAACGAGTCGCCGTTTCCCCCTTCAAAAAGGGCTATTAAGTTAGCATCTAAGGCGGCAAAAAGGTTAGAACTTTATCCCGACCCCGAATGTAGTGTGCTTGTAAATCTTGGCGCAGCTGTGTTTGGCGTTGAGCCTGACCAGATTATATTCACCAATGGGTCAGACGAAATATTGCAGTTTGCCTTTATGGCATATGGCGAGGGCGGCGCGGTATTTCCAAATATTACCTATGGTTTTTATAGTGTGTTTGCGAAACTACATAGCGTAGATTATAAGGAAATTCCGCTAAAACCTGATTTTACGATTGATATTAACGATTATATCGGCGTAAACAAGGCGGTGTTTATTGCCAACCCTAACGCGCCTACAGGCATCGCGCTTACTCTAAATGATATAGAAAAAATCGTAAGTAGCAATAAAGATAATGTAGTGGTTATTGATGAGGCGTATGTAGATTTCGGTGCCGAGTCGGCGGTAAGTTTGATAGATAAGTATGATAATCTTTTGGTTGTCGGTACATTTTCAAAATCGCGCTCAATGGCAGGTGCAAGACTAGGATACGGTATCGGTTGTAAGGAGTTAATCAGGGATCTTAACACAATAAGATACTCTACAAATCCATATAACATAAACCGTATGACAATGGCGGCAGGTATAGGTACCTTAATGGATAAAGAGTATACCGAAAAATGTTGCAAAACGGTTATTTCAAACAGGGAATATTTGCAACGCGAATTAACTGCACTTGGATTCACCTATTTACCGTCTAGTGCTAACTTTATCTTTGCAAAGCACAATAAAAAAGACGGTGAAGAACTGTACCTTAAATTAAAAGAAAAGGGCGTTTTGGTAAGGCATTTCGGGAAGCCCTTGATTTCGGACTATTTAAGGATTACAATAGGTACTAAAAAGCAGATAGATATTTTAGTTACTGCAATAAAAGAAATATTAAAAGGAGTATAAAAATGCGTATTTCAAATATTGAAAGAAAAACTGCAGAAACCGATATAAAACTTACCCTTAATTTAGACGGTAAAGGTGAAAGCGAAATAAATAGCGGATGCGGTTTTTTAGACCATATGTTAACCCTGCTTTCAAAACATGCAAGAGTTGACCTTAAACTTACCTGCAAAGGTGATGTAGAGGTTGATTATCATCACACGGTAGAGGATATAGGTATTTCATTAGGTATGGCGTTTAAAGAGGCACTTTCTGATAAACGCGGAATTACACGTTATGGTAATATGATTTTACCTATGGACGAAAGCCTTGTTCTTTCGGCAGTTGACCTATCGGGTAGATGCTATTTGCAGTACGACCTAGGTGAACTTTGCGAAAAGGTTGGCGATTTTGATACAGAACTTGTAGAGGAGTTTTGGTTAGGTTTTTGCCGTGCGGCAGAGTGTACCTTGCATATAAAGAAGCTATCAGGCTCTAACACCCACCATATAATAGAGGGTGCTTTTAAATCTGTAGCAAGAACATTAAGGGCGGCAGTTAAAATAGATGCAGATGCATCTTCTGAAATCCCATCAACAAAAGGGGTACTTTAATTAAAATGGTTGCAATTATAGATTATGGCGTTGGCAATCTGTTTTCACTAAAGAGTTCGCTTAACGCTATAGGGGCAGAGGCGGTTGTTACCTCCGACCCAAAGGTTATAAAAAAAGCAGATAGGTTGCTTCTTCCTGGCGTTGGTGCTTTTGGTGACGCTATAAAAAAACTAAACGACTCAGGACTTAAAGAGGTAGTAATTAACGAGGCTAAAAACGGCAAGGCTATACTTGGCATCTGTCTTGGCATGCAGTTATTGTTTCAAAAAAGTTATGAGTATGGTGAGTACGAGGGCTTAGGATTAATTGAGGGGAACATAAAACCTATTGCCGATGTTATAAGTAGCGATTTAAAGATTCCGCACATTGGTTGGAATGCTTTGGATATATGCAAAAGTTCACCAATATTTAAGTATATTAAATCGGGCGATTGCGTGTATTTCGTTCATTCTTTTTATGCTGCAGATTGTAACGATAGTGTTATTGCTACTGCAGAATATAGCGTGGGCCTTACAGCCGCGGTGGCTAAAGGTAATGTATACGGTTGCCAATTCCACCCTGAAAAAAGCGGTGAGGTGGGCCTCAATATTCTGCGCGCATTTTTAGAAGTGGAGGCTTAAAATCAAGTATGATAATTTTTCCTGCAATAGATTTATATGAGGCAAAAGCCGTGCGTCTGCTTCGCGGTGATTATAATAAAATGACGGTGTATAGTGATAACCCGGTGGAGATTGCTAATGACTTTAAGCGTCAAGGTGCAACCCATATACACCTGGTTGATTTAGAGGGTGCAAAACTGGGCACTACACCTAATTTTGATACAGTAAAAAGAATTAAAGAGGAAACAGGTCTTTTTTGTGAAATAGGTGGCGGTATCCGTTCTATTGAGGTAATAGACAAATATGTATCGGCTGGTATAGATAGGGTTATTCTTGGCACCGCCGCAGTAAAGGACCCTCAGTTTCTAAAAAAAGCAGTATCATTATATGGGGATAAAATTGCAGTGGGTATAGATATTAAAGACGGTGAGGTTGCAATTTCAGGTTGGACTGAGTCAAGCGGAATAGACGCCTATGCTTTTTGTGAAGAAATAGAAAAAATTGGTGTTAAAACTATTATCTGTACCGACATTTCTAAAGATGGTGCTATGCTTGGCACTAACCACGAACTATATCGCGACCTGTCAAAAAGATTTAGTATTGATATAACTGCTTCTGGCGGTGTATCGGATATAACCGATATAGAGCGTTTAAGAAAACTTAATATATATGGTGCAATAATAGGCAAGGCATACTATATTGGCGCAATAGATTTAAAGAAGGCAATAGAGGTGGCAAAATGATAACAAAGCGCATTATACCCTGCCTTGACGTTAAAAACGGCAGGGTAGTAAAAGGCGTTAATTTTGAGGGGTTAAATGATGTATCTTCCCCTGTAAGTTTAGCAAAGTATTATAGTGATAACGGTGCCGACGAGTTGGTGTTCTATGATATAACCGCCTCGTCAGACGGAAGAAAACTATTTACCGATATACTTTTAGAGGTTGCAAAAACCATATTCATACCCCTAACAGTTGGCGGCGGAATAAACACCTTGGAAGATTTTGATAGGGTGCTAAAATGCGGTGCCGATAAGGTAAGTGTTAACTCTGGTGCAATCCGCAATCCCAATTTGGTTTATGAGGCGGCAAAGAGGTATGGAGACCAATGTGTTGTTATATCTGCCGACGTAAAAAGGGTAGACGGTGTCTTTCGCGTGTTTGCGAAAGGCGGTAGAGAAAATACAGGTATGGAGGCAATCTCTTGGATAAAACGATGTGTTGATAATGGCGCAGGTGAGGTCGTGCTAAACTCCATTGATACCGATGGTGTTAAGGGCGGTTTTGATTTAGAAATGCTAAGTGCTGTATGCGATGCGGTAAATGTGCCTGTAATTGCATCTGGTGGTGCGGGTTGCATAAATGATTTCGTAACGCTTTTTAATACGCTTCCTAAGGTAGATGCAGGTCTTGCGGCTTCAATATTCCATTTTGGCGAGGTTAAAATAAGCGATCTTAAAAACACGTTGTACCAAAACAATATCCCTGTTAGAAGATAAGGAGTAGAAAAATGGTTGATATAGAAAACTTAAAGTTTGATGAGAAAGGTTTAATCCCTGCAGTTGTTGTAGATGCAGTTTCAAAAGAGGTTTTAACCCTTGCGTATATGAATAAAGAAAGCCTTAAAATTTCTATGGAAAAAGGCTTAACCTGTTTTTATTCGCGCTCAAGAAACGAGTTGTGGTTAAAGGGTGAAACAAGTGGTAACTATCAACATATAGTTTCAATCACTGCCGATTGTGATAACGATGCTTTGGTGGTTGTGGTAGAGCCGGAGGGTCCTGCTTGCCACTTGGGTACCAAAAGTTGCTTTAACAATGAGGTTTTCCAAAGTGATGAGTTAAACGAGTTCTCTCTAAATTCGCTTATGAAATTGATTGAGGGCAGAAAAACCGATAAAAAAGAAGGCTCTTATACCACATATCTTTTTGAAAAAGGCATTGATAAAATACTCAAAAAGGTGGGCGAGGAAAACACAGAGGTTATAATTGCCGCCAAGGCAGACGATAAGCGCGAAACAATTTATGAAATTGCCGATCTTACATATCACGTAATGGTACTTATGATTGAGATGGGAATTTCTTTAGAGGACATTCACAAAGAACTAGCCTCGCGCCACGTTATTGACAAAAAAATTAAGCAGGAGAAAATGACAAATGGTAACGGCTGATTTGCACATACACACAAATTTTTGTGATGGCAAAAGCGGTATAGAAGAAATTATAATTTCTGCAATAAATAAGGGTCTATCCGCCGTTGGTATTTCAAGCCATGGTTATACCGAGTTTGATACAAGCTACTGCATAAAAGCCGAAAAAATTGCTGAATATTTAAAAGAAATTGAAACCTTAAGGGATAAGTATAAGGATAAAATAAAGGTGTTTGCAGGGGTAGAGCACGACCTTTTTTCTTGCAATCCAACCGATAAATACGATTATGTAATCGGCTCAATGCATTATGTAAAAGCAGGGGATAAGTACTATTCTTTAGATGTAAACCCCGAAGGGTTTAATAGCATTGTAAATAATGTGTTCGGCGGTGATACTTACGCTTTGGCGGAGCAGTATTTTAGTGAATTCTCAACCGCCTTGCAAAACAAAAAGGTAGACATTATAGGCCATTTTGATTTGATAACAAAATACAACGAAGATGGCACCTTGTTTGATACAAAACATCCTCGTTATATAGCGGCTTATAAAAAAGCAATAGATGGTGTTATTTCTTTGGGCGTGCCTTTTGAAATTAATACAGGCGCAATTTCGCGCGGGTATAGAACCCAGCCATATCCAAGTTTGGATATCATAGAATATATTAGAGATAAAGGCGGTAAGTTTATACTTTCAAGTGATAGCCACAGTTCCGATACTGTTGCTTACCAACTAAACGAGTGGGCAGAAAAACTAAAACCACTAAGTTTAGAAATTCTAAATGTGAAATAATAAAACACCCGATTTCTTCGGGTGTTTTATCTTTTAATAATTAAATATTCATTGGGATTTAATGTATAACTGCCGCTGAACGAAGAGCCGTCTATAAGGTTTTTGCCACCTTGCATATAGGGGACAGAAACGGTATATTGACCGCTTCCGCAGTTTGCCGCTATAAGTAGGGTTTCACTATCGCACTTTCTCAAGAAAGCAAACACACCGTTCTCTGCCACAAGGGGTATAAACTCTCCGCTTGTTAACGCGGTTGTGTTCTTTCTTATCCGACCTAGCATTTTGTAGTGGTTTAGTAATTCTTGGTTTTGATTATCCCAAGGGTAACAACCTCTGCAAAAGGGGTCACCGTAACCTTGCATACCTGCTTCATCACCATAGTAAAGTGAGGGAATACCAGGCAAAGTGTATTGTAAAAGTGAGGTAATTTTAAGCCGTTTTATAGCAGTTTCTGTTTCGTGTTCGTTAAGTACAACCTTTGACTGCGCCTCTCTGCTTTCGGGTATCGCACCATCACGCCCAAGCATAGTTAAAATACGCGCGGTATCGTGGGTGCCTACGTGGTTCATCAGAGAGTCAAGGCAGGTTTTGGGATAGTTTTCTATAAGGGTTAAAACCGTCTCCGAAAGACCCTCGGCGTTGCCATATTTAGCATAATCAATTATAGCCGAGGCAAGAGGATAGTTCATAACCGAGTCTAATTGTCTGCCCTCAAAATATCTGCGCCTAGAGCCGTAACTGAATTTATTGGAAGCGTCCTCCCAAACTTCGCCTAAAATAAAGGCATCGGGTTTTTCGGTTTTTATGGCGGTGCGAAGTCTGTCTAAGAATATGTCTGGTAGTTCGTCGGCAACGTCTAACCGCCAACCGTCTGCGCCAAGGCGTAACCAATATCGCAAAATTCCGTTTTCGCCACAAATATAATCCAAAAAACCTTCATCGTCTTCGTTGACCTCAGGTAAGGTTTTTACGCCCCACCAACTGTGGTAGTCGTGTGGCCAGTTGTTGAATTTGTACCAACTGAAATAGGACGAATTTTTATTGGTGTAAGCACCGCCGTGTTTACCGTACTTATCAAAATACTTACTGTCATCACCGGTGTGTGAGAAAACGCCGTCTAGGATGATTTTAATATTTCTTTCGTGTGCGCTTTTGCAAAGACTGATAAAATCTTCTTCTGTGCCAAGTAGGGTGTCAATCTTTTCGTAGTCGGCAGTATTGTAGCGGTGGTTTGAAGATGCTAAGAAAATAGGGTTAAGGTAAATACAAGTAACTCCTAAAGAGTCAATGTAGTCAAGCTTTTGCTCTATGCCTTTTAGGTCGCCCCCAAAGAAGTCGTTACAAAGTGTGTAAATGCTACCGTCTTGCTTCCACTCAGGAAGTGCGCCCCAATCGTCCCTTAACCAGCGCCCCTCGGTTTCCGCTTTTTTTGTACCGCTTGCATAAAATCTATCAGGGAAGATTTGGTATATAACTCCGCCTTTAATCCAATCTGGTGTTGTAAAGTCTTTCCTGTAAACACTTTTCTGCCAATATTCACCATAGCCACCAAACCCTTTGCTAGAGTCGGTTTTTTTAATAAAGTGTTTTTCGTTTTCGGTTTCATAGCAAAAGTGGTACCAATAAAGTCCTGTCGGCAAAGAAATATCAATTTTATAATACAGACAACCGTCCGATTTAAACTCGTACTCCATTTCGTACCAAACGGTCTGTTCTCCGTCTTTAGTAAGTAACAAAAAGGCTTGCCACACACCGCAGTTTTCGGGTAGCCTTAAGCGTATCCTTGTATGCTCCCACTCTGCTACCGCACCTAAGTACGAGCATAGTAATTTATCGCGCGAGTCATAGTAACAAAACAATGTGTAACACCTGCCTTTCTTTAAGATTTTATAACACGGCGGAAAAATCCGCCGTGTTTTGTTGGTTTATAAAATAGATTTAGCCTTCCAAATATTTTTAATATAATCGTCAATAGAACGGTCGGCAGCAAAGATACCGGCCTTTGCAATATTTGTAAGAGCCATTTTGTTCCAAACCTCGCGGTTTTCGTAAAGTTCTGCGGCACGTTTTTTGGCAGAGGTATAGTCTGCATAATCGGCTAGAGCCATATAGTAATCGCTACCGCGCAAGATGTTAGCAACAATATCCCCTTGTGAAAGGTTGTTTGCAATAAAGTCAATAGCATCTTTTAAGTCTTTATTGTTATTGTAGTAGTCGTACGGTGTGTAGCCGGATTTACGAAGTCTTATAACCTCGTCATTTTGCATACCAAAGATTATAATGTTATCGTCACCAACGGCTTCGTGAATTTCAACGTTAGCACCGTCTTCGGTACCAAGTGTAATAGCACCGTTCAGCATCATCTTCATATTACCCGTACCGCTTGCCTCTGTACCTGCAAGAGAAATCTGCTCACTAATATCGGCGGCAGGAATCATAAGTTCGGCAAGAGTTACGCGGTAATCTTCCATAAACAGAATTTTTAGTTTATCTTTAACCTGTGGGTCGTTTTCTAAAATTTTCTGCATACTGTAAATGGTTGCAATGATCTGTTTAGCAAGCAAGTAACCTGGAGCCGCTTTTGCACCAAAAATATAGGTTTTTGGTCTCCATTCGGCGTTTGGATTTTGTTTAAGGTAAAGATACTCGGTAACGATGTTAAGAAGATTAAGGTGTTGACGCTTATATTCGTGCAAACGTTTAACCTGCATATCTATAACCGAATCAGGATCAATAGCAATGCCATATTGCTCACGCGTGTAGGTAGAAAGTCTAGCCTTATTATCGCGCTTGATTTGTTCAATCTTCTTTAAAACTTCGGCATTGTCTTTGAATTCTAAAAGTTTTTCCAACTCCCAAGGTTTATACTTAAACCCATCGCCAATAATTTCGGTAATGTATTTTGAAAGTTGAGGGTTTGCTTGGCATAGCCAACGCCTATGGGCAATACCGTTTGTAACGTTTTTAAATTTATCGTTTTGGAGACGGTAGTAATCGTTAAACAAATCGTCTTTTAATATTTCACTATGCAAACGAGAAACGCCGTTAACGCTATGGCAGGTGCAGGCGCAAAGGTTAGCCATACGAACAACGCCATTTTCTATAACGGCGGTGCGAGAAACGTATGATGGGTCAGAGGTTTTCTCCCAAACCTCTGCTCTAAATCGGTTATCAATTTCGGTAACGATTTGGTGAATTCTTGGAAGTCTTGCGCGGAAGAGGTCTATCTGCCAACATTCAAGAGCCTCTTTCATAACCGTGTGGTTGGTGTAAGCAGTTGTGCGCTTAACGATATCCCAAGCATCGTCCCAAGTGTAGCCACATTCGTCAAGTAAAAAGCGCATAAGTTCGGGTATAACTAATGCAGGGTGTGTGTCGTTAATATGAATAGCTGCCTTTTCAGGTAGGTTATCAAGGGTTCCGTATTGTTTTAGGTGGCGGTTAAGGATATCCTGAATAGATGCAGAAACAAGGAAATACTGTTGGCGGAGCCTTAGTGATTTACCTTCCATATGGTTATCTTCAGGGTATAGAACTTTACTTATTACCTCGCTCATGGCTTGTTGTTCAAGCGCCCTTACATAGTCACCTTGGTTAAAAGCAACCATATCAATTTGCGGTGTTTCGGCACTCCAAAGGCGCAAAACATTAACGGCTTTACCGTCTTTACCTGCAACCATAAGGTCGTAAGGCATAGCAATAACTGTGTTATAGTTTTTGTGGTTTACAGAATGGTAACCGTCGTGCCAACTTTCCTCAATTTCACCGTCAAAATGAACTTCTACGGCGTGGCCCGAACGTTTTTGAAGCCAAACGTCACCACCCGGAAGCCAGAAATCAGGCATTTCGGTTTGCCAACCGTCAACAAGTTTTTGGCGGAAGATACCGAATTCGTATTTAATGCAGTAGCCCATAGCGGGATAACCGCCACCGGTAAGTCCGTCTAAGAAGCAGGCGGCAAGTCTGCCAAGACCACCGTTGCCAAGACCTGCATCTGGTTCAAGTTCATAAAGTTTATCTATTTTAACACCAAAGGTTTTAAGCGCCGAGGTCATTTGTTTTTCAAGACCTAAATTATAAAGGGTGTTTTTAAAAGACCTGCCCATTAAAAATTCCATGCTTAAATAGTAAACCATTTTGGCTTCTTTTTTTGCTGTTTTTTTGCGAAATTCCTCGCGATTTTCACGAAGAATGTCCATAACCGTAAGGGCGGCAGCTTTATAGAAAAATTCATCAGAAGCCGCATCGGGTGTTACGCCAAAATTGTGTGAGAGTTTTAGCTCAATTTTTTCTTTCAAATCGTTTGCTGTATACTTTTGCATAGGTTGCCTCCTAGGAAAAATAAAAATGCCGTAAAACACGGCATTAATTACGGATTATTCTATTGCTTCTTGTCCGTTGGTTGTGCACTCCGGCTCTATTACCGGTTCATCATCGCCGCAGTCGCACTCAATATAGTACTTTTTGGTTTTCTTTTTGTTATATAATTTTGTAATAGCCAAGGTAACGCCTGCTGCAATAGCGGCAACGGCGGCAATTAATGCTATAATTTTAAAAGTAGATTTTGCATTACATGGTTTACCCATAAAAGCACCAACCTTTCTTTTAAATATTATAACGCTAAAACCTTTAAAAGTCAACAATATATTGTTGTAAATAATTACAAATATAACTAAATATTGTTACATAAATGGTGCAAAAAGATGAAGAATAAATTGCTTGGCTTTTGTAAAGAAGCTACGTTTTTGCCAAAACTCTAAAATAATTTCCTCACTTTCGCCGATAGTGTCAAGCAGATGATTTTTAATATCGGTAACTGTATCACAGTTACTTATCCAAGTACCGCACTCAAAATGGAAAAAGAAACTGCGGTAATCCATATTAACCGTTCCGACAGTCGCAAACCTATCATCAACCGCAAAGAGTTTAGAATGTATAAAACCAGGTGTGTATTCGTATATTTTAACTCCAGCAGAAAGCAGGTCGTTATAATGGTATTGGGTTACGGGATGCACATACCATTTATCCCACTTTTTAGGTGTAATAATTCGCACATCAACGCCCGAAAGTGCGGTACGGCGCAACGCCTCCATCATATTGTTGTTTATAACGAGGTATGGGGAGGCAATATAGACATATTTTCTAGCATTGTTAATCATTTGCAGGTATATACCTTCACCTGCTAAATGCTCATCAAATGGACCGTCAAAATACGGCTGTACAAAGCCTTCACCTAAAAGGTTATGCTCTTTTTGTAGGTATATACTTGGAGAAAGTTTTTTACGGTTTGTAAAACTCCACATAGTAACAAAGGCGTTAACAAAACTATTTACAGCATCCCCCTCTATCCTTACGCCGCAGTCAAGCCAGTAACCAAAACGCTCCAGTCGGTTGATATATTCGTCGGCAATATTAAAACCTCCTGTATATGCAACCTTGCCGTCTATAACAATAATCTTTCGGTGGTTGCGATTGTTCAAGAAAATGTTTGAACTAAAGCGAATTTGATTAAAGACCAAAACATCTATGCCTTCTTTTTTTAAGTCCTTAACAAAGTCATGGTATTGTCGGTTAGCCGAGCCAAAATCGTCAAAAATCATCTTAATCTCAACGCCGTTTTTAATTTGCTCTAAAAGTATCTTATGAATTTCGTCCCACATATATCCGTCGGCAATTATAAAAAACTCAATAAAAATATACTTTTTTGCGCGTTTTAGGTCCTGTAATATGGCCAAAAAAGCCTCTTCACCCGAAGGGTAGAAATCGGTCTTAGTATTATCGTATACAGGATAGCCTGATTCTCTGTGCAAAAACCTTGCCTGCTTTGCCGCCAAAAGACCGCTTGCTTCCAGCCTTTGTAGAACTTTATCATCCTGCTTTATAAGGGCTTGATTTTCGCCCTCAATTTGCAGGTATTTGCGCTTGATTTGAGGAAAAACACGATTGCCGCCAAACACCAAAAAGAAAAGCCAACCTGCATAGGGGATACACAAAATAAATATTATCCATGTTATTTTATAACTCTGCTCGTTCTTTTCATTTACAAGATAAACAACGCAACATATACTTAAAAACTGAAACAACACAAATGTAAAGTAATGGTCCTTTGTAATATGTGCAGTGAATAGAGCAATAAAAACAATCTCTATAAGCAAAAGCAGGCCGGTAATGATTATACGCTTTGGTAGTCGGTAGCCGCGCCGAGATTTTTTCTTTTTCATACTGGCACCCCCTTTAAAAAAGAATAGCATATATATTTTAACAAAAAGTAAAATTATGGTTAAAATTTTGGTACTAATTTATTAAATTGCATTAAAAATCGGTATATCTATTGACATACAAAATATAACAAAGTATAATAATTAACATGTTAATTAATTTTTAGAAAAGGAGAGGTTCCTCGTTGGGCAAAACAGAAATTGCGCGTCAGGTAGTTGGCAGTTTTATTGGCACTAACAGGTTGCATAAACGGGTAGTAGATGCCTCAATTAAATCGTTGGGTCTGCATAGAAGCAAGCATATGCTTTTAATGCATCTTAATAGGGTAGGCGAGTCGTTTTCGCAAAAGGATTTGGCGGAACATTTACAAATAAGCCCTACCGCTATTGCGGTTAAAATAAAAAAGTTAGAAACCGATGGCTTTATTGAAAGGCAAAAGCAACACGGTGACGGTAGATTTAATAAGGTTAGCATTACCGACAAAGGTATGGATATTGTTAATAAAACGGAAAGCATTTTCCAAAATATAGATTCGCAAATGATAGAGGGCATTTCGGATAAAGAGATAGCCGACTTTATTAGCATTACCAAAAAAATGCAATTAAACTTACAAAAATTTTTGAAAGAAGGCGGTGCTTAAAATGAAGTGGTCAAAGTATATTAAACCCTATTTAATGTATTATATTTTAGGTCCGCTTTGTATGATAGTTGAGGTTATAGGCGAGGTGCTTATGCCTAAGTTTTTATCGCTTATTATAGATTACGGCTTGTCTTCCGAAAATATGGATAGCGCACCAAAAATAATTAAATTTATATACTCCTTTGCAGGTGGTGCATCACCTTATGTTATAGCTATAACGGTTGCTATGATTTTAACAGCTCTTTTAATGATGCTTGGTGGTGTCGGAGGTGCTTATTTTGGCGCGCGTGCTTCGGTTAACTTTGCGGCAGATTTAAGGGCGGATATCTATAAAAAAGTGCAGGGATTTTCCTTTGCCAATATAGATAAGTTTTCAACAGGTTCTCTTGTAACACGCCTTACAAACGACGTAACACAGATGCAAAACTTTATAAACATGTTGCTTCGTATGTGTTTGCGCTCACCGGGTATGCTTATTGGTGCGCTTATTATGTCAATAACACTAAATCCATCTTTAACAGTGGTGTTGGCGGTTACCATTCCGTTGCTTTTACTATCTCTTTTAGGGATTATAACCAAGGGCTTTCGGCGTTTTTCTAGGGTGCAAACTAAAATTGATGGCTTGAATTCAACGGTGCAGGAAAGCATAGTTAATATGCGTGTTGTAAAATCTTTCGTGCGCGAAGAGGGTGAAATAGAAAAATTTGGTAGCGCTAATAAAGATTTAAAAGAGTCAAGCCTAAAAGCTTCAGGCACAATGATTCTTTTGAACCCAGTTATGACATTTTTTATGAACGTAACCACAATAATAATAGTGTGGTTTGGTGGTAATATGGTAATAAAAAGCACAATGTCTATAGGCGACCTAACCGCCTTTATAACCTATGTTACCCAGATACTCAACTCTTTAATGATGGTTTCAATGATGTTTATGATGTTCTCGCGTGCTTTGGCAAGTTCGCGCAGAATCCGTGAGGTTATGGAGGAAGAATATGATATAACCGACTTAGACCTTAATAGTGAGGATAAAGAGAGGGTTATTAAAGAGGGAGATATAGAGTTCCAAAACGTTACATTCCGCTACTATAAAAACAGTGAAGAAGCAGTATTAAAAGATATAAATCTTAAAATTCCTGCAGGCAAAACGGTGGGTATAATAGGCTCAACGGGTTGCGGTAAAACCACCTTGGTATCGCTTATCTCAAGGCTTTATGATGCCGATGAGGGAAGGGTGCTTATAGACGGAGTTAATGTAAAAAACTATTCCCTTTATAATCTGCGCGAGGGGATTGGCATGGTGTTGCAAAAGAACCTGCTTTTCACAGGCAGTGTAGAGGATAATCTTCGTTGGGGCGACGCGGATGCTACCGATGAGGAGTTGGTAACCGCCGCAAAATATGCCAAAGCAGATGGCTTTATAAATGAAATGAAGGACGGCTATAAAACTACTCTTGAGCGTGGCGGTGCAAATGTTTCAGGCGGACAAAAGCAAAGGCTTTGTATTGCAAGGGCACTACTAAAAAAACCAAAAATTTTAATTTTAGATGATTCTACAAGTGCCGTTGATACCGCTACCGAGGCGGAGATTAGAAAAGCCTTTAAAACCGAACTTGTAGGTGCAACAAAAATTATAATTGCACAACGAATTTCGTCGGTAATAGAAGCGGATATGATTGTGGTTATGGATAACGGTTGTATCACTGGTGTTGGCAAACATAACGACCTGCTGAAGTCTAATACCGAGTATAAGGAAATCTACTTTTCTCAGATTGATGAAAAGGAGGGTGAGGCATAATGGCGCGTGGTATAGAAGAACTGAAAAAACAATACGCTCGCGAGGTAAAAGAACAGCGTAGAATGATGGGTCCTGGTCCGCGCGGACCAAGAGGTCAGGCTCAAAAGGGCAAACCAAAAAACATTTTAAGTGTTGTTCGCCGTATGCTAGCCTATATTTCAGAGTATAAGTTAAGGCTAATTGCAGTTGCAGGATTTATGCTTTTAAGCACAGGCACAAGTCTTGCTGGCGCAACCCTTTTGCGACCAATTATTAATAATATTGCAGATTCAAGCACCTCTGCAAAGGATAGGCTAATATATCTTGCTTCAATGTTGTTTGTGCTTGGCGCGGTCTATTTAGTGGGCATAGTCGCACATTATTTGCAAGCGAGATTTATGCTTTATGTTTCCCAAAATGCTACCGAAAAGATAAGGAATGAATTATTCCAAAAACTTCAGCGCTTGCCGGTTAGGTTTTTTGATTCTACCCCAACGGGCGATATTATGAGTCGTTTTACAAACGATATAGATAATATTGATGTTATGCTTAATAACTCGTTGGTAAGTGTAGTTTCGGGTATAGTAACTTTAATAAGCACACTTACAATGATGATAGTTATAAATCCGTGGCTGACCTTAATAACGGTAGGTTTTATACCCGTATTTATGAAGGGTGGCGCCATAATTGGCAAAGTGTCAGGCAAGTATTACGGCTCGCAACAAGCGGCTTTAGGCTCTGTAAACGGATATATTGAAGAGTCGGTTTCAGGGCAAAAGGTTGTAAAGATTTTTAACCACGAAAACGTGTGTCAAGAAGAGTTTAATATGCTTAATAACGACCTTCGCGAAAAGCAGTTAAAGGCGCAGTTTTACGGCGGTATAATGGGTCCCATTATGGGTAACACCTCGCAAATAAGTTATGCCGTAACTGCAGGCGTTGGCGGACTATTGTGCCTGTTTGCAGGGTTTGATGTTGGAGGACTTTCGGTTTTTGTTAACTTTTCAAGGCAGTTCTCAATGCCAATAAATATGCTATCCCACCAAACTTCTACCTTGTTTGCGGCACTTGCAGGTGCCGAGCGTGTGTTTGGTATTATTGATTTGCCCGAAGAAGAGCCCGATAAAGAAAATGCGGTGGACTGTGATACACTTCGCGGTATGGTTGAACTAAAGGATGTAACCTTTGGATATGCCGAAGACAAAGTGGTATTAAAAAAGATATCACTTTATGCAAAGCCGGGTCAAAAAATTGCATTTGTAGGTTCTACAGGTGCAGGCAAAACAACCGTAACAAATCTACTAAATAGGTTTTACGACATTAAATCGGGTACAATAACGATAGATGGTGTTGATATTAAGAATATAAAGAGAAACACGCTTCGTAAAAACATTGCTATGGTTTTGCAAGATACCCATTTGTTTAGCGGCACGGTTATGGAAAATATTCGTTACGGCAGACCGGATGCTACAGACGATGAGGTTGTGCTTGCCGCAAAATCTGCAGGCGCGCATAGTTTTATAACCAAACTGTCGGAGGGGTATAATACCCTGATAACAGGCGATGGTGCAAACCTTTCGCAAGGTCAAAGGCAACTGCTCAATATTGCAAGGGCAGCTATATCTAAAGCGCCTATATTGGTGCTAGATGAGGCTACAAGTTCGGTTGATACAAGAACCGAAAGACATATAGAGCAGGGTATGGATAGACTTATGCAAAATAGAACCACCTTTGTTATTGCTCATAGGCTTTCTACTGTTAGAAACGCCAATGCCATAATGGTTTTAGAGAACGGCGAGATTATAGAACGCGGCGACCATCAAGAATTGCTAGCACAAAAAGGCAGGTATTACGAACTGTGCCAAGGACTTCAACAACTTGACTAGCAAAAATAATTATCGGTGATCATATTCGTTAAAAGTGACAATTAATTTGACATATAAAATATTGCAAAATATTATAAATTATGGTAAAATAATATACACGTATTCATATTTTAGTTTGCGTAAAGCATTTTTGTTAATATATGGAGGGTATATTAATTAAATGAAAAGAAACCTTTTTGATTTATTAAAATTGAAAAATAGTAAAAAAACAAAAAATGAAAACGGTATAAAAGCGGTTGTTGATGAGTATGGAATTCTTGAGTTTCCACAAAGGAATATATGGGTATTTAACGCAGGAAATACCTTTACTGGAAACCCAAAATGGCTTTTCGTATATATAAATAAATATCGCCCTGATATCAGGGCTTTTTGGCTTTGCAGTGATAGCGAAACAGTAGACTATATTAATTCTTTAGGTTACAAGGCATACTTGTTTAATTCAAAAGAGGGAATTGAAATTTCTGTTGATGCAGGCGTGTATGTAACCGAACAGTGCAAAGAGTCTATTCCTGAGCAGTTTAAAGACTGTGTGTATCTTAACCTTTTCCATGGTGTTGGTTGTAAGTCTATTGAAAGAAAGGTTAACGATGGTTTTTTATTTAAAAGAATAATGAAAAAATACATTGTTAACAACGATTTTTATCTTAACAATATGTTGTTTTTGGTAACATCTCCTCTTATGGAAGAGCATTTTAAAGAGCAGGTGGGCATTTCTGACGATATGGTTGTAAAGGCGGGCTATCCCCGTTGTGTGTATCAAAAATACTACGAAAAATTTCAGTCTTTTGATCACGATATTTTGAAACTTAAAGGAAGGGACGAAAACACTAGAATCGTTGTTTACGCCCCTACTTATAGGGATAATCCTAATTTTAATTTTGTGAATACACTGTTGCCTGATATGGACGCACTAGAGGATAAATTAAAAAGTAACAATCAACTGCTTGTCTTTAAATTACATCCGCTAATGCAAAACGATGATGGCTTTAAAAGCATTTGCGAAAAGTATGCCGATTCACCGTATTTTCTGTTTTGGAACAACGACAATGATATATACGAAATTATAGATAGAATAGATACAGCTATAATTGACTATTCTTCTATATTTTATGATTTTCTTGCCGGTGGCGTAAAGCATTTTATACGTTATTTTGCCGACTATGGCTCAACCGATCTTCGCGATAATGTGTTTGATTATAAAGAAATGACAGTTGGAGAGATATGCGAATCTTTCCACGATTTGCTTAATGCTCTTGATAAACGCAGTAACGAAGAAGACGATAAAGAACGCCAACGCATTTATGACCTTTTCTGGCAATATTCTTCCAAAGATACAATGGAAAATATCATTGATGCTGCACTAAACTTTACCATTAAGAAAGATAAACATCCTAATTTTTATTCCTTTGATGTTTTTGATACTCTTATATCAAGAAAGGGTCTGCATCCCAACAGTATTTTTGTTTGGGTTAAAGAACAAATGGCAAAAAGTGACCTAGGTTTTGAACGCCATTTTATTAACCAGTATGTTGATATACGTCGTAGGTGCGAGGCAAACGTTCGTGAACTAAATAACAAAACCACTTATGTAAGAGGTAATGAACTTAAGGAAATTTCTTTTGATTCAATCTTCGTTCGCATGGCTGATCTATTTAGTCTTACCGAAGAGCAGGTCTGCTTTTTGAAAGAAAAAGAACTTGAGGCTGAGTATAACGATTGTATTGCTATACCTGAGGCTATTTCTTATGCCGAATCCTTAATAGACAAAGGCGAGGATGTTGTTCTTATAAGTGATATGTATTTGCCACGTGCATATATCAAAAAAATGATTGGTAAATTTAGCAATAAACTTGCTAATGTGCCTATGTATGTATCTTGCGAATATGGCGTGCAAAAAGCATCATCATTATTGTATCAAGAGGTTTATAAGGATATAGAGTTTTATGAGTATGGCGAATGGATACATCATGGTGATAATAAAATATCTGATGTAAAAATGCCCCAAACTCTTGGAATAGCCGCTATAAAACAAAACCCACCTGTTTTTAATAAATACGAAAACAAGATTATAGATACTCTAGGAACATACGATGCATATCTTGTTGCGGCAAATATGGCTCGCTTTAGAACTCGCAATAAAAATAGTACCGACTATTTTTCATACGCGTATGTCTCACTATGTTTGGTAACCTATACACTTTGGTTAATTAATGATGCACAAAAAAGAGGAATTAACACCCTTTACTTTATTTCAAGGGACGGATATCACCTTAAAAGGATAGCCGATGTTGCAATAAATAAACTAGGCTTAAATGTAAAAGCGAAATACATTTACGGATCTAGAAAGGCGTGGAGAACACCATCATTTATTAACGAGTTTGACGAGTCGTTCTTTTTGCCGTTCGGTAATCTAGCGTCCGCTACATCTTTTGAGGGATTGCTAGAGGCATTGCTGGTTTCTAAAGAACAGTTCGTGGAATTTTTCCCTTTAAGCAAAAATATGAATTTAGAAGGCATAATCACTAAAGAACAGTGTGACGCTATTATCAATATGGTAAAATGTAGTGATGAGTATAGGGACTACTACCTAGGAGTTGCCGCTAAAGAGCGCGTTTTGGTTGATAAATATCTAAAGCAAGAGGTTAACCTTGACGAAAAGTTTGCTTTTGTAGATTATTGGGGCAGAGGTTATACTCAAACCTGCTTAGCAAGACTTCTTCGCAACATTAAAAAAGAAGAAATTGATGTTCCTTATTATTATGTGCGTTCTATTTATCCTACACAAGAACACGATGTGCGATATAATTGTACATGTAAAAACCACAGTATGCTTTTTGCCGAGGCACTTTTTTCAAATATTGATTATAAGAGCATTTGCAAATATACAGAACTTCCCTCAGGTAGAGTTGAGCCTATAATAGAAAAAGAAGAATGTGACTTACAACTTCTAAACTCTATGAAAACTATGCTGTGTGATTTTACAGAGGATTTCTTGAATTTACAACTCATAGACAAAATATCAACTCTTCGCGATTTGTTGGATTACTCACTTCAGTATTTTAATACAAATCAAACAGACCCAATTATTGTAAACAATCTTGCAACCCTTGAGTACTCTGTAACGATGTATACCGGAAAACGAGAGTATGCACCGCCACTAAGTAAAGAGGATGTTGATTTAATAACAAATAAGGAAGTTCCGCTTTCACATATTACAAACTCAATGCAAATGTCGCTTGCGCGCAGTGGTACGGAAATTCAAGAATATCACAAGGAATTGACAATAAATCAAGCTGCCGCTAAAGAGAAAATAAAACGCGAATTAATTAAAGCCGAGAAAGACGATGTAAAGAATTCCGTCTACAAAAGATATAGTTATAACTTTGATAAAGATAAAGACTTGTATCAGCAAGAGTATGATGAGGCGGCGGCTATGCCTATTGAGGACCGCGTTGTTATTATTAACGTATACAAAAAACCCAAGTCTGAGTTTGCATCTATTATAAAACTATATAAAGATATGGGATATACTGTTGATATTATAAAATTGCGCGGCAATTATTCAGATGATAATCTTCAAAAAATAGCTACAGCTAAGTATATTTATCTAAGTGATGTTTCGGGTTGGTTCTCAAAAATTAAATACAGAAGCGAAACTAAACTTATTAATCTAATGCCCGAGCCTTTTCCACTTTCTGGATTATCTCAAACAATAATACCCGAATATTCAGAAGAAAAGGTACAGCGTATAAGAAGAATACACAATGTGGTTTATTCGCTTATTCCTTGCCCTTCAGAACGTATAGGCAAGGTTGTAAGAAAGCAACTTGTAAGGCAGGAAAACAAAGAACGAGTTTGTGCTTTGGGAAGCCCGCTTACAGACCTGTATTTTGATAAAAAACGCAAGGCTAAAATACGTAAAAAATTAGCAAAAATAATACCCGAGAACGACAAAAAATTAATTGTTTATTTACCTGAATCTGCTAAAAAATCAAGGTCAATATACGACTATTTAGACCTTCAGATATTAAAAGAAAAGTGTTCGGGTAAATATAATTTACTTGTTGTAACCGACGATCCCAATGATGTTATTAGCGCATACGCCGAAAAGATGAGTGATTTTGCTTATAACGGCAGTAAAGTTTTAACACAAAGGGAAGCAATGGCTATAGCAAACGTTATAGTTGGAGATTGTACCGCAACTCTTCTTGAGGGTGTTTTGGTAAATAAGCCTATGTTCTTTACTAAACCTTATGTTGCAAAGCAAAACGGTACCGCTTTATTTACCGAAGAAGAAATAAATATTGTTCCTATTGTTGCAACTGCTGAAGAATTAGCGTTACGAATAAAAAATATAAAGAAATACAAATTCAATAAAATAGAAAAGTTTAGGAGCAAATATTTTGCAGGATGTGATGGCAACTGTGCTGCTAATATTCATAATTATATTGAAGAGCATCCTAAACTAAACGCACATTTATAAGTAGAAAAGGTAAAGTGTAATTTATATTGAATTTTAAAATGGCATTATAACTAAATAAAAGGCGTAGATTGTTTTGCAACCTACGCTTTTTGTTACAATATAATATATTTTAGCCCAAGTAGATATGCTTGACAATTAGTGTTTCGGATGCTAAAATTTAAACACAAAATTTTGGTGGTGATTAAATGATTCAAAGAATTGAAAAATGGGATATACTTAAATTCGGTTTAATATTCTTAGTGGTGCTTGGCCACGTTGCCGATTACTATACCGAAGGTTCGGGCAGTATGAGGAGTTTGTTCCTACTAATATACAGTTTTCATATGCCGTTGTTTATTTTTGTTTCGGGTTTGTTTTGCAAAAACACGGTAGACCAACTTAAAAAGGATAGGGTGGTTGGATTTTTGCTGATATACCTATTTTCACGGTTGCTTATGGGTGTGTATAATGCAATATATATCGGCGAGTTTGATTTTGACTTTTTTACCACCGGCGGTTTTTCGTGGTATATGTTGGCAATGGTGTGGTTTATAATTATTACCCATTATATAAAAAACATTAAGCCTCAGTATGTTTTGGCAATAAGCATAATTGTTGCTATGCTTGCGGGGTATGATGGCAGGGTAGGGGATAAATTTGCTATATCCAGAACAATAGTGTTTTTCCCCTTCTTCTATCTTGGATATATAATTGATTCTGATAAACTTCAAAAAATAACCGATAAAAAGTGGATTAAACTTGTATCGTTGGTTGGCCTTGTTGTGTTTGCGGCAGCAATATTTTTGCTAGGTGATAAAATTTATTCTTTAAGACCGCTGTTTACAGGTAGAAACTCTTACTCGTATTTGGACGAAAAAGAGATAATAGGTGGCTTAATTCGTTTGGGATGCTATGTTGTGTCGTTGGTTGTAGGTTTTGCTGTAATTGCAATAACACCAAACAGGCTACCGTTTAAGTTCGTTTCAACCTTTGGCGCAAGAACGTTATCGGTTTATGTTTACCATAGTTTTGTTATTTATCTGCTATTTAATCACCTTTATTTTAAAGAGTTTTTTGAGGCATTTATACCCACAGGTTCACAGTTGTTAGCAATACCACTTTCTGTTGCGATAACCCTTGTGCTATCCTTAAAACCATTTTCAAACTCTGTAAATGCCATAATAAACTTACCAAAGAAAATGTTAAAATAAATTAAAAACCTACTTGTGAAAGCAAGTAGGTTTTTGTTATTAATAATATTTTTGCGTAAATTCAATAATCGGCGTGTTATCCTCTAGGCCGTGTGGGTGGTGGTCGCACCCTGCTTTAACTATTGTGGTTATGTTTAGGTTATGCGCTTTAAAGAACCTATCTACAATTTCGCCGTTTTCGTGGTAGGGTACGGTTTTATCGGAGTCACCTGCAACCAAGAATGTTGGAATTTTGCTTTTAACAAGGTTATCTAAATAATCTTGTGGATGCTCTCTGTAGGTTATCATCTGACTTTTGGTTAGTTTGAAATGCCCATAAAACTCTTCATACATAGAGTCATCGGCATCTCCCATACCGCACGGACAACTTAAAAGGTTAACAACAGGTGCATCCAGATACATTACCGCAACAAGTTTTGGGTGCTTTGCGGCAAGAAATATCGCCTGCATACCACCGCAAGACATACCAACAGGCATACACTTTTTGCAAAACTTAAACTCTTTATGTAGGAATTTTGCAAATCTTGCTTGACGTTCGGTGTCCTCCGGTAAGCACCAACGAGTAGTGCTGTTAACATGTGCTAAAGCGTAACCTTTTTTTAGCATCTCAATTTCAAATTCGGGGAATGCACCAAAGTATGCGGTTTTGAATAACCACTTATTGCCCTTAACTGCAACCTTTGGAAAAACCACTATAGCATTTTTGCCCTCGTACTCAAAATCAATTCGTTTAAAACCTTGCCATTCGCTAGTAGTGTAGTTCATAAAAATACTCCTATCTGTTTACTCCGAAAACACCTATCACTATAAGAACACAACATATAAGTTGTGGTAGGGATAATACTTCACCTAAAATAAATATACCCGCAAGCACCGAAACCACAGTAATTATATTAGAAAAGGAAGCCGACCTTACCGTGCTTATAACGGTGGTTGAATAGTTGTAAAGCATAAACGCCGCTATTGAGGATACTACCGAAAGGTAACCGATGGAGCACCAAAAAGGTAATGATACTGCCGCGTGTGATAGTTCGTTAAAATATCCGCTGCCAAGAGATATTAAGGCTATTAGGTTAAACCCTACAGTGCCTACTAAAAACATTATGTATGTACGCTCAAAAGGGGAGTAACGTGTAGATTCGCTACGGCTTAATATGTTAAAAACCGCCGCACAAATAGCCGCACCTAAAAGTAGCAGTATGCCAATTAGTTTGTTTTCTGCACCGTCATTAGAAAGAATGCTAATTGCAGTAATAGAGGCTAAAGATAGCGCAGAAAATAGTATTTGCGATAAGGTGGGTTTTTCCCTTAAAAACAATGTAGAAAGGATAATAACCGCAACCGGTACTAAAGAAATAATAACACCGGAAATAGCACTTGAGGTGTTTTCAATTCCATAAAGTTCAAAAATAAAATACAAAAGCGGTTGTGCCAAAGCCATCAAAATAATACGTTTTTTTGGTTTGCCACCAAGGTCAAGTTTAACTATTTTAAATAACCACAAAAGATTTAAAACCGCAAAGGCTACCGTAAAACGAACGGCAAGAATTATAAGCGGATGCGCATAGTTTAATGCTATTTTAGAAAAGAGAAAACTAAAACCAAAAATTATATTTGCCAAAAGAGCAGCAAGGCTACCCTTAAGTTTTACATTACCCATTATTTCACCAACCAAAAATTTTAACAACAACAGTATAACACAAAAAAATTAATTTGTCAGTATAGTTTTAAAAAAAAGAAAGTCCCTGTTGCAAAATCATAACTGCAACAGAGACTTTCTTGTATATGAACAGATGATATTATACAAAATAAGGGTTTGGTTTGAAAAGTTTGAGCATTTTTCTTATCAGAATATGCACCAACCTGTACCTTGTAAATGGTTTTTACAGGCTCTTTATACTTAATACCGAAGTATTCAAGGATTGGTTTTGCAGATGTTGGACGGAGCCATTTAAGCGCAATAGAAAGAGGCGAGCGAAAACCAACATTAGAAACGTTGTATAGAATTTGTACCGCTTTGGATATAAAAATGAGCACGGTTATAAAAAAATTAGAAGATGAGTTAGAAAAATAAAAGCGCCGAATTTTCGGCGCTTTTAATTATTTAAGCGATATGAAGTTGTAACTTTCCAGAATTTTAATATATTGTGAAAGGCGTTCGTAAATAGGTTCTGCTTTTTCGTGAAACTTTTCTTCTATCTTCTTACCTAGTGCGGTAATATCACTTTCGCCGTCAATAATCTGCCAAACGTAACTTCCTAATTCTTCCATATGAATATAGGTGATTTTTGGCTTCTTTAAAAGTTTCTGGAAAATCCTGTTCATTAATCCCTTGTTTTCAATTTCCAAAGTAACAATACCGTTATCGTCTTGTGTGAAATTGATTTCAGGGTTGCGAATGGGAACAACCTCTAAAAAGTTTTCGTTCTTATTCTTCTTCATTTTTTACTGCACGCTTTCTCCAAACAGAGAATTTAAGAAGGGTAAGGATAATAATTACAAATAATACGATACCGCCTATATCCATAACACCCTTAGGAATGTTAAGATGTGCGGAGAGGTCAATGGCTTTGTCTATGCCAAATACAGCAAAGAGTGCTAGTAGTATACCAACCAAGCCTTCACCTGCAATCATGCCTGAGCAGAAGAGAATACCGTCATTAACAATAGTCTTTTTCTCTTCCTCTTTCTTGTTGATTTTATCAAGAGCAAGTCTGATTAAACCGCCAACCATAATGCAAGCATTTAGTTGAACAGGCAAGTAAATACCAATTGCGAATGGAAGAACAGGTATGCCGATTATTTCAACAACAATAGCAATAAATACGCCTATAAATACAAGACCCCAAGGCAAGTTGCCGTCCATAACGCCTTCAATAATAAGTTTCATAAGTGTAGCCTGAGGTGCTGCAAGTTCTGCAGAGCCAAAGCCCCAAGCACTGTCTAGTAGGTAAAGTGTACCGCCGATTGCAAATGCCGCGGCAACAACACCAATGATTTCACCAATCTGTTGTTTTTTAGGTGTAGCACCTAGTAGGTAACCAGTTTTAAGGTCTTGTGAGGTATCACCTGCAATGGCAGAAACAATACAAATGATAGAGCCAATAGCAATAGCACTTGTCATACCTACAATGCCTGTAGTGCCTGTAACTTTTAAAACAAGTGTTGCGATAAGCAATGTTGCGATGGCCATACCTGAAACAGGGTTGTTACTGCTACCAACAAGGCCAACCATACGTGATGAAACGGTTGCGAAGAAGAAACCGAAAACAACAATAATGAATGCGCCTAAAAGCGAAACAGGAATAGCAGGAATAAGCCATACCAAAAGGGTAAGTATAACGATTACTCCAATAACAACCTTAAGGTTTAGGTCTTTGTTTGTACGCTCGTCCGAGAGGGAGTTACCGCCTGCAATGCTCTTCATAGCGCCACTAAAGGTCTTGACTATTAAAGGCAGAGATTTAATAAGGCTTATGATACCACCCGCAGCAAGTGCACCTGCACCGATGTAACGGATGTAGGAACTCCAAATAGCAGAAGCACCGCCTGCTTCATACATAGCACCAATGGTGTCAGCACCTGGATACAGTTGTATGCTAGAGCCGAAAAGCACGATAAGTGGAATTATAACCAACCAACTTAAAACGCCACCTGCAAACATAAATGATGAAATTCTGGCACCGCAGATATAACCAACGCTCATAACAGCGGGATAAATTTGCGAACCGATTTCACCTGCATAACCTTTAATGCTTGTAGAAACTTCGCCCGAAACAACCTTAATACCGTCAATAATAAACTTAAAGATTGCCGCAAAGCCCATACCTGCAAAAACGGTAGATGCATTAGCACCACCCTTTTCACCTGCAAGTAAAACCTCTGCACAAGCAGTTCCTTCTGGATAGGGGAGTATGCCATGTTCTTTAACGATAAGCGCGTTTCTTAGCGGCACCATAAAGAACACACCCAGTAGACCGCCGATTAATGCGATAAGTGTAATTTCAATAATGCTTGGTTTACCACATTTGCCTTCTGCCGCCCATAGAAAAAGTGCAGGCAAGGTAAATATGGCACCTGCAGCAAGTGATTCACCTGCAGAGCCAACTGTCTGAACTATGTTACTTTCAAGAATAGAGTTTTTGCGCATTAAAATGCGGATAACACCCATTGAGATAACCGCCGCAGGTATAGAGGCAGAAACCGTCATACCAACCCTAAGGCCCAAGTATGCGTTTGCTGCACCAAATACAACTGCCAAAATTATGCCCATAACAATAGAGGTTACTGTTAATTCAGGAGTAATTTTTGAAGCAGCAATATATGGCTTAAATTCTGTTTTATTTTCCATGTTTTTCTCCTGTCCGTCGTACAACGACTATATTTTTAAATAGTATACCATACAAATGATTAAAGAGCAAGAATTTACTTACAGTCTTTTAATATAGAAAGTATTAATTTATAAGTGTTCTGTAGGGAAGAAATGCTTAATTTTTCTTTTGGGGTATGCACGTCGTAAAGTGTTGGACCTATAGAAATGCAGTCAAGCTCTGCAATCTTTGACGAAAATACGCCACATTCAAGCCCTGCATGTATTGCCTCTACTTTTGGAGTAGTGCCAAACTGTTTTTTATAGCAGTCTATATAAATTTCTTGAAGTTTAGAGTCGGCTTTATACTCCCAAGCAGGATAGTAGCCGAAACTCTCTACATCGCATTTAATCTTAGAAAACAAGTCATTTAATTTGTTTTTAAGTGCCAAAAGTTCCGATTCTTTATTGCTTCGCAAAGATATGTGCATAAATACGTGATCTTTTTCTGTCTTAAGCACGCCGAGATTTAATGAGGTTTCTACAAGACCTTCTATATCTGCGCTCATCTTTTGCACTCCGTTAGGCGTGCTAAGTGTTGCATATAGAAAATCTTCAAAATTATCATTGCTTAATACACGGTAATCGTCCTCTTGTTCTACTGCAGAAATTTCGTAGGAGAAATCAGGCTCTATATCAGCAAGTTCGGCTTTTATTTTTTCTAAAGAAGCGGACAAAGCGGCAGATAATGTTTTAGCATTTTTTGTGCTAAGCTCAAGTGCGCAACTGTTTGGAATAGCATTGCCTTTTTCACCGCTGATAACGTCTATAATCCAAAAGCCTTGTTGTTTAAGTTGGTCAATAAGATTAGCGCAAAGTTTTGCAGCATTCACTCTGCCTTTGTGTATCTCAACCCCTGAATGTCCGCCAAGAAGTCCCTTTAGTTTAACACTAACCTTAGAGGCCCTTACGTTTTGGCGATTTACAGGTATTTTTATGATTAAATCGCTTCCGCCGGCACAGGACACTGTAACGGTATCATCGTCTTCCGAGTCAATATTTATCATTCTCTTAGCGGTTAAAGGTGAGGTGTCAAGTGCTGTAGCACCGAGCATACCAACCTCCTCATCGGTCGTGAACACCGCCTCAATAGGTGGGTGGGGAATGGTATCACTTTCAAGTATAGAAAAGATTATGGCAACCGCAATTCCGTTATCGGCACCAAGGGTTGTCCCATCGGCTTTTATAAAATCACCGTCTAAAACAAGATTTATTCCATCATGCAAAAAATCTACGTTGCTGTTTTCTGTAGCCGCGCAAACCATATCCAAGTGACCTTGTAAAATTATAGGTGCAGCGTTTTCGTAACCTTTGGTAGCGTCTTTAAAAATGATTACATTGTTAGCCTCGTCGCGTAAATATTTAAGATTAAATCTTTTAGCAAAATTTTCGCAGTAATCCGCAATACCTGACATATTGTACGAACCATGCGGAATCTCGCAAATTTCATAAAAGTATTTTAAAACATTTTTTGGCTCAAGTGCATTAAGGTTTTGCAAAAAAAGCCCTCCTTTAACTAGTACAATACTGTATATTCTAGCACAAAATTAAAAGATTATCAACAAATATATTAATTGTATTAAGGTATCTATTATAAATATTGACCAAAACGTAATCGCATGGTATTTAGTTAAAGTGCTAAAACCAAGTATTTGCAAAGGCAGTTGGGCACAACCCAAATAGCATTAATGCAGGGTATTAAAAAGGTGTTTGACGAAAAGAACATACTCAACCCCGAAAAAGTCTGTTTTTAATTTAAAAAAGGCGGTAGAAGATTTAAAATCTTTTACCGCCTTCTTTTTAAAATCCGCGCCCAAAAATTTCGCCAGCTTCGGTTAGAATAATAAAAGCATCGGTATCAACGCTTTTAACCGAATTTAAAAATTCTCCTGCCTGTTGCCGTCTTAATGCACATAAAAGCATGGTTTTGCCGTTTCCTGAATAACCGCCGCGAATAGAACATTCACTAACTCCTCTTTTAAGGCGAGTATAAATACTGCTTTTAATATCCTCTGGGTGCTCGGTAATAATAAATGCAAGTTTTCCGCCGCCGTTTCCGTATAAAACACGGTCAATAACGGTGGTAGAAACAATTATTGAAAGGACAGAGTATAAGGCTAGTTCAAAATTACCGTAAACAATGGTTGCCACGGTTATAACAATAGCATCAAGCAGCAGTATAAGTCTGCCCGTTGAGATGTAAGGGTATTTAATTTGCAGTAGTTTAGCGGCAATATCGGTGCCACCACTTGTAGAACCGCGTAAAAATAATATGGCTATACCTGTTCCCATAAGCACACCACCTGCTAGAGCGCATATAATAGGGTCACTTGAAAGCGGCATCAAAAACATTTCAAACGCGTCAATGGTAAGGGAGGCAAGCGCTGTTGAAATAACAGTTTTAATTGTCATAATACCGCCGAGTTTTATAAGACCTAAAATTAACAGTGGAAGGTTAAGCAAAAATAGCATAAGACCTGTAGGCAGGCCTAATAGATAATTAAAAACAGTAGCAATACCTGTAATACCACCGGGTGAAATTTCGGCAGGCTCTAAAAATCCTACTATACCTAAACTATAAGCAATGGTGCCAAAAACAATAAATAGTCCGTCCTTAAGTAAACTTTTAAAATATTTCATAACACACCTCACCATTATTGTTGTCAAAAATATGGGTGATATGTATGCTTGACTTTTTTATAAAGTGTGTGTTATCATTTAGCGTGTCGGTAAGCTAGGCGGCTGCGCGCTTAAGGCGTGAGGAAAGTCCGAGCTTCGTAGGACAGGATAACGGCTAACGGCCGCCGGGGGTAACCCTAGGGAAAGTGCAACAGAGATATACCGCCGATTTTTTCGGTAAGGGTGGAAAGGCGAGGTAAGAGCTCACCTATCACACGGGAACGTCGTGATACTGTAAACCCTATTCGGAGCAACGTTAAGTGTGGCTATACATTTGCCCGATGTGCCACGAAAAACGGCTAGAGCATA
>JAZQTG010000060.1:0-2090 GCA_045630515.1 Acutalibacteraceae bacterium
GACTGTAAATCCGCTCCTTAGGGTTCGGCGGTTCGAATCCGTCCCCCTCCACCATTTTAACTTTATAGGGGCATAGTTCAACGGTAGAATAGAGGTCTCCAAAACCTTTGGTGTGGGTTCGATTCCTACTGCCCCTGCCAAATTTCAAATTAATATTATAATGGCGGTTGTGGCGAAGTGGTTAGCGCACCTGATTGTGGTTCAGGCATTCGTGGGTTCGATTCCCATCAGTCGCCCCATTAATTTTAAATTTATAACAAAAGAAAATATTATAGTGGCGATTGTGGCGAAGTGGTTAACGCACCTGATTGTGGTTCAGGCATTCGTGGGTTCGATTCCCATCAGTCGCCCCATTATATTTTAATCGTTGGGGTATAGCCAAGCGGTAAGGCAGCGGATTTTGATTCCGTCACGCCCAGGTTCGAATCCTGGTACCCCAGCCATTTTTGCGGAAGTAGTTCAGTGGTAGAACACCACCTTGCCAAGGTGGGGGTCGCGAGTTCGAACCTCGTCTTCCGCTCCATAATATGGCGGCATAGCCAAGTGGTAAGGCACAGGTCTGCAACACCTTTATCACCGGTTCAAATCCGGTTGCCGCCTCCATTTTTATTAATCGGTTTACCGATTTTTTTTGTTTTAAGGTATTTCATTTATGCTTAAAGGAATATACTAATAATAGTATTATGCCGATGTGGCGGAATTGGCAGACGCGTCGGACTCAAAATCCGATTCCTTCGGGAGTGCCGGTTCGACCCCGGCCATCGGTATCATGAAGTAATCTTTGGATAAGATAAGAGATTTTGGAAAGCCCATAAACGTTGATATATCAGCGTTTATGGGCTTTTTCCATTTTTAAGAAGACGATAGAAAACGATACGAATCGAAATTTTTTTACACATATCTTTACACACAATCTGATTTTTTTACACAAGTTTTACACACAAACTGTTAGCTAAAAAGGGTTTTAGTAAAGGCTGTGGAATTGTTTTAAATAATGATGTGTTTTTATGGGGGATAAAGATGGATTTTAAGGGTTATTTGTTGAAGGAGTACAATATTAGCGAAAGTTCTGCAAAGGACTATGTAGGGCGTTTTAACGCCATTACAAATCGAAGGTTTTATTAGGCTTAACGGCATTCTTACTCATGCCTTATGTTTTCATAACTGAAGGCTTTAGCGTATTATCTGTTCTGGCAAACTCAGTGCCATTTCCTTGGCATCGTCAACACAGGGCTTGGATTTTGCTTTTCTTTAATGGTATGAAAAACTTAAATGGTACTCGATTGAGCTTTAATTATTGACTCGACACTAATGAGTGAACTAAAGATAGAGCGTCTATTTAAACAGTGGTGAAACAACTATGTAATAAAAAGAAGTTATTGCCTTGTGAGATCAATAATCCGCCACCTGCACCCGTAATAACTGCAACTTTACCAACTAATTTTACCCCTTCTATGCCATCCAAGCGCCTCATAAAAACTAATAAGCCACTTGTAGGTCAACTAGTATTTGTCTTACGTGTTACAGCTTCATTCTATTGAAGTTTATTAGTAAAAAATATGCATTTTTTAAGACTTTTATCAGTATTTATAGGATATTTATCATTTCTTTTAGGCGTCTCAACAATTTTACGCGAACTCAAAAAACGTTAAGCGAATGGAATGTTACCAAACACCGCTTTGGGGACGTTTTTTCGGTGCAGTTTAATTTTAAAAACAAAATAATTACAATTATGTTGAAATTACAAAATGGTCTGAAGAGGAAAGGTGATTAATTATCAAAATTCGTATTTTAAATGAGGCTGATGCTCAGTTGTACCAAGAAGTACGTTTGAGTGCATTAAAAATCAATCCAGAAGCATTTGGTTCAACATATGAGAGAGAAGTGGAATTCTCACTAGAATCTGTTGCAGAGCGATTAGAATCAACTAAGGATAAATTTGTTTTAGGTGCTTTTAATAATAATGGCTCTTTAGTTGGGATTGTTACTTTTATGCGGGAAAACAGTCTCAAGACCAGTCATAAAGGGAATATTTTCGGGCTATATGTAGTACCAGAATGTCGAGGTAAAGGATTAGGAAAATCACTAAT
>JAZQTG010000061.1:0-6360 GCA_045630515.1 Acutalibacteraceae bacterium
ATTTTCTCGTTGCTGCTTGATTTTCTCGTTACCAGATAGGGAAAGGTACACCGGACAAAGATTTCTCGTTACATGGCTTATTTCTGTAAGCCTCATCGAGCCTCATCCTTTTCTCGTTACTCCCCTGATTTCTGTGTAGTTTCAGCAATAAAATAGGGTTTCCTCAAAAGTGGGGAAACCCTCTATCTGACATTATTTATTTTTATCTGTTTCATCCAGCTTTTTATAAACATCACCCAAAGCACTGCGGAATATAGAAATATATTCTTCGAATTGCTTATAAAAATAGTCATTCTCTATAACTTGCTCTAAAACGTGTTGCACTCTTTCTTTTGTTTTCTGGTGGTCGTCTGAATATATCATGTAAAAAGATACCGCCCTAACCAAAAGGTGCATATCCCGAATGTACATGAAGCCTGTTTCATCGTCTATCGGCTCAAATAGTCTAATCATTAAATCCTCTTTGCTCTCATCCTCGCGGCAATAAAATTCCATTGCGTGCTTTTTTAACGCATTTAGAAAAACGTTTGTTTCGTTCGCTTCCATAGTCTTATATTTTTATAGTTAATAATCTTTTTAATCACCGCAATAAGTTCCGATGCCGTAACCCATTGAACGACTTAAAAAGTTCTGGTATTCTCCGAAGCTCACGCCCATTGCTTTAGCTGCTCTTTCTTCGCTTGCTTGTTCGGCTTCTTTCTGGGCTTCTTGCTTCGCTCTCCAGATTGCCCGTTCGGCTTCTGCTTTGATACGCTTTTCTTCATCTATGATTGCGCTCTGTTCGTTCATCCATGCGGTAAACTTCGCCATCTTCCACGATTTCTTTAATGCCTCCGACATGGTATATTTGCTCGACTTTTTAAAGTTGTGCGCTCTTTTCATAATCTGGGATAAATCGTATCGTTTCATAATTATTATATCGTTATTCGTTATAAATATGGTGCAAATATAATGCTTTTCGATATAGTTACCAAATAAAACATATTATAAAACGATATATTTAACACAATTTTATAATGATATACGATATAAACGATTATCTTTGCGGAAAATTTAAATATTACGCATATGGAATTAAGAATAAAAGAAGTTGCAAAAGAAAAGAAAGTATCCATTTCTACGCTTGCATCAATGATTGGAATAACACAACCGAATTTGAGTAACATCGTTAATGGTAAGAGCAAACCATCTTTAGAAACTCTCGAAAAGATTGCCGATGCCTTAGAGATTCCCATAACAGAGTTGTTTTCAAAGGGTGTAAGCGTTGTTTGCCCCCATTGTGGTGGGATTGTCCCTATTAAGATAGAAACAATCCCAGAAGCCAAAGAATGACATTATAAGCCCAAATTATTGTTTTCTTTAGTTTGGGCTTTCTCCTTTAGCCCTTCTTCAATAAAACTATAATCTGGTTTAACGTCTTCATATGTACCTCCCAATGCTCTGAGTGCTACAATACCTATAAAAGCGTTTCTTACAAATTCGTTATACATCCTTCCGTCTTTAATACATTCCTCCCATTGTGCCAATTGGTCGCTATTCAATTCGCTCAGCACACCTTTTTTAAATTCATCGCTTGGTGTCGGCACATATCCAATTGCTTTAAATAAACAATCCTTGTAATAGTTCAATTCTTTGTCGTCTATTGTCTTTGGCGGGTTATAACCTTCGACTAGGCTTTTGAAACTTTCGATTTTACTTAGGTCAAGCCATCCATATTTTAATGCTTTTGTTATTTGTACGACATCGATACTACTTAATTTTATTATCATGGTTTTCTTTTTTATTAAGTTCAACAATACGGTTTGCAACTCTATCAACCATCACATCAGGCATTGACAGCAATAGTTCTTGCATCATTTTCTTCTCTTTTTCCAATATATCGTCTGGGGTTGTTGCTGCTTGCTTTGGTAAAGCATAATTTAACAATCCCGTAAACACTTTGATATATTCGGACGGTTCTAGCTGTTCAAGGCTTTCTACAAACTTGTCCCTACCATTATCAAGGATATAGCCAACCCATGCCTTTAAATCTGTTGTCGCCTTGTTGGGTGTTCCTTTGGCTCTACCACCCATCCGCCCTTTACCATCATTTACCAAACGTCCCATACTAAATTAAACTACTTTAGTTAAACAATCTCTTTTGCTCGTTCACTTCTTCAAGTTCAAACTCTACTCTTGGGTTAAACTTGTCGTAATGCCTGTTTGCTGTAATGCTAACGCAAAGGTTGTCGTTTGTGATTGCTCCCACATACTGCAAACAATCCAATAGGGCTTTAAAACACCCGTCCAAATCATGAATATAATCTGGATAATAAACATCACAAACAAGCCGAAAGGGTGTGCATATATTCCTACCCTTATATTTTACGCATTGCCTTATAAAAGAGCGTTCGTACCGCTTCATTAAGTTGCTCTTAACGATGCAAGCCTTTCCGTTTACCTTTCCGATGGTGTACGAATTTGCTTTTGATACGATTACTCCCTTTATGGTTTCTCTCATAATAAATTTCTTCTTTAGTGTTCAATTCATTTAAAGCCATATAAAGGCTTTTGTACTTTTTCCAATGCTCTTTTATACAAAGCTCCGTGATAACGTCTATAAGCTCATCAAAAGAGTAATACCGCCTCATCATTTGGAACTCTACATAAGTAAGAGGCTTTATCCATCTGGTTTTACCTATTACTTTCCAGAAGTCCGAAAAGATAGCGTATTCTTTAAATACTAGCGTATCTATTGGAGTGTAGATATATTTACCTTTCATTTTATCGCCAGCTTACACCAATCATTTAAAGTTTGAAAGGCGCTTTTCCGCTGTTTGCACATTGTTTTGTTATTTTCCAATTCATTCAATTTTCCAAAGACTGTTACCATCCCATATTTCTTTTTTAAGGCTTTATAGTCTGCATAAGTTAAAGGCTCATCCATACTCATAACATTGGTATATGCTTTAATTCGTTCGTCAAAATTTAATTCATCTTCTTCTTTTTCCCTATTTTCTTCACAAGAAGAAACATTATCATTTACATTAACATTATCATTTACATTAGGTTGTTTCTTGGTTGTTTCTTGGTTATTTTTCGGTTGTTTTTCGGTTGTTCCTTTATCCCTTGCGTTCTGGTTTCCCCATGGCGCACCACCCTTTTTCCCGTTTTGCCATCGTTTTGTATTTGCGTCTATTTGCGGTTTTATTAAGCTAAACAATGCTTTGGGACATCCAGATATATTCGGTTCTATTCCATCTAAAGCATAATCGCTTATTGCTTCATAGATTATAAGTTTGTCGGTGTCGCTAACTTCCTTTATTGCTTCTTTAAAGGAACGGTAAAAAACGAAAGAGTCACGTTTCAAATCTTCGTTCATCATCTACCTCCTTTCGTTACTACATAATTGATTGCTTGCTGTTCGGCTTCCGCTTTCGTCTGCACTCGATTACGCTTCATCCATTCTTCCAACTCCTTACGGTCGAAATACAACAGCTTTCCATTTGGCTTGTAATGCGGTATCTCGTGTTGGCTTGTAAGTCGGTAAAGATGCGACTTTTGTAAGCCTGTTATTAGTGCAGCTTCTTCTAATGTTAATACGTTCTTTGCTGCTAACATTGTCATGCGCTCGATATTTTCCAATCTTACCAATATTTCGTTACTCATATTTATTTTGATTTTGTGGCTTTGGAGCTATGCGCACTTGCACCATTGCCGATTAAACATAGTGCAAAAATCCACAAAAGAGTCAAGAGAAAAAATACCTCTTTATTTTAAAATAAAAGGGAATAAAAGGGAATAAAAAAAGCATCCTAATTGGATGCTTCTTTAAATAATTCGTCTATCAAGGTGTAACCTTTTGGGCTGCTACTTAGCCCGTTCCTTGACTCCTTTATATTAGCTAATGCTTTATCTGTTCTGTCGTAAAACAATCCATTGATAGATTTTTCTGGGAATGGTAATTCTCCTTTTTTGTATTCGTCTTTTAGGTGTTTGCTTTTGTGGATAAAGTCCCCAGAATACAATTTACCGCATAAATAAGCTAATAAGACGTTACTTTGATGCCATTGATAACGATTCCCTTTTGGTGTCATATATCCCTTTTCAATGGCTTTTTTAAAAACGATTCTTGCCTTTGGTGTGTCAAGCTCATTTGGTAGCGTTGGCGATTGCTTTTCTTGTTGTAATGCCTCATCGTTTGACACTTCGATTTTATCCAGAAGGATATTAATAGCTCTGGAGTAATCAAAGAATTGATATTCACACGCTTCATCATCCTTTTCTAACTCCTCTTTTACAATGAATTTATAATAATCCAAATCTTTTAAAAGGATTCTACAACGCTCTTTGTCAAACCCTTTTGTTTTACATTCTAAATAATCATAAATGTCAATATACGAATACTCTAATGTATAATCGAAAACATTACTTTCTAACTCATTTATAACTCCAGATGCAAAGCTTCTTGTATTCCCGTCATCACTTATCAAAAGATTTAGAAAACAACTGTGTAAAGCCCAATAATCGCCTTTAATATAATCCTGTTCAATCCCTTTTATACCTTTTTCCGATAAGTCTTTAACTTCAAACTCATATATTTTTGGTGCTTCACATATTACTCGCACAAATTCTTCTATGCTCAAATTTTTAAATTCCTTTTTCATAGCATCAAATTTATAAGTTACCGAATACGTCATTAGCCAGATTTACCGCCTCGTCCTTTTTACTATCCACTATTTCCGCATATATCTGGGTAGTTGTAATGTCCTTATGTCCTAACAGCTTGCTAACGGTGTAAATATCCACACCTAATGTTAAAAGCATAGTAGCAAAGGTATGCCTTGCGGTATGGAATGTAACATACTTATTTATTCCACATTTAGCGACCCATTTTTTTACCTCATTATTTATATGTTGCAAAGATGGTAAAGGGAAAACGGCATCTTTATCGCTTTTAACTCCTTTTGTTGGTATCCATTTTATTGCAGATTCCGACAAAGGTATAATTATCGGCTCTTGTGTCTTTTGCATAACAATCCGCACTCTGTATTGCTTTCTGTCCTTTATAACATCACCCCATTTAAGTCCCATTATATCGCTTATGCGCAACCCACAAAAGCAACTGAATAAAAACGCTTGCTTGATAACTTCGTTTGAACAAGCAACAGGGAATAACGCTTTAACTTCGTCTATGGTTAAATACTCTCTTTTACTCGATGGAGCTTTTATGCGTTCCTCTTCGTTTAGGCTCTTGATAGGGTTGTATTGTATTATTCCATCTTTAACGGCTCTATTCATCGCATAATTAAAGCATCCGAAATAAGCAACAGCCGTTGATTTTGTTATTACTTCACCGTTTCGCTTTTTAGCTTGCTTTAGATACTCAATAAATCCGATGCAAAAAGGCTTGTCGATGCTTTTCATTAAAACGGATTCGCCTTTATATAAAATCAAATGTCTTGTTGCTTCATCTACTATTTTATGAAAAGATGCGCTTTGCCCATTCTGCAACTTAATACGGCTGTATTCCCTCATCCAATCGACAAGGCGCATTTTAGAACGATTTGAGGTGTTAATAATTCCAGCCTCTGAATTTGTTAGTTCGATAACTCTCTGGGCTTTTATAGCGTTTGCGGCTTGCAAGGTATTGGCATTTCTGGAACGGCTTGTTTCGTCCACCTCTGGAATAAGGTAGAGTTTCAAAAACTCATAAGAACGCTTCCCATCTCTATAAATGTCCAGATATACACTCTTATTCCCGTTTGCAAGTTCTTTGAAACGTAATTTGATAGGCTCTTTCGCCTTAACGACTTTTTTAGGTCTTGCCATAATGTTACTTTTAATTGTTACTCGATGCAAATATAAGTGTTTTTATGAATGAGTAACAAACAAGTAACAAAAAAAGTTCAAAAAACCGCATAAAATAGTAAAATTCTATGCGGTCATATTGCTGTTATATAGCTTAAATACTTGATTTTGATTATCTTTAGTTTGACTTTGTTTATCTACTTTTGTTTCGTATTGAAAAAATAGTGATTATTGTGTAACTATTTATAAATCAAATTAAAAGCTCGCCATTACAAGAAGGTGAGTAACAATCTAGTAACAAAAAGGCAATTTTATAACCTTCTGGCGAGCTTTCTTGGGACAAAGATATAAATTCCCTTATAAACTCAAAAATATAATCGAAAATAAAAACCCAGTGGGTTATTTGGGTTCGTCTGGGTTTTATTCTTAAAAGGTACACCGGACAAAGATTTCTCGTTACATGGCTTATTTCTGTAAGCCTCATCGAGCCTCATCCTTTTCTCGTTACTCCCCTGATTTCTGTGTAGTTCTGGAGTAGGCAAGCGTTGAGGCTCATTTTCTCGTTGCTGC
>JAZQTG010000062.1:0-1047 GCA_045630515.1 Acutalibacteraceae bacterium
AACCGAAGTTTAATGCGGCAGATCCAAGACCAAATAGGCACATAATAAGCCCTAATTGGCTGACCGTTGAATACGCAAGTAACGCTTTTAAATCAAATTGCTTTACTGCGTTAAAGGAACCCCAAAATAACGTAATAATCCCGGCCAAACTTACAGCCCAGAACCACACTTCATGCCCTCCGAAAATAGGCGTTGTCCGAGCAACTAAGTAAATACCCGCTTTAACCATCGTGGCAGAATGAAGATAAGCCGATACCGGTGTCGGCGCTTCCATTGCATCAGGTAACCAAATATGGAATGGGAACTGTGCAGATTTTGTAAACGCACCAAGTAACACAAGTAGCATTGCTGGAATAAACAATGTATGTTGCTGTAGCCCATTGACGTTGGCAATCAACTCCCGAACACTAAATGTACCCGCCATTGCATATAACATTAAAAAGCCGACTAACATGGCAACGCCACCTATGACAGTAATGGTCATTGCTTTACGAGCACCTGCACGAGAGGCTTTACGATGATGCCAAAATGCGATTAATAGAAATGACGATACACTCGTTAATTCCCAAAACGCGTATAAAACCATTAAGTTGTCGGATAAAACTACACCTAGCATTGCCCCCATAAAGAGTAATAAATAACAGTAAAAATAATGTAGTGATTCTTTTTTGGATAGATAGAAAATTGAATATAAAATGACTAACCTCCCGACGCCTGTAATAAGGAGACCGAATATCATACTTAAGCCATCTAAATATGTCGCAAAGTTTATGTGAAAAGAGGGGATCCACTCAATTGTATAGGTATAAATTTCACCTTTAGCAATTCGAGGAATATATGTAGCTAAAAGCCCAAATAAAACAACCGGTACCGTTAGCACGAACCAGCCTATATGCAAGTTCGTAAATCGCCTGTATATAAACGGAATACATGCAGCGGCGATAAACGGAAGCATAATAGCAAAAATAATTGTCACAAGCTAAAACCTCCTAAAATACTAAATTACCTACTGAAAATAGAAAAGTTGAAACAGGCTTGACTAACGAT
>JAZQTG010000063.1:0-1411 GCA_045630515.1 Acutalibacteraceae bacterium
TGATGGAACATACCAATAAAGCGAACGCAACGAACTATATCAAAAACCCTCTTTCAATCGAAATGACAAAGACGGTACAAACTTTAAACAACTTATTAAAATCATTGGGCCTAACGCCTGCCCAACGTAAACAGTTGGCTCCGGGTGGTGGTAATGATGACGGCTTCGACGGTTTCTAAAATCGACGGTCTGCTGATCGTTGTAAAACCTTCGCCGACATTACTTGCTACGTGGTATGCTGAGCAAGTTATGGAGGGCAATATAATTGCTTCGAAAAAAGTTATTCAAGCGTGTGAACGTCATTTGAATGACTTGAAAAAGCAAGGTACAGACGATTTCCCTTGGGTTTTTAACGAGGAAATAGGACATAGACCGATACAGTTTATCGAAAAGTTTTGTAAACCTTCAAAGGGCGCGTTTAATCAACTTGTTATGCAAGCATGGCAGCATTTTGCATTAGGTAGTTGCTTTGGGTGGGTTCATAAAGATACAGGTTTAAGGCGCTTTAAAGAGGCGCTTATTTTTGTTGCACGAAAGCAAGGTAAGACAACAAAAATTGCCGGTGTAACGGTTTACGGCGCTTCCAAAGACAATGAAAAAGGTGCTGACGTTGTTTTATTAGCAAACTCGATGAAACAGGCACGTTTATTATTTGACGAAGCGAAAGCGATGATTAAGAGTTCGCCGGCTTTAGCAAAACGCTTTAGACCGTTGAGAGACGCTATTCATTTTGATGCAACATTCTCTAAGATTGAACCGCAAGCGTCTGACAGCGAGAAATTAGTCGGATTAAATACACATATCGGGGTGAAGTCAATTGCCCTCTTTATCAGAAATGATAAAGTAATTAAAACCGTTAAATTCGGTAAATAGCTAAGTTGCTATTTTAGACAGCAATACGCCGATACCGAGCCAAGCTAATGAAAGTAAATAAAAGTAATTAGAAGGTGTAACGACTAGGTGTTGAGTTATTACAGACAATAATACACCCACGAAAAACGGTTGCCTTAACCATATCGGAAAGGTAAAGATATAGTCTGAACTTATGCGAAAGTATAAGAAGTGCGGATAAAGAGCCGTACGATAACAAAATGATTTGATGAAATTCACGAGTACAAGGATTATAAATTAATAAACGTAATCAAGAACAGTCGCCAAAGCCGTACGCAGCCATTGCTCATTTATATCACAACAGCCGGCTATCAACTTGATGGTCCGCTCGTTAACTATTACGAGCAAGGTACAGACGTGCTGAATGGTGACATTGTGGACGACAGAACGTTTTATTATCTCGCTGAATTGGATAGTGCCGAAGAATTTGACAAGCCTGAGATGTGGATTAAAGCTAACCCAAATATGAACGTATCTGTAAAACTAACGGATATGATTGAAGATTGGGAGAAAGCAAAAC
>JAZQTG010000064.1:0-3490 GCA_045630515.1 Acutalibacteraceae bacterium
CATAAAGCATATCATAGAACTTTGTCCCGCCCGGTCCTATGTGGTCAATCCACCATTGAAAAGCCTTTCCGACTGTTTCAAAAATCTTGTAGTCGTATTCATGGCTGCCCAAATCACAACAATATTTAATCGCAAACATAACGCACCCCCTTTTATTTACATCTGTTCAACAGTCATTGTTTCATGACCCTTTTTTACTTCTTTCCACGCCTTGTAGTTCTGCATGATGTATGTCGCGGCGTTTTGGCGTGTCAAGAACTTCGCACCCTTGTCTTTTTCCATTGTAGGTTCATTGTTATTATCGACATAGCAAGAACCCCATTCGCCTGATACTTTTATTACAAACATATCAAACCCCCTATATAATTGCGTTTTCCCTAAACTCTTTGAGAAGTCCGTAACGCTTGGCAAGTTTTTCCAACTCGCCTTGTATAATTGCCATGCCCCCATAAGAATATTGCACTCCGTCAGATATTGAGTTTTGATATTCAATAGCAAGTTCTCTCGCCCTTGCTTTGCCCTGTTTGTACTTGCTCATGGTTTACCCCCTTATACTGTTTTCTTTGTTTTATTGCATAATTTCCACTCTATATGTTCACAGACAAGACATATAGTACCGTCAGACCCAGCAAGGCGACCAACTACACGCACCCCACGCCCAATTTCTACAAACCTTTCAACAGTCTTTCGCATTTCACCGAAAACTTTGCAGGTAACTTCTGTTATAGTTTCAATGCGTTCGTTGTTTTCGTTCATAGAATAGCGTGAACTTGCTACAACAAAATCAATAAACCCGTCATTTTTTGTATAACTTTTGATGTTACCTTCTAAAATTACACTGTTTAACATATTCATAATATACCACCTTGACCCGTTTTTTATTCTTGCCGGGTCTACAAGTTTATAATTTTATTTGAACAGGCAACGCCTATTTATTTACAATTCTTTTTTGCGTATTCTTTACAGAACAGCAACGCAGCTTTTTTATCTGTAAACCTTTTCAGGTAAAGCATACCACCGTAAAACATCATTATAGATACTTCAAAATGGTAACCACAGAACAACCCGGTTTTATTGTCATAATCTGAAACAATCCGGATTATAAAATATTTATTGTTAATTCTTACGCTCATATTTTGCCCCCTTTTATTTTAATGTTATCAATAATTGCCCGTCGTCCGGGTCAATATATACATCTTTGATTGTTTTCCAATCGGTACCCGCTTTTATAAAAATTACCTTGTTAAGGTCTTCTTCACAGGCTACAATCTCATTTAATTTTTCTAAAAGGTTGCCAATCGTAAACCCTTTAATAATTTTCTTTTCTTCTTCATCATGGTGTACAGCCATTATAATTTTACCGTCAAAAAAACTATAATTTTCTGTCATGTTCAACCTCTTGCCCGGTTTAGCGTGACGGGCGGCACAATATTTTATTTGTATGTATAAACAATATTTTTATTTTTACATCTAAAAATAGTATTTATAATCCATGTTAATTCTGTTAGGTTTCTTCTATTAGCTGAAGAGCCGTAATGCTGCCATTTAATTATTTTTCTATTTGCTCTTATGTCGTAAGACTCCCACAGGCTGCCACCGTTTATATAAATGGTTTTGCCACTGTCTAACAATGTCATAATGGTTTTGATTGTTTCTTTTTTGTTTAATGTTTTCATGTTTTACCTACCTTGTCCGGGTTTTGAAGTGACCCAGATAAAACACTATAATTTTTTTTAGCCGTTGCAATCCATAATAAAAAGATTAACGGTGTATTGTTTTTGTAAATAATCTTTTAATCCACCAAGTAAGGACAGAACAGAGCCACAAGAAGAACATTCGAAAGAGCCGCAATCTGTTATAATTTCATGTTCTTCTATTGCATATTTGAAATCGTATAAAATGCCCTCAAGGTTTGCTATCGGTTTATTATAGCCGCCGCAGGTATTATAGCCGCCTTGCGTTTCATACCCCGCCCAATCAAAAGTTATAGCCCAAATTTGTAAAAGCCCATAATTTGCCCCACTAGCTGTATTATAAGAATTGCGAAATCTTGCGACTTCACAAAAACAATTTTTTTCTGTGTCATAATAACCAATCTTGTAGTATTGATTTTTGTTGTTTTTCTCAATTCTGTCATAAATTGAAGATGGAATAGATTTTTTCATAGTATCACCCCTATATATTTATTTTTTCTCTACCAAGCAACGCCCGGCAACTGTCTATATATTACTATTATGTAGTTATAAAATGTATAACAAATCTCTATAAAAATTGTATTTTTCCATATATTTTTTCTATATTATTTTGTGTCATTTTGACACAGTAGATGTGTCATTTTGACCCAATGAATGGAATGGTAATAACTACAACCTAGTAGGCTTATGGGTTAATGGTCGTTTATGTCCGTCTTTTTTCTGTGGATAACTTGTGGATAACTTGTGGATAAGTCGGTGGATAAAATGTGGATAACTTTTGTGGATAACTCCTGGCAAAATTGTGGATAACTTTTTCCACCTGTGGATATCTTGTGGATAACTCCCGAAGGGTGTGGAAAACTTGTGGATAAAAATATACTATACAGGGTAGGGGGATATGCTCGTCAGGCGTATAGGGGTGATGGTAGTGTGGGGTCTAGGCTACAAAAAATACATATTTATCACTAGCGATATAGTAATATGTAAGATATATATGACATTTTATCAAATAAAACATTAGCATTATTTTGTTATGCTAAAATGCCAAAAAAATGCTAAAGATTTTTTGAATAAACTAGACATAGTGTAAAATAAACTTTACAAAGGTACTTGACACGGTTTTTCACTTTTGCTATATATGTTAACAGGGGTGGGTTATAAGTGTCTTTACTCGAGTTTAGCCCACTTCACTCGACTGCAACTGTTTTACTGTTGCGTCTCGTTCAGTGACCGTCACTTCGTTCCGGTATTAGATTAAGGTTATTCAAACACATTTTCAAAGAGAGTTGATAAGAAATTCTCTTGCAGCTTTCGATTATCTTACTGGTGATAAGATACTAGCTGGGGTCTAGGGGGAAGTATGCTCTTTTATTAGTTCTACTTCAGAAGTTTCAGGCTTTGTCCTTCTTCTTTCCAATGCGTATTTATCGTATTCATAGGTTACGGCAAGGTCGTTGTCTTCCATGCCTATACAAATGTTGCTTACACATTCGTCCCGGTCTAAAGCAGCTATTGCCTCTGCCAGTGCGTATGGTGCTGTTCTGATATAATATCTTTTCATTCTACTACTTCCTTGTTCTATCCATAATAATCTCGCCGACAATAATACCAACTGCAAACGCCAATAAAACTAAATTAACCGTCATTTTCCTTCCTCCTTTGTTTGTAATTTATCAAGGCATATAATTACAAACTCAAGGTTTTCCCTAGCGTTTCTTAAAGTAACTGCGTTCTTCCCGAACCACTCGATTGCGTGTTCTTCCTGCAACCTTTTGTCTATATCATCATAAAGTCTT
>JAZQTG010000065.1:0-75673 GCA_045630515.1 Acutalibacteraceae bacterium
TGACAACACTTAACTACAAAGCAGGCAAACCTAACCCAACACGTTGGGCACGCGCATACGTAGTTATTGATGGTCAGTACTACTACAGCCAGGTTGTTGGCAACAAAGAATAAGGAGGGTGTAAGAGATGAAAAAATATATAGCACCCGAAGTAAGCCTTATCAAAGAGTTAAACGCTGATTTCTGTGATGCATTAGAGACTTCCGTAGCAGATGCTACAGGTCTTGGTTATGTTCAACTTGAAAGCGTTGAAGACAACATGGAAGACTAATTACAACTAAAAAGCACCGCTTCGGCGGTGCTTTTTTCTTTGTATTATAAATATTTTAGTAAAATCAAAGCACCCAAAAAAATGGGTGCTTTTATATTATATGTAGCGCTTAGTTTGCGGATTCAGATAAATATGCATTAGCAATAATAGTTGCATTTCTTTCGCCACCGTTTTCTAAATACTCTTTAGCATAATTTAATGCTACGATGCACATATCTAAATATTCTTTAATTTCTTTTTCACCATCAGCAAAGTATCCAAGCGGTGCATAATCATGTGAGGCGGCTATATAATTAACATCTTCTCGTTTTATCTTTTCAATACTATTTTTATAAATCTCTTGGTCGTAAACGTAGGTAACGTATTTTCCAATACCAAAAAGTTGCAAACTGTCAAAGGTAAGCAACACGCCCGTTCTGGTATCAAGTACGCCAAGGCAATCGGGTGAGTGCCCAGGTAGATGCAATATCTTTATAACATCATAAAAAATCTCACCATCTAAAAGTAGCCTGCCTCTTGAGATTCTTTCGGCGACCCTCATATCAAACATAGCAACCTCGGCTTGCGGAAAATGTGGCACTAAGTAGCCCAATCCTCCCGCATGGTCGCCGTGTTCGTGCGAGATTAATATTTTTTTAACATTAAAATTTGCCTCTTTAATAGCAGGCAGAATGTAATTATTAACATCATTTTCGGTTGTTGCAGAATCAATAATAATACAGTTGCCATCTACAACCACAGCAAATACACTTGTTAATACGCTTTCAAACGGAATGCTAAGCCTATAAATGTTTGGATAAAGTTCTATAAATTTTTCCAATTTGCCTCAATCCTTTGCTTTTAATGTTTGTATTGTAGCACCAAAAAAAGTGACGGTCAATCCGCTAATTGATAATTTTTTTAAAAAAAGTAATATTATTGCTATATTCAGTCCATAATAAAGGTGCAATACTTAAACTCTTATTGGAGGTAATAAAATGAAAAGTAAAAAAATTATTTCTCTGGCATTAGTAATTTCTTTAATTATGGGCGTTGGTACAATGTTTACCGCCTGCAATAAAAAGGATACGGTTGAGGTGGGTATGGTAAGATATCTCAACTTTAAGCCTGAAAGCACCCAGTATTATCAAGATCTTGCAAAAGAATACGAAAAGGAAACAGGGGTTAAGGTTGTTATAGAAACCGCTGCAAATAACCAGTATGAGTCTACCCTTGCTTCAAAGATGTCAACCGACCAAGCACCAACATTGTTCCAAATTAACGGTCCAAAAGGATATGAGAATTGGAAAGATTATTGCGCAGACCTTAGCAAAACTGAACTTTATAAGCACTTAACCGATAAAAATCTTGCAGTAAAATCCGGTGGCAAGGTTTACGGAATTCCTTATGTAGTAGAAGGTTATGGCATAATTTACAACAAAGCAATTACAGATAAATATTTTAATTTAAAAGACCGCGCTACAGATTATAAAAGCATGGAAGATATCAACAACTTTGAAAAACTAAAGGCGCTGGTAGAAGATATGCAAAAGCATAAGGAAGAATTGGGTATAGACGGCGCGTTTGCTTCAACCTCGTTAAAATCAGGTGAAGATTGGCGTTGGCAGACCCATCTTTCTAACCTACCGCTATTCTACGAATTTACTAAAAACAACATTGATCTAACAGGCGACGATACAAAAACAATTAAATTCCAATATGCTGATAACTTTAAAAACATTTTTGATTTGTATTTGGATAATTCCGTTACCGATAGAAAAGCCGTTGGCACAAAAACGGTTGTTGATTCAATGTCAGAATTTGCATTAGAGCGTTGTGCATTCGTTCAAAACGGCAACTGGGCGTGGAGTCAGATTTCAGAGGTTGCAGGAAACAAAGTTAAAGCAGAAAACGTTAAATATCTACCTATATATATGGGGGTAGAGGGTGAAGAAAACCAAGGCCTTTGCATTGGTACAGAAAACTTTTATGCTATTAATTCTATGGCTTCTGAAGCGGATAAAAAAGCCTCTGCAGATTTTATTTACTGGCTATATTCAAGCGATATAGGAAAGAACTATGTAACCAATAAATTAGGCTTTATTGCACCTTTTGATACCTTTAAAGAAACCGAAACACCGCAAGACCCACTTGCTAAAGAGGTATTAAAATATATGAAAAACGATAAACTAACCACAGTTCCTTGGAATTTCACGGTATATCCCTCGCAAAAATTCAAAGAAAATTTAGGTGCTTCGTTGCTAAAATATGCACAAGGCACAAAATCTTTCAGCGAGGTTAAAAAAGATATGGTAGCCGATTGGGAAAAGGAAAGTAACGCGGCTAATTTAAAATAGTTAAATTTGCTCTGCTCTGAAACTAAAGGGCAGAGCAAAATGTTAGAAAGGATTTAAGGCACAATGAAAGATTCGTTAAAAAGATACTCTGTAATTTTTTTACTGCCAACCCTGCTTGCATTTGTGTTTGCTTTTGTAGTGCCTTTTTTAATGGGCATATACCTTTCCTTTACCAAATTTACAACGGTAGAGAATGCAAGTTTTGTGGGCTTAGCCAACTATATAAGGGCTTTTACCTTTGATAACGAGTTTATCAGAGCACTTTTGTTTACTGCAGCTTTTACCGTGGTTTCGGTAATAACGGTAAATATCTTTGCCTTCGCTCTTGCACTAATGCTAACACGTTCTATAAGGGGTACAAACCTATTTCGTTCGGTTTTCTTTATGCCAAATCTTATAGGCGGTATAGTGCTTGGCTACATTTGGAACCTGCTTATAAACGGCGTGCTTTCAAATTTTGGTGTGGATATAACCTACAAGACCGAATATGGTTTCATCGGTCTAATCATATTAACAAACTGGCAATTAATTGGTTATATGATGGTTATTTATATTGCAGGGTTACAAAATATTCCAACAGAATTAACAGAGGCGGCGGCTATAGATGGTGCATCACCTTTAAAAACACTGTTCCGTATAAAGATTCCAATGGTTATGCCCTCAATTACAATATGCACCTTTTTAACCCTTACCAACTCGTTTAAAATGTTTGACCAAAATTTAGCCTTAACGGCGGGTGCTCCTGAAAAAACAACCGAAATGTTAGCACTTAATATATATAACACCTTTTACGGCAGGGTCGGTTGGCAAGGTGTGGGTCAAGCAAAGGCGGTAATTTTCTTTATTATAGTTGCACTAATAGCGTTTGTGCAATTAAAACTGACACGGTCTAGGGAGGTTGAGCATTAATGCAAAAGGTTAAAAAGCAAAAATTATCGGTATCTTTTTGGTTGTTAAGTATACTTGCGATTCTCTTTTTAGTGCCGATAATTCTAGTGCTCATTAACTCCTTTAAATCAAGGCTTTATATTTCAAGCGAGCCGTTTTCTCTGCCAAATAGCGAAACATTTGTAGGCTTGCAAAACTATATAAACGGATTAAATTCGTCAGGCTTTTTTGCGGCATTCTTGCGTTCGGTATTCATAACCGTTTTTTCGGTGATTAGCATTGTGCTTTCTACTTCAATGACAGCATGGTTTATAGTAAGGGTTAAGAATCTTTTTACAAAAGTGCTTTATTATCTTTTTGTGTTTAGTATGATAGTACCGTTTCAAATGGTTATGTATACAATGACCTATGTTGTAAATAAAATTAATTTTGATAACATTTTTGGTATTATACCTGTTTATCTGGGCTTCGGCGCAGGCTTATCTGTGTTTATGTTAAGCGGCTTTATTAAGGGTATACCGCTAGAGATAGAAGAGGCGGCTACTATAGACGGTTGCTCGCCTTTACAAACCTTCTTTATGGTTGTGTTACCTATATTAAAACCGACCGCAATAACTGTTGCAATTCTTAATGCTATGTGGATTTGGAACGACTATCTATTGCCTTACCTTATCTTAGGCACCGATAGTAAAACTATACCTGTTGCCATACAAATTGCTATGCAAGGTGCTTATGGCGCGACCGATTACGGCGGCTTTATGGCAATGCTTATGCTCGCGATTATACCAATAGTTATTTTCTATCTAAGTTGCCAAAAGTATATTATCAAGGGTGTAATAGCAGGCGCGGTAAAGGGCTAATAAAAGGAGTAAAGGTATGGCATCAATAACTTTTAAAAACATTGTAAAAACTTTTGAGGATGGCACAACCGTTGTGCCCGACCTCAATTTAGAAATAAAAGACAAAGAGTTTATTATATTGGTAGGTCCGTCAGGTTGCGGAAAATCTACAACCCTTAGAATGATTGCAGGTCTTGAGTCTGTTAGTTCAGGAGAACTTTATATTGGTGATAAACTTGTAAACGATGTGCCACCCAAAAATCGCGATATTGCAATGGTTTTTCAAAGCTATGCATTGTATCCTCATATGACGGTTTACAAAAACATGGCGTTTGCACTATCTTTGCGCAAGGTGGATAAAGCCGAAATAGACAGAAAGGTGCGCGAGGCGGCAAGGATATTGGATATTGAACAGTATTTGGATAGAAAGCCAAGAGCACTGTCGGGTGGTCAAAGACAACGTGTGGCACTAGGTCGTGCTATGGTGCGAGACCCAAAGGTGTTTTTGCTTGATGAACCGCTTTCAAATCTAGATGCTAAACTTAGGGGAGAGATGCGCGCACAAATAGCAAGACTCCACAAGCGGCTTGGTACAACATTTGTGTATGTTACCCATGATCAAACCGAGGCTATGACTATGGGGGATAGAATAGTGGTAATGCGCGACGGTATTATTAATCAAATAGATACCCCCGAAAACCTTTATGAGCATCCAAATAATATGTTTGTTGCAGGATTTATAGGCACACCACAAATGAATTTTATAACCGCAACCCTTATAAGAAAAGGTGTGTATTATTTTGCAGAAATGGGTGATATTTGTTTGCCGCTTCCAAAAAGACTGCAAAATAATGAGGATATAAAAAGGTATATAGGCAAACAAATAATTTACGGAATAAGACCGGAGGACCTTCACGTAGGCTCAAAATGGCAGATGCCAAAAGGGGAAAATAAAATAGAAGTTACTGCCGAGCTAGCCGAAATGATGGGCTCGGAAATATATGTATACAGTAATTTAGGGGACAATAAATTAATAGCAAAAATCCCATCTAGTGAAAAAATAAAAACAGGTATGGATGTTTCTTTATACTTTGATATAGAGAAGCCCCATATTTTTGACAGGGAAACCGAAAAACTTATATGTGATTAAAGGGGTGTTTGGGTGTTTAATAGAGCATCGGGCGTGCTTATGCATATATCTTCGTTACCTGGGAACTACGGCGTCGGTACTCTAGGTAAAAAGGCATATGAATTTGTTGATTTTTTGAATAAAAACGAGCAAACTTATTGGCAAATTTTGCCGATATGTCCTACTTCTTTTGGCGGTAGTAATTCGCCCTATCAGAGTGAGTCAACCTTTGCCGGAAATCCTGTTTTTATAGATTTGGAATTATTGAAAAAAGATGGTTACCTCAATGAAAACGACCTAAAAGAAAATTATTGTGATAGCACGAAAAAGGTTGACTATAATAAAGTGTATATTGATAGGCAAAAGGTTTTTAAAAAGATTTTCAATGCTTTTGTCAATAATACGCCCAAAGACTTTGGAGACTTTTGCAAAGAGCAAGACTATTGGCTTAACGACTATGCGCTTTTTATGGCAATAAACGAAATAAATGAAAATCTACCACTCAGTAAATGGGCAACGGATATAAGGTATAGAGAAAAGGGTGCAATTAAAGAGTGGCAAACTACCGCAAAGAGTGAAATACTTTACTATAAAATGTTACAGTATTTCTTTTTTAAACAATGGTTTGCACTAAAAAAATATGCAAACGAAAAAGGTGTTAGCATAATTGGCGATTTGCCTATTTATGTTTCTGCTAACAGTGCAGACGTATGGGCGAACCCTAAGTATTTTATGTTAAACACTAAACTTGTGCCTACTGTAGTGGCGGGTTGTCCGCCCGATAAGTTTTCGGTAAACGGGCAACGTTGGGGAAACCCGGTATATGACTGGGAGGCTTTGAAAAAAGACGGCTACGGTTGGTGGATTAAGCGAATAGGCCATTGTTTAAAACTATATGATGCTATTAGAATTGACCATTTTAGAGGTTTTGATAGTTTTTATTGTGTGCCATATAACTCTAAAACAGCTCAGGTTGGAAGTTGGGTAAAAGGGCCTGGAATGGACCTTATAAATAAAATTAAACAAAGGTTTAAGGATGCAAAAATTATAGCCGAAGATCTTGGGTTTTTAACCGACAGCGTAAAAGAGTTACTGCGCTCAAGCGGTTATTACGGAATGAAGGTTTTACAGTTTGCATTTAGCGGTAATGAGGGCAAGGAGTATTTGCCTCATAATTACACACAAAATACCGTGGTTTATACCGGTACTCACGATAATGATACACTTCTAGGGTACCTTAAATATGCAAAGGCACAAGAGATTAATTATGCAAAACGTTATTTGCGCACCGAAAATCTTTATGAGGGAATTATGGTGGCGGCACTCTCAAGTACCAGTAATCTTTCAATAATACAAATGCAGGATGTTTTGGGATTAGATTACACCGCCAGGATGAATATACCTTCAACCATAAGCGGTAATTGGGAGTGGAGATGTACAGAAAACCAACTTTCAGGTGTGTCTGATTTTTTAGTAAGGAACACTAGACTTTATGGCAGAGCGAAGGAGAACGGTAATGAAACAACTTAAACGCGTTATGGAGATATTAGCCTTAGCTAATTTTGGTAAGCGTATAGACGAACTGGATATAAAGCAACTGCATTATGTTCTTTCTAAGGCCATAATGGGCGGCATTGCAAGGTTAGGAGAAGCCTCGCGAGTGCGTAACCGCAAAAAAAGAAGAGCCTATTATTTTTCTGCCGAATTTTTAGTTGGTAGGGCTATATACAACAATCTTTTGATGGTAGGTGCCGACAAAGAAGCACAAGAAATTTTAGAGCAAATTGGTACCGATATAAATAGTTTTGAAGAGATTGAGGATGATGCACTTGGTAACGGTGGTTTGGGCAGACTAGCAGCCTGTTTTTTGGATAGTGCTGCTACCTTGAAACTTCCACTTGACGGATATGGTATACGCTATAAGTACGGACTTTTCAAACAGCGTTTTGAAGATGGCTTCCAAACCGAAGAGGTGGATGATTGGCAGTCCTTTTACGACCCATGGTCTGTAAGGCGTGAAGATGATGCGGTTTTGGTAGAGTATTCCGATTTTTCGGTAAGGGCAGTGCCGTACGATATGGCCATTATCGGTTATGGTGCCAAGCATATTTCAACTTTAAGACTTTGGCAAGCAGAACCCTTAACTCCGTTTAGTTTTAACCTTTTTAATGAACAGAAATATGATAAAGCAGTGGCATACAAAAACAGGGTAGAAGATATTTCGCGAGTGCTTTACCCTAACGATTCGGGTAAAGCGGGCAAATTATTACGTTTGCGCCAACAGTATTTTTTCTCAAGTGCATCATTAAAGGATATTATTAAAAGATATAAAAGAGAACACGGAGAAAATCTTGCAAACCTTGCAAATTACGTTACTATTCAACTTAACGATACCCATCCTGTAATTTCAATTCCTGAACTTATACGTCTGCTTTCTTTGGAGGGTATGAAATTTAACGACGCTTTAAATGTCGTGCGAAATGTATTTAATTATACAAACCATACCGTTATGAAAGAAGCACTTGAATGTTGGGATCTTTCACTTTTAAAGAGCATTAACTCAGATGTTGCCAAAATAGTTGTAAAAATTAATAACCAACTAAAACAAGAACTAAAAGAAAAAGGCGTAGAAGACGATACCCAAAGCCGTATGCAAATTATTAGTGGCGGCGTTGTTAATATGGCGTATCTTGCATCGTATTGTTCGTCTCACATTAACGGTGTAGCAAAAATTCATACCGAAATTTTAAAACAAGATGTACTTGCAAATTGGTATGCAATATATCCCCAAAAATTTTCAAATAAAACCAACGGTATTACTCCTCGCAGATGGTTGGCGCTTTGTAATAAAGGGTTAGCATCACTTGTTACGGAACTGCTTGGAAGTAAGGATTGGATAACAAATGCCGAAGAGTTAAAAGGTTTAGAAAAGTATTGTTACGATAATAGCGTTTTGGATAGATTTAGTGATATAAGGAAACAAAATAAAGAAGAACTAAGTAAATATATTACAAAACGTGGCGGAAAAGGGTTTAATACTGATTGGATAGTTGATGTGCAAATAAAACGATTGCATGAATATAAGCGACAACTGTTAAACGCTCTTTGTATTTTAGAACTTTATTTTGAGATTAAAGAGGGAAACCTAAAAGATTTTACGCCTACAGTTTTTATTTTTGGTGCAAAGGCGGCACCGGGTTATTTTAGGGCAAAGGCAGTAATAAAGCTTATTAACGAAATAGCAAAGCTTATAGAAAATGACCCTGTAGTAAGTAATTATATAAAGGTAATATTTGTAGAAAACTATGATGTTTCTTATGCCGAAAAGATTGTATCTGCTGCCGATGTGTCCGAGCAGTTATCACTTGCAGGAACAGAGGCAAGCGGCACAGGTAATATGAAACTTATGCTAAACGGTGCGGTAACACTTGGCACCTACGATGGTGCTAATATAGAAATTGTAGAGGCGGCAGGCAAGGATAACAACTATATTTTTGGTGCTACCGTAGAAGATATTGAGGCTTTGCAAGGCGGTTACGACCCAAGAGAACTTTATAAAAACGATTATAGAATAAAACGATGTATGGATGCGCTGATAGATGGCACTTTGAACGACGGTGATAGTCGTATGTTCTCAGAACTTTATGATGCAATATTAAGCGGAACCTCTTGGCATAAGGCCGACCACTACTTTGTTCTTTATGATTTTGCCGATTGTATGGATAAAAAGATAAAGGTTAACAATGATTATAAAGATAAGTACTCATTTTTAAGAAAATGCTGGTTGAACCTATCAAACGCAGGTGTTTTTTCTTCTGATAGAACTGTTTCTCAATATGCAAAAGAAATATGGAAAATCAAATAATGCACTAAACCACCCTGTAAAAAAGGGTGGTTTTTGTGTATAATATGGATTTTGTGAAATGCACTTGAAAAACAAAACATAAAGTAATATAATGTAGAATGCAATTAAATATTGTCTATGTGATGCTTGCAGGAAAGGTGTTTTATCACGCCGAAGGAGTAACACTCTCAGGTTTCCTTGATTGGTTGAAGACTGTAAGCGGATAGAACTTTGGAGAATCCCGTTTAGTTGGGTGCCGAAGGGGCAAAGTGCAAAACACCAATCTCTCAGGCAAAAGGACAAAGTAGATAAACTTTTAACAGTAATGTTAGGGGTTGCTTGTATTATTTTGTCTGAGCCGATTAGGTATCAGATTTTTTTATTTTAAGGAGATGTCGGTCTATGTTAGACAAAATTGCTGAAATTAACGGCAGCATCAACGGAGCTGTGTGGGGTGTGTTTGGCCTAACACTTCTTATCGGAACAGGTATCATTGTTACATTTTGTACAAAAGTGTTTCAGGTATCACACCTAGGTTTATGGTTTAAAAACACCTTGGGAAGTTTGTTCAAAAAGGATGTTATTAAACACAGAAAAGAAAAGGGTACTATTTCACCTTTCCAAGCCCTTTGTACAGCCCTTGCAGCAACGGTAGGTACAGGTAACATAGCAGGCGTTGCCGCCGCTATTTGTTTAGGTGGTGCAGGCGCAGTTTTCTGGATGTGGGTTGCTGCTTTCTTTGGTATGATGACTAACTATGCAGAAAACGTTTTGGGTATTTATTTCCGCCGCAAAAACTCAGAAGATGAGTGGTCTGGCGGTGCTATGTACTACCTAAAAGACGGTTTGGGCAGTTATGAGTACAAAGATGGTAACACCAAAATCAGTTTCAAAAATCTTGGTAAAATTCTTGCAGGTATATTCTGTATCTTTACTATGCTTGCTTCTTTTGGTATAGGTAGTATGGGTCAGGTTAACAAAATTGTTGCTAACATAGCAGCAGCATTTGATGTTAAGGCTCTTTCAAGCATTAACGTTTTAGGTGGCGTTTCACTCTATAATATCCTTATTGGCGTAGTTATTATGATTCTTACCGCTGTAATCACTCTTGGCGGTGTTAAGAGAATTGCTAACGTTGCTGAGAAAATAGTTCCTTTTATGGTTGTAATTTTCATTGTAGGCAGTTTAATTGTAATTGGTATCAACTATGCTAATATTTTACCTGCTTTCAAAGCAATATTCGTTAATGCATTTAAACCCGAAGCGTTTGTTGGCGGCAGTACAGGTGCAATAATAGTTGCAATGACTCAAGGCTTTAAGCGTGGCGTTTTCTCAAACGAGGCAGGTCTTGGTTCTTCGGTTATGGTTCACTCAAACTCCAGCATTAAAGAGCCTGTAAAACAGGGTATGTGGGGTGTTTTTGAGGTGTTTGCAGACACTATGGTTGTATGTACTATGACTGCATTGGTTGTAATAACCTCCGGAGTATTTAATACCGAAACAGGTGAACTTGCAAACGGTCTTAGCGATGCAACCCTCGTTGGCGGTGCATTTAATACAATATTCTCATGGGGCAATATCGGTCAAAAATTCGTTGCTGTTGCAATGTTCTTGTTTGCATTCACAACCGTTCTTGGCTGGTCACACTACGGTTCTAAAGCTTGGGAGTATTTGTTTGGTGCAAAAACAACAGTAGTATTTAGAATAATTCACGTATGCACAATTATCTTTGGTGCTGTACTTACTTCTTCTTTGGCTTGGGATATTTCAGATACCTTTAATGGCCTTATGATGATTCCTAACCTTATTGGCGTACTTTTCATGGTTCCGCTAGTTGTTAAAATAACAAAGAACTATCTTGACAGAAAAGTTAAAAACAAAGAGGTTGAGCCAATCGTTTCTTATGATGAAAAATTGCAAAAAGAAGAAGCAGAAGCAATTAAAAACGGCGAAGAATAATATTAAAATGCTATAAAAAACATTGGTAACCGCAGGAAATATAAGTCTTGCGGTTACTTTTATTTATAGGTAAAACCGCATATAATACATTAATTATGCATATTTTTTGCTTTTATGCATAAAAACTGTATAAAAATGCATAATTAATGTATATTTTTATTGTAAATAGTTATAAAAGTGCATAAATATTCGCATTTGCCCTTGACATAAGGGGTGCTTGGCGTTATAATATTACCATCGTTTAAAAACACATGCATTTTGGAGGAAAAACAATGGATAAGAAAGATATAAAAAAGGTAGTTCTTGCCTATTCAGGCGGACTTGATACATCAATAATTATACCTTGGTTAAAAGAAAACTATAATAACTGCGAGGTTGTTGCAGTTTCGGGTAACGTAGGTCAGGCAGACGAGCTTGAGGGTCTAGAAGAAAAGGCTTTAAAAACAGGCGCATCAAAACTTTACGTTTTAGACCAAACCGAAGAGTATGTTAACGATTTCATTATTCCTACTATGAAGGCAGGCGCAGTATATGAGGAGTATCTTTTAGGTACAAGCCATGCACGTCCTTGTATTGCTAAAGGTCTTGTAGAAATTGCTATTAAAGAGAATGCCGATGCTATCGTTCACGGTTGTACAGGTAAGGGTAATGACCAAGTTCGTTTTGAACTTGCTATTAAACACTTCGCACCAAATATGCCTATAATCGCACCTTGGCGTGAGTGGGATATTAAATCGCGTGATGAAGAAATTGACTATGCAGAAGCACATAACATTCCTCTGAAAATAAATAGAGAAACTAGTTATTCTAAAGATAAAAACCTGTGGCACTTATCACACGAGGGTCTTGACCTTGAGGATACGGGCAATGAGCCAATGTATGAAAAGGAAGGCTTTCTTGAGATGGGCGTTTCTCCTATCGCCGCACCTGATAAGCCTACATACGTAACCCTTGATTTTGAAAAGGGTGTTCCTGTTGCGCTTGATGGCGAAAAGATGACCGCTAAGGAAATCATTTTAAAACTCAACGAAATCGGCGGTAAAAACGGTATCGGTATTATTGATATTGTTGAGAACCGTTTAATTGGTATGAAATGCCGTGGCGTATACGAAACTCCGGGTGGCACTATACTTTACAAAGCACACAACGTGCTTGAGTCAATCTGTCTTGATAAAATGACTTTGCACGAAAAACAAAAACTTTCTATAACCTTTGCTGAACTCGTTTACAACGGTCAGTGGTTCACTCCACTTCGCGAGGCTTTAAGCGCATTTGTTGATAAAACTCAGGAAAAGGTAACAGGTACTGTAAAGTTAAAACTTTATAAGGGCAATATGATAAATGCAGGGGTATGGAGTTCTTACTCACTTTATAGCGAGGAGATTGCTACTTTCGGTGAAAGTGATTACGACCAAAGAGATTCAGCAGGCTTTATCAATCTATATGGACTACCAATAAAGGTTCAGGCTATTGTTGACGGAAAGAAATAAATAAAATAAACGCTCTGCATAGGATAACTGTGCAGAGCGAGTTTTGGTTTTTTAGGAACCTTAAAAAAGTATTTAAATGGGGTAAATAACCCCCTAAAACCATTGTTAAGGAGTAGTAAAAATGGCTAAAATGTGGGCTGGTAGAACCAGTGGCGAAACCGATAAATTGGCCGACGATTTTAATTCTTCAATTAGTATAGACTCAAGAATGTATAAGCAAGATATAACCGGCTCTATCGTTCACGCTATTATGCTTGGCGATAAGGGTATCATAACGGCCGACGAAAAGGCGCAAATAATAAACGGCCTTAGCGGTATTTTAAATGATATTGAAAGCGGTAATCTATCAATAGATATGGAAGCAGAAGATATACACATGTTTGTAGAATCTGAGCTTACCAAAAGAATTGGTGATGCAGGTAAAAAACTACACACCGCCCGTAGCCGTAATGACCAGGTTGCGCTTGATATCAGACTATATCTTTTGCAAGAATGCGAAGAAATCGGCGGATTGCTTTTAGAACTTATTAAAGCAATAAAAGACGTTGCCAAAGAAAATCAAGATGCAATTATGCCAGGTTATACCCATCTGCAACGTGCACAACCCATCACCTTTGCACACCATATTTTAACCTATGCTTTTATGCTTAAACGCGATTTTGAGCGTATTGGTGATGCGATGGACAGAATGTTTAGCCAGTGTCCAATCGGCTCTTGCGCTTTGGCAGGTACTACATACGACACCGACCGCGAATATGAAGCAAAGCGTCTAGGCTTTACAGGCATATCTCTTAACAGTATAGATGGTGTTTCGGATAGGGATTTTTGCTTAGAACTTATGTCGGCATTTTCAATTATTATGATGCACCTTTCACGTTTTTCGGAAGAGATAATCCTTTGGTCAAGTTGGGAGTTTAAGTTCTGTGAACTTGATGATGCTTATACAACAGGCTCAAGCATTATGCCACAAAAGAAAAACTCCGATATGGCAGAACTTGTAAGGGGTAAAACAGGTAGGGTGTATGGTGATTTAATGGCACTGTTAACTACACTAAAAGGTCTACCTTTGGCATATAACAAGGATATGCAAGAGGATAAAGAGGCAATGTTTGATTCGGTAGATACAGTTAAAATGTGCCTTAAGATTTTTGCACCAATGGTTGCTACAATGAAGGTGCTAAAGAGCAATATGTACTCTGCCGCACAAAAGGGATTTATCAACGCAACCGACCTTGCAGATTATCTTGTTAAAAAGGGCATGCCTTTTAGAACGGCATATAAACACGTAGGTGCTATTGTTGGCTACTGTGTAGAAAACAATTGTGTTTTAGAGGACCTACCTATAGAGAAATATAAAGAATTTGACGCTATGTTTGATAACGATCTTTATAATGAAATATCACTTGAAACCTGTGTTGCTAAGCGTATTTCTGCAGGTAGCACCGGTTACGAGTCGGTTAAAAAGCAAATAGAGTATATAACGGAGTTTTTAAATGAAAAAGATATTCATTGATGGTAGCGCAGGCACAACAGGTCTACGTATTTATGATAGATTAAGCGAAAGAAACGACCTAGAACTTATAGTTCTGCCTGATGAAATAAGGAAAGACAACAATGCCAGGCGTGAGGCTTTGAATGTATCCGACGTAGCATTTTTATGTTTGCCTGATGCGGCGGCAATTGAAGCGGTTTCTATGTTAACCAATAAGAACACCGCAATAATTGATACCTCAACCGCACATAGAACTAATGATGATTTTGTGTATGGCTTTCCCGAGTTAACAGGGCTTCGTGAAAAAATTAAGAACTCAAAGCGTATAGCAAACCCAGGTTGTCACGCCAGTGGTTTTATAGCCCTTGTAGCTCCGTTAAGAGAGGCGGGCATAATAAAGAGCGATGCATTGCTTTCTTGCTTTTCACTAACAGGTTATTCAGGCGGCGGCAAAAAGATGATTGCTGATTATGAAGCAGCGGACCGTGATCCATTACTTAAAGCACCACGTCAGTACGCGCTTGCGGGTGCGCACAAGCATCTGCCTGAAATGTCAAAAATATGTGGTCTTGATAATGCGCCGTCGTTCCAACCAATCGTTGCAGATTTTTATAGCGGTATGGAGGTAACCGTTCCGCTTTTTGCCTCTCAAATCAAAGGCAGTATAGAGGATATTAAAGAGGTTTATAAAAACTACTACCAAGGTGGTTTGGTGGAATTTATAGAAGATGCCAGCGAGCAAGGCTTTATGTCTGCATCGGCACTCTCTGGTCGTGACGATATGCAAATTACAGTCTGTGGTTCTGGTGAAAGACCTCTACTTGTTGCTCGTTTTGATAACCTTGGTAAAGGTGCTTCAGGCGCGGCAATTCAGAATATGAACATACTTTTAGGTGTAGAAGAAACCAGAGGTCTAAAGAAAGGAGAATAACCTTGAAAACAATTAATGGCGGTGTGTGTGCCGCTAAAGGTTTTTTAGCTAGCGGTATACATTGCGGCATTCGTAAAAATCGTACAAAGCGCGATTTAGCGTTAATATATAGTGAGGTGCCGGCATCTGCGGCAGCGGTATACACAACTAATTTGGTTAAGGGCGCGCCCTTAACCGTTACAAAAAACAACATAGAAAATGGCGTGGCAAGGGCTATTATTTGCAATAGCGGTAATGCAAATACCTGTAATGCAAATGGTATTGAAATTGCTACCGAAACTTGTAAACTCTTAGGCGAAAGTTTGGGAATTCCAAGTACAGATGTTGTGGTTGCATCAACAGGGGTTATTGGTCAACCGCTTGATATTACCCCTATTAAAAACGGTATAGTTAAACTTAAAACTACACTCAACGATAATGGCAGTGCCGCCGCGGCAGAGGCTATTATGACTACCGATACAATATCTAAAGAGGTGGCGGTTGAATTTACCCTTTCGGGAAAGACCTGTCGCATAGGTGGTATTGCTAAGGGTAGCGGTATGATACATCCTAATATGGCAACAATGCTTGTGTTTATTACAACCGACGTAGCAATAAGTCCTGAAATGTTGCAAAAGGCTTTGTCGGGTGATATCAAAAATACCTTTAATATGATTAGTATTGATGGTGATACCTCTACTAACGATATGGTAACTGTGCTTGCAAACGGTATGGCAGAAAATGATATCATCACTGCCGAAAATGAAGATTTTTATGAGTTTATGAAGGCGCTAAACACAGTAACCGTTGCTCTTTGCCGCATGATAGCAGGTGACGGTGAGGGTGCTACAAAACTTCTTGAATGTAAAGTTAGTGGCGCAGAAAGTGAAATCACAGCAAAAACTGTTGCTAAAAGTGTAATCTGCTCAAGCCTTTTAAAAGCGGCTATGTTTGGTGCAGACGCTAACTGGGGTAGAGTGCTTTGTGCAATAGGTTATAGTGGTGCTGATGTTGATGTAAACCGAGTAGACGTTTGGTTTAAATCGTCAGCAGGCGAAATAGAGGTTTGCAAAAACGGTGCAGGGGTAGAATTTTCGGAAGAAAAGGCTAAAGAAATACTCTTACAAAATGAAATTGAAATAGTTGTAGGTTTAGGCAACGGTGCTTTTTCGGCAACCGCGTGGGGTTGTGACCTTACCTACGATTATGTAAAAATAAACGGAGATTACCGTACTTAAAAAGTGGTGAAAAATATGGAAAATATCTTTTCTAATGCAGAGCGCGCCGAGGTTTTAACCCAAGCGTTACCATATATTAAACGTTATAATGGCAAAATTGTTGTTGTAAAATACGGTGGCAATGCTATGATTAACGAAAGGTTAAAACAACAGGTTATGGAGGATATAGTTCTTCTGTGGCTTATCGGTGTTAAGGTTGTGCTTGTGCACGGTGGCGGTCCTGAAATTAGTGAACTTATGGAAAAACTAGGCAAAAAAGCACAGTTTGTTGACGGACTTCGCGTAACCGATAAGGAGACTGTTGATATAGTTCAAATGGTACTTGCAGGCAAGGTTAATAAAACACTTGTAAACCTTTTGGAAACAAAGGGTGGCAAGGCTATGGGCATTTCAGGTATGGATGGTAGACTTATTGAAGCCGAGATGAAGGACGAAAGACTTGGTTATGTTGGTAAGGTTACCAGAGTAAACATTATGCCAATTACCGACCTTTTAGAGCGTGGATATATTCCTGTTGTTTCAACCATCGGTTGCGATAAAGACGGTAACGCTTATAATATTAATGGTGATACTGCCGCTGCATATATCGCCGGTGCACTTAATGCCGAAAGACTTATTATGATGACCGATATTGCAGGCATTCTTCACGATAAGGATGATCCTTCAACCTTAATTGCCGACGTTACCATTGACGAGGCGGAAAAATTAAAAGAAGAGGGCGTTGTTTCAGGCGGTATGATACCTAAGGTGGATTGCTGTATAGAGGCCATTCATAAGGGCGTTAAAAACGTAATCATTATGGATGGTAGAGTGCCACATTCAATTCTTATGGAAATTCTTACCGACGAGGGTGCAGGTACAATGGTTATGGGGGAAAGGCATGAAAGAGTTTAAAAGCGTAGATAAAGAATATGTTGCAGGTACCTATAATCGCTTTCCTATAGAAATCACAAGTGGAATGGGCTCTGAGGCTTATGACATAAACGGTGATAGATATATTGATATGGGTAGTGGTATTGGCGTAACCTCTTTTGGTTATGTGGATGTGTTATGGCAAACCGCAGTAGCAGAGCAACTCACTAAACTTCAACACACCTCAAACCTGTATTATACCGAGCCGTGTGCTAAACTTGCAAAACTTCTTTGCGAAAAGACTGGCTTTAGTAAGGTGTTTTTTAGCAACTCAGGTGCCGAGGCAAACGAGTGTGCAATTAAGGTTGCAAGAAAATATGCCGCCGATAATAAGGGCAGTGAGTATTATAATATAATTACTTTACAAAATAGTTTTCATGGCAGAACTTTAACTACACTTGCAGCAACAGGACAAGGCCATTATCACGAACTGTTTAATCCTTTGACAAGCGGCTTTTTACACGTGCCGGCAGAGGATATAGAGGCATTAAAAAAGGCAGTTAAAGAAAATAAAACCGCCGCTATTATGATAGAATGCATTCAAGGTGAGGGCGGCGTAAATCTGCTATCACAAGAATATATAAAAGCAGTTTCAGAGATTGCTAAAGAAAACGATATACTGCTAATAGTTGACGAGGTGCAAACAGGTAACGGCAGAACAGGTAAACTGTATGCATATATGAGCTATGATATAATGCCTGATATAGTTTCTACCGCAAAGGGACTCGGTGGTGGTTTGCCGCTAGGTGCTACAATGCTCTCGCAAAAGGTAGAAAACGTTTTAGGCTTTGGTGACCATGGCTCTACCTTTGGCGGAAACCCTGTGTGTTGTGCAGGTGCAATAAGCATCGTAGAACGATTAACAGATGAGTTTTTAAGCGAGGTTACCGAGAAATCTTATTTTATAAAATCAGAATTAGAGGGTGTAGAGGGTATAGAGTCTGTAAGCGGTCTAGGTTTAATGCTTGGTATTAAAACCAAAAAGCCTGCCGCAGAGGTAGTAAAACAGTGCATGGAAAAGGGTGTGCTATGTCTTACCGCTAAGGATAAGGTAAGATTACTACCCCCCTTAAATATACCTATGGATATTTTAAAAGAGGCAATAGATATAATTAAGTCGTGTTGCTAACGGAGGTAAAAAAATGAACTTAAAAGGTAAAAGTTTTCTAAAACTTCTAGACCTTTCTAAAGAGGAAATAATGGGTTTAATAACCTTAGCGGCAGAACTTAAAGCCAAGAAAAAGCAGGGTGTAACTCACACACTTTGTGATGGTAAAAGCATAGCCCTTATTTTTGAAAAAACAAGCACAAGAACAAGGTGTGCTTTTGAGGTTGCTGCAAAAGACCTAGGTATGCATCCTACATACTTAGACCCATCAGGCTCGCAGATTGGTAAAAAAGAAAGTATTGCCGATACCGCAAGGGTTTTAGGCAGAATGTATGATGGTATAGAGTATCGCGGTTTCGGTCAAGAAATTGTTGAGGACCTTGCAAAGTACGCAGGTGTTCCTGTGTGGAATGGTCTTACTAACGAGTTCCATCCAACACAAATTTTAGCCGATTTTTTAACTATTATTGAGAATTTTGGAACACTTGAGGGCAAAAAGCTAGTCTATATGGGCGATGCTAGATATAATATGGGCAATTCTTTAATGGTAGGTTGTGCCAAAATGGGTATGCACTTTGTAGCTTGTAGTAAAGCTGAATATTTTCCAAACAAAGAACTAGTTGACGAGTGCTTGGTTATCGCAAAAGAATCAGGCGCAGTTTTGGAATTTATTGAGGATCCAAAAGAAGCAGTAAAAGGCGCAGATGTTATTTATACAGACGTTTGGGTTTCAATGGGTGAACCAGACGAGGTTTGGGAAAAGAGAATTTATGACCTGACACCTTATAGGGTTACAAAAGAACTTATGGATATAGCAGGCAAACAGTGTCGTTTTATGCACTGCCTACCTGCATTCCACGACCTTAACACAGAAATCGGTAAAAAGATACACGATAAATTTAAAATTGACTGTATGGAGGTTACCGACGAGGTGTTTGAGTCAGATGCATCAATAGTTTTCCAAGAGGCAGAGAACCGCATGCATACCATAAAAGCAGTTATGGCTGCAACCCTAACAGATATAGAAATATAAAAAATAGCCTTGGCTTTTCGCCAAGGCTAAAATTTTTATAAAACTAAAACGCCTAAATGTTCCAGTAAAATTTTAAGACCGATTAGTATAAGTATTACACCGCCCGAAAGTTCTGCGATTTTTTTGAATTTTGCACCAAAGAAGTGACCTATCATAACGCCAATAAAAGAAAATGCAAAGGTAATAATTCCTATAAGACTAACCGAGGGGAGTATGCTTACCTTTAAAAAAGCAAAGGTTATACCAACGGCTAGTGCATCAATACTTGTAGCAATTGCTAGAACAAAAAGTTCTTTTATATTAAATGAATTGCTATCTTCTTCATCACCACTAATTGCTTCGTACACCATCTTTCCGCCAATAAATGCCAAAAGCACAAAGGCAACCCAGTGGTCAATAGGTGTTACATATTTTTCAAAACCTGTGCCAAGCGCCCAGCCGATTAGTGGCATAAGTGCCTGAAAACCGCCAAAGAATATAGCAATTAAGGTTGCTTGTTTATAACTGATTTTTGGCATTGCAAGACCTTTGCAAATAGCAACCGCAAAAGCATCCATAGAAAGACCAATTGCAATTAGCACTAATTCAATTAAAGTCATTTAACATCCTCCTAAACTGAAACCATATTTTAGCACATAAAATAAATATTGTCAATTATAAAACACTTGCATTTTGTGTAAAGGATTGTTATACTTAATATGTATATTTGTATGCATATCTACATTGGCAAAAGGAGTGTTCTTAAATGAACAAACAAAACATTGAAACTAAATGCGTGCAGGGTGGTTACACCCCAGGTAATGGCGAGCCTCGTCAGGTTCCAATAATACAAAGCACAACATTCAAATATAATACTAGTGAGGATATGGGTAAACTCTTTGATTTAGAGGCTTCGGGATATTTTTATTCTCGTTTGCAAAACCCAACCTGCGATACAATCGCCGCAAAAATCTGCGAACTAGAGGGCGGTACTGCTGCAATGTTAACCTCATCAGGTCAGGCAGCATCTTTCTTTAGCGTTTTCAATATTGCATCTTGTGGTGACCACGTTGTATCTTCCTCTGCAATTTATGGCGGTACTTACAATCTCTTTGCGGTTACAATGAAACGTATGGGTATTGATTTTACATTCGTTTCACCCGATTGTACTGATGAAGAGTTAGAGGCTGCTTTTAAAGAAAACACCAAAGCGGTGTTTGGTGAAACAATCGCAAACCCCGCTTTAAGCGTTTTGGATATTGAAAGATTTGCAAACGCCGCACATAAACACGGTGTTCCGCTTATTATTGATAATACCTTTGCAACCCCTGTTAACTGTAGACCTATTGAGTGGGGCGCAGATATCGTAACCCACTCTACCACAAAGTATATTGATGGTCACGGTGCAACTGTTGGTGGTTGTATTGTTGATAGTGGTAAGTTTGATTGGACTAAATATCCGGATAAATTCCCAGGCCTTTGCACACCTGATGAAAGTTATCACGGTGTAACCTATACCGAGCGTTTTGGACTAGAAGGTGCATTTATAACCAAAGCAACCGCACAGTTAATGCGCGATTTTGGTGCAGTACAGTCACCACATAATGCATTCATTCTAAACCTTGGAATAGAAAGTCTACACCTACGTATGAAAAAGCATTGCGAAAACGGAATGGCAGTAGCCAAATATCTCTTAAGTGATGACCGTATTGCCTGGGTACAGTACCCCGATTTAGAGGGTGATAAATACTACGACCTTGCTAAAAAATATCTACCTAATGGTAGTTGCGGTGTAGTAAGTTTTGGTGTAAAGGGCGGCAGAGCCGCTGCAGAAAAATTCATGAAGGGCCTTAAAATTGCCGCTATTGAGACCCACGTTGCAGATGCACGTACCTGTTGCTTGCATCCTGCAAATGCAACCCACCGCCAAATGAACGACGAAGAACTTTTGGCTGCAGGTGTTTTGCCTGATTTAATCCGTTTCTCTTGCGGCATTGAAAATGCAGAAGACCTTATTAACGATATAAAGCAAGCATTAGATAATATTTAACGTAGGAGTTTGATATATGCCTATAAGAATTCCAAACGACCTGCCTGCAGTAAAAACTCTAGAGGGCGAAAATATATTTGTTATGACCGAAACTCGCGCCATAACTCAGGATATTCGCCCACTAAAGATATTGGTTTTAAACCTAATGCCTAAAAAGATAGAAACCGAAACACAACTTTCACGTATTTTAGGTAACACGCCTTTGCAGGTTGAGTTAGAACTTATTCACACAAAAAGTCATCGTTCAAAGAATACGTCTGCCGAGCATCTTTTGGCTTTCTATAAAACATTTCAAGATGTAAAGGATCGCAATTTTGACGGTATGATTATAACAGGTGCACCTGTTGAACAGATGCCTTTCGCTGAAGTTGAATATTGGGACGAATTGTGCGAAATAATGGAGTGGACTAAAACCCACGTTCATAGTACCTTTCACATTTGTTGGGGTGCACAGGCAGGTCTTTATTACCATTTTGGTATTGACAAAAAACCCTTAGATAAAAAGATGTTTGGTGTCTTCCCGCACAAAGCCGAGTATAAACGTTCAATGCTTTTGCGTGGTTTTGACGATGTGTTTATGGTGCCGCATTCTCGCCATACCGCTATTGATGAAGAAGCCGTGCGAAACACCAAAGGCTTAAAGGTGCTAGCCTCATCTGATGAGGCAGGCATATACGCTATGTCAACAAAAAATGGCAAACAGATATTTATAACCGGCCATTCAGAGTACGATGCCGACACCTTAAAAGCTGAGTATCTGCGCGACATAGGAGAGGGTAAACCAATAGAAATACCTAAAAACTATTTCCCTGATGACAACCCTAAAAAAGCCCCAAGGGTAACTTGGCGTTCGCATGCAAACCTTTTATACTCAAACTGGTTAAACTATTTCGTTTACCAAACAACCCCATACGATATAGAAAAAATAAAATAATGCAACACAAAAACCGCCGTTTTTACGGCGGTTTTTTTATGCATACTTTAACTTGCTCTCACATATAAATTAGCAAGAATTATATTGACGGGAGTTGTTAAATATATGGAAATGAATATAACCAGACAGGGTATTAGAACGGGCGAAACTCTCTTTGAAAAAAACATTGAGCAGGCCGTTGATACCGATTTTATGTTGCCCGATTACTGTGCAGACATTGTAAGGGTATTAAAATGTAGAATGTGCCCAAGAATACTCTCAAAATCAGTAACAGCTGATAATCTTATTGTAGACGGTGTTGCGGCAATAACCCTTATTTATTGTGATGAAAACAAGAAGATTTGTAGTTTTGAACAAGAGGTGCCTTTCCAAAAAAGTATTACATTAGGATTAGAGGGTAAAGATTGTAACGTATCGGTTTGTGCAAATAGTGAATATCTTAATTGTCGTCCGGTTACTAGTCGTAGGGTTGATGCGCACGGTGTAGTTACTTTAAAGGTAACGGTTACTGGTTGCCGTAGTACAGAAATTATTACTGATATTGATGCCGAAGGCATGCAAATTAAAAGAGGTTTTTGTCCTGCCACAAACCCCATAAGCACAACCGAAAAAATTGTAATTATTGAAGAAGAATTGGAGCTGGCACTAGGAAAAGGTAATATAATTTCTATCTTAAGAAACGATGTTACACCGGTTATTGACGAGTGTAAGCTTATAGGTTCAAAAGCGGTAGTGGCTGGCGATGTGATGATTAATGCTCTTTATTGTACTGCAGAAGGTAACGCCGAGATTTACGAAAACAAAATTCCATTTAACCAAATAATTGATGTAGGCACAGAAGGTGACGACTGCAAGTGCAGTGCAAAAATAGATGTAATGTCCTGTACGTTAAAACCCAGAACTAATATTTCAGGTGAATGTAAAAGTTTCTCTTTTGAAGCAAAACTCTGCATAACTGCTAATGTTAGTTGCGATAATGATTTGCCGTTAATTTATGATGCATTTAATACAGTAAAACCTATAAAAATAGATAAGCAAAAGGTGGCTTTTAAAAAATTAGAGTCAACCTATAGCGAACGTTTCTTATGTAAAAAGGTGCTTGAATTTTCAGAAAACAGTTTTGGTAGCGTTATAGATATGTGGTGTGAAGAAAAGATAAACGGTTCAAAAATCAAAGACGGTAATTTGTTGGCTTATGGCACAGTATTAATTTGCATTTTGCTACGAGATATTGATGGAGAACCACAGTATTACGAGCGCGCGGTAGACTTTGAATATAAGCATAACGTAGAGGTAAACGCGGCAGGCCTTACTGCAGAGGTCATAGCTAAAACCGCATCAAAAGCTTATACAATTCAAGGAGACAGCAAACTTGAGGCTAGAATAGAGTTGCTGGTTTCTGTAGCGTATTATAGAGAAAAAGGTGAAAATGTTATAACAGAGGTTGAGGTTTTAACAGAAGGCGAGCCGATTTGTAAAAAAGCACCCATAACGGTCTATTTTGCAGAAAAAGGAGAAGAGGTTTGGGATATAGCAAAACGATATAACTCAAGTCCAAACGAGATAAGTAACCTAAACAAAATAGAAAGTGAAAGAATAGAAACGCCTTGCACAGTAATAATACCATAAAAATAAAAGCCGAAAGACAGAAGTCTTTCGGCTTTTATATTAGTCAGATACTTTTATTATGATTTTGCAAGGCTTATTAGCGGCAAGTTGAATGCTGGCAATAACTGTCTGAAAACCGCCAACGGGGTTAAAATTACGTTTGAGAGAAGGTATCATTATTTCGTGGTTAGTGGTAATTATCAGTTTACAATTATCACGTTGTATAATTAAATAATTTTTATTTAGAAATACATCCTCGCCCTCTTTGGATACAATGGGCAGTATAAGTTGTGCATCTTCATTTGATTGATAGATAGCTTTAAAGCAATCATCTTTAAAGGAATACCTTGTTTTGAATCCGCATAGGGCATTCATGTCGTCATCGCGAAGATACCCAGAAATTTCATATCCACACCCACACGCCAACTCTTGCATAATACAGTCACGGTCGTTTATATTGGTGTATGTAATATTGTTTACTACCTTTTCAATTCTAGGTGTGGTACAAAGTATATGTCCGTTTATTGAAAATTGCATATTTGTTGGCTCAACTGCATTGTATATAGGCATAGATGCCGCGAATATAGTACCTGCAACGTTGTGTTGTAAGAGTGTAATAGATGCGGTAGATTGTGAGTTCCCACTTAGATAGGAAAAATCATATTCGGTGATGGTTGCTCTAAAACTTCCTTGCCTAATAAGTGCAGAGCCAATGCTTTTGTATGCCTTTACTTTATCGCCTATATCCATAGGCAAAAGTATATTGCCGTTGTGCATAAAGCCAATATCCAAAAGGTGCGCTAGGGTTTTGGCGTGGCAAAAAGTGTGATGAACACAAGGCGGCTCGCTTGCGCTAATGTACATAGGTCCGCCGTGAAGCAAACCGTCTTTAGTGCAATCTTTTAATAATTTAAAATTGCGATGCGAAATCTCGGCATAACGAGGGTCATAACTTGACATATCGGCAAAAGCAGATTGGCAACCATCGGAAGTACGACTGCCCCAATAGGTCCATTTAGGACTGCGAGAGCCAAAACTGTTATCAATACCACCATCGTTTAGGTAAAAATCCATATGTGTATTGAGAGATTTTAAAAGCAAAGGTAAAAGTTCTTTGTTGCCTGTAATTTTGTAGTAGGTTACAAGCGAGGGTAAACTTTCCTCAACGTTATAGCCAATATCAATGGGTAGGCACCCTTTTTTTGTGGGTTCTAAAATAGCCTTTGGCTCGCCAACTATAAAACCTTCTTCGTTGATAAAAGGGATAACTTTTTTAGCATATCTGTTGGCGTATGTTAAATATTTTTCGTCGTTAAAAACCTTGTAGGCAAGAGCTAAAGCACCACACATAGCAGCAGAATAATTTATAGCGGTGTCGCAGCTTTCTATGTAGGGAGTTAAAAAGTCTAATAATTGATTTGCGCGAGCACACCAACAGTTGTAGGTTTGTGAATCAAATATGCTTTTGTGATGCAGCAACGATTCTAAAAGTCCGGTTAAATAAAAAACGCTAATTCCTTTCCATAAATTCATAGAATCGTTTATAACAGAACCATCTTGTTGCACCATATTGTTTTCGGTCCAAGTAAATAGTTTTTTAGCCGCAGTAAGATAGTTGCTGTCGCCGGTAATATCAGCAAGGGTTACCAGAGGATATATAGCATCCCCGCATCTGCCATGCACAAAATGACAAGCAGGGCAGATAATACCACCGTTAAGTCTTTGGTCTGGCATGTCAATTTGTAGTTCTGTAAGTTTGTCGCACCAAACTTTTAATAGGTTAAAATAAGGATTAGAATTAACAGTCATAGGCTCGCCTCCTAAAAAACATTATACAATAATTAAATAAAAAACCTATTGAAATTTGGCCTCGTTTATTGTATATTTGAACCAAAGGAGGTGCGGTATGGAAAAGAATGTAGAAATTCTAATTAACAATTACCAAAATAATGCAGAAATCCTAAAGACAGACATAATGCATTTTAAAAAAGGTTTTGGCTTAGCACCGCACTATCACGCGTTTTTTCATATTAATTTTGTAGTTTCGGGTCAGGTAGAAATTGACACCGACGGAAAGGTTTACACAATAGATAAAGGTAAACTTTTTGTGCTTCCTCCAAATAAAATACATTCTACCTATACCGACATAGGCTATACACAAGTAGGTATGGATTTGCAGTATATTGAAGGCGGAACAATCTTTCCAATGCTATTAAACGTAGTAAGCAGTGGTATAAAGATATACGATTTAAGTTATATGTTAGAGGATTATCTTGCTTATTTCAGCAATATTCAGCCGTCCAAAATACAAAGAATGATGCTTAACAATTTTAGCGAGCGATTACTTATTACTGCCCTCTCGTTAGAGCAGAGCAGTACCGTTAATACCGAGTTTTGCAATAAACTTACCGCCGTTTTGCAAGATGCAAAATATAATATTTCGGTGCAGGAACTGTGCAAAAAACTATTTATAAGCAAAACAAGTTTAGAAAGATATATGCATAGTAATTTTTCAATGAGTGCCAAGGGATATCTTAATTTTTGGCGGCTTTCTAAAATTTATTACTATCTTTTAGAAACCGAACTTAAAATTGACCAAATAGCAAGAGAAATGGATTTTTACGATACCGCGCATTTTATAACGTTTTTCAAACGGCATACAGGCAAAACACCAACCGAGTTTAGAAAAAAGGAGAAGAACAATGCAAGCAGTAATATGTTGCCTTAATTCAAAATACATACATGCATCGTTAGCGCCCTGGTGTTTGCAATCAGGGGTTGAAAAATACTGTGTTGATATAAATTGCAAGGTTGTAGAAAGCACAATCAACCGAGATATAGAGTATCCTTATAGGCAGATTCTAGAGATTAATCCAAAGGTAATAGGTCTGTGTGCGTATATTTGGAATATAGATAAAACCTTGCAGTTGGCAAAACTTTTAAAAGAACGATTGAAAGATGCGCTAATTGTTCTTGGAGGACCTGAGGTTTCTTACAGGGCAAAAAGCGTTTTAAAAGAGTATGATTTCATTGATTGCATTGTATCGGGTGAAGGAGAAAAGCCATTTGCAAAGATTTGCAATGCGATAAAAAACGGTATCACGTTAGATGGCATAGAAGGTGTTAGTTTTAAAACCGATCATACAATTATAGAATCTCAACCATATATTACTAACGACGAGCCACCTTTGCCATATACCAACGATTTTTTTGAGCAACTGAATGGTAGGATTTGTTATATAGAAAGTAGTCGCGGATGCCCCTACAGTTGTGCTTTTTGCCTTTCAGGCAGATGCGGTGGGGTAAGGTTTTTTGATGTAGAAAAAACAAAGCATAGTATAATAAAATTAAGCAAAAGCGGCACAAAAACCATAAAATTTGTGGATAGAACCTTTAATGCTAATTTAAAGCGTGCCAAAGAAATATGGGGATTTATTATTGAAAATTACGGCAAAGAGATAGATAAAGGTGTATGTTTTCACTTTGAGATAGCGGGCGATATATTAGATAGCGAAGCAATAGAAATACTGTCAACTGCACCAAAAGGCTTAATACAACTAGAAATAGGTATGCAGTCTTTTAACCCAAAAACTTTAGAGGCCATTAATCGCAAAACCAATATAGAGAGGCTTCAGGATAATATACGAAAATTGGTGTCTTTAAGGAATATGCATATACATATTGACCTTATTGCAGGTTTGCCCTATGAAAATTTAAGTAGTTTTAGAGAGTCTTTTAATATTGCGTACAGCCTTAATGCCGATATGCTTCAGTTAGGCTTTTTGAAATTGCTTTACGGTGCACCTATGCGAGAGGAACCCGATAAATATCCGCTTAGTTTTTCTAAACAGGCACCGTATACCGTCATAAAAACGCCGTGGCTTAGTGAAGAGGAAATAAAATCACTACAGAATATGGAAGATGCTTTTGAAAGAATGTACGGTAGCGGTAGATTTAAATATACTCTAAATTATTTAATAGACCAAAGTGGTAATAATCCCTTTGATTTCTTTTTTAAGTTAGGGCAAGAGTTAATTGTGCCTCCTAATATATCGCTTAACGATTATGTAGAAGAGCTTTTCATTTACTTGAAAAACAGCTTAAGCATAAAAGAGGCTGTACTGCGTGATTTGTTGGTTGCAGATAAGCTTGTCTCCGATAAAAGCGGAAAAATCCCTTATGCTTTAAAAATAGAGGATGACAGGTTGTCGGTTGCAAGGGCAAAGGTCAGAAAAGAGATTGGTAATACCGCCGCAGTAGCGATAATTTATACAAAGGAAGCGGCAGTTTGTATTGGGCAAGAGGAAGTTCCTATGGTTATTGGTGTTGATTATAATAAAGCAGACCAAATAACCAAAAGGTATGAAATTAAAACCTTTACCTTTGGAGATATAAATTGCTAATTTTTTCAAATATATAGTTATTGGTTGAATTGAAGGTGCTTTTTTGATATAATCAAGATGTTAGACATAGTTGAAAGGAGAAAACTCTTGAAAAAGGTTATATATAAATTATTTTTGCTATTTGTAATTGCATCTGTGGCGGTTTGTTCATTGCCTCTAAACGTATATGCAAGCACACAGGCAGAACTTGTTGATACGGTTTATTTTAAAAATGCTAAAACTGAAAAGTATTTATCTTTAAAGAGTAATAAAGATGAACTTGGTACCATATTAACAACTGCAAAATTCGGTATAGATAAGGTTAATACTGTTATGAAGGTTAAGAAACTTTCAAATAATAATTTTCTTATTCAACCTGCAGAAACAACCGAATATACTGCCGCCCCCACAAGTCTAAGCGAAAGCCAAAGGGTAAAACTAGCATTGAACGATGGCGCACCTTTGACCCAATGGGTTTTTAAACTTCAAAAGAATGGCAGTTATACTATTCATCCTGCCAAAAACACAAAGCTTGTGTTAGCGGTTGATACAAAAGGTAAGGTTTTACTTCAAAAATATGATAAAACCGCAACTAATCAGCAATGGGAAGCTTCAAAATTTTCGCTTAAAAAAGAGGGCGAAAACGAAAAAATACTAGAATACGGAATTGATGTATCTAAGTGGCAAGGGGATATAAATTGGCAGGCCGTTAAAGAGTATGGTGTTTCCTTTGCAATACTTAATATTGGTTATTCAAGAACCGATGAAGTTACTACAAAAGACTCAAAGTTTGATGGGTATTATGATGCGGCAAAAAGTCAAGGCATAAAATTAGGTGCCTATATTTATTCCTATGCCTTGACCGTAAAAGAAGCCAAAAATGATGCAAAAACCGTGCTTGAATATTTAAATGGCAGAAAATTAGAGTATCCAATCTTTTATGATATAGAGGATAAAACACAAGAAAAACTATCCAGAAAACTACAAACAAATATGTGTTTGGCTTTTGTAAATGCCATTAAAGAAGCAGGCTACAATGCGGGCGTTTATGCAAGCGAGAGTTGGTTTGATGATAGACTTGATAAAGAAACTTTAAACGAAAACGGTGAAATGTGGCTCGCAAAATGGCCCCAAAGCAAACGTGCTGACCAGGACCATAGTGATTATGATATTTGGCAGTATCGCGATAACGGACAGGTTGCAGGTATAAGTGGCGCCGTTGATATGGACGTAGCCTTTAGGAACTACGACTTTTTGGAAATGACTTATACAGGAAACCCAATTACCCCTAAATACGATATGTTTGATGCTAAGGGTAATCTTCTTACCGAGGGTGTAGATTACAAGGTTACCTATAAAAACAATGTAAATGTAGGAACTGCTACCGTAAATTTTGTTGGCATCAAGAAGTACAAAGGTAAGTTTTCTGCAAAGCGCGAATTTAAAATTATACCTAAGTCTATAAATTCTGCAGTCGTAACGGGTGCCACTAATTCAAAGAGATATACCGGAACATACGTTACTCCAAAAAAACAAATCAAGGTAAAACTTGGAAATACTAAACTTGTGTTAGGTAAAGATTATACTATAAAATATAAAAACAATAGAAAAATAGGTACTGCTAAAGCAATTATTAAAGGTATCGGTAACTATTCAGGAAGCCAAACATTTGAGTTCCAAATTATTAAGGCAAAACTTTCTTCGGCTACAATAGAAGGAATAGAGGATAAGGTACATACCGAAACTCAAAGAAAGTTATCCTTAAAATTAACTTTACCGGGCACCACCTTAAAACAAGGTAAAGACTATACTGTTACTTATAAAAACAATGTAGATTTTGGTAAGGCTACCGTAATTATAAAAGCTAAGGGTAGTAGGGTAAGCGGTAAGGTTACAAAAACCTTTAATATAGTTCCGCAAACTCCAAATATTGTAAAGGTAACTGGTCGCACAACAAACCAAATTACGCTTACTTGGACCCATTCTGATTATGCTACAAGGTATCAACTTTTTAGGTCTACCAGTAAAGATGGCAAATACGAAAGGATATACTCCAGCCCAAGCCGTTGGGTGTATACTTATACCGATACGGGATTAAAAGAGGGAACACACTACTACTATAAGATTCGTGCTTATAAAAAGGTAAACGGCAAAAAGTATTATGGCGCATTCTCAGAGGTTGTAAAAACTAATACAAGGTTAAGCGATACAACATTTATTACAAAAAGGAACATTAAAAAGGGAAGCGTAAAAATACAAATTGATGAGAATAAAAAAGCAACCGGCTATAGTGTTTACATAGGAAATACGAGAAACGGAAAATTCAAAAAGGTGTGGTCGGGAACAGATCTAACCTATACCCACAGAGGACTTGAAAAAGGCAAGGTTTATTACATAATGGTGCGCACTTATAAAAAGACCAAATACGGCACAATTAACGGTAATAAAACTCAAATAAAAGGTATAAGAATGGAATAAAAAATCTAAGTATAAGTTATAAAACAAAAAGCCTCGTTTTTAAACGAGGCTTTTTTGGCACGCCCGGCGCGATTTGAACGCGCGACCTTCCGCTTAGGAGGCGGACGCTCTATCCAGCTGAGCTACGGGCGCAAATTGTGTGCAATTAGTATATTACAGCAAAGCAAAAGATTTGTCAAGGTGTGAGGGATAAAATCAACAGAATAGATTGTAATTCATGCAGTGTACAAAACTTACAAAAATGTCGTATAAGGATTATAGATTGTTTTTAATTAAAGGAAAATTTCGGGGGTTGGCATATGCACTTTTTTGTGGTAAAATATATGTAGGGTAGTTTGCCTTTTGGTTTTAAGGGCGGATTTAATTGCATATATTTTAGTATATTAAGGGGGCACATTATATGAAAGATTTATTGTTTCGTGGCGCCGCCACCGCGCTTATAACGCCTTTTAAGGATAATAAAGTTGATTTTGATGCATTGCAAAGGCTTATTGATTGGCAAATTGCAGAGGGTATTGATGGACTTGTAATCTGTGGCACAACGGGTGAAAAGGCAACGCTTAACGATACCGAACACTGCGAGGTGCTTAAAAAAGCCGTTGAGTTTGCAAAGGCAAGGGTGCCTATTATTGCAGGCACAGGTTCTAATGATACTGCTCACGCCGTTTGGATGACTAAAGAGGCTAACAAACTTGGATGCGATGGTATGCTTGTGTGTACGCCTTACTATAATAAAACCACCCAAGAGGGTTTAGTTGAAATGTTTAAGGTTATTGCAGACAGTAGCGACAAACCTGTTATTCTGTACAATGTACCTTCAAGAACAGGTGTTGCCATTGAACCTGAGACCTACGAGGTTTTGCAAAACCATAAGAAAATTGTTGGTATCAAAGAGGCTAATGGCGATATCGGAAAAATCGTAAAGACCTTTTCGCTTGTAGGTGATAACCTAGGCATATATTCAGGTAACGATGACCAAATTGTGCCTATAATGTCAATGGGCGGTGTAGGTGTTATCTCGGTGCTATCAAATCTACTACCTAAAAAAACCTCGCAAATGTGCCATTTGGCGTTAGACGGCAAATTTAATGAAGCGGCAAAATTACAAATGGAATTAACTCCGCTTGTTAATGCACTATTTTCAGAGGTTAACCCAATACCAGTTAAAGCCGCAATGGCAAAAATGGGCTTTTGCGAAGACAGTCTTCGCTTGCCATTGGTTCCAATGTCGGATAAAAAGAGAGAAGTTTTATATAACTGTATGGAGAAACAAGGACTTATATAAAAAAGGAGTTTATAAATGCAATTTATTTTAAAGCGCGTAACCCCTGTAGTATTAAGTTTTATAATTTTAATAACATGCTTTAACTTTAGCGTTAACGCTACCGATGATAATGCAACTATAATTAAAACGGTAGAACAACTTAACGCTATAAGAGAAAACACCGATGCAAACGGTAAGATTTACGGTAATTATCGCTTAGGTAATAATATTATCTTTGAAGAGGGCGAAACCTTTTTGCCGTTAGGTTATAAAGAGGGCAGTAATACTGCCGCAGATTTTATTGGTGAGTTTGATGGTAATGGTTATACAATAAAAAATATCACCTACAAATCAAGTGCGGAGTCACATACTACTTTGTATCTGGGTCTGTTCGCCAAGAATAACGGTACAATCAAGAATCTTATTATAGAAAACGTTGGAATGCAGGTAACAAAATGTAGTTATTTAACTGCGGGGGGCATTGTGGGTTCAATGCAATCCGCGAGCGGTAGAGGTAAAATTATTAACTGCTATGTTACGGGTAATATTACGGTTGAGAATCCTAACGTTTCGGTGTATACGCGTTTAGCCGGTGTGGTTGGTACAATATCCGGAGGCAAGGTTAATAAAGTCGTAAGTGAAGTTGACATTAATTACACAACCACTAACGATGAAACTGTAATACTTGGAGGCATAGTTGCCGATAGTAGAGGGCATATGTATGGTTGTGGTAACAAAGGTAATATAACCGCGAATGTAGATACTCATTTTTACGCCGGCGGAATTGCAGGTTACATACAAGGTACATCGGCTTATATTCAAAACTGTTTCAACTCTGGTAATCTTGAGGCAGAGTCAAACGAGTCTTTGTGTCTCGGCGGAATTGCAGGTGCTATAAGCAATGCGCTTAACACAGACGGAACATTAATAACCAAAACTCAATTATTGTATAATTGCAATACAGGAACAATTACACCAAATGCAAAGTTCTCAGGCGGTTCGTTTACTTCTGATAAAGTAAGCATTGCATCGGGCGCCATAATGGGCTTTTTCAACGGTGAAAGCCGAGATAACTATTACTTGAAAGGTACATATTCGGTTGCTTCATCAAAGGGCAGTATAGCCGCTTATGAATCCACAGTTCAAGGAATGCGCGAAGCGGGTTTAGATAAAGTAACTACGTGGTATTTGCCATTGGATATGAATAAATCACCACAACTTCAAGCGTGGAAAAACATTTCTAGCCTAGATATAAATTATCCTAGTTTAGCAGATGCAGAATATAAAACCTTGAGTATTGATGATTCGGTCGGCGTCAAAGCACGTTATGATGATGGTACTAGTGAAGTGATAGGTTCTGCCATGATTTCCGAGTCTACGGTAAAATTAGGTGAAAATAAGGTTACGATATCTTGGCGTGGAGAAAGCGAAGAAAAAACATATATCGGTTATCGTGCCGGCGATGTTGATTTTAACGGATGCGTGTCAGTAAATGATATTATAACAACGGTAGATTCAATAACAAACGGAACAGATTTAGGTATGAATGTAGTTGCCGCCGATATGGATAAAAACGATGTGCTAACCGTAACCGATGTTGTAAGAATACGCGATATAATTTTAAATCAATAGAAAATCAATAAAAAAACCGCCCATATGGGCGGTTTTAATTGTTTATTTGCATTTTGAATTCTTTGCTAAAAATTCAGAAACTTTTTCTTGTAAAAGTACGTATTTAATATAATCTTCGCCATTTGCAGCAACAAAATTTTCTTCCGTGGTGCTATAGGCAGATGCATACTCTTTAACCGATTCTTTATATTCGCTATCGGTTAGAACAATATCCTCTTTTTTTGCAATAGCTTCAATAACAAATTGAGATTTAACCTGTGTTTCTGCAGATTCTTTTAAAATCTTTTCAAATCCCTCTTTAGTTTCGCCTGCTGCTTCAATATATGCATCTAAGCTGTCATATCCGTTAGAGGTGGCTGATTGTTCATAAATTTCGCGGTACTTTTCAACGAAAGATTCAACTTCTTTTTCGGGTAGTTCATCAACCTTAGAGTTGTCTACTACATGGTTAATAAGTGCGCTTGAAAATACGCTTTCTTTAGCAGTAAGTCTTTGTTCGTCGGTATAATATTTTTCAGATATATAATTAACCTTTACCTTAAACACAACCGCTTGACCTGCCAAATCTTCATTCTGATAACTCTTAGGGAAGGTGAGATTTAGATTTTTTGTTTCGCCTGGTTTTACACCAATCAAACCATCTTCAAAGCCTGGAATGAAAGAACCTGAGCCTATGCTTAAATCATATCCTTGGGCTTCTCCACCTTCAAACTTTATACCGTTTTTATAACCTGTGTAATCAATATTAGCGGTGTCACCTTCTTTTACGGCGCGGTCGGTAATCTTTTTAACTTTGGCTTCAACATTACCTAATGCGTTTTGTAACAATTGCGCATTAGAGGTGCTTTCCCAATCAACCGTAATGTTTTTATAAGCGGTAAGTTCAACACCGTCAACAGTGATGGTGCTATTGGTAGCAGTGTCTTGACTTGGGGTGGATGAAGTGTCTTTCTTACCACAGCCGCAAAAAACTGCGATTATTAGTAAAAGGCTAAGTGTAGTAGAGATAAATTTTTTCATAATAAAAACTCCTTAATGGTTATCTAAAAGCGGTATCTACCGCGAATTAGCGTATCATGTGTTAGATTTAGTCGTTTTTCTTCAGGACCTATGCTACCGAAGACTATTACGTAAAAGACACCCGTTTGTATCCAGAAGAAAGTTATATCTGTAAACGAGTGAGATACAATTGCCGCGATAAATGCAAAAGCAATGGCTGCAATTTCGTTGCATTTATCGGCTACATATACCTTTGCGATACGGCGGACAATGTAGTAAAGCATAGTGCCAAGCAAAAGAGTACCAACAACACCGAAATTTAAAAGGCTATCTAACATTAGGTTGTGGCTATGCATGGTTGTATAACTGCCCTCGTATAAATTCTTAATGATATTATAACTCATAAAACCTTTACCAAAGAAGGGGTGAAGTTTTATTTCGCGAATAATAATACCCCAAATATGCACCCTGTATCCTGCGGCATCGCCCGACTCTGAAAGTCTTGGCAATAGTTGGGGGAGAGTGGTAATAAGCATAATTCCAAGCGAGCCGCCAATCACCATAAGGCAAAACAGACGATAGTGCTTAGTTAATAGCAGATATATTGCTACACCAACAATTACCTCTATTATAGCGAATAGGCTACCCGAAAGATATATGTTGACCAGCGAAACGAATGCAACGATATAATAAAAAATACCTTTGCCGTAATTAGAAACAATTTTATGTGCACAAATTATTATAATTGCTGCCATAAGTGCGCCAAAGTAGTTAGCATTAGCAAAGTAAGAGGAACAGCGGTAAACCTCTTCGGTTTTAGGGGCGGTAATAGCTTCGGTCATTGCATGTACGAATGCGGGAAAAACCATTACACAAACCGCAGTATAACAAGTGTTAAGCGTTTCGCGTGTTATAAATTCACGTACAAAGCAGTATATTATTAAAATGCCAAGAAAAACCGGCGCAACTACAACGCCTAAAACGTTACGGTTAATAAAAGCAACTATAAATGCATAAGCACAAAAAGCAGGAATTAACATAGCACCGCGAAAGTTTAATAATCCGCGTTGAAAATCAGGCGTAAAAGCTATAAACAAAAGAGCAAGCACTGTAATTATAGCAGTAAAAATAAAGGGCGCAAAGCATGAAATGGCTAAAATTATTATTATGTTTTGTGCATTAAGTGTGTTTTTCAGTTTTTTAAATAACTCGGCAGCCTCCAAAACAAGCACCCACCTTTCTATAATAATATATCATTATACATTATATAATCGCATTTTACAAGCGAAACATTATTTTTACATATTCTACTAGGGGTAGAGTGGCGTTTTTTGTGCTTGCAACTTAATAAAAAATGATATATAATTTATGTAGTGACATAGAACTTTATTTTATGGAGGCAATAATGAACGAGCAAGATTTCCGTAGTATTGTTTCAAATAATCTTTCTGCATATAGAAAACTTAATAACCTAACCCAATTGGAACTTGCGGAAAAACTTAACTATTCTGATAAGTCTGTTTCAAAGTGGGAGAGAGGCGAGGGTTTGCCAGATGCTTTTGTGCTTAGCACCATAGCAGATTTTTATGGTATCACGCTGAATGATTTAGTGTCGGTAAAGAAACCAAAGCGTCATAAAAACATCCGTCGCAAGCATATTATAATACCGCTTTTATCGGTTGCTATTGCATGGCTCGCTGCGGTTATTATATTTATGGTTTTAAATATGTTAACACCGCCTATAAAAAGTGCTGAACTGGTTTTTATATATTCGGTTGCGGTAACGGCAATAATATTTACTGTTTTTGCTTGCCTTTGGTGGAATCAGATAATGCAGTTTATAAGTGTAAGTGGCATAATTTGGTCGGTGGCGTTAAGTATTTATGTAAGCATTAATATACATGGCATACATCTTATATGGATTGTTGCTACGGTTGTTCAAATAATGGCGGTACTTTGGTATATCTTGATATTAAGAGTATCTTCAAAGCAAGAAAGCAACAAAGAAATAAAGTAAAGAATGCCGCCAAGTGCGGCGTTTTTTTAAGGAGTTTTTATGAGAAAAATTTTAGTTGGGCTACTTTGTTTGTGTTTGCTTTTTAGCGGTTGTGGTAAGGGGAATAGCGAAAGTGCTAACTCCTTTCCAATTGATGAAAGCAAGGCAAAAATGGCGCAGAGCTTAGATGGATATACTGCCTCAATAAACGGTAAAGTTTTTAACTTTCCTTTAGCGTATAGCAGTTTTGCAACTTTGGGGTTTGAACTTGGACCAAACCTTAAAAACGCCACCTTAAAAGCCGGTCAGTATAGCATATACAAGGTGAGCAGCGGTGAGTATAATACCGAAGTATATATTGCTAATCTTGGTGATAAAGAAAAAGAACTTGGCGACTGTACGGTGTGTGGAGTGGTTGATACCGAAAATAGTAATGCTTTGGTTAAATTACCTTTGGGAGTGGTTAAAGGTATGACTCAAAGCGAGGTTGAAAACAAATACGGAGATGCATCCAAAACCAGCGATGCCGATTTTGATACCATACTAACCTATGGCACAGAATTAGAGGGCGCAAAGTTTAAGTTAAAAAAAGACAAACTTTGTGAGATTTACTATTACAGAATTGTTAATCCTGAGGATTTAGAGTTTTCTAAAGAGCCGCCTCAAGAGGTAAAGAAATATAAAGACCCCGAAATGCTCTCTTCAAAGCTGTCCGATTTCACGTTTTATTTATACGGAACAACCTACACAATGCCACTGCCTGTTAGCAGAATGATAGAGGCAGGGTGGATAAAGGTTGCACAAAAAGAGGAGTATATACCAGCTAATAAAGAGGTGGAAGATGCAGTAAAATTAACCGCCGCAAATCGCACCTTAACATTAGGGGTAAAGAACGTGGCACCCTACCCAACAAGTGTAGAAAATTGTTATGTAACCTCAATTAAAAGTACAACCGACGTTAAGTTGGATTTAACCTTGGCGAATGGTTGCCGCGTTGGTACAACGGCGTATAATTTAGAAAACACTTTTGGCAAAGAAAATTTTACTAGCATAGATAAAAAAGGCAAAAACACTATTTACACCTATATTCACAAAGGCAAGGCAAAACTAACTGTAACTTCAAGCAACGAAACAGGATATATTACAGAGATTAAAATTGAATTACTATAAATTAAAAAGCCCTCATATGAGGGCTTTTTGTTATACTATTTTTACAATGCTTATTGCATATTCACCACTGTTAATAGATGCCTTTATAGAAAGGGTATCTCCTACTTTAGCGGTGGTTGGTATTAATAAGGTTTTGCCTTGTAAAACTGCGCCATCAATGAGCGATTGTGAGATTTCATAGGTTATATTATCGTTCACATCGCAGTCAAGCGTGGTGGCATCTATTTTAACTTCTTTTGTGCCGACAGGTACGCGTATATCAACTCTATCCATAAGTATTTGTTTTAGAGGTTTAATTGTAGAATAAACCACAAAACTGTAGTCGGTATCTAGTTTATCAACCAAACAATCGTTTACCTCAAAAACTCCAACACAGGAGGGCACGGTAAGGTTGCCTTCGCCTTCACTTTGGCGTTTGTAAACATATTTATAAAAGGTTTTATTTATAGAGTTATCAAGATTTAGTTTAATTTCAGTTTCTTTTAAACCTTGACTCTCAAAGCAAAAAGCATAGTCACCGTCTTTATAAAATGCATTAAAGCGCATATCTTTATAGCAACTGTATGAGGAAAAGTTTAGTACATTTGCGTGCTTTGGTATGTAGTGGTATAAAAGCGCAAGCTCGTAAAAACTCTCTCCAACGTCATCTAAACTTTCGGCAGAGGGAAGAAAATTCCAATGTGAATATTCGTAGTCTATACCGCCTTTTTGGTTTTGGGCGTGCAACCAATTGCAAGGGTCAACAAGAGGCTGACCCGACATTACCCAAAGAAAAGCACCGTTAACACCATGGTTGGCACCTGCTAAAACATTGTTTATGTGGTTTAATTGCCAGCCTATGCTCTTGCGGTTTGAGTTGCCAAATTCAGAAAGAACAATCGGTTTTCCGCTAGCCGAGGGTACAATCTCGCTGTCGTACCAATTGCAAATATCATCGTAACTCATTAAATAACGGTGTATTGTGTGAGTGGTAAAACAATCTCCTGCAAGTATTTCAATGCGCTTCATAGCGTTTTTGAAATTAACACACTGTTCGCATGCCCAAAAATCAACCATACCTGCAACCTTAGATTTATTAACGAAGTAGTGAGCATAACGTAGCATTGACGCCCAGTAAGCCATATTATCACCACAAACTGCGAAGTCGTAGTTAATGTGATGTGTTACTATAGACGGCTCGTTATAAAAAGAAACATATTTAATGTTGTCGCATCCTTGCTCTAGAATAAGGTATTCCAAGCAGTCTGCCAGAGCCTTACCATAGTTATAAAGATCGGCAGGGGCACCACCGCGATTTTGGTTTCCTTCAAGTCCTTTTACACAAAACCAATCCCAAATCTTTTGACCTACTTTCCAACCAAAATTAAGTTCAATCTCGGTGCCTGCTTCACAGAAGGCTTTACAGGTGCGAACTACAGATTGCATTTCATCGGTGTTCCATTGCCAATCCCCGTTTTCATATTGCTCTCTTGTATCAACCATCCAGTCAATTTGGAACCACATTCTAACCGTGTGTATTTTGCTTTTAATGATACGTTGCTTTTCTAAATCCCAATAAACCTCGTTAGCCCCAAGATCTTTTCCGTAACCCGAAAAGAAGGTTGGGAATACATTACAACCTGCACCAATAAAATCGTCCATTATAATATCTTTAGTGTTTACATTAAAACTGCGTAGGTTGTTATCTGTAAAAATTTGGTCAATTTCGGCACCGCTATCTATAAAAATGGTTAAGTTATCTGCTTCTATGTTATCAAAATTTAAAGAGTAGAGTGTATTTTGGTTAAGGCTTTCTTTTTTGGAAACGGAAAACTCTATTTCTTTATCGTCAATAATTAGCTTTGCAACATTTATGTTTTTGCCAAATAGGTGTAGAGTATTTAAAAAGTTTGTTTTAAATTGGTATGTAATTTTAATATTGTCTTTTGCGGTAATCGTTTCGCCTAACAAAGTGATTCCGTTGTTTAAAAAGGTGGGGGCACCGCTAAAAGTACCATTTATTGATGGAGAAATGTTTTTAAGCAAATCAACAGCATTAAGGCTTTGCGCAAGAGAGTAGCGAACCTTATTTTCTTCTGAAAACAGTGCAATTCTTGAAATTCTTGCTATATCATCTTTGTGGCAACCGCTATTGATTTTAACACCAAAATAACTGCAACTACCAACTGCATCGTAGGTCCAGTCGCACGCCTTATTAAGAGGGTTAAAGGCTTCGCTTTTAAATTTATAAATTAAGTTTTCTTGATTATAAAGACTGCTTTCGTTATCGGCTGCATAAAGTTCATAATCGTTTAAATGATAATCAACAAAACCACCGATAGTAACGTAATCTACAACGGTTTCTTTGCCCAAATTGTATGTTAGTGTAAAAGGGAAACCACGAAAATCAACATGTGTATTTATACGGGCATCATCGGTTAAAATATCTAGCACCGCATCACTAAAATCTCTTGCGTGTTCGTGACTTTCGGGGTCTTTGCCTAAACTTGTTATGGTGGGCTTAATTCCTTGTAAAAGATTACCGCCTTGTTTTGTTTTTTCATCAAGATCCAACCTAGTAAAATTCAAATTAGTTAATTTTAATTTTGCCACAGTAATTTCTCCCTTAAAAATAGCAAATATATTGATTTTATAATAACATAAAGTAAATTAAATTCAACAAATAAACAAACAAAAATCATATTTCTGCACATTGTATAAAAACAACAAAAGTCTTTTGTGCAACTTTACCTTGATAAAATTGGTTGTATTAACCTTTTTTATCGGCGCAACATATTATGTATAGAAATATTGTTTAGGGGTGAAATATATGGGCGAACTAAAAAATCAGCCTATGTTTTTTCTGGGTGCAAACTCACCTGGCGGTTTTGTATCAAACTTCGGAGATTCGTTTTTAGCAGATAGAGGTTGGCATACATACATAATAAAAGGCGGCGCAGGAACGGGTAAATCAACTTTAATGAAAAGGGTAGCAGATTATTTTATAACAAAAGGACTTAGGTGTCATTTATGTCCTTGTTCGTCTGACCCGAATTCTTTAGATGGGGTTATTTTTCCGGATATTAAGGTTGTGCTTTTAGATGGTACTGCACCGCACGTAGTTGAGCCAATATATCCGGGTGCTTGTGAGGAAATAATCAATCTCGGCGAATGTTGGGATGCAAGGCAACTAATTGATAGTCGCGAGCAGATAATAAGAATTACTAAAGAGAATAAAGAATACCATAAAAAAGCAGGTAGTTATCTTGCGGCAGCGGGGTGTGTTTTATCTGATTCTTATGAAGTTGCTACCCTCTCGTTACAAACAGAAAAGGCAATACAGTTTGCAAAAAAATTAAGCAAAAATCATTTAAAGAAAACAAGGGCAAAGGGGATAGAGTGGGTCAGGTATTTAGGCGGTGTAACACCAAAAGGCCTGATTTTTTACGGTAGTACACTAGAAAAAATGCTAGATACAAAAATAGTATTATCCGACGAGTTTGGTGCCGCATCCTCGGTTATTTTACAAACCTTTCGTACAGAGGCGTTAAACAAGGGGTATGAACTCATAACCTGCTATTGTCCAATGTGTCCTAAGGAAAAGATTGAGCATATTATAATACCTGCGTTAAGGCTAGGTGTTTGCACTTCAAACCGCTTTCATAAAATAGTTACTGACGAAAGGATTGTTCATGCACGCAGATTTATGGATGTTAAAAAGTTACATCTTGATAAGGCAAGGCTAACATTCAATCGTAAAGCGGCGTCAGAGTTTTTAAGCCTTGCGAGCGATGCCTTAAGTGATGCTAAAGAGGTGCACGATAGATTAGAGGCGTGTTATATAAAGGCTATGGATTTTGGTAAACTCAACGGAATAACAAAAAAACTTATTTCGGAAATACAGTCTTTAATATAATAAACTGCGCGATAACAGTGGGTTGTTGTCGCGCAGTATTTTTGTATTGCCTAAAGGGTTGTAGGCGTGGTATAATTTAGGTATAAAGTAAATTGGTGGTGACTTTTGTGAAAAAAGAGTTAAGATGTGCCAAAATTAATGATAAGTTGCATATGCTTTCAAAAAAAGTCTCGTTACTGTTTTTTTCTGCGTTTGTGCTATTAGTTTTTACTACCTACAAAAATATAACCTATGTAAAACTTATAGCCTTTCTTGCATTAAGTATACCGTTTTCTTTGTACTATATTTTTGAAAAGGGTAGCTTAGCTTTAGAAGGTTATATTTCTAATGGCACTAACCATCTGTCTAAGTGGTTATATTCGTTGCTAGGCTCGTATGCGCTTATTAATGTTTTGTCGGCAGTGTTTTCACCTTACCGTAATTATGTTAATGGCAAAGGGCAGTCTGTAGTTTTATTCGGATATAGCAGATATGATGGACTTTTGCTTTTGCTTCTTTGTATAATGGTATTCCTTGTCTTTAGTATAGAGGGAGGGTTCTGCAAAACCCACACCAACACCATAGCAGGTACAACCTTAATAGTGGTAGTAATTGGAATAATGCAAATGCTTGGTGTACAACTTTTTTATCCTTACGGTGATTTTTATAGTTTTAAGGGCGTTTTTGTTTCAACTATCGGAAATATCGGTGTAATGTCCACATATTTAATAATAGCCTTTGCGGTTGTTGCTTTTTCGTATATTGCCTTTAATACAACAAAAACTATCGGTTGGTTTTGGCTTGTAACAATAGTGTTAACAATGGCGTTTTTGATAGAAATAAATGTAGATACAGGTCGTCTTGCGGTGGTATTATTGCTGTGTGTGGCTTTGCCCATAATGTCTTTAAATAAAGAGTATTTTGTAAAATTACTTTTGGTGATATCCGCCACAGGTATAGGATGTGCTATATCGTCGTTGCTGGTGTTTAGCGAAAAGTATGGAGTTCAATTTAAGCTAACAAGAATTTTTTTCGTTTGTATTTTGCTTTCGTTAATATCACTTGTTGCTTGCTTCTTTGTAAACAGGTATATGCCCGAAAACAAACTTAAGTTTTTGTTTGTTACCATAATTGTTTTAGAGACGGTTGTATTTATAGCCATACTTATTTACTTAAAGTTCGGCTCTAACTTCAGCAATAAAACCTTAATAGAAATTAACAACATATTAAATGGTAAAATTAATGATAATTATGGGTCAAATCGTATAGGCCTTTGGAAGTACACTTTGTTCCTTTCGTTTAGCCGTTTGCCTATTGGTTTTGGCACAGGTTCGTTTGGCATAGGCTTTGCAGAGTATTTAAAAGAAATATCAATAAAACTAAGCAATAATACGTACGATTTTGCTCACAACGAATATCTCCAAGTGTTGTATAATTGCGGTATATTTGGCTTGTTTTCATATTTAGGGTTGGTGGTAATTCCAATAGTTAACGGAATAAAGAAACTGCATACAAATCCTAAAGCAATAGTTTTAACATTTGCTATTATTGGTTACTCAATTCAAGCCTTTTTCACCTTTAGCATAGTTATTATTTCGCCGCTATTTTGGTTGCTTTTAGGTATGTTATGGAATGAGGTAAAAAACTAAATTGCAAAAAATAAAAGCCACGGAAAACTCCGTGGCTTTTTTGTGTTAAATTATTATGCTTTGTTAACAGAACCGAAAAGTTGCATTTTTTCTTTAACGGTTTCTTTAATAGCTTCAACACCGGGTGCAAGAATTTTTCTTGGGTCAAAACCTTTACCTATAAGGTCTTTACCTTCTTCAATATACTTTCTGGTTTCAGCAGCGAAAGCAAGTTGACATTCGGTATTAACATTAATTTTTGAAACACCTAATGAGATAGCCTTCTTAATCATATCCTCTGGGATACCTGTACCGCCGTGTAAAACTAAAGGCATAGTGCCGGTAAGTTTTTGGATTTCATCAAGGGTATCAAATGAAAGGCCTGCCCAGTTTTCTGGGTATTTACCATGAATGTTACCGATGCCTGCAGCAAGCATAGTTACGCCTAAGTCTGCAATCATTTTACATTCTTCGGGGCAAGCAACCTCGCCGCTACCAATAACGCCGTCTTCCTCACCGCCGATAGCACCAACTTCAGCCTCTATTGAAAGGCCAAGTTTGTTTGTAAGGTCAACTAATTCTTTAGTTTTTTCTATATTTTCTTGGATGGGGTAGTGTGAACCATCAAACATTACAGAAGAGAAACCTGCTTCAATACATGCTTTAGCAGCTTCGTAACTACCGTGGTCAAGGTGAAGAGCAACAGGAACGGTAATTCCTAAGCATTCAATCATACCTTTAACCATACCAACAACGGTTTTGTAGCCGCACATATATTTACCTGCACCCTCAGATACACCAAGGATAACTGGAGAGTTAAGCTCCTGCGCGGTTTGTAGAATGGCTTTTGTCCATTCAAGGTTGTTTATGTTGAACTGACCAACGGCATATTTGCCAGCTTTTGCTTTTTGAAGCATTTCTTTTGCAGATACCAACATTTTCATATTCCTCCTAATTTTTATTTCCTATATATTCTATCCCATATCTTTCTAAAAATCAAGGGTTAATACAAATATTATTAGACAAATATTTATAGAAAGTAGCATTGCTAATAAACTCTTGCTAATTATAAGAAAGTATAGTATAATATTCTAGATAATGTGGATTAGTGTGTTTGTTGTTAAAAAACTGTTCGCATTTTCGCAAAAAGTGTATGATAAAATTATTAAGTTGCAGCGGTATAAGCATTAAAATTAACCGCTTCGTCAAACTTATTTTCAAACGGAGGAAAGTTAAATGATAGAAGTTGCTGGTCTTTCTAAAAAATACGGCAGCCACATTGCAGTACGCGGCGTTAGCTTTACGGTTAACGATGGCGAAATCTTAGGTTTCCTTGGCCTTAATGGTGCAGGTAAATCTACTATTATGAATATAATGACAGGGTACATATCTATGACCGAGGGCTCGGTTACCATTAATGGTTATGATATCCTATTGAATCCTGCAGAGGCTAAAAAACATATTGGTTATTTACCTGAACTGCCACCCCTTTACCCTGATATGACGGTAGAGGAGTATCTTAACTTTATGTACGACCTTAAGAAAGTTAAACTTCCAAAGGCACCTCATATTGATGAAATATGCAGACTGGTTAAGATTGATGATGTTAAGGGTAGACTTATAAAAAATCTCTCAAAAGGTTATCGCCAAAGGGTTGGTATTGCTCAGGCTCTTTTGGGTAATCCTGATGTTATTATTTTAGACGAGCCTACTGTTGGATTAGACCCACGCCAGATTATTGAAATACGTAATCTTATACATCACCTTGGTCGCAATCATACAGTTATTGTTTCATCTCATATACTTTCTGAAATTCAAACCGTGTGCGATAGAATTATAGTTATCAATAATGGTACAATTATTGCTGATGGTAAACCTGGCGAACTTTCTCAAAAACTAGCAGGAAGCAATGCCTTAACCCTTCGCATAAAGGGTAGCAGCAGTAATGATAAGGTAGAGGCTATAAAATTAATTGGTAATGTAAAGGGTGTTAGCGACGTTACCTGTGTGGGCTCTTTAGAAGAAGGTACCTTTGAATACAGTGTATATGTAGAAGAAGGTGCCGATGTTCGTGCAGTGCTTTTAGCAAGACTTATTGAGCAAGGCTTTACTGTATTTAGCTCATCACAACACGAACTTGATTTGGAAGAAATCTTCTTAAGATTAACAACACAAAACGAAGGTAAGGAGGCTTAAAAATGTCAGCAATATTTAAAAGAGAAATAAAAAGTTACTTCACATCTCCTTTGGGCTATGTTGTCTTTACTGTATTTTCACTATTTCAAGGTTTTTATTTCTACTATTTGTTTTATTACAACTACGGCGATATCACTTCGCTATTCTCGTATATGTTAAATATTTCAATGTTTTTATGTCCAATTCTCACCATGCGTTTGATTAGTGAAGACAAGCGTTTAAGGGTTGACCAAGCGTTGCTTACTGCACCTGTTAGTCTATGGGGTGTTGTAATTGGTAAGTTTTTAGCGGCTTTCACAGTTTTTGCAAGTTGCTATTTACTAACCCTTGTCAACCAACTTATTTTCGCAATTTTCACCACGCCTAACTGGATAGTTTATATTGGTAACCTTGTAGGTGTTCTTTTACTTGGCGGTTCAATTATTGCTATTGGTTTGTTTATTTCATCATTAACCGAAAGTCAACTTGTATCGGCAGTTGTGTCATTTGGTGCAGTAATGCTTTTGATAATGATGGATTCCTTAGTTGCAGCAATAAACTTTGAACCACTTGCAAAAGTAGTTAGCGCCCTTTCGTTTATGACTCGTCAGGAAACATTTGCTACGGGCGTTTTGGATTTTTCTAATTTAATCTTTTTCGTAAGCGTAACCGCCGTATTTTTATTCTTAACGGTTCGTATGCTTGAAAAGAAACGTTGGGCTTAAAAAGGGGGTACGCGTAATGGAAAATAACGAAATGAATTTAAACGAGGTAAATACCACCGAAACCAATGAGCAAGAGGTGGCAGAGGTAGTGGAAGAAGTTGTAGAAACTACCGAAGAAATAATAGAAACCCCAAAAACAGCCAAAAAGGCACCCAAAGAGCGTATGCGTAGTGTGTATCGTCTTAAATATGGTAGCTTTGCTACTGCAGTTACTGCAATTTTTATAGCAGCGGTTATACTTATAAACGTTGTTGTTGGCGTATTGAATAACAGTTTCCCAATGAGAATTGATATGACTGCCGAAAATGCATACTCGGTTAACCCCGAAAACGCAGAGTTTTTGCGTGAACTTGATTATAAGGTAGAACTTACTGTTTTGTTTACCGAAGATATGTACGCCAGTGGCACATATATACCTATGTATCATGCTATTACTGATAATAGCGGTGGCAAGTATTATAAACAAACTGTAGAACTTCTTAACCAATATCATAAATATAACAAGAACATATCCGTTAACTTTATTGACCCTTATTCTGATGAAATCAGTACTGTTATCCAAGAGTATACAAGCGCAGACCTTACCATGAATTATGGCGATATACTTATAAAATGTTATCCTAACGGTACCGACGGTGAGGCAAAATTAGGCGTTATTGCTTTAACAGATTGTTATGACCTACTAGCAGATAGCAGTTCTACAAGTTATTACGCTACAGGCTATGAGTCATATACTCTGGAGGGTAACAAGATTGAGCAGGCTGTTGCTAACGGAATTTTTAAAACGGTTAACCTTACAAATGTTAAGGTGGCTGTTATTACCGCAAACAGTTCTGAGCAGTATACTGGTTTATTTGCGGAAACGTCAAGACAAAATGCAATAACCTTGGAAAACTGCCCCGTTATTGATGATTATGATTTTAGCGAATATGATGTTATGATAATCAGCAGTCCGGGTAAAGACTATACTGCTTCTGAAATAAAGACGATATCCAATTGGTTGGAAAATGATGGTAAGCAAGGAAAAACACTTTTCTTCTTTGGCTCTACAGCTAGCCCTGATTTACCAAACCTTTACGCCTTGCTTGAGGAGTGGGGAATAGCTTATCAACAGGGTTATAAATACTATTCAAAAGATGATAATTATTATTCAACAGACCGCACAAATCTTTATCTTGAAACTTTAGGTACCGACTATACTGCTGCGGTTGACCAGAATAGTTACAGTTACATTGCTAATAATATGATGCCATTAACCACCGTTTATGTAGACGAGGCTAACGGTACAAGAAGCGTTGAAGCGGTTTTGGCTACTGCAGATATGTCGGCATACAAAAAGCCTGATAATGATTCTAAATGGTCGGCGTCGGGCGCGGGCGCACAACAGCCTGTTGCATTGGTTTCTAAAAACGAGAAGGATGGAACTGCAGGTTATGTAGTTGCATTCTCGTCGGTTGACTTTATGACCAATGCGCATATAACAACTAAATCAGAAAACGGAAACCTTAAATTACTGGTAAACCTTATTAACACTACAACTCGTAACGACCAAGATCAATACGTAATGGAAACAAAGGTTTTAAGTGATAGCACAGGTGCATTCACTGGCACAACAACCGAGGCACAAACGGTTATAATAGCAATCGTATTTGTTGGTTTAATTCCGCTTTCATTTATTGCTTTGGCGGTATTGGTTTACCTACGTAGAAAGAATTATTAAAATTAACGAAAGGCGGTGCCGATAATTGAATAGATTAATAAGACTTTTGGTTGCTACTGTTTTAATGTTGGCACTGCTTTGTGCCAACAGTTTTGGCGTTGTTGCCGCTAGCCAAAGCGGTTTAAATATGGGCGGTATCAGTATACAGCAGGGAGATAGTTCACAGACTGAGAGCACTGGAGCGCCCATTGCCACTGTTCCCACGATAGATAATATAGAGTACGTCCCTGTAAGCCTTAGCGAAAAAACCCGAAACTTTTTTGCAACGGTGGACCACGCGATAAGCGTAACTTTAATTTCATCTGAAAGAGATTTTGTTGCGGGCGATTATCTTAAGTACTACTATGGTTATACGTCAGATACTTTGCAAAACTATTATGATGTTGTAAACACATTAAAAACCATTGCAGAACTTAATACCAATGTGAAACTGAACTTTGTTGATCCGTTTAGCGTTAGCGAATATACTTTTATTGCCAATTATAAAAAGTACAAGTTAAAATACGGCGATATAATGCTATCATGTACAGTCAATTTTGATGGAAGTCCTAAACAACGCAACTCGGTAATACGCGCAAAATCACTATTTATCTATGCTGATGATAATAAGCAAAAGGTTGAAAGCGTTAAGGTTGAAGATGCTTTATATAATAAATTAAGTGAATTAAGCAGTTCGCGCGATATTAACGTTGCATATATAGACGAAATAAGTTTGGCTGATACCTTCCGTCATGTTAAAAGTTATATGGCAGGTAGCGGATATAATTTAGATGCCGTATCTTTAAAAACCGAACAATTAAACGGCTATGATATGCTTATAATTTGTTCTCCCGTTAGGGATATTACTTTGGAAGAACTAGTACTTATTGATGCCTTTTTAGCCTTGGGTGAAAATAGGTCGCTAATGTATTTAGCCCCCGAAACGTATGTAAATCTACCATTGTTAAATTCTTTGCTTAATAAGTGGGGGATTTCTATGAACTCACAAAGACGTCTAGATACCGAGGACGAAAAGGGCTATTTTTCAAAAACAAGTCAGTTGTATGCAAAAGCATATACATCAGAAATTTTAAATGCAGATAAAATTAAAGGCAATCTTATTATAGACAACTGTACACCCATAACTATCTTAGATGATGTAGAGGGTGTAACGGTAAGCACTATTGTATCTACAAAATCCAAAAAGGTTGTTACCAAGTATAAAGAGGGTTATTCAGCTTCTAGAAAAAACTTGGAAAGCACAGAGGTAGAAGATGTTTTAGAAACAAGGTATCCGCTGGTTACTTTGAGCGAAAAGCAGAATGGCGATGAGGGTGTATCAAAGGTTCTCGTCTACGCTTCGGTAGATTTTATTACCTCTTATTTTGTATTAAGAAACAATAAAACAGTAAATTACGAGGGTAGCACAAACGGCAATTTGCAATTATTTGCAACCGTTATGAATAATATAAACAAAGTGCATAGAGATACCGTTTCAGGTCTTGCAGATTATGCAGTAAAACTTTCCGAAATGGGCATAGATACAACATCTGGTTATAACACAAAGTATATTGTTGCTTTTGGTGTAACGGCGGTGGCGGTGCCTGTGGTAATACTGCTTATAATAATCCTAATTTTTTCTCGGAGGAAGAGAAATGGACAATCAAAACAATCTTAACAAAAACAATGGCTTTAGAGAATTGAGTGATGCTGAGATAGAAGCTTCATCTATATTTTCTAAACCACAGATAGAAAATAAAAAACCGCCAAAGCAAAAAAATATAGTATTTCGTACTATCATTGCATTAGGCGTTGTAGGACTGCTTATTGCTTCGGCACTATTAATAAATAAATTTTTCGGCAAAAGCAAAGGTTCGTCCGGCTCAAATATTTCGGATATCGGCGATTTAACTGCAGTAGAATTTAAAGCAGTAGGCATAGACCCTAACGATATAACCGCGATTACACTTTTTAATGAATATGGAAAGATTGAGTTCTATTCAAAGAAAGGGGATAGTGATAGCGACGGTGATGGAGAAAATGATAATAATTGGTTTATTAAGGGAATAGACGAAAGGTATATTGATACCGAAAGCACTGCTTTAACGGTTGGCGACTGTGCAGATGTACTGTATCTTTTTGAACGTGCTGCTGAGGACGGTGTAGATTATGGCTTTAGTAAACCTGATGCTACTATAAATGTTAAAGCTAAAAGCGGTGATTATACAATAACTGTTGGTAAAAAGTTTATAAACAGTTCTATGGAAGGTGCTTACTTAAAACTTTCAACAACGCCACAAAAGGTTTATATGCTTGCCAGTGAAAACATAGATTATTTCAAGAAGGATATATCATATTATATAAGCAAAAAAGCACCAACCGCAGTTCCCGAAACTAAAAACAACAGTAAATATTTTGCTGATACTTTAGATAGTTTTGATTATATTGAAATGTCGGGTGAAATGGTTAAAGCAGGCGATGTCCGTATAGAAATGTACGGTAGAGAAAATTCAAACTTGCTTTACAAAATGGTAAGCCCTGCTTACACTCATGTTGATGGCGAAAAAATTGCAAGCATGCTTGAAATTATGAAAGAGGATCTTGAGTGTGGTGAGATTTACTACTTTAATAAAAACGGAATTCCTGATGATGTATTAGAAGAATATGACCTTGCTAAACCGCAAGCAACCATTACTTATCAGGTTGGTGATGTTACAACCACAATTAATCTTTCGCAATCTAAGAAAGATAAAAACTATTACGCGATGGTGATTTCGGGCGTTCCAACAATATATAAAGTTAGCAGAATGAGTTTTGAGTTCTTTGAGTATGGACGCATAGACTTCGCCACAACCTCGGTTGTGCTAGACAACATTGATGGTTTAAGTGGCCTTAGCCTTGAAATTCCCAAAGAGGAGTATACCTTTGATATATCTACAAAAACCACCGAAAAAGACGGAGAGGAAACAGAGGAACTTGTAGTTAAGTATGACGGTAAAACCATTAAAACAGATAGTTTCCAAAGTTACTATTCTTATCTTTTAGCAATTACTCCTTACGCCTCGGAAACAAGTTTAATTACCGAAAAGCCAAGTGATGCAGAACTTTATGTAAAAGCAAAACTAATTGTTAAAGAAGACTCACAAGATAACGATTTAACATTATCTATCTACAAGATGGATAGCAACCAAAACCGTTATTTTATTGAGTTAGATGGTAATGCAATAGGTCTTTGTCAAAAAACAATGGTAGATAAAATTGTAAATAATATTGAGAAATTAATTAGCAATAAAGAGATTGAGTCTATACTTTAAGGAGGTATAGTATGGTAGAGGTAATTGGCGTAAAATTCAAGGCAGAGGGCAGAGTTTACTACTTTAATCCTAATGGCAATAGTTATTCTTTGGGTGATAAGGTTATTGTTGAAACGGCACGCGGATTAGAATTTGGTACAGTTTCTTCATCTAATCACGATGTAGACGATAGTGAGGTTGTAAAACCTCTTAAAAAGGTTGTTCGTACTGCCAATGAACAGGATATAAAAAAGGCGGAAGAAAATCGCAAAAAAGAGGCTGAGGCGCAAAAGATATGCGAAGAAAAGATAATTGCGCATAACCTTGATATGAAACTTGTTGACGTAGAGTGTTCTTTTGATGGAACAAAAATTCTGTTTTATTTTACTTCTGACGGACGAGTTGACTTCCGTGAACTTGTTAAAGATTTGGCATCGGTTTTCCGCACAAGAATTGAACTTCGCCAAATAGGTGTTCGTGATGAAGCAAAGATGCTCGGTGGACTTGGTATTTGCGGTCAGCAGTTTTGTTGTTCGCGCTTTTTAGACGATTTTCAACCAGTTTCCATTAAAATGGCAAAAGAGCAAAATCTATCCTTAAATCCAACAAAGATTTCGGGCAGTTGCGGTAGGCTTATGTGTTGCTTAAAGTATGAGCAGGAGGCTTATGAGTATCTTAACCGCCAAACTCCAAAGGTTGGCTCTACCGTTCGCACTCGCGATGGTGATGCAGTTGTACTTACCGCTAATACATTAACAGGTATGCTTCAAGTACGTGTGGGGGAAGAGGGAATACCTTTCTCTGTTCACCGCGATGAAGTTAAGTTCTTGCGCCATAAAGGTGTAAAGAAACAGGCAGAAGAAACCGAGAACACGGAAGAATAGGTTATGTTAATATTCACACTTGCAATTTTTCGCAAATGTGTTAAAATTAGAATATAAAGCATGGTTGGAGGTGTAAAAAATGGCATACAAAATTTCTGACGAGTGCATCAGCTGTGGTGCATGTGCTTCTACTTGCCCTGTAGAAGCTATTTCTGAGGGCGATAGCAAATATGTAATTGACGCAGATAAGTGCATTGATTGCGGCTCTTGCGCTGATGGTTGCCCTGTTGATGCTATTTCTGAATAATATAATAGCAAAATAAAAAGCTGAGTTATCTTTTGATAACTCGGCTTTTTTGTTGTGCAATTAATCGTCTATTTCTTTTTCAAACTCGGTTATTTTACCGCTAAAAGCATCAACTGTGCAAGAATATTCATAAGCACCTACAGTAAACTCTACCTCGTAGTAAACCTTACCATCGTCTTTGTCGCGCTCTATTTCTAAGTTTCTTACATCTGCTGCAGATACATTTGCGTGGTTAAATACAATTTCTTTAACTTCGTTTTTAGTAAGTTCTGTGCCACTATTTGTAACTAACTGCTTGTCTGCTTCTTTAGAGTGTTTAAGCACAGTACCATCTTTGTAAGCAATATCGTAATCATATTCATAACCGTCTGCTTTAAATTCAATTTCGTATAGTTTAACACCATCGTCTTTGGTAAGTTTAGCACTTATGAAGGTTACATTATTGTAGTTAAAACCAGCGTGTTTTACTGCGGCTTTTTGGGCTTCTTCTTCGCTTACGCCTTCTTTTTCTGGATTTGAGATAACCTTGTCGTCATCTTTTTCAATATCTTTTTTAATAACCTTGCCAGTATAGGCGTTTATCTCATATTCATATTCATAGCCGTTAGCCTTAAAATCAATCTCATAAACAGGTATGCCGTCTTCCTTGTCAAGTTCTGCTTTAACATACTTAACCTCTTTAGAAGATAAACCTGCATTTTTCAAAGCCACTTGCTTTGCTTCATCGGTAGATAGCAGTTTAATATTTGCAGGTTTACTAGCTTTTCCAAGTTCATTCAATATATCTTGTAAACCATTACCATTATTTAAAAATGTATCATCTTGACTTGTAAAAATTTTGATAGGCTCATTTGTTTTAATATCATAAAATTCAGACCAATATACTGTTTCAAAATCAGAATTTTTAGATAAATCAAATTCCTCTAAACTATGATTATTTTTAAAATCATAAGAATCACCAATAAAAAATACTACATCATAACCATGATATTTTGTTTTCTTCATAAGTTCTATATTAGGAATTTCTTCGGTTTTGGAAGAAGTTTCTTTGTTGCTCTCGGTAGCTTGTGGTTTGCTATCTTTGGACTCAACTTTGCTCTCACTAGCCTGAGGTTTGCTTTCTTTGGACTCAACCTTGCTTTCTTTGGACTCAACCTTGCTCTCGCTAGCCTGAGGCTTACTTTCTTTGGACTCAACTTTGCTTTGTGTGTTTTCGTTTTCGCTTTCTATCGGCTTTGAATCAGAAACTACACTTTCCGTTTTTGATGATACAGAACTTTCATTATTTTGTTTAGATGGCTTTTTGCCTTCTTCTATATCCTCGTTTATGTCTTCAATTTCGTCGGCAATATTTTCGTGTATACTATCGTCATAATCATAATCAATAATATCACTGATATCCAATTTGTTTTCGGCAACAAAATCTGCTATTTCTGCAATAGATTTATCAGCAAGTTCACTTGCGCTTAACTCTGGATATTTATTGCAAAGGTTGTTAATAAATATGCTTTTTCCGACAGAGATACCGTATTCGCTTGCAACCTTTTGTGCATCAGTATTGTCTTTGCTGGCGGTCTGATTGTAGACAGTAGCAGAAACATGTTTTTCCTTTAATTGTTCTTTAATATTTGCAAGTATAGAAGTTTTAACATTTTGTGCTTTTTCAGTGTTGTCGTTTTGAACGGTAATTAAAATTTTATCTGTTACATTATCTTCAAGGTAACCGTTTTTGAACATAGAGCCAATTATTGCATTAACTGCAATGTTCAAATCGGTATTCTTTAAATTCATATCTGCAAGAACGACCTCTGCTTCTTTGTTAATTGCAATAGCGTCTAACACACGGTCGTGCTTATTGGCGGTGATTTGTACACTAGGATTAACATCAATTCCGATAACAGAATCTATAGCAACGTTATTGGAATAGTAGATACCGCCAAATGCACCTGTAATGACTAATACAAGTGCCGCTGCAGCAGATAAAACATAGCGTATAACTTTCTTGTTATAATTCTTTTTCATAGGTAAAATCATCGTCCTTTCATGTGTACAGGCGATGTTTTGCTCAATTCTGGAATACATATCTTTAGGTATCATACAGTTGTATGCATTATTTAGTGCAGATCTTAATTTTTTATCCATCACTTAAATACTCCCTTCCAACTGTTGCTTTAGTTTTTTGATTGCTCTGTGATACTTAGAAAGTACCGATCCGAGCGGTGAATCAAGTAGTTTGCTAATTTCCCTAAAGTGTAGTCCGGAAACAGTTTTTAAGGTAATAATACTGCGTTCTTCATCGTTTAGAATGGTGAATGCCGCCTCAATAACAAGACGTTGCTGAAGGTTATCAATCTGCGAAAAGTCAATTTCGTTGTATCCAATACTTTCGCTGAATGTTGCCTGTTTTTTGGCCTCTCTGTGTTTCGCTAATGCAAAGTTTTTTGCTATTGTAAGCACCCAAGCCATAGGTTTACCATTTCCTACATATTTTGTTGCATTATTATATACCGCCAAAACCGTTTCTTGCAAAACATCTTCTGCATCAAATTTGTTTTTGGTGATAGAAAGCGCAAAACCATAAATGCTTTTATGTGTTTTTTGATAAAAGTTGTGCAGTGCATCAGGTTGATTGTTAGCCAATGCTTCAATGTCGCTGTCACAAATATCTTTAACAACTTCATTATGAATTTCTTCTAGCGTTAATAATACACTAAACATATGGTTTGTGTTCCTTTCAATATAATAATGTTTTAAATCAACGTTTTATTGCAAGTTTTTAAAAAATTTTTTAATTAACCTAAAATAATAGGTATTGTTTTATCTTCAACAAGGTTTTTTAAGCCTAGCATGATTAATATATCTGTGTATTTGTTGTATTGTGTTAGTTGTTTTAGTGAGCTGGTAAAGTACCTTGTATCAACAAGGCTAACACTTTCATAATTCTTCATAAGATATGGTAGTATACTGCTTGCAAAGGAGTCGCGTATTAGAAGCAAGTGACCTTTTCCTTCGCCACCGCTAACAGTTACCAGTGCTTGATTGCCACCTAGAAATACGCTGTATTTATCTTTTTTGTTTAGGTAATCGTATTTGTAAATACCCTTGCTTTCGGTTTGCCCAATAGTAACAGTGTAGTTATCACAGGCAGTTCTATCGTAAAGCAGAATACTATCGTTTTTAGCATAGGGTAGGGGTGCTTTAGAGTATAAAGTTCCTTTGAATTCATCTGAGCCAAGGGTGTGCAAATCATATGGTGCCAAGTCTTTTTTTGCAGTAGCGCAAAACTGCGAGTATGCAAGATATGCACCATCATTGGTCCAGTGAGGGTCGGTTTTGTAGTAAAGAACCTTTTCTGCTTTTGCAAATTCGTTATATACATCAATGTATTTAGCGCCCTGTATGGCTTTTAATTTTTCAATACGGCTTTCCTGCGAGAACACCTGTGCACCCTTTGGCAGTGTTTCACCCACCGATACGGTAGATGTTGGTATTGGCAGTAAATAAAGATTGGTTTTTGGTGAGCTTTCTGTAATGCTATCAAAAAACAACTCAATTGCAGAAAGGTTGTTATTAAAGGTTGTGTCGTTAATATCGCTCTCTAAAAGTTTATCAACATACTGGTATCCTTTGCCGATATATACGCCACCGATATCACGCTTACCGGAAGCATATTGCAAGCAGGTTTTAAGTGTAATCAAACCATCTCTAAAGATTAATTGGTCTGAGGCGTAATCGTTTATAAGGCTTTGTGTTTCGCCGCGCACCACGCCCGAAAGCGAGATTTTAGGGAATGTTTGCAGTCCGCGATTCTCGTTATCCGAAAAAGTGCGGTCTGGTGTAAAAAGGGTACCTAGCGAAAAAAACGCAATTACGAGCAAAAAAGATAGGGTTGTAATTATACCTTTTCGTTTCATCATAAACCTCCTTAAAATCTAAAATACAAGAACGGGTTGTATGATTCGCCGACCATAAAAGCAATAGAAATAATTAAAAGTATAACTAGTCCTAATGCTTTAACCCATTCGCAAATATGCAATTTTTTTGTTATAATTTCAGAAATTTTTTTAGGTAGTGCGGTAGAAAATACAACCGCCAAACCCCAAAGTACAATGTTAGAAATAAGGAGGTATAAGGTATATCCGTCGCTAAAGCCTGCAGGCGAACAAAATAGATTTTTAAGGTATGAGAATAGGTTTGCAAAGTTTTCGTTAGCAAAAATTACCCAACCAATAATTATCAAGAAAATAGAGTAAATGTGGCTAAATACTGTCGGTATTTTTTGTAGCCATTTTAGTAGGAACAGTTTTTCTAAAATGAGTATTAAACCAAAGTATAGCCCCCAAAGCAAATAGTTCCAAGAAGCACCGTGCCAAAAACCTGTAAGAGCCCAAACAATAAGTAGATTTAGTATCTGTCTTTTAAGGCCTTTGCGATTGCCGCCTAGTGGAATATACACATACTCTTTAAACCAAGTACCGAGAGATATATGCCATCTGCGCCAAAATTCTGTAATGCTTTTTGATATGTAGGGAAGATTAAAGTTTTCTAAAAACTTAAAGCCAAACATTCTACCCATACCTATTGCCATGTCACTATATCCTGAAAAGTCAAAGAATATTTGAAAACTAAAAGCAATAGCACCAATCCAAGCTGTTAAAACCGGAGGGTTTTGCATTTGCGAAATTTCATCCCAAATAGCACCTGCACTGTTTGCAAGAATAACCTTTTTGGCAAGTCCGTATACAAGCCTTTTAACACCATATCCGAAATCTTTAAATGTTTCTTTTCTGCTATTAAGTTCGCGTTCAACGTCAACGTATCGCACAATAGGTCCTGCAATAAGTTGTGGAAACATTGTTACGTAGGTGCCAAAATTAATAATATTTTTTTGCACACTACAGTTGTCTAAATACACATCAATAGTGTACGACATGGTTTGGAATGTGTAAAAGGAAATGCCGATAGGCAGTGCTAAATCAAGCAAGGGGATCCCTGTGTTTGCAATACTGTTTATACCTGTAATAAACAGGTTTGTATATTTGTAAAAGCAAAGTATAGCGAGATTTCCTACAACCGAAATTATAAGCACAGCTTTAGTTGCTTTTTTGTTACCTTTGTTTCTATAATAACCTATTGCTAAGCCATTGAAATAATCAAACACGGTTGAGAATATCATAATAAACGAGTATAGCGGCATGTCCCATGCATAAAAGAAGAATAGGCTAAATATCAAAAGCAATAGATTACGCCACTTTTTAGGCATAAGAAAATAAAGCGTTAACACAGCCGCTAAAAAGCCAAACATAAAAATTGAGGATGAAAATACCATGCCGCTTATCTCCTTTTAAAAGCAGTTAAAAGCCGACTATAATGGTCGGCTTTAAGGTTTATGCTAAATATTTATCTAAAATTTTATTTGCATTATCATAATCGTTTGTAATAAGCAAAACAACATAGTTGCCTTTTTTGCGCACAATAGCGCTGTTAAGTTTTGTAACCTCTTCAGCATCGTACGAAGCAAAGGTATCTTTAAGTTGTTCCAAAAGTGAAGATATCATCAATTCGGTATCTTTTGCACCGTCAGCATCTTTTGCAGTAAATATGCAGAATTGGTCGGCGCTTATTGAAGAACCGCGATATACAATAGCCGAAACATCTTCCGGTAGAGAATAAAAAACATTAATGGTGTTTTCGTTATCAATTTTTTCTAAAGGCGCGTCAAACGTAACGTTTTCAATAACGTCGGTTTCAAGTGCCGCGGTATCAAGCGTAAAATTTCCGCAACCGCAAAGCGAAATAATTAAAAATAAAGAAATTAAAGAAACGAATAATTTTTTCATAATTTTACTCCTGTTTATTTTACTAAAAGTGTTCTTGTTCTTAAATAGTCTAACCATTTTACACTATATGCGGGTGTATAATGTATACCGTCAAAAGCAACGTCGTCAGGTAGATAACCATCGGCACCTGAAAATACAGAAACGGCATCAATATAAAATAACTTCTTGTCCACGCACATTTTTTTGATATAGGTGTTCCATTTGTGTATGCGAATGTTTGTAAAGGTGTCGCTAGTGTTGTCACGTTGTTTTGATACGGGAACAATACAGTGAACGTAAATAATAGCATTTTTGTTAATTTCACGTACCGCATCAACAAGTTTAGAATATTGTTTAATAAAAGCGCCTACTGAGGAATAACCCAATTCATTAATACCAAACATTAGGTAAACCTTTGTAAAGTTTTTCTTTTTTTTCTTTAAAGCAGAAAGGGCTGTTACTTTATTACCATTTAGGTTTACGAAATCTTTGGTAAATACAGTGCTTACATTTAAGCCAATATCACAATAGGGTAGGGCTTTTGTGTTTTTTATATCGGTGTAAATCATAAGGTCAACACCCCTTGAGTCGCCGATAAACACTGCATCGTTAAAGTAGGAATTGCCGACAGGCACATTTTTAGGAACGGGTGCAGAATAATCATATTCGTCGGCAACAATAAATTGCTTAAACTTTGAGGACTTTTTATATGTTTTGTAAGGATTTTCTTCTGTGCCTGTTGCTGAAACAGTAAATAAAGAACAAATCAAAACAACGAACACAAGGAAAACGCAAAAACAAGGTTTTACGCGCAAATTTTTAACCAACGAATATCACCCCTTTATATATAATCTCTAAGTAACATATTACTATTATACGGCGTAAAAGTATAGTTACAATTTTATTACATTACAACGTTTTGTGGGTTGCCGTTAATAAAGGCTTGTAGGTTGTTTGCAACAAGTTTAATCAACCTTTCGCGCGCTTCAAGTGTAGCCCATGCAATGTGTGGTGTTATGATAATGTTTTTAGCGGTTAAATAAGGGTGGTTTTCATACATAGGTTCTATATCCAGAACATCAACTGCCGCACCGCTTATGATGCCATTATTTAACGCCTCAACTAAGTCATTTTCAACAATAACACCACCGCGTGAGGTGTTTACAATAAAGGCACTGGGTTTCATTAAAGACAAGGTTTCTTTATTAACAAGTCCGCTGGTGTTTTCATTTAGCGGACAGTGTAGCGTTAAGAAGTCTGAACGACTGAAAACCTCTTTAATAGGCAAGAACTCAACACCATCAATCTGTTTTGGAGTGCGCGAGTACGCCAAAACATTCATAGAAAACGCTTTTGCAATTTTTGCTACGGCTTGTCCAATAGTGCCTAGTCCAATTATCCCAAGTGTTTTACCTGCAAGTTCGGTTAATGGAAAACTAAAGTAACTAAAGTTTTTTGAGCGTACCCAGTCTCCGTTTTTAACAGAAGCATTGTACTTTGAAAGGTTGAGTGCCAGTTCTAAAATAAGCGAAAAGGTGTGCTGCGCTACTGAGTCGGTAGAATACCCCGGTGCATTTGAAACAGTAACACCGTATTTTTTTGCCGCAACTAAATCAATGTTGTTGTAGCCTGTTGCAAAAAGCGTAACAAACTTTAACTTTTTACAGTTTTGCATAATCTTTTCAGTAATTTTAGCCTTGTTGCAGATAATAATATCACTATCTTTTGCAACCTCAATTATTTCATTTTCCGAAAGCATATCGTGGAATTCGGTTTCACCAAACTGCATTAAAGGTTTTAAAGAAACGTCGCCTTTGGTAATGGTGTTTGTATCAAGAACTGTAATTTTCATAAAAGTTCACCTAAAATCCAAATAATCCGGGAATAAAATAAGAAATGATTGACATAAGGATTGCCGCACCTATAACACCTAAGAATATAGTGGGTAGTGATTTTTTGATTGGCATCCTAAGAGCATTAGCAACAAGTGCGCCGGTCCAAGCGCCTGTGCCTGGCAGAGGTATGGCAACCAAAATAAGCAAACCTAAATAGCCGTAACGTTCAACTTTATCGCGATTTTTCTCAACCTTTCGGTCTAAAAAGTTCATAAAACCGGAGGTTATTTTAAATTTACGCATAAGTGTAAAAATCTTATCTAATAACAACAATACAAAAGGAATGGGTAATATATTGCCTATTACACAAATAGGGAAAGCACGTACAAGTGCAACCCCCATTAACTTTGCCGCAATCATACCGCCGCGAAGTTCTACTATAGGTAAAACCGAAATTGCTACCAAAGCAAGCCAATCAGGTATACCTACAAAAAATTGTACTAATTGTTCTACCATAAATATTCTCCTTTTTGCTGAGGTAAAAATTGTTATTCAATGGTTGTGCCTTTATAATAATGTGCCAAAATTTCTTTATAGGTCCAACCTTTTTGAGCGTAGTAGTTAGCGCCAACCTGACTCATACCAACACCGTGCCCAAAACCGCGAACGGTAAAGGTAAATGTGTCATCAGATTTGTTATATTTGATTTTAAAAGCAGTAGAGCGTAGTTCATAATCAAGTAACTCATCGCGGAACGATGAACCTGTAACCTGCTTGGTACCGCCGATGGTAGCGCTTCTTACATAGGCTTTGTTCTCATCATATTTTATGTCAAACCATTTTGTTTTAGAAATACCTGATAGGTCAATTCCGTATGTTGATAGCACTCGGCTTTGCAATTCGTTGGCACTATAAGTAACCTTAGTTTCAAACCCGTCATAATCTTTATCAACCGAGGAGTTAACGGCGCGCAGATATGGGATATCGGCATACCAAACATCTTTACAATTAGCGGTAGAGCCTGCAGAGATGGCGTAGTAATAGGTCTGAGCAGTTTCGCTTCCGTATTTTACTTCTTGACCGTTAACCGCCGCCGCTGCATCAATGGCGTTTTGTGTTGGGTTTTTAAGCGGAACCGCAGGCGCACTACCTTTTGTAGAACCTGCATTTATTAACCAACAGTATGCTGCAACCGCTTGCGCTTTTAAGGCTTCCATACCAAAACCGCCACCCATTTCGGCTTCAACGATATATGGAATAATATCCATATAGTCGCCTTTAATATAATCTCCGGGTGCGTAGGTTTTGCCGTTAATGGTAACACTCCAACTAGATAGGTTTTTAACCGTAAGGTTGTTAACCTTACTACCATTACTTATACTAAAACCAACCGCTTCGTTTTGTGCAACAGATTTGTTTTTAGGAACCTCTTGCTTTACAACCGTTCCTGCAGGTTTTGAGGAGGTTACGGTGGTTATTTTACCAACCTTTAAACCAACTGATTTAATGGCTGTAGAAGCTTCGGATTTTGTTTTGCCTATAAGGTTAGGCATATCTACAATCTTAAGTTCGCCCTTGCCGTCGCTAACGATTAAATCTATTTTAGTGTTGGTGGAAACTTCAGTTTCAGGTGTAACCGATTGAGAAAGTATGGTGCCTTTTTCCAAAGCACTAGTTTCTTCGGTTACTTTACCAAGAATAAGACCGTGCTTATCAAGTAAAATTTCTGCGGTTGCTTCTGCAGAGCCTATAAGGTCTGGCATAATGGTTTTTCCGCCCGAAATACCCACGCTTACAGTAATAGTTACAACGTTATCGGTACTTATTTTAGCACCGTCTGCAACCGATTGTGCAATAACCGTTCCGCGACTTTCAGTAGAGTCTTGTTCTACAACTTTTACAGGGAAACCCAAAGTATCTTCTAAAAGTGATATTGCTGCTTGTTTGGTCATTCCTACAACGTTATACATAGTTACAACAGGTGCCATATCAACCTTTACGGTTTTATCCATATTGTCTGTAAGACCTGTTTGCTCATAACGTTTTTCGCTATTTTGTGGCTTTGAAGATTGTTGAGAAGTTGTAGTGGACGAAGTAGTTGATGATGCGGTTATAGAAGTAGTGTTTTCAATTTTACTACTTGTGGTAATGCTTGAGGTCTTTGATGAGGTGTCTTTATCCTTGCTTGTGGTTTCGGCTTTTTTTGAACTATTATTCTTATCTTTATTTGGTTTATTGGTGTTGGCAGAAACAGATTCTTTTAACCTAACGGTTATATCTTCTTTTGTTTCATCCTCGCGTAAAAGTCTGAATGCAGCAATGTGAGTGGTGTTATCATCAACGGCAGATAAAACAAGAATTTTATCGCCTGCTGTTGTATCAACATCAAACTCAATGGCAGAATGGGTATAGAAATTATCAATATACTCGTTCTGCAGTTGCTCGTTCAAAAAACTTAATTTATCAATTAAAAAGGGTTCTTGTTCTTTAAAACTAAATGCTGAGAATAATACCCAAGTGCCATTATCGGCAGGGGTATCAAAATCAATGAAAGTGTTTTCATCGGTGTTTTTTTGGAAATCTTTAATCAAGCCAAGCATACGCGAATCGGTACCCTTGCCATAAATCGTGGTAATATCAGAAAAGCCATCTTTTAATAAATTACTATTAGTGTAAAGGGTGCCGTAGGGGTTACGTTTGCCTGAGAATAAATGCTTTTTGTAGTAATTTTCATCGTTTCCTTGCGGTTTAACAACAGGGTAGGATATGTTATCAAAACCGACCAAACCAACTACATCACTATTTATTTCCTGTAGGTATGAGAAAGAACCATCTTCCAACTCCTGTATTTTTAAAGAAAGAGCCGAATACTCTTTATCACATTCATTTCCAAGATTGTTGATTTTAAAATAGAAAAATGCAGCCACGGCTAAACACAGAAGAAGAGGAAGAACAACCTTAAGCACGGTTATAAACGTTCTTGGTTTATAACCGTTGTTGCTTTTTGTGTTTGAATCATTAAAGGATCTAAGAAGTTCAGGATGCATAGTTGCCATAATGCCTATGCGATCCTCTTCCGAATATGGCTTTGCAATAAATTCACCTAAGGTAGAATCGTCGCTTTGCTCAAATTTACCTACATTTTTGGTGATTGGCGCAGAAATGAAATCATCAATACTGCTACTGTTTTCGGCATTAAGTTTAGAGTTTTGGAGAAGCAGGTCAAATTCGTTATCAAATTGAGGTATTGTCTGCTTTTTTTCTTTATCCATTTGTGTTGTCCTTTCTCTTGCCTAGGTGGTTTAAACGCTTTATTCTTGCGCAATAGGTTCACCATCGTCGTTTGAGTTTTCATTAACACGATTAGATTCAGGTGTTTTGCTTTCGGTTGAACTTTCTGAGCTCGGTTTCTCGGTAGTATCTGTAACTTCTGATGAACTGCTTTCTTTAGACGAGGTTACTTTACTGCTTGTAACCTTGGAAGAAGTTTCTTTAGATGAGGTTGTTTTGCTACTCGTAACCTTGGAAGAAGTTTCTTTAGATGAGGTTGTTTTGCTACTCGTAACCTTGGAAGAAGTTTCTTTAGATGAGGTTGCTTTGCTGCTTGTAACCTTGGAAGAAGTTTCTTTAGATGAGGTTGATTTGCTACTTGTAACCTTGGAAGAAGTTTCTTTAGACGAGGTTGATTTGCTACTTGTAACCTTTGAAGAATTAGTTTTGCTGTTGGTTGTTTTAGATGAGTTACTTTCTTTAGAAGACTCATTACTGTTACTTTCGTTTTTAGATTCTATACCGACATAAATCACAAGGGTTTCGTCGGTATTTGAAAGTTCGTAGGGTTTGTTTGACTGCTCAAAGACCACACCTACCAAGGTTTCGTCATCTGTTTCCTCTTCAACAACCTCTACCTTGAAACCGCTTGCCGTTAATGTTTCTTTCGCTTCTTTAGTAGTTAGGCCTACAACATCGGGCACCTCGTTTTTACCGTTACTGATAAAAATGAGGACTGAGTGTTCCTGTGTTTCGGTGTTAGGGTCAATAGATTGAATTAAAACGGTGTTTTCTTTTTCTTTTGAGGGCAGTGTCATAACGTTTAAGGTCATACCTGCCTCGTTTGCTTTTTCTTTAGCTTCGTTTAGTGATAAACCAACAAAATCAGGTACCGAAATTTTTAAAGGTTTGCCGCTAACCAAAAGAGAAATTCCTGAGCCACCATCAATTTGGATATCTTCAGCAATGCTTTGAACAAGAACTATATTTGTTTCTTCGTCGCTGTCGTCATATTCCACGTTTGATATGTATAGACCTTGCTCGCTAATCTTTTTTATAGCATCTTGAAGTTCCATACCAACATAATTTGAAACTGTTACTGTGGGTAAATCTTCTGGTAGGTGGGCATCTTCTAATATTTCTTCGTCAATATTACTGTTCTCAAGAATGCTCAAAACTTCTTTATCTTTTGATGAGGTGCCTTTTTTATTTTCTTCCTCGGATTCAATCTTTTCGTTATCCTCTTGTTGTGCTTCATCGGTGGGAATTTCAATTTTTATATCGGGTTTTTTACCACCGTTTTTATCATAGTAGGCTTGTGGATATAGGGGAGAGGGATTGTATTTAGAAGCCTTTGTGTTAACGTGAAGACTTTCGCCTTCGCGAACCTTACGTGCAAACACAACCGTTCTTGCATCATCAAACTCATAAGAACAGGTTGAAAGGGCTATTATTTCGTCTGTGCCTTTAATATCAACGCCTGTGTTGATAATACTTCTTGCCTTAACGTTTTCTGCCCAAATTAAAAAGTTGTTTTCGGATGAGAAAGTGTGCTTCATATAGTTAAAAATATAACCGTTATCGTCTTGTTTTTTTGAGTTGGTTATAATAACTGCAAATACCTTGTATGTGTTGGTGCTATAAAGCGTGTCAAAATTAATAAGCGGATTGGTTTTATAGAAACTTAATTTGGTATAATCTAAAATTCCGCCAAACATAGAACCGTCTATCATATTGTGGCCATAAAGCACAATGTTTTGGCTTCTTTTATCCTTTTTTAATAAGGCGTTAGAGTCAGCAAAAACAGCACCGTAACGGCTTTCTTGCTTGTTCATATCATGTGTAACATAAAAATCGTTATCTTTGGTTTGGTATACGGGGTAATCAATTTTTGTGCCGTCAATAGATAGCCAACCGCAAATGTCGCTGTTTTTATTGTAAAGAGCCTCAAACCTCACTAACATACCTTTGTTGTTAACGCTATCGTCAGCGGCGTTGTATATTTCGCGAGCATCGTTTACCATGCCTTCGTTTTCGCGACCTTGTCCAAAGTAACCTATTAAGTAAATGCCGGTTGCTACAAAGGTTATGAGTGCTATAAGAAAAATAAGTTTTCGTATTATCTCTTTAGCGGGGTCATTTTTCCAAGGCAGAAGGTGTTTTAAGAATTTAGTAAAAGCGTTTGGCTGCTTTGTATCCTTTTCTTCTTGCTCGTCGCCAATATCTGCAATGTAGTTAAATGATTCTTCAGTAGTTATAATATTATCTGTTGGTAAAACATCTTCTAAAAGCGGCTCTTCGTCATTAAGCAAAAGTTCAACAAGTTCATCGGTGTTGCTATTATTAAATTCCATAATAGGAACAGGGGCTTTGAATTGTTTAGGTTCGTCAACCTTTTTAATTATTTTTGCTTCGTCTGGAATTATAAAGTCGGAAGCGTTTGAACATATCAACAACTTATCACCTAGACTTACGCCATTACCAAGAATAGTAGGGCTTGAAATAGCATAGCGTCTAATAAGGTCTAGTGCCGCTAAGGTTGCGGCGTTGCGCACACGCTCGCGGTCGTTACCGTAAGCGGCGTTAATTTTTCTTACCCAAACATTAGCTTTGTCTGCAAGGGCAATATAAACTAAACCAACGGGTTTATTTTCACTGGGTTCCGGACCTGCCACGCCTGTAATACCTATACCAATATCGGCATTAGCGGCTTCGCGTACACCCTTAGCCATAAGCGCTGCAGTTTCTGAACTAACTGCGCCTCTGAGAGCGATAGTTTCCTTTGGCACTTTTAATACACGAATTTTTATATCATTCGCGTATGCAGAAACACCCATTTCAAAAACATTGCTAGAACCTGAGACCTCAGTTATGCTTTTAGAAAGCATACCCGCTGTGCAAGACTCTGCAGTAGCAACCTTAAGACCTTTTTCTAAAAGCAGTTCTACAGCAACATTTTGCAAGCCTAATTTGTCTTGGCTGTATATAGCATCACCGAGTATGTTAGATATCTCGGTAGTTACGCTATTAAGTTTAAAGTTGGTCTCGGTTTCGTTTTTGCCGCTTGCTGTAACCCTTACTTGTACAACACCGTCTTTGGCGTAGGTTGCAACGGTAGGATTGCTACCACCTAAAAGTTTTTCACCAATGGCATTTGCAACTTCGCTTTCACCCATGCCATAAACATAAAAGTTCTTTGTGGTAATGATGCTATCCGACTCTGCGCGAAGGATAGGTTTAACCACATTTTGAAACATAGGTTGCATCTCTCTTGGCGGCCCTGGAAGTAATATAATTTTTTTGCCGTCTGCTTGAAGCAATAGTCCCGGTGCGGTGCCAAAATCATTTTTTAAAACGGTAGCACCTTCGGGCACCAAAGCCTGTTTTAATACGCCTGAAGGTATTGCGCGGCTTTGTTTAGCATAATAATTTTCAATATCAAGTAAAACTTTTTTATCTTGTATAAGTTTTAAACCTAAAAGCTCTGCAACAGTCTCTTTAGTAATATCATCAGAAGTGGGTCCAAGACCACCGGTAAGAATAATTATATCACAGTTTTTTAGTGCAGATGAAACGGATTTCGCAAGGCGCTGAGAATTATCCCCTATAACCGTCTGATTATAAAGGTTTATGCCAAGTTCTGAAAGTTGTGCCGATAAAAAAGCGGCGTTGGTATTAACAATATCACCAAGCAATAACTCGGTGCCAACACAAATTATTTCGCCAACCATAAAAAACTCCTTTGTTTTTATAACTCTGTATCGCTATCAATTATTCTAAATTCTGTGCCTTCAACTGCCGCGTTAACAAGTGCATCAATATCTAAAGCACTTTCCGCCTCTTCAACAAGTTGTAGATTTGGGCGTGTTTTAGGGTGCTTTGGCGTAAATACAGTGCAACAGTCTTCGTAAGGCTCAATTGAGATTTGGAAGGTATCTATTTTTCTGGATATTTCAATTATTTCGTCTTTATCCATACCAATAACAGGGCGTAGTACAGGCATATTAACAACCGCATCTGTAACGCCTAGTGCTAAAAGGGTTTGACTTGCAACCTGTCCTACGCTTTCGCCTGTAATTAAAGCACCGCAATTACGTTCTGTAGCAAGACGCTCGGAAATGCGCATCATAAAGCGGCGCATGATAAGCGTAAAATATTCTTCAGGACAGTGCTTGCCAATCTCTTCTTGAATTTCGGTGAAAGGAACAACCCCAACCCTAATAGCATTACTATAATTTGCTACCTTTTTAAGCAGTTGCATAACCTTTAATTCTGCTCTTGGAGAGGTGTAAGGTGGGGAAGCAAAGTGTATGGCGTTAAGTTCTAATCCTCGCTTTGCCATCATATATGCGGCTACAGGGGAGTCAATACCGCCTGAAATAAGCACTGCAGCACGACCGCCCGAACCAACAGGCATACCGCCTGCGCCTTTTAATTGTTCTCCGTGAATGTATGCACCATAGTCGCGTATTTCAACCATAACCAAAACTTCAGGGTTGTGAACATCAACCTTAAGGTGAGGGAATCTGCTTAAAAGTTTGCCACCGAGTTCGCGGCTGATTTCAGGAGAGGTGAGGGGAAAACGCTTGTCCGCACGCTTTGATTCTACCTTAAATGTCTTGGCGCTCTGCAATCTGGAAGCTAGATAATCCGGCGCGGCGTTTAGTATAGCATCCATCTCTTTTTCTACCGCTAATGCCCTTGAAAAAGCTGCGATACCAAAAACCTTTTTCATTTCTTCTAAGGCTTCTTGGAATGGAAAGTCCTCATACCGTGGCTCAATGTAAATTGTAGACTGCGCTTTTCTAACCGAATATTCGCCAAGTTTACCAATTTTACGTCGGATGTTTTTTATTAGTATATCCTCAAAAGTCATTCTATTAAGGCCTTTGAGTGCAAGTTCGCCATTTTTAATTAAAATAATTTCTTTCATTTATCTCTTCCTTAGCCTTTCTTGTGCTTTTTGCAACGCCGTGCAAAGTGAATCAATATCCTCTTTTGTGTTATATCTGCTTAAACTAATTCTAAGTGCGCTGTCGGCACGATTTTTATCAATACCCATTTCGGTAAGCACGCTACTTGCTTTTCCTTTTGAACAGGCACTACCGCTGGAAACGTAAATTCCATCTGCCTCTAAAAAGTGTAAAAGTATTTCAGAACGGTAACCTAAAACCGAAATGTTTATTATGTATGGTAGTGCATCTTTTGGGGAGTTGAAAACAATACCATCTAATTTTGAAAGTTGTTCGCAGGCGTATTGGTTCAGTTCACGTATAACTTCAAGGTGTTTGCTAACCTCACCTAATTCTTTTATGGCACCGCATAGGGCGTAAATGTTAGGTACGGCTTCGGTACCTGAACGAAAACCATTTTCTTGACCGCCACCCAGTAACAATGGTGGAATGTGTACTTTTTTAGATTTATATAAGACGCCAACACCTTTTGGTGCGTGGAGTTTGTGCCCACTTATACTTAATAGGTCAACGCCCAGATTGTTAACATCAATAGGCAATTTGCCGAAACCTTGTATTGCATCACAATGCAAAAGCGCAGGAGCAGAAACCTTTTTAATGGCATCTGCGGCGGCTTTAATGGGCATTATAGCACCACTTTCGTTATTAACAAGCATAATGCTAACCAGAATTGTGTTTTGGTTTATTGCATCAATTAAATCTTGCGGATTGATTTTGCCACTTTTATCAACCTTTAGACGAATTACTTCGTAGCCACGTCTTTGGAGTTCTTTCATCGGCTCCAAAACCGAGGGATGTTCAACCGCTGTAGTAACTATTCTGTTACCGCGTTTTTTACCATGCTCTACGGCACCAAAGATGGCAGTATTATTAGCCTCTGTTCCACAACCAACAAAAAATATTTCGTCCTCGCGACTGTTAAGCATTTTAGCAACGGCGGCGCGTGTTCTTGAAACCAGTCTTTCGGCGTCCATTCCCTTTTTGTAAAGGGAGGAGGGATTATACCAGCATTGTTCTAACGACTCTTTTATATATTCAATTGCAGTATCACACACTTTTGTGGTTGCACTATTGTCTAAATAAACTTCCAAAATCTTTAAACCTCGCAGTAGTTTGGAGCATACCGCCCCATAATATATATTAATACTTATATATTATACTACAGTAGTCGGTAAAACTCAACTGCTTTTACAGATTTAAAACTGGTATTTTTTTAAATATTTCACAAAAATTAAAATATTTTAAAGAAAATTAAAAAAAGCACTTGAAATTTTGTCATATTAGTGTTAATATAATCGTACTGCAATTTTTAAGGAGGAAGAAATATGCCTAACATTAAGTCTGCAAAGAAACGCGTTCTTATTAGCGCTGCACGTTACGAGCGTAATAAGAGCTATCGTTCTGCTCTCCGTACTTCTATTAAGAAGGCTAACGCTGCAATCGCAGGCAAAACAGAAGACATGGAGGCTGCTGTGAACGCTGCTGTTAAGAATATCGATATGGCCGTTTCAAAGGGTATTCTTCATAAGAACACTGCTGCACACAAAAAGTCAAAACTTGTTATTCGCATGAATAAGGCTGCCAACTAATAGTAGGCATCTTTGTATGGATATTAAGGCATCCCAAAAGTGTATTGCTTAGGGTATGCCTTGTTTTGCTATATAAAATTAGCGGTACGGATTAAATCGTACCGCTTTTTGCTTGTATATAATCAAAAAACTACCCGTTCCTTTTTTGTAAGAAACGGGTAGTTTTATTAATTAGAATTCAAGTTTTTCGCGAATAAATGTGCGGAGTTCGCTTATTGGCATACGAACCTGTTCCATAGTATCGCGGTTACGAACTGTAACCGTACCAAAGTTTTCACTTTCTTCGTTTTCTACAGTTTCAAAGTCTACAGTAATGCAGTATGGTGTGCCAATTTCGTCTTGACGGCGGTAACGCTTGCCAATGGAGCCTGCTTCATCAAAATCAACCATAAACTCTTTTGAAAGGTCAGCGTAAATCTCGGTAGCCTTTTCGCTTAGTTTTTTGCTGAGTGGCAGAATAGCGGCTTTGAATGGTGCCAGGGCAGGATGCAAGTGCATAACAACACGTTTTTCGCCTTTTTCGTCTAATTCCTCGTCGTATGCTTCGCAAAGGAAGGAAAGAGCAACACGGTCTGCACCAAGTGAAGGCTCAACAACATAAGGAATATATTTTTCGTTGGTTTCAGGGTCAAAATATTCTAGGGACTTGCCCGATGCCTCTTGGTGACGGCCGAGGTCGTAATTAGTTCTGTCGGCAATACCCCAAAGTTCACCCCAGCCAAACGGGAACAAGTACTCAATATCTGTAGTGGCTTTGGAATAGAAAGAGAGTTCTTCTTTTTCGTGGTCGCGGAGCCTTAAGTTTTCTTCTTTAAGACCAAGACTTAGCAAGAAGTTTTTGCAGTAGTCTTTCCAATAATAAAACCATTCTAAATCAGTGTCGGGCTTACAGAAAAATTCACATTCCATCTGTTCAAACTCACGGGTACGGAAAATAAAGTTACCCGGTGTAATCTCGTTACGGAACGATTTACCGATTTGGCAAACACCAAAAGGTAATTTTTTACGGGTTGTACGCTGAATGTTAGCGTAGTTAACGAAGATACCCTGTGCAGTTTCGGGGCGCAAGTATACTTCGTTTTTAGCATCTTCTGTAACACCTATAAAGGTTTTGAACATTAGGTTAAACTTACGAATTTCGGTAAAGTTTTTGCTGCCACATTCAGGGCAGACAATATCATTCTCTTTAATATATTCTGCCATTTGCTGGAAGGTCATACCTTCGGCTTTACCGCCAACATCTTCAATAAGTTTGTCTGCTCTATGTCTTGCATGGCAATCTTTACAATCCATCAAAGGATCAGAGAAACCGCCAACGTGTCCGCTTGTAACCCAAGTTTCAGGGTTCATTATAATAGCAGAGTCAAGGCCTACGTTATAAGGCGACTCCTGAACAAATTTCTTCCACCAAGCTTTTTTTACGTTGTTTTTAAACTCCACGCCTAAAGGACCGTAATCCCAAGAGTTTGCAAGTCCACCGTAAATTTCGCTACCTGCATATACATAACCTCTGCTTTTAGCAAGGTTAACGATAGTTTCCATATCCTTTTCTGTGTTTTTTAACATTTACAATAACCTCATTTCAAGCTATACATAGATACAAATATAATAAACCTATTACTTAAAAAAGTCAAGAAAATTAAATAACTGGTATGAAAATATAAAAAATCCATTTACAAATAAGAACACAGGGTGATATAATAATCACGTGATAAATAGTTGGAGGGGATAATATGTTAGCGGAAATGCTTAGAGAACGCAATTTGCCGCCACTCCGTTCGCGTGAGGAAATGGTTGAAATCTTGCAACGCGAAGAATATGGATTTTTACCTGAAATTGAATGGGGCGTAAGCATAGGAGAACCTGAGGTTATAAATAACTTTATGAGTGCCGCTTCGGTGGTTATTGATAAGGTTCCGTTTACAATTACTACACCTAACGGCAGTCACACCTTCCCACTTTACAGAATGTTACATAATGATGGCAAAAAACGACCTTTTTTTATAAACATTAATTTTCACGATATGGACAAAGGTTTCTATTTTCCTGCAGAAATCATTGCCGATAACGGTGAATTTGACGTACTTTTCTTTAACTATACCGACGTAACAAGTGATGATAATGATTTTACAAACGGTGTTGCACCACTGCTTTTACCAGAGGGCAGAAAACAGGATACCGATTGTGGCAAACTTGTGATGTGGGCTTGGGCAGCTATGCGCGTAATGGATTACGCCGAAACATTGCCTGGTTTAGATTTGGAAAATGCGGCGGTAATAGGGCATTCGCGACTTGGCAAAACCGCGCTTATTACAAGTATGCTTGATACGCGTTTTAAATTTGCTTTTTCAAACAACGGCGGTTGTTCGGGAGATTCTTTGGCTCGTGGTAGTTTAGGTCAAAAAAATCCGCCTGAAAAGTGGGAGCCAACCAATAAGGGTGAAAGTATAGATTTTATGCTAAAGGCCTTTCCGTTTTGGTTTTGCAAAAACTATTTAAAGTATAAAGAAACAAATTGTGGTAGTGAATTTGACCAACATTATTTATTGGCAAGTATTGCACCAAGATATGTGTATGTAGCATCTGCTTCTATGGATATTTGGGCAGACCCCGAATCACAACAACTATGTTGCCTTGCTGCAAGCGAAGCGTGGGATAGCGTAGGTTTAAAAGGTTTTATACATAATAATAAAATTTTAGAACCTGGCCAAGCTTTGCAAGAGGGTAGAGTAGGTTACCACAAACGTTATGGTATGCATTTCCTCTCGTATCATGATTGGAATTTGTATATGCAGTATATTAATAAACATAAATAATAAAAGCCGTGCTAAACATAAAAGTTAGCACGGCTTAATTTTATTCAACAGTAACTGATTTTGCTAAATTTCTCGGTTTATCAATATCGCAACCGCGTAATGATGCTATTTCGTAAGCAAGCAGTTGCATTGCAACCATAGCAGAAAGCAGATTTGCATTTTCTGATGCATTGGGTAATTTAAGAACGCTGTTTGCAACCTTTTCAGGTTGCTCTGCCTGTTCGTAGCAAATAAATAATACGTTTGCACCACGGCTGCTGCACTCACGAATATTGCTAACAGTTTTGCCATATAGCAGGGGAGAAGTAGAAACCGCAATAACGGGTGTTCCATCGGTAATAAGAGAAATTGTGCCGTGTTTTAACTCGCCTGCGGCATAAGCTTCGCTGTGAATATAGGAGATTTCCTTTAACTTTAATGAGCCCTCAACACAAAGCGGGTAATCGGTACCTCTGCCAATATAGAAAAGATTATCGTTATCATAAATATCTTTTGCAATATTTTTAATGCTTTCGTGCAATAAAAATGCATCGTTTATGGCCTGTGGCATATCTTCAGTAAGTTCTTTGCAGAAGGCCTTAATTTCGGCTTCGGTTAGTGTTTTTTGTATATGCGAAAGTTTAGCCGCAATAAGCATAAACGAGGCAACCTGAACACAGTAACCTTTGGTGGTGGCAACCGCAATTTCAGGACCTGCATAGGTGTAAAGTGTAGCATCAGCTTCTCTTGCTATGCTGGAACCTACAACATTTATTATGCCCATAGTGAATGCGCCGTGGTCTTTAGCATATCGTAGTGCCGCCAAACTGTCGGCTGTTTCGCCCGACTGAGAAACTATAATCACCAATGTTTTATTATCTATAATAGGTCTGTTATATCTAAATTCCGATGCTATTTCTACAGTAACCGGTATCCTTGCCATCTTCTCAATTAGTGCTTTCCCAACAAGACCTGCATGCATAGCGGAGCCACAAGCAACCACGTAAATTTTGTTAGTGTTTTGGAAAAGTGTATCGCTGATGCCGTCAACACTAAAATTGGGCAGACCGTTTTTTATACGTGCACTTGCGGTTTTATGGAAGGCGTGCGGTTGCTCATGAATTTCCTTAAGCATAAAGTGTGGGTATCCGCCTTTTTCTGCGGCGGTAGCGGTCATAGTGGTCTTTTCCCATTTAGGCTCTATTTGGTTACCGTTAGCATCAACGAGTGTGGTGCTATCCTCAGTAACTTTCGCGATTATGCCTTCTTCTAAAAAGCAGAGCGTGTTAGTAAACGGTAGTAACGCGGTCATATCAGAGGCTATGTAGCCACCGTCTGCACCAAGACCGAGTATAAGGGGGCTGTCTTTACGAATAGCATATATACAATTTTCAAAATCTTTAAATATTACTTCAAAAGCATAAGAGCCTTCCAGTCTTTTTGTGGCGGCGTAAATGGCTTTTATAGGGTCGCCCAAGCGCATATATTCGTCTGAAATAACCTTAGCCGCAACTTCGGTATCGGTTTGGGATAGATAACTATTTTCCGGCAATCCTAATTCGTTTTTTAGTTCGCGGTAGTTCTCAATAATTCCGTTATGCACCAAAGCTAAGCAGTCGGTTTTATGGGGGTGGGCGTTATTATCTGAAGGACCTCCGTGTGTAGCCCAACGAGTATGACCAATAGCACAAGTTACATTTGGAAAATTTTCACTTTTTGTACGCTCACGCAAGGTTTCAACCCTGCCTTTAGTTTTGCAAATGGAAATATCGCAGCTATGATGACCCGCGATACCTACCGAGTCGTAGCCACGATATTCTAACACTGTTAAACCTTTAATGATTTTCTCTGTTGCTGATACTTTTCCTGTAAATCCAACAATTCCGCACATAAAAAATTCCCTTTCTTTGCCCGTTATTGCACGGGTTAATAAGTCTTATGAGGAGAGCATCAAGAACCGAATCAATTACGGTTTTCTTGTTGCCTTTTTCCGCTTTGCTTGTGCTTATTTTTGCAAGGCACGAAGCCTTACTGCAAATTTCACACTGCACCTTTCGGTAAAAGCCAACTAAGAGAAACTCTACAACCTACCGAATAAGTGATTATTTGGTAGGCGTAACAAACTTGGCTCTTGCTACCCTATAGTCTGCCCATAAAACTGCGCACGAGTAAAAAAGATTAGCCGAAAAAGGCTTGCAAAAGCAAACCAAATTTCTTCTAAAACTTTTTGTTTTGTAAGCGGCTTTGTTTTACAGTTGCCCGTATATTTATTCCGCTATACTTACGATGGCATTACCACCGGAAAGGCATCCGCCGAAAACTTCGATAACCTTTCACCTCGTTAACCGCTAAGGGAAAAGCGGTCTGGCGCTATCCATTTAGCAAAATGCAACCTTGGATTTAAAGGTGATGCTTGTTGAGTAATAAAGTTACTTTCCCTAAAGCATAATATGTTGTAGCAACAAACCTTGCCACAACCACAATATTAGCATATGGTACAATAAAAGTCAACTATGTTTGAACGAAAAGAAAATTGGCTACCCTGAATTTTAGGGTAGCCAACAATAAACTATATTGTGGTTTGAATAAATTTTTATTTATTGCCAACAACCTGACTGTAGTAGTACTTGCCGCCAACAACTACGTATGCACGTGCCCAACGAGTAGGTTCTGGTTTGCCCGCTTTGTAGTTAAGTGTTGTCATAAAGTCTACTTTACCAATGTTTGTTGATGAAACTTCAATCTTCTGCACACGAATGGTTTGTGCGCCTTCCGGTGTTACGTCAGTGATATCAAAGTTTGCTTTTTCAGAATGGAAAGAATCGCTTGCAAAAATGATACCGTAAGCGTCTGCATTTTGGATATTTACGTGTGCAAATACAGAGAAGCCTTTAGCATACTCATGTGCCTTACCTACGATTGCAAC
>JAZQTG010000066.1:0-23841 GCA_045630515.1 Acutalibacteraceae bacterium
AAGGTTTGGGAGACCTGCACTCCATATTTTGAAAAGCGTAATATTCACTTTTACGTTAATAAATGCGGTTTTAAGATTGATGAGTTTTGGTGTGAATACTTTCAGCCCGATCGACCTATGCCCGACGATGAAGAACACGACGAGGGCGAAGGACCTGATGTGATGTTCCATTTTGTAAAGGTAATGAAATAAATATTTAAGGCTGACGAAATTAATCATCAGCCTAATTATATTTCTATATCTTTTGTTTCATCAAACCGTGTTTGTTACAATAAATATAAAGATACCCACTGCCACGAATATTTAATCGTGTTTCGGCATTGCCTTCGGGATAGAATTTTACGAATTGCACTCTGTCTGATGTTAAATAGGCTACAAAAGAAATATAGTGCTCTTTTGTCATATCGTGATTTATAGTAATAAAATGCTCATCTTCTACTTTTTCTATAGTTGTTTGGTGGTTCTCGTCCAATTCATCCGCCTCAAGAGATGGTAAGGTAATTCCGTGGCAACTTATAACTGCATCTCCCACCGAACGGACAATATTATTACAAACGGGGCAAACATAAAACTTTGAGCGCAATATATTAGACGATATATTTTTATTGATAACGGTATCACCGGTCATAAGTTCCATTACCGAAACAGATAGAGCATTGGCAAGCGGTTCAATCAAACTAATATCTGGCAGACCCTTTGCGGTTTCCCATTTAGATACCGCCTTACTGCTAACACCCAAAATATCGGCAAGTTCTGTTTGGGTAAGTCCTTTTTTCTCTCGCAAGTTTTTTATTGTTATACCGGTTACGTATGTATCCATTTATGCTCACTCCTTTACGAAATTATTATAATACTATGGGATAAAAATCACAACCTACGTTGCGTTAAAAAATACTTAAAAGTGCTCTGAACCCCCTTAAATACTGGATTTGTGTATAGAAAAAGACCATACCCTCTATCAATGGGTATGGTCTTATTTTAACATCATCAGGCGCCATGGCAGCACCCATATTATTAGCATCTTTTACCCCTAAATCTACAATTTCACCTGCTGTATAATGCTTTATTTCAATACTGCATTTATCGCGAGTCAGTATAACCGCACCTGAAGCGGTGGTGGTCCACTGAGCAGTTGGCGTGCGCTGACTTCCATATTCAAGCGGAAAACGAAACTGCCTTTCACTTGAACAAAAGTGCGACGAAGTGACCGCCGCCGCAATATTTGCCGCACCGCTATCAACAAACACCGACGCCAAACCTAACGATAGTGCCATTGTTGAACACGCACCATAAAGCCCCAAAAAAGGCAACCCCATGTCTCTTATACCAAAAGAAGAGCCTATGCATTGATTAAGCAGGTCACCTGCAAAAACATAATCTATATCCTCTTTTTTTAAAGATGCTTTTTTTATTGCTAATTTCAACGCCTCTTTTTGTAGCATACTCTCTGCCTTTTCAAAAGAGGTTGTGCCCATATATTCATCGTAATTTATTTTATCAAACCAATCACCAAGCGGTCCCTCGCCCTCTTTTTTTCCGCCTATAGCAGCAGAGGATAATAAGTACACATTATTAAATGCTACCGTTCTTTTGCCCACTCTATTTGCCATATTATAATCATCCTTTCCACTTTTAGTAACATTAATTTTTCCGCAAAAGATAAAAATATTCCAGCAACCTTTTCCCGTTTTTGCACAGGACAAAAACCTTTTTAATATAATGATTATAACGGATACGGTTAGCGAAACTACGGTTTATTCCGTGTTTCGCATCCGCTATTTTTAGCGGATAAGCGAATTATTCAATAATTCGCCACGATTCCATTGCAATGAAAACATTTATAGGCATTTTGAGGAGGTTTTATAATGACTGTTGAAATGAGCGATTATGGGCGAATTAAGGTTATTCTCAACCATAAGGACTTAAAAGGTCTTGGCATTAATTTTAAAACTTTGTGCAACCCAAGTACTGAGACGCGGTTAATACTTAAAGCCATTTTCAAAATAGCAACCGAACGGTTAGGTCAAAACCTTACCTTTAACCACACTCTTTTTGAAGCATACCCTCACTTAAACGGTGGCGGAGTTTTTTATTTTACACCTTTGGCGCTTGATAAAAAGAACCAAATACAAATTAAAAGCAATAGGTTTTTTTATGCTTGCGATTTTTATGACGGCGGTAATTTACTTACCGCTTTAGAACAACTATACCTAAACCCTTTAACCAGAAATACCCCCAGCAAAATTTATGATCTGGACGGTTTTTTTAGGCTGGTTATTGCAGATGCACACAGTATTGTTTATGAATTTTCTGACGGCGTACTCCCCTTTACTAAGATAAAAAAATACACCTGCGAGCACGGACGCGCACTCACAGGTGATAATGCTATTTATGAAATTGGGCAAAAACTTATAGCGCCTTCAAACCCTCTACCGCCAACTTGATATCGGGTGCGTTAAATAGAAAGCTGCCTGCTACTAAAACTGTAGCACCTGCTTCGGCACAGAGCTTTGCGGTATCGGGATTAATGCCACCGTCAACCTCTATTTCAACATTTAGGTTTTGACGTTTAATTTCTTGTGATAATTCACGGATTTTATCCGGCGTGGTTTCAATAAATTTCTGTGCGCCAAAGCCTGGTTGCACCGACATAACAAGCACCATATCAACTAGTGGCAAGTAAGGATAAACCTCTTTTATATCGGTTTTTGGGTTAAGTGAAATGCAAGGTTTTACGCCTAAAGAACGAATATATTTTAACTCTTTTTCTAAATCAAAGCCCGCCTCAACGTGCAAGGTTATATACTCGGCAAACTCTGCAAAAGCCTCTAACGATGCGGTAGTGTTACCGGCAATCATTAAGTGTATATCAAGCGGTAATTTTGTGTGCTCTTTAATAGATTTAATTACAGGAACACCAAACGAAATGTTTGGAACAAACTGCCCGTCCATAACGTCAATATGAAGTAAATCCGTACCTGCTAGCTCTAATTTTTCAAGGCTTTGGGTAAGATTAAGATAATCGGAATTTAAAATTGAGGGCGAAACCTTCATTGTTAAAACATCTCCTTTACTTGTTTTATTTTACCATATTGATTAAATTTTAGCAACAATTATATTAAAAACAGTAATTTCTGGTTGAAAGTTTATCGCCTTTTTGTTATACTTGTTTTAGAAGTAAAAAATTGTAAGGAGGACTAAGTATGCTTTGCAAATACTGCGGATGTGAAATTTCTGATAATGCTAATTTCTGCCAAAATTGCGGCACATCTACCATTGAAACGGCTATGCAAAACCAAGGCGGAAAGGTTGGACGACGCGGTAAAACTTTGCTAATCGGTATAATTTCAGCCATAATTGTTGTAGTTATCTGTGCAGTAACAATTTTTACAATGTTTAACACCTCACCGCAAAACGTTATTAAAGGTCTTTGGAAAAGCGATAATTCCGAAAGCAATAGTACAGATAATATAACCTATTTATTTACAACTAAGGGCGGCACCAACACCTATGTTACCGATAAAACAGGTTTTAATTCCAGCACGGCAGATTTCACCTGGCATATAACCGACGACAATGAATTAATACTTTTGTGGAGTGATACAAGTTGTACCCGTTATGTATGGAACCCCGACTTTGCTAGTTACTCCCTATCTCCTAACGAATATAATTGGTACCTTAAGGGCGATAATCTTTACCTTAGTGCCGCTACCGAACAAGGTTACAACATTTACACTAGGCAGGGACTTGAATGATAAAGCGTACAAATAAGCCGAAACAACCCCGCCCTTTAATAAAACTTACCTTGATTGTAATACCCACAATTGCCATTGTTTTGTTTACTATTATTATGCTTAACGTAAACGGTGTGTTTATGTCTGTAGAGGAAAAACTTGTAGGCAGTTTTACAAGAACGCGTATTGGCGAGTTTTCTAAAAACCCATACACCGAAACCTACGTTTTTAACAAGGACGGTACAGGCACTAAAACCTACTTAACACCCGATGGTGAATTATCCGACACCAACTTTAGTTGGTACGTTACACCTAAAAACATTTTGGTTATAAACGGGCACGTAAAGTACAAGTTAAAATCTAATTATAAAGAGTATTACACAGGCGCATCTAAGGCTCAAAAGTATTGGTATGTTACTAAAGACAACCTCTATCTTGGTGGTAATACCTCTCTCACTTATGAAGAATACACAAGGAATTAAATAAAAATTTTACCCCACCTGTTCTAAAAGAATAGGTGGGGTTTTGTTGTTTTAGTTGTAATAGGTGTAACCTATTTCTACAACTTCTGTTAATTTTTTAAGCGATTTTATTTGCTTTTCGTTCAGTGCAAAAATAGCGTGGTAAACCTCATCTTCGTCGGGGTTATACACATAATCTTTTTCGTTGTATCTGTAATGTGTTAGTATTACAAATTTATCATCTATGGTAATACCGCCGGTTTTGGCACCGCTTAATATTTCTGCTAATTTTTTGTTATTTTCTTCATTGTAGGTATATTCGCTATATTCGTCAAACACCAATGCTAAATCAATGCCTACATATTCGTCATAACCGCTTTTTAGCGTTTCTATAATTTTACCTGCTTCCTTTTGATTTTGCTCATCAATAAAGGATAGGAAACGGTTTGCCGTTTGTTTATATTCTTTGGTAACGGGGAACTCTATGGTATAACCGTTTAAACCGTAAAAGATATCACAATTCATATAGAAAACCACATTGTTTGTGCCCATTTTAATATCTTGATAATATCTTTCAAAAGGCACCGCACCGCTTTTAATTTCCTTACAGAAGGTTGTATATATTTCTTCGCGTTGCGCTTGTGTTAAGTCAAACTCACTACTTACATAAACCGAAGTCTTGTTCTTTTTAAGGTCAGGTAGTTGGGTAAACGCCTTTTTGTACTCGTCGTTCTCACTTAAACGTTCAATGATTTTTTGTGAATCAGATGGTGAAACATTTAAATTCCTATAGTGTTTGCCATTGCCACTATCAATATACACACGCCACTCATCATACTCTGAGTATTTATCGTGATACTGCTGACCTGTCTTGCCTGCTTGTAAAACAGTATCAATATTATCCTTTAAAGATAAGGAAATTATTTTGTTTATTACAGGGTCGGAAATTTTAATATCAGAAGATACCTTGTTAAAATATCCTTTATCATAACTATTATATTCCAAATAAACGCCCTTAATATCCTCAGGCTCGGGGCTATAACTTTCCACCGTGTATTGCACACCATACATACCAAAAACAGCACCGATATCTATTGCCAATACAATTAAGAAAGCAGGCATTGCTTTTACCATTTTGCGTAAACTCTTGGTCATAACAAGGTCGTAGCAACAGTAAACTGCAAAGGATATAGTAAGCAACGCTACAATAGCAAACCAGGTTGAAAAATCGTCAAGCGCTATGTTGCTATTGGTACGCGAACCCCATGTGCTAAAGAACACCGAAGATGCACCGATACCAATTGCGGCACCTAATATAATTCTGAATATTGCACGCAGTTTATCCGTAGTTGCCGCCTTGCCTGCAGCACCGCTATCGCGCTTGCAGAATAACACCATACCGATAATTAAATATGCTATGCCTAAAACCAAGGTATATATTATTGGTGCTATACCCTCTTTAAAATCGCATGTGCCCTCAATAAAGGTACTAAATATAAGACCAACCGGAAGATTAATACCGTACGAAAGCAGTGGTAATGTTTCTGTAGCGGATGCATAATATAATCCACCCATACCGCTATTAACTATCACTAATATAAATAATCTCGGTACAAATATAAGAAGAAGCGCAACCGCTATATTTGAAAACATTGTACCCGTTACGCTAATTGCAACAAGGCAAGCCGCTATTACGTACAAACACGATACAACAAGTTGTGCCAAAAAGATACCGCTACTTAAAAAGTTGTAGGCTAAAATCTTGCTAAACAGCAAACTTATAACCAATGGCACTCCAATAGCAAATGCAAGTATAATACCTATCCAACTTAGTACAGCTAAAAAGAAACTAAAGTATATCGTAACTCTTGTTTGCGGCACCGAAAAGTAAAAATCACTTGCCGCCCTATTGGTAGTAAAGTTAAAAAGAATTATTGTCATTAAAGGGGCAATAACACAAAAAAGTAAAATAAGTATAGGATTAAGGGTCCAAGCACTTACATACTGCCTAACTATTTCTGTGCCGTAACCGTCATAAATTTCTCCCACCGCGGTAAAAATAGAAAACACGGTAAAAATTACAGTAGAAATTATACCAAAACTTTTTAGGTAACGCAGACCCTCGCGATACAACTTCATATCAAATAATCTCTTCATTTTTACCCCTCCTCTATCTCGCTGAATTCATATCCCAAAGCGCCTAGTTCGTAGGTGAACACCTCTTCTAACGATAATGGCAATACATCTAAAATTAACGGAAAATGCTTATTTAGTTTTTCAACAGTTTCTTCGCGGTCGCCACGGACTATCATATTTGCTACAGAGCCTTTTTTGGTAAAGTGAATTATATCAATTTCCTTAAAATCTTTCTCTGAAAACTCTCCGGAAAGTGCAATTTGCACCTTAAATAGCGAGGTCTTAAGGTCGGTTATATCGCGCTCAAAAACAAGGCCGCCCTTATGTAGCATAGCAAGTTGGTCGCAGGTATCCTCTAACTCCCTTAAAGAGTGTGAGGTTATTATTGCGGTTGCCTTGCGCTCTACAACGTCGTTATAAATAAAACCCTTTATTACGTTTCTTACAACGGGGTCAAGTCCGTCAAAAGTTTCATCTAAAAATATATATTTTGGGTTGGTAGAAAGGGCTAATATTATCGCGGCTTGGCGTTTCATACCTTTTGAAAAGGTATTAATGCTTTTTCTTGTATTTAGTCCTAATTTATAAGCATAACTGTGAAGACGCGCATAATCAAAATGACCGTATGTTGCCTCATAAAGTTTTGCCATACGCTCTATGTTTGCACCGTTTATAAAATAAAGTTCATCAGGAACATACATAAACATTTGTTTTGAATCTGGGTTCTCCCATACATCCATTCCATCTATTTTAATCTCGCCGCCATCTTCTTTATAAACGCCTGTAAGTAAGCGCAAAAAGGTTGATTTACCTGCACCGTTTGAGCCTACCATACCATATATACTACCCTCAGGTATATTACAACTAACACCGTCAAGAGCAGTAAAATCTCCAAATTTTTTGGTTAGGTTTTTTACCGTAATCATTTATTTCCCTCACCTTCGTAAACATTATTTACAGTATTTAATATTTCCTCTTCACCTATTCCCGAAAGTTTAAGTTCGGTTATAAGTTCTCTTAACTTTGATAATTTTTTTCTTGCATCGCCGTTAAGCACCTCTGAGGCTTTTTCACTTACAAAAACGCCCTTGCCCGGCACCGCCACCAGAATTCCGCGAAATGTTAATTCTGAATAGGCTTTTTGTATTGTGTTAGGATTAACCGATAGAGTTACCGACAAACCCCTTACCGATGGCAAAGCATCGCCTTTCTGCAGTGCGCCTATTAAAATAAATCTTTTCACCTGCTCTATTAATTGCTCATAAACAGGCATTTGCGACAGGTTATCTATTTTCCACATATCCTGCCTCCTTAAACTAAATTTGTGCACAATATTTTCAACTGTACTATGCTTACTAGTACACCTGTAATATAACACACATTTTTCAACTTGTCAACCCTAAAGCGTAAATATATTTGTTGCTTTTTTTCATAATTTGTTTTATTATATATATAAATATATAATAACTTTTTTAAAGAGGGCAGAAAATGAATTACAAAAACCTTTTCCTGCAGCAATCTTACCTAGACAGTTACGACACCTATAAATCAAACCTTGCAAGCGGTACACACAAATCTTTATTGTGGGATTATGTTATACTTACCGCATCTAACGAAGCGCAAGCAGAATCCTACCGCGAGCAAATTGCGTACCGACAAAAAGCAAAAACCTTGCCTATGCACACCAACTTCGCCGTTATTCCCGACCGCGATGGTCTTCGCGTTGGCTCAGGTGGTGCAACGCTTGGTGTACTAAAATACATATATGAACGCGAACAAGGTTTTAGCGGTCTTAAAATATTGGTTATACATTCAGGGGGCGACTCTAAGCGCGTACCCCAATATTCTGCATGCGGCAAATTGTTTTCACCTGTTCCCCATCAATTACCCGATGGCAGACGTTCTACACTATTTGACGAATTTATTATTTCCACCAGTTGTATGCCCGCCCGTATGGAAGACGGTATGCTTGTTCTTTCGGGCGATGTACTGCTTTTATTTAACCCATTACAGATTGACTTCTTTGGTAGCGAGGCTGCAGCACTTTCTATTAAGGAAGACGTAACCACAGGTAAAAATCACGGAGTATTTACCAGAGACGATTGTGGTAACGTTGGCAGTTTTTTACATAAACAAACTATTGAAACACTTACTAAAGCAGGTGCGGTTGATAAAACACAAAAGGTTAATATTGATACCGGTGCTATACTTCTCAGTTCTCGTATCTTAAATAAACTTTACACCCTTGTAGACACAGAAGATAAATACAACAGTATTGTTAACGATAAAGTTTGCCTCTCCTTTTATGCCGACTTTGTTTATCCTATGGCAAAAAACTCTACCGAAGAGGCATACTATAAAGAACAACCTGAGGGAGAGTTTAGCGACAAATTGTTACAAGCCAGGAAGGTTATCTGGCAACTTATCGGCAACACCACCATGCGCTTAATATGTATGTCGCCTGCTTCCTTTTTGCATTTTGGTACCTCACAAGAACTTCTAAAGCTCGTTACCAAAAATATAGACGATTACCGTTTTTTAAACTGGAAAAGCAAGGTTTGCACCAACAGAACAAGCGGTAATTTTGCTGCATATAACAGTTACATTCACAAAACAGCAAAAATAGGAAATAACTGTTATTTAGAAAACAGCGAACTTATGGATGGCGCAGTTATCGGCGACGGTTCTATAATTTCAGGTGCTACGGTTGAAAATTTAACCGTACCTTCCAATATTCTTTTGCACGTGTTAAAACTTAAAAACGGTAAGTTTGTTGCACGAATGATAGGCATAAATGATAATCCTAAGGAAAATATATGGTTAGGTAAAACTCTTAACGAGCCACTTTGGACTGCAAAACTATTCAGCGAGCAAGACACAGCTAAGGCTGCCGTTAAGGCAACCCTTAACGGTGTCGGCGGTGAGCATAGTTTGTTTAGTAGTTTTAACAAGGCTTGCGTTACCGACATTTTACCTTGGTGCGATAAACTACACGATAAAATTGAAGCAGAACGCTTTTTAACCGCATTGGATAATCGTACCCCTGTATGCGAAATGAAATACTTTACAATAACACCACGCGTCATTCGCATACTTGAAAAGACCGCTAAAACCACAGAGTTTCAAAAAAAGGTGCGCATTTACTATTACCTTTCAAAACTCGTTGGCTCTAATGATTATTTGGATATGTGTTTTAAAGAGATAGCCGCTTACGTTAACAAAAATCACCAAGGCTCTGATTATTGCGACTCTCTAAAAATAAAAGAAGATGAAGTAATTATTCAACTACCTATAAGGGTTAACTTTGGTGGCGGTTGGACAGATACTCCACCTGTTTATTTTGAACTTGGTGGTTCGGTGCTTAATGCGGCGGTCTTGCTTAACGGACAATTACCTGTTAAAGTAACCGTTAAAAAATTAAGCGAGCATAAGTTTATTCTCTCAAGTACCGACTGTGGCTCGTATAAAGAATTTACCGACATTAAGTCCCTACAAAACTGCTATAACCCGACCGATGCTTTTGCACTTCATAAAGCCGCTTTAATTTCGGTTGGCATTATACCCAAAGAAGAAGACATTGCTCTACAAGAAATCTGCACAAATATCGGTGGTGGTATTTACCTTAACACCGAGGTAATTAACATACCAAAAGGTAGCGGACTTGGTACAAGCTCTATTCTTGCAGGTGCTTGTGCAAAGGCTCTTTGCACCTTTTTTGGCAAACCCTACACCGAAAGCGAACTTGTTGATATAGTTCTTAGAATGGAACAACTTATGTCTACAGGCGGTGGTTGGCAAGACCAGGTTGGCGGACTTTATGCGGGCGTTAAACTTGCTTCAACCGAGGCGGGCGAACACAACAACCTTACCGTTAAACAAATAAATATTCCGGATAACGCTAAAAAAGAATTGCAAGAGCGTTTTTGCCTGATTTATACAGGGCAACGCCGCCTTGCAAGAAATCTACTGCGCGAGGTTTTGGGTAAATACATCGGCTCTGACCCTAACGCCTTAGAATCACTTTACGATATTAAAAACCTTTCCGAGCTTATGCGACTGGAATTAGAGCGCGGTAACACAGATGGTTTTGCCAGACTTTTATCTAAACACTGGGAATGCTCAAAGCGTTTAGACAGCGGTTGTACCAACACATGTATTGACCAAATTTTTTCAACCATTGACGACCTTATTGATGGCAAAATGATTTGTGGTGCAGGTGGCGGCGGTTTCTTACAGGTTATACTAAAGAAGGGTATAACCAAAGCCGACCTTCGCACTAGACTTTTTGATGTTTTTGCAGATTCAGGCGTTGAGGTTTACGATTGCGAAATTTTTGAAGGATAGATTATGAAAAAGTATAAAACCCTATTAACTCTATTTTTAACATTTTTCAAAATAGGTGCTTTCACCTTTGGCGGCGGCTATGCTATGATTCCGCTTATTGAAGCAGAAATTGCAGAAAATCACAAATGGATTACCAAAGATGATATCTTAGAAATTTTTGCTATAGCAGAATCCACCCCTGGTCCTATTGCCATAAACTCAGCAACCTTTGTAGGTTACAGGGTTTGCGGTGTGCTTGGATCTGTGGCTGCTACTTTAGGAGTGGTACTGCCTTCCTTTATAATAATTACAATAATCGCATTTTTACTTAAAGAGTTTCAGTCGTTAAAAATTGTGCAGTATGCCTTTTTTGGAATTCGCGCAGGTGTTTTGGCTCTTATCGTTAAGGCGTTTATTACTATGTACAAAAAGGTAAAGAAAAATGCTTTTTCCTACTTTGTTGCGGCGGCTTCCTTTTTGATTGCAGTTTTCGTAAATATTAACCTTATCTATGTTATAATCGGTTGCGCCGTTTCAGGTCTTATTTACACATACGCCACCTTGAAGAATAGCAAGGAGGCGGAAAAATGATTTATTTAGAACTCTTTTTAACCTTCTTTAAAATAGGCCTTTTTACCTTTGGTGGCGGTTATGCTATGCTTCCGTTAATACAAGCAGAGGTTGTTAACAAGGGTTGGATGCAACCTGAGGAGATTATTAACTTTATCGCAGTTAGCGAATCTACACCAGGTCCGTTTGCTATTAATTCGGCAACCTATATCGGTGCCGAGATGGGTGGTATTTTAGGTAGCGCGCTTGCAACCTTTGGGGTTGTGCTACCATCTTTCATAATCATTTTAATTGTCGCAAAGATTTATGAGAAATTTAAACAAAGCCGCTTGGTTTCGGGTTGTATGGCAGGATTAAAACCTGCCGTTATCGGTCTTATAGGCTCGGCGGTTATTAATATTGCAGGCTCGGTTTTTTTGCCGAACGGTATTATGGGATTTAGTTTAGGCACCACTTTTATTCTTTCGGCAATTATATATTTAATTATGCAAGTTTTAATTCTAAAAAAAGTACACCCCATTATTATAATCTGCCTTTCGGCAGCGTTTGGTATTATCTCAGGATATGTATTTAATCTTTAAGCATAGGTGATTATTATGATAAATCACGAATTTTGCGGATATTTTATAACCGACGGTGAATTTGCAAATCTTATGCCTCGCAATGTTTTTCACCGTCAATTAGAGTCGGTTGGGTTGCCTTGTGACGAGCATCGCAACCGACATATTCTTTTTAGAAAAAAGTTTAACCTTAATAATCTTGGCAATGCTATTTTGTATATAACGGCCGACGATTATTATAAACTTTACATAAACGGCAGTTTTGTGTCTAGCGGACCTGCCCCCGCCTATCCTAAAAAATATGGCTACAATACTATTGATGTTACAAAGTTTTTGAAAAAAGGTGAAAACACAATTGTAGTACACACCTTGTACCAAGGATTAATAAACCGTGTGTTTGTTAGCGGTGATAACCGTCACGGTCTTTTGTGCGACCTTACAGTTTTAGGAAAAACCGTTCTTTGTAGCGACGAATCTTGGCTTACCCACCGGCACACAGGTTTTGAAGAACTTAGTGTGGTCGGCTACAACACGCAGTTTATGGAACTTTACGACTCATCATCGCGCGAGGTTGGCTTTGAAAGTCCTGACTTTGACGATAGTTATTGGCAAACCGCTAAAAAAGCAACCTTTGCCGATTATAGACTTGAGCCGCAAACCACCAAAAGTCTTGATTTTCAAAAAATCGCACCCCACAGCATTACAGATAACGGCGACCATATACTTATTGATTTTGGTGCAATGTATGTTGGCTACCTTGTGGCTACCGCAAAAGGTAGCAACCGAGATAAAATAAAACTTCGTTTTGCAAGCGAATTAGATGAAAACGGCAACGCTAGATTTAACCTTCGCGCCAACTGTGTATATGAAGAAGAATGGAAACTTTCAGGTGGTGAGGACACCCTTGACGAGTTTGATTATAAAGCCTTTAGATATCTGGAAATTATATTGCCACAAAACGCTGAAATAAAAGATATCTATCTATTAGCACGCCACTATCCTTTCGCCCTTAACTGCAATCTAAATAAAAGGGTTTTAGGTGACGAGAAACTTGCAAAAATATGGGACCTTTGCATACACACTATGCACTTTGGCGTGCAAGAGGTTATACAGGACTGTATGGAGCGCGAAAAAGGTTTTTACGTTGGCGACGGCTGTTACACCGCCCTTACCCACGCCGTGCTCACTAAAGACGACAGTATCGTTAGAAAACTTATTGACGATGCATTTTTCTCCTCCTTTATTACAGACGGTTTGGTTACCTGCCTTGATTGTTCTCACATGCAAGAAATTGCCGAATTTCCGCTAATGCTCGTTTCTTTGGTGCTATGGCATTACAGACTTTTTGGTGACAAAGAATATTTAAAAACAAACTACCCAAAGGTTACTAAACTTCTTGACTCTTACAAAAAAGATTACGAAAAAGAAAACCTACTTTGTATGCTTGATAAGTGGTGCGTTGTTGAGTGGCCGTGGGGTTTCCGCGACGGATACGACGTTGATATTAGAGAGGGTATCATCTGTAAAGAGCCACACGTTGCTCTTAACTCCTATTACATAAACGCTATTCGCACCGCAAACCAAATGGCTACAATTATAGGTGCTACGCCCTACCGCGACATAGAACCGCTTAAAAAAAGTTTTTATGCCGCTTTCTTTGATAGTACGCGCAACATGTTTTGCGATAGTACCGAAAGCACACACGTAAGTTACATTGGCAACCTTTACCCTTACGCTTTCGGTCTTTGCCCTAATGAAGAATTTAAAGTTAATTTTATTAATACGGTTAAAAAACGCGGAATTGCCAACCTTTCTCTTTTTGGCTCATTCCCCTTGCTTTACGGTCTTATTGTGAACGGCAAGGAAGAACTTGCCTATTCTCTGATTAAAGAAGAAGACGCATGGCTTAGGATTATTCGCGAAGGCGGTACCGCTACCTTTGAGGGTTGGGGTAAAGATTGCAAGCCTAATATTTCGCTGTTTCATATGACACTTTCTTACGTTGCTTTATTCTTGACCGACACCGATATTAAATCGCTTTTCTACTTATCGTAGAAACCAATAAAACAAATTGACCAAAAGGTTTGTAGTATGCTACTATTTAGAAGTAAGAGGAGGCTTTTACTATGCAAAAAACCATTCTTAGTTTTAGTGTTGGCTATTCCGACAGTGCCAATGCTTTACCAAAAAAAATGTACGCCGCAACAGTTCCCGGTGCGGTGCAGTTAGACTATGCAAAAGGCGAAAATATTGATAACATTTACTTTGCCGATAATTTTACCAAATTTCATTTCTTAGAGGATAAATGGTGGCATTATAAAGCAGAGTTGCCTAAATTTAAGGGTGGCAAAACCTACCTTTGTTGCAACGGTATTGACTACTGTTACAAGGTTCGCATTGACGATACGGTTATTTACGAGTACGAAGGTCTTTATAAACCGTTCAGACTTGATATTACCGATTATAGTGAAAAGACTTTATATATAGATATTGCCCCTGTGCCCAAAATTCCTGGTGCTGAGGGTCGTGCACAGGCGGCTGCTTGTTGTAAACCCCCTGTTAGTTACGGTTGGGACTGGCATCCACGCCTTATCCCCGTTGGCATTTGGGAGGATATTTGGCTAGAAAATACCGAGCACGGATATATTGACGACCTTACTGTTAAATACAGTCTTTCAGAAAACCGCGACTCTGCCGAACTTACAATCAACCTTACCCTCTCAGAAAACGAAGAGGTTACAGTAACTATTGCAGACCCTAGCGGTAAAATTATAAAAGAATATTTTGGCGTTGGCAGTATGACCATTACCGACACCCTTAATGATATAGAACTTTGGTGGCCAAACGGCTACGGCAACCAAGCGTTATACACAGTATGCGCTACGCTAAAATCAGATGATTCTATTAACGCACAAAGGCGCATTGGCTTTAAAACGGTTGAAATGGTACTTCCCGAAACCTCTTGGAAGTATCCACAACTTATGCCTAAATCTCGTTCAGATGCACCTACACTTATGGTAATTAACGGCAAGGGTATCTTCCTAAAAGGCAGTAACTTTGTTTCCCCCGAAATCTTTTATGGCACACTTACTAAAGACCGTTACCTCCCCCTTGTTACTCTTGCTAAAGAGGCGCATTTTAACGTATTTCGCGTTTGGGGTGGCGGCGTAGTACATAAATCAGATTTTTACGACCTTTGTGACGAATACGGTATTTTAATTTGGCAAGAATTTCCACTTGCTTGTAACGAATATAAAAACGATCCGCACTATCTTTCGGTACTGGGAAGTGAAGCAACAGAGATCGTCAAAAGGCTATGCCACCACGCTTCTCTTGCTCTTTGGTGCGGTGGTAACGAACTGTTTAACAGTTGGTCTAAAATGACCGAACAGTACCACGCGTTAAGACTTCTTAATGCTATTTGCTACAAAGAAACACCTGAGATTCCTTTTATTATGACCTCTCCGCTTTGCAATATGGCACACGGCGGTTACACCTTTATTAACACAGTTGGCGGTGCCGAAACCGAGGTTTACGAATCAATCAGAACCTCTACCTACACCGCCTATCCGGAGTTTGGTTGCCCTGCATTTTCTCCAATTGAAAATATAAAAGCCGCCATTCCGGAAAATGAGATTTTTCCGGTAAAACCAACACCCTCTTGGGTATTACATCACGGCTTTGATGCATGGCAAGAAAACTCTTGGACCGAAATGCCCACCTTAGAAAGATATTTCGGCAAAGCAGAAAGTATTGAGGACCTAATTGCCAATAGTGACATCCTACAAAGTGAAGGCTTAAAGGCTATGTTTGAGGGTGCGCGTCGTCAATGGCCGCGTTGCACAATGGCTCTTAACTGGGATTACGACGAATGTTGGCCAACCGCGGCGGGCGAATATCTTGTTTCCTATTTTGGTAAAGCACGCCCTGCCTATAACGCCGTTAAAAACTCACTAAGACCTATCTTTGCAAGCGCAGAGATTGAGCGTTTCTGTTACCACGATGGTGAAGTTTTAGAGGCAAAACTTTGGTTAATGAACGATAGTTTCAGTTCGCTTAATAACACTACCGTTACCGCCTACTTGGAACTAGACGGCAAACGCATTGGTGAAATGTCGTGGCAAACCGGAACAATTAATCCGCAACAAAATGCCGAGGGTCCAACCTTTAGAGCATTACTACCAAAAGCAAAAAGCGGATTTATGAAACTTATTGTAAAATCAGATCTTAAGGATACCAATTCAGAATATCTACTACTTTACAAAGAATCGGAAGAACAGCTTATTATTTCAGGCAGATTAAACCAGTAGGTGATTTCATGAAAAAACTTTACATTATATCTGAAACCCATTGGGACAGAGAATGGTATAACGATTTTCAAGAATATCGTGCAAGACTTGTAAGAATGGTTGACGAACTTATTGAAACTATGGAAACCGTTCCCGATTACAAGTATTTCCATTTTGACGGACAAACAATAGTTATTGAAGATTACTTAAAAATCCGTCCAAACAACCGCGATAGACTTATGAAACTTATCAAAGAGGGCAGAATTATCATCGGCCCTTGGTATGTTATGCCCGACCTTTTCTTAATCTCAGGCGAATCACTTATCAGAAACCTACAAAAAGGCATAGGAATTTGTAAAAGTTATGGCGTTGAACCTATGAATTGTGGCTATATTGTTGATATGTTTGGGCAAAGCAATCAGTTCCCACAAATACTCAAAGGCTTTAATATTGACAACGCTATTTTCTATAGAGGCATTGGTGATTACCCCAAAGATGCTTTTATTTGGAAAGGTAAAGACGGTACAGAGGTAACGGTACATAAACTTGACCCAGGCGGTTCATACGGCAACTTCTTTTTTGCTGCACGCCACCACTTTAAAGGCGGCGAGATTAACTATGCCGATCAGGTTGAATTCTTTAAAAACTTCTTAAACTACTGCGAAGAAAGGTCAACCGGCGACGTTCTTATTATGTTTGACGGTACCGATCATATGGATATTGAGCCGAATCTACCTAAGGTTATTGAAAACCTTACCACAAACATACCCGACATTGAAATTGTTCACAGTAATTACGACACCTTTAGGAAAGCCTTTTGCGAGCAAGATTTAAAATTAAAGACTCTTGAGGGTTGTTTTTACAATGCAGGCAAAAAAGGCTCTAACAACATAGTGCTTAAAAATGTTCTCTCTTCACACGTTGAACTAAAGCAAGCTAACGATAAATGCGAAACCCTGCTTACAAAGGTTACCGAGCCGCTAAACGCCGCCATAAAACAACTTTGCACCATTGGTATATTTAGTGGCAATCAGAACGAAATTAAAGGCAGAGAAGATTTCTTAAAAGAAGCGTGGGAGTATCTTATTAAAAACCACCCACACGATTCTATTTGCGGTTGCTCTATTTCTGACGTTCATCTTGATAACGCTTGCCGTTTTAGGCAGACAGAAAGTATTGCAAATACGCTTAACAAAAACATGCGCGAAGTTTTAGCTGCCGAAACCAATACAGTCGGCAAGGGCAAAGACGGTGCAATTATACTATATAATCCCACCTCTAAAAAACTTACAAGCGTAAATGTTTTTGATATCCCATTCCCTGCTGATAACGAGGGCCGAATCACCGTTTACGATATTAATGGAAACGAAGTTCGCTACCAACGCCTTAAAAACAAAGAATGGCACGAATGCAATTACGATGTTCGCAAAATGGTTGAGTGGTACGATTACGACCTATGGACTGTTGCCATTGAAACCGAGATTGAAGCAGGTGGCTACACGGTTCTAACCTTTGACAACAACAAAATTGTTAACCCACAATATGGTGACTACAACGATTACAAAGAATTCTATCCACCTGTAGCGTTTGACGGTAGTATGAAAATTGCGCCGAGAACCTTTAACACAGGTAAAATCACAGTAACTTTTGAGACTGATGGCACCCTAACCGTTCTGGAAAATGCCACAAAAAAAGAGTATCGCGGTGTGCTTTGCTTTGAGGATACAGGTGATAAAGGCGACGGTTGGAACTACATAAAACCGCTTATGGATGAAACCTACCTTTCCGGCAATGCCGAGGTTGCGGTGCTTTCAGACGGTCCTCTTGCGGCTACTGTTAAAATTTCAACCGAAATGCGCATACCTAAACACCTGAGCGACGATAACGACCATAGATTAGAGTTATACGATACCTTAAAAATAGCTAGCGTTGTTACTTTGACAAACAACAGCGACCGAATTGACGTTAAAACTACCGTTGATAATAACTGCTATAATCACCGCCTAAGAGTGCTAATCCCGACCTATATTGATACCGATAAGGTTTACACAAAAATACCGTTTGGCATGTACGCTTGGGATATAAAATTCACCGACTACTCTCGCAACCGCGAGCCCGAAACCTTTGTTTTCCCATCGCAAGGCATCACCTTGCTAAAGGACAAAAAATCGGCAGTCGGCGTATACACTAAAGGTCTTTACGAGGTTGCCGTTTCCGATAACGATTCCAAAACGATCGCACTCACCTTATTCCGCTCCTTTACAAACGAGGTCGGCTTTGGCGAAAAGGGTCTTGGCAGATTGTTAGAAAAGCGCGACTACGAATATAGTTTGCATTTCTGCAGCGAGCTTACACCTGAGTATGCTTTCATAGAGGGTGAGGATTGTCGTACGCCTCTTTATGCCAAGGCAGAAAAAGTGCATAACGGCAGTTTGCCAAACCATCTTTCTTTCTTTGAAATCACCGAAAACAAATCTTTTGCTCTAACCAATGTTAACACAGTTGATAACGGTGTAAATGTGCGTTTGGTAAACATAAGTGATAAAAAAGCAACCTGCATACTATCTCTTATTGCTAAGCCTAAGAAGGTATCGGTTGTTAACTTATTGGGAGAAGAAGTAGGCAACGCTACTGCAAAAATCACCGACAAAGGTATAAAGATAACTGCAGGCGGTGCAAAAATCGTAACACTTAATATTGAGTTTTAAACTAAAAAGCACTCAAGTTAAATGTGTGTTGTTCTTAACGGAGAATTTGAAAATCCTTCAACTTCCATTGAGAACCAGCATCGCATTTGTGCATACAAATGCACTTGGGCAGTAGCCCAAACCCACTAACAACAGAAAAGAGAAGATTCGCATAACACGAGTCTTCTCTTTCTTTTTGTCTGTATAGTGATATGCTGACTGCCGTCAGCGTGATATTTTGTTTTAAAATTTCCTCGCCTATGGCAAGATATTTATAAAACAAAGTGATATTAAGCCCTAAAGGACTTAGTGATATTCTATTCGCCCATAAACTTGCGAAGCAAATATCACTCGGCGTAAGCCAAATATAACTGCGACGCAATATAACTCGCCGTAGGCGAATAGAACTGGCGTGATACTCCGTTAAGAGTATCACGCCAATCCTGAGTGCTTTTTTCTTTGCAAAAAAACGGCACAACCAGATACTTCAAGTTGTGCCTTTCATTATTTAGTCAACGGTTAGTACAACCTTACCAACATTCTCGCCACGATATAAAATATTGTGTGCTTCTTCTGCTTCGGTAATTGGTAGTACTTTATAAATTGTAGGTTTAACCTCACCGGAAGATACCTTTGGCCAAATCTCCTCAACAAGCTTAGAAAGAATTTGCGCCTTAACTTCAGGTTTTCTGGAACGAAGTGTGCTACCGATTATACGAACATTTCTTACATAAATATTACGCATATCTACTTGTGTTAGGTCGCCTGCCAGTGTAGCAATCATAATCCATCTGCCGCCATGCTCCATAAAGTGCAAGCATTTGCCCATTATTTCACCGCCCAAGCAGTCAATAGCAACGGTTACCGGGTGGCCTTCTTCTAACTGCCTCTTTAGCACCTCGCTGATATCCTCTTTTTTTGTGTTTACAACAACATCGGCGTTAAGATGCTTTATAGATTGAGCAAGTTCGTCTGACAAAACTGTTGTAATTACGCGCACACCAAAAGCCTTAGCCATGGGGATAATAACGCTTGCAAGTCCACTAGCACCTGCATTCATTAGCAACGTGTCACCCGATTTTATATTACCTTCCCAGAAAAGATTAAGATACGCAGTAGCAAAAGCCTCAGGCAAAGCAGCCGCTTCAACCATACTGCAACCATCGGGAACAGGCATAAGCATATCATATTTTACGTTAACATACTCTGCATATCCGCCGCCGCCCAAAAGCGCACAAACCTTGTCGCCAATCTTCCAATTGGATTTTTCTTTAGCACCATCGGCAACCTCTACAATAGTACCTGCAATCTCAAGACCCATCCAATCAGGGCATCCGGGAGGAGGTGGATAGTTACCCTCTCTTTGCAATAGGTCAGCGCGGTTAAGTGCCGCTGCCTCAATTTTAACAAGAACATCATCATTGTTAAGAATAGGGTTTGGAACCTCACTCCAACTTAATGATTTATCTGCAGGGTTAATTAATACTGCTTTCATATTGTTCTTCCTTTCGTGGAATGTTTTGTTTACAAAAAAATTAAATAACTTTTAAATATATATTACTTTATTTTAATTTGGTTTTCAATACTGTTTCTGATACAAACAATTAAAATACAAATATTTTTTTAGATATATTTGTGTTTTTTTAATATTTAGAGCCAAACAATTTGTATTTTTTTAGTATGTGGTTTACACGTCTTATTTCTTGTGTTAAAATAAATTCAAAATGAAAGCTCATTTTTTGGAGGTGCGCTAACTAATGGAAATTTTAGACGGTCTAAAGTTACTCCTTATCCACCATCGTATTGAATGTGATGCCTATGCTTTCACTAAGCCAAATTGCAGTTATCACGATTTAACAATTGTAATTAAAGGCAAACTTAGTTATACCATTAATGGTGAAAACTATACCGTATCAGAAGGTGAGGCTATTTATTGCCCTGCAGGCGCTTCAATGAGTCGCGATAAATCCACAAAGCCTTCCTATGTGTCCTTTAATTTTACAACAAAACATAACGAACCCTTGCCGTTAAATTATCATTTAAGCGGTGCTTTATCTCACGAAGTTCGTAGTTATATTGAAATGGTTACTCATGTTCTAAGAAAGCCAGATATTCACAATGAAGATAAACTTATTAATCTTATAAACCTTATTCTTTTGCGCTTGTTTGAACAACAAGAAAACGAGCATCCTTTACCTTATGTAGACAAAATAAAGGCATATATTGCAGAAAATTATCAAAACGATATTACGCTTGAAACCGTTTCCAGCCATGTTAATCTACACCCAAGTTACTGCAGTACTATCTTTAAACGCAACGAGGGACGTAGCGTTACAGAGTATATCAACCATCTACGTATCAGTAATGCTAAAGAACTTTTGGAAAGCACCCAGTACCGCATCGGCGAAATTGGCAATATGGTGGGTATCTCAGACCCATACTATTTCTCGCGTGTGTTCTCCAAAATTTGCGGCATCTCTCCCTCGGTCTACCGCAAAATCACCAACACCTACGGCGGTAAATATTATAGTTATCAAAAATAACCAACAAACATAGCAACTCACTTTCACACAAACTATTTTACAGTAAAAAACGGATTCCACTCGGAATCCGTTTTTTATTTCACAAATTTAGTTATATTTTAGTACTGTATCTTAAAATTAATATACGTTATATTATCACAATAGTCACAATTATATGTTTGTGTTACCGGATAATTAACTTCAGGTCCTGCTAGCTTAGTTCCACCTGCTATATGACAACTACTACAAATAGGATAATAAGTCACCATATATCCTTTTCCTAGCGGACTAGCCATGTAAACTAATGCGTTTTGGCATTTTATTACATTATTTTGTTTATACTCATACCATTGATTTGCAGTTATCTCTGTCACCTTATAAGCTTTACATTTAACACATTCTTGGTCTATAAAAACATGATTCAACTTAGCAATTTCTTTGGTTTCTTCATGACCACATACGGTACAGATTAATTCTTTTTCTCCTTCTTTTTTACATGTTGCTTCAGTAATAATTTCTTCTTCAAAAGTGTGTGCAGGCTTAATTATTTTTTCTTCTTTATAACCGCAAGTAGAACAAATACGTTCCTCTTTGCCTTCTTTTTTGCATGTTGCCTTTTTAACCACCTTAGTATCGCCCAAATCATGACCCAAGGCATCTGTTTCATAACTTTCTGTATAATCACATTTAGTGCAATATTCTTCCATTTTGCCTTCAGTTGTGCAGGTTGCTTCAAAAATTGCTTTTTCTTTTAAATCGTGTTTGTGCCTGCATCCCGTAAAAGATATGGATAATGCAGAACATACAACTAGTGCTACGATTCTTTTCATAAAATTTCCTCCAAAAATAGATTTGTATATATTATATCTGTATTACAGATAAATGTCAATATCTTTAATACAGATATTGCATAATAATTATGAGGTGATTGTTATGCAATTTGAAAATCTAAAAGGGATTAGAGAAGACAGAGATATTAAGCAACGAGAAATTGCAAAGTATCTTAATGTTTCGCAAAACACATATTCACAATATGAAACAGGGGTAATTTCGCTTACCGCTGAAGTTTTAATAAAACTATCCGATTATTATAATGTAAGTATTGATTATCTACTAGACAGAACTAATAACCCCAACATACAGAAATAGATATTTTGTTTTTTATAAATGAAATTTAACAACCCTAACCCTTTCTTTTACTCCCTTCATCCGCCAACGGCGGCGGTCGCAACGAAACTAACCCCATATGAGCTACGCTTAAGAACGAGAGCGGCTAGGCTGTTAATCAGGGAACACAAATTAAGTACGTGATAGAAACGAAAAAGAACAGGCACCAACTGGTGTCTGTTCTTTTTTGTCTTTTCGTCCATAAAATACGAACAATAACAAGGTCGTTGGTTCAAGTCTAAGAGGTCACTAAAATATTAACCGCCTATATAGCCCTCTCGCAAATCAACTTTAACTGCTATGCCATTCTCAAAATACACTTCATACCATAATGAATCATCATAACCCATTATCAATTCAGGCGTATTATCACGTATCATATAAACTCCGTAAGTTATTTCCCCATCATCGTTTGTACTAGTTCCGTAAAATTCACCGTATTTTTCTATAATTTTTTCTTGAGTGTTGCCTATAATAAATCTGTCGTTATAAGCAAAATGCGTGGGATGATAATATTTGAAAACACATATGAAAGCAACAATAAGTAAAACCACGCTTACCAAAATAATAATTATTTTCTTTTTCATATCATCACCGCCTATGTGTAGTATAGCATAAAAGCGGAAATAAATCAATGTGGGGCATTGTATATATAATCCGTGGCGAAGCCACACCTTACCTCTTCACTATTCACTATTACTTCTTACCTTCCAAAAATCCCGAATGCGAATTTAGTGAAGAGTGAAAAGTGAATAGTGAAAAAGTAAAATCCCGAAAGCTTTCGCATTCGGGATTTTTGGCTGCTCTTCTCGGACTTGAACCGAGGACCCCCTGATTAACAGTCAGGTGCTCTAACCAACTGAGCTAAAGAGCAATATATGTCACCGAATTTTGCATTCGGCTTTATCTTAACATAAAGATATGCAAGAGTGCTTATCTTTATGATTTAGGTAAAAAATGTCGGCATCGTTCTATCCTCCCAGGGCGTCGCCACCCAAGTACTTTTGACACTCATGAGCTTAACTTCCGTGTTCGGGATGGGAACGGGTGGACCCTCATGGTCATTGACACCGACTTTATGTTTTTCGCTTTCGCGTTAACATACATATATTTTTTTGTGGAGTTGTTTGGTGACCCGTAGCGGATTCGAACCGCTGTTGCCGGCGTGAGAGGCCGGAGTCTTAGGCCACTTGACCAACGGGCCACATATCTTACAAATGGTACACCATCAGTCGCGCGTAAATGAAAGTTGCCGGTGGCAAGTTTCATAGTGCGAGTCCCTGACAAAGAAGTCAAGTGGAACACGATGACTGATTTGCAACTTTATCTGCTAGTGTAGGTATATATCAAACGTACATTTCGCACGTTATTAATAAAGTGGTACACCATCAG
>JAZQTG010000067.1:0-1651 GCA_045630515.1 Acutalibacteraceae bacterium
AAAAAACAATGCCAAGTGGCATTGTTTTTTAAGCGGATTTATTTCTTCTTCTTCGGTTTAGAATAAGCATTGTAGCAACTGTAAGGGTAAGAGAAGCACCGCATCCTTTTCCTACTTTTTTATACAGTTCAATCGCTTCACTTTTCCCTTTTTCGTAATACAGATCATAAAGTGCTGTTGCATGTTCGTATGGCTCTGCCGCTTTTACTTTATTGTTAATCAAGAACTTAAATCCGTCATCGTGCGCTTCTTCCTTAATTTGGATTGCTTCGACATTTTCTTCAAAACCTTGTGTAAATTGTGTTGCCAATTTGTCATTTCCTTCGTATTCCTTCGGGATTACCAATTGGTCATTTACATAAGCAGAGTTAAAGCCTTCTTCTTTAATCTCGGCTAATTTCTCTCTATATCCATCTTCGTATTTATCTTCGTAGGCTGTTTTCAAGTCACCCTCATAAGTTGAAGATTTTTCAGCAAGATTATAGCCGTCTTCATAACCTTTTTCTTCAGCGGCACTTCGTAGTTCTGCATTCTTTCGATTAAAACCGATTTTGTGTCCATCTGAATACGATTCTTGGTAGTCAGTCGGTACATCTTTCAACAAACCATCTAATGCTACTAACGCATAACCTTTTTCTTCACCAAGTTTGTAATAATAATCGGCTTGCTTTGCTTTAGCATAACTTTCGTCATACCCTTTTTTATAGCCGTTTTTATAGGATGTGCCACCTGTTAGTGCGACATTATCTGCTTCTTTGTCGTTTTCGTAATCTTGTTTACCTGCGGTTAAACCTGCCTCGTACCCTTTATCATAATCAGCTTGCTTTGCTTCAGTATAACTTTCGTCGTACCCTTTTTTATAGCCGTTTTTGTAGTATGTACTACCTGTTAGTGCATTATTATTTGCTTCTTTCAGGTCTTCGTAATCTGCTTGACCTGCTGTTAAGCCTGCTTCGTACCCTTTATTGTATTCACTTGTTTTATATTCTTGGCTTTCGTAATAACTATTCGTGCTTGTGCTTGAAGAGCTACTGCTACTACCGCTGTTCTTATTTGAACTTGAAGAACTGCTACTGCTACCGCCATTGTGGTAATGGTATTCACCGTATTCGTATCCCCATTTCTCACAGTTTGTTCGGCAATAATGCCCACCGTTACTATCTGTGCGTCCTGGGTGTGCGTGTACATCCATTGATAGGACAAAAACACTTAAAAATAAACATGTACACAATATTTTTTTCAAAACTTATTCACCTCAAACAAAATATTACTTGCGTATTATATAACAAACACTTGTCGCATGGGTACTCATTTTGTTACATTTATTCGAAAAATAATAAAAAAATCTTATTTTCGCAAGAAATATAATAGATTACATAGTGCATAATATCTAAAAAATGTTCGTAAAGGAGCAAATAAGGGAAAGAATTGATTGAACAACTTAAATTCCACCTGCCAATAGCGTGGCTGTGGTAAAATAAAAAATGACAAAACATCAAAAAACAGGAGGGAATAATACGTGTTTGATATTAAATTCGGTACGAAAACAGTTGTTCATGCTTATGATGTAATTGAAGTGGAAGGAAGGGATTCTTTAGATATCAATTGTGTTTACACTGAATTATGTCATTTGTCTGATGTATCGAAAGAG
>JAZQTG010000068.1:0-1149 GCA_045630515.1 Acutalibacteraceae bacterium
GCCAAAGATAGGCGTCTAAAGTGGGTCGATGTTATCGTTAACTCGGATGTGACAAAGGAGAAATTGTTTGCATATCTGGACGGCGAGGAAGAACATCTGGGCGACCTACGGATGCAAAGGAAGACATTAAAGGTTAAATAGAAGGAGATTAAGCATGAAACAGTTGACAGTGGAAATGCTTTGGGAGGTCATAAAGGACCTCCCGCCAAGTACAGTAATCTATCTGGGCGATGATGAGGAACTCAACGGTATTCATCCTGCATTTTTTGCACAAGAAATTGCGGATGAGGAAGTTGATACCTATTCGCAAGGTAGTTTAACTGCAAGTGACGCACCGCACGTAAAAAGGCTAATGATTAGTTAAAATGGTGCAAAATTGTTAATAATATGATGGTGCTTGCAGAGCAAGCAAGGGGGTAAGATAAACAGGAAAATAAAAGCAGATGTGGTGTTGTAAGTGACGCAGCGCCATAGGGAGGATTTGTAAAAAAGAGAGCACCAATAGTGCTCTTTTTTTGTGACCAAAAATGTCAAAAAAGCACGACCAATGTTTTTCAAAAAGTTTCAATCTGTAAAACGAAAAACTTTCAAAAAGTTTCAAAAAGTTTCAAAAAAGTTCTAAAATTGTAAAACTTTCAAAAAGCTTGTAAAATTGGAGTGAATGTTATGCATATTAAATTGCGATTTTAAGTAAGTGTAAAAAAAGAAAGGTACTTCACCATGCCACAGGGACAAGCAAAAGAAAAAGTAGATATATTACCTGACCAGGACTTAAAAGAGCTTGGTGAGGAAAATAAAAAGAAATTGACTGCTAGCGAGATAGCTGATATACAGGAGAAAGATGAGCATACTATGCAGGAAGCTCTAGTTAATTCCCATGTAGAGGGAGATGCCCTTATTAGCAAAATACAAGCCCGTGAGGAGCAAACCGGACGGGACATAGAAATTATCGTTGATGAGGCGAGAGAGGGCTTAAAACTGCCTCTACGCGTCTTATACGAGCAAAAAAAGGTGGAGTATAGCCGTAGTCCTCTCTGGTTTTTACAGGCATTAGGGGCGCTCTCTCTGGAGGAGCTATCGCAATTCTTAAAGGACTACCGTTCGGAACTATCTGCAAACGAAATTGCAGCTTCCGACTTAATTTTGGGG
>JAZQTG010000069.1:0-1328 GCA_045630515.1 Acutalibacteraceae bacterium
CCAGGCTTTTATCCTTCCGTGACATAGTAAGTTACTATGCGTTTTCTCTCGGACCAGACCAATGAAGCATTGCGGAACCCTAGAAAACTATTATATCTAATTATTTTCTATTATAGCAATTATTTTATGAAAACCAAGTTAAATAGTGCGTAAAATATTCGCCTGTTTTAAACGCTGACGTACGATGACACCAACCCAAGCAGCGAGTATTGATTTAATCACCCCGACGATTAAGAACGGTATTACACCTGATAACAACGCAGCAGTCCAAGAAAGTTCGGATAAATATTTTAACCATACAGCGCCAAATGCCAATGTAACAAGCATGCCTAATATATTAGCAATTAATGCATGAGTAAATGTAAGGCGTGTTTTCTCGAGGTAAAAGCCGATGACAAGAGCAGATGGGATAAAGCCAATTATATAACCACCTGTAGGGCCAAATAAAATACCTAAACCGCCTGTGAAGCTTTGAAATACTGGTAAACCGATTGCCCCAAGTGAAATATAGAGTAGTACAGCATATGTACCGTGCTTTAAGCCTAAAATCGTCACAACAAGTCCAATTGCAAGTGTTTGACCTGTAATCGGTATGAGTGGGAGCGGAATGATAATTTGTGCAAGTACCGCAATAATTGCTGCACATAACGCTGTTAAAATCTTAGGGAAAACTGAACTTTTCATATGTCACCTCATTTACGTTAACTCAATTTCTCATTTGGTTAACGTAATATTAAAATAATCAGTATAGTTTGTCAATATGAAAATAGCATTCTCTATTTTGAACACAAGGAGACACAAATTTTTGGCTCTTTACCAAAACATATGCTTGAACTTTAGTTAAACAAAAGATTTCATAGTCATTCGCGCGAGCCGCCAAACCGCGTGAGCCAACTGTGTTGTCTCTCACGGTTCGTTCTGCGGCAGGCAACTGTGCGAATGAATTGATTGTTATGTTCTATCATGTAAGAAGACGTAGTTACAATTCCATTTCTTTTTCAGAACATAAAGAACGAAGGCACGTTTGTATTTGCGCGGTAAACGCCGCATGAACGTGGAGAATGAGACTGCCCAAATGTGAAAGAATAACCTTTTGAGTATGCATCTTTTAAAAGCAAGAACTGATTTTAGTGTTGAACCGTTTTTAATATCCTTATGCTTTCTGAAATACGATAATAGGAATTTAGCTGTCCGATTACTTTTGTAAGTTAACGCGTCTTTGTGAACTTTTTATGCTTACTTAAGTTGAAAATTTCTGTTGACGAAGTATTTTGAAATAATATTTTTGTTGCAAAATGTTTATAGTGCTGTTAGCATAATTTTTATCT
>JAZQTG010000070.1:0-1131 GCA_045630515.1 Acutalibacteraceae bacterium
GCCATGTTCAGCATTCTTACCTCGGATAATACTGGATAAGTTATTTTCAAAACGGCTTATCTCGTCAACCATTGGATGTTCGCCCGGTAATGGTATAAACTCGTCCATTATTATCCTCGTTACTTTCTCGAAACTGATGGACTTATTATGTGTGGTATCTGATAAGCTGATCGCATATCCTAAAACATCTATTTTGGTATCTTCTGAATTTACCAGATAGAACTTATGTCTGTAATATTCAACCCGAAAACCTTCCCCAAATACTTCTTTTATATAATCGCCCAGATGGTCTGAAAATAATTGTTCCATTCGGAATGCTTTTATATCATCATTCCAGCGGCGCATATAAACAAAGCGGTTTTCGTAATTACTGGCTTTATATTCGTCTATAGCGTCTTTTAATATTCCCGTTGTTTTGCCGTTACCGCGCTGTCCGAAGATTAAATATATAGACGCGGTAGGCGCGAGATCGAACAACCTTTGAGGTGTATAATATTTTATCTTTGCTTTTGTCTTAGTCTTTGCCATTGAAAAAAATAATACCTATTACTATAAGCCCTAAGCAAAAGCCTATAGCGATTCCTAAACCCAGAATAATAAGATTCTTAATTAACATATCCTTAAATAATCTCGATACGCCCAGCCCCATATATTTCTATATTTGACTTTAAGCCAGTCGCCGGACCTTTGGCCCTGCCAATAGACTTTAGTTCCTTTCGTCATGCGGTACAGGACCGGGAATGCTGTTCCCGGCCCTTCCCTGAGCATAAGAGGGTCTGTAAGTGTGGCTACCTCAAGAATATGTTCACAATATGGCGGCGTGTCCGGTTCGGGCTGGACTTCCGCCGTATAATCGACATTATAATATTCTGCATAATATTTCCATGTATTATTCAGATCTGATTCAATTACGCCGTAAGCATGGCCTTTAGCTTCAATAATATTGGATCCGTCCCAGATACCTACATGTGTTTTGGTCTTATCATTACCCTTGAATAAAAGATAACCGGGCTTTAACTGTTTAGGATTTACAAACAAACCTTTAACAGTACATTTCCCATATATTCCCGTAGCGCCCAGATCGTCAGCCGCATTATATTTAGGATAGACAAAAGGCGACTTCACAAGGCC
>JAZQTG010000071.1:0-54689 GCA_045630515.1 Acutalibacteraceae bacterium
AATGGAAGCAAAAAAGCAAATTTGGGGAGTGGGAGAGAACATGGGAACAGAGGAAAGTAAAAAAATCTGGGAGGAGAACGCACAATTTTGGGATAATGCAATGGGTGACGAATCTAATGAATTTCACAGAGAGGTAGTGCGTCCCAAAGTAACGGAACTTCTATCTCCTAATCCTGCGGATTACATTTTGGATATTGCGTGTGGCAATGGAAATTATTCTTCGTATCTTGCACAAAGAGGCGCTTCGGTTGTCGCTTTTGATTACAGCAAAAAAATGATAGAATTGGCTAAAAGACGGCAATCACAATATGCAAAACAAATTGAATTTTGTGTGGCGGATGCGACCGATAGAAAAAGTATATTAGAATTAAAAAGAAATCGAGCCTTTACGAAAGCAGTTTCTAATATGGCAATTATGGATATTACGGATATTGAACCACTTCTTATGGCTGTTTATGAACTGTTGCAGGAAAGCGGAATTTTTGTCTTTGCAACGCAACACCCTTGTTTTGTCACGTTGACTGAAAAATATATGACACCGCACAGTTACTATGATATAGCGATTGAAGGGCAACCGAAAGAGCAGATTTATTATCATCGTTCCATACAAGATATTTTTAACCTTTGTTTTAGAGCTGGATTTGTCATTGATGGATTTTATGAAGAATGTTTTAAAACCAACAAAGAAATTCCTATGGTAATGATAGTAAGGCTTAAGAAGGTAAAACGTGATAGCTTAAAATAAATTCAAGTTTGTCGGGTAAATAGCAAACCCAGCCGAGCCAGTCAACGGTCAAGATGAACGGCGCATATGCGCAGCCGTTGACAGCCCCGCCCGCCTTTGCTGGTAGGCAATCAAGGGGCGACAGCAAGAAGTGCCACCGCCCCGCACTATTATTCAGAAAGGGGAATTTCCATGACCGACCAGATAGCCTATCAAGAATATATCCAGCGCAGGTACAACGCCTTTTGCAAGACTGTTATCCGCTGTGCCGCCTTGGACAAGATTTTGAAGCTTAAACGGCAATGGGAACGGCAAGTTTCCCTTGACTATCTGATGAACGAGAAGTTTGTCCAGTTTGCCGCGTCGGAGCCGGACGAGGAATACCCATTTACCGTCTGCGGTCAGACCGTCCTGCTCTGCAACGCCGCCCTTGCCGACGCGATCTCTGTTTTGCCGGAGCAGACGCGGGAAGAAATCCTGCGCTATTACTTTCTGCGCCAGCCGCAGCGCGTGATCGGCGCGTGTATTGGCCGGTCACGCAGCACAGCGGGGCGGCATATCCAGCTTGCCTTGCAGCGGCTACGCGAAGAAATGGGGGTGAGCCGGTATGAGTAGACTTCTCCCCTATGAAACAATCCTCAAAGCCCGTGAGGGCGACCCAGAAGCCGTGAACGCTGTCCTGCTCCACTACGCCGGATATATCCGCTATTTCTCAAAAGTGAACGGGCAGGTCAACGCCGAGGTGGAGGACTATGTAAAGCAGCGGTTAATTGACTGTCAATTCAAGTTCCGGCTTGACGAACCACCGGACAAGTCATAAAAACTGAATACCAGCCGCCACCGACGCGGCCAGCGAAAGCAGTAAGTCTTGAAAAAGATTTACTGCTTTTTTTGTTGTCCGGCTCCGCTCCCGGCCATTTTGCCCCCTGCCGGTTGTAGTAGTAAGCGAGGAGGGAATTTTTCTGCCCTGGTGTTTGGCATTTGGAGCATTTACCCGTAGTAGAGGGCAAAGAGAAAGGATTTCTCCAACACCGGGTAGAAACCACTGCGTCCGGTGTCATTTTAGCGAAAGCGGGCAGGAATGCCCTTTACAGGATTAGTAGTAGCAGAAAAAGAGAAACAAACTTTTGTGGTTGCAGTTTTCCAAAAAAGTGGCGGACGGAAGTGAGAGAAAGTTTGCAGTCACGGAGAGCAAGATTCTACCGCAGTACCAAATTTCGCTGTTCGCTCATTTTGTCCTTGCGGGAATCTTGTTGGGGAGTGCCTTCCCCAAACCCTGCTTATGCGGCTTTTGCCGCTTATCCCTGCCGCTGTCATGCGGCAAACGAAAGGAGGTTATAACCATGCCGAAACGATACAACACGCCCCACCGCAGCCGGGTAATCAAAACCCGGCTGACCGAGGAAGAATATTGGATATTTGTAATAGTGATTTGCACATTTGCCGTCCCAATCTGTTTAGAGTATAATGGAGTCGTCCTCAAGGGAAGAGATTGCTTCCACTTGACAAGACCCGAATTTTGAATACAATAATATGTGACCCCCAAGCCACTGTGTCTGGGATGTGTGGGACGGGTATCATTATTCAGGGTAGAATAGTGCACGGAAGTATTTTCCGTAAAAAAGCGCTGTCCGGTACTGAAATGATACCAAAACAGTACAATACCCCTTTGAGACACAGAAAAATGGTGGGATTACACATGGAAAAACGGCCTTTATTGGGAATATACCTCACCTCAGGGACTATATTAAATCCTAATTTGCCGAGTGGGAATAATTAAAATATTTAAAGGCTTAGAGATAAAAACTCTGAGCCTTTTTTATTTTGGCATAATTAGGAATTGTTTTGGCGGATAATGTTTTGTTTAGAGATAATACTATGTAGTGGTTATTTTATTTAAAAATCAAGGAGTTTTTATGAGGCGAGTTTTGGCAATAGTTTTATTGTTATGCACGATATTTTCTGCGGTGGTGTTATTCCGCACAAACAGTCGCGCACTTAAAGACACTGAATCAATGAAGAGAACCGTAAATAATATTGTATCACTTGACGGTAAAAAGATTATGATTGTTGGCAATTCTATGGCTTACTATGGAAACTGCGTTATTTTCGGTAATCAGGGTGAAAAAGACGAGGGATATTTTTACCAATTAATTAAGCAAAATGGTGAAAATGCTACAGTTATTGACCACACATATTCGGGCAAAAAACTTGATTATATTTACGAGCACTATATTTCTAAACTAAGCGAATCCGAGCGTGATGTTGATTACCTAGTGCTTTCGGAAGGCAACCAATATAACGACAATCTGCTTGGTACAGTAGAAAAATATTTAAAGTTATTTCCAAAGGATACAGAGTTCAGATTTTTACGGCAACCTATGATGTTTGAAAGTGACCTCACTTGTCTTTTAGAGGGTGTAAAAGACCTGCGCGATAACGGATACATTGTTGTTGATTGGGGGCAACTTGTTTATGATATCTATCACAATGGCAAAAGTGTGCCCAATTCTACCTTGACATTTAATCGCGAAAGTTTTATGAAAGAGAATCTAGGTTATAAAAACGGCAAAGGTAAGGTTCACGGCTCAGGCAACCGTGGGGACAGAAACCACGAAAATCTGCTATCCGGTTATATTACGGCACAGATGCTCTATAGTTCTATTACCAACCGACCTGCCGTTAACACCGACTGCAGTTTTTGTTACGACACCTCTATTCATCCTTATTTTGACATAGACACCTTTGCTATGGTGCATTACACCGACCCCCTACACCCTACCAATTTTAATGAAATCTTTCGTTCTGAAAAAGATATGCTGGGATTACAACTATTAATAGATGAATATCTAAAAAAATAAAAGCAGGCGTTTGCCTGCTTTTAGATTTTATTTATACTCGTTAACCAGTAAACGATAAGGTGCTTCATCCTCTACAATTTCAGGGAAGCGTGCTTGTGGGTTAGCAAAAACGTTATCCTTGTTATCGTCATTGATTTTTGATACTTCACCAACAACCAAATCACCGCAACCTGTTTTTGCCCAGAAGCGATGGAACATATAAGGAGTTAGAGTAATACTGTTGCCGTTTTCAACCTCAATAACAGTACCTGCTTTTACAACCATACGCTCGCCATCACAGTAAACAACAACATCTTTGTTCTCGTCAATTTTTCCTTTTTCGCCTTCCATATAAACCTGAACACAAAGTACGCCGCCTGCACGGTTAATGATGTCCTCGGTCTTATGAATGTGATAATGCATAGGAATCTCTTGCTCGCAACCCTCTTTCATAAATATGTACTTCTCAGCGTAAGGGGTGCCTAAACTCTCGTCATAAATGCTACCATTACGAACGGTGAACAATACTGCGCCACAATGTGCAAAATCGTCAGTACCGAAATCTGTAACATCCCAACCTAACATTGTTTTAACAATAGTCTCGCGCTCTGGCTTTGCAAACTCAGCCTTATCGCCTTTTAAGTATGCAAACTTTGGTAGAGTAATATTATGCTTTGCGCATAACTCCTCACCCCATTTTATAGCTGCATTAATTTCTGAACGTTTCATAGAAATTTCCTCTCTTGTTATTATATTTTAACGGAACACCCCGTCAATAAAACAGTTTTATTTCCCCATCTTTTAAGGGTATTAATTTAAAGTTATCACCTTTGCCGCCAAAAACCTCTTCACCGTAAATAACACCGTAACTCCCAAAAGCACGGACTAGCACTTTAGCTTCACTTACAGTCATATTACTAGTTATTGTACGATCTAAATCGGTTGGTTCACGCCAATATTCGCCCTCACCTTGCGGTTTGGCATTATCCCAATAAAAATTAAAATCAGACAACATTTCTTTGACTAGTTTTTTTGCCAACGTCTGTGATTTAACTACCAAGCTATCTAAGGTTTCATCATCTTCAACCTTATAGGAAGATTGCAACAATATATCTCCCGTATCAAATCCCTCTTCAATTTTATGAAGTGTTACGCCATCCTCTTTTAACCCTTTTAGAATAGTGCAGGGATACGGCCAAGCGCCACGGCCAACAGGAAGCAATGCAGGATGAATATTTACCCCTTTAAAATCACGCCTACTGAGTATAGGTATTTTATGAATATATCCTGCAGAAAGGGTGAACTCGCACCCATCTTCAAAATACTTCTCTAAAGCATCGGCGGTGATTTTTTCATAATATACAGGGATTCCATGACTTTTTGCTATACCCACAACCTCACGATTAAATTCGTACTTGTTATCGGTATTAAAGGTATATAGCGCCATTACCTCTACGCCATCGGTATTAACCAACTCTTTAAAGCAGTCGGCAAATAAATCAAAGCCGAAATAAACTACTCGCATTTATTCTTTGTGGGCAGTTGGGCTAAAATTATTGCTGCAAACATAATTATACAACCTATACCCTCTCGCATAGTTAATTTTTCACCAATTAGTGCGCCAGCCAATACCGCAAAAACCGACTCAAAACTCATTAAAATTGAGGCAAGAGTTGGATTGGTATTACGTTGGCAAACGATTTGTAAGGTAAAGCCGACACCACTGGACATAACGCCCAAATAAAGAATCGGTATGTAGGCATCGGTGAGGCATTTTAAAGTAAATTCCTCACCTACGATAAATACAAAAATTAAAGAAAGCACGCCACATACAAAGAACTGCATCCAAGACATTTTTAAAGCCTCTACCTTTGGAGAAAACTTATCTATAACCAGTATGTGTAATGTATAGATTATCGCACAAAACAGTAGCAAAATATCGCCTAATTGTATGGAAAAACCGTTTTTTACACAAAGCAAGAACAAACCCGCTACCGCCATAAAAACGCTTATCCATACCCTTAAATTTGTTCTGTTGCCAATGAAAATACCGAACACAGGAACCAAAACAATGTAAAGAGCAGTAATAAATCCTGCCTTGCCAGCATCGGTACCCTCGGTTATACCCATTTGTTGAAAAGCACTTGCCGCAAAAAGCAATGCACCGCAGGTAATACCACCTATATACAGATGTTTTTTACCGCTTCCCTCAACCTTAGGGGCGGGTGCTTTTTTGCCCAAAATTAAAATAACCGGCACTAACACGATACACGCCACAAACGAGCGTGCCGCAAGCAACGAAAACGGTCCTGTAGTATCCGCGCCGCTTTTTTGCGCAACAAAACCAACACCCCAAACCAGTGCCGCAAGCAACAAAAGAGCGGGATTGATTATTTTTTTAAAACTCATTCTTACACCTATTTTTCAATATACTGCTTATACCAAACAAGGAAGGTATACACAGTCCAAATTTTACGGCTATTATCTTTTTTGCCAAGTTTGTGTTGGTCTAAAAGTTTTATAAGACCTTTAGTGTTAAAGTATTTATCTGCAGTTTGCGACAAAAATTCACTTTTAACCAAATTATAATACTTATCCTCTTTAAGCCACACACGAATAGGCACAGGGAAACCGAGTTTTGGCTTTTCAGAAGTTTTAGACGGCAATGTTTTAGCCGCCGCTTTTCTTAACGACAGTTTAGTATTAGTTAAATTAACCCTACGTGAAAGCGGTATGGTTTCAGCCAAGCGCATAACCTCTTTATCAAGGAACGGTACGCGAAGTTCTAACGAGTGCGACATTGACATTTTATCGGCCTTGAGGAGTATATCCCCCATCATCCACATATTTATATCAAGGTACTGCATACGAGTAACCTCGTCTTTATCCTTAACCTCAGAATAAAACTTTTCGCAAATCTTTTTAGGTGCAGGCGCCAAGTCGTTTTTAAGCAAAGCCTTACGCTCTTTTTTAGTGAAGATATTAGCGTTACCAATAAACCAATCTTCTACAGGTCTGCCACGACGAACAAGGAAATTAACGCCATGAATCTTTGGCATATGCATAGCAATGCTACCTAACATTCTTCTTATAGACAAAGGTATCTTATTAAATTTTGGGCATGCCAACGGCGCAGCATATATCTTATAGCCACCAAAAAGTTCGTCTGCACCCTCGCCAGAAAGTACAACCTTAACATGCTCTGCCGCTAGTTTTGACACAAAGTACAAGGGCACTGCCGCAGGGTCTGCCAACGGCTCGTCCATTTGGTACTGAATTTTTGGAAACTCACCCCAGAACTCTTCAGGTGTAATAACCTTAGCAATATTTTCGGTTTTAATAAATTCAGCAAATTCTTTAGCATAACTGATTTCGTTATACTTTTCGTCTTTACCGAAACCAACGGTAAATGTTTTATCAACCTCTGCCGCGGCGGCAATATAACTTGAATCTATACCGCTTGAAAGGAATGAGCCAACCTCAACATCACTTATTTTGTGCGCCTTAACCGACTCGCGAATTTGAGCATCTACTAAATCGGCATACTCATCTATACTCTTAACCTCACTATCGGCATTAAACTCCGGACGCCAATAACGAGTTTTTTCCATAACACCATCTTTATAGGTAAAGTAATGGGCAGGTGGAAGTTTATATACATTTTTAAAGAAGGTTTCTTCTGTTGGAGAATACTGAAAAGAAAGGTAGTTTGCAAGTGCAGTTTCATTTAATTCTGCCTTAAAATCAGGATGAGGAACAAAACCTTTAATCTCAGAACCGTATATAAAGCCACCGTTAAATGTAGCATAATAAAAAGGCTTTATGCCAAACGGGTCGCGCGCACCAAAAATAGTTTTGTTTTTAGTATCAAAGATAACAAACGAAAACATACCACGAAGCATAGGCACTAATTTTTCGCCATATTCCTCGTAGCCGTGTATTAATACTTCGCTATCACTATGGGTTTTAAACTGATGCCCTGCGGCAACAAGTTTTTCTCGTATATCTTTAAAATTATAGATTTCACCATTAAAGGTTAACACAAGGGAATTATCCTCGTTATATAGAGGTTGATGCCCAGCCTCTAAATCTATGATGCTTAGACGTCTAAAACCCATACATATATCATCGCTTACAAACTTGCCGCTGGAATCAGGTCCACGATGAACAATTTTATCCATCATGGCATCTAAAACAGATTCGGCATTATTAAGCGAATTGTTTACAAAGCCAACATATCCGCACATAAAGGCTACCTCCAAATGCGATTTTTATCTATACCTATTTATTATACATTATTTTTATTAAAACATAAAGGGGTTTTAAGAATATTTTTTATATTTTTAGAATCTTCTACTATAAGTAGATTATTCACAGAATTGCGATTATCCGCATAAAAAAACCGCCCATGCGAAATGGGCGATTTTATAGTTATTAGTTAGAAATTGTAAGCTCGGTTTCTTTATCAAAGATGTGGATACGACTGGTATCAAAAGTAACCTTAATTTCGTCTTGAGGACGAGCAGTTGACTTAGGATCAACACGAGCGATAATGTTCTGGCCTGCGCAATCCATATATAGATAGATTTCAGCACCCATAAGCTCGGTAACTTCAACCTTAGTATCAACAATACCATCTGGCATAGATGAGAGATACATCTGCTCATCATGAATATGCTCAGGACGGATACCGATAACAACCTCTTTATCAATGTAAGGTTTCAAGCAATCCTTACGGTTTTTCTCTTCAGGAAGAGGAAGTTTGAATTTAACTTCCATCTCAGTTTTTGTAGCCTCTTTACCGAACTCTACAAAATACTTGCCACCCTCTTCGCGAATAACAGCGTTAAGGAAGTTCATCTGAGGTGAACCAAGGAAGCCTGCAACGAACATATTGCAAGGTTGGTCGTAAAGTTTCTGTGGAGTATCAACCTGTTGTACAACACCGTCTTTCATAACAACGATGCGGGTACCCATTGTCATAGCTTCTGTCTGGTCATGGGTAACGTAAATAAAGGTTGTACCAAGTCTTTGATGAAGTTTAGAAATCTCGGTACGCATTTGTGCACGAAGTTTAGCATCAAGGTTTGAAAGAGGCTCGTCAAGTAAGAATACCTTAGGCTCACGAACGATAGCACGACCAAGCGCAACACGCTGACGCTGACCACCGGAAAGTGCCTTAGGTTTTCTCTCAAGAAGATGCTCAATATCAAGAACGCGTGCTGCTTCTTCAACGCGGCGTTTAATTTCATCTTTTGGAGTTTTACGAAGTTTTAGACCGAATGCCATATTGTCAAAAACGGTCATATGAGGATAGAGAGCGTAGTTCTGGAAAACCATTGCGATATCTCTATCTTTTGGAGCAACATCGTTAACCAAACGGTCGCCAATGTATAACTCACCTTCTGTAATTTCTTCAAGACCTGCAACCATACGAAGTGTGGTTGATTTACCACAACCTGAAGGACCAACGAGAATTATAAACTCTTTATCCTTAATTTCAAGGTTAAAGTCTGAAACGGCAACAACGCCGCCGGCATACTTTTTGTAAATACCTTTTAGTGTTAAGCCTGCCATAAAATTTATGCCTCCTATGTAATTAATATAAATAACACCAAATTACTATAGTATTATAGCAAATAAAAAGACATTTTTCTATTCGTTAACTATACAAATATAAGCCTAATATTTTATGCACTTTTCATATAGTTTTAATAAGGTGTTGTGAATTTCAACTAAAATAATCTATTTATTGTTTAATTTACTGTTGCCTTTGTAAAAATAGCCAATTCCTGTTCGGTAATCAGGCGACATTCTCCCTCTTTTAAAGTTGGGTCTAAACTAAGTCCGCCGATAGATTTTCTATTGAGTTCTACCACGCCTAAAGAAAGCACGCCAAACATTCTTTTTATTTGGTGATATTTACCCTCCATTATGGTTACGGTAGCACGTTTTTTATCCTTTTTATCAACCAAAAGTTTAGCAGGTAAACACCTAGTTCCGTCGTGCAAGACTATACCTTTTGAGAACTCAGTTTCGGCGGTTGCCTCTATTTCACCATCAAGCAAAACTTCGTAAACCTTTTCTATGTTGCTTTTGGGTGAAATTACCCTATGCGCAAACTCGCCATCGTCGGTAATAAGCAGTAGACCTGTTGTATCCTTATCAAGCCTGCCTACAGGGAAAAGTTCTTTTCTTGACAGTTCACTGGGCACCAAATCTATAACTGTGCTTCTGCTTTTATCGTTAGTAGCAGAAAGCACACCTTTCGGTTTGTTCATCATTATATACACGTATCTTTTGTACTCTACCCTTTGTCCATCTAATTCTATAACATCGGTTTCGGGGTTTACACGCGTATCAAATGCACGTGCTACTACACCGTTAACCGTTACTTTGCCACGCGAAATAATCTGCCTTGTTTCTTTTCTGGGCAGATTCTTCTGGTTTGCTATAAACTTGTCCAATCTTTCCGTTGACACTTTTTTATTCCTCTATTTTTGTTGTTTAATATTTATAAGCGGTAATGTAAAACCACCATTTTCAATGCTTGAAATGTCTCCGCCAATAATCTTACCGCCTGCGACTATAAGATTTGCATACACACCCTTCAAATCCTTATAATTATTAATTGAGTAAGTATACATTGTAGCATTTTCTCCACTGTATTCCGAAAGATTAAAACCCGCTTGTTTTTGTGTTTCATTATACTGGCTATATATTTCATTAAAATCAAGTGGTATTTTAATTTCGGCTTGAGTTTCCGACCCATCATCAACGCCATAACCGAGTTTGGATAAATAGGCAAGCCTATCAAGTGAATCAGTGCCTTTGGGGTTAGTCTTTACCGAAGAGAACAAAACGCTAATTGCTATAATGGTAATAACAGAAACCGCCGCAATTTTTAAAACGGATTTCTTTAAACGAAAATTAACAACCAACATATTTTAACAACTCCTTTTGCATACTTACTTTATAATATGCGATAAGGAAGATAAAATATGTGCTATTTATTTTTCAATTAAACAAACGGCGTTAGCCGCTATACCTAACATTTCACCTGTAAAGCCAAGACCTTCTTCGGTTGTCGCTTTAACATTAACAAACTCGCGGTCTATACCGCAATCTACCGCAATATTATGTCGCATTGTACCAATATATTCAGATAACTTTGGTTTCTGTGCGATAACTGTTGAATCTATATTAACAATCTTAAAACCGCGACTTTTAAGCAGACCAACAACCTCGCGAAGCAAAACGCGCGAGTCTATGCCTTTGTACTTTTCATCGGTATCAGGGAAATGCTTGCCAATGTCACCAAGGCCTGAAGCACCAAGCAATGCATCACAAATCGCATGCAAAAGCACGTCGGCATCGCTATGGCCTAAAAGACCTTTTTCGTGAGGAATTTCTACGCCACCTAAAATAAGTTTTCTACCTTCAACCAATTTATGAACATCATAGCCTTGACCTATTCGCATGATTGTTGCCCCCTGTTTTTTAATATTTCTTCAGCAAAAGGGATATCCTCTTTTGTGGTTATTTTAATGTTTTCGTAACTGCCTTTTACTGTATAAACCGTTTCGCCCGCAATTTCAATAAAACTGCAGTCGTCTGTTATTTTTGAAAGGTCACCACTAAAACCTGCAATAGCCTTTTTAAGTTTTGAGAATTTAAATCCTTGCGGTGTTTGAACTGAGACTAAACTATCCCTCTTTGGTGTTGATACCACCTTACCAAACTCGTCAATTATCTTAACGGTATCTTTAAGCGGAACAACACAGGTGGCCGCACCATAAAGTTCGGCTGCACTTTTAACATCGTTAATTATATTTGCCGTTACAAGTGGCCTTGCACCATCGTGAATTAGCACAAGTTCTGTATCATTTCCACAGGCGGTCAGACCATTAATAACCGACTGCGCACGGCTATCGCCACCCTCAACAATATCGGTTACTTTTCCAACTTGGTACTCTGCAACCAGGTTTTGTATAGAAAGTACGCTTTCCTTTTTTGTTACCACCACTATACCGTCTACAAACTCTAGGGTAGCAAAGGCGCGCAGAGTGTGTATTATAACAGGTGTGTCGCAAATTTTTAGCATCTGCTTATCAACGCCGCCCATTCTGGAAGCCGAGCCTGCCGCCACAATAATTGCAACGGTTTTTGTGCCTGTTTCAACCGTGTTGAAACTCAACTTAAATTCGGTGCTTATCATTTATAACTCCTTATTAGCAAGTGAATCACTTTATAGAAATGACACAAAGGGCTGTCAAAAAACTGACAGCCCTTTTTAGTTTAATTATTATTCGTCGTCGCAACCTTCGCAACCTTCACAGTCGCAGCTGCACTCAAACTCTAATGTTTCGCCGCAATTAGGACAGTCAATACCGCCTTCAATAAGCATATCTTCATCAAGGCAGATAGTTTCATTACACTTAGGACAGGTAACTTCATAGAACTCTGCTTCGTCATCCTCGTCCTCATCTTCTTCGTCGTAATAAACTTCGTCTTCTAAAGCAGCAAGGTCTTCATCAACCTCATCAATTTGTTCTGCTAAATCGCAAACGTCATCACTTAAATCGTCAATCTCGTTTGAGATATCACCAAGAACGTCTATAATAGCCTTTAAAAGTTTTTCTTCTTTGCTATCGCCAAGATCTAAACCTTCAGCAAGGCCTTTGATATATGCAACTTTTTCTGCAAGTGTCATATTAAATACCCCTTTCGGTATAGTAAGATTTATGCGCGCTCCATATACTCGCCTGTACGAGTGTCAATACGAATCATATCGCCCTCGTTAATGAATAGAGGAACACGAATTTCTGCGCCTGTTTCAAGTTTTGCAGGTTTTGTAGCATTAGTAGCGGTATCACCTTTAAAACCAGGCTCAGTTTCGGTAATCTGAAGTTCAACGAAGGTAGGTGGCTCTAAACCGAACACGTTACCTTTGTAAGAAAGAACTTTACAAATCATATCCTCTTTAACAAACTTAAAGTTGTCGCCAAGGTCTGATTCGTTAACAGGAACCATATCATAGGTTTCAGGGTCCATAAAGTAGTATAGACCACCGTCGTTATAAGAATATTGCATTTCCTTACGCTCAATATAAGCGGTTGGGAATTTTTCTGTTGGGTTGAAAGTTTTTTCAACAACAGAGCCACCAATTACGTCTCTAATCTTAGTACGCACGAAAGCGGCACCCTTACCGGGTTTAACATGTTGGAACTCAATTATCTGATAAACGTTTCCATCCATTTCAAAAGTTATACCGTTACGAAAATCGCCGGCTGTTACCATAAGAATTACCTCCAAAGTAAAGTTTATATTCTTTTATATAATTTTATAACATTTTACTGCATTTTTCAATAGTTATTTGAGAATTATAAGATTTTTTTGGGTTTTTGTTAGATTTACACTGCCATTTTCGGTAACGAAAAGCATATCTTCAATTCTTACACCAAATTTTTGAGGAATATAAATACCGGGTTCACAGGTTATTACATTGCCTACACGCAGTACTTGTCGGCTTTGCGGTGACAAATTAGGCGCTTCATGTATTTCAATACCCACGCCGTGACCTGTACTGTGATTAAAACACTCACCAAAACCTGCTTTTTCTATTACCGTTCTTGCGGCAAAGTCTACCTTGCTTGCATCAATATTTGCTTTAACGGTAGATATTGCAGTCTCTTGTGCCAACAGCACGGTGTCGTACACCTTTTGCATTTCATCGGTTACATAACCTACCGCAACCGTTCTGGTCATATCCGAGCAATATCCATTATAAACAGCACCAAAATCCATAGTTACAAAGTCGCCCATTTTGGTAGGCTTATTTGTTGGTACGCCATGTGGCAAAGAAGAATTAATACCGGATACCACGATGCTTTCAAAAGACATGCCTTGCGCACCAGCCGACTGCATTTCATATTCTAAAAACAGTTGTACTTGACGTTCTGTAACACCTGGTTTTATGAAATCTAAAACCTTTAAAAACGCCTTTTCTGCGGTGGCTTGTGCCTCTTTTATAAACTGCAGTTCGCTTTCGGTTTTAACGCTTCGCATGTCACTTAATATTCCTGAAAGTTTGCTGCTTGCATTTGCATTTTTAAAGTACTTTTGCAGATTGGTTAAATCCCTTACCGCGATTTCCTCTTCCAAAGAAAGACTGTTTATATTAAACTCGGTTAATATATCGTTTATCGCACTGGTTAATTTAACAAAAAGCCTAACCTCAACGCCCTGTTTAACACCCTTTTGCGCGGCTTCAATATATCTTCCGTCAACATAAAGAATCAATCTGTCTCTAACACAAAACAGATAACCTAGGCTAGAGCGAAAACCCGTAAGATAATACCTATTAACGTCGGTAATAACAAGGCTTGGATTATCTTTAATATAATCTAAAAATGGTTGCATGATTAAATTAACTCGCGAATTGCATTTATAGCAAGCATATAACTTGATTTACCAAAACCCGCAATTACACCTTTGCAAACAGGGGTTAATACCGAAGTATGCCTAAATTCTTCCCTTGCGTGTGGGTTAGATAGATGTACCTCTATAAACGGTTTATTAACACACCTTATAGCATCACTTATTGCATAACTGTAGTGGGTATATGCGCCTGCATTAATAATGCAACCATCATAAGTGTTTAGCTCTTCGTGAATTTTTGAAATAATTTCGCCCTCGCAGTTAGACTGAAAGAACTCGCACTCAATTTTCATAGCCGAAGCGTAGGTTTTGATAGAGGCGTTAATGTCGCTTAAAGTTTCGTTTCCGTAAACGTCGGGTTCGCGAAGTCCGGTCATATTAAGATTTGGACCGTTAATAATAAGTACGCGTTTTGTTTCCATGCTAGTTTACCTCACTTTTTAATTTATTATAGTAATCCTTCATAGTTTTTGCATCTTCCGCTTGTGTTCCTGCAGATTCGCAAATTATGGTTGGGCTACAATTTTTCTTTAAAACTAGTTCTATAACCGGCTCATAATTTGGACCAAATAATGTATCTTCAAAGGTTAGATGGCGTTTTTCACCGCCGTTGGTATATTCAATTTTAGAGAAATGCGAGTGAAATTCGCGCAAACGCGCAAGACCCAGTTTATCCTCTATTTTTGTAAATATCTCATTGAAGTCTTGTGGTGTTGCAAGCCCGCCCATAGTTCTGGCGTTTAGATGGCCAAAATCTATACACGGAATTAATCTTTCGTCTATGCTACAAAGTTCCAAAACTTCTTCTAATGTTCCTAATTGATTGATTTTTCCCATAGTTTCAGGGCATATTCGGATATTAGAAAGTCCCTCACTATCAAGCGCGTTAACCGCTTTTTTCATAGTATCCATAGCAAGTTCTAAGGCGTGTTCGCGACTGATTTTACCGCAAGAGCCAGTATGAACTACAATTCGTTCACCGCCCATTGCATTTACTGCCCTTGCCGACTGTAAAATGTAGTTAATGGAATTGTCGCGCTTTTCGGGTTCTACCGACGACATAGAGATATAGTACGGTGCATGCAAGGATAATGCTATATCCTTTTCTTTAGCAAGACGGCCTAATTCCGCCGCCTTGTCCAAGCCGATATTAACGCCCCTACCACACTGATACTCATAGGCGTCTAAACCCATTTTTTGAACATATTCAGGCACGTCTAAAGAACTTTTATATTTCATTAAAGCAAACGACTCTGAGTTGCCTGCAGGTCCGAATTTTGCGCTCATTTAAACCACCCTTTTTTATTGTAATACGCCTTTAACTTTGCTTCGCCTTTGCGGCGCAGTTTAAAGCTGAAACCGTCCTCTAATTTAATAGGCTCAAGCAAAATTACCTTTATGCCCATAAGCCTTGCGCCCAAAACGTCGGTAAAGATTTGGTCGCCCGCTAAAGCCACTTTGCCTTTTTTGATTTTTAAACGCCTAAGTGCTTTAATAAACCCAAAAGGCAGTGGTTTTAAACCAAGTGATACAAACGGCAAACCCAAACCCTCTGCAAAAGGTTTAACCCTACCATTTTTAGAATTGGAAAGAATAAGCAGTTCTATACCGCTATTATTGATTTTTTCAATCCACTCCATAAGCCCCTCTACAAGTACTGTGCCATGATGGGTTGAAAGTGTATTATCAACATCCAAAAGCAAAGCCGACACGCCCATGCTCTTTAACATTTCTGGGGTTATATCGGTTACCCTATTAAGTAACGCGGTTGGCTTTAACAACATAAAACTGCCCTCCTTAAAATAAAATCTTAAATCTCTCGCATACGCGAAAAGTTGTAACTTTTCGCGTATACAAAACAAAAAAACGCTGCCCCACATTAGCCCGTTGGGCAAAGGTGAAGCAGCTTTTAACTTTAGTGTAGCGCCTCTTAGCGATACTTACGCTTACGAGCAGCCTCTGACTTCTTTTTACGCTTTACGGAAGGCTTCTCGTAATGTTCTCTTTTACGAACTTCTTGAATAACACCATCTTTAGTGGTCTGTCTTTTAAAACGGCGTAATGCATTATCAAGTGATTCGTTTTCTTTAACTCTGACCTGGCTCATTAATAATTCCCTCCCTCCGTAAAATTGAAAGATAACATATAGTTACCTAATGTACCTTGTAATTGTACCACACATTAGTTAATAATGTCAAGAGATTGTTGATTATTTTACAACAATATTAACAAGTTTTTTAGGAACATATAATTCCTTTACTACAGTTTTGCCCTCTAAACTCTGCAATACTGCATCTTGTTCTTTAGCCAATGCGATAGCATCAGGTGCAGAAATGTCAGCAGGGATATTTAGTTTGCATCTGATTTTACCATTTACCTGAACAACGATTTCTACTGTTGAATCTTCGCACTTAGCCTCATCATACTTAGGCCACTCGGTAGCATTTAGCATACCGTCAAAGCCGTTAACTACCCACAACTCCTCGGTTAAGTGAGGTGCAAATGGGTTTAGCAGCGTGATAAGTGTTTTAAACTCGCCACGTGTAATAGAGCCTTTTGAGGAAATATCATTAATAAGTGCCATTAGTGCGGCAATTGCAGTGTTCATCTTTAGCTCGTCAATATCAGAAGTTACCTTCTTGATAGTGCGATGGAATGCTGATTCAAGTTCTTTTGAATAGCCGTCACCGTCCACAAGAATATCTGTAAGACCTGCTACTCTTTCCAAGAAGCGTTTGCATCCCTTAATTGATTTTTGACTCCAAGGTGCTGCCTTTTCAAAATCACCTATGAACATTTCATAAAGGCGCATGGTATCTGCACCGTAATCGTTAACGATATCATCAGGATTAACTACGTTGCCGCGAGATTTAGACATCTTCTCACCGTTCTCACCAAGAATCATACCATGACTGGTACGCTTCGCATAAGGCTCGGCAGTAGGTACAACACCAATATCATACAAGAATTTGTGCCAGAAACGGCTATAAAGCAGGTGCAAGGTAGTATGCTCCATACCGCCGTTATACCAATCAACATTCATCCAATACTCTAAAGCCTCTTTAGATGCCAACTCTTTGTCATTATGAGGGTCACAATAGCGCAAGAAATACCACGAAGAACCTGCCCACTGTGGCATAGTATCGGTTTCTCTCTTTGCGGCGCCGCCACAATGAGGGCAAGTAGTATTAACCCAATTGGTTATTTTTGCAAGTGGTGATTCACCTGTTTCGCTAGGCTCATAAGAATCAACATCAGGTAAGGTTAGTGGCAACTGCTCTTCAGGTAAAGCAACATATCCACACTTCTCGCAATGAACGATAGGAATAGGCTCACCCCAATAGCGTTGACGTGAGAACACCCAGTCGCGTAATTTATAGTTAACCTTTGCACCGCCAATGCCTTTTTCATTTAAGAATTCCAGCATTTTTGCCTTTGCATCCTCAACCGAAAGACCGTTAAGGAAATCGGAATTGCAAAGTATACCTGTTTCGCAATCGGTGAATGCGGCAGCATTAACGTCTTCACCGCCTGAAACAACCTCAATAATAGGAAGCTGGAACTTTTTAGCAAACTCCCAGTCGCGAGTGTCGTGTGCAGGAACCGCCATAATAGCACCTGTACCGTAGGATACAAGAACATAATCGGAAATAAAAATAGGTATTTCTTTTTGGTTTACGGGGTTTATTGCCTTAACACCAATAAGTTTAACGCCTGTTTTTTCTTTGGCAACTTCGGTACGTTCAAAATCAGATTTCTTTGCAGCCTCTGCTTTATAAGCGCGCACTTCTTCAATGTTCTCTAATTTGTCTGCCCACTTATCAATAAAGGGATGTTCGGGCGACATTACCATATATGTAGCGCCAAAAAGTGTATCGCAACGGGTTGTGTACACCTCTAAAACATCGCCAAGAGTTGTACTGAATTTAACCTCTGCACCTGTTGAACGACCAATCCAGTTACGTTGTTGGGTCTTTACACGCTCAATATAATTAACATCATTAAGACCATCTAAAAGTTTATCAGCATACTCAGTGATTTTAAGCATCCACTGGCTTTTAACCTTGTGGACAACCTCACTTCCGCAACGCTCGCATACGCCGTTAACAACCTCTTCATTTGCAAGAACACATTTACAAGAGGTGCACCAGTTAACCGCCATTTCTTTTTTGTATGCTAAGCCTTTTTTGAAAAGTTGTAAGAAAATCCACTGTGTCCATTTGTAGTAAGATGGGTCGGTGGTATCAACCTGCCTACTCCAGTCAAATGAGAAGCCTAAACTTTTTAACTGACGTTTAAAGTTTGCAATATTTTGCTTAGTAACCACTTCGGGATGAATATGGTTTTTAATAGCAAAGTTTTCGGTAGGTAGACCGAATGCATCAAAGCCCATTGGATATAAAACATTATATCCCTCTAAGCGCTTTTTACGGCTAACAATATCCAAAGCAGTATAACTTCTGGGATGGCCAACGTGTAAACCCTGACCTGATGGATAAGGGAACTCTACCAAAGCGTAGAACTTTGGCAAAGTATAATCGTCAAGTGCTTTAAAGGTTTCGTTTTCATCCCAAATTTTTTGCCATTTGTTTTCTATACTTTTATAATCGTATTTCATTCTACCTAACCTCTTTAACTAATAATGTCATTTAAATCAACCTGCTCGCCATCACTCCAGATGCGATCAAGACCGTAAAACTCGCGCGCATCTTTTGTGAACACGTGAACAATAACCGAACCGTAATCCAAAAGGATCCAGTTAGTTGCCCTACCCTCTATATGCAGTGGCTCAACGCCTATCTGACTTAATTTTTCCTCAACCTCTTCTGCAAGTGCACGCACGTGGGTTGAAGAAGTTGCAGAGGCTAGCAAAAAATATTCTGTAATAACGGTTAAATCGCCAACCTTGATTGCCGATAAATCTAGTGCTTTTTTACCGTCAAGCGCGGCTGTGGCGGTTTCTAAAATTTTTACTGTTTCCAAACTAATATCTCTCTTTCGGTTTAATAATCATTCAAGGTAGAATCCTCGGTGGGCATCCAATAATCGTTTTTATTATGCCCCGCAATTATATAAAGGTCTGGTGCTTTTACGCTATCCATAGTAATTGGTTCACCATAAGGATTAAAATAAGTGTTAAACATTTCAACATAATCGTCGCGGTGGATTGAGTAATAGGACGCACCGTAAAAACAAGCCTGACCAGGCAGACCGAATATGTGTATTTTCTCTTTGCTGATATTTCTTGCCGACAATGCATATGCCGCTGTTTCGTTGAGTGTTAAGTCGGTTTGAATTTCGCTAAAACAACTGTTGGCAATTTTTAGTATTTCACCCTTAGACATTTTTAAGAGTTCATTAAATAGTGCCGAATAGAACTTTCTTTGTTGCTTAACGCGGCCTATATCACTACCGTCGTAACCCTCTTCGTTACCATAACGCTTACGCATAAAGCCTATTGCATCTTTACCTGTAAGTTTAATCTTGCCAGGACCAATAGTGTAATATTCACCAAAGTTTAGTGGGTCCTCAATTTTAATTTGACTTGTAAGGTTCATCTCAACGCCGCCTATAGCATCAACAACCTTTACTGCACCCTCTATTGTAAACAGAACATAGTGGTCTATAGGTATTTGAAGTTGGTCAGAAAGGCAACGACGAAGCGCATTGATTGGCAACTCGCCCTCACGCGCATTTGGGAAAACAGAGTTTATTCTGTTACCGCCGTAAGTGGTGTTTACATAAGTATCACGCGGAATTTGAAGCATACTTACAGTGTTGTTTTTGTGATCCATACAAACAACCACAATAACGTCTGTTTGTTTAGAAGATGTCCAGTCACAACCAACAACAAGGAAATAGGAAACATCTTCGCTATCGCTTATCTTTAGTTCTTCAAAATCGCCAACTTCGCTTTCTACGTTTTGCGAAGAACCGCCAAACAACCAATTAAATAGCGCAATGTTATGCAAATTGGTGTCGGCACTTCCAACATACCAACCCATAAGAGTAGTAATCAATATGCTTATGCCAAGTACTACAGAAATAACACTATTAAGTACTATACGTTTTACATTACGTGGTTTGCTATGGCTACGTGGCTTGCTATGGCTACGAGGTTTGTTTGAAAAAGAAGATAAGTTTTCATACTCTTCGCTTTCATCTTCTTCATAATTTTGGTCAAAAATGAAGAAATCGTCCTTAATTCCAGAGGTACCGTCGCCAGTTAAATCATCTCTATTTTCAAATTCAAAATCCATATTAATTCCCCTTATTATTCTCAACTAACTCATTATAAGCGTCAAGTGTGTCGGGATGCACCGGGCAACCCTTTTGTTTTAAATCGGTTACTGTAAATTCTAAAGCAATCTTCATTGCTTTTTCAATACTTTCTTCTACTGCCTGCCGCATTTCTTCCACGCCGTCGTAATCACGGTCGCGCGAAGTATAGTCTGCAAGATACAACACCTTAGCAAGAAGCGACATATCTCTTTTTGCGGTAGTGTGATACCGAACTGCATCTATAATCTCGCAATCGGCAACACCCAAAACCTCTTTTATATATGCACTGCCTATTATAGAGTGATATAATTTTTTTGCGCCGAGTTCTAAAGCACTAAGTATTATACCAAACTCTTTTGCAAATTTCAACTGTATATCACTGGGTGTATCCTTTAAAACATCGTGCAAAAGGCCTGCAATATATGCCTTTTCTTTATTAGCACCATATCTGTCTGCAAGGCGCACAGCCTCTTCAGCAACACACAATGAGTGATAATACCTACTTTCACTTAATCTTTCTTTTATATGGTTTTTATACTCTTCTATAGTCATATCGGTACTACCTGTATAAAGATTGTTTTCTATTATATATTTTTTTATTTTTGGCGAAACATTTCCAAAAAGATTTTTCCTTGCCTTTGTGGAAGAAATATTGCTGGGTTCTATCTTTAACTCCTTAATATTTCCACCATCGGCTATAATTTTTTTAATTGCATTATCATAAAGTTTTTTGTTCTCGCCCTCACGGTAGACACAAATCAAATCACAAAGGCTTAACAGTTCACTGTATTTATACCAAGTGTGCAGGGTTAAAAGCATATCTGCGCCAAGCACAAAATACGGTTTATCGCCATACTTGCTTTTGTAGTACAGTAAGGTAAGATAGGTATAGCTTTTCTCTTTACGAATGAGTTCAACATCAAGAACATCTACACCCTTAATATCTTCTGCAATAATTTTACACATATTAAAACGGTGTAAAGGCGATGCCATTTGACGACCTGCTTTATGAACAGGCTCGCCTGTTGGAACAAGCAATACCCTATTGATATCACTCTCTTTTAAAAGTTTCAATATTATTTGTTCATGCATAAGGTGTGGCGGATTAAAGCTACCACCGAAAATAGCGGTTCTGCCCATTTTACCGCCTCCTTAATATAATTATTTTTTATTGCTTTTTACAAGCACAATTTTTCTATCCTCTTTATTTTTTGCAGGTCTATAAAGAATAAACCTATAACCTATAACCTGCACAACATCGGCACCGATTTTTTCTGCGATTTCGTCTGCCGCCTCTCTGGAGGACTTTGGTGAGGTTTCTAGAACGCGACACTTGATAAGTTCGCGAGCGGCAAGTGCATCGTCAACCTGCTTAATGGTGTTATCGTTTATACCGTCTTTGCCAATTTGCAAAATCGTATCCATACTGTTTGCCATGCCGCGCAACTGGGCGCGTTGTTTTGATGTTAGCATTTTTATTCTCCCTTTATTCTTGCTCTGCTTGGAACAGTGAACGAGCAAAACTTTCACTGTCAAAAGGTTGTAAATCGTCAATCTGCTCGCCCACGCCGATAAACTTAACAGGTATTGAAAGTTCATCGTGAATTGCAAGCACAATTCCGCCCCTTGCAGTACCGTCTAATTTAGTTAGCACTATACCTGTAATATCGGCGGCATTTTTAAATTCGCGTGCTTGGTTAACCGCATTTTGTCCTGTTGCGGCATCAAGCACCAAAAGGCTTTCCATTGATGCATCGGGTAATTCACGCTTAATAACCCTATAAATTTTTGAAAGTTCATCCATAAGGTTTTTCTTATTATGCAATCTGCCTGCAGTATCACAGATTATAACGTCTGTGCCGCGGGCTTTAGCGGCGGCTATGGTATCAAACACAACCGAAGCAGGATCGCTACCCTCAACGCTTTTTATCATATCAACCCCTGCGCGCTCTGCCCAAATGCCAAGTTGGTCTATTGCGGCGGCGCGGAAGGTATCGGCAGCACCCAATATAACCTTTTTACCTTGCGCTTTTAGATTAGCGGCAAGTTTACCGATTGTTGTAGTTTTACCAACACCGTTTACACCAATTACAATTATTATTGATGGTTTGGTTTCAAGGTTAAGTGGTTCACCCTTGCCTACGATATCAGAAACAATTTTATATAATTCATCATAGATATCTTTAGGGTCGGTAATACCTAACTCTTTAACCTTTTTGCGAAGTTGGTCGGTGATACGGCATGCGGTTTTCATACCGATATCACTCATTATAAGGGTTTCCTCTAATTCCTCAAATAAGTCCTCATCAATTTTTGTAAAACTGTTAAGCACGCCTGTAACGGCATTCATAAAGGAATCGCGAGTTTTTTTAAGTCCCTTATTTATTTTAGAAAATATACCCATTAAAATTTCTCCAAGTAATTATTTAGCATCCTTTATACCGAGTTTGCGCTCTAGTTCGGACACATTAAGTTCTAATAGTCTTGAAACACCCTTTTCTTGCATAGTTACACCGTAAAGCATATCTGCGGCTTCCATAGTGCCTCTGCGGTGGGTGATACAAATAAACTGTGTAGAAGCGTTCATGTGGTGCATATACTCTGCAACCCTATCAACGTTAACCTCATCCAATGCCGACTCAACCTCGTCTAAAAGACAGAATGGTGGTGGATTAACCATCATAATTGCAAAGTAAATAGAAATGGCAACAAGAGCCTTTTCACCACCCGAAAGCGGTTCAATCTTAGAAACCGTTTTACCGGGGATGCGAACAGAAATATCTATACCGCTTTCCAAGATGTTTTCTGGGTCGGAAAGCACCAATTCTGCGCTACCGCCACCGAACAAATCGGTAAAGGTTTTTTGGAAATTGCGGTTGATTTTTGAGAAACCGTCTTGGAAAAGGTCTTTCATAGTGCCTGTAAGTTCGGCAATGAGTTTACCTAGTTCTGCTTGTGCTTTTTCAACGTCCTCAATCTGTTCTTTATAATATTCGTAACGCTCTTTGACCTCTTTATATTCGTCAATAGCCTCTACGTTAATATTGCCAAGTGCCTTTATTCTGCCCTTGATTTCGGCAAGTTCGCGTTTGGCATTAGCCTCGTCCTCAATAACAATATTAAGTGCCTCTGCCTCGCCTCTTGTAAGTTCGTACTCATCAAACAAGCGTTTGATAATATCGTCGTACTCGCGCACCATACCTGCCCTACGCTCGTCAAGGCGTACCATTTCTTGCGACAATTTTTCTTTATCGTCTAAAAGCCTACGCTCTTCCGCACGCACCTGAACGCCCTGTTGCTCGGCAGCCTCACGCTCTGCACGAAGTTTATCGGCTTCGGCTAGTTTTGCCTTAGCTTCACCCTTAAAGCGTTCAATATCCGCCTTTAGTTCTTCGGCGCGCTTTTCAATATCGCGGTTAGCCTGCGAGAACTGTTCTAGCTCAAGCCCTAACTGAGATACACGATACTCGCGGTCGCTTACATCGTTTTGCATTTGTTGTAGGGTACGAGCCGATTGCTCAATATCCTTTTGCAATTCTACATTTTTAAGTTTTAATGCAGTAACCGTATCGGTTAACTCGTCGCGTTTTTCGGCAATACCGTCTCTACCGCCCGAAATTTCCTCAATCTGCATTTTAAGTTCTGCAATTCTTTTTTCGGTGGTTTCGTTCTCGCTATCCGCCTTTTTGATAATCTCATTATTTTCTTGTTCACGACGTTCACAATCTTGCAGTTCTTTATCTAAGAGTTCAATATTGTGATTGTTGGTATTAACGAGTTCATCAACACGGCGGAGTTCACCGAGCACACGAATTAAATCCTCATTAGCGGAAGAAAGTTCGGCTTCAATATTTGCAATATCGTTTTTAACCGAGGTTAGTCCCTCTTCTAAAAGTTTATACTCGCCCTGTTTGGTTTCAAGTTTACTCTTTAATTTTTCTGCCTTTTCTTGTAATGCGGTGATTTCACCTGCGCGACTTAAAAGTCCCGAATGACGAGATAGCGAACCACCCGTCATAGAACCGCCTGCGTGAACCAACTGACCGTCTAAAGACACTATTTTATATTTATACCCAAACTTGTTGGCTATACTTACTGCAGAATCCAAGTCCTCTGCAACAACTATTCTGCCAAGCAAGGATACTGCAATCTGCTTGTATTTTTGGTCGCACTCTACAAGGTCGGAAGCAATGCCAACAAAGCCATAGCAATCTTCCAGCTTCTTTTCGTCAATATATCTGCCCTCAATAGTAGAAATAGGCAAGAATGTTGCTCTACCTTTTTTGCCCTCTTTAAGCATTTTAATTGCTTTCTTTGCATCGTTTTCATTATCAACAACGATGTTTTGTGCGGCATTGCCAAGTGCGGTTTCAATAGCAACCGAATACTCTTTATCAACCTTTATTAAGCGAATGAAAGGACCGTGAATTCCGCGCAAGGTTCCGCCCTTGTGCTCGTTCATAACCTCTTTAACGGCGTGATTGAAGCCCTCCATATTACGCTCTAACTCTTTAAGCATTTCAACCCTACGAGCGTTATCCTCTATATCAAGGCCGAGTTTATCAATCTCGGCTTTTAATATATCAACCTTTTCCTCGCGAGAAGAAAGGCGCATTTTATAACCCTCTAAAGAATTGCGATAACCCGAAAGGGAATCTTCCAACTCTTCGCGGTCGTGTTTTAATGCCTCAAACTCTGCGGTTTGTTCTTTAAGAAGAGCCAAAACCTCTTCTTTGTTCTCGTTAATTGCAGTGCGGCGGGTTGCAATTTCGCCAATAGCGGTTTTTGCCGAAACCAAGCGCACCTGCATATCACTGCTTTGTGCGGTAGCAGCGTTGAGTTCTAACGCTAGTTCTTCTATCTGTTTAGAAAAGCCTTCACTTTCGGTAACAAGTGCATTAAGGCTGTTGCTTTTATCTAGAATTTCGTGTTCGTTATCCGCTAATGCCTTTTGTTTTTCTTCTAATCTTTTACGCTCGTTTTCAATATTTTCTTTTGCAGTTTCGTCAGAGCCTTTTAGCCCCTCAATTTCAAAATTAATACGCTCAATATTGCGGTTATTATGTATAATTGTATTTTGACCAACCGCAATTTCACCTTCTGTTCTGGCGGCGGTTTCTTCTAATTCTGCCGCTTCTTTACGCTTATTCTCAATTTCGGTTATAAACCTTGCATTTTCGGCGGTAGCGTTCTCTTGTTGCTTTTCAATCTCTTCAAGTTTTGCATTTATATCATCATACTGTGCTTTTGCCACAGTAATCTTTTTATCCTGATTGCGAAGAGTATCCTTTGAATTATCAAGCGCACGAAGCCAAAGGCCTATTTCTAAGTTCTTTCTCTCATCGCGTAGTTTTAGATATTTTTCTGCCTTTTCACTTTGAAGTTTTAGTGGACCTACCCTGCTTTCAAGTTCGGCAAAGATATCGCGAAGGCGCACCATATTTTCAGCCGCCGCATCTAATTTACGCTCGGCCTCTATTTTTCTGTAACGATAGCGTGAGATACCCGAAGCCTCTTCAAAAATATCGCGACGCTCGTTTGGTTTTGCACCAACAATGCTATCAATTTTACCTTGACCAATCATTGAATAACCATCGCGACCAAGACCTGTATCCATAAACAGTTCGTTAACATCGCGAAGGCGCACCGATACACCGTTTATTAAATACTCGCTTTCGTGGCTTCTGTAATAACGTCTTGTTACCGCAACGGTATCGTTATCAAAGTTAAGACTTCTATCACTATTATCTATTGTAAGTGTAACCTCAGCAAAGCCCTGCGGACGTCTGGTATCCGAGCCTAAAAAGATAACGTCTTCCATACTTGAACCGCGCAAACTTTTGGTAGATTGCTCGCCAAGTACCCAACGCACCGCGTCGGAAATGTTACTTTTACCGCTTCCGTTAGGACCTACAACGGCAGTTATGCCTTCGCCAAACTGCAACTGAGTTTTGTCGGCAAAGGATTTGAAGCCTTGAATGTTGATTGATTTAAGCAGCATTTGTTTTTACTCCTCTTTTATTTTTACACTATATTTTTGAGTGTTATTATCGCCCTTTATTTTGCACATGTAACCGAGTGAATAAAGTTCGGTTATATTGGCCTTTTTCTGACCTGTTGCTTTTGAAATTTCCGAAGGGTTAACAAAAATTGTATAACTTCCTTTGGGTTTATCATTTAACTGGGTTAATATTTCTTTTAAATATATTTTAGATTTTACAATTTCACCGAATGCCGCGTGCCAAGGGCCTGCCACAAAAGCATTTTCATCTATACTGTGAAGCCCAACCCTTATAACATTTATTCCTTTTTCCTCAAAATAAGTTAAAAGTTCGGCGCAAAGGGTTGCCGCGTCTTTAAGGCTTTGTGGTGAATATGTACCCTCGCAAAACGCCTTTTCAAGATAGGTGTTTTTAAGCACGATGGTTGGATAAATTCGCACCGTATCAGGTGAAAGTTCGGCTATCATTTTAGCGGTAGACAAAGCATACTCATCGGTATCACCTAAAAGCCCCGTCATCATTTGAAGCCCTAGTTCAAAGCCGTTTTGTTTTATAAGCATGCTTGCCTTTTTTACATCATTTGCAGTATGCCCTCTGCGGTTTTCAAGCAATACAGAATCAACCATACTTTGTGCGCCCAACTCTATAGCCGTTACTCCGTAGTTTTTAAGTTCTCCAAGTATTTCTTCGCTTATAGCATCAGGTCTGGTTGAAATCCTAATACCGCAAATTGTACCGTTTTGCACATATTTATAAGCAGCAGAAAGGAGTTCTAATCTATACTCATGTGGTATAGCGGTAAAACTTCCGCCAAAGAAAGCAAGTTCTGTATTAGTGCTATCATAATTAGGATTTTTTAAAGCATCGCGCACCGCGTTATCAACCGTTTCGGCTGTTGGTGCTTCGCTTTTTCCTGTTATGTGGTTTTGATTACAAAAACTACACCTGTTAGGGCAACCTATATGTGGCACAAACACCGAAATATTGGCGTGAAAACTCATAGCACTTCGCCCATAAGTTCTAACGCTTGGCGAGCTGCTTCTTGTTCGGCGCGTTTTTTACTGCCTGCCGATCCCTTGCCTATAACATTTGAGTTAAGGTGAACCTCAACCGTAAATGTTTTTGCATGGTCGGGACCTTTCTCACCCACAAGAACATACTCTAACTTTTCCTCAGGGTTCTTTTGTATAAACTCCTGCAAATAGGTTTTGTAATCCTTAAAGGCAACGCTTGCCATACAGTTTAGTTTTTTATCTATAAAGCGTAGTATATGCTTTCTTGCAGGCTCAATGCCGCCGTCAAGATATATAGCGGCCAAAACTGCCTCAAAAGCATCTGCCAAAATAGAAGGTCTTTCGGCACCACCGCTTTGCGCTTCGCCCTTGCCTAACAATAAAAATTTGCCAAGTTCTATTTCAGTTGCAAACTCATACAGTGAGTTTTCGCAAACAAGCGCGGCACGAATTTTAGTAAGTTCGCCTTCGGGCAATTCACGGTAGTTTTCAAAAATATGTTCTGAAACTATTAAAGAAAGCACCGAGTCGCCCAAAAATTCCAATCTTTCATTGGAGCCGTCCTTAAACTTGTTTTCGTTAGCATACGAAGAATGCGCCAATGCGCCCTTTAACAATTTTTTATTTTTAAAAGTGTAATTTAAGTTCTGTTCTAATCGGTTCATTCTTCCTCATTCTCTTTAAGACTTTTAATTTTTTCTTCTAGTTTTTTAGTAGTATCGGTTTCTATTGCAACCTTTAACTTGCCAATTGCGTTACAAAATGCAACACTATCCGAATTACCATGTGCTTTGTATACAGGCTTTTTAACACCAACGATTGGTGCGCCGCCTATTTCCTTATAGTCCATAGTTTTCTTTAGCACACTTAGTTCCGGCATAACCATAGCCGCAGCAAGTTTGGTTTTAATATTTTTAGTAAATGCGCCCTTTAGCATTTTAAGTATAGCCGAAGCTGTACCCTCTGCCATCTTTAAACATATATTACCCGAAAAGCCATCGGTTACTGCAACATCGCAAGCACCAAACATTAATTCGCGTGCCTCAACATTACCAATAAAGTTAAGGTCAGAATTTTTTAGCAATTCATAAGCCGCTAATTGTAGTTCTCCGCCTTTAGTATCCTCAGTACCAATGTTAAGCAGTGCTACCCTTGGGTTTTCTATACCCATAACGTTTTCGGCATAAACACTTGCCATAACGCCGAACTGCAAAAGCATTTCAGGGCGGCAATCTGCATTAGCGCCCTCGTCCATTAAAAAGAACTGTTTGCCGCTAATTGTAGGTAAAGCCGAGCCTAGAGCCGCACGCTTTATCCCCTTAATGCGCTTTACGATAAATGTACTGCCTACGATAAGCGCGGCGGTGCTTCCTGCCGAAATAAAGCCATCGCCTATTCCGTCTGCCACTGCTTTTAAGCCAACCGACATAGAACTATCGGTTTTAGATTTTATAACACATTTTGGGTCGTCGTGCATAGAAATAACGCTTTCGGCATTAAGGATTTCAACGCCCTTTAAATCATAATTATTTTCTTTTGCGCATTTTTCTATTTCCTCTCGGTTACCCGAAAAGATAATATCAACACCCCATTTTTCGCGAGCACTTAACGCGCCCTCTATCATAGCCTTTGGGGCGTTATCGCCACCAAAAGCATCAACTATAATTTTCATTATTATCGCTCCGTTTCTTAAAAGACTTTAAGAAATATTATCATCATACCACTTTAACGCCCTAGAGGACAATTCAGCATAACGCTCGCGCTTGTCCTTTATTCTTTCCGAAAGGGGTGGTATAATACCAAAATTTGCACCCATAGGCTGAAAGTTTTTTACACTACTGTCGCTAATATATCCTGTTAATGCGCCAAGCATAGTGTAGTTTGGAAAGTTTATAGGCTTATTACCATTAAGTTTTGCAATTATGCTTTTTGCGGCAATAATTCCGCTTGAAGCCGATTCCATATAACCCTCTACACCGCTTAACTGACCGCAGAAATACAGGTTGCCGTACTGCCTTGAACTGAAATCACTATTAAGCAAGCGCGGACTATCCAAAAATGAGTTGCGGTGCATAACGCCATATCGCACAAACTCTGCATTTTCTAACCCAGGTATCATTGAAAATACCCTTTTCTGCTCAGGAAACTTTAAATTGGTTTGAAAACCAACAAGGTTATATAAGGTTGCATCTTTATTTTCTGCGCGAAGTTGCACTACCGCCCATGGTCTATGCTCTGTTCTGGGGTCGGTTAAGCCAACAGGTTTCATTGGCCCAAATCGTGCGGCATCAAGCCCACGGCTTGCAAGTATTTCTATTGGCATACAACCCTCGTATACAGTAAGCGGTCTGTCAAAATCTTTTAACGGTGCCGCCTCGGCATTTACAAGTTCATTATGAAACTGCTCATATTCCGCTTTGTTAAATGGGCAGTTAATATAATCGTCATCACCCTTGCCATATCGCGCAGCACGAAAAGCCTTTTCCATATTTATACTTTCGGCGGTAACTATTGGCGCGGCAGCATCAAAGAAACTTAAATAATCCCTGCCAAAAAGTCCCTTAATGCTCTCTGCCAAGCCGCCGTCGGTAAGAGGTCCTGTTGCTATAACGCTAATATCCTCGTTATTTAGTTCGGTTACCTCGCCATACACAATCTCAATATTTTTATGAGATTTTATTTTCTCGGTAATTATTCTGGAAAATTCGTACCTATCAACAGCCAGAGCACCGCCTGCCGCAACAGAACATTCCTTTGCGGCATCCATACATATAGAACCCAGTCTGCGCATTTCTTCTTTAAGAAGCCCTGCCGCCGATTCAATACGCGCGGCCTTTAAAGAGTTTGAGCAAACAAGTTCTGCAAAGCCGTCTATTTTATGTGCGGGGCTTTTTTTGTGCGGTTTCATTTCATAAAGTTTTACCTTTATGCCGGCGTTGGCTAATGTCCACGCCGCTTCACACCCTGCAAGCCCTGCACCAATTACTTTAACTAAAGTGGTGTTCATTTATTTTTTTGCCTTTTTTGAAGTTTTTGGTTGTTCCCTTGTGGGACAATCGTTATTCATACAGAACTTTCTGCCTCTAAAACCGCTTATGATGAAGCCGCCGCACTCTTTACAGATTTCACCTGTAGGTGCACCCGGTGCCGCGAAATCACAGGTAGGATAGTTAGAACAACCGTAGAATTTCTTGCCTGTTTTTTTAGATGCACGGCGCAATAGTTTAGCACCGCATTTGGGGCAAGGTTGCTTAACCTCATCCTCAGGAACAGGTTTGGTATTTTTACATTCAGGGTAGCCTGGGCAAGCCAAGAACTTACCAAATCTACCACTCTTAACAACCATTTTTCTACCACATTTATCGCAAATTTCTTCGCTTTCTTCATCGGGCACCTTAACGCGAACACCATCTAGTTCTTTCTCTGCGGCGGTAAGAATTTTTGCAAAGCCACCATAGAAATCGTTTATGGTTTCAACCCAATCGCGATTACCTGCGCCAATCTCATCAAGATTAGTTTCCATACCTGCAGTAAACTTAACGTCAACAATGGATTTAAAATGTTCGGTCATAAGACTTGATACGGTTGTGCCAAGCTTTGTAGGATGAAGTTGTTTTTTAACGCGTTCTATATAATTACGCTGTAAAATATTCGTTACGATAGGCGCATAGGTAGAAGGTCTGCCTATACCGTTTTCCTCTAAAGCCTTTGTAAGAGTTGCCTCTGTATATCTTGCAGGCGGTTGGGTGAAATGTTGGGTAGGCATTAGATTCTTTAAGCGTAAATCTTCACCTACCATAAGGGTTGGAAGTGTATTTTCCTTATCAACGTTATCATCGTCTCTACCCTCTTCGTACAAAGCGGTAAAGCCGTCAAACTTAACGCTGTATCCCGAAGCCTTGAATATATAGCCGTTACCCACAATGTCCAAAGCAGTAGTGTTCTGAACACAGGCCGACATTAAACTTGCGATAAAACGCGACCAAATAAGGCTATAAAGTTTTAACTGGTCTGGGGTTAATGCCTTTGCAATTTTTTCAGGCTCTAAATCAATTAAAGACGGACGAATTGCTTCGTGTGCATCCTGTGCGCTTGACTTTGATTTAAAATATCTTGGGCTTGTTGGTAAATACTTATCACCCCAACGGGTTTTAATGTAAGAATTAGCAGCAGCCCTAGCCTCTTCCGAAATGCGCAAGGAGTCGGTACGCATATAGGTTATAAGACCGGTTGTGCCTAAGCCTTCAATATCAATTCCCTCATAAAGTTGTTGGGCAACGCGCATTGTACGTTGACCTGTAAAGCCTAATTTTCTTGCGGCTTCCTGTTGAAGTGTAGAGGTAATAAAAGGAGGGGCAGGTTGCTTATTGCGCTTACCTTTTTTAACCGAGGTTACCTTAAATTCGGCACCCTCTAGTTGTGCCATAATATTGTTAGCCTCTGCTTCGTTTACTATATCTAGTTTCTTGTCGCCCTCTTTACCATAGAGTTTAGCCTCAAAGGTTTTTCTTTGGTGCAAGAACTTAGCATCAATGCTCCAAAATTCCTCAGCAACAAACTTATTAATTTCTTCCTCACGGTCAACAATAAGTTTCAAAGCTACCGACTGAACGCGACCTGCAGAAAGTCCGCTTTTAACCTTTTTCCACAAAAACGGACTGAGTTTATAACCAACTATACGGTCTAAAACTCGGCGTGCTTGCTGAGCATTAACCAAATCTAAATTGATACTATGTGGGTTATCCATGCCTGCCTTAACACCAGTTTTTGTAATTTCGTTAAATGCTACGCGATTGCTTTTTTTTGGCTCTAACTCAAGCACGGTTGAAAGATGCCAAGCAATAGCCTCTCCCTCTCTATCAGGGTCGGTTGCGAGATAAACAAAATCGCTATCTTCTGCCGCCGCTTTAAGTTCTTTAATGAGTGCTTTTTTATCACTCATAATTATATAGTTAGGCTTAAAGCCATTCTCTATATCAATACCTATTTTAGATTTTGGCAGGTCGCGTACATGACCTACCGATGCCATAACATTGTAGTCTTTACCAAGATATTTCTGTATTGTCTTGGCTTTTGATGGTGACTCAACTATAACTAACTTTGACATACTTTTACTCCTTAGGAAAATTTATATCTTCAGAAACTCTATAAAGGTTTCATACTATACTATGCAATATCTGGACCCAGGTAATGATTTTATGTGCCCCATTATTTCCAATCGTGTAAGAGCGCATAAAACTGCCGAGGTAGAAAGACCTGTTGCTAAAACAATTTCGTCGGCAATCATGCCACTTTCATTCAGTACCGAATAAACCTTTTTAGCATCGGGTGAAAGCTTTTTTAGTACCTCTTCTTTATCAACAACCTTAAGAGGTGCCTTATGAACTTTATTGGGACTGCGCTTTTTATTGTTCTTTTTTGGCATTTCCCAGTTTATTTCATTATATGCCTCTACATAAAGTTCTTTTAAGCGCGAAGCCGCTATATCGTTTATCTTAGTAATATCAACACGCGGTGCGAAAGGCAACAAAATATCTTTTGGAGATTTTAGTGGTTTTGCGCCTTCCTCTAAAAGTGTAGCAGAGCCTTTGTACTGTGGCATTTGTGGGTCGCCCTCTATTACAAAAACCTCTTTGCCCTGCTCTACCGTTTGGTGTGCCGTAATTAGTGTTCCGCTTTTCTCACCCGATTCCACTACTGCAGTAACATCGGATATACCTGCTAATATACGGTTTCTTAAATGAAACGAATTTTTATCTCGCGGAATATAATCGGGCGCAAACTCGGTAATTAAAAGACCGCCGCGCTTAACAATCTTACGCCTTAACATTTTGTTTTTAACAAGGTAACCGCTAGTTAAACCGCCACCTGTTACGGCTATTGTAAAACCGCCTGCCACCATAGCGCCGAGGTGTGCATAACTATCTCCGCCAACTGCACCACCGGATACAATTGCAGCACCACAAAGGGCTAGCCTTGCAGAAAGAGAGAATGCGGTTTTAGAACCTAAATCGGTTATTTCGCGCGGACCAACAACTGCAACCGAGAACATCTTCTCAAAATCAGGCAATCTACCAATACTGTATAATACCACCGCAGGCGAATATATATTCATAAGTTTTTTAGGATAGTTCTGTGTGCCGTACGGAATTACTGTTATGCCAACCTCATTGCACTTTTGCAAAATTTCGGTTGAGTAATCAAGTAATTTTTTACCGTGCCTTGCAATTTGGTTTTCTTTAAACCCCAGATCAATAAGTTGTTGGTGAGATGCTTTTTCTATACCGCTTGGATTCTTAACCTTTGCAAGTACTTTTGCAGTATTGCTACTGCCGTAGCCCAATAGTTGCTGTAAATATATCCACGATAACATCCGCCTACCCCCTAGTAAATTCCCAGATAAGCACAGCGGCGGCGGCAGAAGCGTTTAACGACTCTGCCCTGCCTTGCATTTTTATTGTTACTTTTGTTGATATATCTACTATCTCTTTAGAAAGGCCGTTTGCCTCGTTACCGATAAGTAGCACGCTATAATCACTTGGTGTAACTGTTCTTACATCGTTAGCGTCACTCTGCACAACCGATGCATAGAGTGTAGCGCCGTTGTTTTTGAGTTGGTTACAGGTATCCAAAAAGTTATCGCAAACAATTATCGGCAAACGAAGTAATGCACCCATACCCGCCCTTAAACTTTTAGGCGAATAAGGGTCGCAAGACTCTGAGGAAATGTATATGCCTTTTACACCGAACGCCTCTGCCGAGCGTGCTATTGCACCAAGGTTAGACGGGTCGGAAGTTTTTTCTAAGCCTAAATAAAGACCATTATTCTTTAAACTGCTAAAGGTTGGTATTGCACAAACCGATACCACGCCTTGTGGATTAACGGTATCACTTAACTTACGCATTACCTCGCTACTAACCGAATAGACGGTTTTTGCTTTAGCGGTTATTTCTAAAAAAGCATCATTATTCTTCTCTTTAAATTCTGGTGTAAAAAATACAGTTTCAGCCTCGTAGCCACCACGCGCGGCATCACGGCAAAGACGCAAACCCTCTAAAAAGAAGGTACCTGTTTTTGCACGTTCTTTAGCATTATCGCGCAGTTTTACTGCCGATTTAACCTTGCTGTTACTAAGGCTTAATATATCTACAACCATTTTTTACACCGCCTTTTTTGTGTTACAAAAAACCCTATACATATAAATATATATGTTGCGCCAAAAAAAGTAAAGAGAAAAATAAAAAAGTTTACAAAAATATAACTTAAAAACCACATTATAAATTAATGTTTTAAAATCAAATTTTTGCTACGTAAAACTGCCGAATAACAAAAAATACGGACATTATTGAGACTTCTATAAACGAGTAACACCACGCCCATATACGCGAGCGTGGTGTTTAATTCTTATTTAAGTGCGGCTTTTGCCTGCTCTGCTAATGCGGTGAAACCTGCAGCATCTTTTACTGCGATTTCAGCAAGCATTTTTCTGTTAATTTCAACGCCTGCTTTTTTAAGACCGTTCATAAAAGTAGAGTAGTTCATACCGTTGATTTTAGCAGCAGCAGAAATACGGGTGATCCATAGACGACGGAAATCACGTTTCTTCTGTTTGCGGCCAATGTAGGCATAGTTGCCTGATTTCATAACAGCCTCTTTAGCTGTTTTGAAAAGTCTATGCTTAGCGCCAAAATAACCTTTGGCAAGTTTTAATATCTTTTTTCTTCTTTTGCGAGTTGCCATCGCACCTTTAATACGAGCCATTTCAATACTACCTCCGTTTTTTTACTTAATGATTATTTGTAAGGAACCATCTTCTTAACAGCTGCTGTATTAGTTACATCTGCAACTGTAGTTTTACGGAGATTTCTCTTACGCTTTGTTGTTTTCTTGTTAAGAATGTGTGATTTGAATGCATGTGCGCGCTTTACTTTGCCGGTAGCGGTAAGTTTAAAACGTTTTTTAGCGCCACTGTGTGTTTTGATTTTAGGCATTTGAATATCCTCCTTAAATTTAACTACTTAGTCGGTTTTGGTGCTAAGAACATTAGCATATTACGGCCTTCCATTTTTGCAGGTTTTTCCACAACTGAAAACTCTTCACAATAAACGGCAAACCTCTCCATTGTATCATAGCCGATTTCGGGATGGCCAAGTTCTCTACCTCTGAAACGGATTGAAACCTTAACCTTGTTACCGCTTTTTAAGAACTTAACGGCGTGGTTACCCTTGGTTTCAAAATCGTGAGTATCAATTTTAAGGCCAAGGCGAATTTCCTTGATTTCAACAACCTTTTGGTTTTTCTTGGCGTCCTTTTCGCGCTTAGCCTGTTCAAACCTATACTTACCGTAGTCCATAATTTTACATACGGGCGGTTGAGCGTTGGGGGCAATTTTTACAAGGTCAAGATTCCTGTCCTCTGCGGCGGCAAGAGCCTCTTTAGCGGACATGATACCAAGTTGCTCGCCCTCGTTAGTTATAACGCGAACTTCTTTATCCTTTATTTCTTCGTTTATGCACAATTCTTTTTCTTTGCTGCTAATGGTTACGCACCTCCGATAAAAATATACAAAACACGGGCAGAAATACTCCGCCCGTGTGAATAAACCAAAAAGCCGCTATTGCGATTTTTTTAGAATATTGACCCTGCAAGACATTACCCGCAAAGGTGAGAACGGAGAGTTCTACTTTGTTTTACCTAATGATTATACAAGCACCTTACCCATTTGTCAAGTGCTTTTTTAAAAATATTTTTTAGCCGTTGGCTTTAACATATTCTTCTAAAGTTAAACCGCTAGCTTTGATTTTCTTAGCGTTTTCTTTGCCAACATATCTATAATGCCACGGCTCATAAATAACGCCTGTTATATCTTGGGTTGAGGTTGAGTATCTTAAAATAAAACCGTACTCTGTGCAGTTTTCGTTAAGCCACCTAAACGCCTCGGTATCCTCAAAATTCTGCTCTACCGAGTTAAAGTCAACCGCAAGACCTAAATTATGCTCACTGGTACCTGGCCTTGCGACCTCGGTTGCGGCACCTTTTAGTGCCTCGTCCTCACTACAGCCGGGATGATACGCCTTATACTCTGCAACCTCATTATTGTAAAGCATTTGTTGATAATCGTAAGTGCGGTGTGCCGAGATAACCGAAAGACTTACGCCATCTTCCAGCGCCGCCTCGCACATAGCATTAAGGTCGCCTACCGCACGCGCATCAAAAAGTTTGCCCGCACCAAAACGGCTATCCACCTCTGCTACGTTAATCTGATACGATGTGTGCAAGGTATTCCAAGGGTTAACCAAGGTTAACTGCCAATCTTTACCGCTATTATCCTTTCGGTCTACAGACACAAGCCCTGTGGGGTTTTTGATGTCTGACGGTTTAACCGTAGCGTTTGCCCATTTGTCAGGCTTACTGCTTGGTTTAGAAGAACTAACCACACTTGACACCTCGCTACTCTCAGTATCGGCTTGACTGGAAACCTCCTCTTGAGATGAGGTTTCGCTTGAAACATCTGCCGTATCTTCTTGACTGTAGGTATCTTCTTGCGACTCTGTTTCATCTACTGTATCACTACTTATAACAGATTCAACATTCTCGCTAGAGGTAACGGTTTGTGCATTGTTAGATTGTGTGGTGCTATTAAAGAGCCCTAAATCGTGTGTAGGTTCGGATATCTGCGGTACCGAAGAAACTAAATCTTTATCAGCACCACAACCAACGGCAGTTATTAGCAAAGATATTAGCAACAGTACCGATAAAAGTCTTTTCATAAAAATACTCCCGTTTAGTTTATTTGGCATTTATATTAGATTACGCGAACACGAATTACACCCTCAACGCCCTTAATTGCCTCTGCAATATCATCAGCACCGTCGGCAATATCAAGCATTGTATAAGCATACTCTTTTTTAGATTTATTAAGCATGTTATCAATGTTAACGCCTTTTGAGGTAGTAACAGATGTAATGCTGTTAAGAACGTTTGGAATGTTTTTGTGGATAACACAAATTCGTGCGCCTGCACCTCTTGGCATAGAAATATTAGGCATATTAACCGAGTTTGTAATGTTACCGTTCTCTAAGTAATCAATCAACTCATCTGCTGCCATTGTAGCACAGTTATCCTCTGATTCTGGTGTAGATGCGCCAAGATGAGGAATGGTGATAACACCGTTAACACCGATGATTTCATCACTTGGGAAGTCGGTTACATAAGCAGACACTTTACCACTATCTAATGCAGCAATAATATCTGTAGCATTTACAAGGTCGCCACGTGAGAAGTTAAGTATGCGAACGCCATTCTTCATTTTAGCAATAGTTTCTGCGGTGATGTAACCCTTAGTTTCATCATTTAGAGGAACGTGGATTGTGATATAATCACACTTCTCAAAAATTTCGTTAATATCTTTAGCGTGGATTGCGTGATGGGTAAGGTTCCAAGCGGCATTAACCGAAAGATAAGGGTCAAAACCATAAACCTTCATACCTAAATGGCTGGCGGCGTTTGCAACCATACCACCGATTGCGCCAAGACCGATAACGCCCAAAGATTTACCGCGGATTTCAGGACCTGCGAATGCACTCTTTCCTTTTTCAACAAGTTTGCCAACTGCGGCACCCTCGCCCTTTAAGGTTTTGGTCCACTCAATTGCAGGGATAACGCGACGCGAACTGATAAAAAGACCTGCCAAAACGAGTTCTTTAACTGCATTAGCATTAGCACCGGGGGTATTGAAAACAACTATACCACTTTCAGAACAACGGTCAATGGGAATGTTGTTTGTACCTGCGCCTGCTCTCGCAATAGCCTTTAAACTCTCAGGAAATGCTTCATCATGCAATACGGCAGAACGAACCATAGCGCCGTCTGCATTTTCTATTGCATCACCGTAAGCATACTTATCGGCATCAAATCTTTTCAAACCTGTTTCGGATATCTTATTGTATGTTTTAATGTTATACATTTATTCTTACCTCGCTTAAAATTAATGCTTAAGCATTCTCTGCTTCAAACTTTTTCATAAACTCTACAAGTTTTTCTACACCCTCAATTGGCATTGCATTATAAATAGATGCACGCATACCGCCAACAGAACGGTGACCCTTAATATTAACAAAACCTGCTTTTTTAGCCTCTGCTACGAATTTAGCATCAAGCTCGTCACTGCCTGTAATGAAAGGTACATTCATTAAAGAACGGTCTTCTTTGCGAACAGTAGCCTTGAAAAGTTTATTATTATCAAGATAATCGTAAAGAACTGCAGCCTTTTTCTCGTTATACTTTTTCATTTCGGTAAGGTCGCCGTAGGTATCCTTAATCCATTGTAAAACAAGGCCTGCTACATATATTGTATAGCAAGGAGGTGTGTTAAACATAGAACCGTTATCAGCGTGGGTAACGTAGTTAAACATTGTAGGAGTAATGTCCATAGCGTTGCCAAGAAGGTCCTCACGAATGATAACGATGGTTACACCTGCAGGTGCCAAGTTTTTCTGTGCGCCTGCATATAGCATGCCAAACTTAGAAACGTCTATAGGCTCAGATAAAATGCAACTTGAAATATCTGCAACAAGTGGAACATCACCCGTATCAGGTAGTTGGTTAAACTTTGTGCCGTAAATGGTGTTGTTCATACAAATATGGAAATAATCTGCATCTTTAGTAAATGTAGCCTTATCTAGTTTAGGAATGTATGAGAAGGTTTCATCCTCGCTGGAAGCAACAACATTTGCATTGCCGTAACGAGCAGCCTCTTTATAAGCCTTTTTAGCCCATTGACCTGTAACAACAAAGTCTGCTTTACCACTTTTGGTCATAAGATTCATAGGAATCATAGCGAACTGTGAAGAAGCACCGCCTTGTAAAAATAGAACCTTATAGTTATCCGGAATGTTCATTACCTCGCGAAGTAATGCTTCAGTTTTATCAAATATTGCTTGGTACTCCTTACTTCTGTGTGACATCTCCATTACGGATTGACCGCTTTGACCATGTTCTAACATCTCGTTTGCGCACTGTTTTAATACTGCCTCTGGTAATACCGAAGGACCTGCGCTAAAATTATAAACTCTTGCCATAATAATTACCTCCAAAATATTGTCGTTTTAAAACGGATTACGCCTATTATATCTACATTGTATGCATAAGTCAATAGGATTGTTAAAAAATTAAACAACTTTTTTATATTTTTGCATGTTTTGCCACCTTTCTTTGTTATTTTTTTAACAAAGTTTTTTCTTTTGTTAGCATATTTTATTGTTAAGTGCTTGATTTTGTGAAAATAATGTTGTATAATGTCATTAAATAGGATATCAATATTCCTTGCAAATAAGCCTATTCTGTGGTTAAATGGTTATATAAATGTTTATATTTATCACAAAATAAAAAATAGCCCTGCTAAAAAAGCAAGGCTTGGAGCTGAAGATGGGACTTGAACCCACGACCTGCTGATTACGAATCAGCTGCTCTACCAACTGAGCCACTCCAGCAAACTCCTTTAATGAGTATATCAATAGTTGTGAATTTAGTCAAGAATTTTTTAAAGAGGTTTTTATTTATGAAAGATAACAAATCTACACTCGGTCAAAATCTTGTTAGGGCAAGAAAAAGGTTGGGGCTTACACAGTCTGTAGTAGCCGAAACTTTGGGTTTGGAACGTTCGCGTTATGCACATTATGAAAAGGACACCACCCCTTCTGCCGACCTTTTAAGAAAACTTGCTACAATGCTTGGTGTTACCACCGACGAACTTTTATATTCCCCCGAACAGTTGCAATATTTTGCTGAAAGGCCTTTTAGTCGTGATAATTTATTTTCCTTTAGCGAGCTGAGGCAGGAGGAAAAAAGTTTGGTTCTTCGTTGGCGTTTACTCTCGCCCGATGCGAAAGAAACTATTTTAAAAAACATTGAAACCCAGTTGCAAAAAGCAGATTTGGAATAAAATTATAGCCAAGCGATTATTCCGCTTGGCTATTTTTATATTGGCTTTGAATCAAAAAATAACATCTTAAAGGTTGGCATAACTAATTCCTCCTTTCTTGGTATTACAGCATCTCATTTTATTTGTGTATACTATTTTTTTGTTTTCACTATCAAAAGTATTGATAAATTATCGTTCCCTATGTTATAATTAATTAATAATATCTGTATAACTGAAGAAAGAGGTTACAAACGTTGTCCTACCAACTTGATAAAATTCGTAATTTTTGCATCATTGCACATATAGACCACGGCAAATCCACACTTGCAGACCGTCTTTTAGAACTTACACAATCGGTAAGCGAGCGTGAAATGGAAGAACAACTGCTGGACAGTATGGATTTGGAACGCGAGCGCGGTATTACCATTAAAGCGCACGCCGTTACCTTATACTATAAAGCATCTGACGGCAATGAGTACGAACTCAACCTAATAGACACCCCAGGCCACGTTGACTTTCACTATGAGGTTTCTCGCTCGCTTGCTGCTTGCGAGGGTGCTATACTCGTTGTTGATGCCTCACAAGGTATTGAGGCGCAGACTCTTGCCAACACATATTTGGCGGTTGACCATAATCTTGAAATTGTACCTGTTATAAATAAAATTGACCTGCCTGCCGCCGAGCCTGACAGAATTATATCTGAAATAGAAGATGTTATCGGTATACCTGCAGAAGGCGCGCCAAAAATCTCTGCAAAAAACGGTATAAACGTTAACGAGGTTTTAGAGCGTATTATTACCGATATCCCTGCACCTGAGGGCGACCGTAACGCGCCGCTGAAAGCCCTTATCTTTGACTCATACTACGATGCCTATCGTGGTGTAATAGTTTTCTTCCGTGTTGTAAGCGGTAAAATCCGCACAGGTGATGCCGTTAAAATGATGGCAACCGGTGCCGAAATGGAGATTATAGAACTTGGGCGCAAGCGCGCAACAAGCCTTGAGCCTTGCGATTGCTTGGAAGCGGGCGAGGTTGGTTATCTTACTGCCTCTATTAAGTCTGTCAGGGATACACAAGTTGGTGATACAATTACCCACAAAGACACCCCTGCCGAAACAGCACTGGAGGGATACCGCAAGGTTAATCCTGTTGTTTTCTGCGGTATCTACCCCACCGATGGCGGTAAGTATCCCGACCTTCGCGATGCACTTGAGAAACTGCAACTCAACGATGCTTCGCTTATGTTTGAAGCCGAAACTTCTGGCGCGTTGGGTTTTGGTTTCAGATGCGGTTTTTTGGGCCTATTACACATGGAAATTATCCAAGAACGACTAGAGCGCGAATATAACCTTGACCTTATCACAACCGCGCCTAGCGTTGTTTATAAGTTTGAACTTAACGACGGAAGCACCATTGACGTTTCCAACCCTACAAATTACCCTGACCCTGCAACCATTACCGCCGGTTATGAGCCGGTTGCAGAGGTGCACATATACAGTCCCTCTGAGTTCGTAGGTGCAATAATGCAACTATGCGAAGAGCGTAGAGGCGACTACAAAGATATGAAATATATGGGTGACCGCGTGGATATGCACTATATCCTACCGGTTGGTGAAATTGTTTACGATTTCTTTGATGCATTAAAATCGCGCACCAGAGGTTATGCCAGTTACGACTATGAAATCATAGGTTACGAGCAATCAAAACTTGTTAAACTAGACGTTTTACTTGCTGGCGACGTGGTTGATGCACTCTCCTTTATAGTTCATTCCGATAACGCTTATGCAAGAGCAAGAAGAATTGCCGAAAAACTTAAAGAGTTTATCCCAAGGCAGTTATTTGAAGTTCCTGTTCAAGTAGCAATTGGCGGAAAAGTTATCGCGCGCGAAACCGTAAAGGCTATGCGAAAAGATGTTCTTGCAAAATGCTACGGCGGTGACATAACACGTAAGAAAAAACTTCTTGAAAAACAAAAAGAAGGTAAAAAACGTATGCGCCAGTTAGGTAGTGTTGAGGTGCCGCAAGAGGCGTTTATGGCAGTGCTTAAACTTGATGAATAACATAAAGGCCACCCGATATTTTGGGTGGCTTTAATTAAAGTATATTATTTTTTCGGTATTTTATGGGTGACATCCCTGCATTCTTTTTGAAAAAATTGCTAAAATAATAGGCGTTATCATAACCGCACTTTATCGCTATTTCATTACATGATAACTTTGTATTAATTAAAAGCTCTTTTGCGTGTTGAAAACGCAGATAGTTAAGATAATCTATAGGGGTTTTGTTAACTGTGCATTTAAATTTTGAAATAAGCCATTGCTTAGACATATTAAATTTTTTAGAAAGTATATCCAAGTTAATAGGTTCAGCATAATTACTATAAAAATATTCTATGCACTGCTTCACAACTGCGTCATCATCGCCCTGCTTAGCAGGGTTGTTTTTATACATAATAAAAATGTCATCGGCAAAGTGATTGATTTTGTCTATATCGCCATCTAATATTGCTTTTTTTAAATAAACTATCGTGCCTTGTATACGCGCAGAATCATATATATTCATAACTCCGTTTGGCAAAGCTTTTGGAAAACTATCAAACTGCAAATAAACACAGGTAATGGGTGATATTACCTTTCTATTAAATGGTGCATTTTTGTTGAATACAAATACATCATTCTTTGTGGCAATATGTTTTTTGTTATCTATAGTACATTCAAAACTGCCATCTAAAACAATTATTAAACTATCTTTTGGGTGGAAACCATTAGGCAAATAAAATTTATCTCTAAAAATAATTTCGCCCTGCATAAAGTCCTCCGTTTAATTTTTTATAAATAAAATTTATTATATTGCATTGACTTGTGGGTGCATTGTTTAATATAATATAATTATAGTATAACTCAAAACTCAACCTTGTCAATATACAGGAGTGATTTTATGGATATTACCCTTAAAATTAAAAACAATCTTTCTGCCGATGTAGCCGTTGTAGGTGGCGGTACTGCAGGAGTTTTTGCTGCAATAGCCGCTGCAAAAACCGGTGCCGACACGGTGCTTATTGAAAAAAACGGAGTCTTAGGCGGTACTATGACGGTGGCTAACATATGCTTTCCGGGTTTGTTTTTTGCTTGGGGTAAGCAGATTATCGGTGGGCCGTGTTGGGACTCTATACTCAAAACCGTAGAGCTAGGCGGTGGACGTTTACCCGAAATTTCATTTAAACCTGAGCATCATTGGGAAGAACAAATTTCGCTAAACCGCTTTGTATATACAACCGTTTTGTTTAAAATGTGCGAGGAAGCAGGGGTCAAGATTATCTGTAATTCTATGATTTCACACGCCGAAAACACCGATACGGGCATACGCCTTATTGCTACCGGCAAGAAAGGTTTATATACCATTGATGCAAAGGTTGCCATTGATGCTACGGGTGATGCTAATCTTACAGAGATTATGGGATACCCTTTGCAAAAAAGCGAAACTCTACAACCTGCCACCCTTAACAACCGCATTGATGGTTATAACATTGACGAACTTACCATAGACGATATTAGGGAGGCTTACGAAAAAGCCGACCTCCCCTCACACATAGTTCCAAATGCGCTTTACAACCACCTTAAAAACCACTTTATAAACATACACACCCTTTGCGATAACGCCGACGACTCGGTTTCTAAAACAAGACTTGAAATGAATGCTCGTTACGACGTTTTAAAGGTTGTTAATTTCTATAAAAGTATAAAAGGATTAGAGGACTTATATGTTAGTTTCGCGCCCGAAGAAACAGGGGTTAGAGAAACCAACCGCATTTTAGGTGAAAGTGTTATAACCGCTGAGGATTACATAAACGGAAAAACTTATAGCGACTCTGTTTGCTACGCCTTTTACCCCATTGATCTGCACGTTATGGACGGTATAGAGCAAAAGTTCCATAAGGAGAACGTTGTTTCAAAAATTCCTTATAGCGCATTAATACCAAAAGGTTCTAAGCGTTTACTTGCCGCAGGCAGATGTATGTCGTCTGACACCTTGGCTAATAGTGGATTGCGCGTTGAAGCACCCTGTATGGCGACAGGACAAGCGGTAGGATGCGCCGCCGCAATATCCGCCCTGAGAAACATTGACGTTACAGACGTAGATTACCAAGAACTGTGCAACAAATTAGAAGCCATCGGTGCTATCGTTCCAAAAGAATAGGCAAAAAGACTTGCGGTTATGCCGAAAAGAATCACGGCACCTGCAGTTGAAAAAAGTTTGCCGAAAGACCTAGCACTATGCCTTCTGCTTGTGTCAACTTAGTATGCAAAGATTATTTACTTTTTTTAAGCATTATGTTATAATTGCAAAAAACTACTTGGAGCAATATTATGAAATCAATTAAAAATCTTTATAAAATAGGTTATGGTCCTTCAAGTTCACACACAATGGGCCCATCTTTTGCTGCATTGAATTTTTCACAAAACTTTCCAGAATCGGATTTTATTAAGGTTATACTTTATGGTTCTCTAGCTAAAACAGGCAAAGGACACGGAACCGACCGCGCAATAACAGAAACGCTTAAATCCATTAAAACCGAAATAATATTTAACACCAAAACTCAGGATATCAAACACCCAAATACTATTGATTTCGTTGCCTACAAAAACAATACCGAGCTCGGCACAAAGCGTTATTACAGCATAGGCGGTGGTGAAGTTCGTGAAGACGGAAACGAATCACTTGTTCCGGAAGAAACATATAAAGAAAAGAAATTTAGCGAAATTGCAGAATATTGTAAATCTAAAAACATTCGTATTTCTGATTATGTTTTTGAACAAGAAAAAGATGATATTAAGCCCTTTTTGCTTACCGTTTGGAAAACAATGCAAAATGCGATTAACGAGGGTTTAAGCAAAACAGGCATATTACCTGGCGGTCTTTCTGTGGAAAGAAAAGCACAGTTTCTTTATAATCAAAAGCACATTGACGAAAGCCCTCAAACCAGAGAAAATCGTTTAGTTTGCTCTTATGCATTCGCGGTAAGTGAACAAAATGCTGATTGCGGTATTATTGTTACCGCACCTACTTGTGGTTCTTGCGGCGTTGTTCCTGCCGTACTTAAATATATGCAAGACAAGAACAACTTTTCTGATGATGATATCGTTCGTGCACTTGCTGTTGCAGGATTGATTGGAAATATTGTCAGTACAAATGCTTCTATAAGTGGTGCAGAATGTGGTTGCCAAGCTGAGATAGGTACCGCCTGTAGCATGGCTGCCGCTGCGCTTTGTGAACTTTTTGGAATGGGCATAGACCAAATAGAATATGCGTCAGAAGTAGCAATGGAACATCATTTAGGTCTTACATGTGACCCCGTTTGCGGTCTGGTTCAAATTCCTTGTATAGAACGAAATGCTGTAGCTGCTATGCGCGCCATAAATGCTTTAAGTCTTGCAAACTTCCTTTACGGAAGCCGTAAGGTATCCTTTGATGTGGTTGTTGAAACAATGTATCAAACCGGTAAGGATTTATCGCACCTTTATCGCGAAACCTCTGAGGGCGGTCTTGCAAAGTTATACTCAAACAAATAAAAATTACAAAAGGCTTGACCAATTTGGTCAAGCCTTTTTTCTTTAATGTCTCGTATCGGTACGCGAGGAAAAATAATGATAAATAATAAATAGGAATTTTAGAACAATGCGGTTAGCCAATAAATAATACCATAAATAACACTTGCAGTTATGCCGAAAAGGATTACAGGGCCTGCGATGGAAAATAGTTTTGCCGAAAGTCCTAACACTATTCCCTCGCTTTTAAACTCTATTGCGGGTGATACTACCGCATTTGCAAAACCTGAAACAGGAACTAATGTACCTGCGCCTGCGCGCTTGGCTATTTTATCAAAGAGTCCTAAGCCCGTTAATATAGCGGTTAAAACTATTATTGTTATAGCCACCAATGTATAGCACAAATCGGGCTTTATACCAAAGTAACTGAATATGTGAAAAAGCACCTGACCGAATGCACAAATTCCGCCACCCACAAAGAATGCCCAAAGGCAGTTTTTAAGTTTTGGCGAAGGCGGCGAAACCTCTTTAACCATAGTTGCATAATCTTGTTTTGATATTTGTTTCATAAAAAATCCCCCTTACCTTTATTCTAACTAAGGCTTGGGGGATTATTCTTATTTTTTGCCGTAACTTTGTTTTGCGGCTTGCAGTACCGAATTAGCAATTGATTTTGCTATATAGTTACCGCTACCGCCCTCCTCTACAACTACAATAAACGCAAAGGGATACTCTTTATCTTGGCAGAAACCCACAAACTCGGCGTGTGGAATTTTACCATCTACCTCTGCAGTACCGGTTTTACCGCACACTGTAAGTCCGCCAAAGAAAGAATCGCCATAGGTTATTTTAACTGCGCCGCGCATAAGCTCTGAAAGTTTTTCGGCGGTGCCTCTTGATACAACCGTTCTGCCACGTGAAGCCGAACCCGACTTTACAGTTAAGCCTAGCGAGTTTTTTACACGTGATATTACGTAGGGCTTAATCGGTGTGCCACCATTGGCTACAGCACCCACACTGGTTAGATACTGTAATGGATTTTGCATATCGTTATACTGACCTATGCCTGCCCAACCAAGTTCAATGGTTCTTGCATCCTCTACACTAAAACTGCTTTTCTTAGCCTCAATACCATCTAAGTTATATTCCTTATTAAACCCAAACTTTTCGGCATATCGCGTTAATGTTTTCTTGCCAAGGTCAACCGATAGTTGCGAGAAATAACTATTGCAACTAACCGCAAAAGCCTCTTCTAAAGATATTTCGTTATGATATCCTGTGCACTTAACCTCTTCCCCATCAATCATACAACCGCCATGGCAGGTGTATGTTCTTTCGTAAGCGTCGGAAAAGGTATCAATAGCGGCGGCGGCAGTAATAATTTTAAAGGTTGAACCTGGGGCATAACTTGCCGATAAAAACCTATTTATGAACACGCCCTCATAATCGCCGTTTTTCGCCTTTTCTACCTCTGTATCATTACCGATATCGTAGGTAGGATTGCTTACCATACAAAGCACTTCGCCTGTTTTATAATTGTAAAGACCTACCACGCCTTTATATTTACCCAAAGCAGAAAGTGCCGATGCACAAACATTTGCATCAATAGTAAGCCTTAGGTCATTATATTTGCCGTTTATTGAAAACAAACCTGTTATAGAATTATACCCCGAAAGATGCTTTCTGAAAGCGGTATGTGCACCTGTGCTAATAAAACCTTCGGCATCGCCTACGGCGTGCAATGTGGCTTTGCGGATTTGCTCTGACCCGTTCCACACCCTTTTATTATCCTTAGTTTCTGCTAACACTATACCGTTTATATCGGTGATTTTGCCTCCGCCAATAAACTGCCCCTCGTAATAAAGATGACCGTTGCCTGTATACATAGCCCAATTATCTGCATTTGTAAAATAAAAAGCAACAAACAACGAAAGTCCTAAAATAAACAGCGAAGATATTAACAATAGCACTATGGTTCTTAAAGAGAGTCTTTTCATTTAAGCCGCCCCCTTCTTTTCCAAAGTGATAAATCTACTTCCTGCGGTTTTAATAAAGGCAAGCAGAAGCCAACTTGCAAGCAAAGACGAACCGCCATTGCTTACAAAAGGCACAGTTACACCTGTTAGCGGCAATAGGTCTACAGAGCCAAAAATATTAAGCGCAGTCTGTATTATAAAAATAGTTGCGGCTGAAGCTGCAGTTACACCGTAATATATAGAGCGTGTACGAGGTATTGATACCGCCGCATACACCAAATAAACTATCGGTATCAGTGCCACCACAAGTGCTACAATAAGTCCAAATTCTTCCGCTACCATACCAAAAACCAAATCGGTATCTGCCGCGGATACGTATTTTAATGTACCGTTTCCGGCGCCAAGTCCAAAAAGACCTCCGGATGCTATAGACATCATGGTTCTGGTTTGTTGGTAACCGCCCGAATTTGCATACTCCCAAGCGTGCCTATAGGTAGCAAAACGAGCCGAAATATATGGCATTACCTTTATTAGCACACCGAACGCCAATACCGCGCCACCGCCTAACGCCGCTATAATTTTAACGTCGCAAAGCCTTAAACTTAAAATCACAAGCAAGGTTGCAAAATATACCGCAGCCGTACCAAAATCGCGCATTACTGCAAGTGATAACAAACATATACCGCTAAATGCTAAGAAGTAGATTAGATTTTTGGTTTTAATCATTTTATCAAGCGAGCATGCACTTACAAAGGTGAAAGCAACCTTAACGAACTCTGACGGTTGAAAGGAAACTCCACCAATAATTATCCAGTTACGTGCACCGTTTAAACTTGTTCCTATCGCTAAATTAACCAACAATAAAATCAAAGCAAAAACGCCTACGGGTATAATTAGTTTTTCTACTAATTCCAAATTACTTAAAATTAGCAAAAGCAGAATATACATAACAAATCCTGCAACAAACAGCAGGAATTTTTTGAGTAGCATTTCAGGTGTCGCGCTAGCGCAAATACAAAAACCAACGGTGGTAAGAAAGAATGCCGAAATTTCTACGCCTAGGTTTGTTTTGAAACCACGTATAAGCATATATAACCACTCGGCAAGTATTATTCCGCCAAAGGTTATTGCTACCGATTTAAAGTTTGAAACATCGTGCAAAAAATAAGCAATTCCGCAAAGGAACTGAAAAACGGTCAAAAGAGTGGCCGAACATAGTCTGCCGTTTTTTGCTGCTTTATCGCTTTTAGCCTTAGCCTTCGGATTAATAGCAGGGTTTATTGCAATTTGCAAAATAGTGTTGCCAATCCGCAGCTTGTCCCCTGATTGTAAATATGCTTCGTCCTCTACCAAATACCCATTAACATACAGTTTGTTTTCGGGTGCCATGGGGGTTATTTTAAAACCATAATCGGTTAAAATCAAAAGGGCATGTTGCTTTTTAATTCCACCCCTTTTAACCCTTACATCACACATTATTCCGCTACCTATTATGCATTCCGTGCTTTTAATTTCAACAACATCGGCATAACTTTCAATAGCGAACTTTGCCAGAGTTTTGCGCTTTAAGTTATGCAAAACTGTTTTGGCAGAAATAAAAAGAATAAGAAGTGAAATTACGGGCAGTATAAAGCGTATTATACCGAAATAAATCAACTCTAAAGCACCCATAAAATCACCTCTTTTCGTTAAGATTTAAAATTAGATTACATTAAAAATAAAATATACCAAAAGCAACGCGCCCAATGCTATACGATACCAACCAAACACCTTAAAATCGTGCTTTTTAACAAAGTTCATTAAAAAGCGTATTGCAAAGATTGACACCACAAAAGCAACTATAAGGCCAACCGCCAACACCGCCCACTCGGTTGAAGATACCGTAAGGCCTGTTTCAAAAAACTTATAACCTTTCCAAAGGCTTGCACCAAACATAACAGGTATTGCAAGGTAAAAGGTGAACTCTGCCGCGGCGGCACGAGTAACACCCAAAAGCAAAGCGCCTAAAATGGTTGCGCCCGAACGAGAAGTGCCAGGTAACATTGCCGCTACTAACTGAAATAGACCAATTAAAAATGCATCGCGGAAGGTTATATCCAAAACCGACTCGGTTTTAAATAGGCGGTTTTTGTTTTTGTTTTCTATTATTATGAAAAGTATGCCCACAATTATTAGCATAAGCACAACAACTAAAAATTCATACGGAATTTGGGTTGCACCAATGTATGTACCTAAAAATTCGCTAACCGCATCATCAAACAAGAATGCATACACTACTGCAGGTAGACAAGCAACCGCGATTTTTAGCCACAACATAAATATATCCCACTTTAAAGTTAAGCCGAAAATAAGCGGTTTGTCTTTACCCGAAACGCCTTTTGACTTTAAGCCGAATGGCCATATGTTTTTAAAGAAAAGCACCACAACCGACGCTATTGCGCCTAACTGAATTACCACGCGGTACATCTCTATAAACTCAGGTACCGAATTAAAATTCCAAAACCTTTCAAATAAGATTAGATGCCCTGTACTGCTAACGGGTAACCACTCGGTAATACCCTCAACAATGCCATAAAATATTGCCTTTATTAGTTCTATAAAATCCACTTTGCTTGCCCCTTTTCTCTTTTTATAATATCCTTTTAATCTATGCAGATATTTTATCACATATCACTCTGTTTGTCAAAACAAGTTAAATAAAAAGTCCACGTTTTTAAAACGCGGACTTTAGCTTATTTAACTATATTAAAATACAGGTTCTTGGTGCCTTTATACTTTCCTTTAAAAATAACCCTAGCTCTTGCTTTTCCAACATCTTTGTTGTTGAAATAATGCACTGTATAATTTTTAGGGTCAATAACCTTACCTGTTGCATCTAGTGCCACAACCTTAGGTTTTTGCGCCTTGCCATTATACTTAACCTTTTTTGTTTTTAAAGTTACATCATAATCGTACTCGGATTTTGGCAAATCAAAACGATAAACCACGCTATATGCACAACCGTCATATGCATGCACAACGTTTTCAAAACGTTCTAGTGTCTGGAAAACAGGACCCTCGTCACTACCAACGTGGGCAACAAAATGATCACCCTCGTTATTGGTACCTGCATAAACTGCAACATGACCACAAGATACACCTTGGTTTGGCACGCTAAAGGTTATCAGGTCACCTATTTGCAATTTACTTAATGTAGCACCCGAAAGCGAGCGATTACTACGGTCTACAACCTTGGCTTTGCCCTGCTTTACCAAGTATTTTGCCGCCCATTCCCAAGAAGCACATGACTGCGAGCCAACGCCGCTTTTCTTAATTGCTTTTCTAATATAATCTGTATCAATACCAACTATGTTTGGTAAATAGTTTAGGTAATAGTATGTAACATAACTTGCACAACACATACCCTGTTGCTCAAACTTTTTAACGTTAGGCGCTTTGCCCGAAACTGTTTTAGAACTTTTAACCGTTTCAAGACCGCTTGGACCGCCGCCGTACCTTATATTAGAACGAACCGACACCGGCGTACGAGGACCGCAACCGTAGTCTTGTAAATATGAGCCCAGTTTTTTCTGCTTTTCGGTTTTATAGCCTAAATATGTTACAGATTTTGCAACATAACTTTCCATCATTTCATCTGGCAACAACGCGTGTGCCGACGAAGAAGAAACCTTAACCTTTGCAGTACCACTCCATTTGCCGAAAAGTTTTTCACCGCCAGAATACTTATAACCGCGTACCCTTACATAATAGGTTTTATCATTCTTAACCTCTGTAATAGTTTTGCGAACATCGGTTTTCACTCCAAGCGTAACGGTGGTGCTTTTCTTGAATTTTTTAGAAGTGCTATAGCAAATTTCGTAACCTGAAACTGTTTTATCTTCTTTAACCGTTACGGTAAACTGATTACGCTTAACACTCTTTACGGTTGGTTTAGATGCGGTTTTTGGTACTATATTAAAGCCCAACTCTTTAGTGGTTTTAGCTGATTTAAAGGTAATTTTCACTTTAGCCTTTCCTGGCTTTAAATTGCTTTTATAGGTAACTTTATAGTGCTTTGAATCAATAACCTTGCCTTTAGTGTTTTTTACTGTAACTTTAGGAACCTTAGCCTCTCCGTTATAGATGTATGTTGTTTTTGAAAGTTTATAAGTTTTTGGAATACCAAAGTCTACAGACTCTCCATTTTTACTTCCGCCTGCAAAAGCCGTAACGGTTAATGCAAAGGCCAATACGCTTGCAAAAAACACCTTTACCATACTCGCCATTATATTTTTCATATTAATACCTCTTTTTTTGGTAATTTTTTAAAATACTGCTATAACACAGTTAGAAATTGTACCACAAAATTATAAATAAAGCAATACCGCTTTAATGAGTAACAAATATAAAGCCATAAGAATATAATAGCAATGAAGTAACAAAAGCCGATTGGCGCCTTCTTGTACCCTATTCGGCATTTTCTTCAAACCTATTAAAGCGCAAAAAATTAAGAATAGGAGGATACTAATGTCTGATACAAATAATAATTGTGGAACCCCTTGCGACAACTTTAAAGAAGCGGTTTGTATTGACGCCGGCAGAGTTTTTGACAGTTGTTGCGACAGAGATTGCCTTGAAGACCTAAGGTGCTACTTTACAAGCGAAGGTCAATGCATTATAGAAAACGCGCTCAACATAAGGGCAAAAAAAGCGGAAGTGTTTAATGTTTATATAGATGTTGAACCTGTAACCTTTAATCGCGGGTATTATTCCTGCAGCCTTAACTTCTTCTTCCTTGTTGAATTTGAAGTATTTACAGCACATAATGTAAAACCAACCTGTGTAAAAGGCTTTTGCTATTACGAAAAGAAGGTTATCCTTTACGGAAGCGAAGGCAATGTACGAATATTCTCAAATGCAACTACCATAGAAGACGGACGCGACCCTCAATACTACCCCACTTCAAATATGCCTCGTTGCATAGTGCAAACGGTTGACCCTATTGCCCTATCTGCAAGAATATGCGAACTTAGAAGTTGCTGTGAAAACCACTGTTGCGTGCCTAAGTGCCTATGCGAAGCGTTAGGCGGTACTGTAAATATGTGTTGCGAACTTGGTACACCTACCGTTTTTGTAACACTTGGTCTATTCTCAATAGTTCAACTTATCCGCAACGTGCAAATGCTTGTGCCGGTTTACGACTTCTGCATTCCCGAAAAACAATGCGAAGACTCCTGCGACCGACCTTGCGATGTTTTCTCAAAAATACAGTTCCCCACCGATGATTTCTTCCCAACCCACCAAAACGGTTGCGATACAAAATGCGGTTACGATAACCATTAATCATCATTAAAAATCAAGCTCATCTCTTTTGAGATGGGCTTTCACTTTTATTGACATATTTACCTTTATATGCTACAATCCATTTGCAAGGAAGGGGGATTTTTAGTGAACGGCAACCGCTTAAAACTTATTGCATGTATCTCTATGTTTATTGACCATTTGGGGTTTCTTATTTTTCCCAATATAACCATACTTCGTTACATAGGGCGGTTGGCAATGCCTATTTTTGCCTTCTTTATTAGCGAGGGGTGTCGGCACACAAAAAACAAATGGCGTTACTTCTTTAGCCTTATGCTTTTGGCAATTCTGTGCGAAGCGGTATACCTCGTACAAACTTATTTGAGCGTAGGACTTTTGTGCATTGAACTAAACGTGTTATTTACACTTGCGCTTTCCATTCCGCTTTGTTGTTTTTATTTAAGGATTGAAAGTGGTAAAAAAGGCTCGCTAATATTATTCTTGGGTTATCTGCTATTTGTAACCATACTTGCTTTGGCACTTAATAATTCTGCCGAAATATTTGGAATTAGCATAACTCTTGATTACTCTATTGCAGGTATTTTGCTTTGTTTTATACCAATTCTTTGCAAAGAGAAAACCAAGAAACTAGCCGCGTTCTCGGTAGGCTTAGTTGTATATTGTATATTGATGCAACAAAGCCTTTATTATATTTGGTACTCATTGTTAGCAATACCGTTGGTTGCCCTTTATAACGGCAAGCGCGGTAGCAAAAAATTTAAGTATGCATTCTATTTCTTTTACCCCTTACACCTTGCAGCAATATATGGACTAAGCGTACTGCTATAACTCAAAAAAAGAATAAGCCTCCCTATTTTGTGCAAAAATAATTTTAAGCACATAGGGAGGTTTTTGTTTTGAATTACAATGTTTTTTTAAAAGCGTTATGCCTTACACTTCTTAGTTTTTTGATTATCGGTATTGGATATTTTGCCACAGGATATCTTTTATAAGGCTCTTAATTCTACCGCATGTGCAATACTTGGTATTGACTCGCCCTGAGAAGTTGAAACGGTTGAAAGCAGCGCACCCGTACCACAAACCACAACCCTTTTGAGTTTTCCGTCTAGCATATTTTTTACAATATATCCTGCCAAAGTAGACCCAACACAACCACAACCGCTTGCGCCTGAATGAACGTCTTGCTCTTTTCTGTAAAACATTAATTTTCCGCAGTCCTCATGCTTCTTTTCAATATCAACACCGTTTTGTGCCATAAGTTTATACATTAACTGTGAACCCACAAAACCCAGATCCCCTGTAAAAATTTTATCGTAATCTTTAGGACTTGTATTGGTATCCTCTAAAAAGTTTAGTATGGTAGAGCAAGCGGCAGGGGAAAATGTCAAGAGAACACCATAATTTTCTTATTTAAAATAATCAACCCTGAAAATCCAGATTATTTTCATCCTTATACGAGATTACTTTTGCAGGCACACCGCCAACTATTGCGTTCATTGGTACGTCTTTTAAAACAACCGCGCCTGCGGCAGCTAAACTATTCTTGCCCATAGTTATACCGCCAAGTACTTTTGCACCGCAAGTAACCGAAACATTATCTTCTAAAACAGGAGCAAGTTCACCCTTATAGCCTATTGTTACC
>JAZQTG010000072.1:0-3937 GCA_045630515.1 Acutalibacteraceae bacterium
TCAGATACACACGACTGCGTACACTTTCTATACCGCTACTACAAAAAAGACCCTTTTATTATAGACCGCCTTAGAAACATTTTAGACTTAATGGTGAAGTACAATGAAGATTGAGGAATGGAACGCAATAACAAAAGATACAGAAACACAGGCAGACGCAGAGGAAGGAGACCTCTGTACTGTTATAGACGGTGTTGCATTCCTTATCCAGAGAAGAAACGATTTTAATAACGTAGTTTGTAAACGCATTGAAGAAAACAAAACTCCCATAACAAAAACATTCGTTACCTTCCGCGCCTTCTGCGTAGAGCATCAAATACAGTATCTACGCATTGAGGGAATAAGTCATAAATACAAAATGCTTAAACTCTGTCTTAGAGAGTGCCCGGAGTGTGTAAACGTTGTACAGCATTTAAAGCAGAGTGAAGAGACAGGACATACTATCTGGTATGTAAAAACATACTAATAATTTCAGAGAGTAAAAATTAAGACTCTGGGGGTTCGTTATGACAAACGAAATGGTAGAAGCGCGTATTACAACTATGGAGAGCAGCATCAACGAAATTAAAGATAATCTCAAAACACTACCGGACACGATAGCGAACAAAATTAATGAAAATGTAGACATGAAAATAAAACTTGCTATTAGCGAGACTGAAAAAAAATATCAATCAAAACTTATAGGCCTATTGATTGCCATTATCGGCGAAGGTGTAGGCCTTGTAATATCCTTTCTTAAATTAGGAGCTTAAATGATTTATCCCCAGACATTCGCAAGCGAAGTTAGCAAGAATATTGACGCTATAGGAAAATATGGCTGTCTTGCTATGTGTTATCTGTATTGCGTAGGTATCAGAGACAATGCGCTTGAATACATCCGCATTCTTTCTGACTGTATGAACAAAGGCATTCTTGATAATGAATGCACTGTATTAAACGCAGCTCGTTTTCTTGAATACGTTACAGGCAAGCGCTACGAGGTAACCAAGGAACAGTTTAACGACATGAAAAAAGTTAAGTGTTATCCGGTGCGTTATGTTTACAACGGAAAAGGACACTGGGTAGTAGTAGACGGTGGTAAAATCGTTTTCAATTCCTTAATCAATTCTCAATGCGTTACCAAGGGAAAACCGGACACAAAAGACAATACAAGGGTTATTAAATTAGCGAGGTAATATAAATGGATTTTATCAGCATTTTACAGACTGTAAAGGAATACATTCCTATTCCTGTTATCGTTGCGGTTATTGCCGTAATTATGCTTGTTTACGGATCAAGTTTATTTTTAACAGTAGTTGAAGAGTATCTTGAAGAAACCTGGAACAGACAGATTAAATTCTTTAATCATAAGAAAATCTATCTTTCATTAATCTGGTGTGTTGTAGCTTCTTTGACTCTTGCGCTTGCAAAGTTTATCGAGTGGAGAGAGATGCCTTTCTACTTGTTTGTTATCATGGGTGCTTCAACTTTCTGTTATGAAGCATTTTTAAAAAAGTTTGGAGTAAAGAAAGATGCTTAAAAAAATACTTGCAGCTCTTGCCGGACTTGGCGCGGCTTTCTCTGCCATTTTCTTTGTACTGTTCAAACAGGCAAAAGAAGAACGGAAAGCCGAAGAAGAAAAAAACGAAAACTTAAACACAAACCTTGACGCGCTCAAGGCCGGAGAAAAAGCAGAAAAGGAGTTGAAAAAGGAAAATGAAGAACTTAAAGAAAAGGCTCACAACGGCAACACTCTTGATAATTTTAATGCTTGTAATGAGCTGCTGCAAAAGTAACGAAATTAAAACAGAATATAAAACAATCTACGCAACACCTGAGTTATATTTCCCTAACTATCCCGCGCCAAACGGCAACGTATTACCACTAGACCAGAACTATAAAAGAGTGTCAGACAATGTAACTGAAATAGAATATGTAGTTATGCCCTTCTGGTATTACAAACTGATTGTAGATTATAAAGTTAGCGTAGACGAACAGAAAGCAAAGTATGAAGCATTTAATGCAAGGCTAAAATAAAAAAAATGCCCCTTGCTATTGGGAGGACAAGGGGCGGAAGACTGTAGGAGGGTTTCAGAAAGTCTCAAATTATTAGTGTTTTAATTCCCTCTCATAAAAATAATTTATTGCAGTAAGAACAAACCGCGCCACACTTAAACCACAATTTTTAGCAAGTCTTTTTATGAGTTTTTCTTCTTCTGGTGTTACTTCAATTTCAATTTTCATACTTAAATTATCGACAAAAAGTCATATTTTAGGTGGAAAAATAAATCCAAAAAATCCAAAATTTACACTTTACACCATGATAAAAACCTGATTAAAACCCCTAAAAAATGCCTGTGGAAAATCAAAATTTACACTTTCCACGGGGAAATGTAATAACAAAAAATAGAGATTTGTACAATTTTAGAAAGGCATTAAAACCCTAAAAAGCCCCCTTTTAACCCTCCTTTTAAGCAAATAGAAATAGAATAAGAAATAGAAATAGAAATACAAATAAGAATAAGAAATATAAATATAATATAAATATATATAATATATATTATATGCCTTCACACCTATTTTCTTACTACTTCCAAAACATACAAATATTTTCATACTACTTGTGAGTGCAAGTCATTGAGCATATAACGCGCGATTAAATCCTGCTCCACCATTGGCATGGAATAACTTGAGATAGAACCGGAGAGAGTATCACACAGAGAGACCGGATAAAAGACACCGTTTACAAAAGCCTTAAGCCCGAAGGACTCAGAAAGACAGAGGGTAAAACGTACACAGCATTTACGCGGTGCGTGAAGTTCAAAATAATGATCGTGGAAAACAAAGACTCCGTACTGGTCTGTCTTTTTCTGAACCTTGATAGAGAGGTGATAGTCAAGGTTAAAGCGTGGCGGTAACTTCTTCCAGCGTGATATAGGGCTTGCAGCTTTGACAGCAAACTCAGAATTAAAACGCGGAAGCCAGGTCTTTAAAAACTCATTCGCGCTTTGATTGTCTGCAATGCCAAGGCGCCGAAAGATGTACGGGAGATTGTCTTGTAACGTACCCCATAATCTTTCTATACGGCCTTTACCTTCTGCACTCAAGGCGAGAATAACTTCAATGTTTAATTTATTGCATAGGTCGTTAAAGTGTGTCTGGCTTGCCTTCTCGTACTGGAGACGCTCTTCTAGTGTTTTATGGCGCGGAGTGCCGACAAAAGAAGAATGGCGGTCTATGTATACCGCTTCCATAATTCCGTAGTTTTCAAAAGTCTGCCTCAATACTTCATTGTAACCAAGGCGGCACTCGTTATCACAGAAATAAAGGCCGGTTACTATATGCCTTGCGTCATCAATGGCGCCGTGTAAATTGGTGTAAGTGCCGTTAATAAACCAGTCATGTTTTGAAGCGTCGAGCTGTACAAGCTCACCGGTACACCTTCGCTCTTTTCTGCTTTCATGTTTGACTTTCTTTTTAGGTGCATATTCCTTCCCGCTCTTCACTCCGTTTTTTTTCAGAATGTAACGAAGTGACGGCAAAGGGATAGATATATTTTCAATATCCCTCAAACCGCGCCAGAAGGCCGCAAAGGGTGCGCCCTCATAAAACTTGTGATAAAGATAAATTAAATGTTTTACAAACTGCTCATCATACTTTATATTATATCCTGGGTGGGTAGGTCGCTTAAAAGCGAGATCTCCAATTTGCTTGTAACGGTTTTTTAATTTTAGAACATTGCGAGGTGCTATGCCGATTTTTTGAGCTGCCTGTAAGTTGGTGATTTCTCCGCGACAACAGAGCGGAATGTAAATAGACTTTCTTAACTGCTTCTGCTGGTATTCAGTCATAAACAGTCCTTCCCCTCAAGCCACCGAAACAAGATAATAAACTCATACTCTAATTATCGTCAAGAAAAAAAATTATTTAAGATTTTGAAACTTATACTTGACATTCT